>NZ_KE386602.1:117749-287903 GCF_000427885.1 Glycomyces tenuis DSM 44171
GGCTGGAACGCCAATATCGCGGCCGGTCAGACGATGAACGCCTGGGGCTTCGTCGGCTCCGGCGCCAGCGCCTCGCCACAGGTCACCTGCACCGCCGGCTGACGCTGGCAGTGCGCTCCCCACGGCCGCCCGCCGACGCGTCAAGTGGGCCTTCGGCGGGCGGCCGTCTACGCGAGCAGACGCGTATGTCTCGCCACGGCGAGACGTGCGAGCCGTAGAACAGCTCACGCCGCCCGGCTCGGACGGCGGTCCCGCCCGCGCCGGCTGATACGTTCGCCGGGTGACGGCAGAACGCGATGAAACGATCAAATGGCGTTCGCTGATCATTCCCATCTACGGGCCGACCATCCTCATCTCGATCGGCATGGGCGCGGTCGTCCCGCTCATCGCGCTCTCGGCGCTCGACCTCGGCGCCACCGTCGCGCAGGCCGCGGTCGTGGTGGGCCTCATCGGCATGGGGCAGCTGGCGGGCGATCTGCCCGCCGGGGCCCTGGCCCAGCGCTTCGGCGAGAAGCCGGTCCTGCTCGCGGCGTGCCTCGTCGAGGCGGCGGCGATGCTCGTGGCCTCCCGGACCGACTCGCTGGCGGTCCTGTCGATCGCGGTGTTCGTCTCCGGCCTGGCCTCGGCGGTGTTCGGCCTGGCCCGGCACGCCTACCTGTCCGAGGCCGTCGCCGCGCACTTCCGCGCGCGGGCCCTGTCGACCCTGGGCGGCACCTTCCGGATCGGCTCGTTCATCGGCCCGTTCGTCGGCGCGCTGCTGGTCGAGCAGTTCTCGATCGGCGCGACCTACGCGTTCGCGGCGTGCATGAGCCTCGCGGGCGGGCTGCTCAGCCTCACCCTGCCGAGCCTGCCGGGCGTCGCCCCGGTCTCCCCCGCCGACACCGCCGAGCGTCCGCCGGGCCTGTGGTCGGTGCTCGCGCGCCATCGGAGGGTGCTGCTCACCCTCGGCGTCGGCGTGCTCCTCATCTCGGCCGCCCGCGCCACGCGGCAGAGCATCGTGCCGCTGTGGGCCGAGTCCCAAGGGCTCGACGCCTCGACCGTCAGCGTCATCTTCGGCATCTCGGCGGGCGTGGACATGCTGCTGTTCTACCCCGGCGGCGCGATCATGGACCGCTTCGGGCGCATGTGGGTCGCGCTGCCGGCCATGATCGTCCTCGGCGCGGGCTTCCTGCTCCTGCCGCTGACGAGCTCGGCAGTGGCCATCGGCCTGGTCGCCTGCCTGATGGGCCTGGGCAACGGGATCTCCTCGGGGATCGTGCTCACGCTCGGCGCCGACGTCGCGCCCGACGAGGGCAGACGCCAGTTCCTCGGCGGATGGCGACTCTGCGCCGATCTCGGCAACGTCACCGGGCCCGGCCTGATCAGCCTGATCACGCTCGCGTTCCCCTTGGGCGCCGCCGCGATCGCCCTCGGCGCGATCGCGTGGTTCGGCGCCGGATGGCTCGCCAGATGGGTGCCCGCGTACGCGCCGTCTCCCGCCGAGGAGCGCGTCACCGCCGGTTGACCCCGCTTCCGGTCACATGTCGGAAAAACCGGTGCGGCACCGGTGGATACGATTCCGGACATGAAGGAAACCGGGACGAGACTGCGTCCTCCCAGAAACCAGTTCGACAGGCGAACCCTGCCGTGGTGGCGTGTCCAACTGCTGATCGCGACGGCCGTGCCCGTGATCCCGCTGGCGGTGCTCGGCGCCCTCATCGCCCCGGCGCGGCCGTGGCTGCTCGGCCCGGCGATCGTCATCGCGGTGGTCGGCCTGGCCGCGGCGGTGGCGATGCCGATCTGGTGGCACCGCGTCCACCGCTGGGAGGTCACCGACACCGCCGTGTACTCGCTCACCGGGTACTTCTGGCGGACCTGGCGGATCGCCCCGATGTCGCGGATCCAGACCGTCGACACCACCAGGGGCCCGCTCCAGAGCGCCTTCGGCCTGTCCACAGTAGTGGTGACGACGGCCTCGTCGGCCGGGGCGGTCAAGCTGGAGGGCCTCGACCACGAACAGGCCGCCGCCCTCGCCGAGCGGCTGACCGAGATCACCGACGCCACGCCCGGGGACGCGACATGACCGACGCCGAACCGGCGGACGAGGGCCCCGCGCCCGAGCCGACCGAAGCCGAGACCCCCTGGCGGCGGCTGCATCGCGACACCTTGAAGATGACGGCGCTGTTCATGGCCGGCTTCGCCGCGCTGACGGCGGTCCCCGCGGCCACCGGTATCGCCTCGGGCACGTCGTGGCCGATCGCGCTGGCCTTCGTGGTCCCCGGCGCCGCCGTGGTGATCGCCGCCGTGGTCGTCCCCGACGCGATCCGCCTCAAGGTGACGCACTACCGGGTCACCGGCACAAGGGTCGAGATGATCACCGGCGTGGTGTTCAAGCGCCGCCGCTCGCTGGCCAGGGAGCGCATCCGCTCGGTCGACCTCTCGGCCAATCCGCTCCACCGGCTCTTCGGCCTGGTGAAGGTCAAGGTCGGCACCGGCGAGAGCGGCAGCGGGAGCGGCGCGACCAGCGAGCAGACGCTGACCTTGGACTCCGTCGACCGCGCCGAGGCCGACCGGCTGCGCGCCGAGCTGCTGCGCCGCGCCGGAGTCGAGGCCGACTCGGACGCCGAGCAGCGCCTGGCGACATGGCGGCTCGGCTGGCTGAAGTACGCGCCGCTGTCGTTCCTGACCCCGCTCCTGGCGGGCGCGGTCATCGGAGCGGTCTTCCAGGTCGCCGACTGGTTCGGCCGCGGCGGCCTGCCGGTGGAGATCGTGGCGGACCTGGTCGAGCGGTACGGCCCGTGGCGGGTGCTCCTGCTCGGGCTCGTCGCGGTCGTCCTCGTCGGGGTGATCGGCAGCCTCGCGTTCCAGGCCGAGGCGTGGTGGGGGCACCGGCTGGACCGCGAGCCCGGCGGCACGCTCAGGGTGCGCCGCGGCCTGCTGGTCAACCGCTCGCTCAGCCTCGAAGAGGAGCGGATCCGCGGCGTCGAGGTCGTCGAGCCGCTGGGCGTGCGCTCCGCGGGCGCGGCGCGGCTCGACGTCGTCGCGATCGGGCTGAAGACCGACCAGAAGAACGCCGACCTGACCACGCTCGTCCCGGCCGCCCCGCGGCCGGTGATCTCGGCCGCGGCCGACGCGGTGATCGGCCCGACCGAGACCGAGCTCATCGCCCATCCGAAGGCGGCCAGGACGCGCCGCCTGCGGTGGGCCGCGGTGGCGGTGCTCGTCCTGGCCGCGATCGTGGCGGCGGTCCATCTGCTGTGGTCGATTCCGGGGTTCTGGAGCGCGGTCGTCGTGCTCGCCGCCGTCCTGGCCGGAGCCTGGGCGGTGTGGACGGCGCTCGACTCCTACGCCTCCCTCGGCCACGGCCTGAACCGCGGCTACATGGTGGCGCGGAGCGGCAGCGTCCGGCGCTCGACGGTGCACCTCGACCGCTCGGGCATCATCGGCTGGCGCATCAAGCAGTCGGTGTTCCAGCGGCGCATGGGCCTGATGACGCTGGACGCCACGACCGCGGCGGGCAGGGGCCACTACGCGGCCATCGACGGCGACGAGCACGAGATCCTCGACTTCGCCGACGAGACGGTGCCGGAGCTGCTGCGGCCGTTCCTGGTCGGGGACGAGCCGGGCGGCGAGTGACCGCCCCGCCCCGTCTCATTCCTCGCCGGGCGGGGCGGCCGAACCGCCCGCGGCCAGCCGCATCAGGTCGGTGCTCAGGTCGATGTCGAGTTCGGTGCCTCCGGCGCTGCCGTACTCGTGCTGGTAGCTCTTCCAGGACTCGGTCCGGATCTGATCGGCGAAGCCGCTCTCCATGAGCAGGAGCAGCTCGATCGCGGCGCGGTCGACGCGCCGCCCGAGGTCCTTGTCGCGCCAGTCCTCACTGGAGGCGAAGACCGAGGTCGGGACCGTCATGGTCCGCAGGTACGCGAACAGGGACCGCATCTGCTCGTCGACGACGAGCGCGTGCCTCGCGGTGCCCGCGGTCGCGGCGAGCACCACCGGCTTGGCGATCAGGAGGTCGTTGTCCAGCACGTGGAAGAACGAGCTGAACAGGCCGCTGGGCGCGGCCTTGTAGACCGGCGCGCTGGCGACGACGCCGTCGGCGCCGCCGAGCAGCTCGACCGCGCGCGTCAGCTTCGGCCCCATGAGCTGGGAGACGATCGCGGTGGTGATCTCGGTGGCGAGCTCGCGCAGGTCGATCACGTCGACGCTCACGCGCTCGTCGCGCCCGCGCGCCAGTTCGGCGACGCGGCCGGCGATCCGGTCGGCCAGCATGCGCGTGGACGAGGGGTCGCTGGTGCCGCCGCTGACGACGACGAGCCGGAACTCCCGCTCGCTCATCGGTTCTCCTCCTCTGCTTCGCCGCTCGGCCGGTCCTGTCCGGCGAGCTTCCTGGTGAGCGCCTCGAGTGTGCGCATCTCTTCGTCGCCGAGCGCGGCGCCGACTTCGCGGGCGACGTCGGCCGCGTGCCGCCTGCCGGTCCGGCGCTGCTGCTCGCGTCCGGCCTCGGTGAGCGCGAGGCGGACGCCGCGGCCGTCGGCCGGGTCGGGGGCGCGCTCGACGAGGCCGCGGTCGGCGAGCCGCTCGACCAGCCGCGAGAGCGCGGGCTGGCTGAGCAGGACGTTCCGGTTCAGCTCGCCGAGCCGGATCGGGCGGTCCTGCTTGGCGAGGGTGTAGAGCACGTCGTATTCGCGCATCGACACCTCGTCCCAGATCGGCGCGGCGGCGAAGCGCTTCATGAGCACCGCGTGGGCGGTCAGGAGCGCTTCCCACGAGTCGTTGGCGAGGTGGCCCCTGCCGCGGCGGGTCATCGTCGCTCCCCTCATTCCTCGGCGTCCTGTTCGGTGTCCTGGTAGGGCGTCGGGCCGGAGGTGTTGTCGCCCCGGTTGGCGTTCGGCTTCGGCTGGCGGGCCGGGCCGTCGCCGTACTTGGCCTTCACCAGGCCCGCGTGCGTCGGGGCGTCGGCCGAGTCCGCGTCACGGCGCGAGTCGAGCTCCTTGCGCAGGACCGGGACGACCTCCTCGCCGAGCAGGTCGAGCTGGTTCAGCACGGTCTTCAGCGGCAGGCCGGCGTGGTCCATCAGGAACAGCTGGCGCTGGTAGTCGCCGAAGGTGTCGTGGAAGGTCAGGGTCTTGTCGATCACTTCCTGCGGGCTGCCGACCGTCAGCGGCGTCATCTGGCTGAAGTCCTCCAGCGAGGGGCCGTGGCCGTAGACCGGGGCCTCGTCGAAGTAGGGCCGGAACTCCTTGACCGCGTCCTGGGAGCGCTTGGCGATGTAGACGTGGCCGCCGAGGCCGACGACGGCCTGCTTCTTGGTGCCGTGGCCGTAGTGCTCGAAGCGCTGGCGGTAGAACTCGATCAGGCGCAGGGAGTGCTGGGTGGGCCAGAAGATGTGGTTGGCGAAGAAGCCGTTGCCGTAGAAGGCGGCCTGCTCGGCGATCTCCGGGGTGCGGATGGAGCCGTGCCACACGAACGGCGGCACGTCGTCCAGCGGCCTCGGCGTGGACGTGAAGCCCTGGAGCGGCGTGCGGAACTCGCCTTCCCAGTCCACCACGTCCTCGCGCCACAGCCGGTGGAGCAGGTTGTAGTGCTCGAGGGCGAGCGGCAGGCCCTGGCGGAGGTCCTGGCCGAACCACGGGTAGACCGGCGCGGTGTTGCCGCGGCCGAGCATGAGGTCCATGCGGCCCTTCGAGAGGTGCTGGAGCATCGCGTACTCCTCGGCGATGCGGACCGGGTCGTTCGTGGTGATCAGGGTCGTCGCCGTGGTGAGGATGATCCGCTCGGTGAGGGCGGCGATGTGGGCCAGGAGCGTGGTCGGAGACGAGGAGAAGAACGGCGGGTTGTGGTGCTCGCCGATGGCGAAGACGTCGAGGCCGACCTCGTCGGCCTTGCGCGCGATCTGCACGATCGCGTCGATCCGCTCCGCTTCGGTCGGGGTCTCGCCCGAGACGGGGTCGCGCGTGATGTCGCTGACCGAGAAGATTCCGAACTGCATCATGTCTCCCGTTCGCTCGCGGTGGCGAGCTGCTGTTTCGTGCCGATGTTCATGCGTTTGCATCTACCTCAACGACGGGTGGGCGAGCGGTATTCCCGGCATGCGGGACGAGACGAGGCTCACTTGTCCAGGGCGGTGCCCTCCCTGGACGCTCCGCCGCAGCAGGGACACGGCTCACCCGCCGGGGATGACCCCGCCCGGCCCGATCTCGGTCTGGAGGAGATCGGCGCCTTCCGGTATCTCCTCCGACCGCAGGTTGAAGTGGTGGACCGAGGTGCCTGGCGGCACGCTGATCAAGCCGGTGCTGTCCGCCCCGTCGATCACGCGCTCGTCCCCGCCGACGCCGCCGACGATGGTGCCGTCGGCGCCCCGGAAGACGACGTCGACTCTGGCGAGCTCCGTGTAGCCGAGCTCGGAGTCGATCCGGTAGGCGATCCTCTGCCCTTCGGGGGAGAGCAGCGGTTCGACCCCGAGCACGGCGAACCGCCCGGGGAGGTAGTCGGGGGGCGGGGATTCGAACGGCGGGTCGAACGACGCCGTCTCGACGGCCAACTCGAGTCTCTCGTCGGCCGTGATCTCGGCCTGCTCGTCGAGTATGTGGCCGATCAGGACCTCGCTGCCAGGAGGGACGTAATTGATCCTGAACGTGTCCAGGACACGCTGCCCACCGGCCCCGGAGGCCGTGAACACGAGATGCGCGACCGCGGTGGGGTGCGGGTTGCGCACGACCGCGCCGACCGTGAGCCGCCTCTGGCCGTACATCTCGATATCCCCGAATCCGTACTCGACGATCTCGATCTCGACCGGTTCGACCCGCGCGTCCGCCTCGATGCCGTCGTTCACGTCGTATCCCTGCGCCTCGAACATCCCCACCTGCGCCACCCGCTGGCCGGGGTCCGAGGCTCCCACCAGTACGGCGGCCAGCATCGCGATGGAGACGACCACGGCGACCGCGAACGGCCACTTCGGCAGCGCCTCCGCTCGCTCGGCCAGGCGTCCGGCGCGAGCCCGCAGAGCGGCCGAGTCGAATGCGAGGCGGCGAGGCGAAGCCATGGGGGTCCTTTGTGCAGAGGTACTAGGCTGGTCCGCACCCAACAGTACGGAATCCGGGAGTACTCGGTGCGCGACCCCGACCAGGCACCACGGCAGGAGATCCATCTCCCGCTCCACGGGCCCGTCCCTCCTCGTCCCGTGCCGGCTCGGCACGGTGTCTCGAACCTCGGTCTCGCGCTGATCGCCGTGCTCATCGCGGTCGCCGCGGTGCTGACCTGGTCTCCGATCCAGCGTCCCGCGGCCGAGCAGGCGGTCCTCTCGTTCCTGGAGGACGTCCACGCGGGCGATGTCGACGCGGCGCTCGAGCGGATCGCCGACGCCCCGGCGGGTCCGTTCCTGACTCCCGAGGCGCTGAACGCGGACTGGGAGATCGTCGAGGTGGCACAGGTCGGATACGAGCACGGTGAGGACGGCACCGGCACCGCCCGGGTGTACGCCGAGATCCGCGCCGGGGACGACACCCGACTGGCGCACCGCTACGAGGTGGTGTTCGAGAGCGGGGAGCCGCGCATCACCGACCGCCTCACCGGCGGCCAGTCCTACTCCGGTGGCATCGTCGAGGTGAACGACGTGCTGGGACCGGCGCAAGAGGTCTATCTGCTGCCGGGCGTGTACCACTTCTACGGCTCCACTCAGCCTGCGATCGACATGAACATGCCTTCGATGCTGGTCCTCGGCGACCGGTTCGTCGAACTCGGCGGGGAGCACGCGACCGGTCGGCCGGTCGCCCCCAGACCCGAGCTCACCGCCGAGAGCGAGGCGGCCTTCACCGAAGCGCTGCACGAATACCTCGACGCGTGCGCGGTCACGCGGGAGCACTGCTCGTTCGGCCATGTCCCTTCGGAGCATCCCTTCGTCGAGGCCGACCCGTCCGAGCCGTGGCGGATCATCGAGTACCCGAAGGTGATGCTGGAAGGCTGGCTGTTGGCGGGAGGCCTGCGCCTCAGGACGGTCGAGCCGGGCGTCGTGGAGTTCGACGCCGTTCCCGAGGACTCGGGCGGCGATGCCGAACCGGTCGCCTTGACCTGTCCTCTGTGGGCGGAGAACCTGATCCTGGCCGTCGACTGGGAGACCGGCGACTTCGCGATCGAGCAGGAGATCGTCGGCTCGAACACCTGCCACTGGCTGACCGGATGACGACGGGAGCGTCCCGGCCGGGACGCTCCCGCATACGACCGCCGCTCAGCTCGGGACCGCTATGTGGATCCACTCGGCTTCGGAGGGCACCTTCTCCTCGGTGACCACGACGACCATGTACCTGCCCGGCGGGGCCGCGGCCGGGTTCTCCGGCACGGTCGCGGTGAAGGTCCACGGCGCCGTCTCGGACCCTTCGGAGGCCACCGCGGTGTCCAGCCACACGAAGCGCTGGTCCATGTTGTTGCCGTGGGTGGTCGAGCCGGGCCGGATGATCGCGACCTCGGCCCCGGTGGTGAGCTCGCCGCCGGAGGCGGTGACGGTGAACGTGCCGCCGTGGTCGACCGTCGCCTTGTCGGCGGCCGGTTCGAGGCCGGTGATCGCCGGGCGCGGCAGGAACATGTACTTCGGCAGGTAGCGCTCGCCGGTCTCGTTGCCGACGAAGCGGTACTGGGTGCCGTCCACATGGGTGCCGAAGCCGCCGGTGCTGCCCGCCTTGAGGACGCTGCCGTCGGGCAGGAGCAGCGCCACGGAGTGGTACCGGCGGACCGTGTGCGCCGAGGCGGCGGGCTCGAACAGCGAGTAGTCGGGGTCGTAGAGCTCGGCCTCGACGACGGCGCCCTCGTCGCTGTCGCCCCAGCCGTGGCTCGCGCCGCCGCTCACCAGGACCTCCCCGTTGGCCAGCAGGGTGGCGTCGCACAGGATGCGCGGGTGCTCCATGTCGCCGACGCGGTGCCACTCCCCCGTCAGCGCGGCCGTGTCCACTTCGAAGACCTCGGCGGTGGCGGTGGCCGGCAGGTCCCGGTTCCGGCTGACGATGTCGCGGTGCCGGGTCAGCTCCTCGTGCTGGCCGCCGACGGAGAGGTGGCGTCCGGTTCGGGTGGTGGTGGGCGACGGGCGCCCCCCGACGACGCCCGGTCAGATGTATGGCACAGCCCTAAGCCACCGCGGTGGCCTCGAAGCGCTCGCAGCGCAGCAGCGGCCCCAGGCCGGTGCGGAAGGCGCCTCGGCGAACGTCGGCGAACCCCGGATGGGCGGCGATGGTGTCGAACGGGGCGTGCCCCATGTCGTAGACCAGGAGCCGCCCGCCCGGTCGCAGCACGCGGGCGATCTCGGCGGCACCGGCCGCCGGGTCATCCCAGTGGTGGGCGCTGAGCGAGGCCACGACCAGGTCGAAGCTCTCGGGTTCGAACGGGAGCTCGGCGGCGTCGGCGCGGCGCACCGCGGCGTGCCCCTCCAGGTTGCGTTCGGCGTGCGCGACCATGTCGGCCGAGAGGTCGACGCCGGTGAGGGCGAGGTCGGGGCGGGAGCGGTGGAGCTCCATCAGCAGCACGCCGGGCCCTGTGCCGATGTCGAGCAGAGCGCCCCCTTCGGGGGCGGAGCGGGAGGCGTCGGCGGCGATCCTGCGGTAGAAGCGGCGCTTCAGGAGCCTGGCGAGCACGTCGTACCGCCTGCTGGCCTTGCCGTCGATGGTCCCGTGCCCGTGGCCTCTGGTGTGGTGTCTCATGCGAGCCTCCAATAGTTGTACCTTGCAACTCTCCTTCTAGTCTAAGATACATAGTTGCTTTGCACAACTCACCGGAGTCGAAAGGGGCGGCGTTGGATCCGGATCGGCTGCACCACCTGCTCATGGACCTGTTCCGCACCGTCGGCCTCGTCCTCATGGACCGCGCGGTGCCCGGGCAGCCGGTCTCGCTGTCGCAGCTGTTCGCGCTCCACGAGCTCGACCACGAGGCCGGGCTGTCCCAGCGCGAGCTGGCCGAGCGCCTCGGCCTGGAGAAGAGCACCGTCAGCCGCCTGGCGGCCGAGCTCGAAGCGGACGGCCTGGTCAGGCGCGAGCGCGACCCGGCCAACCGTCGCCTCTACCGGCTCGAGATCACCGACGCCGGGCGGCGGCTCCACCGCGGGATCGCCTCCTCGGTCCACGCGCGCTACCTCCGGTGGACCGAGGCGATGACCCCCGACGAGCGGGAAGGGCTCGCGCTCGGGCTCCCGGCGCTGCTGCGCGCCATGCACGGGGAGCGGACGCCGCCGGAGCGGTGAGGGCCGGTCAGCGGCGCAGTTCCGCGAGGAGGTCCTCGCCGGCCCAGTCCCGCCTCCCGCCGGACTCGGCGTCGCGGACGAGGGCCACGAGGCGCTCGTTGACGGGCGCCTCGGTGCCGTGGGCGCGGGCCAGCGAGACGATCTCGCCGTTGAGGTGGTCCACTTCCGTGGTCCGCCCGGCCTCGAGGTCCTCCCACATCGACGAGCGCGCCAGCGGGTCGATCGCGAGCATCCGGGAGGCCGCGGCGGTGAAGACCGCATCGGGCGTCCCGAGCAGCGCCGGGATCCACTTGGGCGGCAGCGGTGTGAGCTTGGCGGGGGCGATTCCGGCGGCGGCGAACGCCGCCAGCGCCTCGCGCTGCGCGGCGGCCAGGCAGCGCCGGTAGGCGCGCCGGGAGAGCTCTTCGGCCAGCGGCAGGCCGGACAGCGCGTTGACGGCGTTGTTGAGGTTGAGCAGGAGTTTGGCCGCCTGCACCCCTGCCATGTCGTCGCGCTGCGCGAGCGGCAGGCCGGCGCGTTCGAAGGCGTCGGCGCAGGCGGCCGTCGAGTCGTGGCGCTGCACTTCGAGCTCGCCTTCGGTGGCGGCGTGGAACCAGCCAGCGCCCCGGTTCACCACGTTGAAGCCGACCGTGCCGGGCAGCACGGTGACGCCTGGGAGGAGTTCGCGGAGCAGCTCGGCGCCTCGCAGGCCGTTCTGGAAGCTGACGACGACGGCGCCGGCCTTCAGGCGCGGCAGGAGTTCGGCGGCGGCGTCGGCGGTGGCCGTGGACTTCACGGTGACGAGGACGAGGTCCGCCTCGGAGGCGGCGTCGGGGTTCGTCTCGTACCGGGGCGCGGGGGCCCGCAGTTCGGCGCCGCGCCAGTCGGTGATGGTGAGGCCGTGCCCGGCGAGCTGGCGCGCGATGCGTTCGCGGCCGACGAACACCACTTCGGCGCCGGTCGCGGCGAGCCGTCCGCCGACGTAGCAGCCCACGCTGCCCGCGCCGTACACGCAGATCACCATGGACGGATGCTACTCCCGCCGAGGCGGGACGCCGTACGCGACGGTCGTTCGCACTTCGGCCATCCGGTGTTCGCGTGCCGGCCGTTCGACATTGGCCTCGCCATTCGCATATGTATACGCTTGCCGACATGGAGTTTCCGACGTCGCAAGCCCCACCCGCCAAAGACCGCCGGGTGCGCCGCTCCCGGGCCGCGCTCCTGGACGCCACGGTCGCCCTCGTGACCGAGCACGGCACCGCGGCCGTGCCGCTCTCCGAGATCGCCGAGGCCGCGGACGTGAGCCGCCAGCTGGTCTACCAGCACTTCGGCGACCGCGACAACCTCCTGTTGAAGGCCGCGCTCGAGCTGGCGGGAACCGAGCTGGCGCCCCGCCTCGACGGCGTCCGGGACACGCGCGAGCGCGCGCTGCTGATCGCCCGGCACTTCGCGGCGCACCGGGTGTTCTACCGGGCGCTGTGCAACAGCCCGGTGGCGTTCGCCCTGCACAAGGTCCTCACCGGGCTGCTGCTGCCGATCAACCGCCGGGCCGTGCGCCGCGCGCTGGGCGGGGACGGCGCGCCGCGGGAGGTCGAGGACCTCTCGCTGTTCCTGACCGGCGGTGGCACCGCCTTCATCACCACCTGGGTGGTCGAGGGCGAGGACCCGCTCGACCCCGAGGCGTTCACCGAGCGGTTCATGCGGCTGGTCGCCGTCTTCGAACGCTCGATCCGGCCCGCCGCGTAGCGATCGCCGCCCGACGGGGCCGAATCCGCCGGGAGCCATGGGAAGACCGTCTTGTTAACTGCGTCATCCGGCGCTGCTTCGCGGCGCTCACTCGCGTACGATGCTGGCGAGCGGCATGATGTCAGTCCGCAGTCGCCATGGCGGCACTATGGACGCCTCCGTTCCGGGACGAGCTCCGGAAACGCGGGCGCCGCACCCGACTGCCGACAAACCAATCGAACCGGAGGAAGGAATGCTCGAAATCAGCGCACTCACGTGGGCCGTGACCATCGGCCTGATCGTGGCGCTCCTGGTGGTGGACCTCGTCTTGGCCGCGATACGCCCGCACAAGGTCGGGTTCAAGGAGGCGACCGCCTGGTCGGTGTTCTACATCCTCATCGCCATCGGCTTCGGCATATGGTTCGGCGCGCAGTACGGCGGGGATTACGGCACCGAGTACTTCACCGGTTACATCATCGAGAAGAGCCTCTCGGTGGACAACCTGTTCGTGTTCGTCATCATCATGAGCATCTTCGCCGTTCCCGACAAGCACCAGCACAAGGTGCTCACCTTCGGGATCGTGCTGGCGCTCATCATGCGCGCGATCTTCATCGCCGCCGGCGCGGCGCTGCTGAACCTGTTCTCGTTCATGTTCCTGGTGTTCGGGCTGCTGCTGGTGTACACGGCGGTCCAGCTCTTCCGACACCGAGACGAAGACCCCGATGTCGAGAACAACGTCATGGTCAAGGCCGCGCAGCGCTTCCTCCCGGCGACCAACGAGTACCACGGCGGCAAGCTCTTCGCCCGCGTCGACGGCCGCAGGCTGGTGACCCCGCTGTTCGTGGTGCTCGTCGCCATCGGCAGCGTCGACCTGCTGTTCGCCCTCGACTCGATCCCGGCGGTCTTCGGCGTCACCGAAGAGGCCTACATCGTCTTCACCGCCAACGCCTTCGCGCTGCTGGGCCTGCGCGCGCTGTTCTTCCTCGTCAAGGGCCTGCTCGACCGGCTCGTGTACCTCTCGACGGGCCTGGCGATCATCCTGGCGTTCATCGGCGTCAAGCTGGTCCTGCACTGGGCTCACGTCGACATCAGCCACTCCGTGCCCGAGATCCCGACGCCGCTCAGTCTCGGCGTGGTGCTCGGCGTGCTCGCGATCGTCACGGTCGCGAGCCTGCTCAAGACGCGGAAGGACCCCGAGGCCAAGGCGCACGCCGGCTCGCTCAGCGGCGGCCACGACAAGGACGAGTCCAAGTGACGGCGTCCCCGGGCGGCTCGGCCGCCCGGGGCCCCGTCCGACTCGGACGGCATCCGGTCACTCGGGGGACCGCTCGGTGATGAGCGGCATGACGACGAGGTCGAGGATCTCGTCGATGACCTCCGGCGGGGCGGGCTTCCCGCGCGTGAGGAAGTAGTGGGTCATCAGCGACGGCGCGAGGTTGACGATGCGCGGGGCCAGTGCCTCCGGCCGGACCGTGCCGTTCGCGATGCCGGCCTCGAAGACCTGGGCGACGACGCGCAGGCGCGGGCGCTCGATCTGATCGCGCAGCTCCTCGCCCTCGGGGGTGTCGGTGAGCTCGCCGACGAAGCCGCGGATGGCCTCGCCGTCGGGTCCGGCCTGGAAGGCGGCGATGCGGCGCATGACCCGGGCGAGGTCGGCGCGCACGTCCCCTGAGGGCTCGAAGTGCTTGTCCCCCTTTGCCCCCTGGTAGCGGGCGGCGGCGCGGACGAGATGGGCCCGGCTGGGCCAGCGCTTGTACAGCGACGCCTTGCCCGCGCGGGCCCGGGCGGCGACGCTCTCGATGCGGAGGTTCGCGTAACCGACCTCGGCGAGCTCTTCAAGGGTGGCCTCGAGGATCGCCCGCTCCAGATCGTCTCCGCGGCGGCGGCCCGGTGTGGATTCAGTCACCTGGTCTCCTAGATAGTGAACGCGACGTTCACTAAATGCTAGCGTTGAATAGTAGACGGAGCGTTCACTGTCGTCGCCCCGCCACCGCATCCAATCATCCTCATTCCTTGGAGGTCCCGTGGCTCCGCACGCTCCCGACAGCCTCCCCGGAGGTCGCCAGTGAGTCTTCCCGCGAACCCCGCCGCCCAGCCGATGACCCACCGCGAGGTGCTGCGCGCCCTCAGCGGTCTGCTCATCGTCCTGTTCGCCGCGATGATCAGCTCCACCGTCGTCTCGGTGGCGCTGCCGCAGATCGTCGGCGACCTCAAGGGCAGCCAGTCGCAGTACACCTGGGTCGTCACCGCGATGCTGCTGGCCTCGACCGCCTCGACGCCCATCTGGGGCAAGCTGGCCGACCTGTTCCCGAAGAAGCGGCTGCTCCAGATCGCCATCGTCATCTTCAGCCTCGCCTCGCTCGGCTGCGGACTGGTGCAGAACACCGAGCAGCTCATCGCGCTGCGCGTCGTCCAGGGCCTGGGCATGGGCGCGCTCCAGGTGCTCGTGCAGGTCATCATCGGCGCGATGGTCAGCCCCAAGGAGCGCGGCCGGTACAACGGCTACCTCGGCGGCGTCATGGCCGTCTCCACCGTGGGCGGGCCGCTCCTGGGCGGGGCCATCACCGACGCCGACTGGCTCGGCTGGCAGTGGTGCTTCTTCATGGCCGTGCCGCTCACGCTCATCGCGCTGGTCATGCTCACCCGCACGCTGCACCTGGTCGAGACCCGCCGCCCCGAGACGAAGGTGGACTATGCCGGGGCGAGCCTCATCGCGGCCGGGGTCAGCCTCCTGCTGCTGTGGGTGACGTTCGTCGACGCCGAGTTCGCCTGGATCTCGTGGCAGACCGCCGCGATGGTCGGCGGCAGCGTCGTCCTGCTCGGTGCGGCCGTATGGGTCGAGACGCGCGTGTCCGAGCCTGTGGTGCCGATCCACGTCGTCAAGCGCCGCGACCCGGCGCTCGCCATCGTCGCGAGCCTGTCGGTGGGCATGGCCATGTTCGGCGGCGCGGTGTTCCTGGGCCAGTACTTCCAGATCGCCCGCGGCTACTCCCCCACCGAGGCCGGCCTGCTGACCATCCCGCTGATGTTCGGCGTGCTCGTCTCCTCCGCCGTGGCCGGGCGCATGGTCTCGCGCAGCGGCAGGGTCAAGCCGTACATCGTCGCCGGGACGATGGTGCTCACCGGCGGATTCCTCATGCTGTCGGCCGTGGACCACGAGACCTCGCTGGTCTACATGGGCGTGGGCATGCTCGCGGTCGGCATCGGCGTCGGCGCGGCGATGCAGAACCTGGTCCTGGTGGTGCAGAACTCGGTGCCGCTGCGCGAGCTGGGCGCGGCGAGCGGCTCGATCACGTTCTTCCGCTCGCTGGGCGGCACCATCGGCGTCTCGGTCCTCGGCGCGGTCCTGGCCAACCAGGTCGCCTCGAAGATCGCCGAGGGCCTGGCGGCCCTGGGCATCCCGGTCGAGGGCGCCACCGGCGGCTCCTCGCTGGACATCGGGAGCATGCCGGCGCCGGTGCGGGAGGTCGTCATGGCCGCCTACGGCGACGCCACGGGGCACCTGTTCCTGCTCTCGGCGTGCATCAGCGCGGCCGGCGTCGTCGCGGCGCTGTTCCTCACGCCGGTGCGGCTGCGCGACAGCGTCGACCTGCCCGAGCCGGAGAAGGAGCCGGCGGAGTCGACGGCGGCGGTGTGACGGCCGCGGAGAACGCGACGAGGCCGGGCGGGAGCGACTCCCGCCCGGCCTCTGCCGTGCTCAGCTCCGTTCGAGCTCGATGACGGCCTTGACGTGCTCGGGTCCGAGGTCGAAGGCCTGGTCGAAGTGCTCCAGCGGGACCCGCCGGGTGATCATGCGGCCGAGCCAGCCCGGGTCGGCCTCGCGCAGGACCTCGGCGGCCGTCGCGTAGTGGCCGAGGTTGGCGTTGACCGAGCCGACGATCGCGTCGTTCTCGAGCACCATCTCGCGGTTGAGCGCCCCGACGTCGACATTGACGTTCCGCCCCTCCGGCGAGACGCCGGTCAGGCACACCACGCCGAAGGAGCCGGTGGCCGCGACCGCGTCGGCCACGAGCGAGGTGGCGCCGGTGGCCTCGATGACGATGTCCGGCTCGCCCTCCTTGACGACGGCCTCTATGCCCTCGTGGTGGTAGACCGCCCCGAGCGCGGTGACGAGCTCGGGCTTGGGCCCTTCGGCGACGAGGTCGAGGACGTGGACCTCCAGGCCCCGCTGGACGCCGATGAGCGCGGCGAGCAGCCCGATCGGCCCGGCGCCGGTGACCAGCACCCGCTTCGGCTCAAACCAGGAGCGCCCGCCGACCTTGTCGATCTGGTCCCAGGCCTTGGCGACGACGCTGGTGGGCTCCATGAGCATCCCGACCCGCTCCAGGCCGGGATCGAGCTTGACGGCGTACTCGGGTTCGACGGTCCAGACCTCGCTGGCGTAGCCGTCGAGCTGCTTGATGCCGCGTTCGACGTAGCCGCCGTTGCGGCACTCGTCGAAGCGGCCGATCGCGCAGGCGCCGCACGGGACCGGGTCGGGCCTGCGGACGACGCCGACGACGAGGTCGCCGGGCGCGAAGCCGCTGCCGTCGGGCGCCTCGCGCACCCGCCCGAGCGACTCGTGTCCGATGACGAGGCGGTCGGCCATGGGCGGGGCCGTGCCGTACTCGGCCTCGGCGATCTCCTTGTCGGTGCCGCACACACCCACGGCGAGCGCGTCGACGATCAGGTCTCCTGGTGACGGTTCGGGCTCGGGCATCTCGGTGAGCGCGAGCGAGTGCTTCCTGCCTGGTATGACGGTCAAGGCGCGCACGGCGATTCACTCTCCTTCGTTGACTGACTGCTCCTCGCGCACGGCCCGCGGCGCGGTGGCCGGGTGCGTGCCGCTGAGGTGTCGGGCCGAGTTGACCAGCCCCACGTGGCTGTAGGCCTGCGGGGTGTTGCCGAGCTGGCGGCCGGTGCGGGGGTCGAACTCCTCGCTGAGGAGGCCGAGGTCGTTGCGGACGTCGAGCAGCCGTTCGAAGAGGTCTCCGGCCTCGCTCCGGCGTCCGATGCCGTGCAGGGCGTCGACGAGCCAGAACGAGCAGGCCAGGAAGGTGCCCTCGTCGCCGGGGAGGCCGTCGACGCCGCCGTCGGCGGCCGGGTCGTAGCGCAGGAGGTAGCCGTCCCGGGTCAGTTCGCGGCGCACCGCCTCGACGGTGCCGGCCACGCGCGGGTCGTCCCAGGGAAGGAATCCGACCTGCGGGATGAGCAGCAGGGCCGCGTCCAGGCCGGTGGAGCCGTAGAACTGGGTGAAGGTGCCGCGCTCGGCGTCGAAGCCGCGGTCGCAGACCTCGCGGTGGACCTCCTCGCGCAGGACCTTCCACTTGTCGACCGGGCCCTCCATGCCGAAGCGCTCGACGGACTTGACGGCCTTGTCGAAACCGGCCCACGACAGGACCTTGGAGTGGACGAAGTGGCGCCGCACGCCGCGCACCTCCCAGAGGCCCTCGTCGGGGTCGGACCAGTGCCCTTCGAGGAAGTCGAGCATCGCCTCCTGGAGCTCCCAGGCGCTCGCCTCGGCCTCCAGGCCCGCCTCCCTGGCCAGGTAGAGGCCGTCGAGGACCTCGCCCCACACGTCGAGCTGGAACTGGACGGAGGCCGCGTTGCCGATCCGCACCGGCCCGGAGGCCTCGTAGCCGGGGAGCCAGTCGAGCGTGAACTCGGGAATCCAGCGGCTGCCGTCGAGGCCGTACATGATCTGGAGGTCGGCCGGGTCGCCGGCGACGGCGCGCAGCAGCCACTCGCGCCATTCGCGGGCCTCCTCGATGTAGCCGGTGCCCAGCAGCGCCTGGAGCGCGAAGGTGGCGTCCCGCAGCCAGCAGTAGCGGTAGTCCCAGTTGCGGACGCCGCCGAGGTCCTCGGGCAGGGAGGTGGTGGCGGCGGCGACGATGCCGCCGGTCGGGGCGTAGGTGAGGGACTTGAGGACGACCATGGAGCGGCGGACGGCGTCGTTCCACCCGCCTTCGTAGCGGAAGTGGCCGATCCAGTCGTTCCAGAACCGCTCGGTCCCGTCGATGCCGACCCTGGGGTCGACCGGGACGGGGCGGTCCTTGTGGGAGGGCTGGTAGGTGAGCACGAAGGAGACGCGGTCGCCGGCCGAGACGGCGAACTCGGCCTGCGCGGTGGTGTCGGACAGCTCCATGGGCACGTCGGCGGCGAGCCAGGCGGCGTCGGGCCCGGCGATCGCGGCGATCTGCCCGTCGTGGTATCTGATCCACGGTTCGTTGCGGCCGTAGCCGAAGCGCAGCCGCATCATGGTGCGCATGGGGACGCGGCCGCTGATGCCCTCGACGACGCGGACGAGGTCGGCGGCGCGGTCGCGCGGCGGCATCGTGTCGATGACGCGGACGCTGCCTTCGGGGGTGTCCCACTCGGTCTCGAGGATGAGGGTGTCGCCGCGGTAGCGGCGGCGCGTGCATTTGCCGCCCGCGGCGGGCTCCAGGCGCCAGCAGCCGTGCCGCTCGTCGCCGAGGAGGGCCCCGAAGCAGGCCGGGGAGTCGAACCGCGGGAGGCACAGCCAGTCGATGGACCCGTCGGTCCCCACCAGCGCCGCGGTGTGGAGATCGCCGAGCATTCCGTATTCTTCGATCCGCAAAGCCACGGCCTCACCTTCCCACAGCGGTTCCGCGTGCGCCACCCCTTGCCGCTTACCCTCGCACCGCCCGCGGTATGCGCGCGGCGGAACGGCGTTTAACGGTCCCGCTCGTCCGGGTTCGGGAGGTCGAGGCGGCGGAGCCGCTCGGGGTCGGCGAGGACGTCGATGGCGGTGATCCTGCCGTCCGCGACGGTGAAGGACATGACGGCGAACGGGCCCGACTCGTCGACGATGAGGCGGCCGACGGCGCCGTTGACGAGGACCGGGTGCGCGAGCGGGACGAAGCGGCGGTAGAGGGCGGCCTGTCCGGCGACGGTCTGGGCGCCGCGCAGGATCGTGTTGAGGGCCGGGCGGGCGGTGCCGCCGTCGGCGCGCAGCACGACGTCGGGGTCGAGGACGGCGACGAGCGCGTCGAAGTCGCCGCGGTGCGAGGCGGCGAAGAAGGCCGCGACGGCCTCGCGCTGGCGCCTGGGGTCGGTCTCGGCGGCGGTGCGGCCTTCGAGGCGGCGGCGGGCGCGGCTGGCGAGCTGCCTGGCGGCGGCCGGGGACTTCTCGATGACGCCGGCGATGTCCTCGAAGGGGACGGCGAACATGTCGTGGAGGACGAACGCGAGGCGCTCGGCGGGGGCGAGGGTCTCGAGGACCACTTGGAGGGCGAGGCCGACCGAGTCGGCGAGCAGCGCCTCGTGTTCGGGGTCGAGGCCGCTCTCGGGGCTGACGACGGGGTCGGGGACGTGGACGTCGATGGGCTCCTCGCGGCGGCGGCGCCGGGAGCGGAGCATGTTCAGGCACACGCGGGCGGTGACGGTGGTGAGCCAGCCGCCGAGGTTGTCGACCTCGCCGGTGTCGGTGCGGCCGGCGCGGAGCCAGGCCTCCTGGAGGGCGTCGTCGGCCTCGCTGAAGGAGCCGAGCATCCGGTAGGCGACGGCCCGCAGGCGCGGCCGCTGCTCTTCGAAGCGCTCGGCCAGGTCGGTGCGCTCGCTCATCGCCGTGGTGTTCCTTCGCTGTGGACTGTCACTTCACAGCAGCCTAGTTCCCGGCGAGCACGCAGCAGACCGGCCCGCGGCCGAGGCCGCGGGCCGGTCTGCTGCGTGCTCACGCTAGGTGAGGTGGGGCAGCACGACGTCGGTGTAGCCGTCCTGGCCGGCGGCGTTGGGGTGGAAGGACTCGAGGGTCCCGACGTAGCCGAGGATCCACGGATCGGCCGAGCAGACGCCGTGGCCGTCGAAGGCCGCACGCGGGTCGGCGAAGCCGAAGCCGTGGTCGGCGGCGACGGCCGCGGTGGTCTCGGCGAGCAGGTCGGCGGTGTCGTTGAGCGCGGCCTGCTCCTCGGGGGTGATCGCGAGGGAGTCGGCGCAGGTGGTGCCGCTGAACAGGCGCGGGTTGCCGACGACGACGATCGTCGCGGTGTCGGCCTTGTCGCGGACCTGGGTGTAGAGGTCGTCGAGGCGCTGGGGCAGGACGTCGGTGATGACGGTCCGGGCGTTGTCGACGGCCCCCAGGCACAGGGCGGTGTCGGTGCCGGCGCAGGCGCCGAGGACGGTGGAGAATCCGGCGTCGTTGCCGCCGACGCCGATGGTGACGTGCTCGGTGGTGTAGTTGAGGTGGCCGAGCTGGTTCGCCACGACGTCTTCGACGGTCGCGCCGGAGCAGGCCTCGAACCAGAGCTTCTCGCCGAGCTCGTAGGCGGCCTGGCGGGGGTAGGCGTTGGCCGAGCGGTAGCAGTCGTCGTCGCCGAGGTAGTCGCCGGCGCCGACACCCGAGGCGTAGGAGTCGCCGAGCGCGACGTACTTCAGCAGTGTGACGTCGGCGGAGGCGGGGGCGGCGAACGCGGCGGCGCCGATGGCGGCGGCCGCTGCTGCGGCGAGCGTGCGCAGCAGCAGGCCGACGCGGCGGCGCGGCTTGGTCTTCGGGGGGTACACGGGGTCTCCTTCTGTTTTCGATGCGGCAAACCATCCGTTTGGGACGATTCGCCGGGTGACCGCGCCATTATAGACACGCGTCCGCTATGCGGGGCAAGAAAACTGACCGTGAACGGGGCTGGTGCGCAGCAGGTATGGGGAGGATTGCAGGCGCCGTGTCGGCGAGGCGCGATGCCGCTCGGCGAAGGTGCGAACCGCTCACGGCAAGCGCTCGCATAGGATCGGTGGGGCAACGCAGGCGGCTCGAAGGGGAGAGACCATGGCTCGACGGTTCGCGCGGCACGAGCGGCGCTCGGTGACGGATCTGGACGGCGTGTGGGACTTCGCGTTCCTCGGGGACGTCGACCCCGACGCCGTCGCGGTGGAGGCGATCGCGTTCGAGGACGTGATGGCCGTGCCGGGCTCGTTCGACGCCACGCCCGCCTACGCCGGGAAGCGAGGACTGGCCGCGTACCGCACCCGCGTCCACGTCGCCGAGACCGGGCGGCACCGGCTGGTGTTCGACGCCGTCCACCACTGGTGCCGGGTGTTCTGGGACGGCGAGCCGATCGGAGAGCACTCGAGCGGCTTCACGCGCTTCACGGCCGACATCGAGCACGCCGAGGCCGGGACCGTCGAGATCGTCGTCTTGGCGGACAACCGCTTCGGCGAGCGCTCCCCGCTGCACCTGGAGCACTTCGACTGGTACCACTTCGGAGGCATCACCAGGTCCGTCGAGCTGCATCGCCTGGAGGACACCTGGATCGAGCACCTGCGGATCGACACCGTCGACCTTGACGCCCGGCGAGTGTCAGTGGCCGTCGACTACTACGGCGCCGCCCAAGGAGCCTCACTGGTGATCGAGTGCGGCGACGTGCTCGTGGAGGAGAGGGTCGACCTGGACCCCTCCGGCCGGATCGAGCGCGAGATCGAGCTGCCCGGCGCCGAGCTGTGGTCGCCGTCGAACCCGGCGCTGCACCCGGTCCGGGTGCGGCTCGGCGAGGACGACATGTGCGAGCGCTTCGGCCTGCGGAAGGTCACAGCGGAGAGCGGGCGCGTCGCCGTCAACGGCGAGCCGCTGACGCTGCGGGGCTTCAACCGGCACGAGTCGCACCCGAACTTCGGGCACGCGCAGCCGATCGGGCAGCTCGTGGCGGACGTGCAGCAGCTGCGGGACCTGGGCTGCAACTTCGTGCGCGGCAGCCACTACCCGCAGGACCCGCTGTTCCTCGACCTGTGCGACGAGGCCGGGATCCTCGTGTGGAGCGAGTCGATCGGCTGGCAGTACCCCGTCGAACGGCTCACCGACGCGGACTTCGTCGCCGCGCAACTGGAGCACATCGACGAGATGGTGGCCGCGGCCCGGAACCACCCGTCGGTCATCATGTGGGGCATCCTGAACGAGAGTCCGAGCGGCGAGCCCGAGGTCCGGCCCGCCTACGAGCGGCTCCTCGGGCGGCTGCGCGAACTCGACCCGTCCAGGCCGGTCACCTACGCCACCAACCACGTCTACGACGACGTGTGCCTCGACCTGGTCGACGTGGTCTCGGTCAACTGCTACCCGGGCTGGTACGTCGACGGCATCGCCGACATCCCCGGCGAACTCGACCGCATCGCCGCGCACGTCGACGCCGCCGGGCACGCCGGGAAGCCGCTCGTCATCTCCGAGATCGGCGCCGGGGCCGTCCCCGGCTGGCACGACCAGAACCATTCCATGTGGACCGAGGAGTACCAGGCCGAACTGCTCGAGACCGTCATCCGCCACCTCGCCGAAGGGCAGGACCGGATCTCGGGGCTCGGCATCTGGGTCCTGGGCGACTTCCGCACCTCCGAGGCCAAGCACATGCTCCTCGGCCGTCCCCGCGGCATCAACGACAAGGGCATCCTCGACGAGTACCGGCGGCCGAAGCAGGCCTACGGCGCGGTCCGACGGCTGTTCCGAGCGATGCGGGAGTGAAGCGTGACGCCTTGCGGGGCTTGCACGTTCGGTTGACACTCCGATGTGCACGAGCTTGGTACCGTTGAAAGGACCACCGTCCCTTCGCACCCCCGGAGGCACCGATGCGCCAAACGGTACCCGTCAAGGTCGGCCAGGCCGAGTTCCTCGTGGAGACCGTCGCCGACGCGGCGGACGAGGGCTCGCTGCGACCGATCAGCGGCGCCCTGGACGAGCCGGAGTCGCTCGACCGGATCAGGGACACGGTCGAGGCGGTCAGCGGCGAGCTCGTCTCGGTGTGGGAGAAGGTCCGGCCACAGGAGGCCACCGTCGAGTTCGGCATCGCCGTCGACGTCAAGGCGGGCAAGCTGACCGGCCTGCTCGTCGGCGGCGGCGCCGCCGCGACGCTCAAGGTGACGCTGAAGTGGTCCTCCGCCTCGGACGGCGTCTGAAGCGGGGCCCCGATGTCACCGACGGCCATCGACGACCCGCGGCTGTTCCCGTTCGTCGTGAGAATCGAGACGGCGGGCACGGGCGCGTTCCGCGGCTCGGGTTTCCTCGCCGCGCCGGGGTTCGTGCTCACCTGCGCCCATGTCGTCAGCGGGCTCGCCGACGGCGACCCCGTCCGGCTGGGCCGCTCCGGAACCCTGGCGGACCTGCAAGGCACGGTCCGGGCGCGCACGCCCGCCGCGCCGGGCCTCGACGGCCTGTGGGCCTGGCCGGACCTGGCGATCATCGAACTGGTCGATGAGCATGGACGCTTCACCGACCACCCCTGCCCCAGGCTCGACCTCCTCGCGGAGGCGCCTTCGGAGCCGGTCAGGCGGCGCGCCGTCGTCGCCGTCCGACCCGACCCGGCCAGCCGGGAGTCCGAGCCGCGGATGCGGGGCGTCGACTTCACGTGGGAGAGCGTGGACGACCGGCGTTTCTGGTGGCTCACCGGCGGACAGGCGCTGCCCGGCATGTCCGGTGGCATGCTCGTCGACACCGGACGGGGCGCGATCGTCGGCGTCGTCAACAACACCCGCGGCACCAGCGGCGCGGTGGCGACGCCCTTGAGCGCGCTCGGCGACGCCTCGCTGCCGGAGGCGTTCCGCGCGGCGGCCGACGAACTGGTCTCGGCGAGCCGCATCGCGGGCTCGGCGCACTGGGACGGCGCGTTCACGCGACGCCTCGACTTCGAATGGCGCGACTACTGGACGCCCGAGACGAGCACCGACCACTTCGTCGGCAGGCTCGACGAGCTCGAGAAGCTCCGGGGGAACCTCGGCGAGTCCGGCGGCGTGGCCGTCGTCCAGTCGATCGGCGGCTTCGGCGGCGTCGGCAAGACCGCGCTGTCCGTCGCGTTCGGCAACCGCTACCGCGACCAGTTCCCCGGCGGGCGGGTCTTCCACGACTTCCGCTCCTACCGCTGGAGCCGCTCCGACACCGCCGCCGACGCCCTCGGCTCGGTCCTCAAGGCCGTCGGCGCGGCGGGCATCGACGAGATCGCGCGGCTCGACCACCGCGAGCGGGCCGAGCTGTGGCAGGCCGTCGCCTCCGACCGCAGGCTCCTCATGGTGTGGGACAACGTGGACGGCGTCGAGCAGCTCGACGGCCTCATCGTCCGCGGCGACGGCTGCGCGACGATCGTGACCAGCCGCGACATCGTCCGCGTCGAGGGCGTCAAACCGATGCGCCTCGACGTGCTCGACGAGGCCGACGCCGTCGCCATGTTCACCGCGATCGCGGGCGAGCACCCGCCCGAGCTCGTCGCCGAGCTGGTGCGCCGGGACCTGTACGTGCCGGTGCTGATCCGCACCCACGCCGAAGAAGTGGTCAACGAGGAGATCGCCCTCGACGAGATCATCGCCGACCTGCCCGACCCCGCGGCGGCGCGGCACGACCCGCAGCCCGACCACCAGAAGGACCTCTTCGACCGGCTCGAAGGCTCCTACCGGCGTCTGGACGAGCAGACGCGGCTGGCGTTCCGGGTGCTCGGCGCGCACCCCGGCTACAGCGCGACCGCCGGGAGCCTCGCGGCGGCCATGGGCTGCGAGCTCGACGAGGCCGCGCGGCGCATGAAGCGCCTGGTCGCGGCGGGCCTGGCCGAGCGGAACCTCGAAGGCGGCGGACAGCGCGACCACCGGCTCCGCGCCTACAAGGCCCACGACCTCATCCGCGCCTACGGCGCGCACCTGGCCCAGCGGGAGTCGGTCCCCGGCGAGGACGGCGAGCCGATCGGCGAACGGCTGCACACGCAGCTGGCCCTCATGGGCTACTTCGTCGACCAGCTGACCGGCGAGACCTTCATGAACAAGAAGGACTGGTTCGGGATCGAGTCCGACAGCATCCGGGACCTCGCCTTGAGCGGGACAAGCGACGCCCACGCGCGACTGGCCCGGTTCATCGGATACCGGGCACTGGTCTACTGCCGCTACGACGTGGCCGAAGCGGCCTTCCGGCACGCGAAGACGCTCGCCGAGCGCGCGGGCGACACGCAACGGACCGCACACATGCTGTGGGGTCTGGGGGAAGTGGGGCGGATGACCGGCGACCTGGAGGAGGCCGCGGAGCAGTACGGCAGGGCGCTGGCCGCGTCGCGCGCCGCCGCGGACCCGGGCGGGATCGGCAATGCCGAGCGCGGCCTCGGTGAGGTCGCGCAGCTGCTGGGTGACGCCGACGAGGCCGAGGCGCGCTACCGGGCCGCGATGGAAGCGTACGGGGAGATCGAGGACCGGCGCCGCATCGCCTACGTCCAGCGGGGCCTGGCGCGGGTGGCCGAGCTGCGGGGAGACCACGCGCTGGCCGAGGAGCGCTTCGCCGCGGCGCTGGAGAGCTCGCGGGCAGTGGGCGACGCGGTCGGCGTGGCCTACGCCCGGCGCGGCACGGCGGAGGTCCTGCTCGCGGCCGGAGACTTGGACCGCTCGGTCGAGCAGTGGCGGGCGGCGGAGGCCGCGTTCGAGGAGGTCGGCAGCCCGGTCGGGGTGGCGACCTCCTGGCAGGGCCTCGGCAAGGTGGCGTTCGCCCGCGGCGAGCTGGACGAGGCCGAGGATCTGTTCGAGCAAGCGTACCGGGTCTACCGGGAGCACGGGGACACGGTCGCCGTCGAGGAGGTCGTGGCCGACCTCGCGCGCCTGCGCGAGGCCCGTTGAGGAGCGCTCAGCCGAAGTCGGCGGCGTCCATGGCCCGGCCGCGGGCGTGCCCGGCCGCGAAGGCGTCCTCGCCGACGGCGTCGACGATCCGGGAGCGGATGCGGTCGACGTCGAAGCGCTCGCCCGCGGGCAGCGGCACGCCGGAGCGCTCGCGCAGCTCGGCCGCCGCGCCGAGCGCTTCGGCGGCCCTGTGGTGATCCCCGGCGAGCGAGCGGGCTCCGGCGAGCCCTTCGAGGGCGAAGGCCGCGGCCCGGTCGTCCAGGCCGGTCGATCGGACCACCGCCAGGGACCGCCGGTGCAGCGCGAGCGCCTTGTCGGCGTCGCCGCGCATCTCGGCGATGAAGCCGAACTCGCCGAGGAACATCGCGGTGCCGCCCGGGTGGCCGATCGTCTCCATCGCCGGCTCCAGCCATTCGGCGGCGACCTGCTCGGCCTCGTCGAGCCGCCAGGCCCGGCGTTCGAGGAGCAGCAGCCCGGTCGCGGCGAAGAGCTCCCCTTGGCGCGCCGAGTGCTCCGCGCTGAGTTTCAAGGACTGCCGGTGCAGTTCGCGGGCGGTGTCGAAGCGGCCGATGAGCATCTCGACGCGGCCGAGCCGCGAGATCCGGTAGGCCTGCTCGATGCGCAGCCCCAGCGTCTCGGCGATGTCGAGGCCCTCCAGGTTGAGGCGGCGGGCCTCCTCGTAGTCGCCGGTGATCTCGGCGAGGACGGCGAGGGTCTCCAGCGCCTGAAGCTCGCCCCAGCCGTCGCCGAGCCCGCCGAGCACGGTCTGGCTGCGCTCGGCCAGCTCCCGTGCCGTCCCCACCTCGCCGCGCACGATCTCGAACCAGGACTGCATGGCCTCGGCGGCGGCGACGCCCCAGGCGTCGCCCAGTGAGGCGAACGCCTCGCGCGAGGACGAGGTCAGGAACTCGGCCTGGTCGTCCTGGATGCCGAGCGTCGTGGAGGCCGCGAAGAGCTCGGCGTAGGCGCGCGTCCGCGGGTCGGTCAGCTCGGAGGCGAGTTTGACCGCTTCGGCGGGCTCGGGGCCCGCGTCCGATTCGGTCAGCATGGCGAAGCAGGCGTGCCAGAACCGCGCCGCCGCCCGCAGCGGCTCGGGGGCCGGTGCGGCGAGGGCGAGCGCCGCCGCGAGGGACCGGTACGCCTCCGACAGGCTGCCGCGCAGATAGCGGTACCAACTCAGGTTCACGCTCAGGCGCAGGGCCCGCTCGGCGTCCCCCCGGCGCAGCGCGTTGTCCAGGGCGGTGTGGAGGTTGGCCGATTCGGCATCGAGGCGCAGCAGCCACGGGTACTGGCCGGGGCCGCGCAGGGCCGACCAGGACTGTTCGGCCAGTTCGGTGAAGAAGCGGCCATGCCGCTCGGCGGCGTCCTCGTAGGAGCCGTCCTCGCGGAGGCGCTCGCGGCAGTAGACGGACACCGATTCGAGCATGCGGTAGCGGGGGCGGTCCTCGCCGACGGATTCGAGCAGAGAGCGGTCGACCAGTGCGGCCAGGGCCTCGACGACCTCGCTTTCGGGCAGGTCGCCGCAGAGCGCCGCGGCGGTGTCGAGCAGGGCGCCGCCGGAGGCGACGGCGAGGCGGCCGAGGACGGTCCGCTCGGTCTCGCCCAGCAGCGCCCAGCTCCAGTCGATGACCGCCCGGACGGTGCGCTGCCGGGCGGGCAGGCCCCGTCCCTCGGCGTTCAGCAGCCGGTCGGCGAGCTGCTCGGCCAGCGCCTCGACGCCCATCGAGGGCACTCGGGTGGCGGCCAGCTCCAGTGCCAGGGGGAGCCCGTCGAGGCGTTCGCAGACGGCGGCCACGGCGGCGGCGTTGCGATCGGTCAGCTCGAAGCCGGGACGGGCGGCCTCGGCGCGGGCCAGGAAGAGCCGCACCGCGCTGAAGTCGGCGATGCCGACGGAGGCGGCCTCGCCGGAGGGGACCTCGAGCGGCGGCACCGGCGCGACCCGTTCGCCGGGCAGGCGCAGCGGCTCGCGGCTGGTGGCGAGGACGCGGACGCCGGGGGCGGCGAGCAGCCGGGCGCACAGTTCGGCCGCGGCGGCGGTCAGGTGCTCGCAGTTGTCGACGATCAGGAGCGTCCGCTTGCCGCCGAGGGCGGATCGAAGCAGGTCGAACGGCGCGGCGGGGGTGTGCCCGGCGCGCGGGGCGGCGCCGGGCAGGCCCATCGTCTCGGCGACGGCGGCGGCGAGCAGCTCGGCGTCGGGCTCGGATTCGGCTTCGAAACCGGCCAGTTCGACCAGCCAGGTCCCGTCCGGGAAGTCGCCCGCGGCCGCGGCGGCGGCGCCGAGGGCCAGGCGCGTCTTCCCGACTCCGCCGGGGCCGGTGAGGGTGACCAGGCGGGCGTCGCCGAGCAGCGAGCGCAGCCGCTCGATGTCGGCGTCGCGGCCGATGAGCGGGGTGAGCTGGGCGGGGAGGTTGCCACGGGACGGTTCGGGCGGCGGCGCGAGCGCGGGGTCGTGGCGCAGGATCGCGCGGTGGAGCTCGGCGATCTCGCGGCCGGGCTCGATGCCGAGTTCCGCGGCCAGCCGCTCGCGGAGGTCCCGGAATGATTCGAGGGCCTCGCTGTGGCGACCGGCGCGATAGAGGGCTCTCATGTGGACCGCTCTGAGCCGTTCGCGCCGGGGGTGGCGCTCGACGAGGGCGGCGGTCTCGGGGAGCACCTGGCGGCCCAGGTCGAGGCCGACGTCGAGGAGGTCTTCGGCGGTGGCGAGCCGCAGTTCCTCCAGGCGCGCGGCGGGGGCGGTGAGGGCGTCGAACTCCTCCAGGGCCGGGCCGCGCCACAGCGCGAGGGCCGCTTCCAGGAGTTCGGCCCGCTCGGCGGGCTCGGCGCGGGCGGCGCGGGCCGTGAGCGCCTCGAAGCGGGCGGCGTCGACGGCGTCGGCGTCCACGGCCAGGCGGTAGCCGTCGGCGTGCCGCTCGATCAGGGCGCGGCCGCCCCGGTCGGCGGAGGCGAGGACGCGGCGCAGCCCCGAGACCTTGGTCTGGAGGGCCGCACGGGCGTCGGCGGGCGGGCGCTCGCCCCACAGGTCGTCGATGAGCCGCCCGGCGGCGACGGTCCGGCCGGGGTCGACGAGCAGACGTGCCAGCAGCGCCCGGACCTTCCTCTCGGGCACGGGCACTCGCTCGCCGCCGTCGGTCTCGACCTCCAGCGGCCCCAGGATCCCGAAGCGCACCGTTCCACTCTAACGAGGCGCTCCGACCGGACCGAAAGAAATCCGTGAGCGAACCGAAAGCGGCGCGCGGAGCCTTGGTGCGACAAGGAGACCTGTTGGGAGCCGACCATGACCACAACTGACGAACGCGCCTCGGAGACGAGGCGCGCGGGCGGGCGCGAATGGGCGGGCCTCGCCGTGCTGGCGCTGCCCGTGCTGCTGCTCGCCCTCGATCTGAACGTGCTGCATCTCGCCGCGCCCATGCTGGCCGCCGACCTGGGGGCCGACAGCACGCAGCTGCTGTGGGTGCTCGACATCTACGGCTTCATGATCGCCGGGTTCCTGGTGACGATGGGGACGCTCGGCGACCGGATCGGCCGCAGGAAGCTGCTGCTGATCGGCGCAGCGGCCTTCGGCGCGGCCTCGGTGGTGGCGGCGTACGCGCCGACCACCGAGGCCCTGATCGCGGCGCGGGCGCTGCTGGGCGTCGCCGGGGCCACGCTCATGCCGTCCACATTGGGCCTCATCGGGAACCTGTTCACCGACCCGAAGCAGCGGTCGCTGGCGATCGGCGTGTGGATGATGGCCTTCATCGGCGGCTCGGCCGTGGGGCCGATCGTCGGCGGCGTCATGCTGGAGCACTTCTGGTGGGGCTCGGTGTTCCTCCTGGGGGTGCCGGTGATGGCGCTGCTGCTGGTGTCCGGGCCACTGCTGCTGCCCGAGTACCGCAATGAGACGGCCGGGCGGCTCGACCTGGTGAGCGCGGTGCTGGCGCTGGCGACGCTGCTGCCGGTCATCTACGGGATCAAGGAACTCGCCAAGGACGGGCTCACGGCGGTGCCGCTGTCCGCCCTCGCCGTCGGCCTCGCCTTCGGCGCGCTGTTCGCGCGCCGTCAGCGCCGTCTCGACGACCCGCTGGTGGATCTGGGGCTGTTCCGGTACCGGGCGTTCACCGCGGCCCTGACGGCACTGCTGCTGTGCCTTGTGGCGATGAGCGGCATGCTCATGCTGTTCGTGCAGTTCCTCCAGATGGTCGAGGACGTGTCGCCGCTGGAGACCGGGCTGTGGATGCTGCCGGGCGTCGCGGCGAGCATCGCCGTCGCGGTGGCGGCGCCGATGGCGGCGCGGCGGTTCCGGCCGGCCGCGGTGATCGGCGTCGGGCTCGCCGTGGCGGCCGGCGGGCTGCTGCTGTTCACCCAGGTGGACGCGAGCGGCGGCCTGGCGGTCCTGGTGGCGGGCACGGTCCTGATGTTCCTCGGGACCACGCCGCTGACGGTCCTGGGCACCGACCTGGTGGTGGGCTCGGCCCCGAAGGAGCGGGCCTCCTCGGCGGCGTCGCTGTCCGAGACCGCCGCTGAGCTCGGCGCGGCGCTGAGCATCGCCGTGGTCGGCTCGATCGTCACTGCTGTCTACAGCGGACAGATGGCGGACGCGGCGCTGGGCGAGGCGGTCCCCGGCGAGGCGCGCGACAACCTCGCCGCGGCCTTGACGGCGGCCGAGCGGCTCCCCGCGGACCAGGCGGCGGGCCTGCTGGAGGCCGGGCGGGCGGCGTTCACCGAGGCGCTCAACGCCGGTGCGCTGGCGGCCGTGGCGATCCTGGCGGCGGCGCTCGCGATCACCCTGGCGGGGCTGCGGCGCGTGCCGCCGATCGGGCGCTGACCGGCGTTCAGGCGAGGTCGAGCGTCAGTTCGGCCTCGCCCTTCTCGTTCAGGGTGAACTCCGCGGCAGCGCCCTGGTGCTCGATGCGGTAGTCGCCGAGGAAGCCGTTGAAGCGCAAGCGCCCGTCGGCGTCGGTGACGAGGGTGCCGCTGGTCCCCCATTCGGTGTTGACGAGGTGGTGGAGCCGGTCGTAGGACGGCTTCGGCGTGCCGTCGGCGCGGACGAGGCCGCCGGGCGCGCCGAGCCACATGCCCGCGTCGGACATGCCCCAGTAGGTGATCGCCTCGACCGACGGGTGCGAGAGCAGCGTCTTGTAGTGGCGCTCGATCTCGTCGGCCTGGCGCGCCTCCCCTTCGGGGGTGCTGGGCCAGGAGTCGACCTGGTGGTCGTTGAGGTCGACGATCTCGGGCGGCATGAGCTCGCCGGAGACGATGGTGGTCTCGGTGAAGTGGATCGGCAGGCCGTAGCGGGAGAAGCGGTCGAGGACTGCGAGGGTCTTCTCCTCGCCCCAGTAGCCCTGGTGCATGTGGCTCTGGAGCCCGAGCACGTCGATCCGGATCCCGGCCTCCAGGACGCCTTCGATGAGGCATTCGAAGGCCGCGGACATGTCGAAGTCGTTGAGCAGCAGCGTCGCGCCCGGGTTGGTCTCGCGGGCGGCGTCGAAGACCATGCGCACCATGGGGATGCGGCCGATGTCTCGGCACAGGCGGGTGATGCCGTTGTCGTACTTGTCGAAGATCGGCATGATGACGACCTCGTTGATGACGTCCCACATGTCGATGACGCCCGCGAAGTCGCCCACGTCGCGTTTGATGCGGTCGACCTGGGCGGCGGCGATCTCGGCGTTGTCGAGGTCGAGCAGCCAGTCGGCGGTGACGGTGTGCCAGGCGAGCGGGTGGCCCTTGACGGTGTGGCCGCGCTCGGCGAGCCATCGGGCGGCGGCCAGGACCCGCTCGGTGTCGGGCTTGCCGCGCTCGGGTTCGAAGCGGCCCCAGTAGAACGGGAGGGTCGCGAAGTTGTACAGGCCTTCCCACAGCTCGGCGAGGGGGTTCGCTTCGGTCTCGCCGCCGACGAGCTCGATGGCCTCGAAGGCGGTGCAGCCGAAGAGGAACTCGTGCCGCAGCTGCTCGATCCGGACCTCCCGCCCGGCGAGCGGCTCGCCGTTCCGAGTGAGGGTGACGGTGGCGTCGGCGGCCCGGTGCCGCCTGATGTCGCGGTCGACGGAACTTTCGGCCATTATCGGCTCGCTTTCCATGGAATTTTCGGTGCGAATGTATTCCAGCATCTCCGCGCCCACCGGTCAAGAGGTCGGCCGCGACGTCGCCGCGGGAGCGCCCGGTCCGGTTCAGCGGAAGACATGGCGGTGGGCCTCGGCCCAGTCGGCGAAGCCGATCGGCGCGCGGCCGAGGATCCGGGCCACTGTCCCGGTCACGACCGCGTAGCGGCCCTCGGCCAGCCGGGCCATGCCCGCCAGGGACTCCGCGATGCCGTCCGGGTCCATGCCGCTTCGGACCATCACGGCCCGCATCTGCTCGGCGGACGCCGCCTCCGTCGCGATGCCCGTGCCGAGCACGTCTTGGAGTATTTCGGCCTGCCGGGGGAAGGTCAGCAGTTCGGGCCCGGTCAGGGTGTATTCACGTCCGACGTGGCGATCGTCGGTCAGCGCCTCGACCGCGACCGCCGCGATGTCCCGTGGGTCGATGACGCCGACCGCACCGTCTCCGGTCGGGTTCGGCAGCGGGACGGCGGCCTTGACCATCGGCGCGTAGGCGAGCATGTTCGACGCGAAGGTGCACGGCCGCAGGATCGTCCATTCCAGGCCGCTGTCTCGGGTGGGCCGTTCGGCGCGGGCGTGCCATGTGCCCGGGTCGGCCCCGCTGATCGCCCCCAGCTTCACGATGCGTCGCACACCCGCCGCCTTGGCGGCCTCGACCAAGGCGACATCGTGGTCGATGACCGGCTTGGGAGGGGCGGTCACGAGGTAGACCGCGGAGACGCCTTCGAGGGCGGCGGCGAGTGAGGCCGGATCGGTGAAATCGGCTCGCACGGCTTCGGCGCCGGGGATCTCGACGGCGCGGCGGCTCATGACGCGGACGCGCTCACCGCCTTGGACGAGCAGCTCGGCGACTTCGCTTCCTGTGGTGCCCGAGGCACCGGAGACAAGGATCATGCCGACAATCATCTTCGGGCGGAGGTGGCCGCGGCTATGAGATTCCGGCAGTCTTGGACCATGCTGGAGGAGCGTTCGATCGCGGTACCCGAACGGCTGCGCCCGTGGATAGCGGGAATGTCCGTGTCGCATGCGGAGAGCGAGACGATCGTGCGCGAGCCGCCCGAACACGCCACGACGGTGATGCTGCGAACGGCTCCGGGCGAGCCGAGCCGGCTGATGGCCGCGGGCCCTCGGACGCGGCCCTTGTACTACGCGGGCGGTCCCGGCCCGTCCTGCCTGCGGGTCCGTCTGCGGCCCGGCCGCGCCGCATCGCTGCTGGGCCGCTCGGTGCGCGGCCTGGTCGATCAGGCGGTGCCGTTGGAGGGCTGGGGCGTTGACCTCGCGGACGACCCCGTCGCGTTCGCCGCGGCGCTCGTCGACCGTGCGTCCGACGATCTTCATCCTCACGCCGAGCTCATCGGTGAGGCCGCCGAGCTGGTTCCCAGCATCGGCGTACGGAGGAGCTCGGAGCGCCTGCATCTGAGCGAGCGCCGCCTGCGCGAGCTCTTCACCGAGCTGGTCGGCATCCCGCCCAAGCGGTTCGCCCGCATCGACCGCGTCCGCGCGGTCCTCGAACACGGCGCGCCGGGGCGCTGGTCAGAATTGGCCCTCGCGGTCGGCTACGCCGACCATTCGCACCTGACCGCGGAGTTCCGGGCGCTCATGGGCATGCCGCCCACGACGTTCTTCACCGGCACGGTGCTCCCGAACGGCCGCTGCGGCAAGTCATTCGAAACCTCCACCGCATACTCCTGACGACCGACCTGCCCTGCTGGGCATACGACTCGGCCGGACGGGAGCCGCTGCTCCGGTCCGGCCTGCCTGCTGCCGATGTGCGGGGGTCGTCGGGTTCGGTCAGTCGGCCTCGCCGGGCGGGACCACCCATTCGGTCGGCTGCCCGGTCACCTCGGCGATCCGGTCGAAGTCCTTGTCGTAGTGGAGCACCGTCACCCGATGCCGCTCGGCGATGGAGGCGATGAGCAGGTCGGGAAACCTGACGGTGCGATGTTCAGATGTCTCTACTAGAGTAGTTTGGACATCTATCACTCGATCGAAGATGTCGTCTGAAATTGGCGCCCACTCGAACCCTCGCAGCCATTTCCGAATGTTGTCGCAATGACGCGGATTCTTGGCACCGACGATGATCTCCATCTCCACGATCCCGCAGATCGCGACGAGCCCTCGGTCGATCAGGGGCACGAGTACCTCGGCGACAGCGGATTTCTGCAGGCGCCCGAGCGCACTGGTGTCGGCGAGGTACTTCGCAACCGCTACCACGCAATCTCCCGGATCTCGTCGGGGTCGAGTTCCAGTCCGCCCTCGACCACCCACTCCACGAACTGTCTCCTTCGCTCACGATCGACCGCCTCTTTGAGCGCCGCGTTGACCGTCGCGACTTTGGTCGTAGTCCCGAAGATCTCGCTGGCCTGGGCCACGAGTTCGTCGTCGAGGTTGATCACTGTTCTTGTCATCAGTTTCACCCCCTGACCATAAGTGAGCGCTTCTGCCAAGGATAGCTTTTGTCACGGCGCGTCGGAACCTTTGAGAAATTATTCTCGACATATCAAAGACAATCAATGAGATACCAGATGGGTAAGCGGCCCCGGAGCAAAGCTCCGGGGCCGCTAGCAGCTGAAACGTGTGCGGTCAGCGGACGCCGTAGAGGTGTTCGAGGGCGAGTTGGTCGAGCGCTTCGAAGGCCATGCCCTTGGCGGCGAGGCCGTCGATGTCGACCTGGACGTCCTTGAGGTCGGCCCAGGTCTCCCCTGCGGCCAGGGTGGGCACGCCGAGCTGGTCGACGCGGGCGTCCTTGAGAGCCTGCTGGACCTCGGGGTCGGCCCGGAACGCCCGCACCTTCTCGCGCAGGATCAGGTAGTTGCGCATGCACGCCGCGGCCGAGACCCACACCCCTTCGTCGTCCTCGGTGCGCGGGGGNTTGAAGTCGAAGTGGATCGGNCCNGNNTACTGGCCCTTGGCGATNCCNTCNTCGACCGCGTCCACGGCCCAGAACGCCCCGCCCACGTTCCCGGCCCCGAAGCGCAGGTCCTGGTCATAGCGCGGACCGGTCTGCCCGTTCAAATCGATGTGGTAGAGCTTGCCGTGCCACAGCGCCTGGCGGATCCCCGCGGCGTAGTCGAGACCGGCCATCTCCTCATGCCCGATCTCGGGGTTGATCCCCACCAGCTCGGGCCGCTCGAGCTCGTTGATGAACGCGAGCGCATGCCCGATCGTGGGCAGCAGGATGTTCCCCCGCGGCTCGTTCGGCTTCGGCTCGATCGCGAAGACCATGTCGTAGTCGTGCTCCACGATGTATTCGCCGAGGACGTCGAAGGCCTCCTTCATGCGGGCCAGGGCGCTCTGGACGTGCTTGGCCCCGCCCGACTCGGCGCCTTCCCGGCCGCCCCAGGCGACGTACACCTTGGCGCCGAGCTCGGCGGCGAGGTCGATGTTGCGCATGACCTTGCTGATCGCGAAGCGGCGCACGTCCCGGTCGTTGGAGGTGAAGCCGCCGTCCTTGAAGATCGGATGCTTGAACAGGTCTGTCGTGGCCGTGGTGACCTTCAGACCCGTCTCATCGAGGGCTTTGCGGAACGCGGCGATCTTCGCGTCCTTCTCGGCGTCGTCGAAGTCGAACACGTCGTTGTCGTGGAAGTTCACGCCATAGGCGCCGATCTCGGCGAGCTTGCGCACCGCCCGATCGGCGGCCATCGGCGCCCTGGTGGCCGACCCGAACACGTCCTGCGCCGCCCAGCCGACCGTCCAGATCCCGAACGAGAACTTGTCCTCAGGCCTCGGAACATACTTGTCGCTCATAGTCTCCCAACCTCTGCTCAGTTGTCAGTGATGTCGACGCCGGTGGTCATGACGCGCTCGCCTTCGATCACCCGCGTCTCGCCGGTGATCCGGAAGCGCTCGGCCAGCGGCAGGTCCAGGCTCGAATGCCCCACGGCCACCGTGAACACCCCCGGTTCGACGATCCGCCTGCCGCCCCGACCGGTGAACGAGGTCCGGTCGGCGTGCAGCCGGAACGTCACCCGCCTGGTCGCTCCGGCCTCCAGCCCCACGCGCGCGTAGCCGACCAGCTCGCGCACCGGACGGGTCACCTCGGCGACCTCGTCGGACAGGTAGAGCTGGACGACGTCCTCGCCGGCCCGCTCGCCGGTGTTGGTCACGCAGACCGACACCAGCAGCTCCCCGTCGCCGTCGATGGACTGGGCACTCAAGCGCAGGTCGCTGTACTCGAAGCCGGTGTACGACCGCCCGTGCCCGAAGGGGTACAGCGGCGTCGGGTCGATGTTGGACACGCCCTCGCTGTACTGCCCCAGCGGCGGCGCGAGGTAGGTGCCCGGCCCGCCGCCGGCGATGCGCGGGACGCCGACCGGCAGGTGCCCGCTCGGGTTGATCCGGCCCGAGAGCACCCCGGCGATCGCCTGGCCGCCCTCCTCACCGGGCAGGAACGCCTGCACGACGGCCGCGCAGCGCTCGGCGAAGTCGCCGAGGGCGTACGGGCGCCCGGAGACGACGACGAGCACCGTGGGCGTGCCGGTGGCGAGCACCGCCTCGACCAGTTCGGCCTGGACGCCCGGCAGCCGCAGATCGGCCGCGTCGCAGCCCTCGCCGGAGGTGCCGCGCCCGAACAGGCTGGCCAGGTCCCCCACGGCCAGCACGCACACCTCGGCCGCGGCGGCCGCCGCCACGGCGGCCTCGATGCCGCCCCTGTCGATCTCGCGGATCGGCGCGCCCTGCTCGTAGGCGACGGACGCGGCCGGGAACTCCGCGCGCACGGCCTCCAGGAGCGAACGGATCTCGATGCCGTTGCCGTTGTCGCCGTAGCGGGAGAGCACGTGGTTGGGGAAGGAGTAGCAGCCCAGGAACGTGCGCGCCTCGTCGGCGGTGGGGCCGATGAGCGCGATGTCGGCCGCGTCCAGCGGCAGGGCGCCGTCGTTGTCGAGCAGCACGACGGACTTCTCGGCGATCTCGGCGGCCACGGCGCGGTTCCCGGCGCCGTCGAGGTCCACATCGGGGTTCGGCGGCGCCAGGGCCGGTTCGGCGTCGAGGAGGCCGAGCTCGGCCTTCTGGCGCAGGACGCGGCGCACCGCGGTGTCCACGACCGCCTCGTCCAGTTCGCCGGAGACGACCTTGTCGATCACCCGCGTGTAGGCGTCCGCCGCGGGCAGTTCGACGTCGATGCCGGCGGTCATCGCGAGCGCGCCGGAGGTGGCGCGGTCGGGGCTGACGCGGTGCATCATGTCGAGAAACGCCACCGACCAGTAGTCGGAGACGACGGTGCCGGTGAAGCCCCACTGCTCGCGCAGGACGCCGGTGAGCAGCTCCCGGTCGGCCGCGGCCGGCAGCCCGTCGACGTCCGAATAGGAGTTCATGACCGAGCGGGCGCCGCCGAGGCGCACCGCCATCTCGAACGGCGGCAGGATCACGTCGGCGAATTCCCTGGGCCCCATGGGGACCGGGGCGTGGTTGCGGGCGCCGCGGGAGGCGGAGTAGCCGGCGAAGTGCTTGAGCGTCGCGATGACACCGCTTTCCTCAAGGCCCCGGACGTAGGCGCTGCCGACGGTGCCGACCAGGTACGGGTCCTCCCCCATCGTCTCCTCGACGCGGCCCCACCGGTGGTCGCGCACGACGTCCATGACCGGCGAGAGTCCCTGGTGGACGCCGACGGCCCGCATGTCGGACCCGATGCGCCCGGCCATGCGCCCGATCAGCTCGGGGTCGAAGGTCGCCGCCCAGGCCAGGGACGTCGGATAGACGGTGGCGCCGAAGGTGGTGAAGCCGGTCAGGCACTCCTCGTGGGCGATCGCTGGGACGCCGAGCCGGGTGCGCTCGACGATGCCGCGCTGCATCCGCTCCAGGGCCGCCGCTCCGGCCGCGGGGTCGACCGGCTGGGTGCCGAAGGCCCGCGTGATGTGGCCCAGGCCGTGGACCGAGGCCTCTTCGAGGGTCTTCGCGCCGCCTTTCATGGCGTCTTCCATCGGCGCGACCTCGCCGTCGCCGCCCTCCTCGCTCGCCGGAGGCCAGAAGGCCCCCAGCTGCGCGAGCTTCTCTTCGAGCGTCATGGCCTCGAGCAGTGCCTCGACGCGGTCGGCGGGCGGCAGCGCGGGGTCGCGCCAGTCCTTGGTCTGTGCCATTGTGCGGCTCTCTTTCGTTACTTGCCGAATCCGGCGGTGAGACCGGAGACGAGCTGCCGCCGGGCGACGATGTACGCCGCGAGCATGGGCAGCACCGACAGGACGACGGCCGCGAGCACGGCGGGCACGTCGACGCCGAACTGCCCTTGGAAGCTCCACAGCGACAGCGGGATGACACGCGTCTCGGCGCTCTGGGTGAGCACCAGCGGGAACAGGAAGCCGTTCCAGACCTGGAGCGCCTGGTAGACCCCGACCGTGGCCAGCGCGGGCCGCGAGAGCGGCACGACCAGGCGCAGCAGGATCTTCCACTCGGTGGCCCCGTCCATGCGCATCGACTCGAACAGCGACTCGGGGATCTCGCGCAGGAAGTTCGTCAGGATGAGCAGCGTCAGCGGAATGGCGAACGCGATCGACGGCAGGATGAGCGCGGCGAGCGTGTCGTAGAGCCCGATCTGCACGATCAGGTAGTAGACGGGGATGATCGCGGCCTGGATGGGGATCGCGATGCCCAGCAGCGCCACACGGAAGACGTTGGCGCCGAAGCGGCTGCGGCTGCGCACCACGACATAGGAGGCCATGAGCGACACGGCGAGCGTGACGGCCACGGCCGCGGCGGTGACGATGACGCTGTTGAAGAAGAACAGCAGGAAGTCGTTCTCCAGGACGCGGCCGTAGGCGTCGAGCGTGGCGTTCGAGGGCCACGACAGCGGGTTCTCCGCGAAGTAGTCGGCCTGCGGGCGCAGGCTGGTGACGAAGATGTAGTAGATCGGCACGATGATGACGGCCAGCCAGATCCAGGCGCCGATCGCGCCGAGGACGTTCGGCCGGGTGTCGGTGGTGTTGCTGGTCATCGCTATCCCTCCGACCGGCTGTCCATGCGGGACGCGCCGGTGATCCTGTTGAGCCCGAGCGACACGGCGAGCCCGACGACGACGAGGACGAGCGCGAGGACGCTGGCCTTGCCCATCTCGTAGGAGCGGAAGCCGGTGAGGTACATGTCGAGCGGCAGCACCCGGGTGGCGTCGCCGGGGCCGCCGCCGGTGAGCACGAAGATGAGGTCGAAGTAGGTGAGCGAGCCGACCGTCATCAGCGTCGTCGAGGTGACGATGGTGTACTTCAGCATCGGCAGCGTGATGTGGAAGAACTGCGCCACCGGCCCGGCCCCGTCCATGCGGGAGGCCTCGTAGAGCTCCTTGGGGATCTGGCGGGTCCCGGCCTGGTAGATCAGGGTGTGGAACGGGATGAAGCACCATCCGATCACGAACACCACCACGTACAGCGCCAGTTCCGGGTCGCCGAGCCAGTTCTGGGAGAGCCATTCGGCGTCCAGGGCGGTGCCGGCCCCGAAGTTGGGGTCGAGCAGGGCGGTGAAGGTGATGGCCACGGCCGCGGAGCTGAACAGCAGCGGCAGGAAGAACAGGGTGGCCAGCAGAGCGCGGTAGCGCTGCCGCCCGGCGAGGAAGACGCCGAGGAGCAGGCTGACCGGCGCCTGGAAGACCACGCACAGGACGGTGAGCTTCACCGTCAGCCACAGGGCGTTGCGCGAGACCGGGTCGCTCGCGGCGGCCTTCCAGTTGTCCAGGCCCGCCCAGCTCATCTCCCCGAGGCCGTCCCAGTGGACGAAGGAGAGGGCGACGACGCCGAACAGCGGGACGACCGCGAAGAAGCCGAACAGGATGAGCGCGGGGGCGGCCATCCACTTGCTCGGCCCGGGCGGGCGCACGCCGCGTCGGCGCCCGCCCGCCCGGAGGGTCGGGGTCTCCGTGCTCACAGCGTGGCGTCCATCGCCGCGCAGAACTCCTCGGCGCTCTGCTCGCCGAGGAAGAGCGTGCTCAGGTTGTTGAGCAGCTCTTGGGCCTGGTCGGCGGGCAGGGCCTGGTCCCAGGAGAGCTGGAAGCCGGCCGCGTCGCGCACCATCTCGTAGTTGAGCGTGAGGAAGTCGGCGCCGGACTCGGCGGCGGCGATCTTGTCCTCGAGGCCGACCACGGGCGGGACGGCGCCGATGGCGATCAGCGAGTCGACGTGCTCCTCGTCGTAGATCGCCTCGGACAGGTAGTCGGTGGCGGTCTGGCGGGCCGCTTCGGGGTCGTTCGCCGAGACCGACCAGAAGTTGGCGGGGTTGCCGACGATGTTCGTCGGGTCGCCCTTGCCGCCTTCGACGATCGGGAAGGTCGAGAAGCCGAGGCCGCCGCCGGAGACGAGGTCGGGCGCGTTGGTGACGATGTCGGGGTAGATCCAGCTGCCCTGGAGGATCATGCCGGCCTTGCCGGTGTACATCAGGGCCTGGTCGGCCCCGGCGTCGGCGACGACGGAGCCGAAGCTGTCGCCGAAGGCGCCGGCGTCGACCAGTTCGGTGATCATCTCGGCGGCGCGGAGCATGTCCGGGTGGGACCAGGCGCCCGCTTCGCCGGCGGTGACGCGGTTGAAGCACTCGGCGCCGCCGACGCGGTCGGCCAGGTAGGAGATCCACATCAGCTCGGGCCAGACGCTCTGGCCGGCCAGGGCGATCGGGATGACGTCCGAGCCTTTGAGGGCCTCGACGGCGGCCAGGAGCTCTTCCCAGGTGGTCGGCTGCTGGGTGCCGGCCGATTCGAGGACGTCGTTGTTGTAGTACATGACGACCGGCTGGGACTGGTTGTTCGGGACGGCGTAGACCTTGTCGCCGATCATGCCGGTGGCGGCGACCGACGGCAGGACGCGGTCGATCAGCGCGGCGGTGTCGGCGGTGAGGTCCACGACGTACTCGTTCTCGACGTATTCGGCCAGGGTGGCGCCGGCCCAGCCGAAGACGAGGGTGGGGGCGTTGCCGGAGCCGATCGCGGTGCGGATCTTCTCCTTGTAGGCGTCGTTGGCGAAGTACTCCGAGGTGATCTCGTTGTCGGGGTTGGCCTCGTTCCACGCTTCGAACGAGGCCCGCATGGCCTCTTCGGCGCCGCCGGTCAGTCCCCAGGCGGTGGCGCCGTCGGGGCCGCCGCCGGGTTCGTTGCCGCACGCGCTCGCGGCGGCGACGAGGGGTGCCGTGGCGCCGAACGCCAGAAGGGTGCGGCGGCGTGTTCCAAGCTTCATCGCTCGAGTCCTCTCTGCGTTCCGGCCTGCGCGGCCGGACACTCAACTCTTTAGAAACAGTTTCTAGATTGTTTCCTGAGGTTTCGAAAGTACGCCCAGTTCACCGGTGCGTCAAGTCACAAGATCATAAACAGTTGTATCAGAGCTGGGACTTTTCAGCGAAGATCGGCCTCAGCGGGGGAAACTGTTTCGCAATTTGGCTAGAATGGAGCCCCCAGGAGAGGACGAGGTGCACCGATGACCAGACCGGCCAACCCACGCGCGACGCTCGCCGCCGTCGCCGAGCGCGCGGGGGTCTCGAAGGCCACCGCCTCCAAAGTGCTCAACGGCCGCCCCGGCGTCTCCGAGGAGACCAGGCAGCAGGTCCAGCAGGCGATCGACGAGCTCGGCTACGCCCCCACCACCGGCCCCCGGGAACCGGTGGCGCGCGGGGCGATCCACGTCGTGTTCGACACGATCATCAACATGTACTCGCTGTACGTCCTCGACGGTGTCATCAGCGGCGGGGCCGACTTCGGCGTCGACGTGGTCACCAGCGCCCTGTCCTCGGGCGGCGTGGTGCCCGACAAGTCGCTGGGCGTGGACCGGATCAAGGAGATCGCCGCCCGCGGCCACACCGGCCTGGTCGTGGTCACCACCCAGCTGACGGGCGAGGAGATCGCCTTCTGCGAGCAGATCGGACTCGCCCTGGTGGTCATCGACCCGGTCAACCCGCTCGACGACCGCGTCACCAGCGTCGGCGCCACCAACTGGGCCGGCGGCGTGCAGGCCACGCGGCACCTGCTCGACCTGGGCCACCGGCGGATCGCCTTCGTCGGCGGCTCCGAGGGATCGGTGCCCGGCCGCGAGCGCCTGCACGGCTACCGCGAGGCGCTGGAGGCGGCGGGGCTGAGCCCCGAGCCGGCGCTGACGAGGCGCGGCGACTTCGTCGCCGAGACCGGCGCTCGCGGCGCCGAGGAGCTGCTGGCCATGGACGAGCCGCCCACGGCGGTCTTCGCGGCCAGCGACTCGATCGCCATGGGCGTCATCAGAGTCGCCAAGCACCGGGGCCTGCGGATCCCCGAGGACCTCAGCGTGGTCGGCTTCGACGACACCTACGGTGCGATGTGGACCGAGCCGGCGCTGACCACGGTGCGCCAGCCGCTGCGCCAGATGGGACGCGTCGCCGCCCGGACCGTCCTCGAGCTGGCCGGCGGGAAGCGGCCGGACTCGCACCACGTGCAGTTGGCGACGAGCCTGGTCGTGCGGGAGTCGACCACCGCGCCGCCGGGCCGGGCGGCCGGGCGCTGACCGGACGGAGACGCCCCCGTCCTGCGCGTGGACGGGGGCGCGCCCGTCGGCGTCGTGCCCCGGCCGGACGTCGGGACCGCGGCCGTTGGTGCGGCCGCCGCGATCCCGAGACCCGGGCGCACGCCGCCGGGCGGGGCCGGTCGCCCGGCCCCCCGGACTCCCGGTGACAGTAGGAGAAGTCGGTGGTATTGCGGACGTGGCGATCGCGGTCGGGACGGTATTCGGGACGGGTCCGCTTCGGATGAAGCGGAGGCCGCGATCGCTCGTCACAGCCTAACGAAGACCCATAAACAAAGTCAACTAGTTAGATATATACATTCATAACTATAGCCTGCAAGAACCCGCAGTGTTGCCCTCCATGGGAGCGGTGTGTATACTGAATTAACGAATTGAATCGATTCATTTCACTGTCTCGATGACAGAGCCCCGAGTCTGGACCTCGGGGCAGTGCGCCGTGTCGACCCGGCATGCCACGGCCGCATCAGCCCCCGCCGCAGCGGCGGGGGCCACCCTCTCGATTCCGAAACTCGGAGTGATCATGCGTATATCCCGAAAACGGCGGCTCCAGAGCCTGTCGGTCCTGGCGGCCGCCGGTCTCGTGGCCGTCGCCGTACCGGCGGTGTCGAACGTCGCCGCCCAAGCGGCCACCGGCTGCGAAGTCACCTACACGGTCCTCAACGAATGGCCCGGCGGGTACACCGCCGGCGTCAAGGCGACGAACCTCGGCGACCCGGTCTCCTCGTGGACCGTCGGCTGGGAGTTCGACGCCGGCCAGCAGGTGACCAACCACTGGAACGCCGATATCAGCCAGTCCGGCTCGGCGGTGACCGCCGAAGGCATGGGCCACAACGCCGCCCTGGACACCGACGCCACCGTCGAATTCGGCTTCAACGGCACCTGGACGTCGTCGAACCCGGTCCCGGACTCGTTCACCCTCAACGGCGTCGACTGCGACGGCTCGAGTGACGACGACCCGACCGGCGACGCCGACCAGGGCGGCGAGGCCCTCTACGAAGCCGAGGACGCCCCCGCCGTGTGCGAGGGGACCATCGACTCCAATCACGCCGGGTTCTCCGGCGGCGGTTTCTGCAACGCCGAGAACGCCGCCGGCGCAGGCCTGGAGTTCACGGTGGACGCCGAGGCCGCGGGACCCGCGACGCTGGACATCCGGTACGCCAACGGCTCCGGCGGCCGCCCCGCCGACGTGGTGGTCAACGGCGCGACGGCGCAGTCGGCCCCGTTCGGCGGCACCGGCGCGTGGACGGCCTGGTCGACCGAATCGGTGGACGTGGACCTGAACGCGGGCTCCAACACGGTCCGCCTCGAGGCCACCGGCCCCGACGGCCTGCCCAACATCGACTACCTCGAAGTCACCACCGGCGGCGACGATGACGACGATCCCGGTCCCGGCCAGGGCGGCGACGGCGTCTACGAGGTCGAGGCCCTCACCCGCGGCGTCACCGTGGTCCCCACCGACGGGGGCAACCTCGTCAGCTGGCGGCTGCTGGGCACCGACGCCGAGGACGTGGCCTTCAACGTCTACAGGGACGGTGCTCTGCTCAACTCCTCGCCCATCACCGGCGCCACGAACTACCTCGACGGCTCGGGCGACGGCGACTACACCGTCGCGGCCGTCAGCGACGGCACCGAGGGCGAGCAGTCCGGAGCCGAGGCCGAGTTCAACTCGAGCGGTTACTTCGACATCCAGATCGACCGGCCCGGAGGCGACTACCAGGCCAACGACGCCAGCGTCGGCGACCTGGACGGCGACGGCGACTACGAGTACATCGTCAAGTGGTACCCCGACAACGCCAAGGACAACTCGCAGTCCGGGGTCACCGACAACACCATCATCGACGCCTACACCCTCGAAGGCGAACGGCTGTGGCGCATCGACCTGGGGCGCAACATCCGCTCCGGCGCGCACTACACCCAGTTCCAGGTCTACGACTACGACGGCGACGGCGACGCCGAGATCGCGATGAAGACCGCCGACGCCACCGTCGACGGCCAGGGCGGCGTCATCGGCGACGCGAACGCCGACCACCGCAACTCGGGCGGCTACGTCCTCGAAGGCCCGGAGTACCTGACGATCTTCGACGGGGCCACCGGCGCCGAGATCGACACCGTGGACTACCAGCCGCCGCGGGGCAACGTCGGCAACTGGGGCGACGACTACGGCAACCGCGTCGACCGCTTCCTCGCCGGGACGGCCTACCTCGACGGCGAGACGCCGTCGATGATCTTCGCGCGCGGCTACTACACGCGCTCGGTGATCTGGGCCGTGGACTTCGACGGCCAGAACCTGTCCACCCGTTGGATCTTCGACTCCGACGACGAAGGCGGCCAGTACGAGGGCCAGGGCGCGCACTCGCTGTCCATCGCCGACCTCGACGGCGACGGCAGGCAGGACGTCGTCTACGGCGCCATGGCGATCGGGGCCGACGGCGACGCGCTGTACAACACCGGCTTCGGCCACGGCGACGCGCTGCATGTGTCGGACTTCGTGCCGGACCGGGCGGGCCAGGAGGTGTTCATGGTGCACGAGAGCGGCAGCGATCCGTCCTCCAGCCTGAACGCCGGGAACGGGCAGATCCTGTTCCAGACCAGCCCTGACGGCGACAACGGCCGCGGCGTCGGCGCGAACGTCACCGACGACAACCCCGGTGGGGAGTTCTGGTCGTCGAACACCGACGGGCTGATGAACGCCTCGGGCGACTCGTTCGGCTCCGAGCCGAGCTCGGCGAACTTCGTGTCCTGGTGGGACGGCGACGGCGAGCGCGAACTGCTCGACGGCACGCACATCGACGACTACGACGACGGGCGGCTGCTGACCGGCTCGGGCGTCATGTCCGTCAACGGCACGAAGTCGAACCCCTCGCTGTCGGCCGACCTGTTCGGCGACTGGCGCGAGGAGGTCGTCTGGCCCACCTCCGACTCCTCGGCGCTGCGGATCTACGCCACGCCGTACGAGACGGACCTGCGCATCGCGACCCTGATGCACGACATCCAGTACCGGGTGGCGATCGCCTGGCAGAACACGGCCTACAACCAGCCGCCGCACCCGAGCTTCCACATCGGTAGCGAGGTGAGCGACTACCCGTGGCCTGACGTCCACACCCCGTAGAGGCACCGGTGGTCCGAAGCGGCCTCCCGCCGCGCGTTTCACAGCGCGGCGGGAGGCCGCTTCGCCGAATGCGGCGGGGCCGGCCCCGCCGGCCGGACGCCGGCGGCGCGCTAGACGGGCAGCCCGGCGAGCACGGCGGCCACCTCCGCGGCCCGGAACACGAATCCCGCGTGGGAGGAGTCCAGCGTGTGGACGTCGTACGGATTGCCCGGCGTGAGCGCGTCCGCCTCGGCGATAAGCCTGTCCTGCATGGCGATCGGAAGCGAACGGTCTTCGGTGAGGCGGATGTAGCTGCGAGGGATCGTGCCCCAGGTGTCCGCCTCCACTCGAGCGTCGCCGGTCATCACCGCCAGCGATTCGTCGGGCTGCAGGATGTTGAGGAAGGCTCGGAACTGCTCGTCAGTGACATCGGCCATGGTCGCCGCCTTCAGCTTGGCGAGCAGCTCGGGGTCGGCGGTGCGGTAATTGGCGCGGCCGACGCCCAGCGCGGCCGGGTCGCCCACGTTCAGCGCGGCCAGCGGGCCCATCAGGTTGGCGGCGAACTCGGGCTCGCCGAAGTACTCGATGGGGTTGGCCTTCTCTACGCAGGACCAGGCGGAGAGGTACACGAGCCGGTCGATCAGTTCCGGCACCAGGTTGCCGGCCACGCTGATGGCGGTCCCGCCGAGGCTGGCGCCCACGAGCACGACCGGCCCGTGCGCGGCGAGGCGGCGGACGGCCTCGACGACCACGTCGGCGTTGTCCCGCAAGGTGGTCCCGGCGAGGGTCGAGGGCTCCTGGGCCCATGCGTCGAGGTCCTGCGGGGCCTGATAGGCGACGGGGTACTGGGCGTCCAGGCCGTGCCCGGGGAGGTCCACGGCGAAGCTGCGGTGGCCCAGAAGCGCGAGTTCGCGCTGGATCGAGGCCCACATGAACGAACTCGAACCGGAACCGTGCACCAGCACGAAGGTCGGTGACCGGTCCGGACGGGGCGAGGTGTTCGGCGACATGGGCGATCATCCTGTCAATAGAGTAGGGCGCGACCGGCGAACCGGTCGGCGAGGTCCCGTGGAGCACAAGCGCCACGGCCGCGACTGTAGCGGCGGCAACCGCTCGCCGCAAACGGGTTCCGGCGTCGACGGGCGCTCGCGTGAGGCGAGGCGGGCCCGTTCGGGTCCGCCTCGCCTCATGTTCGCCGGTCTAGGCGGGGGCGGCTCCGGTGATGGTGAGCTCGTAGGGGAACGGGTCCCCGACGCCGACCTCCCACATCGGATAGTTGCGGTGCTGCGACGGTGTGGCCGCCACGACGAGCATCATGTGCGTCTCGCCACTCTGGAGGCTGAAGTCCGCCGTCTCGCCAGGTGCGTACATCTCGCTGTAGCGCACCGAGAAGTCGGCCGAGACCGCCACGAGCTGGAAGCGCCAGTCCGCGCCGGACAGGTCCGACCGGCCCTGCAACTGGACGCCGACCTGGCCGCCGCTCGGGTTGAGCTGGATCATGTTGTGCCCGTACTGGTGCGGGGCGTCCGCGTCGGCGATCCGGTACCGGCCGCCGCCCAGGCTCTGGAGCTCGTCGGTGTGCAGCGGCCGGTACGAGCCGCTCCACAGGTCCGAGCGGATGGCCTCGCCGTCGGAGAAGTCGTAGACGGCCTGCCTGGCCGCGTAGTCCCCGATGAGGTTCGCGAACGCCTCGTGGTCGAGCCCGAGCACCCGTTTGATCGTGTCGACGGGGTGCTCGCCCTGCTCGGCCTCGTACCAGAACCGGTTGATGACCTCTTGCCCGTAGGTGTCGCGGATGGTGTTGAACAGCATCCAGTCGCCGTAGTAGGTCTCCTGCGCCAGCCAGCGGAAGTGCTGTCGGTCGACGTAGTAGCCCGAGCCGACGACGACCTCGGGGCGCATCATGCGGGCCATGAAGTTGGCGTGCGCCTCCCACACGGGCCCGGCCACGGGGTTGCCGTGGCCCCAGCCGCCGCCGTTGCCGGTGGCGGCGTTGATGTCGCTGGCGTAGGACTGGAGGATGTGGTTGAACTCGTGGGACTCGACCCAGTCGTCCCAGATCTTGTCGTAGGGCAGGCACATGTGGCCGACGCCGATGTCGTCCGGCCCGGCCCAGTTGGCGCGCGGCAGGAAGTCACCGGACCAGGAGCCGCACAGGTACAGGTTGATCCGGTAGTCCGAGCCGGGGTCGTGCTGGGCGGGGTCGACCCAGCCGACCTCGTCGACGTAGAAGTCCCAGATCTCCTCCATGTGGTTCGCGACCCACTGCGGGTAGTTGTCGTAGCCTTGCTGGCGGCCCCATTCGACCACGTCGACGGCGTCGCCCCAGCGGACCGTGAAGTTCTCGGACTCGACGAAGTTGCCGGTCTCGGCTCCGGCGTCGATGAGGAACTGCGGGACGCGCGTCTGCTTCTGCTGCTGCGGTTCGCCGGTGGGGTCGTCGGTGGTGGGATCGTCGTCCGGCTCGTCGGTGGGCGGGGTGGTGTCGCCGCCGCATTCCCGGCCGTTGACGGTGAAGCCGGTGGGGCCTCCGGCGGGTCCCGAGACGGTCATGCCGAACAGCTCGCGGGTCTGCCCGGAGGCTATCCGGGCGTTCCATCCGGCGTCCGAGCCGGTGAAGGCGGGGCCGGACTGGCTCCAGTCGACGTTCCAGGCGTTCTGGACCTGGGCGCCCTCGGGCATGTCGAACCGGATGGTCCAGCCGTCGATGCCCTCGCCTCCGGCGGTGATGGAGACCGCGGCGTTGTGGCCGGTGCCCCATTCGTCGGTGACGTGGTATTCGATCGTGTCGCAGGCGGCGGCGAGCGCCGGGTTCGCCGCCACCACGGCCGCCGTTCCGGCGACCAGGGCGCCGCAGACCGCGGCGACCGCTCCGACGCGTCCGCGCCGGGTGCTTGTTCGCGTGACTTGCACGGAGAACCTCCTTTCATTCCGGGCACCTCCGAAAGGTGTCCGAAAACGATTTCGGATATTCATGGGTGCAAATATTATGGTCTATGCCGGTGCGCGGGCGGAAGGCCCTGGACTTTCCGAAACCTCCGGCGCTACCGCACGGCCTCCGCGGCGGCCCGGTTGCGGCGGCGGCGCGCGTACCACAGCGGCGCGAGGACCGCGGCGAGCACGACGGCGACGAGCGGCACGAAGGGCAGCAGCACGCCGACGACGACCGAGACGACGCGCAGGAAGTCGACCAGCCCCGACCAGCCGGCGCCCAGGCCCTCCAGGAAGTTGCCCGGCCCGGTGTAGCCCTCTTCCTCCTGCCGCTCCTCCTCGGGGGTGGTGACGGTGTAGGTGATCGTGGACATCGCGATGCTCTCCTGGAGCGCGGCGAGCTGCGATTCGAGCGAGGCGAGCTCGGCCTCGCGGTCGGACAGCTCGGTCTCGAGCTCGAGGATCTCCTCGACCGAGGAGGCCCCTTCGAGAAGCCCTCGGACGCGCTCGAGGCTGGCGCTCTTGGTGGCGATGGTGTCCTCGAGGTCGGTCGCCTGGCCGGTGACGTCCTCGGTGTCGACGGTGCGGCCGGTCTCCTCCTCGGCGAGGCCGGCGAGCTCGTCCATGGCCGCGGCGAAGTGCTCGGAGGGGATCCGCAGGGTCAGGGTGACGGTCGACCACTCGCCCGAGCCGTTGCGCTCGTCGGCGGTGACGATGCCGCCGAAGTCCTCGGTGGCGGCCCACGCCCGCTCGGCCACGGCGATCGGGTCCTCGTCGAGGGCGTCGAGCGTGGCGGTGTAGATGAGCTCGCGCTGCTCGGCGACGTCGAACTGGGCTTCGGCGCCGTCGCCCTCTTCGGCGGGGGCCTCGGCGGGGGCCTGGGCGTCGGACTGGGCGGCGCCACCGTCGTCGCCGCCTCCCGAGGAGGAGCAGCCGGCCAGCGCGATCAGGGCGACGAGGAGTGCGGCGGGGATACTGAGGAGCTTCATGGTGTGCCTCGCAAGGGTCGCGGACGTCGAGATTGGCCGACGTCCTCTACTTCCGAGCTTGGACGCCGACCGTCGCAGATGGGTTGCGATCCGCCATCGATGGGACGCCGCGGTATAACGAACCGGCGGCCGGCGCGCCCCGCCGAGAAATCCCACTGGTACCGCCAGCATCTTCGACCACGCAGGTGGACAGGAGTGGCGCCGGTGGTCGAAATTTATGCAATCGGTTGCACCAGATCTATTGACCTTCGGAAAGCCCTTTCCTTAGACTCATTGACATACATCGATAGAGCCCCTTTTAGGAGGACCATCCTCATGCGACGATCAGTCACACTACGACTCGGGACGGCATTGGCCGCGGCGGCCGTGTTCGCGGCCGGGGTCGTCCTGTCGACGACCCAGGCGTCGGCGGCGACCGGCGACGCCACCGGGTACGCCACCCAGAACGGCGGGACCACCGGCGGCGAGGGCGGGCAGACGGTGCAGGCCAGCACCGGCACCGAGATCCACGAGGCCCTGTGCGGCCGGGCCGGCACCGACACCCCGATCATCATCGAGGTCTCCGGCACCATCAACCACGGCAACACCAGCGACGTCGACGGCGACAGCTGCGACACCGCCGACGACGTGATCGAGCTCAAGGGCATCAGCAACGTCACCATCGTCGGCGTCGGATCCGGGGCGGTCTTCGACCAGATCGGCATCCACATCCGCGACTCCTCGAACATCATCCTCCAGAACTTCACCGTCCGGAACGTCAAGAAGTCGGGCTCGCCGACCTCCAACGGCGGCGACGCGATCGGCATGGAGGACGGAGTCCGCAACGTCTGGGCCGACCACCTCACCCTGGAGGCCTCCGGCGGCGAGGACGAGGGCTACGACGGCCTGTTCGACATGAAGAACAACACCCAGTACGTGACCCTCTCGTACAGCATCCTGCGCAACTCCGAGCGCGGCGGCCTCGTCGGCTCCGGCGACAGCGACACCGACAACGACTTCGTCACCTTCCACCACAACCTGTACCAGAACCTCAACTCCCGCATGCCCCTGCTGCGCTCCGCCACCGCCCACACCTACAACAACCACTTCGTGGGCATCGTCGAGTCGGGCATCAACTCCCGGGTGGGCGCCGAGGTCAAGATCGACAACAACTACTTCCAGGACTCCAAGGACCCGATCGGGACCTTCTACACCGACCTGCGCGGCTACTGGGAGGTCAACGGGAACATCTTCGACAACGTGACCTGGTCCGAGGAAGGCGAGGACAACTACCCCGCCGGGCCGAACCCGACCTCGACCACCACCGTCGACATCCCCTACTCCTACGATCTCGACGACGCCGGCTGCGTGCCGGACGTCGTGGCGCAGACGGCGGGTGCGGGCACCGGCATGCAGGTCTCGGACGGCAACTGCACCGCCGAGCCGCCCACCGACGACCCCGACGACCCGACGACCGACCCCGACGACCCGACGACGGACGAGCCCGACGACCCGACGGACGACCCGAGCGACCCCGTCGGCTCCAACCTCAGCATCGACGCCGGCTCCGACGGCTCCAGCAAGGCCAGCGGGACGAGCTACGGCAACGTGCGGGACGGCGACCTGAGCACCTACTGGTCGCCCAACGGCTCGACCGGCCGCATCTCGGTCAAGTGGGGCTCCGCCACCACGGTGTCGGCGATCAACATCATCGAGGCCTCGGGCGCCGAGGGCAACATCGGCTCCTGGGAGGTCGTCAACCACGACAACGGCGACGTCCTGGCCTCCGGTGACGGAGCGGGCGTCATCACCTTCTCCTCGACCACGCTGGACAAGATCGACTTCGTGATCCTCAGCGCGGACGGCACACCGCGAGTCGCCGAATTCGAGACCTACGCCTGAGGGCGAACCGCCCCGAGCGGACCGGCGCCTCCGGCCCGCACTGAGAAGAGGCCTCTGGGGAGCCGCCGCTCCGGCGGTTCCCCAGAGGCCTCGCATCCGTCCGCGGCGAGGGCCTCCGGCGCCGCGAGTCTGCGCCTGCGGTCGCCGCTCCGGCGGTACCATGAGCGCTCCTCGGTCAACACCCTCGACGTTGGAGCCCTCGCATGCGCCTGTACAAGGACACCACCTACTCCGTCCGCACGCTGGTCGACGAGATCGGGCAGGGCAGGATCGCCCTCCCCGACCTTCAGCGGCCCTTCGTCTGGTCCGCCTCGCAGGTGCGCAACCTCTTCGACTCCATGTACCGCGGCTATCCGGTGGGGTACCTGCTGTTCTGGGAGACCGGCGCGGACTCCTCGCGGCGGAGCATCGGCTCGGCGGAGACCGAGAGCGCCGCGCATCTGGTCATCGACGGCCAGCAGCGCACCACGGCGCTGTTCACCGTGTTCACCGGCCAGGAGGTGCTGGGCAAGGACTACTCGCGCTCACGCATCGCGATCTCGTTCCGTCCCTCGGATGAGACCTTCGAGGTGGCCAACGCGTCCACGAGGAACAACCCGGAGTACATCGCCGACATCACCGAGGTCTTCTCCCCCGACTTCCGGGCGCACAGCTGGACGAGGGCCTTCATCGAACGGCTCGCCCTCCACCGGCCGGTCTCGCCGAACGCGGAGGACCGGATCGCCTCGGCGATCGACCGCCTGCGGGGCCTGGACAACACCGACTTCAAGGTGATAGTGCTGTCCTCCGAGGCCGACGTCCGGGAGGTCTCGGAGATCTTCGTCCGGATCAACTCGGCCGGGACCGAGCTCAACCAGTCCGACTTCCTGTTGACGCTCATGAGCGTGTACTGGGCGGACGGCAGGCGGGAACTCGAGGAGTTCTGCGAGGCCACGCGGACGCCTCCGACCGACGGCAAGCCCTCACCGTTCAACTGGCACCTGCATCCCAAGCCGGTGCTGCTGCTTCGCGCGGCGGTGGCGCTGGCCTTCCGGCGGGCCAGGCTCGAAAGCGTCTACAGCCTGTTGAGCGGCAGGGACGTCGAAGCCGGACGGGCGCGCACCAAACGCATCAAGGAGCAGTTCGACCAGCTGTCCAAGGCGCAGCAGTCGGTGTTGAACCTGCTGCACTGGCACGAGTTCCTGCAATGCCTGGAACTGGCCGGGTTCCGGGGCAGGAAGATGATCACCTCGGAGAACGCGGTGGTGTTCTCATACGTGATGTGGCTGATCGGCAGGCTGGAGTTCAAGGTCCCGATCGATCGTCTGCGGCACCTGATCGCGCGCTGGTTCTTCATGGTGCACACCACGAGCCGGTATTCCGGATCGTTCGAGACGCAGGTGGAGCGGGAGCTGGCGCAGATATCCGGAATCGGGCGCGGGGACGCGGAAGGATTCGTAGGGCTGCTGTCGAGGCTCGTCGACGAGCGGTTGACGAGCGACTGGTGGTCGGTGACCCTGCCGAACGACCTGGAGTCCTCGGCGGGGAAGTCGCCGGTGCTGAGCGCGTACATCGCCGCGCTGAACATCCTGGACGCGGAGGCGCTGTTCTCGAAGGTGAAGGTCCGGTCCAGGCTGGACCCGTCGGTGACGGTGAGAAAGGGCATCGAGCGGCATCACCTGTTCCCCAAGCACTTCCTCAAGGAGGAGCTCAAGGTCGAAGATCAGCGGAAGATCAACCAGATCGCGAACATGACGCTGGTGGAGTGGGCCGACAACATCGCGGTCTCGGACGCGCCGCCCGCCCAGTACTGGCCGCAGCAGGTGGCGGCGAACCGCATGTCGCCGGCGGACCTGGAGCGGCAGGCGTACTGGCATGCGCTGCCGGCGGGGTGGACCGCGATGGGCTACTCGGATTTCCTGGCGCACCGGCGGCGGCTGATGGCACAGGTCATCAAGGACGCGTTCGATCACTTGGCGAAGGACGACTACGCGGCGGCCTATCCCGAGCCGGAGCGGGGCGTGGCCGCCGGGAACCGCTCGGTGGCGGAGCTGATCGGGCTGGGCTTGCTGGAGCCGGGCGAGTCGGTGGTGAACGAGGCCGACGAGGTGCAGGCGACGGTGCTCGCCGACGGCCGCTTGGAGTTCGACGGCGCCGAATACAACACTCCTGACGACGCGGCACGGGTGGCGGCGGGCGAGGCGAGAGACGGCTGGACGTACTGGTCGGTGGAGTCCCCGGACGACGGGGCGATGACCCTGGCCGCCCTCGCCGAGGGAAGCTGAGCCGCAGGCCCCCTCACCGCAGGTCGTGGTACTGCCGTTCCGGCGGCGGCTCCATCGTCTCGCTCGGCAGGTGCCCCGGCCGGTCGTCCTCCAGGGACGCCCCTTTCGCGGTGAGGGTCGCCGCCGCGGCCATGAGGACGGCGACGATGGCCGCCTGCTCGGGGTGCTCACCGCCGCGCAGTTGCGGTGGCGCGAGCGCTTGGAGGTCGCCCCGATCGGCGCGATCGTCGCCGCCGCGCGGCGGCAGGTGGACGAGGTTCCGGCGTTGGCCCCGCTGGCGGGGCTCGCGCTGGTCTCGCTCGGCGGCGGGGACGGCCCGCACGGCGGAGGCGGGTTCCCGCCTCGGCTGACGGATCTGCGGCAGGAGTCGCTGTTCGACGCCCTGCACTTCAAGTACCGCGTGGTGCCCTTCATCGCCGACGGGGCCAGGGAGCGGCTGCTGGCCGAGGCGCTGGCGTGGGCCGCGGACGTCGAGGACGGGCCGGACCTGCGCGTCGCGGTCGTCACCGGCCCGGCCGGGGCGGGGCGGGGAAGTCGCGCATGCCCTGGCCGGGATCATCCACGGAAGCACCGGCAGTACCCAGATCGCCGTGCGCCACTTCGATCAAGCGATCACTTGTTACCGCGAGCTCGCCGAAACCAATCCCGCCCTCCGCAGTCGGGTCGAACACCTCCAGAGAATGCGGGCATTGCTCATCGAGCTTAACGAGATTCCGGGAACGCGCGGTTTCGGATGACCCGTTCCGGGCGCCGATAAGCCGCTGACGCTAGACTCTGCTCGACCGCACGAGAGAGGAAGGAGGTGTGACGCGGTGTCGAAACCGAACGATCCGGTGTCCCCCTCCCTTCGAGTGCGCTGATGCGGCGGCTCCAGGGGCGGGGGCACCCGTGAACCTGGAGTACATCGATGAAACGCGACAAAGCCCAGCCGCGGCCGCCGGACGAGCGCACCGCGCTCTATGAGCGCCTGCGCTGGCAGCGCCAGACCGTCCGCAAGAAGGCCAAGGGGCTCTCCGAAGCCGACGCCCACCGGGCGTTCCTGCCCTCCCCGCTCATGACCGTGGCGGGACTCGTATCCCATCTGCGCTGGAACGAGCACAGCTGGTTCGAGACCTGCCTCCTCGGTCTGCCCGACCGCGGGCCGTGGACCGACGACGACCCCGACGCCGAGATGCGGGTCGACCACGTCCCGCTCGCGCGGCTTCTCGACGAATACGACGAGCAGTGCGCCCGCTCGGTCGAGATCGCCGACTCCCTCCCGCTCGACGCGCTCGAGCAGGCGCCGCCGCCCGGTGGCGAGCCCTGCTCGCTGCGGTGGATCCTGCTGCACTTGATCGAGGAGACCGCCCGCCACAACGGCCACCTCGACATCATGCGCGAGTTCGCCGACGGCGTCACCGGCGAGTAGCGGGCTCGGGGCCGAGCCCGCGACGGCTCGGCCCCGGCCGCCCGGACCGATGTGGAGGCCGGTCGATCCACCGGTGATCGACCGGCCTCGCACTCCCCCCGGCCGGGCCTGCGCGGGAGGCGCCCCGGGCCGAAGGTGCTCGGTCGGGCGCGGCGGTGCTGTGGAGGCCTGCGACAACGGATCATCCCACCGCCGCGCCCGAGTCATCATGGCTTGGGGTCGCTCTCGCCGACCGGCCTGCCGTTCAGTCCGCCGCCGGAGCCGCCGTGCCCGCCGTTCGAGCCGCCTGTCGATTCGCCGTTGGAGCGGGACTGGCGGACCACGCCGATGGTGCTGCCGTAGATGATGCGGGCCCACGGATCGCCCTTGGTGATCCAGCCTTCGAGCCAGGTGGGCTCCGGCGGCGGGCGGAAGCGGTCGAGGCCGTCGATGGTCAGGATGCGGTACGGCGCTTGGAACCCGTCGTCGAGCATCACACGGACGCTCGTCGGGTCGGCGGCGGCGTCGCCGATGACGATGAGCTCCAGGGACTTCGCGAAGCGGAAGCTGCCGAGGCGATGCTCGTGTCCGGGCGTGTCGGCTTGCGAGGCGCCCGGTCTCGGTTGCTCGGACCGGCGTCGTTCGGTCTGCGGCCCCTCGTGCTCGCGCCGGTTCGGCCGCGGTCGGTCCGGTACGGCGTTCACGGCATGAGCTCCCCTCGGCGGGCGGGCTCCAGGCATGCGTCGGACCGGTACCAGATGGCGCTGACCTGTTCGAGGACCACGAGGCGAGCCTCCACGTCGAGCAGGTCGGCGTGGACGGGCTCGACGCGCAGGCGCGGGTCGCTGTCGAGTTCGACCACGACGCCGAATCGCGCGGTCCGGCCGATGAAGTCGATGCCCACCGCGTCGCCGATGCGCGGCCACGAGACGGCGGCCGGGCGGCCGGCGATGTCGATCTCGCCGAGCACGTCGTTCGTCGGTTCGGTCAGGTTCTGATGTCGCGCCACGCGCGTCTCCGTTCCAGTCGTTCACGTCGGCGGGAGAAGCCCCCTCAGCGGCAGCGCCGAGCCGCCTCCTCCCGCCGGCCGAAGCGCCCCACCGCGCTTCGACTTCTTGACAGTACGGAACACGGAAGTCGAAACCAAGCCTTTGACCTGGTGTTCAATTCGGCATTGCTGGACACTATGAACAGACGGCTCGCTCGTGGCACCAGTGCGGGGCGATTGCCGCTGACGGTGTCAATGGTCGACGCCCAACCCGTGGGTCGGTCATGTCCGGCGGTCGCCGCCGTCGGGGGCGAGGTCGATCGCGTAGAGGTCCCAGTACCGGCTGAGGGCGCCGTCGAAGGGCCCCTTGCGGCCCATGCGCTTCCAGCCGAGGTGGCGGTAGATCGCCTGGGTCCGCTGCGCCGTCGGCTGCACGGTCAGCACCGCGCGCGATTCCCCGCGGCTGGAGAGGAGCGTCTCGATCAGGCCGCGACCGATGCCGCGGCCCCGGTGGGGTTCGGCGACGGCGAGGTCGACGAGCGCGAAGGTCCGCCCCTCCCATTCGGTGGTCACCTCCTCGGGGAGCGGCGGCTCGAAGCCGGTCCACCACCGGTGGTCCACCGGCAGGGTGTGACCGTAGGCGAATCCGGCCAGTGCCGCTCCGGAGGCGAGGACGACGCCGAAGCCCGGTGCGCCGCGCATCTCGGTGAGCATGTCGGCGTGTCGGCGGGATTCGGTCTCACTCCAGGCGAACGGAGCCGCGGAGAACACGGTGTCGTAGAGGCGGCAGATCGCCTCGTGGTGGCGTGCGGCGAGCGGTCCGCCGCCGAGCTCCAGTGAGATGTCGCCCATCGGGAACCGCCTCATTCGGCCAGTCGGCGCCTGAGGTCTTCGACCGCCGGGTCGTCCAGCGGTTCGAGGATCTCGAACGCCTCCTCCCAGCATTCGCGCGCCTCGCCGCCGCGGCCCGCGAGGTCGAGGACCACGCCCAGTCGGTGCAGCCCCGTTGCGGTGTTGCGCATGTCGTTGAAGTCGCGGAAGGTCTCGACGCATTGCCGCAGCGGCGGCTCGGCCTCGTCGAGGAGTCCGGCCTCGCCGCTGAGGCGGCCGAGTTCGAGCCGACCCCAGGCGGTGCTCCAGGCGTCGTCGATGGCCTCGAAGATCGCGACGGCGCGGCGGGCGGATTCGAGCGCCTCGTCGAGCCGTCCTTGCGCGTGGGCGGTTTCGGCGAGACTGCGCAGTGCCATGCCTTCGCCGCGCCGGGCACCGTCGGCGCGGAACAGCTCCAGGGCCGTCTCGAAGCGGGGCCGGGCCGCAGCCGCCTCGCCGTCTTCCAAGGCGAGGTGGCCCAGGCCGCGTTGCGCGAACGCCTCGATCCAGCGGTGGCCGATGCGGTGCGCGGCGGCGGCGCACCGCTCGTACGCGATGCGGGCCTCGTCGCGCTGCCCGGCGCGCCAGTGCGCGTCGCCGAGGCAGACGAGGTTGGCGGCGACGCCGAGTTCGTCGCCGATGGTCTCGGCGGCCTGGAGGCCGTCTTGGTGGATCTGCCGCCATTCGAGCCAGTACGAGCCGAGTTCGAACAGGCCGTCGGTCACCACCGGCAGTTTCCATGCGACGTCGTACTGCCCGCGGTCCATCGCCTGGTCGAGGAGGCTGAGGAGGTTCAGCCGCTCGGCGCCGAACCAGGCCATGGCCTCCCCGGCCCGCGGGAAGTCGGGAATGGACTCGGCCTCGGCCGGGACCAGCGGCACGGCGTTGGAGTACGGGAGGATCGCTTCGCGGGCGCGGTCGGCCGCGTGCAGGTACCAGCCCATCATCCGGCGGATGGCGTCGGTGCGGGTGCGTTCGGCCTCCTCGCGGCGGCAGCGTTCGACGGCGTAGACCCGCAGCAGGTCGTGGAGCCGGAAGCGGTCGGTCGCGATCTGCTGGACCAGGTGGGCGTCGCACAGGTCCGCGAGGTGGCGTCGCAGTTCGGCGACGGGGATGCGGGTGAGGGCGGCGATGGGGGCGGTGGACATCTCGGCGCCGCGGTGCAGCCCGAGGAACCTGAACACCTGTCGCTGGCGGGCGTCGAGGGACCGGTAGGACCAGGAGAACACGGCCCTGACGTCGACGAGTTCGTCCTCTTCGGAGCTGAGCGCGTCGAGCCGTTGCTGCTCGGCGGCGAGCTCGGCGGCGAGGTCGCTCATGGTCAGGTGCGGGCGGGCGGCGGCGCGTTCGGCGACGACGCGGAGCGCGAGCGGCAGCCGGCCGCAGTGCTCCACGACCCGCGCGGCCCCGTCGAGATCGGTCTCGGCCCGGCCGTCTCCCATCACCTCTGCCAGCAGTTCCAGCGCGTCTTCTGCGGATAGCACGTCGAGCGGCATTCTGACTGCTCCTTCCCGTGCGACCAGGCTCGGCATGCTGCTGCGGCTCGTGACCAGTGTCAGGCAGCCGTCCGAGCCCGGCAGCAGGTGCCGTATCTGTCGGGCGGACATGGAATTGTCGATGACGATCAGCATCCGCTTGCCGCCCAGCATGGAGCGGTAGAGCGCGGCGCGTTCGTCCAGTGTGATCGGTATGAGGGAGGGTTCGACGCCGAAGGCCCGCAGGAAGCCGTCGAGGACCTGTTCGGGTTCGAGCGGCGAGGCGGGGCCGTAGCCGTGCATGTCGACGTAGAGGTCGCCGTCGGGGAAGCGGTCGCGCACGCTGTGGGCCCATCGCAGGGCGAGCGCGGTCTTGCCGACGCCCGGCGGGCCGGTGATGACGGAGACGGCGCCGGCCTCGGTCCGGTCGGTTCGGAGGGCGAGCCCGAGCGCCGAGATGTGGGCCTCGCGGTTGACGAAGCCGCCGGGCGGCGCGGGGAGCTGCCGGGGCGTGGGCCATTTGTGGCGGTGGTGGAGGTGGACGTCGCCGTGCACGGCGCCGGCCTGCACGACGGTGTGCGCCTCGCCTTGGAAGCTGCTGGTGCTGTCGGATTCGTCGGGGTCGGCCACGGGCTGCCTTTCAGGGGGTGCCGGGGTGTGGTCGGGCCGCGCGGGCACGGGCCCGCGCGGCGTGGTCGCTCCTCGGGTCAGGCGGGGCTGGAGACGAGCGTCTCGGCGAAGTCGCGGTAGGGGACCGAGAGTGTGACCGCGATGTCTCGCCAGTGGTTGGCCCGGACGATCAGCTCGGGGTCGTCCTCGTAGCGGGCGGAGACGAAGCGGCCGTCATCGTCGTAGTACATCGACAGCAGCGATCGGGAGTCGAACAGCCAGTAGTCGTAGTGGGGAAGCTCGGCCGGCCACTCGCCTTGCTCGACTGGGAGGATCCTGATCTCCTCGCCCGCGGCGGCGGTGTGGGCGTATGCCCAGGCGGCCTCGAAGCGGACGTAGTCGGAGACGGGCAGCTCGACGACGTGCACACGGTGGAGTCTCCTGCCCTCGGCCACGGCCGGGGCTATGGTCTCGTCTATCCACTGTGCGATGCCGGGGAACGCCCCGCGCTCCTCTCCGGCCTGGAACCGTTCGAACGGAGCTTCTTCCGAGGGGACCGTGTACCGCTGGAGTGCTTCGAGGCGGTAGGCGGTATACCGGAACTCCCGGAACGGCCGACTGAATTCGGGGTCGTCGAGCGATGTGATCGTCCTGCCCATGAGCGATTATCCGTTGTTTCCCTTCTGGAAGCGTGCGACCGCTCCCAAGATCACGTCTTGCGAGATGCGGACCGCGGTCTCCCCCTCCAGGACGTCGGCCAGTTCGCCGAACGTGTCGGCGTCCACGGCCTGGCCTTGGACGACGAACTCGCCGGATTCGGCGAGGTACACGGCGGGGCAACTGCCGCTACCCGATCCTTGATCTTTGTACAGCATGGTCAACTTCATAAGCGGACGCCACTTTCTCACCGAGTGGTGGTTTCTTGTGATTCTTACCACCCATTGTCACGGTTCGACCACGCCGTATCTGTCGTATACCCGACAGCATTCCGTCCAATTCCATAGGCCCTGAATGACGATCCGTGGCGCCTGATGCATATGAGACGTGATTGAGAAAAGTTTGGCAATCGTGTGCATATGAATTATGCCCGCGAATTACCAGAGTACACAAGCCCGCTCGCGTAATTCACCGGCGCTGACCACACCCCCGACATGCCTCGGGCGCCGCCGCCTCACGGCGTGAAGTCGCCCGGCGGCCTCCCGCGCATCCCTCGGGCGTCCTCGCTCCTCAGCCTCGGATCGCTCTCCCAGCCGCTCGGCTCGCGGTACCTGAACGACGAGCCGGTTCGCCTGGCCGACAAGGACGGCGCCACGGCGTCCGCCGACGTCGCCCGCGACGCGGACCCGGGTTTCCCGCGGGCCGGCTCACCGCCTCCGCGACGCGGGCCTCGCCGTACGGGAGCCTCTCCGGCGCAGGGACGACAGCGATTCGAGCCCTTTTTGGCGAGCTTTCCGCAGCTCTCGCAAAGAGGCCCCTGGGGTGTCCTTCGCGAAGACGTGTCGGCGCGGCGGCGGCCCTGCGCGGACTTCGCCGCCTGTGCCCGCTTCACCGGTGCGGGACGACGCGCGACGACGGTGATCATCAGACCGCAGTAGGGGCAGAAATTCCAGGTCCGGTCCGGCAGGGGAATCTCACAACGCTTGCAGAGCCGAATGCGGACGGGTTTCGAGGAGTTCCGAGGCATTGGGGATTCCGACATGCGGCTTCCGTTCAATCCGAAGGTGAAGTGAACTGTACCACAATACGTATAGGAGTCGCGAAATAATGGTTTTGCACAACAGGAAAACCGACGCTTTCCGCGCATATCGGTGCCATATGCGGATGCCGTCCGATAGCGCGAATGAGCGGAGCACCGATCCCACGGTCGCGCCTTGGAACCGCCGTTCCGCCGAATCTCCCGCGCCATCCCACACCCGTCTGCGGGACGGCTCCGCACGATCCGGCAGCGCAGGGGGACCGGCCTGTCGGCCGAGGCTCGGCACGGCCGTCCGGCCGCGTGCCGAGCTGCGCGACGGTGCCGGAGGATCCGGCTCGTCGACTAGCGATCCACCTCGGACCGCTCGGGTTCGCCCGGTTCCCGGGCTCGTCGTTTTCCGGCAAGCCGCTTCTCCCGCAGTCGAGCGAGCTTCTCCTCGCCCGCCGCTTGATTCTTGCGGTGTCGCTCTGCCATCTCGGCGAGTCGCCGCGCCCGCTGGGTCGAATTCAGACCGGTCAGTCCTAGGCGGAGGTCGCGTTCCTCTTGTGACATCGGTGTTCGAGCTCCCTTGCTGGTTCGGGCGGATGGAGTGGGGACGGACTGGAACGGATCCGGAAGGGCGCGGTCAGACGCGGACGGGCGTGGACAGGTGCGCGTGGGCCCGGACGAGTGCGGACCGGTGTGTTCGAGCCCGGAAATGGTCGCAGGCGGGGCGTGTCGTCGGCCGGTCGCTTTCGCGATGGCGAGCCCACTTGGGGCGCAGTGAAAGCGAAAGCGCGGCCCGGGTATTCGTATGGATCTCGGATCCGTTCGAGCGCCGATGAGCATCGCGCCCGCCCCGATATCGTCTCCCACCACCGGGCTGTTCGAACAGCCGGGCCGCTCAGCCTGTCGGATGCGACCGGTTCGGCGGCCGATCGGGCCGCACAACTGTGAGTTCGGTTGAGGGCTCGGTCGTGGGCGCGGCATCGGACCGCGCGCCGTCCGGCCTTCGGCACCGCGCCGGACTGCGCGGCTGCGGCATCGAGGTCTCCTGCCGCCCCGCCGTGCCGGGTGCGGGGCCGCGGCGGTGCGCGGGAATCGCCGCCGTCCGGTGCGATCAATGGCAAAGACCGGCGCTCACTTGGTGCTAGGTTCGCTCGATGAGCGAGAGCCCGAATCCGGAGCAGGGCGTCGGCGCTGCCGAGCACACGCACACGATGACGGGCAAGCGCCTCGCCGCCACCGTCTTGTTCACCGACGGCCAAGGCCGCGTGCTTCTCTGCGAGCCGGTCTACAAGCAGGTGTGGGAGGCGCCGGGCGGTGCGGTCGAGGCCGACGAGTCGCCTCGGAAGGCCGCCGCCCGCGAGGTGGGCGAGGAGCTGGGGCTCGAGATCGAGCCCGGCCGGCTCGTCGCCGTCGACTGGGTGCCGCCGATGGACGGCCGGACCGAGAGCATGGTCTACGTCTTCGACGGCGGCCGTCTCGACCCCGGCCGGGCCGAGTCGATCAGGCTCCCCGCCGACGAGCTCGGCTCCTGGGAGTGGTGCACGATCCCGCAGGCGCACGAGCGGATGCGTCCGCTGGTGGCCCGCCGGATCGAGGCCGCGCTCGCGGCGGTCGAGACCGGCACGACGGTGTATCTGGAGGCGGGTTACCCGGTCGGGTGACCGGCCGGGGCGCCCCGGACGCGCTCCGGCGTCCGGGGCGCCGGATCTGCTCGGGAGGGTTCGGGAGCCCTCCCGGAGCGGCGGGATACCGTCCGGGCCATGACTGATCCGGTATGGCCGCCGCCCCCAGGCGAGAATACGGACTGGAGTGTGCAGAGCGGTTGCGGCACATGGCTGATGCACAACACGCGCCCCGATGCCGACGGACGCTTCTTCGCCACGGCATGGCTCCTGATCCTCATACCGATCGCGCCGCTGGCCAGGTACTGGGTACGGGAGGGAGAGCACGAGTCCAACGCCGAGCGGGACATCCTCCGCTATGAGGTCTTCTCGCGCATACGCGTCGTCGAGACGCTGAGGACCTACCTGCATTTCGCCGTGACACTGGCGCTGGGCTTCGCGCCCGTCTGGATCGGCGTCGAGCTGTCCGAGGGCTATGCCGTCGACCCGCTCTGGTTGGAGCTCGGCGTCGTCATCGCTCCGGTCGTACTGATGGGGCTGTACATCACCGGCTGGGCGCTGCTGTACCGGAGGCATTGGCGGCCGGTGCGCGGGGCCCGCATGGTGGCGGGCGGGCCCTCGCGCGGATCTCGCAAGGGCGAGCGCTGACGCAGTGCCGCATCCGGGCGAGCGGGGAGGTCCTGCCGAGGGGTGAGCGGGGCCGGGGCTCGGCGGGGTTCGGTGAGACCGGTGAGAACGGAGCCGCCTGCGGGATTTCGCGGGAGGGGACGGACGGGCCACGGCGCTTCGGCTGCGGCAGTGAAAAGGGAGCGCTGAGTGTCCACTGTCGGCGTCAGAGGATGCCGGGACTCGACGGTGTGCCGCGGCGGCGTCCGCCATCGGTCTGAAGGGCGTCGGGAGTCTCGGACCATCGCGCCTTCCTCAAGATCCCGAGTGCCCGCGCCAGAGTGCCGGATGCCGAGTGCCCGGATGCCGGGCGCACAGACGCCGGGTGCCGAGGGCAGGGCCGGTGAACGGCGGCACCGGGATCCGATTCGGCCCGAACCGCGGGACCGCTCCCAACGGCGATACACTACCTTGGTTTTCATGAGCCCCCAGAAGCCCTCTCCAGCCAAGTCCGGCAAGAAACCCTCGAGAGCGAAACCGCGCCCTGCGGCGCGGGCCCGAACCGTCGTCATCGCCGCTCTGGTCGTGTGCGCCGTCCTGGTCGGCGGGCTGTTCTGGTGGAGTCCTTGGAGCAGCGAGGAATCCTCCTCCTCTTCCCCTGCCTGTGTCGAGGACACGACGCACTTCGCCGACCCGGAGACGGGGCTGTGCTTCGGCATCCCCGCGGACTGGGGGCGGATCAGTGACGCCGAGCTTGGGGAATCCGGCTTCACGCTCGTCGTCGAAGCCGATTCGGGGAACGCCTGGGCGGGAACGAGGCCGGTTCCCGAGGACATATCGGCGACCGACGCCGAGGACGCGGCGCGCAAGATGGTCGCGATGCTCGCCGATGTCGGTCCGGACGCCCCGATGCAGGTCGAATCCGGTTCGGTCGACGGCCATGACAGTTCCATCGTCGAGTACGAGACGGCGGTGAGCTGGTTCCGGGCGGTCGCCGTCGATGTCGACGGCGAGATCGTGCTGATGATCGGATCAACCCTCAACGGCGAGGACGGCCTGATCGAGCAGGTCGAGCAGATCCACGGCTCGCTGAGCATCGCCTGACATCGCGCAACCGCCCGAACCGCCCTGAGTCTCAAGGTGCGTGGAAGCGGCGGAGCCGCGACGCCGTTCTGGCGGTCGGTCGGGGAGGCCGGGCCTGTGCGAGGCCGCATTGGGAAGCCGACCACCGTGCGCCCGCTGCTCGGACGGCGTTGCCGCCCGGACCTCGCTGGACATACATGGCCGCGAACCTGAAAGCACCGTGGTTCCGCCGAGCGCCGTAGGACGCCGCGCAGCGGGCCGATGCGACAACGGCGAGCAGGTCCTGCTGACGCGGACCCCCTTGCCGGTTGATTCGTGTTGTCGGTCGATCGGCCGGCAGCTCGGCGCTTCGGGCTCCCACCGTTGGTCGTCAGGTTGGCTGCTGGGTTCACGGCTAGGGTGATTGCTCGCTCGGCTGTCTGGTTGATGCCTGGCCTGGTGGCACCTGGACGGGTGTGTCAGCACCGGTAGGTGTCGGGCCGGGAGGTTCGACGCCGTCTAGCGGCGCTTCGCGTTCTCCTGCAGGGCGACGAAGTCGCCCTGGGCGAGCCCGAAGACTGGGGAATCCTCGGACGGCTTGGAGTCGCGAACCTCGAATCCGGCTCCGGCGGCACGGGCCGCAACGCAGTTGCTGCCAGCGTCGCCGTTGCCGGACCGGCTGGACTTGCGCCACTTCGTTGTGCTCATAACAGTTGGAAATCCTTCATCGGCATGGCCTTCTCGGCGGACTCGTCGAAGGCGCTCTGGAACGAGGCGACCGTATCGGCCACCTCGAAGTAACGAGCCCCTTCAAACGATTCCAGGTAGACCGTCTTGGGGAACTCTCCATCCTCGAACTCGAAGATCACGAAAGAGCTGCCAGCGCAACAGTACGGCCCTGCCTCGAACACCACCAGGAACTTGAACTGAGAGAAGTCCCGGTCGAGCTTCTTCAGGTGCTCCAACTGCTCGGGCATCACCTCAGGACTGTCGGACCGTCGCCGGAGCGCCCCCTCAGAGGTCAGGTAGACGACCTCGGGCAGCCGCTCCCGTTCCATGAAGCCGGCCTGGCGGTCGTGCCTGAACCCGGCGGCTCCGGCCGGTCCCTTGCGGTCTGGTTCGGCGCCTCAGCGCCCTGCCGCGTCCCGGTGGGCGGCGAGGAGGACCTCGGTCGCCTTCCGGTGGGCGGCGTGCGCTTCGGGGTCGAGCCGCCCGGTGAGATGTTCGGCCGTCGCCTCGGCACCGGCGAGGTCGCCCGCTTCGGCGAGGCGGTCCATCAGGCGGTGCGCGACCTCGACCTCCCGCTCGGCGAACGCGCCCTCGCCGAACACGTCGAGCGACTCGCGCAGCAGCCGCACCGCGTCCGCGTCGTCGTCGATGCATCCGGCGTGCTGGTACAGGGTCTCGGCGAGCTCGAAGCGGCACGACTCCCGGTAGCCTTCGGGCAGTTCCCCGTCGCGCCAGTCCGCGCGGAGCTCCTCCTCCAGCGATCCGAACGCCGCGGCGTCGGCCTCGGCGTCGGCGTCCTCGGCCTCCGAGCGGGCCCACAGGGCCGCCCGGATCGGACGGGCGGCCATGGACAGCCCGCCGATCTCGCGCCAGGCCCGCGCGGCGCGGTCGAAGGCGAGCGCCGCGGACGCGCCGTCCCCGATCCGGTCGAGCAGCACTCCGGCCAGGTGGGCCGTCCGCGGGTAGCGGGTCGCGTCCGGGTGGTGGACGCCGCCGTCCATGAGCCGGAGCGCTTCGAGGGCGTGCTTGGAGCCCTCCTCCGGGTCGCCCAACTCGTCGTAGGAGTCGGCGAGCAGGGCCCGGACGTCGACCGAGCGCCACTGCTCGTCCTCGTCCGCCTCCGAGAGCTCGGACAGGACCGCCTCGAGCACGAGGACGGCCGCCTCGTGGCGCCCCTGCGTGGCCATGGCGAGTCCGGCCAGGTGCCGGGCCGCGGTCGCGCCGCCGCCCGATCCGCTGCGGTCGTAGTGATGAGCGGCCTTGACCGCGTACCGTTCGGCGCGCGACCAGTGTCCCAGATGGACGGCGAATTCGGCGGCCGCGAAGTTGATCACCGCGACGGGGCCGTCAGGGGTGCTCGGGCGCGCGGCCGCGGCGGCGGTCTCGGCGACTCGCAGCGACTCCTCGTATCGGCCTTCCCGTTTGAGGGCCGCCGTGTACCAGATGGCGCTGATGACCGTCTCCACGGTGTAGCCGCCCGCGATGGCGAGTTCGTGCGCCGTCCGGATCGCGTCGTGGCCGGCCTCCGCGGTCTCGGCGATCGAGGCCATGGCGGTGAGCAGGCGGACACGGATGTCGCCGATGCCGCGCTCGGCGGATCTGGGCGCCAGTTCGGCGTCGAGTCCGGCGAGCGCCTCGCGCAGCTCCGGCTCCGGTTCGACGCCTCGGCTCTTGCCGACCTCGACGAGGGTGCAGTGGACGACGGCTCTCACTCGCAGGGCGTGGTCCGGCTCGGCGTCGGACAGCTTTTCGGCGGCTTCGAGGAGGCGCGCGGCCTCGGTGCGGAGGTCCTCGGGCGCCTCCTCGGCGCGCGTCCGGAGCGTGGCGGCCTCGACGGCGAGGGCCCTGCCCGCGCGGTCGGCCTTGCGCAGCAGGGCGACGGCCCGCTCCGCAAGCGTCTTCCGCCGCTCCGGGTCGTCGGAGTCGTTGAACCGGGCGACGAGGACTTCGGCCTCGTCGGCCGGATCGAGCGCGGCGCCGAGTCGTTCGGCCAGGTCGCCGACCCGTCCCCAGTGCTCGAAGCGGTCTTCGGCGAAGGCGGCGCCGGTGGCTCGCGCCTCGCCGAGCAGCCGTTCGAGGTCGGCGGCGGTCGACGCCGCCGGTTCGGCGCGGACCTCGCGACGCCGGGGCGCTTCGCGCACGGCGGTCTTGAGTCCGAGCGGGACGTGCGGGCGATCCCCGGTGAACTCGGCTCGTGCGTCGGAGCGCCGCGACTGGACGTCGTTGCCGTTGCGGCGGTCGAAGCGCTCGCAGATCTCCCGACGCTCGGCGTCGACCAGCTCGTGGACGTCGTCGGCGCGTCCGGGCCGGCCGTCGGGCCCGGGCAGCCGGGCGTCGCCGCGTCCGCGGGCGGCGAGCGCCCGGCAGGTGGTCTGGACGGATTCGAGCAGTCGGAGGCGGAACATCGGGTCGAGTCCGAGTGTGAGCAGCCGCGCTCGGGCGGTGAGGATCTCGATCGCCCTGGCCTCGTTGCCGGTGAGCGCGCAGAAACGCACGTGGTGGGCGACCGGCAGGACCATGTTGTCGTTGTCGCGGATCATCTGGAAGCCGCGCAGGTGGTTCGCGCGGGCCTGGTCGAGCCGTCCGAGCTCGAGCAGCGGCAGCAGGGAGGCCGCGAGGCTCTTGTCCGGCTCGACCGGGCAGCTCATGCCGCCGGGCCGGAGCATCGGCTCCCACAGCTCGAGTGCCCGCTCGTGCTCGTCGGCGTCGGCGGCGATCTCGCCCAGGTTGTACTGGATGCACGGCTCGCAGTCGTCGATGTAGTCCGAGCCGATCGCACGCATGGCGGCCATGGCCCGAGCGGCCCGATCGTCGTCGCCGAGGTGGTCGGCGAGGCGGTGCTCGACCTGGTGGACGGAGTACAGGGAGCGCCCGGCCTCGGCGTAGCGCCGCCGGATCTGGTCGAGGAACTCCTCGACCGAGGCGAGCGGCACGTCGGGGCGCTCGACCATCCGCTCCATGACCGCGTGCATCCACCAGTAGACCTCTTTGAGGACGTGGGGCTCGAACCATTCGGGCGCCGTGTCGAGGTTGTGCAGCAGCCGCCCGAACGCCGTGATCTGCCACCTCGAGTCCTCGGACCAGCGGTAGGAGGCGACGATCGCGGCGAGGATCTCGTTGATCAGCGGCTGCTCGCCCGCCGCGTCGGCGGCCTCCAGGAGTGATTCGAGGGCGGCGGACCGGGCTTCGCCGCGCGGCTCGCCGGCGATGCGGTAGAAGGTTCGGCGGAGTTCCGCGTTCGTGTCCGGCATGAGGGCTTTCCGTTGTGAGGAGTGATTCGGCTCGTGTACTTGCCGGTAGTGTGCCACATGTGTTCCACGGGACGGCTCCGATTCGCTCCGCACTGCGGGACCGGTCCCGGCGGCGATGCCTTACTTTGCTGTCATGAGCCAGCAGACGCCCCCTCCGGCCGAGCCCGGCGGGCCTCCCCCTGCGGCACCGCGCCGCGCGGCGCGGGCCCGAATCGCCCTCATCGCCTCCCTGGTCGCCGTCGCCGTCTTGGTCGGCGCGCTGTTGTGGTGGAGCCCTTGGCAGAGCGAAGAGTCCGCCGCCGCGGCCTGCCCCGAGGACGCGACGCACTTCGCCGATCAGGAGACGGGCCTGTGCTTCGGCATCCCCGAGGACTGGGTGCGGGTCGACGAGGCCGAGCTGGGCGAGTCCGATTACACCCTCGTCGTCGAATCCGATTCGGGGAACGCCTGGGCGGGAACGAGGCCGGTGCCCCAGGAGCTGTCGGCGACCGACCCCGAGGACGCGGCGCGCAAGATGATCTCGGTGCTCGCCGAGGTCGGTGCGGACGCCCCGATGCAGATCGACACCGGCTCGCTCGACGGCCATGACAGCGCCGTCGTCGAGCTCAAGACGGTAGCGATCTGGTACCAGGTGATCGCCGTCGAAGTCGACGGCGACATCGTGATGATGCTCGGGTCCACCTTCAGCGGCGAGGACGGCCTGATCGAACAGGTCGAACAGGTCCACGACTCGCTGAGCCTCGCCTGACCTCGCGCCAGGGGACGGTCACGGCGGGCGGCGCCCGATCCGGGACGGTTCGGGGATCGGCCCGTGATCGCCGACGGCACAGTGGCACTCCACGCAGAAACAGCGTCGGCCCCGGGCGGCTCGGCCCGCCTGGGCCGGCCCGATGCCCGGGGCCGCCGTGTCCCGTGCCCGCAAGTGAAGGAGCCGCACATGCTGCCTCTGGCCCAGAACGACCCGCCCTTCGTGGGGCCCTACCGCGTCGTCGCGCTGCTCGGTGAGGGAGGCATGGGACGCGTCTACCTCGGCGTCGGCCAAGACGGGCAGCGCGTGGCGGTCAAGCGGATCCTTCCTCAGCTGCTGCGCGACGACGGGTTCCGGCAGCGCTTCGCCATGGAGGTGGACGCCGCTCGCAAGGTCGCCGGGCCGCACACCGTGCGGGTGGTGGCCGCCGACGCCGTGTCGCCCGAGCCGTGGTCGGCGACGACGTTCGTGCCGGGGCCCACGCTGATCCAGGCGGTGGAGGAGGCCGGACCGCTCCCCGAGGGGTATGTCCGGAGCGTCGGTATGGACCTCGCGGCGGCGCTGAACGGCATCCACGGGGCGGGGCTGATCCACCGCGACGTCAAGCCGTCGAACGTGCTGCTGTCCGCGAACGGCGCCGAGCTGCTGGACTTCGGGGTCTCGCGGGCCATGGACTACTCGACGAGCGTGGCCTTGACGCAGACGGGCGGGGTGGTCGGCTCCCCCGGGTACATGTCGCCCGAGCAGGCGGAGATGCAGGAGCTGACGGAGAAGTCGGACGTGTTCAGCCTGGGGTGCCTGCTGGCCATGGCGGCCTCGGGGCAGGGCCCGTTCGAGGGCCCGTCGATACCGCAGGTGCTGTACAAGATCGTCCATGCGGCGCCGGAGCTGGCGGGGGTGCCCGATGCGCTGCGGGCGGTGATCGAGCGCTGCCTGGCGAAGGATCCCGAGGAGCGGCCCTCGCCACTCGAACTGCGGCGCCTGCTGGAGCAGAGCGGGGGCGCGGACGCGACGCCGCCAGAGGCCGTGCGGGCGTACACGGCGAGGCAGGAGGCCGAGGTGGCGGCGCTGCTGGCTCCGCCGCCTCGCCAGCAGGCGACGCTGGTGGACGACGGGCCGACGATGGCGCAGCAGGGCTTCACGCCGATGCCGCCGCCGCAGGGCCGCACGGGCCGCAGGAACGCGCTGCTGGCGGCGGTGGCCGCCGCGGCGGCCCTGGTCGTCATCATTCCACTGTGGTTGATCATCGCCTCGGGCGACGGCTCTTCGGGCTCGGGGGACGACGCCACCGTCGCCGCCGACGGCGGGCAGGAGACCTCGGACGAGGCCGGCGAGGGCGATGAGGAGGGCTCCGAGGCGTCGCTGGCGGTCCCCGAGGAGGTCTGCCCGGCGATCGACACGGACGGCCTGCTGGACCTCGTCGGACCGGGCTCGCATGTGGAGCACATCGAAGACGGCGCGGAGAACGGCCCCGACTTCGCCTCGTGCTCCATCATGGCGGTCGACGGCGAGATCGGGCTGCCGACCTCGCTGCTGGTCTCGGTGGGGCGCATCACGGGAGGAACCGGCCTCGAACTGGCCGTCTGCTACCTCGAAGGCTGCGACGGCATGGAACCGTCGCCCCTGCCCTTCGGGGAGTCCACGGAGCGGCCTTGGGCGAAGGGCGGCATCGTCGAGAACTCGGTGGGAGGCTACGAGATGATCTGGTACGAGGGCAATCTGGCCGTCTGGGCGAAACCGCTGACCACGCTCGACGACGGCTCGGACGCCGAAGCCGAGTACCTGGAGGCGCAGGGCGTGGCCCTGTACGACTACATCGTCGAGGGCTGAACGGGCGGCGTCACCGGCCTCGGAGCCACCGGATGCCGCTGGGGGCGAGCGGCAGGACCGGGATGCGGCTCGGTCCTGCCGGGCCGTGTCGCAGGCGTCGCGGCCTGGCAGGATCGGCCCCTCGGCGGTCAGGGGCGGCGGGTGCCGCGTCGCTCGCAGTGGGCCTCGACGGCCGCGTCGACGGCGGCGTCGGCGGCACCGCTCATGGCGCGGTAGCGGTTGGCCGAGAAGGTCTTGGACAGGTCGCGGAGCGTGGTTCCGCGGCGCTGGAGCGAGGCCTGGAGCCAGGCCCGCCACCGCTCCGTGGCCTCGATCTCCGCCACCGTCTCGGGCCGCCACAGCGGCATCGGGCGGCTGCGGCCGCGCGGGTGGGGGTTGCGCTTGAGCCGCTCCGGTCCCGGGAGGTACTCGCGGATCGCCGTCTCGGTCCAGCCGCGCTTTCGCAGGAGCGGTTTGTCCACCCAGAGTTCGGCGCCGCGCCGAGGGCCGGCCCGTCCGCGCCGCTTCGGTTTCGGCGGGAGCTCGGTGCCGTCGGGGCCGAGCACTGTCGGCCCGGTACTGAGCCTGACGATGCGGGGCTTGGACGGGTCGACCTCCCAAGGGGGGATGCCGCCCAAGGCCCGCGGCGCGGTCTCGACGTCGACGGTGATCAGCGTCCGCGTCCGGCCGTAGTCCCGGAGGATCTCGCGCCGCCCGGTCCCGGTCTCCGGCCGCCCGTCGGCGCGTTCGGGCGCCGCCGCGCGGGGTGCGCGCTTCCCGGCTCGGATCTCAGCGTTCATGACGATGCCCCCGTTCGGTTTTCGCTTGAGCACGAAGCGTAGTCGCTTCGGGCCCATAGGTGTCGGCGACACTCCGGCGGACGCGGCGGGCCGGAGGCGCTTCGCGCCTCCGGCCCGTCTTCTTCTGGATCCCTATGCGGGGGTGCAGGTCACCTGCGGCGAGGCGCTCGCGCCGGAGCCGACGAAGCCCCAGGCGTTCATCGTCTGACCGGAGGCGATGGAGCCGTTCCAGCCGACGTCGCCCGCGGTCACCGCGGAGCCGCTCGAGCTGACATCCGCGTTCCACGAGCTCGTGATGCTCTGGCCGCCCGGCCACGTCCACGTGAGCGTCCAGCCGCTGATGGCGCTGTCGCCGGCCGTGATGAGCACGTTGCCCTGCCAGCCCGAGCCCCAGTCGTTGACGACGTCGATCACGGCCGTGCAGCCCTCCCCGCCGGTGGGCGGCGGAGTGGTGTCGTCGTCGGGCGGCGTCGTGTCGTCCGGCGGGTCGGTCGGGCCCGAGTCCTCGTCCAGGCCGAAGAACTCGATGACCCTGGCGGCCATGCCGCTCGTCATGAGGTTGTGGCCCGTGCCCTGGAGGCTGATGGCCTCGACCGGCGCCTGTGAGCCGGTGCCGCCGTAGCGGGTGCGCGTCCAGTTCGACTGCGGGTAGTCGGTGGAGGACGGCGTCTGGCTCACGCCGTGGACGTTCGTCCACTGCTCGATCGCCTCGTTGAAGTTCGGGTAGCGCAGGGTGTCGTCGGCGGTGCCGTGCCACAGCTGCATCCGCGGCCGCTCGCCGCTGTAACCGGGGTAGGCGCCGCGCACCAGGTCGCCCCACTGTTGGGGGGTGCGGTCGATCTGGCCGTTGGCGCACTCGGAGTTCCACTCCGAGCCGTTGGTCGTCGCGAAGCACGCGAACGGCACGCCCGCGAAGGCCGAGCCGCCCGCGAAGACGTCGGGGTAGACGCCGAGGAGGACGTTGGTCATCATCGCGCCCGAGGAGACGCCGGTGGCGAAGACCCGCTCGGTGTCGAGGGCGTAGTTGGCGCCGATCCAGTCGACCATGGACTTGATGCTCACCGGGTCGCTGCCGCCGCCGTGGGTCAGCGCCTGCGGGGAGGAGACGTCGAAGCACTTGCTGCTGCGCGTCACCGAGGGGTAGACGACGATGTAGCCGTGCTGGTCGGCCAGGGCGGCGTACTCGGTGCCGCTGTAGAACGCCTGCGCCGAGCCGGTGCAGTAGTGCGCGGCCACCAGCAGCGCCGGGTTCGGGTCCACATTGTTCGGCACGTACGCGTACATCTCGAGGTTGCCGGGATTGGTGCCGAAGTTCGTCACCTGGGTCAGCTGCCCGGTCGGCAGGGGGCCCTGCTGGGCCTCGGCATGGTTCGGCGCCGCGAGCGCGAGGAGCGCGCCCGCCACGACGAACACGGCTGTCGCCACGGCGACGAGGGCGCGCCGCGGCAGTCGGATCGTTGGTGTCATGGGGTATTCCTGTTCTGGCCGGCGGCTTCGATCCATCGTCGACGGTCGGGGTCCCGTCCGGTCGGTGCGGGGCGCACCGCCTGCGGCGAAAGGTCTCCACCACCGGTACCGAAAGTTTCGATGAAAATTTCAGTGAGGGTCTACACAGGCTATATCGATCTATGTCGATGAGCAAGTGGAGCGATCCCCCTTGTCGTCAACCCGACGAGGGGCCGTCCGCGACGCGGTCGGGGCGGGCGTAGACGTTCATCGTGTCGCCGCGCAGGAAGCCCGCGAGGGTGAGGCCGGCCTCGGCGGCGAGCTCGGCGGCCAGGGAGGAGGGGGCCGAGACGGCGGCGAGCGCGGGAACGCCGGCCATGACGGCCTTCTGGACGAGCTCGAAGGAGGCCCGGCCGGAGACCACCAGGACGGTCTCGCGCAGCGGCAGGCGGTCCTCGCGCAGGGCCCGGCCGATGAGCTTGTCGACGGCGTTGTGGCGGCCGACGTCCTCGCGGGCGGCGATGAGCTCGCCGTCGGCGGTGAAGAGCCCGGCGGCGTGGAGGCCGCCGGTCTTGTCGAACAGGCGCTGGGCGGCCCTGAGGCGGTCGGGGAGCGCCGCGAGGGTCTCGGGGGCGAGCCGGAGCGGGTCCTCGGCGACCGACCAGCGGGCCCGGGTGCGGATGTCCTCGACGGACTCCTTGCCGCAGACGCCGCAGGCGGCGGTCGTGGTGAACAGCCGCTTCGCGGCGGAGGGGACCTCGACGCCGGGGGTCAGGCGGATGTCGAGGAGGTTGTAGGTGTTCGCGCCGGTCTCGTCCGTTCCGGCGCAGAACCTCATGGTCTCGATGTCGCCGGAGGCGGCGACGGCGCCCTCGGAGACGAGGAACCCGGCGGCCAGGTCGAAGTCGTCGCCGGGCGTGCGCATGGTGACCATCAGCGACTCGCCGCCGACGCGCAGCTCGAGCGGCTCCTCGACGATGAGCGTGTCGACCCGCTCGGAGCGGCGAGGGCCGGAGAAGCGCACGACCTTCCGGCGGGCGGTCACGCGTCCCATCGCGGTGGTCTCCTTCCGTCGCGTCGGGCGGATCGCGGCCCCGGCCCGGAGCGGGCGGGGCCGCGCTCGACGATACCTCGGTCCAGGAGGGTCGAGCAGCGCTCAGTCCGCGGCGGGGCCGCTGTCGGCCTCGAAGCGGACGACGATGGACTTCGAGGTGGGGGTGTTGCTGGTCTCGGCCACCGAGTCGAGCGGGACCAGCACGTTCGTCTCCGGGTAGTACGCCGCCGCGCAGCCGCGGGCGGTCGGGTAGTGGACGACCTTGAAGTGCGGCGCGCGGCGCTCGGTGCCCTTCCACTCGCTCACCAGGTCACAGTAGGCGCCGTCGGCGAGCCCCAGCTCCGCGGCGTCCTCGGGGTGGACGAGCACCACGCGCCTGCCGTGGCGGATGCCCCGGTAGCGGTCGTCGAGGCCGTAGATCGTGGTGTTGAACTGGTCGTGGCTGCGCAGCGTCTGGAGCAGCAGCCGCCCCTCCCCCGCCTCGGGCGAGGTCACCGGGTTGACCGTGAAGTTGGCCTTGCCGGTGGCCGTGGGGAAGGCGCGCTCGTCCCTCGGGGCGTGCGGCAGCGCGAAGCCGCCCGCTTCGCGGGCGCGCGCGTTGTAGTCCTCGAAGCCGGGGACGACGCGTTCGATCCGGTCGCGGATCAGGTCGTAGTCGGCCGTGAAGTCCTCCCAGGGGACGCCGTCGTCGTCGCCGAGCACCGCGCGCGCCAGGCCGCACACGATCGCCACTTCGGAGCGCATCTGCTCGCCGAGGGGCGGCACCTTCCCGCTGGAGGCGTGGACGACGCCCATCGAGTCCTCGACGGTGACGAACTGCTCGCCGCTCGCCTGGAGGTCGACGTCGGTGCGGCCCAAGGCGGGCAGGATCAGCGCACGGGCGCCGGTGACGACGTGCGAGCGGTTGAGCTTGGTGGAGACGTGCACCGTCAGGCGGCAGCGGCGCATCGCCGCCTCGGTGGCCTCGGTGTCGGGCGTGGCGGCGACGAAGTTGCCGCCCATCGCGAAGAAGACCCCGACGCGCCCGTCGCGCATCGCCCGGATCGTGTCCACGGTGTCGTGTCCGGGGTCGCGCGGCGGCGCGAAGTCGAACTCGGTGCCCAGCGCGTCGAGGAAGCGGTCGGGCATCCGCTCCCAGATGCCCATCGTCCTGTCGCCCTGGACGTTCGAGTGCCCGCGCACCGGGCACACCCCCGCGCCCGGCTTGCCGATGTCGCCGCGCAGCAGCAGGAGGTTGACGATCTCGCGGATGGTCGGCACGGCGTGCCGGTGCTGGGTCAGGCCCATCGCCCAGCAGACCACGGTCTTCTCGGAGGCCGAGATCATCGCCAGGAGCCGCTCGATCTCGACCGCCGAGAGCCCGGTGCGGCGCTCGGCATCGGCCATGGCCGCCGCGTCGTCACCGGCCGCGTGGTGGGCGGCGAGGGCGTCGAAGCCGTGCGTGTACCGCTCGATGAAGTCGCGGTCGATCGCGCCGGCGCGCAGCAGCAGCCGGCCCAGCACACTGAACAGGGCGAGGTCGCCGCCGACGCGGATCTGGAGGAACAGGTCGGTCAGCTCGGTGCCGGGCCCGGCCAGGCCGCGCGCGGCCTGCGGGTTCTTGAACCGCCGCATCCCGGCCTCGGGCAGCGGGTTGACGGTGACGATCTTCGCCCCGGCGCGCTTGGCCTTCTCCAGGGCGGTGAGCATCCTGGGGTGGTTGGTGCCGGGGTTCTGGCCCGCGACGATGACGAGGTCGGCGGCCCACAGGTCTTCGAGGGCGACGCTGCCCTTGCCGATCCCGATGGTCTCGCTCAGGGCCGCGCCCGAGGACTCGTGGCACATGTTCGAGCAGTCCGGCAGGTTGTTCGTGCCGAACCTGCGGGCGAACAGCTGGTAGAGGAACGCCGCCTCGTTGCCGGTGCGACCCGAGGTGTAGAACGCGGCCCCGTCCGGGGCGTCGAGCGAGGCGAGTTCCTCGGCGATGAGCGCGAACGCCTCGTCCCACGTGACCGGCGTATAGTGGCTCGCCCCCTCGGCGAGGTGCATCGGGTGCGTCAGGCGGCCCTGCTGCCCGAGCCAGTAGCCGGACCTGCCGGACAGCTCGTCCATCGAGTGGGCGGCGAAGAACTCGGGGCCGACGGTCAGGCGCGTGGCCTCCTCGGCAACGGCCTTCGCGCCGTTCTCGCAGAACTCGGCGGGGTGCCGGTGGCCGGGTTCGGGCCAGGCGCAGCCGGGGCAGTCGAAGCCGCCGACCTGGTTGATCGCGCGCAGCAGCGGCAGGCCGCGCCGCACGCCGGCCTGGGAGCCGACGAACCGCAGCGAGGAGGCGACGGCGGGCATCCCGGCGGCGCGGTCCTTCGGGCGGCCGACCTCGGGCGCGTCCTGGGCGGGATCGTCGATGGGGGCCTCGGTCATCCGATCAGTGTAGAGGCGGATCCGGTGCCTCGGCCGCGATCTCGGCCCCGCCCGGCCCCGGTGGCTCGCCGCGTATCCGCGCACGCCGCCCAATCCCGGGCGAAACAGCTCGTACCCAGCGGGTATGCGGTTCACGCTAGGCTTTACGGCGGTGCCTCGGTATGGCGGAGAGCGGTGGTATGGACGACGGTGACGACGGGCCGCGGGCCCCGGTCGGGCGGCTGCACGGCCGCCTGCTCGCGATCCTGGCCCTGGTGTCGGTGGCCGCGGCGGTGGCGGCAGTGTGGCTGTTCAGCCCCATGATGTTCCAGAGCGAGGAGGAGCCGTCCGCGGTCTGGCCGTGGGAGGACTCGGCGACGGTCGGGTTCCCGATCGAGAGCGCCTCGAGCGAGGCCGCCGCCGAGTCGTCGGAGGCGAGCGCGAGCACCGCGGCGCCCTCGCCGTCGGCCTCCGGCGCCTCGCCTTCGACCGAGGCCCCGAGCGACTCGGACGAGCCGGACGACGGCGGCGGGGGCGGGGGCGGGGGCGCCGAAGCGGAGCCGGAGCCCGAGCCGGAACCGGAGGGCGCCGAGTGCACGGCGTCGCTGCGGCTCGGCAACCAGTGGCGGGACTCGGGCGAGGTGCACTTCGAGGCGTGGGTCGAGGTGGCCAACACCGGCGGGAGCCCCATCGACGACTGGGAGATCGAGCTGGCGATCGACGGCACCGAGGTCTACCGGAGCTGGGGCATGGAGCACGAGGGCGGCGACCGGTACGAGGCCGAGCGCTGGAACAGCGACATCGAGCGCGGCGCGTCGGCGGAGGCGGGGTTCCAGGGCAGCGTCGACGACGACGTCGAGCTGCCGGACACGGTGCCGTGCAGCGCTTTCGCTTAGCGTTCCGGTCAGGTCCGGAGGCCGAAGCCGTACGCGAAGAGCGGGTCGTAGTCGGCGTCGCCGACGTTGACCGGCTCGTCGGCGACGAGCCCGGGCCAGCTCACCGGGAGCGTCCCGGTGTAGGGCACGTGGCCGAACAGCGGATCGGCGACGCCCGCTCCCTCGCTGCCTGGCAGCCAGGCGGCCACGAGCGCGTCGACCCCGTCGAGGTGGCCTTCGAGTTCCACGGGACGGCCGGAGACGACGATGACGACGCAGTCCATGGCGCCGCAGACCCGCTCGACGGCCTCGGCGTCCTGTTCGGACAGTTTCATGTCGTGGGCGTTGCCGGGCCCGACGTCGCCGACGCCTTCGGCGTAGGGATTCTCGGCCACGGCGACGATGCCGACGTCGTGGCCGTCGAGGGGCTCGGACGCGGTCGGGCTGTACTGGACGGCCGCCTCCGGCGCGACCTCGCCGATGCCTTCGAGGATCGTCGTCCCCTCGTTGACGGCGTCGACCGAGCCCTGCCAGGTGCCGGACCAGCCGCCCAGCTGGCGGCCGAGCGCGTCCGCCCCCGATCCGGCCACGTAGATCGACTCCTCACCGGACAGCGGCAGCAGCGCGTTCTCGTTGCGCAGCAGCACCTGGGAGGCCGCGGCGGCCTCGCGGGCGACGGCCCGGTGCTCCGCGGAGCCGACTTCGGCGGCGAGGCTCGTGTCGGCGAAGGGGTGCTCGAACAGGCCGAGCTCGAACTTCTGGGTGAGGATGCGGGAGACGGCGTCGTCGATCCGGTCTTCGGAGACGCGCCCGGCATCGACCTCCTCGAGGAGCTGGGAGATGAACGCCTCGTACTCGTCGGGCACCATGACCATGTCGATCCCGGCGTTGACCGCCTCGCGCACGGCGGTCGAGTAGTCGTCGCTGATCTGGTAGATCGCCGCCCAGTCGGAGACGACGAAGCCCTCGAAGCCCAGCTCTTCCTTGAGGACGGTGGTGAGCAGGTGGCCGTCGGCGTGGACCTTGAGCGGGCCGTCGCCGAGGTCGGTCGAGGAGAACGAGGCCATGACCGAGCCGACGCCGGCCTCGACGGCGGCCCTGAAGGGCTCGAGGTGGAGCCGGCGCAGCTCCTCCTCGCTGAGCTCGGTGACACCCTGGTCGATGGTGTAGGACCCGGTCGTGGACGAGCCGTACGCGGTGCCGCCGTCGCCGACGTAGTGCTTGGCGGTGGCCAGGACGCTGGTGTTCAGCGAGAGGTCCTCCCCCTGGTAGCCGCGGACGACGTCGTCGGCCATCGCGGTGGCGAGCGCCGGGTCCTCGCCGAAGGACTCGTAGGTGCGGCCCCAGCGGCTGTCGCGGGCGACGCACAGGCACGGCGCGAAGGTCCAGCGGATCCCCGCGGCGCGGGTCTCGATCGCGGTGATCGCCGCGGCCCGCTCGGCCAGGTCCGGGTCGGCGGCGGCGCCGAGGCCGATGTTGTGGGGGAAGATCGTGGCGCCGGGCAGGCTCGCGTTGCCGTGCACGGCGTCGATGCCGTAGACCATCGGGATGCCCAGGCGCGTGTCGAGGGCTTCGCGCTGGTAGCCGTCGATCATGGCGGCCCATTCCTCGGGGGTGTCGTGGAGGGCCTCGCTGCCGCCGGACAGGAGCGAGCCGAGGCCGAAGTCGCCGACGGCGCCCGGATCGTCCTCGACGGCGGGGATCTGCGCCTGCGCCATCTGGCCGACCTTCTCTTCGATGGTCATGCGCCCCAGCAGGTCCGCGACGCGCTCGGCCACGGGCAGGGAGGGGTCGAGGTAGGCGGGCTCGGCCTCGGCCTCGTCGGGCACGGCGAGGAACCAGGCGACGAGTGCCGCGGCGATCACGGCGGTGAAGGCGATCAGGAGCCTGGAGCGGGTGAGGCGTGCGGTGGATGCGCCCATGGCGGGTCTCCTTGCGACGAGCGAAGCGGCCCCAACCTCCCTCGACCATACCGAACGCGATTCTCCGGCGGGGAGCGCGCGTCCCTCGTCCGTCGGTGGGAGGCCCGCCGATAATGGCTCTATGGAACCGAACCTGCGGGCGCACCTGTGCGTCGAGCACGCCATGGCATCCGGCAACCTGTCCGAGGCCGACGCCGAGGCGGCCCTCGCGGCGGTGCGTCCCGTCGCCGAGAAGGCGCTCGGCGCCGCGCCGCAACTGCTGAACCTGGCCGACCCATTCGAGGCCGAAGTTCAAGGGGCGGTGGTGTTCTCGGAGCTCCTGTGCGTCCCCGGCGGCGAGGACGCGATCAGTGTCGCCCTGTTCTCGGTCCTCATCGGACGCCAGGACGACGCGGCGGCCTCGGCGCTGCTGCGCGCCGTCGAGGTCATCGCCTCCGGTCCCGCGCAGCGCTACATCGCCGCCGAGATGGAACGCCTTGATCAAGCGGGCGTTCCGGCCCCGCCGTGGGAGCCGCTGCTGGCCGACCCGGTCTCGCCGGTCACCGCCTGGTCCTGCTCCCCCGTCCTCGAATCCGGCGGTGCGCCGCACTCGCTCATGGCCTTCGAGTTCGACCGGGCCGGGGCCGTCCACGGCTTCATGGTCCACCGCGACTTCCGCGGCGACGGCTCGATCGGCAAGATCAGCGCGATCCCGGACATCGGCTGGCGCAGCTTCCGCAAGTTCCTGCTCTCGGGTGAGGCTCTGGAGGAGCCGTACGCCATCGAGGAGCTCGACTGGGACGCGGCCGTCGACCACTTCGACGAGCCGCGCGCGGCCATGCGGGAGCACCTGCGGCGCGATCCGGCCCGCTTCGCCGCCGACGCGGACCTGGCGGGCGTCCCCGGTCTGACGCTGCTGCTCGAGGCGCACATGGCGGCGTCCATGTGAGCGCGTAATGGAGCTGCGCGAGGCGGGGCGGGCGGTCAGACTGGTCGGATGGATGACGCCTTGGCCCCCTTCTACGCCGTCTCCGGGGCGCCCGGGGTCGGGAAGACCTCCGTGGTGTCGGCGCTGCTCGGCGCCGCCTCGGGCCTGGTGGTGATGGACATCGACGAGCTGCTGGAGGACGGCGCCCTCCTGGGCGTGCCGATCGCCGTGCCCGAGGCGAGGCCGGTCTGGCCGGCCTACCGGCGGATGTGGCGGCGGATCGTGGACATGCCGCGCCGGGCGGGGCATCCGGTCCTGCTCCTGAGCCCCGACACGCCCGAGGACGTCGAAGGGGCCACGGCCCATCTGCTGCTGGACTGCTCGGACGAGGTCAGGTCAGAGCGGCTGCGCGGGCGCGGCTGGGACGACGACGAGATCGCAGGGGCCCTGGAGGACGCCCGGGAGTACCGGCTGCTGTTCGGCGACGTCGTCCGGACCGACGACGCGGCCCCGAGCGCCATCGCCGAGCGGATCCTGGAGTGGGTGGACTCGGTCCCGCGCCTCGACGACGGCCCGCGTTAGCTCGGCGACCAGGGCGTCGTGGCCGGCGTAGTAGCGGTAGATCGCCGGGCCGCCGAGTCCCATGCCGCTGACAAACGTCAGGGCGTGAAACTGAGGAGCGGATCCATGCACGGACGCAGCGGGACCGCGGTCGTGGTCGGCGGAGGGATCGGCGGCCTCGCCGCCGCCGCGCTCGAGCGCACCGGCGCGGAACGTGGAGTAGCCTGAAGCGGTGCCCCCCAGGCGTGGCGGGTCACCGTGCCCGCGAACTCCCGGGGGCCGCCGGCGCGCAACGCCCCCGGGCGGGGCCACTGCCCGTGCCCCGTGCGTGCCGATGGGAACCTCGACGTTGACAGCAGCAACCGCAGACTGGCCGCCCCACGGCATCGAGAGCTCGGTGCCGTCCACGGCCCGGGTGTACGACGCGATCCTCGGCGGCCGCGACAACTTCAAGGCCGACCGCGAGGCCGCCGGGGTCTTCGCCAGGCACCTGCCGCAGATCGGCGAGTGCGTGCGCGAGAACCGGCACGCCCTCGTCCGCGGCGTGCGGTACCTGGTGGGCGAGGCCGGGATCGACCAGATCCTCGACATCGGCTGCGGCCTGCCGTCCGCGCCGAACACCCACGAGGCCGCGCAGGAGATCGACCCCGGCGCGCGGGTGGTCTACGTGGACAACGATCCGATGGTGCTCTCGCACGGCCGGGCGCTGCTGGCCGTCGACAACTCCACGACCGTCGTCACCGCCGACGCGCGCGACCCGGAGGGCGTCCTGGGCCACCCCGGCGTCAGGTCCTTCTTGGACTTGGAGCGCCCGGTGGCCGTGATGATCGTCGGGATGGTAATGCAGATCAGCGACCACGAGCACCCCGAGGAGATCATCGCGGCGCTGATGGAGCCGCTGGCGCCCGGCAGCCACCTGTTCCTCACCGGGTGGCCCGACACGGGCGAGCCGGCCCAGCGGCGGCTGTCGAAGGCGAGCATGGAGACGCTCGGCAACGGCTGGATCCGGCCGGTCGAGCGGCTGCGGGAGCACTTCGTGGGCCTGGAGATGGTGCCGCCGGGCCTGGAGTACATCGCCAGGTGGTTCCCTGGCGAGCCCGACGGGCCGGTCCCCGCCGTCGAGGAGCTCGAGCCGTACCAGCGGACTCAGATGGCGGGCATCGCGAAGAAGGCGTGAGCGCCGCCTTCTCCGGTGCCGCGGTCCGTTCGGGGCGCCGGACCGCCTTCCCCATGTCAACGGTGTCAACTACACTTATATATTTACATGGATTTACATAATGGGCGCCGGACCGCTGAGCTGCGGCGCGACGCCCGCAGCGACCCGCAGAGAAAGGCACCGACCATGACAGCGCGACCTTCCGCAGTCGCCCCGGCAGACGGCGGCGCGCCGGACACCCGGTACGCCCGGCACCGCGCCTGGGCCGTCGCGGCGCTCCTCGCCGCCGTCCTCGCAGCGGCCACGCTGAGCGCCTGGAACGGCCACGACGCCGCCGCGACCACGAGCGGCGACGGCGGCTCCCAGCAGATGCCCGACGGCGTGGACCGGCTCGAGGGCTTCGCCGAGGGCACCACCGGCGGCGAGGGCGGCGAGACCGTCACCGCCGCGAACCAGTCCGAACTCGAGGGCTACCTCTCCGCAGAGGAGCCGTACGTCATCCGCGTCGACAGGGCGATCGAGATCAGCCCCAAGGGCACCGAGATGGCGATCGCCTCGAACAAGACCGTCGTGGGCGTCGGCACCGCCGGCGAGATCGTCGGGGGCGGCTTCATCATCGAGGGCAGCGACAACATCATCATCCGCAACCTCACCATCCGCGACACGCAGATGCCCGAGGACGACCCCGACGACAAGGACTTCGACTACGACGGCATCCAGATGGACGGCGCGAGCAACGTGTGGATCGACCACAACCGGATCGCGCGCATGAACGACGGCCTCATCGACAGCCGCGAGGACACCACGAACCTCACCGTCTCCTGGAACGAGATCGGCGAGGGCAACAAGGCCTTCGGCATCGGCTGGACCGACAACGTCACCGCGGAGATCACGATCCACCACAACTGGATCCACGACACCGGCCCGCGCAACCCGAGCGGCGACAACATCGCCCACGCCCACCTCTACAACAACTACATGCAGAACATCAGCGGCTACGGCAACTACTCGCGCGGGCACACGAAGATGGTCATCGAGAACACGTACTACGAGAACGTGACCGACCCCTACTACCCCGACTCGACCGCGGAACTCGTCATAAGCGGCAGCATCTGCGACGGATGCGAGGGACGGCAGGAGACCAGGGGCTCGGCCTTCGACCCGGGCGACTTCTACGAGTACACGCTCCACCCGGCCGAGGACGTCCCGGCGATGCTCGCCGAGTACTCGGGGCCGCAGGAGTGGATCGGCGGCTGAACATCCCCATAGGAGCATTATTCGAGGCGGGCGGGTCCTGGGGCCCGCCCGCCGCTCACAGCATCAGGGCGACGATCATGCAGACGAGGGAGAAGACGCACAGCACCGTGCGGATGTTGTGCCAGCGCACCCACGTCGCCGCGTCGAAGCGCTCGCGGGCGGCGGCGACGTCGGTCTTGTCGGGGTCGCCCGCTTCCTTGAGCGCGTTGTTGAGCGGGATGTTGAAGCGCCCGGTGGTGATGAGGGTGAGCAGGTAGAGCACGAAGGCCGCGGCCGTCCACGGCAGGCCGTCGCGGTGCTCGGATCCGAGGTGGAGCAGGGCCGCCGCGGCGGTGAGCAGCAGCGAGCCCAGGAAGATCGAGATGAACGGCGCCCTGACGATCGCCTTGTCCATCTGCTGGAAGGCGGCCACGAAGGTCCGGTCGTCGGTGCGGGCCAGGCCCGGCATGACCGAGACCGCCCATCCGTAGTAGACCCCGGCGACCAGGCCGACGCTGACGGTGCCGAGCACCAGCGTCACTGTCCGAAGCGTTTCCATGCGTCGTCCTCTCGTCAGGGGCCGCCCCGGCCCGACGCGGCCGGGTACGGGTCCATCATGGCAGGTGGCGGCGACATCAGAGCGAGGCGCCGGTGAGCGCCTCCGAGCGCTCCCAGAGCCGGCGGGCCAGCTCGCCGTCGCGGGCCTGCCGGTTCCTCGGCGCCTCGCGTTCGAGCCGGTTGAAGTACGCGCCGTCGGCCGCCCGCGGATCGGCGGCGGCGACGAGCCGGACGAGCGGCTCGGCGCCCTGCTCGGGCGAGGCGAAGAGCAGCCTGGCGAGCCCGGTGCCCAGGAGGTAGCCGGTCAGGGCGTTGTCGCGGGCGACCTCGGTGGCGACCGAACCGGGGTGGAAGGCCGCGGCGGTGACCGCGGTGCCTTCGGCGCGGCGGGCGAGCTCGCGGGTGAACAGGACGGTGGCGAGCTTCGAGGCGCTGTAGGCGGCGGCCGGGTTGTACCGGCGGCGCTCGCCGTCGAGGTCGTCGAGGTCGATGCGCCCGGCGCGGTAGGCCATGGAGCCGGTCGAGACGACGCGCGCGTCCGGCGCCTCGGCCAGGCGCCCGAACAGCAGCACGGTGAGCAGGAAGGGGGCGAGGTGGTTGACCTGCATGGTCATCTCGTGCCCGTCGACGGTGGTGCGGCGGCGGGCGAACAGGCCGCCCGCGTTGTTCGCCAGGACGTCGATGCGCGGGTAGGTCTCGAGGAGTTCGGCGGCGAGGGCGCGGACGTCGTCGAGCCGCGCGAAGTCGGCGAGGTGGGAGCGGGCGCCGATCGCCTCGGCCACCGCGGCGGTCTTCTCCGGCGAGCGCCCCACGACGGCCACGGTGGCGCCCATGGCGGCCAGGCGCCGGGCGGCCGCCGCGCCGATCCCGGCGCTGGCCCCGGTCACGACGACGGTCCTGCCGTCGAGCCGGGCGTTCACGGGCGGCGCGGGTCTCGGCATTCGAGGATGCCGGTGTGGACCGTCATGCGGAACAGGTCCTCGGCGGCGAAGTGGCGGTCCAGCTCGGCTTCGATCTGCGCCATGACGCGCTCGAAGTCCTCGGCCTCCAGATCGACGAACGAGGACGTGGAGCGGTAGGCCGCCACCAGCGGGCCCGGCTCGGGCAGTTCGATCACGCCCGGGAGGTCGTGCAGCCGCACCGAGGCGAAGCGCTCGCTCAGCATCGCCTGCGCCGTCTCCTGGGAGAAGTGGTCCAGCACGACGCGGTGCGTGTCCTCCACTTTCGCCTCGGCGCCGAGCGCCTTCCGGGTGGCCTCGCGCCAGAGCGCGGTGTACTCGGGCCTGTCGTCGGAGGCGAGCGTGGAGGCGAACAGGACGCCGCCCGGCGCGAGGACGCGTTCGAGCTCGTCGAGCGCGGTCTCGAGCTCGGGCACGTGGTAGAGCATGTGCATCGCCAGGACCGCGTCGGCCGAGCCGGTCCCGAACGGCAGCTCGCACACGTCGGCCTGCACGGTCGGCTCCGGGAGGGCCTCGAGCATGCCCGGCGAGCGGTCGACGCCGATCACCTCGGCCTCGGGGAACGACTCCCGCAGGCGGAGGAGGTACCTGCCGCTGCCGCAGCCGACGTCGAGGATGCGCTTCGGGTCGGGCCCGATGCGGTCGATGACCATGCCCGGCATGTCGACCTGCGGGCGCCGGTAGGAGAAGATCCCTTCGCGGGCCTTCAGGTTCCCCGCTCCCCGCCGGTAGTTCTCGCCCGACTGGAACCGCCGCTTCGTCGTCTGCTCGCTCATCGCGCTCCTCGCCGATCGGTGTCCGGCCCGCCGGGCGGCGGGCCGGGCCTCACAGGCTAGCGGACGATCCGCATTGGAGGGGAGGGCGCGCGTCACTGCAACCGTTCGAACAGGTCCCGCAGATCAGCCGGTTCGTAGGAGGCGTTCCGCGTGCCGTCGATCTCGCCGTAGAACGTCAGGACGTACGGGCACGAGCCGCCGATCTCCACCGAGTAGTCCTCCACTCGCTCGCCGGTCCTGAGCTCGTAGGCCTCGACCTTGAACTCGTTGGCGTAGAAGTCGACCGTCCCGAGGTACGTGCCGTCGAACTCCTCGTACTCGCAGGATTCGATGAAGCTCCCACGTTCGGGTCCTTCGACGCAGACCACGAGCACCGTCTCGTCGATGTCCCTCGTCGTCCACGAGCCCGGCAGGTCGTACTCCGTCGAGTCGAGGCCGAACAGCCACATCGGGTTCGTCCCGCCGCCGCTGTAGGCCGCCGCGCCCCGGTAGGGGGCCGGGTTGTCGCAGTAGTCGCCGCCGGAGAGCAGTCCGTCCACCCGCTCGCGCTCGATCGCGGTCTCCACCTGCTCGCGCTCCTGCGCCGCCTCGGCGGCGAGCTCGTGGTCCGGGAAGTCGGCGAGGAACTCCTCGTACAGGTCGAGCGCGGCGGTCAGGTCGCCCGAGTCGAACGTCTCGCGGGCGCATTCCAGGATCGGCAGCGGGACCATGCCGCTCGCGGCGGCCACCGGTTCGCCGAGCTCGGGGTGCTCCCAGTCCTGGGAGAACAGCCAGTCGTTGACCGCTTTGGCCTGGCACCCTTCGGCCTGGTGCCCGCCGAGGTCCTCCAGGAAGTCCTCGACGAGCTCGCGCGCGGCCGCCGACTGGCCCGGCGACTCGTCCAGGACCTCGTCCAGCGTGAGGAAGGCGGACCTGACGGCCACGGAGCTCTCGAAGTCCAGCGGCGTGAGCGCCGCCTGGAGGAGCCACCGGGCCCGCTCGGGGCCGGCGCCCTCCCACAGCGCGGCCGGGTGCTGCATGTAGCCCAACAGGATCGTGGCGGCATCGAGCGGGTCGTCATCGGCGAGCGCCTCCAGGAGGATCTCGCACGCCTCGCCGCTCCGGCGCGCCGCGGCCGCCACCGCGCCGTCGGCGACGCGGTGCGTCGCGTCCAGCTCCGCCGTCGCGGCCGTCGCGTCCTCGCAGTCGCCGCCGCTGTGGGCGGTGTCGGCGGCCTCCATGATCCGAGCGCCGTCGAAGCGGAGGCCGACGACCGCCATCGCCGCCAGGAGGGCCACCGCGCCCGCGAAGACGCGCGCCCGCCGCCGGTCCTCGGGGCCGTGGAGCTCGGCGAGCGGCGCCCGGACCTCGGCCCCGCGCTCGGGCCGGACGAGCCAGAACGTGTGCAGCATCGTCGCGATCCACCACAGCAGGAGGACGATCCGCCAGAACGCGGTTTCCGGGGCGGCCGCGACGAAGCCGAGGAGCCAGACCGTCACCAGCAGTGCCAGGACGGCCGCCTTGTCGCGGCGCAACAGGAAGTAGCCGATGCCGAGCATCGTGGCGTTGCCGATCACCGCCGCGTACGGGTCGCCGCGCGTTTCGCGGCGGCGTTCGGGCTTGGGCTTGGGAGCTTCGGGGCGGTACGGATCATTGAGCGAGGCATAGGGATACAAGACGGCACTCCTCGGTCCAGGCTTGTCTGAAAGTGAACCACGAACGCGGCGGGACCGGTCCCGTCACAATCGCCGCCACTGCTGACTCGGCCGAGCTCGCCTCGTTCGGTGAGGCCGCGTACGCTCTAAGCGACCAGCCGGTGTCGCCCAGGAAAAGAGGCCTCTCATGCCCATGCTCGAAATCCGACGGCACAGCAAGCGCGACGGCGACCAGGCCGTGCACCTCTCGCAGGCCGGGATCGAGCTCGCGCGGTGGGCCGGGACGCTGATGGGGCCCTTCGAGGTCGTCGCCTCCAGCGTCGCGCCGCGCACCCGCGAGACCGCGATCGCGATGGGCTTCGCCGTCACCGTCGAGATCCCCACCTTGCAGAACGTCAGCGAGTTCATGGTCGAGTCGCAGCAGGCCGCCCGCGAGGTGGGCGAGCCGTTCACCAGGCTGGCGCGGCTGGTCAATCGGCGCGGGGCCGTCCAGGACTACTCGCACGCGCTGGCCGCGCAGTGGCGGCACCTGATGACCCCGCTCAATCCGGGCGACGCGGCGCTGGTCATCGGGCACGGCGGCCACCTCGAGTGCGGGCTCATCGCGCTGTTCCCCGACGCCGACCACGACTCGTGGGGGGCCATGTTCGACTACATGGAAGGCGCCCGGATCCACTACGACAGCAGTGCCGGGCGCTTCCACGACGTCGAGATCGTGCGGATGTAGCCGGTGTTCACCGCCCGGTGAGGCGGCTGCTCGCCGTCGCGGTCAGGCCGCCAGGCCCACCGCGTCCACCGCGGGAGTCCGGAGCGCCTTGCGAGCGGTGCCCAGGCCGGTCGCCAAGGTCGCGAGCGCGGCGACCGCCGCGATGCCGATCCACATGCCGGGCCCCTGGTCCGGCAGCATCGAGTCGGTGCGGAGCGCGGCGAACGGCAGTATCCCGGCGATTCCCGCGACCGAGCCCAGGGCCACGCCGACGACCGTCAGCACGACGCCCTCGATGCCGACCATGCCGAGCACCTGGCCGGGGGTCGCGCCCGCCAGGCGCTGCCGCCCGAACTCGCCGCCGCGGTACGAGACGGCGGCGTACAGGCTGTTGACCAGCATGATGCAGGCGAAGACCGCGATGATGCCCACGACCACCAGGTTCATCGTCTCCAGGTTCTTGTCCTCCACGGTCTTCGCGGCTCCCGAGGCCGCGAGCGCGTCGTTCTCCACGGCCTGCATGTACAGCGTCCCGAAGGACAGGCCGACGAACAGGATCATCGGCATGAGCACACCGGACATCTCGGAGGCGCGCCGGCGCAGGTTGTGCGCGGAGAGGTGGCCGCTGCCGCCCGTGCGCGCCAGCATGCCCTCGAAGGCGGCCATGGCGCCGCCCACCATCGACGGCGCGAACAGCGCCAGGCCGAACGCGATCAGGATGGAGCCGTAGGCCGCGGGCGCCATCGCCGCCGGCTCGGTCTCGTCCAGCGTCAAGGTCGTCAGCACCGACCCCGTGCCGAGGACCAGTGCGGCGATGCCGAGGAGGCTCCTGCGCCGCCCGCGGTTCGCCCGGTCGGTCCCGGACGCGGCGCGGGTCGCCCGCCGGACGGCCATGAAGGCCGCGCCGACCGAGGCCAGCAGCGTGCTGCCGACTCCCGCGCCGAGGCCGATCGGCCCGAACGCGTACTCGACTCCGGCCGCGACCTGGCCGGTCTCCTGGAACATCTCCAGCAGCGCCCGGCCGCCGAGCATCGCGGGCCCGACGGCCAGCACGACCGCGGCCACCGCGATGAGCGCGGCCTCGCCGACGAGCATCAGCTTGATCTGCAAGGGGGTCGCCCCGGCGCTGCGCAGCAGCTTGATCTCCTCGGAGCGTTGACGCACGTTCACCGTCAGCGTGGAGGCGATGGAGATGAACACGAGCAGCGTGCCGTAACCGCCGACGATGGCCGCGGCGATCGTCAGGATCTCGGAGCTGGCCGAGTCGACGCCCGGTGCGGCGGCCACGTCGTGGAGCGAGTTGAACGCCATGATGACCGCGGCGCCCACGGTGGCCGACAGCAGCATCGCGGTGAAACGGCCGGGGCGGCGCCGGACCGAGCGCATGGAGAGTGCGAGCATCCCGATCACGCTCCGACCCGATGCGCCTGGGCCACAGTGTCGCCCAGGTGGGCGAGGCGCTCCGCGACCGCGTCGACCGTCGGCGAGGACATCCTCCCGACCAGTCTGCCGTCGGCCAGGAACTGCACGAAGTCCGCGTACGAGGCGGCCACGGGGTCGTGGGTCACCATCACCACGGTCTGCCCGTGGAGTGCGGCGGCCTCCCGCAGCAGCCGCAGGACGTCGCGGGCGCTGTGGAGGTCGAGGGCCCCGGTCGGCTCGTCGGCGAACACCAGTCTCGGCCCGGTGACCAGCGCCCTGGCGATGGCGACGCGCTGGCGCTGGCCGCCCGAGAGCTGGTCCGGAAGGTGGTCGACGCGGTCGCCGAGGCCGACCTCGGCGAGGATCCGGAGCGCGCGTTCGCGGTCGACGCGGCTGCGCGAGAGCCGCAGCGGGAGGACGGTGTTCTGGTAGACCGTCAAGGTCGGCAGCAGGTTGTACTGCTGGAAGACGAACCCGATCCGCTTCCTGCGGAACTTCGTCAGGGCCGCCTCCGAGCGTCCGGTCATCGGCTCGCCGTCGACGACGACCTCGCCGGAGTCGGGCGTGTCGAGCCCGGCGGCGCATCGCAGCAGTGTGGACTTCCCGGAACCGGAGGGGCCCATCACCGCCATGAAGCTGCCCGCGGGCAGATCCAGCGTCACTCGGTCGAGCGCGGTGACGGCGCCCGCTCCGGTTCCGTAGGACTTGCTGACCGACGTCAGCCGCAGCGATTCGCGGCCCGCCTCGGGGTCGTGTCGGGTCGTGGTGGGGTTCAAGAGGACGCTCCCTAATCGCGCGGTGGATCCGTTGCAGATCACGCTACGGATCCCCGCCCCCCGAGCCAATCCTGTGAACCGGCCTCTCGAACCTATGGCTAGCCCTACCATGCGGGCCGCCGATGGACGCCTCGCCCAGTGCGTCAGGAGCCCTTCGATCTCCTTGACCTGCTTCTGCGGTGAGGATCTCGCGGACGTGGGCGGGGTCCTCGGTTTCCGATCGGCCGCGTCAGGCGGTGCCGCGCCGGAGGCGGGCGGCGTAGGCGCGCAGGGCCCGCAGGAAGTCGACGTAGCGGAAGCCGGGCCAGTACGCGTCGGTGAAGTACAGCTCCGAGCGGGCGGTCTGCCAGGGCAGGAAGCTCGACATGCGCCGCTCGCCGCTGGTTCGGATGACCAGGTCGGGCTCGGGGGGGCCGCTGGTGTGGAGGTGCGCGGCGATGTCGGACGGTTCGAGCCGCTCGGCGAGCGCGGCGAGGTCGCTGCCGGAGGCGGCCTCGCGGCCGATGAGGGAGCGGACGGCGTCGACGATCTCCTCTTGGCCGTCGTAGCCGATCGCGACGGTCAGGTGGAGCTCGCGTCCGGCTGTGGCGTCGCGGGCGGCTTCGAGGGCGGCGGCGGTGGAGGCGGGGAGCGCGTCGAGGCGTCCGGCGAGGTGCAGGCGCCACCGGTGCTCCGGGCGCCTCAGGCGTTCGGCGATGACCTGCTCGATCATGGCCATGAGGTGGGCGACCTCGTCGCCGTCGCGTTTGCGGAGGTTGTCCGAGGAGGCGAGGTAGACGGTGACGTGGTCGATGCCCAGGCCGTCGCACCACTTGAGGACCTCGTCGAGGTGCTCGGCGCCGTGCCGGTGGCCGTCGCTCGGGTCGTCGAAGCCCATCTGGCGGGCCCACCTGCGGTTGCCGTCCATGACGAGTGCGACGTGCCGGGGCAGCGGCGCGGCTCGCAGCTGTCGGCGGAGGCGGCGCGCGTAGGCCTTGTAGAGCCAGCCGGTGAGGTCCATGACGACAGCCTAGAGGGTCGGCTCCCAAGGCGCCCAGGGAAAACCGGAACGGTTCGCAGGAAGAGGCGGAACGGGTGCCCGACCGGTCCGAGGGGACTCGGCCGACGCGCGCGGATCCGGCGCCGCGATCGTCACGGAGGTCACCTGGACGGGCTCGGCGAGCGGGACCGGGCGCACCTGGCCGAGCTCCTCCAGCGCCTCGCGCTCGCACTGGAGGACTCCGACCGGCCCTGAGCCCGGCGAGAGCCGATGCGGTTGACGCCGGGACGCGGGCGGTGGTTGTATTCGGATCATGCCTTCCACCGCCCACCTGCTGGCGTTCGCCGCCGCCTCGCTGATCCTCATCCTCATTCCCGGCCCGAGCAACCTGTTCGTGGTGGGCCGGGCGCTGACGTACGGGCGCCGCAAGGCGGTGCTCACCGCGGTCGGCAACTCGCTCGGCGAGTTCGCCGCGGCCGCGCTCGTCGCCGTCGGGCTCGGGACCCTCGTGCAGCAGTCGGCGCTGGTGTTCAACGTGGTGAAGTACGCCGGAGCCGCCTACCTGGTGTACCTGGGCGTCAAGGCGTTCCGCGAGCGCGGCCGCCTGCTCGGCGGGCTCGAACCCGAGCGGCCCGACGCCGTGCCGGTGTTCGAGGGCTTCCTCGTGGGCGTGCTCAACCCGAAGACGGTGCTGTTCTTCCTCGCGATGCTCCCCCAGTTCGTCGATCCGGCGGCGGGCTCGCCGGTGACGCAGATGCTCGTGCTCGGTGCGGTCTTCTCGCTCATCGCCTGCGCCTGCGACTCGCTGGCGGGCCTGGCCGCGTCGACCGCGCGCGGCTGGTTCGAGTCGCCGAAGGCCCGGCGCGCGTTCGGCGCCGCGGGCGGGGTGTCCATGATCGGGCTCGGCGTCGCGGCCGCCGCGGGCGAGCGCGCCTGAGATCCGGCGCGGTGCGCGTCACAGCGGCGCCGCCCTTGCGCAAACTCGTGACCATGTTAGTGTTCTAGTCACGAGTTGAGCATCGGAGGCGATCGTGGCCACGACACAGCGGGCCGACCTGCACCGTCGAGCGGACGCGCTGCTCGACGCCGCGGCGGCGCTGCTCACCGAGCTCGGCCCGCGCGGGCTCCGCATCGAGGACGTCGCCAAGCGCGCCGGCGTCGGCAAGGGCACGGTCTACCTGCACTGGGCGAGCCGCGAGCATCTCCTGCTGGCCGTCGGCGCCCGCGACGCCGAGGCCATGTATCGGTCCATCGTGGACGCGATCCGCGCCGACCCGGGCGAGGCGGCCCTGCACCGCTACCTCAGGCGGTCGTTCCTCGAGGCGATGCGGCGCCCGATCCTGCGGTCGATCTTCATCGCCGACGAAGCCGAGCTCGGCGCCTTCGCCGGGCAGCCCGCTCGGTCGGAGCTGGCCGAGACCGAACGCACCGCCTCCCGGGAGCACCTCGCGGCGCTGCGCGAGCACCGGCTGCTGCGCCCCGGCTCGGACCTGGCCGAGATCGACTACGCGGCACAGGCGATCGCATACGGCTTCTTCGCCGCCCCGGCCCTCCTCCCCGACGACCCCCGCTTCACCCTCGAGAGCCGGGCCGACCAGCTCGCCGAGGTCGTCCACCGCTCCTTCGAACCGGTCAGGCGGCCGTCCCCCGAGCGATACGCCGCCGCCGCGCCGCGGGTCGCGGGCGCCTTCGAGCGCCTGGCGGACGGCTTCCGACGCGCCGCCTACGGCACCGCCGCCGACTGACACCCACCCGAGAGGGCCTCCACCCATGGACATCACCGGACTCCACCACGTCGGCCTCGTCGTCCCCGACATGGCCGCCGCGATCGGGACCTTCCGTCGCCTCGGCTTCCGGGTCGGCCCGCCGGCCTACCCCGCCCTGCCGCCCGAGGCCGGAGCGGCGGCCGAGCCGATCGGCGCGGGCAACACCCACGCCGACTTCCCGCGCGGCTTCGTCGAACTCGTCGCCCTCGCGCCCGAACGGCGGGAGCGCCTTCCGGACGAGGCCCGCCTCGTGCCCTTGGCGATCCCCGACGAGCGGCTCGCGGCCACCCGGGCGGCGATGCGGCGCACCGTCGCCGGGCTCGCGGCGAGACTGGACCGCTCCGAGGGCGCCCACATCCTCGTCTTCGCCGCCGACGACGCCGAACGGACCGCCGCGCGGCTCAGGGCGGCCGGTGTCGAGCACGGCGGCGCCCGGCCCGCGCAGCGGCCGATCACCACCGCCGCGGGCACCGAACTGGCGGCGATCAAGTACCTGGAGCTCGGCGACGCCGCCTCGGACGGCATGCTCCCCGAGGGCCGCATCGGCGTCGCCGAGGACGCCCCGCCGGAACTCCTCGACGCCCAGACCGGGCTCGACCACCCCAACGGCGCACTCGCCCTGGCCGAATGCGTCCTCTGCGTCGGCGAAGGGGAACTGGAGTCCACCGCCGAGCGCTACGAGCGCCTGCTCGGGACCGCCGCCCGAGGCGACGGCGATTCGCGCGCCTTCACCCTCGGGTCCGGGCGGCTCACCGTCACCACCTCCGCCGGTCTCGCCGCCCGCCTGCCGGGCGAGCGGGCGCGCACGGTACCGGCCCTGAGCGCCTACGCCGTCGACGTCGCGGACCTGGCCGCCGCCGAGCGGCTCCTCCGCGGCGCGGGCGTCGAGCTGCGGCGCGCGGCCACCGGCGAGCCGTTCGTCCCGGCCGCGGCCGCCCACGGAGCGGCGGTCATGCTGCGGCAGGCTTCGGCCTAGGCTGGCGGGGAACACGATTGGAGCGTCTTGATATGAGCGATGTGCCGCAGAGCATCTTCCCCGCCGAGGTCCTCGAGGAGTTCGCCGGCCTCGGCGTCGACCTCGACGAGCTGTTCTCGGCGGGAGCGCTCGGGGAGCGGATGGGCATCGAGATCGTCCACGCCGCGCCCGAGCGCGTCACGGGGACGATGCCGGTCGAGGGCAACACCCAGCCGTACGGGCTGCTGCACGGCGGCGCCTCCGCGGTCCTGGCCGAGACGCTCGGCTCGATCGGGGCGATGCTCCACGGCGGCCCGGAGAGGATCGCCGTGGGCGTGGACCTCAACGTGACCCACCACCGGGCCGCGCGCTCGGGCACGGTCACCGGCGAGGCCGTGCCGATCCACCGCGGACGCTCCACGGCGAGCTACGAGATCGTGATCGCCGACGAGGAGGGCCGGCGCGTGTGCACCGGCCGGCTCACCTGCATGATCCGCGACGCCCCGCCGCAGCGGGCTTAGAAAGTGTTCGGTCCCGATTCGGTGAATCGGGTCTGGTGAGTGAGCCTCAGGCAAGGCTCGCTCACTTTGCTTGCTATAGCGGGTGAAGCGGTGCCTCCAGTCCAGTGGCTCGCCTCGGCCGCACGCGGCGATCGTTGACGCCCGATCAGTCAGGTCCTCCGCCAACGTCTCCGAAACCGACCAGGGCATCGACACGGGCAAGAAGATCAAGGGCCGCAAGTGCCACGTCGTCTGCGGCTTCCTCGACCTGGCCGTGATCGTGGCGGGGAGGGACGGACCTGGTCAAGGGAGCCTTCGAATAGACTAGTGTCCGTGTCGCACTGACTTACATGGCAGGTGAGCTCAGCATGATCGATACTCCCCTGATGCCGGTACCCTCGCTCCCATGGCGATTTAGCACGCGCACAGTCGATCTCGACCTGGCCAACGCCCAGGGGATCGAGACGTACTATCCGCTGCGGATGCGCGTTCTGAGCGGTGCCGAGCGGTTTCTGATGTCCATCGACGCCATGCAACTCGGGGCGGTCCTGCTGGGGGACTGCCGATTCGACGCCGATGTCAGGATGGACATCGCCGAACTGCAGAAGTTCTACCACGTCAACATTCCGCTGTCGGGCTATTTGGATTCCACGAATCTGCGGAATGGGGTCACGGCGACCCTGCGGCGGGCCGTGCTCTACGGGCCGACCGGGGACGTGCAGCTCAACCGCTGGGGCGCGGGAAGCCGGATCCTGTGCATCAAGATCCGGCGCTCGGCCTTGGAAGCAGAGCTCGAACGGCTCCTGCAGCGCACCGTCCGCACTCCCATCAACCTGGCTCCCTCAGTCGATTTGACACGCGGTTACGGGCTTATGCTGCGGAACTTGGCATTGCTGCTGGCCGATCAGGTCAGGCACGAAGAACCGCTGGCGAGGCAGGAGATCATCGGAGGTCCGCTCTGGCACAGTGTGCTCGCCTACGTGCTTGCGGCGGCCGATCACGACTACCGCGACGAGTTGCTCAACCCCGGTCCTTCCTACGGGGCTCCGGTGGTCAACCGTGTCATCGAAGCGATGCACGCCGCGCCGCAGACCGCCTTCACTTCCGCCGAGCTCGCCGACATCGCCGGGGTCAGCATCCGCACCCTCCAAGCGGCGTTCCGGTCGTACGTCGGCTTGTCTCCCATGGCCTTTCTCCGAAACCTCCGTCTTGAACGAGCACACGCGGAACTCGTCGCCGCAGACCCGTCCCGAACGACCGTCGCCGAAGTCGCTCACCGATGGGGGTTCGCGCACTTGGGACGCTTCGCCCAGGCCTACGGCCGCAAGTTCGGAGTCCGCCCCTCAGAAACGCTGCTGTCCGCCGGGTTCGCCAACAATCGTGCGCTATTCGGATAGCCGCTGCGCACAACGGATCGCACGTTCGGCGGCGCCGGAGGAGACTTGGTGAAGAGCCTGCCGGACCGCACCGCAGGCGGCATGCGGCTCGATGCCACAAGGCATGGCATGGTTTTCACCAGGACGGAAGCGAAAGAGATGCACACCCCTTCTGAGAGTCAGCGGTACCCCGTACAGCCCCCGCCTCTCCCGCCGCGAAGGCGGGGCACTCCCGGTTGGCAGATCGTCGGAGTTCTCGGGCTGGTTGTCGGCGCGATCGGGTCGGCGGCCGCCGTGATCTCTGTGGTGCAGGCGAGCGTCAACGCCGAGAAGGACAGTCAGTGGCAAGAAGAATTTTTGGGACGCCTCCCAGAGAAGCCGACTGACGAGCAGACCTGGAGCCTGGAGCCGAGTCCCGCCGACGGGGAGGGCGGAGGCGAGGACGAGGGGGCTTCCGGTGAGACGACATGGAGCGAGGCCGGTTACTACACGCAGACGCTGGAGTCGACCTACGACGACAGCGGTTGCTGGATGAACCAGCTCAACCTCGATCCGGACTCCTATGGAGTTCTCGACAGCGTCTGGAGCACGGACGACACCGATTCGGCTGCCGATCTGTACTGGTATTCGTGCGAGTCGGATATCGGGCACCTGTGGGGCTACGCAGGCTGGTCGTCCGTCTACAGGGGCGATCGCCCCACTCCCGATGACTGCCGGAACAGTATCGGGAACGGAACCCAAGCGGTCCTTGAGAATACCTCCGACCGCCTCATCGGCGAGTTCCTCTGCATCAACACTGAAGGCGGTCTGGTGCTGGCGGAGATCACCGACGGCTACAGCGACCCTGACGAGGAGCGGCTGACCTTGGAGTTCTACTCCGAGGCCTGAGGGAGTTCTCGATCCCGGTCAGGGGGTCGTTCGCCGGGGTCGGCGGGTGGCAGCCAGGACGACGCTGCCTGTCCCGTGAGGCGTCTGCTCATCAGTTCGACCATGGATCAATGGATCTGCGCCGCGGCTCGCCCGGGCAGGGTCTCATAGTCCCGGGCGAGTCGGCGATGCTGCATGAACCACCCGAAGGTGCGCTCGCCCCGGTCGGGGCGAATCCCTTGACACTGCCACGTGTCCGGCCGCGACCAGATGGTGCCTGGCCGATCCTACTTCTTCGTCGCCGCACTCGAATCGGGCGCGAGCTCATGGACCCAGATCCTCGGATGCAGCCCGCATCGGGCAAGACGACGTCCCCGCCGAGAACAACGCCTGACCAGCGTCGAAGGTGAAAATCAAGCTAGGAGCGGAGCATGCCGTTCATGGTGCCGTAGTCGATGCCGCCCGCCACCTCGTCGTAGGAGTCCTCTTCGAGCAGGCCGATCGCGGCGCGGCGCGCGAGCCCGTAGGCGGCCGAGGCGATGGACTCGCCGAGGCTGATGCGGGCCACGCCGAGGTGGTCCAGCTCCGAGGGCGAGGGCGCGCCCGGCCCGGCCAGGACGTTGAGCGGCGCGTCGACGGCCTTGGCCAGCTCGGCGATCGTCTCGGCGTCGGCCACGCCGGGCACGAAGATCCCGTCGGCCCCGGCCTCCAGGTACCTCGCGGCGCGGGCCGCCGTCACCTCGAGCAGGGCGACGTCCTCGCCGAAGCCGCGCAGGTAGACGTCGATGCGGGCGTTGATGTAGAGGTCCGCTCCGGCTCCCTCGCGGACGGCGGCGATCCGCTCGGCCTGGTCGGCGATCCCGCGCAGCAGCCCCGCGTCGGTGGGGGCGCTGTCCTCGATGTTGACGCCGACGGCGCCCGCCTCGACCACCGCGGCGGCGGTCGCGGCGACCTCGCTCGGCGTCTCGCCGTAGCCGGACTCGATGTCGGCGGTGACCGGCACGTCGACCGCCCTGGCGACGCGCGCGATCGCGTCCACGGCCGTCCGCCGGTCGAGCGCGTCCCCGTCGGGGAAGCCGAGGCTCCACGCCACGCCCGCGCTCGTGGTGGCCACGGCGCGGGCCCCGGCCGCCTCGATGACCGCCGCGCTGGCGGCGTCCCAGCAGTTCGGGAGGCGCAGAGCGGGAGTGGTGTGGAGCGCGCGGAAGCGCCTTGCCTTCTCGTTCGTCATGCCTCTACTCAACCAGGTGCCGCGGGCCGCGACCGGCCGGTATGCGACATCGACGCCGGGCCCGGCGCCTCAGGCGCGCCCGACCGCCTCCAGGAGGATCTGCCCGAGTTCGGTGGGCTTGGTGAACTGCGGCCAGTGCCCGGTGGGCAGGTCGACGTACTCGATGTGCTTCATCTGCGCGATCTCGCGGACGAACGGGGCACCCTGCTCGATCCACTCCCCGATCAGCTTGCTGGGGAACTCGCAGCAGATGACCGTGCTCGGCACGTCGCGGCGGCGCTCGGAGGTGAAGGAGCTGCGGTCGTAGCCGACGCCCACGGGCTCGGGGACCGCCCGCGCCCGGAACTGCTCGCGGAGCTCGTCGGTGAGGTCGACGAGGTCCTCGTCTTCGAAGAAGCCCCAGTCCGGGAGGGGGAGCTCGTGGTCGACGATCGGGATCTCGTCGTTGATGACCGAGCCTTCGGGCATGGGCGCGGAGTCGACGTAGACGACCCGCGCGACCTTGTCCGGCCGGGCGTCGCCGGCCATCTGCGCGATCGAGCCGCCGCCGGAGTGGCCGACGAGCACGACCGGCTCCTCGGCTTCGTCGATGGCGGCGACGACGAAGTCGACGTGGTCCCTCAGGCCGATGCCCGAGCGGTCGGCGTCCTTGGATTCCTTGCCGGGCAGGGTGAGTGCGCGGACCCGGTGGCCCGCCTGCTCGAGCGGCGGCGTGACCGCGCTCCAGGAGGAGCCGTCGAGCCAGAAGCCGGGGATCATGATGATGTCCATGGAGTGACGGTAGTGGACGGCTCCGACGTTTTCCGGTCGCCGGTCAGGCGCGCTTCGAGCGGAGTGTCATCACGGTGATGTCCGAGGGCGCGCCGACCCGCATCGGCGGGCCGTTCGTGCCCGCGCCGTTGGTGACGTACAGCTGCGTGTCGCCGTAGCGGCCGAGGCCGCCGACCTGGCCGTCGCGGATGCGGGTGGCGATGTGGACCGGCCACATCTGGCCGCCGTGGGTGTGGCCCGAGAGCTGGAGGTCGACGCCCCAGTCGACGGCCCGGTCGACGGCGCGGGGCTGGTGGGCCATGAGGATCGCCGCGCGGTCCGGGTCGCGGTCGCCGAGGGCCTCCTCGAAGTCGGGGCCCACTTCGCCGATGATGTCCCGCTGCTCGACGATGAGGTCGTTGACGCCCGCGAGGTCGAAGCCGGGCAGTTCGACGCGGGCGTTGGGCAGTGGGGTCATGCCGAGCTCTTGGACGCGCATGTGCCAGGCGTCCGCGCCGACGTAGTGCTCGGCGTTCCCGGCCACGAAGTAGGCGCCGTCGCGGGCGCTGAGACCGGCGAGGGGCTCGGTGGCCTCGCGCAGCTCGTCGGCCTCCCCGCTGGCGAGGTCGCCGACGAAGGCGATGAGGTCGGCCTGGGCGCGGTTGACCTGCTCGACGACGCGCTCGCAGTACTCGGCGCCGCGCATGGCGGAGAAGTGGGTGTCGCCGACGACGGCGATCCGGTAGCCGTCGAACTCGCGACCGAGCCGGTCGAGGGCCACGGTCACCGGTTTCAGGCGGGGCGTGCGGTAGGCGGCGGCGAGGCCGTATCCGGCGACGGCGGTCGCCGCGGCCGCCGCGCTCAGCCCGATCGCCCGCGAGACCACTTGGCGCCGTGTGGGTCCGGTCGGTTCCGCTTCGTCTTCGGCGGGCGCTTCGACAGGCGCTTCGGCGGGCTTTCGGCGCAGCAGCCGCCAGCGGAGCGGCTCGGCCAGGACCAGGAGCCCGAGGAGGTAGAGGAAGGCGCCGAACCACACCAGGCCCGGCCAGCCGATGAACGCCTGCGCCCACAGCGGCAGCGAGGAGGGGACGGCGAAGCGCGCGGTGACACCGAAGGCGGCGAGCACGGTCAGGGCGATCGCGCCGACGCACCGCCAGCGGGAGCCGGGCGCGGTGGTGTCGCGGAACAGCCGCCGCCACAGGTAGAGGTGGAGCACGGCGAAGCCCGCGGTGACGGCCGCGAACCGCGCCGTGAACGCGAGGGTCTCGACCACGGACGGCTATCGGCCGGGCAGGGCGCCGCCGTTGACCTGCACGATCTGGGCCGTGACGTGGCCGGCCCCGGGCTCGGCCAGCCAGAAGGCGAGCTCGGCGACGTCGGCGGGAGTCCCGGCGCGCTTGTCGTGGGTCTGGGCGATCACGGTCTGGCGGCGCTGCTCGGTCATGCGGTCGGCGAAGAACTCGGTGGCCTCGATGTAGCCGGGCGCGATCGCGTTGACGGTGACGCCGCGGGAGCCGAGCTGGGCGGACAGGTCGATCGCGTACGGGTGCAGCGCGGCCTTGGAGGCGCCGTAGCTGCCGGTGCCCGAGCCGCGGTAGGCGGCGATGGAGCTGAACAGGAGGATCCGGCCGCCGTCGGCGACGACCGGCTTGACCGCCTCGACGAGGTGGACGGCGGTCATGACGTTGAGCCGCAGGTTCTCGGTCCAGGTCCAGGAGGCGCCCTCCAGTCCCTCCTCGCTCCTCTCGGGCTCCTGGAGCTCGATGTTCCCTCCGGCGCAGGCGGCCACGATGTCGACGCCGCCGTACTGGTCGGTCAGGAAGTCGGCGACGCGGCGGCCGCCTTCGGGTTCGCGGAGGTCGGCGGCGATGTACGCGGCGCCGTCGCCGAGCTGCTCAGCCGAGGCGCGCAGGACGTCCTCGCGGCGGCCGGTGATGACCACCCGGTCGCCTGCGGCGACGAAGCGTTCGGCGACGGCGTAGCCGATGCCGGTTCCTCCGCCGCTGATCACCGCTGTGCGTGGCATGGGCGAGCCTCCTTCTCGGACGATTGATCCGCGCCGACTCTAGCGCGGCCCCGGCGCCGGGGCAATCCGGCACCGTCGGTGCTGTGTTCCTTGCGTGTGCTCAACGCTGCGCCACCTGGACGAGGTCGGGGCTCTCGCCACGGCGGGCCAGCAGCGCCCGCCCGACCGGGAGCGGACGGGAGGCGACGCCGTTGACCAGGCGGCCTTCGAGGCGGTCGCCGGAGAACAGCAGGCCGGGGCTGGACAGCTCGACCAGTTGGCGCAGCAGCGGCTCGTAGACCGCGCGGCTCGCGCCGCCGGTGCGGCGGGCGATGACGAAGTGCAGCCCCAGGTCGAGTCCTTGCGGCGCGAGTTCGGCCAAGGGCGCCAAGGGGTTTCCGGCGGCGCCTCCGGCCACGATGTCGTAGTCGTCGACCACGACGAAGACCTCGGGGCCCTGCCACCAGGTGCGTTCGCGCAGCTGCTGCGGGGTGACGTCCGGGCCGGGCAGGCGGCGGCGCAGCGCCTCGGCGAGCTCGGCGGCGTTCTGCGCGGCGTGCTGCCCGGAGTTGCAGTAGGTGACCAGGTGCGCTTCGGGGACGGCCTCCAGATGGGAGCGGCGGTAGTCCACCAGGAAGATCCCCGCCTCGGAGGCCGGGCGGCGCACGATCTGGTCCATGATGGTGCGCAGCACTGTGGTCTTGCCGGTCTGGGTGTCGCCGAAGACGATCAGGTGCGGGTCGGCGGTGAAGTCGATCGCGGCCGGGCCGAGGTCGCTCTCGGCGACGCCGACGACGGGCCGCAGCGCGAAGGGGTCGCCGCTCTGCGGCGCGGCCAGGGAGGGGATGAGGTCTTTCAGCCGCACCTGCGCCGGGAGGGCCCGCACGGGCGCGACCGGCGGGCCGGGCCAGCGGGAGGCGACGGTCTTGGCCAGGTGGGCGAAGCCGCCCGCGAGGTCGTCGGTGCGCGCGCCGTCGTCGACGCGCGGCAGGGCGATGTGCCCGAATCGCTTGTCGGAGAGGACGACCCGGCCGGGGACGTCCTTGGGGAGCTGCTCGATGAGCTTGCGGTCGATGCCGGAGTCGAAGGGGTCGGCCAGGCGCAGTTCGATGCGGCCGGAGAAGGACGCGGCGAGGCGGGCGCGCACCTGCGTGGAGTTGACGGCGGTGAGGACGACGTGGACGCCGAGGGCCGGGCCGCGCCCGGCGATCTCGGAGACGACCTCGTTCGCCTCCTCGTCGGCTTCGGTGAGGCCGCCCCAGCCGTCGATGAGGAGGACGACGTCGCCGGGGACGTCGACCTTCCCGCGGGCGGCGGCGCGGCGCAGCCCGGCGGCGGACTCGATGCCGGAGCGGCGCATGACCGCCTCGCGGGCGTCCAGCAGGTTCTTGACCTCGGCGAGGGTCCGGCCCACCAGTTCGGGGTCGGCGCGTCCGGCGGCGACGGCGACCTGCGGCAGCTCGGCCAGGCCGGACAGGGCGCCGCCGCCGTAGTCGACGACGTAGCAGGCCACGGCGTTCGGCGGGTAGCGCAGCGCCAGGCTCGAGACGAGGGTGCGGACCAGTGTGGACTTGCCGGAGGCGGGGGCGCCGAGCACGACGAGGTTGGCGTCGGCGCCGGACAGCTCCCATTCGAGCGGACCCTGGTGCTGCTCGCGGGGGTCGTCGCGCAGGCCGAGCACGGCCGCGACCGAGGCGCCCTCGGCGGCGTCGGCGCCGCCGGGCACGGCCGACAGCGGCATGGCCTCGGGCAGCGGCGGCAGCCACACCGGGCGCACCGCTTCGACGTCGGCGGCGGAGAGGGACTCGACCAGGACGCGCAGGACGCTGCGTTCGGTGGCGGGCAGTTCGGCGCGCGGCCCGGCCCCGGCCTGGAGGGCGATGGCCGGGAGCAGCGGCGGCACCGGCCAGGGCAGGACGGGCAGGTGGCGTTCTTCGACGTCGCGGGGCGGGGTGTACTTGCCGGAGACCATGGCGGCCTTGAACCTCGTGAAGATCGTGGTGTCCACTTTGAGGTATCCGGAGCCGGGTTCGGGCGGCAGCCGGTAGGCGTCGGGGACGCCGATGGCCTCGCGGCTCTCGCCTTCGGAGAAGGTGCGCAGACCGATCCGGTAGGACAGGTGCGACTCCAGGCCCCTCAGGTGCTGGGCCTCGAGCCGCTGGGTGGCCAGGAGCAGGTGGATGCCGATGGAGCGGCCGATGCGGCCGACGGCGACGAACAGCTCGGAGAAGTCGGGCTTGGCCGTCAGCAGCTCGGAGAACTCGTCGATGATGACCAGCAGGTGCGGCACCGGTTCGAGCTCGGGGTCGGCCTGGCGCAGTTCGGCGTAGGCGTGGACGTTGGGCAGGTTCCCGGCGTCCTTGAGGAGCTGCTGGCGGCGGGCCATCTCGCCGTAGAGGGCCTCGGCGAAGCGGTCGACGAGGTTGAGGTCGTCGGCGAGGTTGGTGATGGCCCCGGCGCTGTGGGGCAGGGCGTCGCAGTCGGCGAAGGTCGCCCCGCCCTTGAAGTCGACGGTGAGCAGCGCGAGGCGCTCGGGCGGGTGGCGGACGGCGAGGGCGGCGACGAGGGTGCGGAGGGTCTCGGACTTGCCCGAGCCGGTGGCGCCGACGATGAGCCCGTGCGGGCCCATGCCGCCGAGCGCGGACTCCTTGAGGTCGAGCTCGACGACCCGGCCGTCGGCGTCGACGGCGAAGGGCACGCGCAGCAGCTCGGACTCCCCGCGCGGGGCCCAGGTCCGCGCCGGGTCGACGGCGGCGGGGTCGTCGACGCCGAGGATGTCGGTCAGGCCGTGGACGCCGGTGAGGGCGTGGGAGGCGTCGTCGGCGTCCAGCCGCCACGGGCTGAGGGCGCGCGCGATCGCGGTGAGGACGGCCGGGTCGACCGGGTCGGGGCGGCCGCTGAGAGCGGTCTCGCTGACGTGGCCTTCGGCGCGGTCGACGCGGGTGACGGTGAGCCGCTCGCCTTCGACGGTGAGGCGGGCCGCGGTGTGCTCGGGCTCTTGGCGCTGCTCGGCCACGAGGGTGCAGACGTGGACGCCGAGGAGGGCGGGGTCGATGCCGGGGACGAGGCCGGGCAGGGAGACCTGGTGCTCGCCGTCGACGAAGACGAGGAGGTGCCGGGCGCCGGGGCCGGGCGGGGCGCCGCGGCGGCGGCGCAGTTCGCCGGCGCGGACGGCGAGGTCCTCGGCGAGCAGTTCGGCCAGTTCGGCGGTGGTGGCGCACAGCAGCGGCACCGGCAGGTCCAGTCCGGCGCCGTCGAAGAGCAGGTGCGGCAGCCAGGTCGCCGGGGCCCAGTGCCCGGCCGCGTCGGGGGCGGCGACGACGGCGATCTGGAGGTCTTCGGGCGGCACGAGGACGGCCAGCTGCGCGAGGAGGGCCTGGGCGGTGGCGCGGGCCTCGGCGTAGTCGCCGACGACCGACAGCTCGCCGATCTCGCCGATGGGGACGGTCAGGGGCTGTCCGGCGAGGGTGGCGTAGCGTTCGACCAGTTCTTCGGCGCCGCTGTGGCACACCGGGTCGTAGACGGCCAGGGGGTTGGGGTCGATCTTGAGCGACAGGCGGCGGCTGAGCGGGGTCTCGGCCAGGCCGCAGCGGACGGTCAGCAGGTCGGCGTCGGCGGAGCGGCGCTCCCAGCGCCGCGCCGGGTCGCAGGCGATGCCGAGCAGCAGGCCGGGGTGCGGGTGGCGGGAGGCGCCCCAGTCGCGTTGGGCGCGCACGGCTTCGCGGATGGTGTGCCGGGCGTCCTCGAGGTAGTCGAGGTAGCGTTCGCGTTCCTGGCGGAGCTTGCGGCGGGGCCCCGAGCGCATGGCGATGAACAGGACGACGCCCATGGCGATGCTGGCGACGAGCATGAGCAGCCCGGCCGTGGCGTAGAGGGGTCGCTCCAGATTGGACAGGACCATGACCATGGCGCCCGAGCCTGACATGACCGGCATCATGAGCATGGGCGCGCCCATGATCGGCGACGGCGGGTCGCCGAGGACGGGCGGGGCGGCCAGGGTGATCGGCTCGGTGGACAGCTCGGCGACCGGCCGGCGGGCGGGGCGTCGGACGACTTCGGTTCCCATCTCAGGCGCCCGCCACGGCCGCGTACAGGCCCAGCAGTTCGCCTGCGAGGGTCACGAGCCCGGCGACGAGGATGATCTCGAAGACGCCGAGGACGCGCCGCCACCAGGCGGCCGAGACCGCGGACCGCGAGACCGAGGTGACGGACACATAGGCCAGTCCGGACAGGACGGCCAGGGCCGGGAGCCACTGCACCAGCGGTTCACTGGGTTCGGCCCAGTTCCAGGCGGCCCAGGCGAGGGCGGCCATGCCGATCAGGCGCAGGGGCGCGACGTGGCGGACGAGGTCGAAGATCCGCGAGCGGGTCAGCAGGCCGACGGCGACGCCGGTGCCCATGAGCCGGGCCCACATGTCGGTCTCGGCGGCCAGGAGCGCGGCGGCCGCGGCGGTGGCGGCGGCCAGGCCGCAGATCGCGCCGGTGATGCGGGAGTCGGTGCGGCCCAGGCGTTCGCGCAGGCGCGTCTCGGTGGTGGGCTCGCCGCCGCGGACTTCGCGGTCGAGGGTGAACAGGCCCGCGGAGAACATGGCGAGGCGCGGGGTCAGGGCGAAGGCGAACAGGGAGGCGAGGACCGCCAGGACGGCGACGCGGACGGGCGTGACCCCGGCCTGCGCCCACAGCGTCCAGGCGAGGCCGCCGAGCGCGAGCGCGACGCCGAGGCCGACCGCGTAGGCGGTGGCGAGGCGGGTCCCGGCGCGGGCGACGACCGCGAGGACCAGCGCGGCGGCGAGGGCGCCGAGCAGGCGGGTGGGGGCGGTGGCCGCGCCGTCGGGGGCCAGCGCCTCGACGGCGGTGTGGCCGACGCGCCCGGCCCACAGGCAGCCGCCGAGGAGGGCGAGGTGGGTCAGGAGCGGGTGCTGGCGAGTCGACCACCAGGACATGAGGACGGCCAGGACGCACACCAGGCCGCCGGTGAGCAGGATCGCGCCGTCGACGCCGGGGCTCAGGGCCGCGGCGGCGACGAGCAGCCCGGCGGTGGCGACGGCCACGAGGCGGCCGGTGGCCGGTTCCCAGCGGGCTCCGGACTCGTCGACGGCGTCCTCGACGCCGTCGCGGACGTCTTCGACGGTGTCGGGCAGGGCGGCGGCGGTGGCGTCGTGGACCAGCAGGACCGATCCGTCGCCGACGCTCTTGCCCCCCAGTGTGTCCGCGGAGTCGAAGGTGGTGCCGTCGGGGGTGCTGACCGCCCAGCTGACCGCCTCGTCCTCGGCCGTGCCGTCGGCGCCGGTGTGACGCAGCAGTTCGGGGAGCAGTTCGGCGACGGGCAGGTCGTCGGGGAGGGCGAGGTCGCGGGTGTTCTGGGGGCCTACGACGGTGACGGTGCTGTATCGGCCGGGCACTGGAGACCTTAATGCGAGGGTCGGACGACGGTGGAGGCGCTCGCTTCCGCTTCGGCCTCCTGCTGGCGCTGCTGCTCGAAGGCGCCCGCCACGGCGATGGCGGCGACGATGAGCGCCACCGCGATCGCGCCGATGAGGGCGGCGGGCCACAGCGGCTGGCGCTGCCTCCAGCTGCGCGCCGAGCCGTGGAGGACCGCCGCGCGCAGCTGCCGGCGCCGCAGCGCGGCGGCCTGGAGCACGTACCGCTCGCTCTGGCCGGTGCGGCGCATGACGAGCGGGGCGTCGTCGGTCTCGGGCTCGGCGCGCCGCTCGGAGGCGGGGGCGTCGGTCACCCGCCCCACCGGTTGGTGATGCGGGTGATGCCGGCCTGCCAGTTCGTCGCCGAGGTGTCGGTGGCGGTGGCGAGGCGGTTGAAGGCGGTCTGGAGGTTGGTGAACTCGGCCTCGGTGTCGGTGTTGAACTTCGCGAAGCCCTCGGTGCCGGCGCCGACCCACTGGCCCTTGACCGTTCCGACGTATCCCTGGATCTGGCCGAGGATGGACTCGAAGCGGCCGCGGTAGGTGTGCTGGACCTGTGCGAGGTTCTGGAGTTCGGGGACGTTGCCGTGCAGTTCGTAGGGGGAGCTTGGCATGGTGGCGTCCTTCCTAGACCGTGATGGTGACCGGCTTGATGGGGGTCATCGCGCCGTGGGCGCCGGCGTACTCGCCCTCGTTCTGGCCGTCGATGTTGACGCCGTCGGTGTTGGTCTGGCCCTGGGCCATGGCGCTGACGCCGTACTTGTCGGCCAGGGCGTTGTAGGCGGTGACGAAGTCGGCCTTGGCGAGTTGGAACTGGTGGAGCGCCGTGCCGCTCTGGGCCATGACGTCGCGCTCCATCTCGCCGATGAGCGACCGCAGCTGCCCGAAGAGCTCCTCGACCGAGATCTGGTGGTTGTTGGCGCTGACGTTCAGCGCATTGGCTACGGTGAGCCCGAATTCGTTCGCGCTTCCCGGCATGGGTCGTCCTCCTTCTGAAGGGAATATGAGGAACCTCGCGGTGAGGGTATCGGTCGAAATCAACACTTCGGTGAACATTCAGATAACGACGAAGGCCGATATCGGTTCCGTGAGAATGACTGGGCGGCAATTGACAAGCCGTTGCGCACCCGACTCCGTCCGAGACCGGTGGCGGCGGGGGAATGGTTTCGGCGGGGTGCCTCGTCGCCATTCCGCGACGTATCGGCGTCCATCATGGATAGGGCGGGTCGCCGCCGGTGCCGGCGGCCCGCGAACGGTTCTAGGAGTGGTCCACGGTGACGTCGTAGATCAGGACCTCGGCGTAGTTGCTCTCGTCGCACGGAGAGGACTTCTCGCAGTTGGCCTGGGCGTAGGCGCCGGTCTTGAAGTAGTTGCTCGAATCGTCGTGCTCGAGGGTCGTCTCGAGCTCGCCGTCGTAGTACATCGAGATCTCGCCGTCCTCGACCTCGTAGGTGAACTCCAGGACCGTGCCGAGCTCGTAGTCGTCGGTGATCAGGTGGTGGTCCGAGGTGTCGCCGTCGGTGATCCACAGCTCCGTCCCCTCCAGTCGCAGGGCGGTGACGTCGTCGTCGCCGCCGTGGATCTGGGCGCCGACGACGTCCGGCTTCTCCTCGGGCAGATGGGTGAACGCCAGGCGGACGGTCATGGTGTGCGTGCCCGAGGTCGAGGACCACTCGGCCTCGTCGCCGCCGCCGGACTCCATCTCCCGCAGCTCGGTGCGCGGGTAGCTGGAGTTCTCGGTGGTGACGCCGTCGACGGGCGCGCGGAACCGCACCGCGTCCCCGGCGTCGGTGACGGTGAAGAGCGGGTCGTTCGAGTAGCCGTCCAGCTCGGGTTGGAGGATCTCGGTCGGGTCGCCGTCGTCGCCGGTGGGCAGCGTCAGCTTCCAGTCGCTCAGGTCGATCGCCTCGGAGGGGATCTCGGCGCCGCCGCCTCCTCCGCCCCCGCCGCTGCCGCCGCCGTCTTCGCCGTCATCGGCGGGAGGCTGGGAGTCCTGGCCGCCCACCGGCGAGGGCGACGGCGAGGGGGACGGGCTCGGTGAGGGCGAGGGGCTCGGCGACGGCGAGTCGGAGGCGGCCTCGTTCTGCGAGACCGGCTCGGGCTCGTCGGCGCCGCTGGAACCGGCGGACGTCACCGCCCAGGCCACGGCCGCGAGCAGCACCAGCGCCGCCGCACCGGCGGTGCCGGCCATCATCCGGCTGCCGCCGAAGGAGTCGCGGGCACGGTCCCAGAGTTCGCTGATCCTCTCGGGCACGCCGCGCGAGGAGGCATGGCGCGGCGCCTTGTACTCTTTTTCTTCCACAGTTTGCTGTCCTTAGCGTACTGTCTTATTAGAACAGAGATTGGATCGTCGGCGGCACGTCTCGACTCGGATCGAATGCCGCGCCTCGGTCTCATTCCGCTCCGAAAGTCCTGACGCCCGGAGGGCATGTCGCAAGGCGGCGTGCCGGGGCGAGGATAACCGGGGCCGCGCGGTACCGGTCCCCCGCCATCCGTGCTATGCCGCCGGACAATGGCACACGAGTTCACTTGCGACACAAAAGAACCACGGGCCGTTCACGGTCAATTCGGGTTAACCTGATGTTAGCCCGATCCTCACTCGGGATCGATACGCTCCGCCTGAGTTTTCAGCGTTCCGACCCCTTATCGGAGGACCGATGGATTTCGTCGGCATGAACCCCGGACCCGCGAACGCCGGCGGGCAGCAGACCATGAGCCTCTCCGAGAGCTTCGCCACGCTCCAGGGCGAGATGATGTCCATCATGGAAGGATGCATCGCCGCCGCCGGGGAGCCCGAGGTCATCGGCGGCTACGAGCAGTTCGGCTCCACCTGGTCGACCGACCTGGCCGCCACCGCCGAGCACGGCAAGAGCGTCGGCGCCACCACCCACCTCACCGTCGCCGACGGCGTGGGCGTCGACGCCGACAACGCCGCCCTCCAGACCGTCGACGCGCCGGATCCCTCCCTCCCCGGCATCAACCTGAACTGACCGGGCCCCAAGGAGTTCCCGACATGCCCAGCATCCCGACCATCGGCAGCTTCGACCCGCCGACCACCACCGCCGACGAGGGCGCGCTCCAAGACCAGGCGCAGACCCTCCAGGACCACTCGGGCCGCATCATCGGCCGCGGCACCGACGTCATGCAGCAGATGAACACCACCGCCGTCGACTTCAGCGAACTGGTCGCCGAGCCGCTCAAGACGCACGGCGGCTTCTCGCTGACCGCCAGCGAGAAGGCCATGGAAGGCGCGGTCTGGGGCAGCACGACCACCCGGCAGTGGGCCACCGACGTGGCGACCTTCAAGCGGACGATCGCCGACCTCGAAACGGAGTGGGCCGCGGCGGTGGCCGACAAGTTCGGCACCCCGCCGGACGCCACCGAAGCCCAGATCGCCGCGGCCGGGCAGCAGAAGCTCAACGACGTGAACGGGCGGGCCAACACCGCCTACGAGCTGTTCAAGGAGCACGCCACCACCGCCGGCTCCATGCTCAAGGGGGGCCCGACCCCCGAGAACCTCCAGGCCCTGGCCGCCGCCGGAGGCGGCAGCTGGGCGACGTTCAACATGTTCGGCACCCAGGCGGGGCCGCCGCCCGTCACCGGCGCCCAGGGGGCCGCCCTGGCCCAGCTGCTGCGCGACCGCCTCGCCTCGGGCGATCTCGACCTCGATCTGTTCAGGCAGATCCGGACGATGCTGAGGGGCGTGGCCGAGGGGGCGCAGGTCCTCCAGGAGGTCGGCGGGCAGCTCACGGCCGGGCAACTGGGCTTCCTCGAGCAGTTCTACGCGGGCCTGGAAGGGCCCCTGATGGCACAGGGACCGGACCAGCTCGACCTGCTGTACCGGCTGCCCGACCTCCTCGAGGGCCGCGACATCGCGCCCGCGGCCCAGAACATGGTGCTCGCCGCGGTCGGCGGCGGCCTGCTCGCCCTGTCCGACAAGCGCATCGGCGGCGGCGCGGACCGGCTCCCCGAGAGCATGCGGCCGCTGATGGACCGCTACTTCGGCGGTGGCTACGAGCCGGGCACCGTCATGGGCGGCGGGGTCACCGACCGGCTCCACGGTCTCGCCCAGATGTTCGGCGCCACCGCCGACTACGGGCTCGACCGGCTCGAGGGCGGCGAGGAGCTGTCGGCGGCGCTGACGTTCGCGGTCGCCGACGCGAACGCGGGCGGGTTCTACTATCAACCGGAGCACGCGGACCTGATCGACCTCATCGAGGTCGGTACCCGCAACACCGACGCGAACCTCGCCATGCTGACAGGCGGGATCCAGCACCCCGCCCACCCCGCCACCCCCGAACGCCCCGCGGCCACACCGGAGTACCTGGTGCGCAACGTCCTCGGCGCCAAGTGGGACGACCAGGGCGCCGCCGCGGCCGGGCTCGTCAACTGGCTCGGCGACCCGAAGATCACCGAGCAGTACGGCGACGAGGCGACCAAGGCCACCTACAACCTGATCACCGCCGCGACCAACCGCGACCCCGCCGGGTGGGACGGCCCCTCGACCTACGAGGTCCTCACCGACGGATTCGGGAGCATCGGGGCCTACGAGGCCGCGCCGCTCGGCGTCGCCAACCCGCACATCGCCCAGGCGATGAGCCGGATCGCCGTGAACAACCTCCCGTACTTCGACGACGCCGACACCGGCGGCCCGAGCCAACTGACGCTCTCGTCCGACCCGAAGGTCGACGACATGTACCTCAGCCTCCAGTCGCGCGAGGACTTCTTCGAGCTGGCCATGGGCGACCAGACGGGTGCCGACCTGCTCGGCGAGTCCGTCTACACCACCATCCTGGAAGACGCCCGGTACGCGGGCCAATGGGAGGATCTGGCCGAGGCCGAAACCCATGGCGAGAACGCCGGCACGCTGGCCCGGCTGCTCGACACCGGCGTCCAACGGCTCGCGGCGGACGCCCAGGCCGACGCCGACGCCACGACCACGAGCAACACCAAGCAGGCCGCCTGGTTCCGCGCCGCCGCGGCGGCCTTCAAGGAGCTCATCCCGATCGGCAGGCTCGGCTCGGCGACGGGCACCGCGGCCAAGCAGCTGCTCGAGGCGCCGAAGTGGGCGCCGGGGGCCATGGCGGCCGAGGGCTGGGTGTGGGGCAGCGGCCAGACGCCGGACGGGACCCAGGTGGGGACCAGGATCGACTACGAGAGCGTCAAGCTCGGCAGCACCCACGCCGTCGTCGAGCAGCTCCTGGCCGACCCCGACTCCGGCGTCGACATCGACGACGTGCGCGCGGTCGACTCGCGGCTGCTCGACGAGCACGGGCAGCTGCGCTCCGCCGACGTGCTCCTCACGGAGAACTTCCCGCCCACCGAGGAGGACCACGAGGGGAACATGCGCAACCGGGAGGCCCGCGAGTACCTCGAGCGGGTGATCGCCGAAGCGTGCGACGAACAGGTCGGCCCGAATCTCGACGAGTTCGTCAAGACCTTCATCGACCGGCGCGCCAACAACTGACCCCGCTACCGACACATCGGGACACGACACTGTGGAGAAGAAGGACCCGGGCTCCCCTCGGCACGCCGCCTCGTCGCGGGACCTGCCCTCGCGGCTCCAGGACGTCTGGAACGGCGCGCGGGCGCGGCTGGGCACCGGCCCGGCCATGGCCGGCACCGCGGCGGCCGCGGCCCTCGTGCTGCTCGTCGCCGTCGTCTGGGCGGTGATGTCGGCGGGCGGCGGCGAGCCGCCCGCGAAGGCCGCGGAGACCGAGGCCGCCACCGAGGTGCCCTCGGCGAGCCCGTCGCCATCGCCCTCCCCGTCGCCCTCCCCCAGCCCCTCGCCGTCCCCTGTGGGGGACGGGGGCGGCGGGCAGGCCCCGGACGAGGCCGATGACGACGCCGAGGAGGAGCCGACCGAGGACGCCGGGGCCGGCTCCGCGCCGGAGCCGCCGGGCACCGGCTTCTACCGGGTCCGCCAGGAGGCCAGCGGCCTGTGCATGACCCTCGGCCCCGAGCCGGAGAACGAGGGGCGGACCGTGACGGTGCTCGGCCACTGCGAGGACGCCTACCCCGATCTCCAGTGGGAGGCCGAGGACGCGGCCGAGGAGGCGAACGTGTACGTCGTGGAGATGCACTTCGACGACGACACCGACTGCCTGGGCGTCGACTACGGGGGCGACGAGACCGGGCTCCTCATGGCCGCCTACGGCTGCGAATGGGTCGACACCCAGCACTTCCGCCTGGAGCCGCTCGGCGGCGGCGGCTTCCTGATCCGTCCTTCGTCGAGCGAGCACCTGTGCATGGGGATGCTGCCCGAGCAGCCCGCCGAGCAGGGCCGCGCCATCGCCACCGCCGAGTGCGACGCCGGCGACGCCGAGCAGCGGTGGACGCTCGACGGCTGACCCGGGTGGTCTTAGGACCTGCGGCGGAGCAGGACCGGGACCACGGTCCGATGGCGGGGCGCCGCGGGGCCAATAGCTTTGGGTCCGCAGCCGGGGCCGACGGCCCCGGGCGACCCCGAGGAGCACATGATGTCCATTCTGGTCACCGGCGCGACGGGCAACGTCGGCCGCCACCTCGTCGAGCAGCTCAGCGGAGCCGGGCACCGGGTCCGGGCCTTCACCCGCAGGCCGGACTCGGCGCGGTTCCCCGACGGCGTCGAGACGGCGGGCGGCGACCTCCTCGACCCGGCGAGCTTCGAGGCGGCGCTCGACGGCGTCACCGCGCTGCACCTCCTCACCACGCTGGCGCCCTCCTACGAGCCCCTGTCGATCGAATACGCCACCGAGCTGGTCGGGCTGGCCGCCAAAGCCGGGGTGCGACACGTGACGGTGCTGTGGAACGGCCAGCGCGACCCGCTCGAAGAAGCAGTGGAACGCAGCGGCCTGGGGTGGACGCACCTGCACCCCGGCTCGTTCATGTCCAACGACCTGGCCTGGGCCGAGGAGATCCGGTCCGAGGGCGTCGTGCGCGAGCCGTTCCCCGACGCCGCGCATCGCATGATCGACGAGGCCGACATCGCCGCGGTGGCCGCCGCCGCGCTCACCGCCGAGGGCCACGCGGGCCAGACGTACACGCTCACCGGACCCGAGGCGCTCGCCGTCCCCGCGCGGGTCGCGGCGATCGCGCGGGCGGCCGGTCGGGAGGTCCGCTACGAGGAGCTGAGCAGGGCCGCCGCCCATGAGCGCATGCGCGGCATGGGCATCGACGACGAGGCCGCCGACTTCGTCCTGGACTGGAACGCCGACCCGTCCAACGACGAGGAGCTGGCGGCGAACGCGGCCGACATCGCCGCGATCACCGGCCGCCCGGCCGGGACCTACGCCGAGTGGGCCGAGCGCCACGCGGCGAGCTTCCGCTGACCGGCGGACGGACCCGACCACCACCCGCGGAACACACCCCGGGCCCGCGGGACCGGGCGACGGCAGCCGCCGCGCCGCGTCCCGCGGGCCCGCCCGTTCACCGCACCTTGGCGATTGAGCAGGTCAGCGGCCCCGATCGCCTTAAACTCGGGGCATGAGCCCGCGGGTTCCCAGTGAAACGACCCTGCAGCGGGGCGCGATCGCGCCCCGCTGGCTGCGGGCGCTGCCGGTCGCGGTGCTCCTGCTCACCGTGCTCTTCCAGGTGTCCTCCCCCGATCCGGCCGTCGTCGGCTTCACGACCGCGGTCGTCCCGCTGGTGGCGGCGTTCGTCGTCGGCCCGATCTGGATCACCGGGATGGCCGTGGTCGTCATCGGCTTCCTGCTCACGCCGTTCTTCCGCCCGGCGGGCCTGGACGCCCGCGACCTGTTCGCCTTCGGCGTCGTCTGGAGCATCGGCATCGCGTTCGCGTGGGTGCGCACCCGGTTCCAGGCGCGGCTGGTGACCGTCGAGAACGTCGCCCAGGCCGCCCAGTACGCCGTCCTCCCCTCACTGCCCGACCACGTCGACGGCCTGTCCTGCGCCGGGCTCTACCGCTCCGCGCAGCGGGGCGCGCGCATCGGCGGCGACCTGTTCGACATCCGCGCCAGCCCCTTCGGCGTCCGCATGGTCCTCGGCGACGTCCAAGGGCACGGGCTGCCCGCGGTGAGCACCGCCGCGGCGGTGCTGGCGTCCTTCCACGAGGCGATCCTCGACGAGCCCGACCTCGAGCGCATCGCCGCGCGCCTGGAGCGGCGCATCGTCCTCGACACCGACGAGGGCCGCACGCCCGAGCTGTTCGCCTCGGTGCTGCTGGTGGAGTTCCGCGACGACGTCGGGGAGATGCGGCTGCTCTCGTGCGGGCATCCGCCGCCGCTGCTGCTGCGCGCCGACCGGGTCGAGGAGGTCGACCTCAAGCCGCGCCCGCTGCTCGGGCTGCGGCTCGACCCGCAGGAGCGGCCCTCGTGCGTCTCGACGGTCCCGTTCCAGCCCGAGGAGGTGCTGCTGGCCTATTCGGACGGGCTGAGCGAGGCCCGCGACGTCGACGGGCGCTACTACCCGCTCGCGAAGCACCTGAGCGGCCTGGTGCTCCCGCCCTCGCCGGGGCGGCTGATCGACTTCGTGTGGGACGACCTCACCCGCTTCGCCGCCAGGCTCGACGACGACGTGAGCCTGCTGGCGGTCACCCGCGCGCGCCGGGGCGGGCGTTCGGTCGAGCGGGCCGACGGCTGAAGCGTCGCCGCAGGTGGGAGGGGTAGGGGCTCGCCGCCGGAAATTCTTCGAAGAATTTCTTCGCGCGGGTGTCGATCCGGGGCGGGCCCGTTCGACATGGGGGTGAAAGACGAACTTCGCAACAACGAGAAAGCAGGAGAGCATCATGCGTACGCTCATCGTCACCGCGTTCATGTCCCTGGACGGCGTCATGGAGGCCCCGGGCGGCGAGCCCGGCTACCGGAACACCGGTTGGACCTTCAAGCACGTCGAGTTCGACGAGGCGGCCTACGAGATCAAGAGCCGCGAGCAGGAGGAGGCCGGAGCGCTGCTCATGGGCCGCCGCTCCTATGAGGTCTTCGCGCCCGTCTGGCCGTCGATGGAGGAGTTCGCGGGGTACAACGCCATGCCGCGCTACGTCGTCTCCACCACGCTGGAGGGCGAGGACCCGCGGTGGCCGGCCACGGTACTGCGCTCGGTCGAGGAGGTCGCGGCGCTCAAGGAGACCGAGGGCGGGCCGATCATCGTGCACGGCAGCGCCGAGCTGGGTCGGAGCCTCGCGGACGCGGGCCTGGTCGACCGCTACCACCTGCTGGTCTTCCCGCTGCTCCTCGGCGCGGGCAAGCGGCTGTTCAGCGACGCCGACAAGGACGCCGTGAAGCTGCGCCCGGTCGAGCACGAGGCGTACTCGAACGGCATCCAGAAGCAGGTCTTCGACGTCGTCCACTGACCTCGGGGAGGACGGGCGCGGTGGGCGGGTGCCCACCGCGCCTTGGCGGGTGCGCCGCGGCCCGGCGGCGGGAGACCGGACCGGGGCGATCTGCGCGCGCCTTATTGCAAGGTACTTGCAACTGTGAGAAGGTGGCGATAGCACTCGTCCGGAACAGAAGGAGACCACCATCCGATGAGCCTCTACACGCTGCCCGAACTGCCGTACGACTACGGGGCGCTCGAGCCGCACATCAACGGTCACATCCTCGAACTCCACCACGACAAGCACCACGCCGCCTACGTCAAGGGCGCCAACGACACCACCGAGCGCATCGCCGAGGCCCGCGACAAGGGCGACTTCAGCCAGATCGTGGGCCTGGAGAAGACCCTCGCGTTCAACCTCTCCGGCCACGTCCTGCACTCGCTGTACTGGCAGAACATGAGCCCCGACGGCGGCGACCGCCCCGAGGGCGAGCTCGCCGAGGCCCTCGACGAGCACTTCGGCTCGTTCGAGGCCTTCCACGGCCAGCTCTCCTCGGCCACCACGCTCGTGCAGGGCTCGGGCTGGGGCGTGCTGTCGTGGGAGCCGGTGTCGCGGCGCCTCATCGTCGAGCAGGTCTACGACCACCACGGCAACGTCGCCGCAGGATCGGTGCCGCTGCTGGCGTTCGACGCCTGGGAGCACGCGTACTACCTCCAGTACAAGAACGTGCGGCCCGACTTCGTCAAGGCCATGTGGGACGTCGTCAACTGGGAAGACGTCGCGGCGCGCTACGCGGCCGCGAAGGCCGGGAACGCAGGGGTGTGATTCCGGCGGGGGGCGCCGCCCGCCGGCGGCGTCCCCGCTCTTCGGCATATATATCTATCAATTGACATTTGTGGATTCATTGTCGAGAATGTGTGAAACCGTTCGACGACGTGGAGTGTCCACATGCAGTCTTCCTCCCTCAGCCGCCGCCGGCTGCTCCAGGCCGCCGGGGCGGCGGCCCTCGCGGGCGCCGCCGTCGGCCTCGACGCCGCCCCGGCATCGGCGTCCCCGGCCGTCCAGTTCGCCAACCCGCTCATCCGGCAGCGAGCCGACCCGTTCATCACGCGCCACACCGACGAGTACTACTACTTCACCGCGAGCGTCCCCGCCTACGACCGCATCGTCATGCGGCGCTCGACGAGCCTCCAGGGCCTGGCCTCGGCGAGCGAGGCCACCGTGTGGAGCAAGCACTCCAGCGGGCCGATGAGCCACCACATCTGGGCGCCGGAGCTCCACCGCGTCGACGGCAGGTGGTACCTCTACTTCGCCGCGGGCCGCGCCGAGGACGTCTGGCGCATCCGCATGTACGTCCTGGAGAACTCCAGCGCGAACCCGATGAGCGGCACGTGGGTCGAACGGGGGCAGATCAGCACCCCGCGCGACTCCTTCTCCCTGGACGCGACCACGTTCACGCAGGGGTCCACGCGCTATCTGTGCTGGGCGCAGAGCGACCCCGAGCTCGGCAGCGGCACGAGCCTGTACCTCGCGGCGATGTCGAGCCCGTGGGCGATCACCGGGGAGCCGGTGCGGATCAGCATGCCCACCCATGCCTGGGAGCGCATCGGGCACAACGTGAACGAGGGCGCGGCCGTCATCCAGCGGAACGGCCGGTTCTTCATGACGTTCTCGGCCAGCGCCACCGACGCGAACTACGCGATGGGGCTGCTCACGGCCTCGCAGGACGCGGACCTGCTCGACCCGTCGTCGTGGACGAAGAACCCGCAGCCGGTGCTGCGCAGCGACGACCGGACGGGCCAGTACGGTCCTGGGCACAACTCCTTCACCGTCTCCGAGGACGGGCAGAGCGACATCCTCGTCTACCACGCCAGGCCCTACCGGGACATCGACGGCGATCCGCTGTACGACCCGAACCGGCACACCAGGCTCCAGAAGTTCTACTGGAGGGCCGACGGCACGCCGGACTTCGGGATCCCGGTGGCCGACGGGGCGAGCCCGCACCGCTTCGCCGCCTACGGCCGGCCGGGAGTGTTCCTGCACCACTACGACTTCCGGGTCCGGGCGGACGCGAGCCCGGCGATGCTGGCCGACTCGCAGTTCCGGATCGCGGCGGGCCTGGCCGGCTCGGGGACGGTCTCGCTGGAGTCGGCGAACTACCCCGGACACTACCTGCGACACAGGGATTACGAGTGCTGGGTGGAGAGCGACGACGGCTCGGCTCTGTTCGGACAGGACGCGAGCTTCCACCGGCGCGGCGGTCTGGCCGGGACGGGGGCGGAGTCGTTCGAGTCGGTCAACTTCCCGGGCCGGTACCTGCGCTGCCAGAACGGACTGGCGTACCTCCACGAGCCGGGCACGGCGCAGGACCGCGCCGACGCCACGTTCGTCCTGGAATAAGCCGCCGCGCCGGATCCCGCGGGATCCGGCGCGCGTCCGCGGCCGCGGCCCGCGCTCGACGCGACCCGCCGCGGCGGCTTCCGCGGAGCGAACGCGGCGAAGGCGAGACCGAGGTCTTCGCCAAGGCCCCGAGCGCCTGACGGGAGACGGCCCGCCGCCGCTCGGCGGCGGGCCCTCAGTCCATGTCGACGTGGTCGAGCAGCGCCACCATGCGGGAGAGCACGCGGATGCACGCGTCCACGTCGGCGTCGTCCAGCTCTCGGGCGATCTGCACGAAGATCGCGCGCTCGCGGTCCCTCACCGCGCCGATGACGCTCCGGCCCTCATCGGTGAGCCTGACGAGCGCCGAGCGCTTGTGCGCGGGGTTGGGGACGGTCTCCACGAGGCCGCCGGCGCCCGCCTCGTTGACCATGCGCTGCACGAACTGGCGGCTCAGCGACTGCGCGCGCCCCATCTGCGGCACGGTCATGGGCCCGTCGCCGTACAGCATGACGAGGACGGCCCGGACGCCCACCGAGAGCCCTTCCTGGGACGAGTCCTGCTCCACTTTGCGGTACGTCCGCCGGTAGAGGGGTCCGACCAGGTCGAACACTTCGGTGATGCGGTCGGCCTGAGCGGCGGGGTCACGATCGTTCATGCCCCAATGATGACACTTCAGTTGTCAATTCGCGTCGAGTATGACACCCTGGTTGTCATGGATGATCAGTTCTGGATTGACACCGGCGCCGGGCGGCCGCTCGTGTTCCTGCACGGCGGCATCCTCGACCACCGGATGTGGGACGACCAGATCCCGGTCTTCGCCGAGGACTACCGCGTCATCGCACCGGACGCCCGCGGCCACGGCCGCACCGCCAACGCGACCGGCCCCTACCGCCGCACCGACGACCTCGCGGCGCTGCTGCGCCATCTCGAGACCGGCCCGGCGATCCTCGTCGGCCTGTCCATGGGCGGGGCCACCGCGGTCGACACCGCCCTGGAGCACCCCGAGCTCGTCGCCGCCGTCGTCGTCAGCGGCGTCGGCACCAGCGAACCGTACTTCGAGGACCCGTGGTCGCGGGAGGCCTTCGCCGAGATGACCGCCGCGATGGCCGCGGGCGACCCGGAGGGCTCGATCGAGGCGCACATGCGGTTCGCCGCCGCCGGGCCGGACCGGACCGTCGACGACCTCGACCCCCAGGTGGTGCGCCGCCTGTACGACATGGCCAGAGGGACCTTCCGCAAGCACACCGCGGGCGAACCGGACTGGACGACGCCGGTGCCCGACACCTGGGCCCGCGCCGCCGGGATCGAGGTCCCGGTGCACGCCGTCAACGGCGGCGCCGACTCCCCCGACCACATCGGCATGGCCGAACGCCTCGTCGGCGTCGTCGGCACCGGCCGCGCGATCACCGTCGACGGCGCCGCCCACTACCCGAACATGGAGCGCCCCGAGGCATTCGACGAAGCGCTCCGGACGATCCTGGCCACGCTCTGAACTCCGGCCGCCGCTCGGTGCCGAGCGGCGGCCGGACGCGGTTCCGTCAGACCTGGGCGGTCGGCATGATCGTGACGCGGCTGAGGTTCACCCGCGGCGGCTGCGCCGCGAGGAACGCCACCGCTTCGGCCACATCGGAGGGCTCGAGCACCTCAATGGAGTTGAACGCGCCGTCGAGCCACTCGTTGGCCCCCGGGTCGGTGACGTGGCTCTTGAGCTCCGTACTGACCAGCCCCGGCTCGATCGCCGAGACGCGCACCCCCTGCGAGCCGAGGTCGGCGCGCAGGTTGTCCGACAGGTGCGTCGCATACGCCTTGGTGGCGCAGTAGACCGCGAACGAGGGGAAGACGCCGGTGGCGCCGATCGAGGAGGTGTTGACCAGGTCGGCGACGCCGCGGTCCTTCGCGGACGCGACGAGCTGCGGAGTGAAGGCGCCGATGGCGTTCATCAGGCCGGTGACGTTGAGGTCGATCATGCGCTGCCACTGCTCGGCGCGCCGCTCGGTGACCGGGGCGGGCAGCATGACGCCCGCGTTGTTGAACAGCAGGTCGGCGGGGCCGAACTCGGCGGCGACGCGCTCGGCGGCGGCCTCGACCGCCGCCGCGTCGGTGACGTCGACGGGCAGGGCGAGGGCGGTGCCGCCGTCCTTGGCGACGCGCGCGACGAGATCGTCGAGGCGGTCGGCGCGGCGCGCGAGCACCGCGACCTTCGCGCCGCGGGCGGCCAGGAGTTCGGCGGCGGCCTCGCCGAGGCCGCTGGAGGCTCCGGTGACGACGGCGATCCGGCCTTCGAGCGGCTTGGCGGTGGTGTCGGAGGACATCGTGTTTCCCTTCGATTCGGATGACTGCATCGATCAAAGCACCGCCGAGAGGCCGAAACCGCCGCTGAAAAGGCCCTGCGCCGACTGGTACCGCCAGGGCCACCCACGGCGCGCCGGGCCCGGCCGGGTGCGGCCACAATTGGGTCATGGACCGAAGTTCCGAGATCGCGGATTTCCTGCGCACCAGGCGCGCGCGAGTTACGCCCGGGCAGGCGGGCCTGGCCGACGATGGCCGGGTCCGGCGCGTGCCGGGCCTGCGCCGCGACGAGGTGGCGCGGCTGGCGAACATGAGCACCGAGTACTACACGCGGCTCGAGCAGGGCCGGGGCGGCAGCCCCTCACCCGAAGTGCTCGACGCCCTGGCCTCGGCCCTGCGGCTCGACGCCTCCGAACGCGCGCACCTGGTGGACCTGTGCGGGCGCAGGCCGGCCAAGCGCTCGCGGCCGGTGGCGCAGCGGGTGCGGCCGGGCCTGCTGCTCACCATCCAGACCCTCGACCACGTCCCGGCCTTCATCATCGGGCGCCGCCTGGACGTGCTGGCCGCCAACCGCCTGGCCCGCGAGGTGATCACCGACTTCGAGGCCGTGCCCGCCGCGGAACGCAACATGGCCCGCTACTACCTGCTGAACCCCGAAGCGCGCGAACGGGTCCTGGACTGGGAGCAGGCGGCGGCCGACACCGTCGCGGTGCTGCGGTTCCAGGCCGGGCGCCACCCCGGCGACCGCCAGCTCGCCGACCTGATCGGCGAGCTGACCGTCCACTGCCCGGAGTTCAGCGGCTGGTGGAACGACCACCAGGTGCTGCGCCGCACCCACGGCGTCAAGCGCTACCGCCATCCGGTCGTGGGGGACATGGAGTTCGCCTACGAGTCGTTCGAGGCGCCGGGCGATCCCGACCAGACCGTGTGCGTCTACAACGTCGAGCCCGGCTCGGCCAGCGCCGAGGCGCTGCGGCTGCTCGACAGCTGGACGAACCCGCGCGGCGCCGTCGAGGAGGAGCTGCGGCGCCCTTAGAGTGTCGGCCCCGGCCGGTACCTTGGCGGCCATGACCGAGCGGTACACGGTGAAGCAGTTCGGCGAGTCCGAGGGCGCCGAGGACTGGCGGGTGCTCGGCGACGGCGCGTGCGCCCACTTCCGGACCGGGTCCATCGCGGCGGGAGCGCGGCTTCTGGACGCGATCGCGGCGCTGGACGGCACGGGGCCCCGCCGCCCGGACGTCGACGTGCGGTTCGACGGCGTGACCGTCCGAATCATCACGATGACCGACGACCACTACGGCCTGACCGCGGAGGACCTCGACCTCGCCAGGCGGATCTCGGCGGCGGCGCGCGAGCTCGGCTTCGCCGCCGATCCGTCCGCGGTGCAGACCATCCAGGTCTCGATCGACGCCCTCGCCCACGCCGACGTGGTCCCGTTCTGGCGCGCCGTCCTCGGGTACGGCCGGCGCGGCCCGGACGACCTGGTCGATCCGGGCGGGCGCGGCGCGCCGTTCTGGTTCCAGCAGATGGACGAGCCTCGGCCGCAGCGCAACCGCGTCCACATCGACGTATGGGTCCCGCACGACCTGGCCGAGGCGCGCATCGCGGCCGCGATCGCGGCGGGCGGGCGCCTCTTGACCGACGAGCACGCTCCCGAGTGGTGGGTCCTGGCCGATCCGGAGGGCAACGAGGTGTGCGTGGCCACGACGCTGAGCCGCGACTGAACCGATTGCGGTTCAAGCGTGTTCGGCGATGACCGCCTCGATCACGCGGTGGTGGCCGGCGGCCTCCTCGCCTTCGGCGCCGAACCAGGCCAAGCAGATCATGGCCTTCCAGACCGCCCAGCCCCTGGCCCTCGCCCAGGCGGCGTCGTCGGCGCCCACGCCGCGGCGGAACGCCTCGCGGCTGGCGCCCTCGAACATCGTCCAGGCGATCACCAGGTCGCAGGAGGGGTCGCCGACGCCACTGGTGCCGAAGTCGATGACGGCGGAGAGCTTCCCGTCCCTGACCAGGAGGTTGCCGTGGGCGACGTCGCCGTGGAACCAGACCGGCGGCCCGTCCCAGGCGGTGTCGAGGGCGGTCTGCCAGACCGCTCGCGCACCGTCGGTGTCGATGCGGCCCTCGAGATCCAGCAGCGCCTTGCGGGCCTCATGGTCGTAGTGGCTCAGCGAGGCGCCCCGGTAGAAGCTGTGCTCGCCGCCTTCGGGGCCGCCGCTCGGGTCGATGCGCTGCATGGCCGTGACGAAATCGGCCACCTGCGAGGCGAAGGCGGGCAGGTCGTCGATGCGGTCGGCGCGGGCGGTCTCGCCGTCGATCCAGCGCCGGACCGCCCACGGGTGCGGGTATTCATCGCCGGGGGCGCCGAGGCCGAGGGGCACGGGCACCTCGACGGGCAGCTGCGGGGCGAGGACCGGCAGCCACCGGTGCTCCTTCTCCACCGCGAGCGCGTAACTCGCGGCGGTGGGCAGCCGCACCGTCATGCTCTCGCCGAGGCGGTAGGTGCGGTTGTCCCAGCCGTCGATCTCGACCGGCCGCACCGGCTCGCCCCGCCACTGCGGGAACTGCGCGGCGATCAGCCGCTCGACCAGGGCCGCGTCGATCCCGGCCCGGCCGTCGGCGTGCTTGTTGTCGTCCATCGGGACAGTCTGGCGGCGGCGGCGCTGGGAGGCAACGGTTTTTCGCGCGGCTCAGGCGTCGACGGTGCCCTCCCGCACGGTCAGGACGGTCTTGCCGCGGGCGCTGCCCGCGCGCGAGCGGTCCAGCGCGGCGGGGGCCTTCTCCAGCGGCGCCTTGAAGTCGATGCGGACCTTCAGCTCGCCGTCGACCACCGAGGCGGCCAGCGAGCCGAGGGTCTCGGGCGAGGCGTCGGCGTAGAGGTTGGCGCCGCGCAGGCCGCGCGCGGCGAGCGCCTCGACGTCGGCGGCGGTGTTGGAGCTGATGATGACGCCGCCGGGCCGCAGCAGCTCGGCGACGGCGTCTATCTGGGCCGGGCCGGACACGAGGTCGACGACGGCGTCGACGCCGTCGGGGTGGGCCTCGCGCACCTGGTCGACGGTGGGGGCCTCGGTGAAGTCGACGATCTCGGCCGCGCCCAGCTCCAGGAGGTAGGCGGCGGTGGCGGGGTCGGTGGTGGCGATGACGTGCGCGCCCCGCGCGGCGGCGAGCTGCACGGCCGCCTGCCCGACGCCGCCTGAGGCGCCGTTGACGAGGAGGACGTGGCCGTCGGCGGCTCCGCTCGCGGCTACGAAGTCGTGGGCGGCGGCCCCGGCGGTCGGCAGGGCCGCGGCGAGGTCGAACGGCAGCTGCCGCGGCAGGGAGGCGAGTTTGCCCTCGGCGGGGGCGAGCGCGAACTCGGCGTAGGAGCCGCGGCCGCGCTCGACGTCCATGAACTGGCCGAAGACGCGGTCGCCCTCGGCCAGGCCGGTCACGCCGGGGCCGGTCCGCTCGACGACGCCCGCGCCGTCGGAGCCGAGGACCAGCGGGAAGGCGTGCTCGACGGCGCCGCACATGACGCCGTCGACGACCTTCCAGTCGAAGGGGTTGACGCCGGCGGCCTCGATGCGGACGAGGACCTCGCCTGGCCCGGGTTCGGGGTCCGGCAGCTCGGCCAGTCGGGGTTCGGTGTTGAAGTCGTCGGCTATCACGGCTCGCACGGCGTGCTCCTTCGGTCGCGTATCGGGGGCGGTGCGATTGTCTCGCGGTTCCGGCCCGGAGGTGCCGGATTCCCCCGCTTCGGGACGCTACCGCTCCGCGCTCGGGGGGCGTCGGCGTCCTTCGTGGGCTTCGCGGGTCAGGAACGCCAGGCGGGCGCGCTTGTCGGGCAGCTCGATCTCGGGCCCGAAGGCGAAGCCGGTGCGGCGCAGGCGAGCGCGGGCCTGCGCGTTGCGCGCGTCGGGCTCGGCGACGATCCGCCGGTGCGCGGGGTCGGCGAACAGGTAGTCGGCCAGCACCGAGACGAGCCGGGCGGTGAACCCGGCCTGCGCGCCGCCGCGGTCGGGCCGGGCGACCAGGAGGTGCGTGCCGATGTCGCCGGGCCGGACCTCGTAGCACTCCCCCACCGGGTCGGCGGCGGGCTCGTAGGTCTGGAACAGGGCGATCGGCTCGCCGTCGCGCAGCACGAGGAAGGCGTGGTGGGTGGTCAGCGAGTCGAGGTACTCGTAGATCTTCAGGACGCGCTCGCGGCTCGCTTCCCCCATGCCCCAGAACCTGGCGCGCTCCTCGGTGACCCAGCCGTGGATCAGGTCGAGGTCGGCCTTCGGGTCGACCGGGACGATCCGGACGCGGCCGAAGCCGCCGGCGGTCTGCTCGTGGACGGCGGCGCGCCGCGCGGGGCCGGTCGCGTGCTCGGTCATGGGGGACTCCTCGGTCAGGTCGTTCCAGTCGGTGGTCACGGGGATGAGCTCGCCTGAGCGCCACAGCGGCAGCTGGTCGCGGGCGTGCGGGCGGCCGGGCCCGCCGGAGGCCCCGAAGGGGACGATCCAGCGGCTCCGGGAGCGGTCGGCGAGGTCCCAGACCCAGCGGGCGGCCGGTCCGCGCGCGAAGGCGTCGGTGAGGCCGGGGACGCTCGTCGTCGACAGGACGCAGTCGTGGTCGCCGCCGAAGCCCGGCCAGGACTCGCCGGGCGGCGAGAGCCAAGGGGTGAAGCGGTGGCGTTCGCCCCACGGGGCGAGGCCGCTTCCGGGGGCGGTCTCCTCGGCGGCGGCGCGGACCGCGTCGGTCAGGTCTTCGGCGGGGATCGGGCCGTCGTGGGAGAGGAGGTGTTCGAGGGCGAAGGTGATGCGGGGCCGCAGCGCGAGCCAGGGCGCGAACAGCTCGGGGTAGGGGGACGGCTCGGCCAGCGGGGCGAGCGCGGGGTGCTCGGCGAGGCGGCGGACGAGGGCCGCGCGCAGGGCGGCGTAGTCGGCGGCCTCGGCGCTGCCGGGGTCCATGCGGCGGTCCCAGGCCAGGAGCCGTTTGCGCAGGGCGGCGGCCGCCGAGCCGAGGCCGTCGAGTCCGGCGAGGGCGTCCAGGAGCGGCCCGGCGGAGGGCAGGAGCGCGTCGGTGTGGACGGCGCCCACGGTCTCGGCGGTCCAGGCGCGGGAGGCGGTGAGCAGATGGGCGATGCGCCGGGCCCGGTGCGGCGGGGCGAACTCGACGCCGAGCGGTGCGGCGAGGCCGCGCTGGTTGGCCATGACGGTGACGGCGCGGACGGCGCCGCGGGGCGGCTCGCGCCAGCCGCGCCAGGCGTGGCGGGCCTTCCAGGCGGGCACGGGCCGGATCATGTTCGCCTTGTCGCGCAGCGGGACGCGTCCGGCGACGCGGTGGAGGAGCCCGCCGGCGGTGTCGGCGGCGAGGACGACGTTGACCGGGGCGACCCACGCGTCCAGGGCGTCGTCCACGTCGTCGACGGTCCAGGCCCGCAGCAGTTTCGGCAGGGCGCCGAAGCCGAGGTCGCCGCCGGCTCCGGCGGGGCAGCGCAGGCTCAGGGCCCAGCCGTCGTCGAGTCCGCCCGCGACGACAGGTCCGCGCGCCGTCTCGATGACGTCCACGGTGACGGGCCCGTCGCCGTGGACCTCGATCGTCTCGGTCCGGGCCTCGGCCTGCTCCCAGTCGTCGGGGCCGAGCGCCTCGACGCCGCTGCGGCGGCGGCGCAGGCGTTCCCAGTAGAGGTCGGCGGTGTCCGCCATGGCGTTGGTGACGCCCCAGGCCACGCCTCCAGTGTGTCCGAAGTGGGCTATTCCGGGGACGCCGGGCACGGCCAGGCCGAGCACGTCGAACTCGTCGCAGGACAGGCGGATCTGCTGGTAGATGCTCGGTTCTTCGATGTAGCGGTGCGGGTCGCCCGCGATCAGGGGCGCGCCGGAGGCGGTGCGCTCGCCGGTGAGGAGCCAGCCGTTGCTGCCCGAGCGGTCCGGCCCGTCGGTGGCGAACAGCGCGATCGCCTCCTCGCCGAGATGGGTGGCGAGGCGCTCGCGCCACAGCTTCGCGGGGAATCCGGCGCCGAACAGCAGGTGCTCGGACAGCCAGATCGCCAGCGGCGCCCACGGTTCCCATGGCGGGCCTTCGGGAAGGGCGGCGTTGACGCCGTCGACGTAGGCGGCGACCCAGGCCGCGGTGCCCTGGTCGAGGGCGGCGAAGCAGCGCCGGGCGGTGTCGGCGACGCGGGCCTGGCGGGCGAAGCGGTCCCAGGGCAGGGCTTCGGGGCCGAAGGCGGCGGCGACGGTGCCCTCGGCGCGGCGGCGCGCGAGGGCGAGCTGGGAGGGCCGGTCGGCGGCGGCGCCTCGCCCCTGCGCGAACGCCAGGGCGCGGGCGGTCCGGGCCCGCAGGTGCGGGACGCCCCAGGCGTCCCTGTAGCTCGCGAACTCCATGCCCCGCCTTCTCTTAGTTAGGTTAGTCTAAGCTAAGTTGAAATTCTGTCATACGGCTCGTCTCCAGTGGAGGCCGCCGGGAGGAAGGAGACGCCGATGGGGCACGGTTGGGAGGGCGCGGTCCTCAAGCTGTTCCGCGCCAAGGACTTCACGTTCACCGTGACCGGCGCCGAGCGGCTCACCGAGCACTTCGCGCGGGTGCGGTTCACCGACGGCGGCATGCTGAAGGTCACCGGCGTCCACCCGACGATGTGGGTGCGCGTGTGGTTCGCGAACGCGGGCCGCCCGCACCAGCGCGGCTACACCCTCGTCGACCCCGATCCCGAGGCGGGCACCTTCAACCTGGACTTCGCGATGCACGACGGGCCCGCCTGCGAGTGGGCCCTCGCGGCCGAGGCGGGCGAGACGATCGAGGCGACGGTGCAGGGCAGCGCCTTCACCGCCCCCGATCCCCTGCCGCCCAGGATGTTCGTGTTCGGCGACGCCGCCTCCCTGCCCGCGATCAACTCGCTGCTGGCCGCGATGCCGGACGTGCCCGCGACGATCTGGTTCGAGACCGCCCACGACGACGACTCGCGGCTGCTCGTGCTCGACGCCGGGCTGCACCGGCTCAACCTCGTGCCCCGCAAGGAGGCCGGCGGCCACCTGGTCACGGAGGCGCGGACGGCCCTGCCCGGGCTCATCGGGGACCCGCGCGAGGCGTACGCGTGGGTCGCGTGCGACTTCAAGAGCACCCGCGGCCTGACCTCGCTGCTGCGCAAGGACCTCGGCGTGCCCAAGCACCGGGTGAACGCCATGGCCTACTGGCGTTAGCGCCTCCGGACGCGTTCGGCCAGGTCCGCGGCGGCCTCGGGCCAGCGCGGCCGGTCGAAGGCGAAGCCGGCCTCCAGGAGCCTGCCGGGCACCACGCGGCGGCTCTTGAGCAGCAGCTCGGTGTCCGAGCGCATCGCGAAGGCCCCCAGCTCGGCCATCCACTTCGTCGCGGGCAGCCCGAGCGGCACTCCCCAGGCGCGGCGCAGCTCGCGCATGAACTCGCGCTGCGGCAGCGGGTTCGGGGAGGCGAGGTTGACCGGCCCGGCGAGGTCCTCGCGCTCGATGAGGAAGGCGACGGCGCGGGCGAAGTCCTCGTCGTGGATCCACGAGACGTACTGGGCGCCGCCCGCGACCGGGCCGCCGAGGCCGAGCCGGGCCAGGCGCAGCAGCACGTCGAAGACGCCGCCGCGGTCGGGGCTCATCACCATCGCCGTCCGCAGGGCGAGCTTGCGGGTCTCCGGCGTGGCGGCGCGCTCCTGCGCCCGCTCCCAATACCGGGCGATGTGGACGCTGAAGGCCCAGTAGTCCGGCACGCCCGCCTCATTCCCGCCGATGAGGCCTGTGGCCTCGTCGTTCGCTTCGTCGAAGCGGTGCGCGTAGACGGTGGCGGTGCTCATCTGGAGCCACACGCGCGGCGGCTTCGCCGCGGCCGCGATCGCCTCGCCGACGAGGCGGGCCGAGCGGACGCGGGAGGCGAGCATCGCCCGCAGGTTCACGAGGTCGTAGCGGCAGCTGACGCTGCGTCCGGCGAGGTTGACGACGGCGTCGCTGCCGTCGATCGCCTCCGCCCAGGGGCCGAGCGTCTCACCGTCCCAGTGGATCTCGTGGGTTCTGGTGGGGCGGCGGGTCAGGACCGCCACCTCGTGGCCGGCCGCGGTCAGGGCCCGGCGCAGGACCGCGCCGACCTGCCCGGTGCCTCCGGGGATCACGATCCTCATCGGGCCTCCTCGACGTCCGGGCAAGCCTAGCCGCACCTCTGGAGCGGCGGAAGGGTTGTTAAGGTCGGCGGCATGGCCATGCATTCCGACATCCGCGTCCGCTCATGAGCACCGGGCCTTGGGAGGACGGCACGCCCGGCCTCATGCGACTCCCCTCCGGGCGGCTGGTGCGCGGCAGGGGCGTCCACCGCCCCCTCCCCGAGGGGCAGGAGCCGACCTACGGCCTCTACCTGCTCGGCAAGCACCCGCCCGAGGTCGCGTGGGAGTCGAAGTGGCTGCGCTGGCCGGACTTCGCCCTGCCGCGCGACCGGCCCGCCGCCGCCGCGGCGCTCCGCGAGGCGTGGGAGCGGGCGGCGACCGAGCGCGTCGAGATCGCCTGCGGCGGCGGCAACGGCCGCACCGGCACCGCCATGGCCTGCCTCGCCGTCATCGACGGCGTGCCGAACGCCGAGGCCGTGGCCTACGTCAGGGAGCACTACCGCCCGCGGGCGGTCGAGACGCCTTGGCAGCGCCGCTACATCGCCCGGTTCCACTGACCGCCGCCGGTCCCCCGAACGGGTGCCTGGACCACACCTGAGCGTGCCCGCGGCGTAACATCATGTGCATACCGGCTGATCGCGGCGGCGCGCGAACCTGATGGAGGACGGCCATGAACGAGGGACCACTGGAGATCACGCGCTGGTGCGGCACCATGCCGATGCACCACCGCCTGCTCGATGCGCAGCCCGGCTACGCCGAGGCCCGCACCGGCATCGAGAACGAGGCCTTCGCCTGGCGCCGCCCCCGCCGCGAAGCGCCGGTCACCATCCCCGTCGTCGTCCACGTCGTCTGGCACCAGGAGGCCGACAACGTCGCCGACGAGCAGATCCACAGCCAGATCGAGGTGCTGAACGCCGACTTCCGGATGCGGGGCGCGGGCGTCGACACCGTCCCCGAGCCGTTCCAGGCGCTCGTGGCCGACGCCCGGCTCGAATTCGCCCTCGCCGACACCGGCCCCGACGGCGCCCCGACCACCGGCATCACCCGCACGCGGACCGACACGGCCGTGTTCGACGCCGACGACACCGTCAAGCACGCGGCCTCCGGCGGCGCCGACGCCTGGCCCGCCGACCGCTACCTGAACATCTGGGTGTGTCCCCTCGGCGGCGGCCTGCTGGGCTACGCCCAGTTCCCCGGCGGCGCGCCCGAGACCGACGGCGTCGTCGTCAACCACCGCGGCTTCGGCACCACCGGCACCGCCACCGCGCCGTTCGACGGCGGCCGGACCACCGTCCACGAGATCGGCCACTGGCTCAACCTGCGCCACATCTGGGGCGACGACGGCGAGGGCTGCTCGGGCGACGACTTCGTCGCCGACACCCCGAACCAGGGCGGGCCCAACCGCGGCCGGCCCGAATTCCCGAACATCAGCTGCGACAACGCCCCCCACGGGGACCTGTTCATGAACTTCATGGACTACAGCGACGACGCCGTCACCGTCATGTTCACGCAGGGGCAGACCGAGCGGATGGACGCCTGCCTCGCCGGTCCGCGCGGCTCCTTCCTCGCCGCGCCGGACGAACCCGTCGAACCCGATGACGCGGAGCCCGTCGCGGCCTAGTATTCGAGCAGTACACGGATTCGCGGCGGTCGGCGCCGCGGCCGACAGCCGACCATCCGCGAGGCAGTCATGAGCGAGCCACCCGAGGAACTGTTCCGCCGCTGGGTGCACATCGAGGAAGAGGACGCGGGCGAAGTGCGCGTCTACGTGCCCTTCGAGGACCCGGCGGCGCTCGGGCGGGGCCGCGACAGCATCGAGTTCCAGCCGGACGGCTCGGTGACCCGTTACGAGTTCAGCGCCACCGACGCGCCGGTCGCCGTCGAGGGCCGGTGGCGGTGCCCGCGGGCGGGCGAGATCCGCACCTCCGGGCCATCCGGCGAGCTGGAGCTCTCCTACCGCATCGTCTCGGTCGACGCCGAACGACTCCGCATGCGCCCCATGGACGACTGACAGGCGCCGGGCCGCGCGCCACCGGCGGTGGCCTGGGGTGTGCGGTGGACTTGTACGCTGCAACGTGGACGCGAAGCCCCGTATCCGCACCCGAGAGGACCGCGTCCCGACCCCTGTTAGTCCACATTAGAGGAGACGCGATGCGGGCCTGGAAGGACCGGACGCCGCTGCTGCGCGGGCGCCTGCACGGCCGACTGCTCATCGTCCTCGGCGTCGTCGCCGCCCTCGCGGTGGCGGTCGCGGTCTGGCAGTTCTCCACGGCCCTCGGCGGCGGCGAGGGCCAGGGCGCCTCCGACGACTGGGCGGGCCCCGCCGCGGACCACGACGGCGCCTCCGTCGCCCCTCTCGAAGAGGACTCCTCGGCGGCCGCCCCCACCTCGGCGAGCACGAGCCCGACGGTCGAGGCCACCTCCGAGACGCCCGAGGAGACGCCGAGCGAGGAGACCGACGAGGAGCCGAGCGAGGAGGACGACACCGGACCGGCCGGGCCGAGCTGCACCGCCGCGCTCAGGCTCGCGGACGAGTGGTCGGACTCGATCTCGGTCGAGGTCACGGTCGTCAACACCGGCGAGGAGGCCGTCGGCGGCTGGGAGATCGTCCTCGACATCGACGGCGTCGAGGTCACCAGCACGTGGGGCATGAGCCGGATCGAGGGCGACCGCTACGGCAACGGCCTGTTCAACGGCGCGCTCGACCCCGGCGAGGACGCCGGGCCGAGCTTCCGGGCCGACACCGAGGGCGAGCCCGAGCTGCCCGGCACGGTGCCCTGCACGGCCGTCCCTTAAGAGCGCCGCGGTTCGAGGAAGGACAGGTGGTCCTTGGTGATCGTCGTGGTGACCAGCAGCTCGGTGATCAGGTTGTGGTTGAGCGCGTTGCCGACCGGTGGCGGGATCTCCTTCTCGACCAGGCCGCGGACGTGCGGGCTCAGCCGGTGGCGCACCTCGGAGACCCGGCGGGCGGCCTTGCGCCAGTTCCAGCCCGCCGCGGGCTGGAGCTCGTGCAGCTCCTGGGCGACCTCCTCCCACGTCAGCGGCTGCGGGTGGGTCTCCCCGCGCAGGTAGCGCTGGCCGAGAGCGACGAGCACCAGGCGCTCGTCGGGGCTGAGCGGCCACACCGGCCGCCCGAGCGTCTCCAGCTCGCAGACCCTCCCGCCGGAGCCCGGCGGCGGCCCTGCAGCGACGCGCACCTCCAGCAGGTGCTCCTGCCCGGGTGCGACGATGAACAGCGGCGTGTACTTCGAGGCCAGCTCGACGTGGTCGCCGCCGAGCACCAGCCCCGATTCGGGCATCCGGATCGGCAGTCTGCCGACGTTGTGCACCTCCCAGCGCGAGCGGCGGCGCCTGATGTAGCCGTGCCTGCGGCTGACGTGCAGGTCGTCCGGGCCGACGCACACGTGGACCTCGGGGTCGTTGCGCCCGAACACGACCGTGAAGTCGCTGTCGGGCGAGACGCTCATGCCGCCGTTCGCGCCCATGACGAACAGCGTGCCGGGCTGGACCGGCGGCAGCTCGCGGGTGAGACTGCCGGACTCCTTCGGAAGGAGGACGACCTTGTCGGCCCTCCTGGTGCGCAACTGTGGCATGGCTACTCCCAACGTTCTGGCCGGTCCGACGCTAACCCGGCCGGCGCGAGAGGGGTCCCGCCCGGTCAGCCGGAGCCCTCGACCTCGCTGGTGCTGGAGGTGCCGATGGTGAGGAACTCGCCGGTGCCGACCTGGAAGCCGTCGATCGATATGAGCATGTCGATCTCGCCGGGCGGGTACTCGAACTCGAGGTGGTACGTCGACTCCTCGGGCAGCGGCGGGATCTCGACGGTCTCCTCCCATGGCAGCTCCACGTCCTCCAGCGTCGTCGGCTCGCCGTTGACCGTGTAGGTCAGCGAGATGAGCGGGCCGTCCCCGGTGAACTGGAACGTCAGCAGGCGCGACGGCCGCTCCTGGGCGGCGGCGACCGCCGAGCGCTCGAGGGGGAGCGCCCTGCCGTTCGACCGCTCGGCTTCGGAGCCGAGCGGGACGAGGGCGGCGGCCCCGCCGCCGAGCACCGCCGCGGCCCCGAAGCCGAGCAGCACCCGCCGCCGGCTCGCCTTCGGCTCGGCGGGCGGGAGCTCGGCGGAGGCGGCGATCGCCGCCTCCAGCTCATCGCTCGTCCACGGCTCGTCCGCCTCGGCGAGCTGCTCGATCAGCTCCGGCACGGTCGGGCGATCGGACGGGTCGGGGGCCATGCAGCGGGCCGCCAGCTCCCGCAGCCCCTCGTCGGCGAAGTCGTCCGGCCACGACGAGTCCTCGGTCGACGGCTCGCCGGTGCAGGCGAAGGCCAGGGTCGCGCCGAACGCGTAGACGTCGCCCGCGGGCCCGAGCCGCGCGCCCTCGGCCTGCTCGGGCGACATGAACCCCCTGGTCCCGGCGGGGGCCGGAGCGGCGGTGCGCCCATCGTCGCCGAGTTCACGGGCGGTCCCGAAGTCCACGAGGCGGACGCCGTCGTCGGTGAGGAGCACGTTCCCCGGTTTGACGTCGAGGTGGACGATCCCGGCCTCGTGGACCGAGCGGAGCGCGTGCGCGAGGCCGGCGGCGATCGACCGCGCCTGGGCGGCGGGCATGGTCCCGAACCGCCGGACCGCGTCCCTGACCGAGACCGAGGGCAGGAACTCCGTCGCGATCCAGGGCGTCTCGTCCTCGGGGGCCGCCTCGATGAACGGCGCGCCGTAGCCGTCTCCGGCCTTCGCGGCCGCGTCGGCCTCGCGGCGGAGGCGCTCGCGCGCCTGCGGATCCGAGGCGTGCTCGGCGTGCATGACCTTGACGGCCGCCCTGCGTCCGCCCTTGGACAGGCCCAGGTAGACGGTCGCCATGCCGCCCGCGCCGATGCGCGCCTGGAGCCGGAAGGTCCCGATCGAGCGGGGGTCGTCGTGCTGGAGGGGCTGCATGTCTACCTTTCAGTGGCGGGTTCGAGGGCGTGGACGCGGCCGTCGCTCGTGCCGACGAACACCAGGCCGTCGAGCGGCACCGGCGGGGCGGTGAAGGTCTCGCCCGCGTCCCAGGTCCACAGTGTTGACCCGTCGGCGAGGTCGAGCGCGTACGCGGTCCGGTCGGTGCCGCAGACGTAGAGCGCGCCGTCCGCCGGCCGCAGCAGGTTCGTGGTCCCGTACGGATCGCCTTCGCCCCCGCCGCTCTGGACCGCCCAGAGCTCCTCGCCGGTGTCGGCCCGGAGCGCCAGCGTGTCGCCGCCGCCCGCCTGGGCGTAGAGCACCCCGTCGCCGTAGAGGAACCGGTGGCCGAACGAGCCGGTGGGCCTGGTCCAGACCGCGGCGCCGTCCTCGGTGCGGACGGCGTGGACGACGCCTTCGGCGTCGCAGGCGACGACCATGCCGTCGCCAAGCGACGGTGATGACGCGGTGTCCATCTCGTAGGTCCAGGCGGTGTCGCCGGTGCGCGGGTCGAGTCCTTCCAGGACGGCGTGCGCGGCGACGACGATGTCGTCGTTCGCCACGAGCCCGTTCTCGGGGTTCACCTCCGCGTACCAGACCTGCCCGCCGCCGTCGGCCCGCAGCGCCGCGACGGCCTCGCTGCCGACGCACAGGAGCTCGCCGCAGGCGAAGGGGCCCTGCCACGGGAGGAATTCGGTGCTTCGGGACCATTCGACGCCGCCTGAGGCGGCGTCGAGGGCGGTCAGCGCCCAGGGGTAGATCGATTCGTCGACCGTGTACAGGCGCCCGTCGGCCACCGCCGCGCGGACGACGGCCTCGCGTTCCCATGCGACCGCTCCGGTGGCGGGGTCGAGCGCCTGGAGCCGGTCGTCCGCGACGGCGACGATGAGGCCGCCCGCGGCGGTCACGGTGGGTCCGAAGACGCCGACCTGCACGCTCCATCTCGGCACGGCCTCGGGCGGCGGGGCGCTCGGCGAGGGCTCGCCCGTGGCCGCCGGGGAGGCGCTGCCCTCGGGGGGTTCGGCGGTCTGCGGCTCGGCGGCGCCGTCCGGCCACAGCGCCCAGGCGGCGCCCGCGGCGAGGAGTCCCGCCGCGGACAGGCCGCCGGCGACGACGGCGCGGCGGCCGATCCTCCTGGGCGGGGCGGGTGCGGGGCCGAAGTCCGAGGGGGCGTCGAGCGTGCCCATGGCGGCCTTCGGCGACGGCGGGGCGGCCTCGGTCGGCGTCCGCGAGGGGATCGGCTCGGCCTCGCGGCGGGCGATGCCGACCGCGACGGGCTCGGGCAGCCAGTCGGTGCCGTGCAAGGGCACCGGGTCGCCGCCGAGCCGCTCCAGGAGCTTCTCGGCGGTGGGACGGCGGGCCGGGTCCGGTTCGAGGCAGGCGGCCGCGATCCGGGCGAGGGCGCGGTCGGGGAGGGCGCGGGCGGGGTCGGTCCCGGGCTCGGGGCGGCCGGAGTCGAAGCCGGGGCGGCCGGTGGCCGCGTAGTGCAGGACCACGCCGAGCGAGAACAGGTCGCCGGAGGGCCGCACGCGCCGGCCCGCGGCCTGCTCGGGCGACATGTACACGGGGGTGCCGATCGCCGTCCCCGGCTGGGTGATCCCGGTGGCGTCCTCGGGCCGCACGATGCCGAAGTCGATGACCTTCGGGCCTCCGGCGGTCAGCATCACGTTGGCGGGCTTGAGGTCGCGGTGCACCAGTCCGGCGCGGTGGATGGCCGCGAGCGCCTCGGCCAGGCCGGTCGCGAGCGCGCGCAGCGCCTCGGGCGGCAGGGGCCCGCAGGCCTCGACGGCCTCCTTCAGCGTCATGCCGGGCACGTACGCGGCGGCCAGCCACGGTTCGGGGGCGTCGGGTCCGGCGTCGAGCACTGCGGCGGTGAAGGCGCCGCTCACCTCGCGGGCGGCCTCGACTTCGCGCCGGAACCGGTCGCGGAACTCGGCGTCCTTGGCGAGGCCGGCCTTGACGACCTTGACGGCGACCTTCCGTCCGCCGGGGGCGAGGGCGAGGTAGACGGTGCCCATGCCGCCGGCGCCGAGGCGGGCGAGGAGCGCGTAGGGGCCCACGCGCTCGGGGTCGTCGTCGCTCAGCGGCTCCACGGCGTGTCCTTCCCGCGGCTCGGGCGCCGCGGCGGTCGCCGAGCGGTCACCGGTCTCGCGGACCGCTTAGAACGATAACCGTTCCGCACCGGGTCGCCGCCCGAAGGGCGGTGGGCTTCAGGCGATCTCGACGACGGGGTTGTGGTGGACGGGAAAGTTCACCGAGTTGGCGATGAAGCAGGTCTTGTTGGCCTCGAGGTGCAGCTCGACAGCCTGGTCCATACTGGACTCGGCGGTGATGGTCACCTTGGGGTTCAGGACGACCTCGACGAAGCGGCCGCTGCTGCCCGGGGCCATGGCCAGACGGCCGGTCGCCAGGTCCTCGTAGGAGGTCACCACGACGCGGTGGGTGGCGCACAGCGCCAGGTAGGTGAGCATGTGGCATTCGGCGAGGGCGGACACGAGGAGGTCTTCGGGGTTCCACCGCTCGGGGCGGCCGCGGAAGGCCGGGTCGGCGCTGCCCTCCAGCGCGGGCTTGCCCTGGACGAGGACCTCGTGGTCCCGCTCGTAGTCGCGGTAGTTCGACGTGCCAGAGCCGGTGTTCCCGGTCCACCGGACGGTGACTTCGTAGTGGTGCTCGCCGCGCATCGGTCGCTCCTTCGGTCAGCAGAGGGCGTCGACAGCCTAACCGGAGGGGTTCGACGCGGTTGTCACGGTCCGCCGAGACGTGCTTGATCTGCGCTGATGGAGTACCCGGCGCGGCGCCGAGACCAACGTCGACAGTCGATGCGTTCGAGCACAGGGGACACGGCGGGCGCCGCCGGTCACGTACCGTCGGTCCGCGGGCCGGTCGGCTCGGTGCCGCGCCTCTGACGGTACGCGCGCCAGAGCCGCTTCGCCACCGCGATGCCCACGGTGACCGCCACGCTCTTGATCAGCCGTCCCATCATGATTTCCTCCCATGCCCCGCGGGCGTCCCGCGGCGTGCGCTGGGGCATTCCCCGCCCTTCGCGGCGTTAAACCCGCAGGGCAGGCTCTAAGGGCCGCTGAGCGCGTCGAGCTCGTCCCAGGGCACGCGCAGGCGGACGGTGCCGGGGGCGGCGATGTCCAGCTCGGACAGCGGCGCGTAGCGGGTGTCGCGGTGCAGCCAGATCGCGAAGCGTCGCAGCAGCGCCGGGCCGACCTCGTCGCGGCGCTCGTAGCCGAACAGCCGGACGCGGGTGCGGCCCACCACCATCCCTTCGACCACGAGCGCCCGGCGCTCGGGCGCCGGCCTGGCGCGGACGTCGAGCACCATGCCGACGCGCCTCCCGCTCGGGTCGAGGACCTCGGCGTTGAACAGTTCAGCTCCCCGCACGGCCCGCTCCCGGGATCCGTTCGACGAAGGCCCTGAACCGGCGCTCGGTGGGGCTGGCCGCCGCCTCCCCGGCCTCCGCGGTCACCTCGACGTCGGATTTCACGTCCACGACGTCGTCGAGGTCGATGCGGCGCGGGGAGTCGGGGCCGCCGGTCAGGCGCATCCCGAGGCGCAGCAGCCATCGCGTCGGCTGCGGCACCCGCTCGCACAGGGCCGAGGTGCCCACCAGCAGCGCGGTGACCTCCAGGGCGCCATCGGGCCGGCGGGTCAGCTCCACATCGTCGACCTTGCCGACGGGCTCGGCCTCCGGTGCGGTGATCTGCCGGTCGAGCAGCTGCGTGCCCAGGTCGATCCGGTCGCGTCCGTGCCATTCGATCCAGTTCATGCGCCCATCCCCGTCGTGATCATCAGCGGGATCGCCGCGATCGCGGCGACCAGCACCACCACCATCATCACCAGGCCGACGGCGTTGCTGAACCTGCCGTTGACGTGGTCGCCGAGGTACTGCCGGTCGTTGGCGACGATCAGGACCGGCAGGTACGTCAGCGGCAGCGCCACCGCCGCGCCGACCAGCGCGACCTCGGTGACCATGACCGGGTCCACGCCGGTCTGGACGATGAGGAGCGCGATGAGGACCGAGCCGGCCACCACGGCGTGGAACCGCGCCGCGCGCTTGGGAGGAAGCCGTTTGCCCCACGGCCATCCGAAGTACTGCGACAGCATGTAGCCGCAGGACATCGCGGTCTCGAAGGCGGCGCCGACCAGCACGGCGAAGAAACCGAACAGGACCACGATCATGCCCGCCATGCCGAAGGCGAGGCCCACTGGCAGGACGACCTGGCCGAGGCTCTGCGCGTCCATGCCGAGGGGCAGCATGACGACCGCGGCGGCGGCCGCGATGCTCAGCGCGAGCAGGCCGCCCACGGGGAAGCCGATGAGCGCGGTGGCGCGCTGCATGCGCAGGTCCTTCGCGGACCACCGCTCCTCGACGCCGCCCGAGGACAGGAAGAACACCTCGTAGGGCGTCATCGCGGCCGCGAACAGGGTGATGGCGTAGTAGAAGTACGTCGGGACCGGTTCGCCGGCCGGCGGGGTGATGCCGGCGGCCTGCCCGGCCAGGGCCGACCAGTCGGGGTCGAGCCACCAGATGGAGACGGCGAACACCGCGACGGCGAGCCCGGCGAGACCGAGGACCTGTTCGATCTTCTCGAACTTGACGCGCCACATGACGATCCACAGCCCGATCGCGACCGGCGCCACCCAGACCACGTGCGGAACGCCGCTTGCCAGTTCGATGACCACGGCGACGCCGCCGATCTGCGCGGCCAGGGTCAGGATCGTGACCAGGAGCGAGGCGATGAGGTTGAGCAGGGCCGCACGCGGGCCGAGCCGCTCGCGGACCAGGTCGTAGACGGGGCGGCCGGCGACGGCCACGATCCTGCCCGACATCTCGGCGTAGGCGCAGATGCCGATCACGCCGAGGAGGACGACCCACGCCAGGCCGAGGCCGTAGCGGGCGCCGATGGCGGCGTTGGTGACGATGTCGCCCATGTCGAGGAAGCCGCCGACGGCCGCCAGGATGCCGAGGCTGAGCCCGAGGTACTTCTTCACAGCAGCTCGCTCCGCCCTTCGAGCGCGGTGGCGAGCTCTTCGGCGCTCCGCTTCGCGCTGCGCAGGGCGAAGCGGTCGCCGTCCTCCACCGCGCTCTGCGTCAGGCCGATCAGGGTCGTCGCTTCGACGAGCAGCGTCATGAGCCCGCCGTGGTCGCCGGGGAGTCTCGCCAGGTCTTCACGGGCGGTGACCAGTTCCGAGCGGGCCTCGTCGAGGACGACGGTGAGGGTGACGGCGGGGGCGGGAGGGTCCTCGAGTCCGGCCTCGGCGACGAGGAGGGCCGTCTGGACCTGGGTGTGGGCGGTGGCGGTGATCCGGTCTTCGGCGGTGCCGGTGGAGGCGGCCCAGCTGGAGCAGGCCGCCGGGCTCAGGGCCAGGACGGCGGCGAGCGCCGCGGCGAAGCGGCGGATCATCGCCCGCGCCTGGGCCCCCATGCCGCGCACCCCCGTCCGTCCGACCGCTGTCGAAGCCGCGTACCCGGTGGACGGGAACTCAACCATCGAACACCATCAGTAGTCGAACAGTAACAAATGGACACTGCCGGGGGCGGCGGGTCGGAAACGGCGCCGCCTGGATCCGGGCGGTGGGTACCGTGGGCCGATGGACACACTCGATGAGCTGCTGGAGATGGAGCACGCCGGGTGGCGGTCGCTGTGCGAGGGCACCGGTGGGGCGTTCTACGGCTCGGTCATGACCGAGGACGCCGTGATGGTCCTCGCGCACGGTTTCGTCCTGGGCAGGGCCGCGGTGGCGGCCTCTCTGGACGAGGCTCCGCCCTGGAGCGGTTACGAGATCACCGAGGAGCGCGTCGTCGCGGTCGGCGAGGGCGCCACGGCGCTGGTCTACCGGGCCCGGGCGTGGCGGGAGGGCGGCGAGGCGGCGTTCGTCGCGCTGATGTCCTCGGTGTACGTCGAGACGCCGGAGGGCCGGAGGCTCGCGCTCTATCAGCAGACGCCGGTGCCGCACTCGGAGTGAGGGGCCCGCCGTTCAGCCGCGGCGGCCGCTGTCGGGCCAGACGACCGTGACGGGCAGGCCGCGGTCCTTGGCGGCCTCGACGACGTCGGCCGTGCCGCCGGCCACCTGTGCGGGGCCGCCGTCCCAGACGGCGAGGACGTGGTCGGCGGTCTCGAGCATGGCCAGCGCGGCGGCCATGCGGGCCTCCGGAGTGGACTCGCGGTGGTCGAGCTCGCGGACGCCTGAGGCCAGGGCCAGGAGCCGGTCGTATTCGAGGATGTTGCCCTCGTCGAGGCTCTTGCGGTAGTCGGCGGCGGGCACGATGACCTCGATGGCGCCGCCGAGGTCCAGCACCGCTCTGGCGAAGGTCTGGTCGACGCCGTCGTCGAGGCAGGTGATGCCGACCGTCGACTCGCCGTCCTCGAATTCGGCCAGCAGCATGCGCAAGGCGGTGTCGACGTCGACCATGGTGGCGCCGTGGACATCGCGGTGTCCGGTGATGGCGATTCGCATCGGCCGCGCCTCCCTTCGGTTCGGGCGGTCTTCCGCCCCGATCCTCGCAGGTCCTCCGGGGCCCCGGGCCGTTTTCGGCGGATCCGCGCGACGGCGTTTTGAAGTTTCTCTTCAACATATTGATTTCTTATGAAGACTTCTGCCAGGATGATCGAAGGGGTCGTACCCGCCCGACGGGTCCACACTCCACCCACGCTCAACCCCGGCACAGGCGGGAGTCCGCACCATGAAGGCGAACCTCAAGTCGACGTCCAAGCGGCTCCGGGCCATCGGCCTCGCCGCCGCCCTCAGCACCGCGCTCAGCGCGGCCCTCATCGCCGCGACCACCACCCAGGTCGCCGCCCAGCCCGACCACGCCGAGCCCCCGGGCGCGAACCACGCCGGCTGGTGGGAGGACCTCCTCCAGCGCTGGTTCGTGAAGCACCACCTGCGGGGCATGAGCCTCGAGGAGAAGGTCGGCCAGCTCTTCGTCACCTACGCCTACGGCGAGACCGCCGACACGACCGACCCCGACGACGTCGCCGCGAACCAGGAGGCCCACGGCGTCGACAACGCCGACGAGCTGCTCGAGCGGTACCCGCTCGGCGGCGTCATCTACTTCGCGTGGTCGAACAACGTGAACGACCCGCAGCAGATCGCCGGGCTCTCCAACGGGCTCCAGGAGGCCGCCGCCGAGACCGGCACCCCGCTGCTCATCTCCACCGACCAGGAGCACGGCCTCGTCACCCGCATCGGCCCGCCCGCGACCCAGCTGCCGGGCGCGATGGCCCTGGGCGCCACCCACGACGCCGACGACGCCCGCACCGCCGCCGAGATCAGCGGCGCCGAACTCGAGGCCATGGGCATCGACCAGAACTTCGCGCCAGTCGCCGACGTCAACGTCGACCCCGCCAACCCCGTCATCGGGGTCCGCTCCTTCTCCTCCGACCCGCAGCACGCCGCCGACATGGTGGCCGCCCAAGTGGACGGCTACCAGTCCTCGGGCGAGCTGGCCTCGGCCGTCAAGCACTTCCCCGGCCACGGCGACACCAGCGACGACAGCCACGCGGAGCTGCCGCGGATCGACCACACCTACGAGGAATGGACCGAACTGGACGCGCCGCCGTTCCAGGCCGCCATCGACGAGGACGTCGACACCGTCATGACCGCCCACATCCAGTTCCCCGCCCTCGACCCGTCCCTCAAGCCCGCGACGCTGTCCGAGCCGATCCTCACCGGACTGCTGCGCGAGGAGCTCGGCTTCGACGGCGTCGTCATCACCGACTCGCTGTCGATGGACGGCGTCCGCGAAGGCTACGGCGACGACCGCGTCCCGGTCATGGCGCTGCTCGCCGGCGCCGACATGCTGCTCATGCCGCCGGACATCGACCTCGCCTACAACGCGGTCCTGGACGCCGTCGAGTCCGGCGAGCTCTCCGAGCGGCGCATCGACGAGTCCGTCGAGCGCATCCTCGGCCTGAAGTACGAGCTCGGCCTGTTCGAGGACCCCTACGTCGACCCCGAGCGGGTCGACGAACTCGTCGGCACGCCCGAGCACCTCGAGGCCGCGCAGGCCGTCCAGGACCGGACCACCACGCTGATCGCCAACGACGGCGCCCTGCCGCTCGCCGAGCCGAGCGGCGACGCCCTCGTCACCGGCTGGGGCCAGAGCACCACCGCCACCGTCGCCGAGCAGTTCACCGAGCACGGCTGGACCGCCGAGAACGTCACCACCGGCGCCTCGCCGACCGAGGCGGACATCGCCGCCGCCGTCGCGGCGGCCGAGGGCAAGGACCTCGTCGTGGTCACCACCAACGGGGTCGCCACCGCACCGGCCCAGGCGGAGCTCGTCGCGGCCCTGCACGACACCGGCACGCCGGTCGTGACGATCGCGGTCCGCAACCCGTACGACGTCGCCCACTACCTCGACGACACGGCCGCCAACCTGGCGACCTACTCCTACAACGCCGGCGCCCTGCGATCGGCCGTGAGCACGATCTTCGGCGAGGTCCAGCCGCAGGGCAGGCTCCCCGTCGACATCCCGACCGCCGACGACCCCGAGGCGACGCTGTTCGCCTTCGGACACGGCCTGACCTACTGACCCGCCGCCCCGGCCCTCAGCCCGATGCCGCTCTCCGAGGGGGGCCGGGGCGGCTCCTCGACCGCAAGGGGACACCATGAGCACACGCCACATCGACCGACGGACACTGTTCGGCGGCACCGCCGCCGTCGTGGGCGGGGCCGCCCTGCCCGCGCTCGCCGCCTCCGGCGCCCACGCGGGGCGCGGCGGGCGCGTCAAGACCGGGATCGAGGTCCTCGCCGAGGCGGGCTTCGCCGAACTCGCCGGGCAGGCCGTCGGCGTCATCTCCAACCCGACCGGGATCCTGCCCGACCTGAGCCACATGGTCGACCTCATGCACTTCAGCGGCGAGGTCGACATCGTCGCCGTCTTCGGCCCCGAGCACGGCTTCCGCGGCACCTCGCAGGCCGGCGAGGGCGAGGACTACTTCCTCGACCCCAAGACCGGCATCCCGGTCTACAACGCCTACAACGACAAGGACCGCATGGCCGAGCTCCTCGCCGAGGCCGGCGTGGAGACCCTCGTCTTCGACATCCAGGACGTCGGCTCGCGGTTCTACACCTACATCTGGACGATGTACCTGGCCTTGGAGGCCGCCGCCGGGCTCGGCGTCAGGTTCGTCGTCCTCGACCGGCCCAACCCGGTCTCGGGCGCCGAGGCCTCCGGGCCGGTCCTGCACCCCGAGCACGCGACCTTCGTGGGCCTCAAGCCGATCGCGCAGCGCCACGGCATGACCGTCGGGGAGCTGGCGCGGCTGTTCAACGCCGAGTTCGTGCCGGAGGCGGCCGGGGCGGCGGCCGATCTGACCGTCGTCGAGATGGACGGCTGGAACGGCCGCATGCACTTCGAGGACACCGGGCTGCCGTGGGTGGCGCCCTCGCCGAACATGCCGACGCCGGGCACCGCCGCCGTCTACCCGGGCACCTGCCTGTTCGAGGCCACCGCGCTCTCGGAGGGCCGCGGCACCACGCAGCCGTTCCAGCTGCTCGGCGCGCCCGAGATCGACCACGGCTGGGCCGAGGCCCTGAACGGGGCGGAGCTGCCGGGCGCCCGCTTCCGCGAGGCCTACTTCAAGCCGACGTTCTCCAAATGGGCCGGCGAGGTCTGCGGCGGCGTCGAGCTCCAGGTGACCGACCGGAGAGCGTTCGACCCGATCAGGACCGGCCTGGCGATGATCATCGAGCAGCGCCGCCGCTTCGGCCAGTACGGGTGGCGCGAGCAGGACGGCCCCGACTCGTACTGGCTCGACAAGCTCAGCGGCAACCGGGAGGTGCGGCTCGCCGTCGAGGAGGGCGCGGACGTGGACGAGGTGGCCGAGGTCTGGGCCGAGGATCTCGCCGCGTTCGCCGACGTGCGCGAGGAGCACCTGATATACCGGCGAAGGGGCCGGTGAGGAGACGTCATGAACCGTCGAATGATCATCAGCGGCGCGGCCGGCTCGGCGTTCGCCGCGCTCGCGGGAGGCGCGCGGGCGGCGGCCGAGGAGCGGCCGGGCGGCGGCGAGGCCACCGGGCCGCCCGCGGCGGGCCCCGGGGACGTGGACTTCCCTCGGCGGCCGCACCGGCTGCGCACCGGCGATCCGTCCGAAGCGGGCCTGGTCGCCGAGCACGTCGACCGGATCGTCCCCGAGGTCTCGGCGTTCATGGAGGGACCCGAGCCGTCGTTCCCCGGCTTCACCGTGCTGGCGGCCCGCGACGGCGTCGTCGTCGCGCACGCGGCCGCGGGCCACCGGGTGCGCTACGCGAGCTGGGACGAGGAGACCGAGACGGCGGTCGAGCTGCCCGCCGAGCAGTGGGAGCCGGCCACGGTCGACACGATCTACGACATGGCCTCGATCTCGAAGCTGTTCACCGCCACCGTCACCGGCCGCATGATCGACGAGGGGCGGATCGACCCGGCCGCGCCCGTCGTCGAGTACCTCCCGGAGTTCGACGGCCTCGACGCGGCGAAGCGCCCGATCACCGTGGGGCAGCTGCTGTCCCACACCTCCGGGATGATCGCGTTCGTCAACCTGTACGCGCTGCCCGACGACGCCGCCCGGATGGCGAAGATCTACGCCCATCCCTTGCAGCGCGAGCCCGGCAGCGGCTACGAGTACTCCGACCTCAACCTGATCGTCCTGGCCGAGGTCCTCGAGCGCGTCACCGGCGGCGCCCTGGACGAGCTCGTCGCCGAGTTCGTCACCGGGCCGCTGGGCATGGCCGACACCGGCTACAACCCGCCGCCGGAAACCGTCGGCCGCGTCGCGGCCACCGAGTATCAGCCGTGGACCGGCCGGGGCATGATCCGCGGCTCCGTCCACGACGAGAACGCCTGGTCCTTCGGCGGCGTCGCCGGGCACGCCGGCGTCTTCTCCACCGCCTGGGACCTGGCCGTGTTCGGGCAGATGGTCCTGAACGGCGGCAGGTACGGCGAGGCGGCCGTCCTCAGCGAGGAGACGACGCGGCTGATCTTCACGAACATGAACCCGGGGCTCGGCGCGGGCGCCGCGCGGGGCCTGGGCTGGCAGATCGGCCAGCGCTTCTACATGGACGCGATGTCCTCGCCGGTCACGGTGGGCCACACCGGCTACACCGGCACCTCGATCGTGCTCGACCCGCTCACCGGCTCGCTGCTGGTGCTGCTGAGCAACCGCGTCCACCCGACGCGGAACCGGGGCGCCGTCAGCACCTACCGCAGGGCCGCCGCCCGCCCGATGGCCCGGGCCGTGCCCGTCGAGCCGCGCACCGGCCGCGAGGCCTGGTACGCGGGCCAGGCGGACGGGACGACGGCGACGCTCACGGTGCCGCTGCGGAGCCCGATCGACGGCGGCTCGGCGGAGTTCGCGCTCTGGTACGACACCGAGTCGACCGACGTCGGGGCGCTGGAGGCGAGCGGCGACGGCGAGACGTGGGAGCCGGTCGGCCTGGAGCTGTGCGCGGGCGAGCACCGGTGGTCGACCGACGGGGCCTTCTCCGGCTTCTCGGGGCGGCGGTGGATCGACGCGCGGGCCGAGCTGCCCGACGGGACCGCTCAGCTGCGGTGGTCGTACGCCTCCGACCCGTCCTATCAGGGGCGCGGCGTCTACGTCGACAAGATCCGCGTCAAGCGGGGCTGGTCGACCGTGTTCAACGGCTCACGCCCGCACGACAGGGAGCGCATCGACGCGGCAGGATGGAGCCCGAGCCGGAACTGAGCGAGAGGACGGGCCATGATCGGAGTCACCGGCGCCACCGGCGGCGTGGGTTCGGGAGTGGTGCGGCATCTGCTGGCCGCCCCCGAACGCCCCGAGGTGGCGGCGCTCGCCCGCAGGCCCGAAGCGGTCCCGGCCTCGGAGCGCCTGTCGGCGCGCCGGGCCGACTACGACGACGCCGCGTCCTTGCGCGAGGCATTCGAGGGCCTGCGCACGCTCGTGTTCGTCTCCAGCGACGGCACGGCCGAGACGATGACCCGCCACCACCGGAACGTGGTGGCCGCGGCCGCCGAGGCGGGCGTCGAGCACGTGGTCTACAGCGGCATCCTGGACGCCGAGGCGGACTCGCGGTTCTACTACTCCCCCGGCCACCGGGAGACCGAGCGGCTTCTGGCCGCCTCCGGCATCGCGCACTGCCTGGCGCGGACGTCGATCTTCGCCGACTTCTTCACGGAGACGTGGCTGGAAGCGGCGCTGAAGAGCGGCGTGCTGGCCCTGCCGACCGGGGACGGGTCCATGTCGCTGGTCAGCCGCGGCGACGTGTCCCGCGGCCTGGCCGCCGCCGCACTGCGGGGCACCGAGGGCGTCGTGGACTTGACCGGGCCGGAGGCGTTGACGGCGGCCGAGGTCTGCGCGGTCGCCGAGGCGGCGACCGGCAGGCCGGTGCGCCACGACGACCTCGACGAGGACGACCACCGGGAGCGGCTCGCCGCCGAATCCGAACCGGCGTGGCTGATCGAGGCGTACAGCAGCATGTTCCGCTCGGTGCGGGAGGGCCGCTTCGCGGCGGTCTCGCGGGACTGCGCCGACTTGACCGGCGAGCGGGGGCAGACCTTCGCCGAGTTCCTGAGCGGGCGCTGAAGCACGGAGCGGTCCCGGCGGCTCCGCCTCCGGGACCGCTCCGTGCTCCTGTCAGGCGGGCTTGTCGACCTGGCCGATGCGGATGTGGTTGCCGAAGGGGTCGCGCAGCGCGCAGTCGATGCCGTAGGGCTGCTCGGTGGGCTCCTCGGTGAACTCCACGCCCCTGGAGCGGAGTTCCTCGTAGGTGGCCCGGCAGTCGTCGGTGGTGAGGATCGCGGCCACGCCCATGGCGCCCTTGGTGACCAGGTCGCGGATCTGGGCGGCGGTGGCCTCGTCGTGCGAGGGCGGGCCGGGCACCTCGAGGAGGATGCGCCGATCGGGCTGGCCGGGCAGGCTCACGGTGAGCCAGCGCATGAAGCCGAGGTCGGCGTCCTCGACGACCTCGAAGCCGAGCTTGCCGACGTAGAAGTCCAGGGCCTCGTCCTGGTCGAGGACGTACACGTTGTGAATGCTGATTCCTGTGAACATGCGATAAGCCTATGGGGCCGCGGGCGGCCCGGGCTTATCCGAAACTGCTCGGTCTGGTCCAGGTCTTGACGAAGCACACGGGCACGTGGAGCGGCTCGGACTCGGCGCGGAAGCGGGTCGGGGGGCGCCCGATGATCGCCGAGAAGGTGCGGCTGAACGTGCCGAAACTGTCGAAGCCGACGGCGAGCGCTATCTCGGTGACGGTGCGGTCGCTGTTGCGCAGCATCGCGCAGGCGCGCTCGATGCGGCGGCGCTGGAGGTAGCGGTGGGGCGTCTCGCCGAAGGTCTCGCGGAAGGAGCGGCTGAAGTGCGCCGGGGACATGAGCGCGATCCGGGCGAGGCCGGGCACGTTCAAAGGCTCAGCGTAGTCGCGGTCCATCGCGTCCCGCGCCCGCAGCAACCGCCGGTTCTGGTCCTCGGTGGCCGCTCGCCGCTCGATGTCGTTCATCGCCTCCATCTTCCCCCACCGCAGTCCGGCCGGGCGCGGGCCGTCCTGGTGTCGAATTCGGCGAAGCGGCCCCGCCGGGCGCGGGCGCCGGGAGAATCGGCGGCGTCGGGCCGAGGAGGCCGGTCGAACCGAGGAGGATCGATGGAACAGGCATCAGGAGCGGGCCGCTTCGCGGGCAGGACCGTCATCGTCACCGGCGCCGGATCGGGGATCGGCAGGTCCACCGCGCTGCGGCTGATCGCCGAGGGCGCCGGCGTCGTCGCCGCCGACGTCATCCCCGACCGGCTCGACGAGCTGGCCGACCAGGCGGCCCACGAGCTCGGGGACTCGGCGCTGCGCACCGTCGCCGGGGACATCGCCCAGCGGGAGACGGTCGGCAGGATCGTCGACGCCGCCGAGGGCCGGATCGACGGCCTCGCGAACGTCGCGGGCGTCATGGACGGCTTCCTGCCGCCCGCCGAGGTGGACGACGGCACGTGGGATCGCGTCATGGGCATCAACCTGACCGGCCCGATGCGGCTGACCCGCGCCGTCCTGCCGGCCATGCTGGAGGCCGGGGGCGGCGCCATCGTCAACGTCGCCTCGGAGGCCTCGCTGCGGGCCTCCGCCTCCGGAGCGGCCTACACGACCTCCAAGCACGCCATCGTCGGGTACACCAAGAGCGTCGCGTTCTACTACGGGCCGCAGGGCGTCCGCGCCAACGCGGTGGCGCCGGGGCCGGTGGCGACCAACATCGAGGGCGCGATGCGCTCGGAGTTCGCCGCTCAGCGCGCCGGGGCGGTCATGCAGGCGACGATGCCGCCGCCCGCGCCGCCCGAGCGGCTGGCCGCGGCCGTCCTCTGGCTGCTCAGCGACGACTCGCTCAACGTCAACGGGGTCGTGCTCCCCAGCGACGGCGGCTGGTCGGCGGTCTAGGGAGCGCCTTCGCGGTCCGCCCGGGAGCCCGCGGGCGGCATGGAACCGGGCCGGAGCGGGTACAGGCTCGGCAAGCAGACGCAAGAGGCGGTGATGCAGATGCCGACCGGCACTGTCAAATGGTTCGACCCCGACAAGGGATACGGCTTCATCGAGACCGACGCCGAAGGGGGCGACCTGTTCGTGCACTTCAGTCAGATCCTCGACTCCGGCGGCTTCCGCACCCTCGAGGAGGGGCAGCGGGTGCGCTTCGAGGTGACCGACAGCCCGAAGGGGAAGCAGGCGTCCGAGGTCGAACCGGAGTGACCCGCCGCTTCGCGGGGAGCGCTGTTCGCGAAGCGGCGGGCCGGTGACACCGGGCCAGGCCTGTCCTAGGCCGACGAGCAGGCCACTTGGGGCGAGGCTCCGGAGCCGCTGGCGACGAAGCCGAAGACCTCGCGGCTCTGGCCCGCCGCGACGCTGCCGTTCCAGCCGACGTCGGCGGCCGTCACCGTCGATCCCGACTGCGACCAGTCGGCGTTCCACGCCGAGTCGATCGACTGCCCGCCGGGCCAGTCCCAGTTGAGGCTCCAGCCGTCGAGGTCGCTGCCGGCGGTGACGGTGACGTTGCCCTGCCAGCCCGAGCCCCATTCGTTGACCACCTCGATCGAGGCCGTGCACTCGCCCTCGGGCGGGTCGGTGGGGTCGTCCGGCGGATCGGTCGGGTCCCCGCCGGAGTCGCACGCGGGGTTGGTGTGGGTGAGCAGGCCGAGGCGCCAGGGCCACTGGGAGTACTCGCCGGAGGCGTTCGGGTCCATGCCCTGGTAGAGGTACCGCATGTCGCACGGGTCGATGGTCATCGTCTGGTCGACCTGGTCGCGGATGAGTTCGCCGTGGCTGATGTCGCGCGTCCAGGCGCCGCCGGGGAAGGTGACGTTGTTGGAGCGGGCGAACGGGTTCGACTCGGTGTCGGCCAGCGGCGTCCACTCGTTGAAGTTCGCGTCCAGCCGGTCGGAGGTCCACGAGCGGAAGTACCGCTTGCCGTCCGAGCCGATGGCCTCGACGATGAGCAGGTACTGGCCGGTGTCGCCGACCTTGTAGACGTTGGTGGCCTCGAACAGGTCGTTGCTGGAGGACTGCATGAACAGCTCGACGTCGCCGAAACCGTTCGGGAACTCCGCCACGGTCGTCTGGGCGCGGTAGAACTGCTGCTTGTCGTTGTTGAAGAACAGGTAGCAGTTCACCTCGTCGCAGGTGACCCAGTAGTCGACGATGTAGGACGAGTTCGCGTCCGCGGGGCCGTGCGAGTCCATGAAGTTCTGCGGCGCGGTGGCCGACTCGGGCGAACCGGGGTCGTCCAGCAGCGAGAACGAGGGCAGGCCGGTCTGGTAGACCAGGTACCACTCGTCTCGCGGTTCGAAGTAGAACACCTGCGGCGCGGCCCGGTAGCCGCCGCCGACCGCGGTGGTCGTCAGGTGCGTCTGCGGCACCGAGTTCGCCTGCGACCAGTCGGTGAAGCCGCCGAAGTAGGTCAGCGACCAGCCGCCGCCGGTGTCGGCGGTGGTGGCGTACACGTGGTACTCGCCTTCGTACTCGATCACCGACGGGTCCTTGATCGACACCAGGGTCCGGCCCGGCGCCGTCTGCTGCGGCGCGACGAGTTCGCCGGAGGACTCCCAGGTGAAGCTGTCGGGGAGGGCGTCGGCCTGTGCCGGGGAGGCCGACGGGTCCGCCGCGGCGGTGACCGCCGTGGCGGCCAGTGCCGCCACCGCCGCCACCGCGACGGCCAAGGTCTTCGACCTCGCTCGGAGCGTTGTGGACATGACAAGCCTTTCGCTTGGGGGACGCTGCGGTCGCCTTGCCGATCGCAGCCTTGGGGCGCGGCGAAACTTTCGGTGACGACTCCGAAATTTCCAGACCGCATGGACAGCGTAACGCTTTGATTCGATGAATGTAAATGCCTAGATTAAGGAAATGTTCTCGGTAACTGGGCGGAGCACCGGGGAGCCGAAAGGCGCTCGGCGCCCCGGCTCGAGGAACGGGATTCGAGCACGCCGACGGCGCCGAACGGCGCCTTCGGCGTCCGGTCGGCTCTCGGTCGGCGTCGCGGCTCGGGCTCAGCGCCCGGTGAGGACGAGGATCTTGCTCGCGTCGAGCCCTCCGGCGGCGAGCTCGGCGAAGGCCTTCGGGCCCGCGTCGAACGCGACGCGGTCGTCGATGAGGTGCTCCAGGCCCGCGGGCAGGGTGGCGACCCACTCGGCGGTCCGGCGGAACTCCTCGGAGGGGTAGCAGAAGCTGCCGATGACGCTGCGCTCGTCGGTGCTGATCGCGTACGCCGAGAGGGAGACGTCGGGAGCGCCCATGCCGACCAGGACGACGCGGGCGGCGCGCTCGGAGGCGGCGAAGGCCCCGGCGAGGCTGCCGCTGCTGCCGACCGCGTCGATGACCACTGTGGCCGGGCCGCCGAGGGCTTCGCCCACGAGTTCGGCGAGGTCGCCGCGCGAGGGGTCGACGGCGGCGAAGCCGAGGGCCGTCACCAGGTCCCGGCGACCGGCGCTCAGCTCGCTGACCGCGACCCGTGCGGCGCCGAGGCGGCGGGCGGCCAGGGCGCAGGCCTGCCCGATCGGGCCGCCGCCGACGACCAGGACACGGTCCTCGGGGGCCGTGCGGCCGCGCACGGCGGCGTGGTAGCCGACGGCGAGCGGCTCCACCAGGGCGCCGTACTCGATCGGCACCTCGGGCGGCAGCGGGACGACGTTGCGGGCGGGCACGGTCATGTACTCGGCGAACGCGGAGCTCAAAGCGGGGTCGACGCCGATGACGCGGCGGCGCGCGCAGTGCTGTTCGCTGCCCGCCCCGCACTGGGGGCACGCGCCGCAGCCGATGACGGGGTTGACCGTGGCGGGGGCGCCGACGGTCAGGTCCTCGCCGACGGCCTCGCCGAGCGCGGCGATGCGGCCGACGGTCTCGTGGCCCATGATCTGGCCGGGGTGGCGCCTGCCGTTCTCGCCGGTGTAGCCGTGCAGGTCGGAGCCGCAGATGCCGGTCGCGACGATCTCGAGCAGCACTTCGCCCGCGGCCGGGACGGGGTCGGGCGCCTCCTCGACGCGCAGGTCGTCGGGTCCGTGGAAGACGAGGGCTCTCATCGTGTGCTCCATTGCGGTTCGGGTGCCAGGCGAGCGAGTCGAGGCTAGTCAGCTCCGACTCGGGTGTCAAGGCGTCGGGCCGCCCGGGCGCGGGGGCGGACGCGCGATGGGATCGCCCCGTTGGGGATTCGTTTTCGAACACGCTTGCGTTAGGCTGGTCGCAGCTTTCCCGGCACCGCCCTTGACCGCCTTGCAATCGTTTGCGTAATTTTATGGAAGATCATCGATCCAAGCGAACCGACAGAGGACTCCTCCAGTGGCCGTGACCATCAAAGACGTCGCCAAAGAAGCGCGGGTGCACATGTCGACCGTCTCCCGCGCCTTCTCCATGCCGCACCGGCTGCGGCCCGAGACCCGCACGCGGGTCCTGGAGGCGGCGCGCCGCCTGGGCTACCGGCCCAGCCGGGTGGCGCGGGCGCTCACCACCGGCCGCACCCACAACATCGGTTTCATCGTCGCCGACATCGCCAACCCGTTCTTCCCGCCGATGATCAAGGCCGCCGAGCACGCCGCCCGCGCCCGCGACTACCACCTGTTCATCGCCGACGCCTCGGAGGACCCGGCGATCGAGACCGAGCTGGTGGACGCGCTCGCCAAGCAGGTGGACGGGGTGGTCCTGTGCGGGCCGCGCATCGCCAACGCCAAGATCGAGCGGCTCAGCGAGAACATTCCGATCGCGCTGGTCAACCGCAAGATCAGCGGCATCCCCTCGGTCACGATGGACGTCGTCCACGGCGCCGAGACGGCCATCGCCCACCTGCTGGAGCTGGGGCACCGGAAACTGGCCTACGTGTCCGGTCCGCGCCAGTCCTGGACGAACGGCCAGATCAGCCGCACGGTGACCGCCGCGTCCGAGGGCCGGGCGAGCGTCACGGTCCTGGGCCCGAACACGCCGAACGAGAACGCCGGGCTCGCCGTGGCCGAGCAGATCGCCGACTCGGGCGTCACGGCGGTGCTGGCCTACAACGACCTGCTGGCGATCGGCCTGATGGAGGGCCTCCACAATCTGGGCGTGGACGTGCCGGGGGACGTCAGCGTCATCGGCGTCGACGACACGGTGCTCGCCCGCCTGGCGCGCCCGCGCCTGACCACGATCGTGGTGCCCACGGCGGACGCGGGCACCGCGGCGGTGGACTTGCTGCTCCAGTACACCGCGGGCGACGACGAGCTCGCCGCGCGCACTGCGGGCCAGGTCTCGCTCCCGACGCAGCTGGTCGTCCGCGACTCCACCGCTCCCCCGCCGGGCGCGGCGAGCGCATGATCTGATCCGGTTCGACGGGCCGGGCGCGTTCCCGCGCCCGGCCCGTCATCGCATCGCTCGGGGCTTCAGCAGCCGATGCGCTCGGTGCCGAAGGCGACGTCGTCGTACCAGAGGGTGTCGGAGTCGGAGCCGTAGCTCTCCCAGCCGAGCCGGAGGTCCACCAGGGACGGGTTCCAGCCGGCCTTGTTCAGCCACTGCCCGTCGATGTCGTGCGTCGGCACGCCGTCGACGACCAGGCCTTCGACGAGGGCGCCGTCGACCCAGGTGCTCAGGTCGCCGCCGGAGATCTGGAACTCCACGCACGTCCAGGTGTCGACCGGCAGGGGCTCGCTCATCGAGACGCCGTTGGGGCTCTGCTCGGGCAGCGTCGCGTCGTCGGACTCGCGGTTCCACTGGAGCGCGCCGTTCTGGCCGCCCAGGCGCAGGTCGGCGCCGCCGTCGTTCGCGTCCTCCATGGCGACCATGGTGGTGTGGGTGGCGGGCTGAGCGGTGGTGTGCCGCACGTAGAAGCGGAACCACTCGGTGCCTGCGGGGAGCTCGCGTCCGACGAAGACGTGGTTGCAGTACGTCGCGCCGCCGTCGACGCGGACCGACTTCTCGCCGCTGTGGACGACGGACTCGTCCACCGTGGCGGTCCCGGTGCCGGTGCAGTCGGGGGCGCCGACGGTCCAGTCGCCGCCGGGGGTGGTCCCGGTCTGGTCCTCGAAGCCGTCGCAGACGGCTCCGGCGGGGCACTCGCCCTGGTCCGGCGGGTCGGTCGGGTCGTCGGGATCGGTGGTCGGATCGTCCGGCGTGGTGGGATCGTCGGGATCGGTGGTCGGGTCGTCGGGCTCGGTGGTCTGGTCGGCCTCGCCGCAGACGGTCCCGTTGAGGCTGAAGGACTCGGGCTGAGCGGCGGCGCCGCCGACGACCAGGCCGAACAGCTCGCGGGTCTGCCCGGCCGCGACGGTGGCGTTCCAGCCGACGTCGGAGCCGGTGAACGCGGCGCCCGACTGGCTCCAGTCGACGTTCCAGGCGCTCTGCACGGCGGCTCCGGCGGGCAGGTCGAACTCCAGCGTCCAACCGTCGACGGCCTCCGTTCCCGTCGTGAGCGACACGGTCGCCTGGTGACCGGTCCCCCAGTCGCTGACGACGGTGTACTCCACCGCGTCGCAGGCGGCGGCCTGTGCCGGGCTCGCCGCCACCACCGCGAGCGTCGCGGCGGCCAGCGCCCCCGACGCGGCGGCGACGGCCCCGATCAAGCGGGACCGCCTTCGAGTTCGCATGACGTCCATGCGAGGACCTCCTTCGGCCCGGTGCGCGGCGCACTCACGATCGCGGACACAGGCCAAGACATTGATTACGACATTGATTGCCTTGAATATTATGGCCCATGTCGAGGCTCAATGGAAGCGCGCCCACGAATCGATTCGCCCGAAACGTCCCGGCCCGGGGCGGCGAGCCGCCGGGCCGGGACGGCCCTCAGCCCTCGGCCTCCACGCCCTTGCCTTCCAGGAAGAGGGCGTTGCATTCGCGCTGGAGTTCCTCCTCGGCCCACATCGCGTGCTGCGGCGCGGCGTTGGAGCACACGATCGAGCCCCAGGCGCCGACCTCGCGGGAGAGCGCCATCGCGTCGCGGCAGATCTGCGCGCCGACCGGCCCCTCCTCGAAGCGGCAGTCGCGCGGCGTGTAGCCCACCCAGCCCTCGCCGAAGACCAGCGGGACGCCGAGGCGCTTCGCGTGGTCGGCGGCCGTGCCGATCCACTCGCGCAGCTGCTGGGCCATCGCGATCCGGTGGGCGCCGTAGCGCTCGTAGAGCCAGCGGTCCACCTTCTCGGGGTCGCACCAGTCGTGGACGTAGATCTCGCCGTGGCCCACGATCGAGGCGTGCCGCTTCCACTCCTCGTCGGCCGGGGGCGCCCACTCGGTGAAGAGGGGCGCACCGGGCCTGAGCAGCTCGGCGTCGGCGCGTTCCTGCGGGAAGTCGGCCGCCTCGCCGCGCAGGGCGAACTCCCGGACCAGGTCGTCCAGGACGCCGTAGACGTAGGGGTGGACCACGAGCGCGCTCGCGTTGCGGGGCAGGCCTCGCAGCGCCGTCACCGGCACGCCCGCGTAGTTCGGCGCGCACAGGACCTCGGGGTGGCGCGCGGCGAAGGCGTCGATGCCCGCCTCCAGGCGCTCGCGCAGCTCCACGACCGGGTCCTCCTCGCCGGGCAGCCCGGCGGTGAGGTGCCCGGCCTGGACCTCGTTGTGGAGCTCGACGAGGGCCACGGTGCGGGCGAGGCCGTGCTCGGCGAGGAAGTCCACGAGATCGGCCGCGGCCTCGCCGAGGACGGTGAGCCGCTCGTCCGGGTCGATCGCGTGCAGGGCGTCGTACCAGGCGCGGTCGGCGGCGAAGGCCGGGCTCTGCTGGTACTCCCAGGAGGAGACGACGACGGCCACGCCGTGGCGGTCGGCGGCGCGGAAGAACTCCAGGAGGTGGGCCTTCGCGTCGATCACCGTGGGCTCGCGGACGTCGTACCAGCGCACACGCGAGGCGTAGCCGTCGCCGATCGGCTCGAGCCGCAGCGCGGACGTGTCCAGGCCGGAGCGGAACAGCAGGAACGGCATGGCGCAGATGCGCACGGCGTTGTAGCCGAGCTCGCGGGCCCGCGCGAAGGCGGCGTCGAGGTCCTCGAACGGTTCGCCGGGTCCGGTGCGGACGTACCAGGAGAAGTCCCAGAGGGTGATCGCGAGCCTCTCCGGCAGGTGGTCGGGAATCGTGCTGGCGCTCAAAGCGCTCCTTCCGGTGGTGGTCATGATTTCACCGCCCCGGCGGTCAGGCCGGAGACGAGCTGCTTGCGCAGCAGGATGAACACGGCGATCGCGGGGATCGCCGCGAGGATCGACCCGGCCATGACCAGGTCGTACTGGCGGCCTTCGGCGCCGAACAGGGCCTGGAGGCCCAGCGGGACGGTGTAGTACTCGGGTTCGGAGACGATGACCAGCGGCCACAGCAGGTTGTTGTAGGTGGTCAGGAAGCTCCACACGCCGAGCGCGCCGATGGCCGGGCGCAGCAGGGGCAGCACGATGCTCCAGAAGATGCGGAACTCCGAGCAGCCGTCGATGCGGGCGGCGCTGAGCAGCTCGTCGGGGATGGCCTGCTCGGTGTACTGGCGCATCATGAAGATCCCGAACGCGGGGGCCACCCACGGGACGATCAGGGCGAACAGCGGATGCGCGAGGCCGAGCTTGGCGACCAGGATGAACAGCGGCACGAGGATGACCGCGAGCGGGATCGCCAGCGAGGAGAACATGACGTCGAACAGCAGCCGTTTGCCGCGGAACTCGTACTTGGCGAAGCCGAAGCCCGCCAGGGAGCAGAAGAACACCACGGCGACGGTGCTCAGCAGCGCCACGACGGTGCTCATGAGCATCCACCGCCAGAACGGCTGCTCGGCGAGCAGGTTCGCGAAGTTCTCGAACGTGACCGGGTCCGGCCACAGCCTCGGCGGGAACGCGAAGATCTCGCTGCGCTCCTTGAACGACGAGGACAGCGCCCACGCCAGGGGCGCGAAGTAGACCAGGGCGAGCAGGACGAGGGTCGCGTACAGGGCGATCCGTCCGGCGCCGGAGGGGCGCCTCCGGTCTCGGGCGGCGGCCTCGGGCGTGTCGGTGGCGGCGTTCATCGGGTCCTCCCTACGCCGAAGGCGCTGATGCTGAGTCGGCCCAGCGCGAAGACGATGAGGAACATGACGACGCCCGCGGCCGCGGCGTAGCCGAGCTCGAAGCGCTGGAAGCCGGCCCGGTAGATGAACATCGACACCGACATCGTGGACTCGCCGGGGCCGCCCTGGGTGAGCAGGAACGGCTCCTCGAAGATCTGCGCGGTGTTGACCAGCATGGTCACGGCGATGAAGGCGGTGACGGGCCCCAGCTGCGGCAGGGTGACCGAGAAGAAGCGGCGGACGGGGCCGGCGCCGTCGACCTCGGCGGCCTCGTGCAGCTCGCGCGGGATGTTCTGGAGCCCCGCGAGGAAGAACATCGTCAGGAAGCCGGTCCAGCGCCACAGCACGAGGACGACGACGACGATCCGCGCCCACAGCGGGTCGGTGAGCCAGGAGATGCCGCCGAAGCCGAACAGCGCCTCCAGGACGGCGTTGAACAGGCCGTACTCGCCGTCGAAGATCAGCCCGAAGATCAGGGCGATGATGATCGGCGACAGGACGACCGGCATGAAGTAGACGAGGCGGAAGAAGTCCCGCAGCTTGAGGCCGCGCGCGTTCAGCGCCTGCGCGATGAGCAGCGAGGCCGGCAGGACGACGGCGAGCGCGAAGACGGTGTAGAACGCCGTGTTGAGCAGCGAGGTCCCGAAGCTGGGGTCCTGGAACAGCCGCGCGTAGTTGTCGAAGCCGATGAAGTCGGGCGTGCCGAGCCCGGCCCATTCGGTCAGGCTCAAGTAGAAGCCCGCGCCGATGGGCACGAGCATGAAGACGGTGAACAGCAGGAAGAACGGGGAGATGAAGGCGTAGGGCGCCCATTGCCGCTGCCCGCTGCTCCGGCGTCCGGTCCGGGTGGTGGTCGTGGTGGCGCTCATTGCTCGGGCACCTGCCTTTCGTAGGCGCTCACGCCTTCGGTGAGGGCCTCCTCGGCGCCGATCTCTCCTTTGAGGGCGCGCAGGATCGGTCCGCCGATGGTGTCGCGCAGGACGACGAGCCCGGCGCCCTGGTAGTAGACCGGCAGTTCCTCGGCGGCCACGGAGTAGACCTCGAAGATCCGCTGGTCGCCGAGGTAGGGGTCGGTGATGTTCTGGAACTCGGGGGTCTCGTAGAGGTCGGCGAGGGTCGGGAGGTAGGCGCCCGCGTGGTAGCGCGCGAGCTGCCCTTCGGGGGTGAGGTAGCAGCGCTCGAGGAAGTCGAGCGCGGCGTCGGTCAGGACCTGGTCCTTGACGACGCCGAACGCGGTGCCGCCCATGGTCGAGGAGACGGAGCCGCCGCCGGCGAAGCGGGGGATGTTCCTCGCCCGCCACAGGCCGGCCTGGTCGGGGACGTTCGCCTCGAGCCCGTAGACCTTGTACCAGTTCGGCATGACCGTGGCGGTGAGGCCGCCGCCCTTGAGCGCGGCGGCGGTGGCGCTGCCGTACGGGTCGGCCAGGGACAGGAACGCGCCGGTGCTGACGCCCTCGGCCATGAGCTCGAGGACCTCGACGGCCTCGTCGGAGAGGAGCGTGAGATTGCCGTCGGCGTCGTAGAGGCCCCCGCCGCGCTGGAGCAGCATCTGGGTGAAGCCCTGGACGATGGCGGTGTTGTCGCCGTCGGAGACCATGCCGATGGCCTGGCCGGTGTCGGCGGCGACCTGGGCGCCGATGTCGAGCAGCTCCTCCCAGGTCTCGACGTCCTCGGGGATGCCGAGCTCCTCGAACAGGTCGGCGCGGTAGTACATCACCGAGACCGAGTTGTCCGATTCGAGGGCGTAGACCTTGCCGTCGATGGTGTAGGGCTGGGTCTTGAGCAGCCGATCGCCGAACGGCTCGGTCAGGGGCGTGAGGTCGTGCAGGAGGTTCTCGGCGATGTCCGAGCCCATCATGCGCGGGAACTGGCCGATCTCGAGCCCGGCGAGGTCGGGCAGGGGCCGCTGTGCGACGGCCTGGCTGACCAGGCGGGCGATGACGTCGGGCGGCGCGAGCGAGGTGACCTCGACCGAGTAGGTCCAATTGCTGCCGCCGACGAGCGCCTCGTCGCTCGCGGCGTCGGTGAAGAACGTCGCGTAGCCGGGGTCGTGCGTCCACAGCGACAGGGCGGCGTGGCCGGATTCGAGCGGCGGGCCCTGCGTGGGCGAGGAGCAGGCGGCCAGCGCGCCGAGCCCGCTCGCGCCCGCACCCGCCGCTCCCATGAGTCGGAGCAGGTGTCTGCGGTTCAGTTCCATGAAGGGGCCTCCTTGGAGCGCAGCCGGATCTTGCCGACGCGCACGAGTGTCACCGACTCGACCGCGACGCCGTCGGCGACACTCCGCACGGCCGGGTCGACCCAGACGCCGGTCTCGGCCCGCCACGGCAGCAGTTCGAGCCGCACGGCGTGCTCGGCGAGCGCGTCGCGGTGGGGCGTCAGGTCGACGTCCCAAACCCGACCATGCCAGAAGTGGTCGGATATGAACAGATCGCCGATGCGGGCGCGTCCGGTGTCGCCGGTCCAGGCGACGCGCAGCAGCGCGCGGTCGGATCCGTCGAAGGCGGGGACGTGGACGTCGACGACCTCGGCGGCGGTGTAGTCCTCGGGCGCGCTGAGGCGGTCCATGGGGCCGCCGCGTCTCGGTTCGGGCGCTGGGCCGCTCTTCGCGCGCGTCTCGGCGAGCAGCGGGATCGGGCCGGCGCCGTGGGCGGTGAGCGTCCAGACGCGCCAGGGGCCGTCGTCGCGGACCTGGTCGAGATCGGCGCCGTCGACCGCGAAGGCCTCGGGCGCGGGCAGGACCGCGACGGCGAGCCGCGCGGACTCGGGGTACGCGACGAGGGCGCCGTCTTCGGCGTGGACGGGGGCGTCGGCGAGGACGAGTCGTTCGCGCCCGGCCAGGTCGAGCCTGTAGAGGCGGTTCGCGCTCACCTCGTCGAGGACGAGGAGCCGCACGCCGGGCAGGCGCACGAGGCAGTCGGGGCCGGGCGGTCCGGGGAGGTCGACGGCGGTGCCGTCGCCGAGGACGATCTCGACGGGGATCTCGTCGCTCGCGGCGAGGACCACGATGTCGCCTTCGCCCGAGTCGTTCTCGCCACCAGCGACGCGGGTGAGCAGCTGCGCGGTGGCGCTGCGGAGTTCGAGGTCCGGGGTGAGCGGGTAGCGCAGCGGCCACACCAGCGACACTCCGGCGGGGAGGTCGACCGCTTCGCGCGGGACGGTGACCGGGCCGTCGTCGAGTTCGACGGTGAAGCGGACGCCGGGCTGCGCGTCGAGGGGGCGTTTCGGGGGCTGGTAGGTGGTGGCGAACAGGTATCCGCTGTGCCCGTCGGAGCGCACCGCCCACCGCAGTTCGCCGGGGTCCGCGCTGCCGCCGCCGATGCGGGCGGGCATGGCGGCGAGCCGGTGGCCGTCCTCGGCGAGCCACAGGTGCTGGCGGCGCAGCAGGTGGTGGTGGGGCCGGATCTGGCCGTGCTCGCCGATGGGTGCGCCGAAGTCGTAGCTCAGGGCCGGGACGTCGTTGGGGTAGCCGGTGGCGTGGGACTCCTGCTCGGTGCCGCGGGCGCCGGTGCGCTGGGTGCCGCCCGAGTACATGTAGTAGCCCTGCCAGACCGAGCCGGATCCGATCTTGGCCAGGGCCATCGCGGCGACGTCCTCGGGGGTGACCAGGGGGCGGCGGTGGTAGGCGACGTGCATGCCGCCGCCGAGCTCGCAGGTGGCGAACGGGAGGGTCTCCTCCGGCGGCGGGGCGGCCGGGGCGTCGTCGGCGCCGTCCTGGTGGACCCCGTCGAGGGCCTCGCGCAGGTCGGCGCCGACCGAGAGGTCGTCGCGGACCGCGCTGTAGCGGAAGTGGATCGGCGCGAACGCGGGCCATTCGGTCTCGGCCTCCTCCCAGAAGCCGTCGGTGTAGGCGCCGTAGACCGGCAGGAGCGTCTCGGGCACCTGGGCGCCGCCCCAGCCGGTGGCCGTCCAGATCGGCACGCGCAGGCCGAGCTCCTCGGCGGTCCGGCGCAGGGTGGCGAGGTGCTCGGGCCGGTCGTAGAGCTCGTTGTCGACCTGCGCGGCGACGATCGGCCCGCCGTCGGCGTGGGTGAGGCCCGAGAGCCGCGCGATCGTCTCGGCGTAGAACGGGCGCACCAGTTCGAGGTAGGCGGGGTCGTCGGTCCGCGTCGGCACGCCGCGTTCGACGAGCCAGTCGGGGAAGCCGCCGTGGCGGGCCTCGCCGTGCGCCCACGGGCCGAGGCGGACGACGACGTCGAGGCCGTGCCGGGCGGCGAGTTCGACGAAGGCGCGCACGTCGAGGTTCCCGTCCCAGCGGAAGCGGCCCGGCTCGGGCTCGTGCGCGCTCCAGAACACGTAGGTGGCGACCGTGTCGAGGCCGCCCGCGCGGGCGTGTCCGAGGGTCTCGTTCCAGCGTTCGCGCGGGAGGCGCGAGTAGTGGATCTCGCCGCTGACCGGGAACCAGGGCCTGCCGTCGCGTTCGATCCACCGGCCGGTGACTTCGATGCGGTCGGGCGCGCCGGGCGCCTCGCCGAGGGGCAGGTGGTCTCGGATCGGCGGTTCCGGTGCGGGGCAGCGCAGCGTGCGCCCCGGCGGGTCTGCGGCGGTCGATGTCTCGTCGTGCATTTCTCTCCTTTGAGAAGTGGTCGGTCGACGCTCGTCCGGTCAGTCGTCCAGGTTCGCCACCTGGGATCGAAGGACGCGGACCCTGTCGTCGTGCGCGGCCTGGACGTCCTGGTGGAACAGCAGCATCTCCGGCAGCGAGGTGGCGAAGTAGTCCACTCGGGCGGTGACCTCGGCCTGCTCGGCGGCGTATCGGGCGAGTCCGTCCCGCAGGCGCCGGGCCTCCTCGGTCCTGCCGAGGCGGCGCAGCGCGGTCACCGAGGCCGCGGTCCGCTCGGAGAACGCGTGGATCCGCATCGCCTGGAAGTCGCCCTCTTGGGCGGCGGCGGTCTCCCATGCCTTCGCGGCGCCGGCCGGGTCGCCCGCGGCGTCGAGGGCGTCGCCGAGCGCCAGGTGCAGGTCCGCGGTGTTGGCGAGCGGGTGGCGGGCCTCGCCGAGGCTCGCGATCGGTTCGAGCGCGGCGGTGGCGTGCTCGACGGCGCGCCTCGCGTCGCCCGCCGCGAGCGAAGCGCGGGCCAGGGACAGGTGGGCTTCCTCCCAGGCGGCGAGGACGCGGCCTTCGCCGCCTTCCCAGGGCTGGAAGGCGCGGCCGGTGAGGATCTCGACCGCTTCGGCGGCGCGGCCCGCGGCGGTGAGCAGCTCGGCGAGCTGCACCGAGAGGTCGTCGCGGGTCTCGACGAGGTCGCGGCGCTGCTGGAGGGCGGCGAGCCGCTCGGCGGGCTCGGCGCCTCGGCGGGCGTCGAGCTGGTCGGCCTCGAACAGCAGCCGCGCGTCGTCGGGCGCGGCCTCGCGGGCGCGCCGGTAGTACTCGGCGGCGGCCTCGGGGTCGCCTTGGACGTTGTGCGCGGCGACGCCGAGGTTGCGGAGCACGACGGGGTCCTCGTCGGCCGCGGCGGCGGTCCGCCAGGCGTCCACGGCCTCCTCGCGGCGTCCGGCGGCGTAGAGCCAGTGCCCGGCGAGGGCGGCCAGGACCGGGTCCTCGGGCCAGTGGCGGCGCAGGCGTTCGAGCATGTCGTTGTCGGCGGCCGAGGGGAAGCACCAGGTCCGGTCGAGGGCGCGGGCGCGGTCGAGCGCCCATGCGGCGGCGGCCCGGTCGCCGCGCCGCAGTTCGAGGTCGGCGCGGTGGAGCCACGCGAGCGGCGCGATGTTGGTGCGGCCGCGGACCAGCGGCATGCGGGAGGCCTGTTCGAGCAGTTCGGCGGCGGCCTCGTCGTCGTGGACGGAGAGGTGTTCGCGGGCGACGTCCAGGACGATCGTCGCGTCGTCGGTGGTCTCGTGCTCGCCCAGGCGCGAGGACAGGTGGCGCGCCCACGCGTCGAGGGGGTTGTCGCGGAGCGTGCCCGCCACCAGGGCGGCGGCGCGGTCGGTCTCGCCGCGTCGCATGGCGGCGACGGTGGCGAGGTTGCGGGCCTGGGTGTGGTTCGGGGAGCGGTGCAGCAGCGCGTCGAGGTCTTCGGCGGCCTGGGCGGTGCGTCCGGCGGCCAGGTCGAGGCGGGCGGAGGCGACCGTGGCGGCATCGCACCAGGTCCGGTCCCACATGGCGGTGCCGAGCGCGGCGCGGGCCTCGGCGGTGCGCCCCTGCCTGGCGAGGACCAGGCCGAGCCGGTAGTGGGCTTCGCCGTCGCGGGGGTTGGGGTTGCGGGCGGTGAGGCGGGCGACGGCGGCGCGCAGGTGCTTCTCCGCCGCTTCGAGGCGGCCGTCGTGCTGGCGGCGGGCGGCGAGCGCGGTGTTGCAGCGGGCGTCGCCGGGGTCGCGGCGCAGCGCCTCTTCCCAGTACGGTTCGGGCGAGCGCGTGGCGTGGCGGTATTGGGCCAGGTGGAGGCCGGTGAGGTAGAGCTCGTCGACCGAGTCGATGTCGGCGGGCGCGGGCGGTTCGGTCGCGGGCCGGGCGAGTTCGGCGTCCGCGCCGTCGCCGTCGGGGCGCGGGCGCCAGGCGATGAGCGTCTCGCCTTCGTGCTCCACGGCCAGTTCGCAGTCGCTCGGCTCGGGGGCCGCGTCGAGCGCGGTCTCGTGGACGTACGGCGCGCCGGGCGCGAGGTCGACGGTGGCCTCGTGCAGGATCCGCTCGCCCGATCGCAGCACGACGCGGGCGCCGGGCCGCGGGGCGGTGACGGCGGCGGCGATGCGGACGCGGGCGCCGTCGCCGCCGGGCTGGAGGTCGAGGCGGACGGCGGCCTCGCGGGTGGCCTGGTGGACCGGGCCGGTCTGCTGGATCGGGTACCAGTACTGGGAGAAGGTCTTGGTCTCGCCGGGTTTGAGGTAGGCGAAGTCGGGCTGGTTGTCGGTGAACACCCCGGCCATGAGCTCGACGTAGGGGCCGCCGGTGTCGGTCAGGTGCGCGTCCCAGGCCCAGCCGAAGGGCGCGTTGCCCCAGGTCCACTGCTTCTTGCCGGGGGCGATGCGGTGGTCGGCCCAGTGGACGAAGCCGGCGCGGGCGCCGTGGTCGTAGCCGCCGAAGAAGTCGTCCTCGGTGCCCAGGCACATGTACGAGGTGGGCACCGGGATGTTGCGGTACCAGTCGAGGCGGTCGCCGTCCGGGCGCTCGGGGGTGCGCCGCGCGGGGTAGTCGACGCCGTAGTAGCGGCCTGCGGCGGCCGGGAAGGCGGTGGTGGCGCGCTTGGCGTGGTCGGCGACCATGCGCACGTCGGTGGGGAAGAAGGACTGGTAGTCGTCGTTCGCCTCGGCGGCCACGTTGGCCCACCACAGGAAGGTCTGGACCTCGTCGGAGCGGTTGACCAGGTGGCCGCGCAGCTCGATGAGCGCGCTGCCGGGGCGCAGGCGTATGCCGTGCATGCCCTGCATGCGCGCGAAGGGGTCGTGGTCGGAGCACCAGACCGTCGCCGATCCGTCCTCATCGTGCTCGATGAGGGCCTCGGTCGGCAGGTGCGTGGCGGGCCGGTGGTGCTGGGGCCAGTTGAACTCGACGCCGCCGGAGACCCACGGCCCGAGCAGGCCGACCAGGGCCGGTTTGACGACCTCGTTGCGGTAGAAGAAGTCGTAGCCCGAGGTCTTGTCGTGGCCGATGTGGATGCGCCCGCCCAGTTCGGGCAGGACCATCAGCCGCACGTACTCGTTCTCCAGGTGCACCGCGTCCCACTCCCGCGGGGCCTTCTCCTCGGCGACCTCGTCGATGAACGGCAGCGGGTAGACCGCGCCCGAGGAGCCCTGGTAGACGCGCTGGTCGAGGTAGGCCGGGTAGCGGTCGGGCTCGCCGGGCTCGTAGGAGTCGATGGCGACGCTCTCGCGCCAGGCCCGCACGGGCCGGTCGGCGATCGCCTCGGGAGCTGACGGTAGGACGATTCTCGACTCTTCGCTGGACATGCAGTAGACCATATGGCCGCTTGACGTCGGATGTCGATGGTCGTTTCAATGGAATGCATGGATGAATCGCTTGCCGCGCTCGATCCGCAGGCTTTGCGCGAAGGCTTCGCGGGGCAGCGGATGCTGGTGGTGCCTCGCGGGGTCGTCGGCCGGGCGCTGCGCCACCCCGTGACCGGGAAGCTCATGGTGACCGACGCCGGGTGCTTTCCGCACGCGGCGCGCCACGGCCGCGTCCGCTCCAGTGGGGCGGGGCAGCACATCCTGCTGGTGTGCACCGACGGCGCCGGGTGGTGCCGCACCGACGAGGGCCAGTTCACCGTCGCGCCGGGCGACGCGGTCGTCCTCCCCGCCGAGCGGCCGCACACCTACGGCGCCTCGAAGTCCGATCCGTGGACGCTGTGGTGGTTCCACTTCGCGGGGGCGGACGCGGCCGACCTGGTCCGGGCCGCGCACGCCGCCGCGGGCGGGCTCGTCACGCACCTGCGGGATCCGGCGCCGGTCGCGAGCCTGATCTCCCAGATCATCGACGCGCTCGACTCGGGCATCACCGCCACGGGCTTCATCCGGGCCTCGGGGGCCGCGTGGCACGCGCTCAGCCAGGTGATCGCGACCGGGCGGCGGCAGCCGGGCCCGAGCGCTGGTCCCTTCGAGCGGGCCGTGGAGCACCTGCGGGCGACCGCGCCGCGGCACACCTCGGTCACCGCCCTGGCCTCCATGGTCGGGCTCAGCACGTCCCAGTTGAGCGCGCTGTTCCGCGCTCGCCTGGGCGTCTCGCCGCTGAAGTACCAGATCGAGCTGCGGATGGCCCGGGCCAGGGAGCTGCTCGACGGGACGAGGCTGCCCGTCGCCGCCGTCGCGCGGGCCGCCGGCTACGAGGACCCGATGTACTTCTCGCGGCAGTTCTCGCGCCTCCACGGCATGGCACCGACGGCTTACCGGCGCCGGGCGCCCCACGAATGAGGAATGCGTTCGCAAGCTGGGGAGGCGAGCGGGACCGGCACGGATAGACTTTCGCGATGACCTCCGCCGATGAAGCCGCCTCGCTCGGCGGCGCTCTGGACGACGCCGCCTCGGACGACGCGCGGGGCGAGCCGCTGACCATCGCGCAGATCGCCCGGCGGGCGGGCGTCTCGATCGCCACCGTGTCCAAGGTGGTCAACGGGCGGCTCGACGTCGCGCCCGAGACCAGGGGCGTGGTCGAGGAGCTGATCCGCCGCCACGGCTACCGGCGCCAGAAGCGTCCCTCGAAGCCCGCGCCGCTCATCGAGGTCGTCTTCCACGAGCTGCGCGGCCTGTACGGCATCGAGATCCTCAACGGCGTCGCCCGCGTGGCCCGCGAGCACCGCCTGGCGCCGGTGGTCTCCGAGCTCGAGGGCCGCCACACGCCGGGGCGCGGCTGGGTCGAGGACGTGCTGGCCCGCCGGCCGACCGGCGTCATCTCGGTCTTCTCCCGGCTCGACGAGGAGCAGAGCGCCCGGCTGCGCAGCAGGGGCATCCCGCTGGTCCTGCTCGACCCCACCGGCGAACCCGAGCACCAGGCCCCCTCGGTGGGCGCCGCGAACTGGAACGGCGGCCTGACCGCCACCCGCCATCTCCTCGATCTCGGGCACCGGCGCATCGCCGTGATCACCGGGCCCGAGCACATGCTCTCCAGCCGCGCCAGGCTCGACGGGCACCGCGCGGCCATGGACATGGCGGGCGTGCCCGTCGACCCGGCGCTGGTGTGCGTCGGGGACTTCCAGATCGAGGACGGGCGGCGCTTCACGCACCAGCTGCTGCGCCTGGAGCGGCGGCCCACGGCGATCTTCGCCTGCAACGACGGCGAGGCGATCGGGGTGTACCAGGCCGCGGCCGAGGCCGGGCTGCGCATCCCCGAGGACCTGAGCGTCGTCGGCTTCGACGACCTGCCGATGACCGAGTGGGCGATTCCGCCGCTCACGACCATCCGGCAGCCACTCCACGACATGGCGGCCGCCGCGGCGAGCATGATCGTCACGCTGGCGGCGGGCGAGCCGCTCCCGAGGCATCGCGTCGAGCTCGCCACCGAGCTCATCGCGCGGGGCAGCACCGCGCCGGCGAATCAGGGCTGAGCGGTTGACAAAGTTTACCGACACAACTTAGTCTTGGTTCGCCGTGCGGCCGACGCCGACGGCGTTCCGGCCACCACGAAGAACGGTTCCACTGTGCAAGGTTCGCGCGTCTCCTCGGCCGAGCGGCCGATCGTCCCCGGCTTCCACCCCGACCCCACGATCTGCCGCGTCGGCGAGGACTACTACCTCGCGCACTCGAGCTTCGAGTACTTCCCCGGCGCGCCGATCCACCACAGCCGCGACCTGGTCTCCTGGACGCAGATCGGGAACATCCTGGACCGGCGCGAGCAGTTCCGCCGCGGCGACGGGCGGCCCTCGGGCGGGATCTACGGCTCGACGCTGCGCTTCCACGACGGCCGGTTCTGGTTCGTGACCACGAACGTCGGCGACGCCGGGTCCGGCCAGACCATCGTCACCGCCGAGGACCCGGCCGGCGCGTGGAGCGAGCCGGTGTTCGTCCGCGAGGCCGTCGGCATCGACCCGGACCTGTGCTGGGACGCCGACGGCGAGTGCTACCTGACGTGGAAGGGCACGGTGCGGGACGGGGAGGGCGAGGGGATCCTCCAGGGCCGCCTCGACACCGCGACCGGGAAGTTCAAGGGCGAGCCGTACCCGGTGTGGCAGGGCATCGGGCTCGCCGCCGCCGAGGCCCCGCACCTGTACCGCGTCGGCGAGCGCTGGTACCTGATGCTGGCCGAGGGCGGCACCGAACGGGGCCACACCGTCACGATCGCCCGCGGCGACAGCCCGCGGGGGCCGTTCGAGCCGTGCCCGGCCAATCCGGTGTTCACGCACCGCAGCACCGCGCACCCCGTGCAGAACACGGGCCACGCCGACCTGGTGCGGACCGTCGACGGCGACTGGGCGGCCGTCTACCTCGCGGTGCGCCCCGGCGGCTTCACGCCCCAGTTCCACGTCCTGGGCCGCGAGACCTTCCTGGCGGGCGTCGACTGGGTCGAGGGGTGGCCGGTGTTCGACGAGGCCCGCTTCGAGGTGCCGCCGAGCGACACGGCGTTCGACGACGACTTCGCCTCACCGGCCCCGGGCCTCCGGTGGGTCGTCCCCGGCGGCGAGCCCGAGGCCGTCGCCGCCCGCCATCCGGACGGGGGCCTGACGCTGCGGGACGCGCCGGACGGCTCGCCGGGGCTGCTGTGCGCCCGCGTCCGCGACCTGGCCTGGAGCGCCGAGGCGGCCTGCTCCGGCGCGGGGCGCCTGCGGCTGCTGATCGACGACCGCCACTGGTACGAGCTGGTCTTCGAGGGCGGCCGGGTCCGCGCCGTGGCCCGGATCGGGCCCGTCGCGCACGAGCTCGGCTCGGCCCCGTGCCCCGGCGGGACGGCGGTGCTGCGGATCGAGACCGCCGAACCCGAGACTGAGGGCGTCTCCCCCACCCGGATCGGGCCCGACGACATCGTGCTGTCCTTCGACGGCGGCGCGGGCTTCGGCGAGCTGGGTCGGCTCGACGGCCGCTACCTCTCGACGGAGGTCGCCACCGGCTTCACCGGCCGCATGCTCGCCATCGGGTCGGCTGGCGAGGGCTCGCGGGTGCTGCGGGCGGTCTACGAGCCCCGGTGAGCGGCGCTCGGGCGTGGTTGAATGAACGGCCCGAGCACCGTCTGGGAGGCCCGCATGCACCGTCCGCCGTCGGTATTGGACGCTCCGTCGAACCTGGGCCTGCGCCCGCCCGCGCCGGGGGTGGCCCCGGGCTGCTACAAGCTCGCCGGGGCCCTGCGGGACCACCGGCTCCTGCCTCGGATCGGCGCCGAGGACGCCGGGTGCGCCACCCCGCCGCGATACGACCGCGGCGACTGGGAACCGGGCCGAGGGGTGTTCAACGCCGAGGGCCTGGCCGCGTACAGCACGCGCCTGGCCGGGCGGGTCGGCGCCCTGCTCGACGCCGGGCGGTTCCCGGTCGTGCTCGGCGGGGACTGCGGCATCCTGCTCGGGGCGGCGCTGGGGCTGCGGCGGCGGGACCGCTACGGCCTCGCCTTCCTCGACGGGCACTCGGACTTCCGCCACCCGGACAACTCGGCGGCGGTCGGCGCGGCGGCGGGCGAGGACCTGGCGCTGGCGACCGGCCGCGGCCAGGCGGACCTGACCGACCTGGAGGGGCGGCGTCCGTACTTCCTGGACGAGGACGTGGCGGTGATCGGCATCCGCGACGACGACGAGTACACCGGCGAGCTCGACGCGCTCGGCATGGCGGTGTGGGCGGTGGGCGGGCTCCGGTCCGAGGGGCCGGAGGGCTGCGCGGCGTCGGCGCTGGCGCACCTGGACCGGCCGGAGCTCGACGGGTTCTGGCTCCATCTCGACGCCGACGTCCTGGACGCCGCCGTCATGCCCGCCGTCGACTCCCCGAATCCGGGCGGCCTCTCCCACGCCGAGCTGGGCTCGCTGCTCGGCGCCCTGCTCGCCTCCGAGCGGTGCGTCGGCATGGAGGTGACGGTCTTCGACCCGGACCTGGACCCCGACGGCCGCCTCGCGGGCGAGCTCACCGACACGCTGGTGGCCGCGTTCGCCCGGCGCTTATCCCCTGCGCCGCAAGGCGGCGGCTCGTGCGCCGCGCGCCGCGCCGTCGGCTTCCCGGACCCGGCGCCGCGCGAGGGGCGGCCGCCGCGCGGCCGCCCCCGGTGTCCGGTTCGACGGTCGCGCCTACACGTCGACCTCGACCCAGCCGTCGAGGCACATCAGGGCCACGTACCCGACGGTGTCGCCGATGTAGACCTCCACCCAGTGGAAGCCGTCCCCGCACGGCTCCCCGTAGGTGCCGCCGGGGGTCGAGTCGCAGGACGAGGAGTACCACTCGCCCGGCTCCATGTAGTCGAAGTGATCGGAATCGGTGGTGGGCTCCACTCGGATCCGCACTTCCGTGCGGTCCGTGTAGACCGCGCAGTTCTCCTGCTCGGCGTCGTCGGCCGGGCCGACGTCGACCTCGGACTCCGAGATCGAGCCCTCGGGCCGCATCTGCTCCTCGATGTTCTCGGCCGAGGCCTGGCTGGAGGCGGCGAAGGTCAGCGCCAGGGCGGCGCCGAGGGCCGCGAGCAAGCCGAACACCCTTGTTCGTCTCATGGTTCACTCCTTGTTCGGTGAATGTGCGGCGGAATTTCCGCACCGGACATGTTTCCAGGATCGGCGGATCGCAGAAGCGGAATCGTGGATGATTCGGGTTTCGCATGGGCCTCTCCCTTGACATGAAAGTGGCCCCTCGATAGCCTTCGATGTGTTAAATCGTTTCAATGAAGCCTGGACGTTCGCGCGAGCTTCCACATCGGATCCCGGCGCGTTCTCGTCCACCTCGCACGGTGACAAGGAACTCCTCAATGAGTCCCCACAAGAAGTTCAAACGAATAGCCGCGGTCTCACTGGCGGCCGTCGTCGCTGGTAGCGGTTCCATGGGCGCCCAGACGGCACAGGCGCAGCCCCGATCCGACACCGCCGATCAAGGCGGCGGAGTCCAGCTCGAGCACCTCGACCGAGGACTGGTCGCGAGCACCACCGATGACGGGATCTTCCTCAGCTGGCGTCTGCTTGCTGATGAAGTGTCCGGTTATAACGATTCAGGTCTGACCGGCACGGACTTCAACGTCTACAGGGACGGTGCGCTGCTCGCCACCGTCACCGACAGCACCAACTATCTGGACGCGGAGGGCGACGGCGACTCCGAGTACCGGGTCGTCGCGGTCGTCGACGGCGAGGAGGTCGACTTCTCCGATTCGGTGAGCCCGTGGTCGGAGTCCTATCTCGACATCCCCATGCAGAAGCCCGGCGACGGCGTCACGCCCGCCGGTGAGTCCTACACCTACGAGATCAACGACGTCAGCGTCGGCGACCTNNNCGGNGACGGNNANTACGAGTACNTCGTCAAGTGGNACCCNNNNAACNCNAAGGACNNCTCGCANNTNGGCTACACCGGCNCGNTNTACCTCGACGCCTACACCCAGGAGGGCGAGCGGCTGTGGCGCATCGACATGGGCGTCAACATCCGCGCGGGGGCGCACTACACGCAGTTCAGCGTGTTCGACTTCGACGGTGACGGCGTCGCCGAGGTCATGGCCAAGACCGCCCCCGGCACGAAGACCACGTCGGACGTGGAGGGCGAGGAGCGGTATGTCACCCTGCCCGAGGACGACGTCGAGGCCGGAGTGACCCATGAGGACGACTACCGCCTCAGTGCCGAGGGCTACTACGACCACCTGGTCGAGGTGTTCGCGGGCTGGAGCGAGCATCCCGAGGTCGTGAACGGCGACTGGCCCGCCACCGTCGAGGCCGCGCTCGGCGCCGAGGACCGGTTCGACTTCGAGTACCCGCTGTCCCGAGAGGACGCCGAGACGCTCGTCGACCACTTCATCGACGTCTACGCCCCCTCGCGCTCGGAGAGGAACGACCTGCGGAACTTCGAGGGCTTCGTCCTCTCGGGTCCGGAGTACCTGACCGTCTTCGACGGCGCCACCGGCCTGGAGGCCGAGACCGTCGACTATCCCGTGCCGCGCGGCGACGACGGCCTCCTCTGGGGCGACTACGCCATGTCCCGCATCGAGCCGGGCAACCGCGTCGACCGCTTCCTGTCGAACGTGGCCTACCTCGACGGCGAGCACGCCTCGGCGATCTTCGCCCGCGGCTACTACACGCGGGCCACCGTGGCGGCCTACGACTGGGACGGCGAGCACCTGACGCAGCGCTGGCTGGCCGATTCGGGCCATGCGCCGATGTCCAACCCGTTCAACGACGGACCGCACGGCGTCGAAGGGCCGGATCCCGAGTGGGGCACGCTCACCACGCAGGGCAACCACTCCATGGGCGCGGCCGACGTCGACGGCGACGGCAGACAGGAGGTCGTCTACGGCTCGGCCACGCTCGACGACGACGGGTCGCTGCTGTACTCCTCGTACGACACGATGCCCGAAGGCTCGGCCGATCCGGGCGCGACCGCCAAGCTCGGCCACGGCGACTCCCACCACCTCGGCGACCTCGACCCCGACCGCGCGGGCCTGGAGATCTTCTCGGCCTTCGAGGGCGGCCAGTGGGCTCCGTACGGCTACGCCATGCGCGACGCCGCCACCGGCGAGGTCCTGTGGGGCGGCTACACCGGTGAGGACACCGCCCGCAGCATGGCGGGCGACATCGACCCCGACGTCCGGGGCTTCGAGACGTGGGCCGCGGGCCCCGACCAGGAGGAGGAGGGAGTCGGCGAGGAGGGCCTGTTCACCGTGACGGGCGAGCCGATCGACGCCGACGGCCAGCCGGGCACGAACATGAGCATCCGCTGGGCCGCCGACCTGACCACGCAGACCGTCCAGGGGCTGGCCACCGACACGCTCGAGACGCCGACCATCGAGGACTGGCAGGACGGCACCGTCCTGGAGGCCACGGGGACGCTGACCAACAACTGGAACAAGGGCAATCCGAGCCTGGTCGCCGACGTCTTCGGCGACTGGCGCGAAGAGCTCCTGCTCCGCACCGAGGACTCCACCGCGCTGCGGGTCTACCTGTCCACCGAGGTCACCGAGCACAAGCTCTACACCCTCATGCAGGACCCGCAGTACCGCGTGGGTGTGGCCACGCAGCAGACGACCTACAACATGCCGCAGTACACGAGCTTCTACCTGGGCTCGGACATGGACTTCGCCGAAGTCCCCCTCCCCGACTTCCACACCCCCGGCGCCCTGGACGAGCTGCGGGACGCCTTCGAGGCCTACGCCGGCGAGCTGCGCTGGTCGGACCGGGTGATCCTGTCGCTCAAACTCTCGGCCGCCGAATGGCAGCTCGAACGCGGCAAGACCGCCCAGGCGATCACCTC
>NZ_ATYW01000008.1 GCF_000427885.1 Glycomyces tenuis DSM 44171
TCGGGGTCGTCCTGGTTGTTGCAGACGTCGCCGTTGATGGTGAACTGGCCGGGCGCGGTCGAGCTGCCCGAGCCGACGAAGCCGAAGACCTCGCGGCTCTGGCCGGAGGCGATGGAGCCGTTCCATCCGACGTCGGAGCCGGTGAAGGTCGAGCCGCTCTGGCTCCAGTCGACGTTCCAGGCGCTCTGGACGGAGGTGCCGGAGGGGAAGTCCCAGGCGATCTCCCAGCCGTTGATCGGCTCGTCGGCGGTGACGACGATGTTGGCCTGGAAACCCCCGCCCCAGCTGCTGATGACGTTGTAGTCGACCTCGCATCCCGCTTCGGCGGACGCCTGGTTCGCCGAGGCGATGGTCAAGGCGCCGGCACCGAGCGCGGCGACGGCCGCGGCGGTGACCGCGAATCTCCTATTTCTTCGATGTACTTGCATGTCTCGATTTCCTTCGCTCTTCGGACTCCGCCGCTCCAGCGGCGCCCGAAAGGGTTCGCCGGGTGTCTTGGCTCGCGTTGAATCGATGTGAGGGTCGCTTGAAGAGGAAAGCGCTCCCAAGCTATATATCGATGCTCACCTATATTTGGACGGTCTGTCAATATTTCCATGGAATTTTCAGAAACTTTCCATAGGCAAGCGCTTAATACAGCGAAATCACTGCCGGACGGGAAATCCGCCACATCGCCAGAAACAAGCCTGTAACGATAAAGAGCTGCGGTAACACTCCACATCTCGACCCGGAAAACGGCGAAAGGCCGTCCGAAAATTACTACTCGGACAGCCGATGCGAATGGTTCTAATGTGATACCAGTCGACTGCTTCGCCGCGGCTCCTGGAAACTTCCGAGAACCGGCCACCCGATCTTCCGGCCGGGATTCGGGGCGCCCGCACCTGAAACAAGGGGTTCGCGCGCCGGCTTCCCGCAGGCGGTGCGAGGTTCACGCCGCATCCGTCTCGATCGCGTGAGGCGGGATCAGCAGCCGTCCCGGCGCTGCGGCGTTCTTCGCCGGCTCGACCTTGACCGCATCCCGCCACCGGCGGCGCAGCGTGTCTCCGGCCCGATCCCGTTCCGCAGCGGGGCGCGGCCGTCCGAGCCGAGACACGGCCTCACCGTTCGGGTCCCACTCGGGGCGTTGCCGCGGGCGCCGACGAAGCGGCACGGCATCGGCGTGCAGGAACGGATCGGGCGGGAAGCTCGGGCGCCGCCACGAGTCGTGGCGGCGCCCGCACGGCACCGGCGCGTCCGCGGGCGGGCCGGGATCAGAGTCCGTATCGGGATTTGAGGTGGCGCCACCAGTCGCGCAGCATCCACCGGTCGAACTCGGTGATGGTCGAGGAGGACCCGGCCTTCATGATGAAGCAGCACTGCCCGGTCGGGGTCCAGTCGTAGAAGTCGTCGAGCCCGAAGGTGTGCCCCACCTCGTGCAGGTAGATCGTGACCTGGTCCGAGCCGAGCGCGTTCACGAAGTACTCCTGGCCCATGCGCTGGCCCCAGTCGCCGCCGGCGCCTCCGCCCATGCCCTGCGTCAGCCACAGCGACTGGTCGTAGTGGTGGTCGTAGCCGCCAGGGCAGTTCGGGTAGTTACCGTCCTGGTGGAAGAACCGGCCGCAGTCCTCGGCGCACTGCGGCGCGTCCTCCCGGATGTCCCCGATGTAGATGTCGACCGAGTCGTCGCTCCACTGGAGCAGGTCGCGGTCGTAGGCGGCCCAGCCGACCACGTTCACCTCGATCCGCTGGAACGGCCACTCGTTCCAGCCGACCATCTGGTCGAACCACAACTGGTACTGCTCTTGGAGTTTGGACTCGATGTCATCGCGCAGCGAGGCCGAGACCGGGTTCTGCGAATCCCAGCGGACGCAGTAGTTGATCGCGCCGCCGGTGGCCATGACCTGGTCCCAGCCGAAGTTGCGGAAGTCGAGGTTGTAGGTGTCCTCCACATGCGCCCAGACCTCGTTCAACGGCTGCACCAGGTTCGAGGGCGGGTTCCACTCCTCCTGCTGGCCGCCGCCCTCGCCGTAGACGTTCCATTCGAGGACGCCGACGCTGGCCTCGCCGCTGTGGAGGACGGCGCGGAGGGCGGTGGTGGTGACCTGGCCGAACTCGACCGAGTTGTACTGGTCGGGCGTGGTGCCGTAGGGGCCGTCGGCGATCACCGGCTGCCATGAGTCGCCGGAGCGGTATTCGATGTGCCATGAGGCGGGGACGCGGACGCCGCCGTTGTCGTCGAAGAAGTACATGTCGGACGAGGAGACGGTGACCGGTCCGCCCCAGGTGAGCTGGACCCATTGGGTGCCCTCTTCGGGCCAGGTGCCCCAGCGGGCGTTCTGGGCGTCGTTGGACTGGGGCGGGTCGACGCCGTCGTTGACCGCGTCGACCGTCTCCCATGGGGAGGTGTACGACGCCGACGGCGTGGCGGCGTTGGCCACATTGGCCGCTTGAGCCTGCGCGGCGGTGGCGGTGAGGGCCTGGAGCGTCCAGGCCGTCGCGGCGGCGAGCACTGCGGCGAGCAGCAGTCGCAGCTTCGGACGTTGTGCGTGTCTCAGCATGGTTTCTCCTTGTGCCGGTTGGAGTTCTCTTGCATTCGGCACCGGTGGCGCCGGTTCGGGGGTCGGAGTGGGGGCGCGCCGTTCGACGACGCCGGTCCCGCCGCTCCGCATGGCGGCCCGCCTGCGGGTGCGGGGAGCCGGGACGGCCGATGCCGTTGCGCCATGGCGTGCCTCCGAAGGGCGTGGGTCGGTGCGGGGCCGGGATCGAGACCGAAAGCAAACCGAAAAGGTTTTCTGAATCGTTGTAGGCGTTATGGTACGAGCCCATGCTCCAGAGTGTCAATGCATAGATCAAGATCAATGTTAGTTGCAGTCGCCTTTATCGATACACACCACCAGGGCGGGTGCAGCGAAGCTTCGGACTCCCGCCACGGCGGCGAGCCTTTCGGCCCCGCCCGGTCGGCACCTCCGGATTGCATCGGCCCCGGTCGGTGCATTGACGCGCGAAACGGGGCCCATACGAGAGCCCGTCCAGCGATTCGAAAACCTTTTCTGAGTTTTTCCGGACGCTGGCCCGGCCTGAGCCGCCGACACTTCCGGAGGCATGCGATGGCACAACGGCGACGACCGACCCCGCCCCGCCGCACCGGAGGCGGGCCGTCGTGAACGCCCCCTTCTCACGCGGAACCGCGCTCCGCCTGGGCGCCTTGGCCGGTGCCGCACCGGCCGTGGGCGCGCTCGGCTTCGCGAACGCCGCCCCAGGCGGCCTCGCCGGCCCCGCCGCCACCGCGGCCGAGTCGTCGAGCGCCTGACAGGCGCCCGCGAGCGGCAGCGCGACGGAAGCCGAGGCCGCGGCGGCGCACCGAGCACAGTGGGAGCCGGCCGCGAAAGCGGCCGGCTCCCACTGTGCTTCCCGGGGGCTGTCCGGTCAAGGCGCCCGTCAGGCGTGCAGCGCCTCGGTGATCTTGCGGGACATCTCGGCCATCGTGGGGCTGGGCTCGCCCTTGTGGGCGCGGTTGGCGGCCTCGACGGCGACGGTGATCGTCGTGCGGAAGTTCTCCGCCTCGGCCTCGTCCTGCTCCCCGAGCAGCTTCACCGACGCGGTCAGCGCGGGCAGGACCTGGTCGGCGATGGCGGCCGCGGACTTGCCCTTGATCTTCACGCCGCCGGCCTGCTCGGCCAGGACGTGGCCGACCGCGCCGGTGGCGGCGTTCAGGGCCAGGGAGGCCTCGGTGCCGACCTTGTGGGCCGAACCGGCGATGCCCGCGAAGGACAGCAGGGTGACGGTGCCCCAAGCGGCGGTGCGGATGGTGGTCTCGTCCTGGGCGGAAAGGTTGACGGTCATGGGAGTTGCTCCTTCGTTGCGGTTCTTCCGGGGCGTTTCGCCTTGGTGAGACAACTGTCGACGGACGCCCTGACACCGTGCTGACATCGCCCTGTCGCGGCCGGGCGGCCGCGTGTCAGCCTTCCCCGCCAGGGGCTCGTGCGGCGCGGAGCGCTCGCCGAAGCCCCCGACGGGCCTCGGGGGCGGCCGATACGCCGGTCCTGGCACGAAGCGAACTCGTCATGTACGATTTCATCTAGCGCTATAGTATTTTATTCATCGGCCCCCTCGGGAGCCCGCACCGGCGGCGGATCGGCCGCTCAGAGAGGAACACCGGAGATGACCAGGGGACGCGTGCTCGTCACCACCGCGTGGCTTCGCCCGGACGACGAGGTGCACCGGTACCTGCGCGACTCGGATCTGGAGGTGGCGCACAGCTCGTTCAAGGACCGCGCGCGGACCGGCGAGCGCCTGATCGACCTCGTCGGACCCTTCGACGCGGTCATCGCGGGCACCGACCCCTTCACCGCCGAGGTGCTCGACGCGGCCCCGAAGCTGCGGGTGATCGGCCGGACCGGCGTCGGCTACGACAACATCGACGTCGAGGCCGCGACCGCCCGCGGCATCGCCGTGTGCCCGACCCCCGGCGTCAACCGCCAGTCCGTCGCCGAGCACACCATCGGCCTGCTGCTGGCCGCCGCGCGGATGATCCCGCAGAACGTCGCGAGCGTGCGCGGCGGCGGCTGGGACCAGGTCTCCGGCCGCGAACTGGGCGGCGCGGTCCTGGGCGTGGTCGGGCTGGGCGCGATCGGCAAGCTCGTCGCGACCATGGCGCAGGGGCTGGGCATGACGGTGATCGCCCACGACCCCTTCCCCGACCACGAGTTCGCCCGGGAGCACGGCATCCGCGAAGCGGGCCTGGACGAGCTCCTCGGCGAGGCGGACTTCGTCAGCCTGCACCTGTTCCTCTCCCCCGAGACCCGCCACCTCATCGACGCCGCGGCGATCGCCAAGATGAAGGACGGCGCCTTCCTGGTCAACGCCGCCCGCGGCGGCGTCGTGCACGAGGACGCCCTCGCCGACGCCCTGGCCTCGGGCAAGCTCGCCGGCGCGGCCCTGGACACGGTCGAGGTCGAGCCGCTGCCCGCCGACAGCCGCCTCCGCGGACTCGACAACCTCGTCGTCACCGCCCACATCGGAGCCGCGACCGTCGAGTCGAGGGCGCGTTCGGGCATGACGGCCGCCCGCTCCGTCGTCGACGGGCTCGAAGGCCGCATCCCGCCGCAGACCGTCAACCCGCAGTGCGTCCGAGCGCGCGCCGCGAGCTGAGGAGGAGACCATGACGACCCTTCGCTTCGACGCCAACCTCAAATGGCTGTTCACCGAGCACGAGTTCGAAGCCCGCTTCGAGGCCGCCGCGAACGCCGGGTTCACCGCCGTCGAATACGCCTCGCCCTATGCGCACACCGCCGCCCGCCTGAAGCGGCTGCTCGACGACAACGGCCTCGCGCAGATCCTCGTCAACACGCCCATGGGCCCGGCCGGATCGCCCACCCGCCAAGGCCTCGCCTGCATCCCCGACGCGGTCGGCGAATACCGCGACGGCGTCCTGCGCGGCCTCGAGTACGCCACCGCGCTGGGGGCGCCGTTCCTGCACGTCGTCGGCGGCCTGGTCCCCGAAGGCGTCAGCCGCGACCGGGCCTTCGCCCGCTACGTCGCGAACCTCGCGTGGGCCGCCGAGCAGGCCCGCGGCACCGGCGTCCGCCTGCTGCTCGAAGCGCAGAACAAACGCGACGCGCCCGGCTTCGTCCTCGAGACGCAGGCGCAGGCCGCCGCCGTCGCGGAGGCGGTCGGTCCCGAACGGGTGGGGCTGCTCCTGGACTTCTACCACGCGCAGATCGACGAAGGCGACCTGATCCGCACCTACCTGCGCTTCCACGAGCTCGTCCTCCATCTCCAGGTCGCCGACCCGCCCTCGCGCCACGAGCCCGGCACCGGCGAGATCGGATGGTCAGGGCTGTTCGAGGCCGTCGCCCGCTCCGGCTACGACGGCTGGATCGGCTGCGAGTACCGGCCCAAGGCCGGGACCGTCGCCGGGCTGGGGTGGATGCGGGAGGCCACGGCATGAGCGCCGCGCCGAGGATCGCGCTGATCAGCGCCGTCACCGCCGCCATACCGCCCGCGCGCGACGCGCTGTCCGAGGCCTTTCCCGAAGCGCAGGTGTGGAACCTGCTCGACGACCGCCTCCTGTCCGATGCGGACGCCCGCGGCGGGCTCGACGGCGGCCTGCGGTCCCGCATGGCCCGCCTGATCGGGCACGCGCTCGCCGAGGGCGCCGACGGGGTGCTGCTGACCTGCTCGCTCTACGGTCCTGTCGCGCAGGGCTTCCGCTCGGACCGACCGGTGCTCGCCCCGGACGAGGCGGCGTTCGCCGACATCGCGCGCGCCGGCTACGGCCGGGTCCTCGTCGTCGCCTCCTTCGAGGCCGCGAGAGACGACTCGGTCGCGCGCCTGAGCGAGGCGCTCGACGCGAGCGGGGCCGAGGCCGACGTCAGGGGCCTCGCCGTGCCCGCCGCGATGGCGGCGACCCGGGCGCAGGACGCCGAAGGGCTGGTCACCGCGCTGATCGACGCCTGCCGTCCACTCGCGCCGGAGGTCGAGGCCGTCTTCCTCGCCCAGTACTCGCTGGCCCCGGCCGGGGAGCGGCTGCGAGCGGCGCTCGGCGTCCCGGTCGTCTCCGGACCGGCGAGCTCGGCCGCCGCCCTGCGCCGCCTCCTCGCGGACGGCGAGGAGGCGCCGTGATCGGCACCATCGCCGACGACATGACCGGCGGCACCGACGCCGCCGTCGCGTTCCACCGGCAGGGACTGCGCACCGGCGTCTACTTCGACACGCCGCCTCCCGGCGGCGTCGACGCCGCTTTGGACGCGGCCGTGATCGCGCTGAAGACCCGCACGATCCCCGCCGCCGACGCGGTGGCCCAGAGCCTCGCCGCGGCCGAGCGGCTGCGCGAGGCGGGCGCCTCCCGGCTCTACTTCAAATACTGCTCGACCTTCGACTCCACCGCCGAGGGCAACATCGGGCCGGTCTTCGACGCGCTCGCCGCGTTCACCGGCACCGACGCCGTCGTCACCACGCCGAGCTCGCCCGAGCACGGCCGCACCGCCTACCAGGGCCACCTGTTCGTGCACGACCGGCCGCTGGCCGAGTCGCCCATGCGCGACCACCCGCTCACGCCGATGCGGGACTCGTCCCTGGTGCGCCTCATGGACGCGCAGACCGCCGCGGGCGCCGCCGCCGTCCTCCCGCACCGGATCGTGCGGGACGGCGCCGAGGCCCTCGCCGCCCGGATCGCCGAGGCGCGCACCGGCCACCGGTACCTGTTCCCCGACGCCATCACCGACGACGACCTGCTCGTCATCGCCCGGGCGATCGCCGACGAACCGCTCAGCGGCGGCGGCGCCGGGCTCGCGGGGGCGCTCGCGCGCATCGTCGCCGAACGGGGCGGGCCGCGGACGGCCGCGCCGGAGCGGCCGCCCGGCGGCACCGCCGTGGTCCTCGCGGGCAGCTGCTCGCGGCGCACCCTCGAACAGGTCGACCTGATGCGCCGGGCCGGGCGTCCCGCCCACCGCCTCGACGCCGCCGCGACGCCGGACCCCCACGCCCTGGCCGAGCACGCCCTGGCCTGGTACGACGCGCTCGACCCGGGCCGGGCGCCGCTGATCTACTCCTCGCTGCCGCCGGCCGAGCTGGCCGCGGTCCAGCGGGCCCTGGGCACCGAGCGCTCGGCCGAGATCCTCGAGGCCGCGACCGCCCGGATCGCCAGAGGGCTGCGGCGGCGGGGCGTCACCAGGTTCGTGTGCGCGGGCGGCGAGACCTCGGGCGCGATCGTGGCCGCGCTCGCCGTCGGCGGCGGCGTCATCGGCGCCGAGGCCGCCCGCGGCGTGCCGTGGATCCGCACCGGACAGGGCCTGGACCTGCTGCTCAAATCCGGGAACTTCGGCGAACCGGACCTCCTGCTCACCGCATCCGCCGCAGAGGAGCGACCATGACCGTCGACACCGCGACCGCGGCCGAGCAGATCATCGCCGCCGCCCGCTCCCTGTTCGACCGGGGCCTGACCCACGGCAGCACCGGCAACCTCTCGGTGCGCACCGCGGCGGGCGTCCTCATCACCCCCACCGGCTCCAGCCTGGGCACCGTCACCGCCGAAGCGCTCTCCCTCATCGACGACCGCGGCGCGCACCTGGCGGGCCCGCGCCCGTCGAAGGAGGCCTTCCTGCACGCCGCGGTGCTGCGCGCCCGCCCCGGCGACGACGCCGTCGTCCACACCCACTCGACCCACGCCGCCGCGGTCTCGTGCCTGGCAGGGCTCGACCCCGACGACGCGCTCGCGCCCTTGACCGCCTACTACGCCATGCGCGTCGGCCGGCTCCCGCTGCTGCCCTACCACGCGCCCGGCGACACGCGCCTCGAAGCACTGGCCGAGCGGACCGCGCGCGAGGCGCACGCGATGCTGCTGAGCAACCACGGCCCCGTCGTCGCCGGAGCCACCCTCGCCGCCGCCCTCGACGCCGTCGAGGAACTCGAGGAGACCGCGAAACTGCACCTCCTGCTGCGCGGCGCGGCCACGCGCCCCCTCACCGCCGAGCAGGCCGCCGCGCTCCGCCCGTCCTGAGCAGACTCCGTCCGACAGAGAGGAACCGCCATGGCACGCGCCATCACCCTGTTCTCCACGCTCGCCGTCCGCAAAGCGCTCGACGACGTCGTCCTCGACGCCTTCACCGCCGACACCGGCCTCGCCGTCGAGCCGGTGTTCGACCCGACGGTGCAGCTCGTGCGCCGCATCGACGCCGGTGAGACCTTCGACGTGATGATCGGGGTCACCGGCTCATTCGACCCGCTCGCCGAACGCGGCGTCGTCGACCTCTCGACCCGCAGAGCCGTCGCCCGCACCGGCATCGGCATCGCCGTGCCGCCGGGCGCCGACGCGCCCGACATCGCCACCGAGGCCGCCTTCGTGCGGACCCTCCTCGACGCCCGCAGCGTCGCCTACTCCGTCACCGGCGCCAGCGGCATCTACTTCGCGCGGCTCATCGAGGACCTGGGCATCGCCGAGCGGATCAACGAGCGGGCGACGATCATCGAGAAGGGATTCATCGCCGAGGCCGTCGTCGACGGCCGCGCCGACATCGCCGTCCAGCAGATGAGCGAGCTCCTCTTCGTCCCCGAGGCGACGATCGCCGGGCCCTTCCCCGCCGAGGTCCAGCACTACACCGAGTTCTCCGCGGCGCTGAGCACCGGCGCGGCCGACGAGGCGCGGGCCTTCGCCGACTACCTCACCGGCCCGAGCGCGGCCGAGGCCTACCGGCGGACCAATTTGGAGGTCGCCGCCTGAGCCGCGGGGGCCGCCCGGCCTGGCGGGCGGCCCCCGCCCGGTGCTCGGGTATGGGCGCTTCCGGTATCGAATCGGTTCCGATCGTGTATGGCAGAATCGATCTGCACAGCAAAAGGGAGCGATGTGATGGTCAACAGGCGGTCGACGCGCGAGCCGGTGGCGGACCGGATGTACAACGTCCTCCTCCAGCAGTTCCTCGACGGCCGGCGCACCGCGGGGGAGCCGCTCAACATCGGCGCGCTGGCCCGCGAACTGGAAGTGAGCCAGACGCCCCTGCGCGAGGCCCTCGCGCGGCTCGAGCACACCGGGCTCGTGCGCCGCGAGGCGCTCAAGGGCTATCAGGTCGCCGACGCGCTGAGCGACCGCGAGGTCGCGAAGCTCATGGAGGCGCGCATGGTGATCGAGCCCGAACTGGCCCTCCAGGCGGGCCTGCGCACCACCCCCGAGTTCCTCGACGAACTGCGCGCCACGGTCGACGACCTCGACGCCACGGTGCCGCACGCCGATGACGACACCGACGGCTTCAGGCACTACTGGACCTCGGACGACGCCTTCCACCGGCTGATCGCCGCGCAGAGCGACAACCCCTTCCTCGAGCAGGCCCTGCACTCGCTCGACGGGCAGATGCAGCGGTTCCGGCTGTTCACCAAGCGGGGGCGCACCGGGGCCGGCAACGCCGCCCGCGAGCACCGCCTCATCCTCGACGCGCTCCAGGCGCGCGACGCCGAGGGCGCGGCCGCCCTCATGCGCGGCCACCTCGAAGGGGCGAAGGCCCGCGTCCTGGCGTGAGCCTCCCGCCTCCGCCGTCCCGCCGACGCCGGTTCCCCGGCTCGGCCTGTCGACCGACTGACCGCCCGGCCCTTCCGTCGGCCCCGGCCAGGGCCGCAGTGCGCGTCTGAAGGGCGCCGCCCAGACGAGGCCGGTCGTCTCACGACACGCCTTCGCGGCCTCCCAGGCGATACGTCCGGGACGCCGCGCGGGCAGCGCCACCGAGTCGGATCGGCCTCTGCTCATCCCGTGCCGCCACGGGACGCCGCGGGAAGCGCCACCGCCGCGGACGACCCGACCCGGCGCCGTCTCCGCTGCGCCCCTTCGGCATGCCGCGCATGCTTCACCCGCGGCCGCCGCTCGCTCCCGCCCCCGCCGCCCGCCGCGCGCACGCCGCGCCGCCGATCGCTGGAATCGACCACTCAATACTGTTTGATTATTATCAAAACTATAGTATTGTTTGACGGGCAGTAGTCCATCCGGTTTCAACGAGGAGGCCAGACAGTGCCCCACCCCCCTACCCCTCGCTCTGCTGTGAGCCCGTCAGCGACGGAGGACGGCTCGTGAGCGACTACATCGCGGTCATCGCCCTGGCCGCCTTCATCGGCACGATCGTCGTCTGGAACGTGCTGTTCAAACGCAACATCGGCGAGGCCATGTTCGCCGGCTTCATCGTCAGCGCCCTCTTCGCCGGCACCGACTTCCCCTCGGCGCTGTGGATCGGGCTGATGGACGGCCTGATGAACGAGGTGACCTACGCGGCCCTCGCCTTCGTGGTCGTCGGCGAGCTGCTGGTGCGCGTCGGCATCGTGCAGCGCATCGTCGACGTCCTCAGCTCGATGATCGGGCGCTTCCGCGGCGGCTCCCTCTACGCCGCCACCTTCGGCTCGGCCCTGTTCGGCGCGGTCGCCCACAACGGCGCCGCCACCGCCGCCACCATCGGCTCGATCACGATCCCGTGGATCAAGCGCTCCAACGCGAGCGGCGAGACCGCCGCGACCGTCCTCGGCGGCAACGCCGGGATCGGCGCGGTGTTCCCCTTCAGCGGCGCGTTCTTCCTGCTGCTGGCCGCCCCGACCGTCGTGGGGGACCTCTCCTCGAACGACGTCATCCTGACCGCGTTCGTGGCCGCGTTCTGGTTCCTCGCCACCCGCGTCATCGCCGCGTTCGTCATGATCCGCGCCCGTTCGGTCGGCGCCATGGACGCCGCGGACATCCAGCCGCTCCGGCGCACCGTCAAAGCGGGCTGGTCGTCCTTCACCGTGCTCGTCGCGATCGCGATCCCGATCCTCGCCACCAACGGCGCCTCCGGCGAGGCGGTCACGGAGCGGATCGGCACCGAGGCCGCCGACACGATCCCCGTGCTGTTCTGGCTCCCCGCCGCGATGCTCATCCCCGGCCTCATCGTCGGACGGCGGCTCCTGCCGAAGTCCGGCAGGGCGTGGTGGGAGTTCCTCGGCGGTGTCAGCCCCAAGCTCGGCCTGGTCGCGGCCACCATGATCGCGGCGTTCTCCGCCTCCGAGGTCATCTCGAACCTCGGCTTGGGCGAGCAACTGGCGCCCCTGCTGGAGCAGCTCGGCGACGTCCCGGCCGTCCTGGCGGTGACCATCGTCGGGGCCCTGATCATCGTCGTCGCGGGCCCGCTGAGCACCACCGGCACCATCGCCGCCGTCGGCGGGGTCGGCTACGCCGCGCTGACCGCCGTGGGAGTCGCGCCCGCGGCGGCCTACGCGGCCGTCCTGATCTGGGGCGCGTCGGAGAGCGCATCGCCGCCGGGCGCCGCGCCGCTGTACGTCGCCGCCGGCATCGCCGAGGTCAATCCGGCCAAGACGTTCAAGCCGGTGATCATGTACTACCTCATCCCGACGTTCCTGCTCGGCGTGCTCATGGCCGTCGGCATCGCATGGGTCCCGTGAACAGGCCAGTTAGGAGAACGGAACAATGAGCGCACTGCTTTCCACCCTGTCGCGGGTCTGCATCGTCATCCTCATCGTCGGCGGCGTCGTCGTCACCTTCATCCAGGTGCTGGGCGTCATCGTCGGCGACGCCGACATGGTGGTCTTCGCGGGCACGAGCCTGTTCGAGCCGGTCTGCGTCATCGCGGGCCTGGCGGGCGTCTTCGCCTTCCTGCGGATGTACACCGAGGAGGGGAAGGCCGACGTCGCGAGCGAGGACATCGACACCGACGAAGCCTGAGCGGCCCGAGCAGGCGCGGAGAACGGGCCGCCGTCCGCCCGCCGGCAAGCGAGGAGTGAAGCGGTTCACCGGTGCCCCGGACGCGGCCGCTTCGCCGCGGCCATCGCCCGCGCCGCCACCGGCGTCAAGTTCGCGGCGTCGAGGACGGCCCGGCGCTGCGGGAGGCGCCGCCCGACCTCGCTGCCGGAGACGAACAGGATCTTGTCGCCCTCGCCGAAGGCCTCCTTCAGGGTCTCGGGCCGGCCGTAATCGGCGATGCGGAGCTCGACGCCGCGCTCGGTGCCGCGGCGCCATCCGGGTGGCGGTCACCCCGGGGAGCCGACCGGCCGAGCGATCAGATCGGGTCGAATTCGGTGATGGTGAGGCCGTGGAAGGTCGCGCCGCCGCCGTCGGTGAACAGCGCGAGGCGGTCGTCGGCCGGTTCGGGGAACACCAGGCTCGAGTGGGTGTGGCGGCCGTCGTCGATGAAGACCTCGGCGGAGGTGTTGTCGATCAGGATCCGCAGGTCCACTTCCCTCCGACCCGGGCTGAACGGCGTCCGGCTCTCCATCCACCGCCCCGACGGGTCGGGGTTGCCGGTGTATCCCCGGTTGAGGTAGGCGAAGTCGCCCAGGCGGTAGACGCCGGCGTCGATGTGCCTGGAGCCGTCTCCCGACAGCCGCAGCTGCATGCCGACGTTGTTCAACCGGTCCCAGGTGACGCGGGTCTGGACCTGGTAGGCGCGGCCGCGGTAGTCGAGGACCAGCTTGCCGTCGACTCGGACGTCGCCGAGGCCGACCGTCCTCGACGCCCGGTCGGCGAGGGTCCGGACCGGTCGCGACACGAGCGCGGATTCGGTCGTGCCGTACCAGTGCAGCGCGATCTCGCGCACGATCGAATCGGTCCCGTTGAACCCGTCCGACTCCCACGTGGGCGTGTTGTTCGGGTAGTCCCAGAAGTTCATCCACCCGATGGCGTAGCGGGTCTTCGGGTCGATCCGGCCGTCGACGCGCCGCTCCCAGGTGACGGCGCCGTACCAGTCCCAGCCGTGGTCGAGCCATTTCGGCTCGTGGTGCTCGGGGACGAAGTTCGATCCGTCGAAGTCCCCGGTCCAGTACGCGTAGTTCGCGATGCCGCCCGAGCCCTTGGTGTTGGCGCTGACGCCCAGCACCCACCGGCCGGGGCCGGTGTCGGAGTCGATCCAGAACAGGTCGGGGCACTCGAAGGTGCCCAGGCCGCCCCTGATGAAGCCGTCGACGTAGGTCCAGCTCTTGAGGTCGCTGGAGTGGTAGAAGCCGACCTTGTCGAATTCGGCGAGGGCCATGACCCACCGGTCGTACCGATCGTCCCAGATCACCTTGGGGTCGCGGAAGTCCACGACGCCGGGATTGGGCAGCACCGGCTGGTCGAGTCGGTCGAAGGTGCGACCGCCGTCGGCCGAGTGGAACAGGAACTGCGCCTGCCGGTGCGGTGCGGGCGCGAAGCGGTCCTCCTGGGTGGCGAGGGCGATGACCGCGCCCGCGCCGAAACCGGCGGTGTCGTGCTCGTCGACGACCAGGCAGCCGGACCAGATGGAGCCGTTGGGATTGGTCTCCTTGGGGATGGCGACGCCGAGGTCGTGGAATTCCACATTGTCGTCGGATTCGACCAGGCGCCACGAGGTGCCCGTTCCCGGTGTCGGGTAGTCCTTGTTGTAGAGGTAGTAGTAGCGAGTCTTCCCGTCGACGTATATCGGGCGCTGCGGGTCGTTCTTCCATCCTTCGGGGACGGAGAAGTGGTACAGCGGGCGACGCGACTGGGACTGCGCCGCCGCAGGAAGCCCCACTAGAACCGCGGCGCCGCCGAGGCCGGCGGCCTGGAGCAGTGTTCTTCTCGAGGTTCGCAGCATCGTTGCTCCAAATCCGTTGTATGTGTTCTCGAATTGGCACTACCCAAGCTAATGAGTTAAATGAAGTTAAATCTATAAATATCATTGGTTAAGTTCGGTTAATTTCCGAAGGGCTGCACCGCAATTGCGGCGCAGCCCTTGAAGCGCCTCAGGGGCCGGATCGGCGGGGGCATCGGCTCCGGGCGGTGCGCGGTATCGGAGGCGAATGCCGCCGCTTCCCGGCCCGAGTGCCGATCATGCGAGCTCCGAACGCCACGGCGGGTTCGCGCCGGCCCGCGAGCAGGTGATCGCCGCGACCCTCGAGGCGAACTCGACCGCCGAGCGGGCCTCCTCGGGGCGCAGGCGCGCCAGGCCTTCGGGTTCGAGGCGGCCGATGCGGCCCAACCGGTCGAGCAGGGCGCCGCTGAAGGCGTCCCCGGCGCCGACGGTGTCGACCACCTCGGTCCGGTGCGCGGGCACCGTGAACCGCTCGTCGCCGCAGAACACCGACGAGCCTTCGCCGCCGCGCGTGACGACCACCAGCTTGCGGCCCTCGGCGGTCCACTCTCGGGCCAGTTCCGCCGGGTCGGCGCCGGGCCAGACCCACTCCAGGTCCTCGTCCGAGATCTTGACGACGGCGGCGAACGACAGCCACCGCTCCAGCAGGCTCCGGTACGACTCCCGCTCGCCCAGGAGCGCCGGGCGCACGTTCGGGTCCAGGCTGATCGTGGTCGACCCGCTGAGCCGCTCGAGCCACTCGGCGACCACCGGGCCGCCGGGGTCGAGCGCCAGGGCGAGCGAACCGGCGTGGACGGCGTCGAACCCAGGCGAGTGAGGAAGCTCGGCGGGCGACCACTGCCAGTCGGCGGTCCGGTGGATGTGGAAGGAATAGCTCGCCGCGCCTCCGGCCGCGACCGAGACGAGGGCCAGACTCGTCGGCTCCGCCGCCTCGACGGCCCACCGCAGGTCGACCCCGGCATCGGTCAAGTGGTCCCGCAGGAGCCGACCGAAGGCGTCGGTCGGCAAGCGGCCCAGGAAGGCCGCCTTCGAACCCAGTCGCCCCAGGGCGACGGCCACGTTCATCGGGCTCCCGCCCGGATGCGCGACCGGGCGGCCCGGCTCGGTCTCGGCGACCTCCAGGTCGATCAGCGCCTCACCGATCACGCCGATCATCGGCGCACCAGCCTCGCTCCGTCCCACCGCACCGGGATCGGGTCGGTGATCTCGCCGATGAACGCGCCGTCCTCGATGTTGCGGAAGCCGATCAGGTGCGGGACGCCGTCCACGTCGTGGAGGCGGGCCGCGTACAGGCTCTCGTGTTCGAACGGGCGGGCCTTGGCGATGTCGAAGCCGCCGAGCGGATCGTCGACCGGCACCACGTAGTTGTCGCCGGTCTCGCCCAGGGAGCGGCGGGCGTCGGAGGCCTCGCCCTTGCCGCAGCAGAACAGCAGCAGCCACTGGCCGTCGACGCGGTGCAGCTGCGTCACCTCGATCTGCCCGAAGCCGAGCGCGTCGGGACGGCTCAGCGGCGGCAGCACCTCCCAGACCTCGAGGTCGGCCGAGCGGGCGTGGCCGACCACGCCGCGCTCGCGGGCGGGCTCGGGGCCGTCCGCCCTGGCGGTGAACAGCATCCGCCAGCCGTCCCCGCCGGGATCGCGGAACACCCACGGGTCGCGGCAGGCCTCGTCGAACCAGTCCGAGTCGGGGTGGTACCGCTCGTAGTGGCGGGGGTCGGCCTCGACCAGCGGCCCGGGGAGCCGCCGCCAGGTGAGCAGGTCCTCGGAGACGGCGGCGCCGATCCGCTGCACCTTGCCGCCCTCGGCCCGGGAGACGCCGGTGTAGAACAGGCGCCACGCGCCGTCGTCGCCGCGCACCACCGAGCCTGTCCAGGTCGCCTGGTCGTCCCAGGCGGGCGCGTCGTCGAAGACCAGCGCGTCGGGCAGCAGGACCCAATCGGTCAGGTCGTCGGAGACCGCGTGGCCGATGGAGGCCCGCTGGTGGCGCCGCCCCTCCTCCTGGAGGGCGCGGGAGGCGCGCAGGAAGAACATGTGGTGGCGGCCCTCCTCGTCGGTGGCGTACCAGGAGTCCCAGACCCAGTGGTCGGCGAGCTTGAGCATTCGTTTCCCTTGCTACTCGGGGTGTTCGGGCGAGGGGTCAGTCCTTCATGCCGGCGCCGGCGATGCTCCGGATGAAGGCGCGCTGGAAGGCGATGAAGACCGCGACCATCGGGATCGTGATCATCGAGATGTAGGCCATGACCTCGCCCCAGTCGGTGTCGAGCTGGAAGAAGTACTGGACGCCGACCATGACCGGCCGCAGCTCCTCGCTCTGGACGGTCATCAGCGGCCACAGGTACGCGTTCCAGGTGGCGGGCGAGGTCACGACGGTCAGGATCGTGACGGTGGCGAAGACCGGTTTGGACAGCGGCACGATGATGCGCCAGTAGGTGCGCAGCCATCCGGCGCCGTCCATGGCGGCGGCCTCTTCGAGGCCCTTGGGCAGGCTGCTGAAGTACTGGGCGAACAGGAAGATCGCGAAGGCGTTGACGATGAACGGGATGATCTGGACGTGGTAGGTGTTCAGCCAGCCGATCTCCAGCACCGGCCGGAGCCCTTCGAAGCCGATCCACGGCAGGTTCGCCACCAGGTAGACCATCGGGACGATCGTGGTGTCGAACGGGAGGATGAGCGTGGCGATGATGAAGCCGAACACCACCGCGCGGCCCTTCCAGCGCATCCGGGCCAGGGCGTAGCCGCACATGGAGTTGACCACCAGCCCGAACGCGGTGACGCATGCGGTGACGAACACCGAGTTGGCCAGGAACCGCCAGAACGGCACGCGCTCGAAGACCGCCGCGTAGTTGGCGAGGCCGATCTCGCCGACCGGCAGGAACGCCCTGAGCGAGTCCATGTCGGCGAAGATCTGGTGGTCGGTCTTGAGGCTGGCGGTGACCATGAAGACGATCGGGAACAGGAAGAAGACGGCCAGGAGGGTCATCGGCGCGTAGATCCACCACCGCCGCGCGGCCGTTCTGGGCTTCATCGTCGCTGCGGTCACGGCTGGTCCCTCTCTCGGGTCAGGCGGCGCTGGACGAGCGCCATGGCGAGCACGATGCAGAAGAAGATCAGCGACAGGGCGGCGGCGTAGCCGATCTGCTGCTGCTGAAATCCCTTCTGGACGATCTGGTAGACGATGGTGCTGGTCGACCCCAGCGGCCCGCCGTCGGTCATGATGTCGACCTGGACGAACAGGCTCATCGCGGCGATGGTGATGGTGATGAGCACGAACACGGAGGTGGGCTTGAGCAGCGGCAGGGTGATGCGCCAGAACCGCTGCCAGGGCGTGGCCCCGTCGAGCTCGCCGGCCTCGTAGACCTCCTCGGGGATGGCCTGGAGGCCGGCGAGCCAGATGACCATGTGGAAGCCGACGCCCTGCCACACGCTCATGACCACGATGGCGCCCATGGCCGTCGACGGGTTCGACAGCCACGCCTGCCCGGCGTAGGCGCCGGCGGTGAGCATCGACAGCGCCGAGTTGACCAGTCCGTCCTCCTGGTAGAGGAAGCGCCACAGCAGGCTGATGACGACCATCGAGGTGATCACCGGCAGGAAGTAGACGGTGCGGAAGAAGTTCCGGCCCGCGATCTTCTGGTTGACCAGCAGCGCCAGCACCAGTCCGAGGCCGCCCTGGATCGGGACGACCAGGGCGGCGAACAGGAAGGTGTTGCCGATCGACTCGCCGAACAGCGCGTCCTCGGTGAACGCCCGCCGGAAGTTGTCCAGTCCGATGAACTCCGGAGCCGTCGGCGAGATGAGCCTGGCGTTGGTGAAGCTCATCGCGAGCGAGACGACGGCCGGGCCGATGACGAACAGCAGCAGCAGGATGATCCCGGGGAGCGCGAAGGCCCTCGCGGCGCGCTGCTCGTTCCGTTGGAAGTCGCCGCCTCCGCGTCGCGTGCGCGCCGTCGCCGCGCTCGAGCGGCGCTCGGCGACGCGGGCGCTCCCCGGCGCGGGGATTTTCCCTGTCCTGGCGATGGCCATGGCCCAGTCCCTTCTAGAACCCGTACCCGGCGTTCGCCTCGATGTCGGCGTCGATCTCGGCGACGGCGGCGTCCAGGGTCTGCTGGACGTCGCCGCCGTGGATGATGTCGCCGGCGTACTGGGTGAAGACGCTGGCGATGACGGCGTAGGCGGGCGTCTCGGGGCGCAGGACCGCGTAGGCGCGGGAGTAGTCCATCATCATCCGCAGGTCGCCGTCGGGTCCGTAGTGCTCGGTGAGCTCGGCCGCCGCCTCGGTCGCCGGGATCAGCCCGGTCCGGTTGGCGAACTCGGCGACGAACTCATCGGCGAGCGCGGTCTCCATCCAGGCGTTCGCGCCCTCGGCGTCGGCGGCCGAGGTGGGGGCCCACTGCCAGGAGCCGCCGCCGATCCTGGGGCCGGTGCCGAGGTCGGGCGGGGGCAGGAACAGGACGTCGTCGAACTGCTCCATCGCCTGGAGTGCGCCCCAGTTGCCCATGTAGGTCATGGCGGCGTCCCCTTGCAGGAACTCCTCGGCGCCGATGGGGGATTCGGGGTTGGCGAGCCCTTCGGCGAACAGGCGCTGGAACCACTGCCCCCAGGCGAGGGCCTCGGGCCCGTTGAGGGCGCCTTCGGCGCTCAGGTAGGTGGTGCGGTCGAGCAGGTCGCCGCCGAAGCTCTGGAGGAACGGCGAGAAGGCGTACGGGTACCACTCGCCGATGTCGGCGGTGGAGAGGTCGATCGCCCACCGGTGACCGGTGTCGGCGGCGATGCGTTCGAGGGCCTCGTCGAACTCCTCGCGGCTCCAGGGCTCGTCCATGGTGGGGATGCGGACCTGCGCCGCCTCCAGCACCGATTCGCGCGCGAAGATCGAGCAGGCGGCCTCCCAGTGCCCCACGGAGTACAGCTGGTCCTGGAAGACCCCCAGCGTGGTGGGCAGGAACTTGTCGGTGGTCTCGGAAGGGACGTCGAGCGGCCGGAGGTGGCCGGCCCAGGCCCAGTTGGGGACGTTGGGGCCGTCGACGGTGAGCAGGTCCGGCAGGTCGCCGGAGAGCGCGGCGGCGTTGACGGTGTCGTTGTAGGCGTCCTGCGGGAAGGACTCGCGCTCGGCGGTGTAGGCGTCCTGTCCGGCGTTGAAGGCCTCGATGATCTGGTCGGTGACGCCGAGTTCGGCGTCGTTGCCGGCGGTGTGCGTCCACAGCAGCAGGGTGCCGTCGGACGAGCCGCCCGATGAGCAGGCGGCGAGGGCCGGTCCGGCCAGGGCGGCGCCGCCGCTCGCGGCGGCCAGTTTCATCAGTTCGCGTCGTTGCATGGTTGCGGCTCCAAAAGGGATCGGAAGGGTTCAGCGCGGGGCGACGGAGGATCGCCGGCTCACCGGGCAGGGCATGTGGTGCTGCACGGGCTCGGCGTCGGGTTCGTCGAGCCTTCTGAGCAGCTCCTTGACGGCCCACTGCCCCATCGCGTAGTGGGGCAGGGCCGCCGAGGTGAGCCCCGGCGAGAGCGCCGGGGCGATGAGGTCCTGGTCGTCGTAGGAGACGACCGAGAGGTCGGCGGGGATCGCGAGGCCGAGTTCGGCCGCGGCGCGGTAGACGCCCATGGCCATGCGGTCGTTGAAGCAGAAGATCGCGGTCGGCCGGTCGTCGCGGTCCAGCAGGCGCTTCGCGCCTTCGTACCCGAGGGGGGTGGTGGCGTGGTCGACCTCGACCAGCAGTTCGTCGGGGTCGATCCCGGAGGCGGTGACGCGTTCGCGCCAGGTCTCCAGGCGGATGGCGCGGGCCTGGACGTCCTCGCGGGTGGTGACGTGGCCGATGCGGACGTGCCCGGCGCCGGTGAGTTCGGACAGGACGCTCAGGGTGCCGCCGCGCTCGTCGGGGACGACGGCGGAGGAGGAGCCGTCGGCGGTGCGGGCGTCGAGCAGGACGTGCGGGGTCGAGCCGATCGCCTTCGGCACCTCGATGACCTGGTGGTACATGGTGGCGAGGAGGATGCCGTCGATCTGGCGCTCCTGGAGGGCGGCGATCGCCTCGCCGGTCTCGTCGTGGTCCCCGGAGGTGTCGACCATCAGCAGCAGGAACCCCGCTTCGCGGGCGGCGTCGTGGGCGCCGCGGATCATCTGGCCGGCGAAGGGGGTCGTGGCGACGTCGTCGCCGATGAAGCCGATCATCTGCGTGCGCCTGGTGCGCAGGCCGCGGGCGACGGTGTTGGGCCGGTAGCCGAGTTCGGCGGCGGCGGCGCGGACCCGGTCGCGGGTCTGCGAGCCGATGCGGGTGCCGCCGGTGTCGTTGAGCGCCATGGAGGCCGTGGCGGTCGAGACGCCGGCGGCGCGGGCGACGTCGGCGAGGCGGGGCTGTTTGGTCACCGTTGACTCCTTCCAAGGGTTAATCGATTAACCAATACGACAGGGCACGACCCTGTGAGTTAATCGATTAACCCACACGGTACACAACCGGATCACGCGAAGCAACGGCCCGTCGGTCACGATTCGACAACGCCGGGCGGCACCGGATCGGACCGAGGCCGCGGTGGCACCGAGTGCCGGGCAGGGCGAAGCGGCGCCGCGAAATGCCGAGCACAAGCCCCGACGGCGACGACGATCGGCCGCCGTGTGCCCGTCGGCAGCCGGATTCCCCGGGTTCAGGCGGGCTTCGCCGGGCACGGAAGAACTCCGCCTTCCAGCGTTGGCGCCGGCAGGCGGCCGGCCGGGGTCGAACCGGCGTCCTTCCGATTTTCAGGCGGACGCGCATTTTTTCGGAGCACGCCCTCCTACCTGCAGGCACATCCCAATGTCTGCGGCAACCGAAAGGACCGGACCGCTATACGCCTGGCGAACTGCCGATCCTTCTAAGATCGGTCCGGTTGCGTCCGGCATCATCGGCGGCTTCTCCCACATCGTTGAAGGCCTCATGTTCCGAGCTCCTCTGCTGATGTTGTGACCGGTTGGGTCCCATCGCGGTAGAGCCGCCCCAGGTCGACGAGGTGAACGCGCGGATCCGATGCGGCCGCCGCTTGGACCCCTTCAGTGAAACCGGCCGCGCCGAAGAGCATGAGATGGGCGTCGGCGACGTCGAGCTTCTTTCCATTGAGGAGCTCTTTGGCCCTGCGGAGCCTGTCGAGATGGCCGGTGCCGACAGTCTCCCCCCATTTCGCCTCGCCCAGGCCCAGGACGCGTCGTCGACCTGCGGACTCGGCGGCGGTCACCGCAATGTCGATCTCGATCTGGAGGCGGGAGACCGGGTCGTTGATGACGGCGTTTCCGACCTGGTCCGCGAACTCGCCGAAGATCTCCAAATCGCGATTTCGCACATAGGAGCGGCAGACGCCCTCGAAATGCGGGCCTAGAATCTGGGTCTTGAAAGTGTGCCGCACCGATTCCCAGACCTGGGAGGCCCGGCCGGACTCCAATGCCGCCCACCGGGCCCGCATGACGGCTTCGTAGAAGGCGACCAGCGGCTCGCTGATGCGGTACTGGACCCGCTTGGCGCCAAAGGTGTCCGGTTGACGCTCGATGAGGCCGCAGTCTTCGAGCACTCGAAGCGGGTGGGCTATCTCGGCGGACTTGCGGCCGACGTAGTTCGCGATGCCACCATTAGTGCAGTTGCCCGCGGCGATGGCGGCCAGCACTGACTGGTAGATGGCCGGATCCCGAATATCAGGTTCCTCGGAAAGCAGGTAGCGCGCCTCGCGGAACAATGGCACCTGCGGGTTGAGCACGGTCCGGACGATCCAGGCGTCGAAATCCTCCAGACCGGTCGGCACATCGCCGCGATTGAACTCATACCGGTAGGCGGGAGTGCCTCCGACGACCGAATGAACCAGCAATGCAAGGCGCGGGTCCCCGATTCCCCAGAACTCGGCGGCGTCACGATAGCCGAACGGCCTGATGATCAGCTCCAGCCCGGCACGGCCGCGCAGCGGAGCGGTTCCCGACAACAGCCTTCCCATGACGGACAGCGCCGAACCGCAGAGGATCAAGCGGGCGCTGCTGCCTGCCCCAGAACCGCCGGGCCCCAGTTCGCGCTGCAATATCGAAGGCAGCGCGGGCGAGGCCGCGGTCAGGAACGGGAACTCGTCGATCACCACCGGGCAAGGACTGCCCTGAACACTGGTGAACATATGGCGAACCGCCTCATCCCAAGTATGGACGTCGGCCTGAGGCACGCGGCCGGTCTGTTGGGAGATACTGCGCGTGAACTGCCGTATCGACTCCGCTTCGGTGGCCTCAGTCGCACCGAAGTACACGCCCTCGGCAGCTTCGGCGAGAGCACGGAGCAGGTAGCTCTTGCCCTGTCGGCGACGTCCCGAGACGACGCCGAGCGTCGCCCCTCCCGTTGCGGAGCCGGTTGCGGGCAGAAAGGCCGCGAGGCCCGCCCACTCCTGATGCCGATCGAACACCGACGCCGGTTTCTCCACGATAAGCCCCGCTTTCACTAAACCATATTTTAGTAATATACAGTTTAGTGTAATCCTGGGCCGTCAGGACGGACACCGCACCGGATCCAAGCCTCAGTCAGGCAGACCTCCTGCCGGCGACGGCCACGGGTCTGAACTCCCGCCTCCAGGACGGCAAACGGTTGGAGTCCGGGTCTCGCAGCCTGGCGAAATCATCGCGAGGAGGCGGTGCTGGACCCGCGGCGGAGGCCCGGCGGCGGGCGCCGGGCCTCCGCGGTCGTCTCCTCCGATTATGCGATCGCCCATTGCTGGGCGGCGTTGTTCAGGCACGTCCATTGGCGGACCTCGGCGCCTGGCGCCGTGCCCCAGTTGTAATTGTCGAGGCACAGGCCTGAGTGGCGGTTGACGATGTTGACGTAGCCGCCTCCGGCGTCGGCGATCTCCCATTGCTGGACTTCGAGGCCGTTGCAGGTCCACTGCACGACCTCGGCGCCCGGTTCGGTGCCCCAGTTGTAGTCGTCGAGGCACAGGTCGCTGTAGGAGTTGCGGATGGCGTGGTAGCCGTTCCCCAGATCGGTCAGCTGCCAGTCCTGGTTGGCCTGGCCGTTGCAGGTCCACTGCACGACCTCGGCGCCGGCCTCGGTGCCGAAGTCGTAGTCGTCGAGGCACAGGCCCGAGTGGCGGTTGCGGATCTGCTGCCCGGTGCCGGGTTCGGCGCCGATGTCGTCGACGTCCATGGTCCCGTAGGCGTCCTCCAGGCGCGCGAGCGGTTCGGCGTGCGCCACGGAGTTCCACGGCAGCCACAGGTTGACCCCGCCGTAGCGCAGGTCCGACAGGCCGACCGCCTCCTCCAGCAGGCCGTCGCGGGCGTAGCCGAGCGGGTTGCCCGGCCACTGGGTGGTCAGCTTGGTCTCGTTGGCGGTGTGCCGCGCGTACTCCAGGTAGTGCTCGTCGCCGGTGGCCTCGTAGAGGCGGTAGAAGTCGAACAGCGACCCCGACTGCCAGGTGTCCATCCCCGAGTGGCCGGTCGCGATGAGGCTCTGGCCGCGAACCCCGTACTGCGCGTACGCCGGGCGGCTCGAGTCCACCGGGTAGTTCCAGGCGTAGGACCAGGTCTCGCCGAAGTCGGCGGCCTGCTCGGCGGCCTCCAGCCAGCGCTGCTCACCGGTGTGGTCGTACAGCGCCAGGAAGGAGCGCAGCGCCAGCAGGGCGGCCTCCTTGTCGGTGACGTTGTCGTTGTCGGGCGTGCCGCCCACGTACGCGGCCGGAATGTGGACGTTCTGGTAGGCGTACTCCCCCGCTTCCAGCGCGGCGTCCCGGTAGCGGGCCTCGCCGGTGTACTCGGCCAGCTCCAGCAGGAACGGCACCGCGTTGTGCGTGTTGTACTTGGCCTCGTGCTCGGGGGCGGTCCCTTCGAGGTTGTAGGCCCGATAGTAGGAGCCGTCGGCGTTCTGGTGCTCGACCAGCCAGTCGCCGAAGCCGCGGGTGTAGGTCTCCCACTGGGCGATCGGTTCGCCGCGGTCGCGCATCAGCTCGGTGGCGCGGAGCATGCCCTCCATGCCGTCGGTGGCGATGCGCAGGTAGGTCGGGTAAAAGGATCGCCACTGGCCGGGATCGATGTCCCACCAGGTGCGCGGCAGGCCGGATGGAGCGGCCGAGTGCTCGGCCCAGAAGTCGAGGATCCGCCGTCCTTTGTCGATGTAGTCGGCGTTGCCGCTGTCGTAGCCCTCGCGCAGCAGCAGATAGGCCGCCGGGATCTGCTGGCCGACGAAGCCCATCTGGAAGCTGACCTCGTTGACGTTCCCGTCGGGCAGCCAGACGCTGAACGGCAGTCCGGGGACGCCGTTGTAGTCCTGCACGTAGGAGGCGAGGACCGCGATCGACGCGTCGTAGACCGACTGGATCGGCACCTTCTGGATCTGGGGGTCGGACATCTCCCAGTGGTAGCGCCAGGAGTTCCGGACCGCGTCGCCGAAGTCGCCGGCGCGGTCGACGTTGAGCCGGAACTCGTAGTGCTGGGTGTAGCCGGGGGCCACCGGGCTGGAGCGGCGGACCCAGTCGGCGCCGCGGTCGACGTAGTTCTTCTCGCCTTCCATGGCGGGGTAGACGATCGCGAGCTCGGTGGAGGGGACCTGCTGGGCGCCGAGGGCCGCGTGGGTGATGTCGCCGTCGACCAGCCAGGCGCCCGACCCCTCGTCGACGTCGGAGGCGGCCTCGGGGTTCTCGTGGGCGAGGCTGACGTCCAATCCCGTGGCCGGGTCGTGCATCATCACGAACGGCAGCGGCATCCGCGTCTCGCGGAAGTAGAGGTAGTCGTCGCCGTAGTCGCTCGCCAGAGCGCCGGGCGGCACGTGCTCGTTGCGGTCGTACCACACGCCGGGGGCGAGGAACCGGTAGTCGTCGATCGGGCGCGGGTCGACCGAGCCGATGGTGAACCGGGAGTTGAAGCCCTCGTCGTCGGCGTCGGCACTGGCGACGGACACCGACCGGTCCACGGAGAATCCGCCGGAGGCGGCGACCTCGTAGCGGTCCTCGAAGGCGAAGACGCTGCCGGCCGGGCTGCGGACTTCCCCGGTGGCGACCAGCTGATCGCCTTCGAGGACGACCGAATCGTACGTCCCGTCGGCGTCGGTGGGGGTGTTGCCGTTCTTGAGGATCAGTTGCAGTGGCTGCTCCTCGACGAGCACCGTCGCGCCGCTCCCGACCTCCCGCACCGTGACAGGGTGGGGCACATCGCCGTCGGCGATGACGAGCTCGTAGTCGCCGGAGCGCAGGGTGACTTCAGCTGCCTGCGCTCCGGCCATGTGGACTGTCGACACGGTCGCCGCGGTCGCGATGGCCAGACCGGCGGCGAGCATCCCTTTCCTTCTTCGTACCCGCATGTCCGGGCTCCTTTGCCGGGTCGAGGTGCAGTTGCCGTGCGGTGGGAATCGGAGACGGTGCGGCGGCGCGATCGGCTCACCGAGGCACCCGGTCCGGGTGTCGGTGCTCGCGGCCGCGCCGCCGCTTTGAGGGTTATGCGGTGGGTGCCCGCCCTCAGGCCAGCTGCCACTGCTGGGCGGCGTTGTTCAGGCAGGTCCACTGCCGGATCTCGGCGCCCGGTTCGGTGCCGAAGTTGTAGTTGTCCAGGCACAGGCCCGAGTGTCGGTTGACCAGGTTGACGTAGCCGCCTCCGGCGTCGACGACCCGCCACTGCTGGACGGTCTGGCCGTTGCAGGTCCACTGCCGCACTTCCGCACCGGGTTCGGTCCCGAACTCGAAGTCGTCGAGGCACAGGTTGCTGTAGATGTTGCTGATGGCGTGGTAGCCGTTGCCGAGGTCGTTGAGGTACCAGTCCTGCACCGGCAGGCCGTTGCAGGTCCACTGCCGGACCTCGGCTCCTGGTTCGGTGCCGAAGTTGTAGTCGTCCAGGCACAGGCCCGAGTGCCGGTTGGCGATCCGCTGCGCGGCGGGCCCGGACTCGCCCGAGGGTCCGTCCAGGACCGTCCCGGTCGAGACCGGCACGCCGAGGTTCGGGGTGCCGTCGGCGTTCCAGTCGATCTTCTGCACCCGCGTGGTGCGCGTGGTGCCGCACCCGTCGGAGGCCGAGTCGTTGGCGTGGTAGGCGATCCACGTCTCGGTCCCGTCCGGTGAGGTGAAGAACGAGTGGTGCGCCGGCCCGTACACCCCGGCGGCGTCGTTGCGCTCGAAGATCGGGTCGGCGAACTTGTGCCAGGAGCCCATCTGGAGCGGGTCGCCGCCGGTGTACTCGAGCATGCCGATCTTGTAGTTCGGCCCGTTGCAGTGGCTGGCCGAGTACGTCAGGAACGTGCGCCCGTTCCGCTGGATGGCGAACGAGCCCTCGTTGACCGCCCCGTCCTGGGTCTCCCACGACAGCTGCGGGGCCGAGATCCGGGTGCCGTGCGCGGCGGCGGTCCACGGGTCGGCCATCGGGGCGATGTAGAGCGACTGGAGGCCGTCCTCGGGGGCGAAGGCCGAGAAGGTCATGTACAGCTCGCCGTTCAGGTGCAGCGGGGCCGCGTCGATCGCCCAGCCCTGGTTCGGCATCAGGTCGAGGATGCCGAGCTTGGTGTACGGGCCCATGGGGTCGGAGCCGGCGCTCTGGGCGACGTGGGTGCGGCGGGCCGCGCAGCACTGCTCGACCGAGTAGTACAGGTACCAGCGGCCGTCGATCATCTCCAGGTGCGGGGCCCACATGGTGTCGCCGCCGGTGTCGACCACGACGTGCTCGGGGGCGCTGACCAGGCCCGCGATGGTGGGTGATCGGCGCATGACCACCTGGGAGTTCCAGGTGGTGGCGACGTAGTAGTAGAAGCCCTCGTGCTGGACGAGGGTCGGGTCGGCGCTGTTGGGCATGTCCACCACGGGATTGGTGAACGAGGTGCCGGGGGCGGCTTCGGCGCGGTCGGCGCTGGCGACGACATAGGTCGCCGCGACGAGGATCGCGGCGGCGATGAGCGCCAGCGCTCGTCGCATGGCGGTCGGCGGATGGGTGAACTGCATGGCTGCTCCCAGTGAGGGTGGGCCGCCGCCCGTGCACGGGCAGCGGCGTGAGCATGGTGGCCACCAGGTGATGTTCACGGTAACAAAGAAGAAGATCCGAAGTCAACGAATTGAAGGAAATAAATGTCAATCACGGCGCGGAGGCCGCCCGGCCGCCTCCATGGGGCCGAGGTCCGCTTCGAGGCGGCCGGCCCGGTGGCACTCGGCGCGGGAGGCCGCGCCGAAGAGGACGCCGCACGGCAGGGGCGCGGCGGGTGGTGCTCGCACCGCATGGCCGCTCCGTTGTCGACGGGGGTGATGAGAACGCCAATCTGAAATGTTTTCGAAAACAAGACGAGTCTAGCAGGATGTTTTCGATAAACTCACGCTCGTGGGCCACACTGGGCTCAGCAGCCCTCGGCGCGCACGTCAGCGGCGCCGGAACCCGGCTTCGGAGGTACTGGATGGACGTGGACGTGGACGCGGTCGGCGACGGCCCCGGGAGCGGCGGCGAGCGGGAGGCCGCGGCCAAGCCGGCCACGATCTACGACGTCGCCCGCGCCGCCGGCGTGTCCCATCAGACCGTGAGCCGCTTCCTCAAGGGCTACCAGGGGATCCGGCCGCACACCCGCGAGAAGGTCGTCGCGGCCCTCGCCGAGCTGCGGTACCGGCCGAACCTGACCGCCCGCTCGCTCAAGAGCGGCCGCTCCCACCGCCTGGCGGCGCTCACCCACGAGCTCGACCAGGTGGGCCCCAGCCGGATCGTCCAGGGCGCGAGCACCGCCGCGAAGGAGGCCGGGTACCTGCTCGACATCATCACGTTCGACATGAGCGACGCCGACGCCGTCGACGAGGCCGTACGCCTCGCCACCAGGCAGGACATCGCCGGGATCCTCGCCCTCGCCTCCACCGACGCGATGACCGAGGTGTTCGAGCGCGCCGACTTCCGCGTGCCGGCGTACATCGCCGCGGAGGAGGACGACGCGCGCACCGGGCACCGCACCGAACTCAGCGACGTCGGCTTCCCCTCGCTCATCGCCTACCTCGCCGGCCTCGGCCACGAGTCGTTCCTGCACCTGGCCGGGCCAGTCACGTACTCGGCCGCACGCAACCGCGCCCGCGCCTACGAGCGGGCGATCGCCGAGCGCGGCCTGCGGTCGGTCGGCACGCTGCACGGCGACTGGTCCGCGAAGGCCGGGTACGACGCGGTCATGCGCCTCGGCGGCCGCATCGAGGCCACCGCGATCGTGGCCGCGAACGACCAGACCGCGCTGGGCGCGATGCTCGCCCTGCGCCAGCTCGGCCTGCGGATCCCCGAGGACGTCAGCGTCACCGGCGTCGACGACATCCCCGAGGCCGCCTACTTCGCGCCGCCGCTGACGACCCTCCGCGTCGACTTCGCGGCGCAGGGGCGCACCGCGGTGCGGGAGCTGCTCAGCCGCCTCGACGGCACCCCGCCGCCGCGGGTGCCCGCGCTGCCGACCGAACTCGTCATCCGCTCGTCCACGGCCTGGGCGCCCGCCCGGGGCTGAACCGCGCGCGGCGGGGCCGGGCCCGGATCTCCGGGCCCGGCCCCGCCGCGCCGCTAGACTCGCCCGAACTGCTGGTTCCAGCCGCCGTTGCAGGTGTACTGCGCCAGGAGGGCGCCGTCGGCGGTCGAGTGCTGCGGCACGTCGAGGCATTTGCCGCTGTGGCGCGCCACGAGCCGCACGAAGCCGCCGCCCGCGTCCTGCACGGACCACTGCTGGTTCTGGCCGCCGGTGCACGACCACTGCACGACGCGCGCGTCGTCCGCGGTCGAGGCGCCGTACACGTCAAGGCACTTGCCCGAGTGCGCGGCGGTCACCTCGACGTAGCCGTTGCCGAGGTCCCGGAAGTTCCAGTCCTGGTTGGACTTGCCGTGGCAGGCGTACTGGGCGGTCTCGGCGCCGTCGGCGGTGGAGGCGCCGACCACGTCGACGCACTTGCCGGAGTGGCGCGCCACCAGGCTCACCGAGGCGCCGGAACCGGTTCCCTCCTCGAGCGACCACTCCTGCGAGCCGTCGTCGACCGAGTACTCCAATGTGGCCGCCGCGTCCTGGGCGCCCGTGAGGTACAGGCCCGGGTCCGCGGTCGACTGGAGCCTGTAGTGCCCGTCCGAGGTCGGCACGAGGTTCCACGTGCCCGTGGCGGTGTCGTCCACCCACTGGCCGATCCGCTGCCCGGCTGCGGCGCTGCCCGTCCAGATGCCGGCCGCGCGGCCGCCGGACTTGTTCAGCAGCGTCACCGACTCCTCGCCCTTGGTCGCCAGGTGCCAGTACTGCGTGTCGAGGTCCGAGGTCGCGCCCGCGTCCTCGAGCACCACGTCGGGCACGTCGCCGTTGCCGATGTTCGCGTCCGTCGTGTTGCCGCCGGTGCCGAGCACCTGGCCGGTCCTGCGGTTGACGAGCCGGTAGTACGCGCCCGCGGAGTCGCCGAGGTCGACCTCGCCGAAGCGGATGACCGCCGGGGTCGTCGGGCCGCCCCAGACGCCCTGCAGGATCACGACGCGGCCGGTCTCCTCGACGTACTGGAGGGTGCGGCTGTATCCGGCACCGATGTTCGTCTGGTGCTCGGTCCACACGCCGGTGCTCGAACCGGTCTCGTTGACCCACACGCTGGCGCTGCCCGAGGCGTTGTACACGATGCGGCCGTCGGGCAGGTTGATCAGGACCGGGCTGCCGCCCGTCGCCAGTGGGCCGGAGCCCCCGGCGACCGGCAGGCTCCCGATCTCCCAGCCCGCTTCGCCGCCCACGGAACGGAACTCGAGCGGACTGTCGGCGACCTTGTAGCGCACGTTCGCGCCGCCGCCCCAGTACTCGTAGGTCATGATCCACTTGCCGTCGGTCGTGGGCGCGACGGTGGTCATGCCCGGCCGCCCGCCGCCGATCTCGGTCTTGCCGCCGCCCATGTCCTGCCGCAGGCCGCTGACGTCGACCACCGGCCCGCTCCAGTCGTTCCCGGTGCCGTCCCAGGTGCGGTGGGCGAGGATCTGCCCGTGCGAATCGGGCGCGGTGTCGTTGGCGGGGTCGAGGATCGCGACGCCGGAGGCGTCCACCCCGATGTAGTCGTTCTCGTCCGAGTAGAACGCGACCAGCCGGCCTTCGTAGACCATCAGGAACGGCTCCCAGATCGGGTCGACCTGCCGGTACTCGTTCGCCTCGGCCACGTTCTGGCCGATCGCCCCGGCGCTGCCGCCCTGCCAGCCGCCCTCGGCGATGATGTTGACGACCCGCCAGTTCGCGCCGTCGTCGTCACTGGCGTACAGGGCGAGCGCCATGTCGCTGCGGTCGCCGTCGTTGGTGGGGACCCAGTTCGGGTCGGCGGCCTTGCGCTCGAGGTAGTAGTGGTCGTCTCCGGTGACGATGCTCGCGAGGAGCAGGGTCCCGGCGGCGAGGTCGCCCACGCGCTCGGGGAGGGCGTACAGGTACGGGCTGCCCCAGTGGCTGATGTACCGGTCGTACGCGGGATCGCTCGAGAGGTACGCGGGGGCGGGCACTTCGGTGAGGTGCTGCCAGCTGGTGCCGTGGTCGTCGCTCTTGTGCACCGGGAGGGTCTCCCCGTCCGCGCTGCCGGACGGCGCGACGACCGCGTTCTCGAACGCGGCCACCAGGCGTCCGCTCGGCAGCTGCGCCGACTTGGGGTAGACCGCGCAGTTCCCCAGGCCCTTCAGGCACTCCTGATCGCCCAGGTCGTACAGGACGCCGCCCATCGGGGCGTACGCCTGCGCCGGGGCGGCGGGCGCGACCAGCAGCGCGGCCGCGGCGAGGGCGATCAGCAGGGCCCTCCACCGCGCTTGTCTCTTCGGCTTCATCGCCACTCCTCCAGAGGTATCGCTCGTCGTCGAGAGCCGCAGCGGCCGCCGAACGGCACCGGCTCGTCGCGGGTACGAGCCAATCTAACAGAAATGTTGTCGAAAACATAGACGTGTATCGACATGATTTTCGACTGGAAGCCCGCCATAGGGCCGCTGCACGCCTACACCGTCCATCGGCGCGAAAGCTGTCCGGCCGAATCCGGGAGAGACCGTTTCGCGGCCGGTACGACGTTTCGCGCCCACCCGAATGCCGCTCTTGAACGGGTCTCATAGACTCTCGGCGGCGCCGCGGAGCGCCGAGTCCGCGGACGGCGCGGGTGAGAACGGGGACATGCCGATCACAGGCCATACGGCCGAGGATCGCGGTCCCAGGCAGGAGCAGCGATGGGGACGCCGGGGCCGGTGGGCCATGAGCGCGTAGGACCGATGCGGCGGAAGCCGCCACGCCGCGGGCCGCGCTGCTGCGACAAGCGGACCCGGGCGTTGAAGGCCCGGCACCGCCTGCTGGAGGTCGTGGTCCACCACGGGCTGGTCGACCTCGGCGAGGCCGACCGGATCCGGGTCGCCGAGATGCCCTCCCCCGGCCACTGGAACGAGCTCGACGGCCTCGATGAGCGCGAGTGGCGGCGGGTGCTGGAGCGGCGCCACGTCGGCTGGCGCGAGTCCGTCGCGAAGGGCAGAACATCCATGCCGATCGAGATTGAGGAATTCTGATGCCCAAGGCCGCCGCGATACAGCCCAACGAGTGGGCGACGATCCACGACAACTTCGTACCGTTCGACATCGGGGCGCTGAACCGGGTCGTGCTCGACTACGCGCACATCGAATTGACGCTGGCCAAACGCTGGCACCGGCGCACGGTCCTGGGCCGGACGGTCGCCGTCGCGGGCTACAGCCTCCAGATCATCGGGCTGATGGCGGCGGTGACACTGGCGTTGATCCTGCTCACCGGCGCGATCGACAACGAGGCGCTGCTGCCGGTGGTGTGGGCGGGCGCGGCCCTGTCGGCCTATGCGGTGGTCGGCAGGCTCGTGCCGTGGCTGCTGACGCCCTACCGGCAGTGGGACCGGACCCTGTTCGGCCTCGCGGTGATGGTCTCGGTGATCGCGGTGGTCTCGCTGGGAGCGGCGCTGTTCCGCAGCTGGGAGGCGGCCCCGGGCTGGGCGGTGGCGGTGCCGTGCGCGGTGCTGCTGGCGGTGATGGCCGCGGTGATGGTCGTCCACGGCCGGTACCGGGTCGCCGAGAAGCCTCCGGCGGTCGACCTCGCGACCTTGTCGCCGGCCGAGATCGAGCTGCTGCGCAAGGTGAGGCGCCGGGCGCTGGTGGTCCTGCGGTCGCGCAACGTCGTCTCGTACAAGGACTTCAACGGGTACGACAACGCCCCGCTCAACGCCCCGCCCGCCGCGACGGAAGCGCGGGCCTGATGCCGCGACCGGTCGCGGTCCAGCCATCTCGACCAGTGCCGGGCCAGGACCTGACGGGCCTGGCACGCACACGTCACGTTCGCGATGATCGCCCACGCCCTCCTCGCCGCCACCCGCGCCGCCGGGGCCGAAAAACGGGGCGGCGGGATGGCTGAACCATCACTCGGCTTCGGCTCCGCTGTGGATCGGTCCGTCGAGCAGTCTCGGCACGTAGTCGAGCAGTTGGGTGCCTCCGTCGAAGGTCCGGGCCTCGGTGAGGTCGAGACCGACGTCGGGCCATCCGTTGTAGACGGGCTCCCTGCCTGTCGCTCCGGTGACGACGGGGAACACGACCACGCGGTACCGGTCCACGAGGCCGGCGGCGAGCAGCGATCGGCAGAGGGAGAGGCTGCCCAGGGTGGACAGCGGACGGTCGCTTTCCTCCTTCAGGGTGCGCACCGCCTCGACGGCGTCTCCTCGGACCAGACGGCTGTTCGCCCATTCCAGGGGCTCTTCGAGGGTCTTTGAGAAGACGATCTTCGGGACCGCGCCGAGCGGGTCGGGTGCGTCCGGCCGCGACGTGGCGGCTCCGTGCATGAGCCGGTAGGTGGTGGCCCCCATGAGCAGGGTGCGCTCGATCTTGGAGTCCTCCTCGAGCCAGGCGAGGTACTCCGGTCCCTCGAGCCCCCAGAACGCGGGCCATCCTTCGGCGGCTCCGTATCCGTCGAGCGAGGTGATGAAGTCGATCATGAGTTCTTGTGACACGGTGTTTCTCCTTCGGGTCGAGCGGTGGTGTTCGGGTCGACGCGAGATCGTCATGTGGCATGAGCCTTCCGTGACGGTCGGCTGGTTGCGCCGACGGACGAGGTCGAACTCCGGCCGGTCCGCGGGCGAGAGCGCTTCGAGGGCGCCGTTGACGGCGGCCTGCTTCTTGACCCCATGCCCGACGGGCTCCCCTCCTACCGGCTCGGCGTGTAGGCCAGTACCACGGTGCCGTTGCCGATCTCGGTCACATCGGTCAGGTTCATGGGGGTCGTGCTGAGGCTCGACAGCAGTGACGCACCGGACCCCGCGACGAACGGGGAGATCATCACGTGCAGCTCGTCGAGCAGACCCGCCTCGATGAGTACCCGGCTCAAAGGGCCGTTGCCGTACTTCACCAGCGTGCCGTCGCCGGCCTCTTTGAGCCGGGCCACGGCGTCGACGGGGTCTCCGGCGAGCACTTCGGCGTTCCAGGCGGTGTCGGTCAGGGTAGTGGAGGCGACGTACTTGGGCAGGGAGTTCATCTTGTCGGCGAGGTCGCCGCTCATGGTCGGCCACGTCGCGGCGAAGCCTTCGTAGGTCACCCTTCCGAGCACGATGCCGGCCGCGTGCTCCAGCAGCCGGAGCTGGTACTCGAACTGGTTGTCGTTGGGTACGACCTCCATCTGCGCGGCCCAGAAGTCATCGCCGTCGAACCTCCCGTCGATCGAGATGTGGTCGAATTCGATCAGTTTCCGCATGCCTAAAGACCACCATCCCGGTGGTGGGTGCGTCTTGTATCGAACCGAAACCCACCGGCTTCGAGGATCGAGCGACACGAAGGTCAGTCCAGGCGTCAGAACGCCAGGAACAGGGTGCCGGACCGCAACTCGCCCGGGGTGTGGCCGGCCGCCCATCGCATCGCCCGCGTGAGCTGCGGCTGGTCGTAGTACCCGCCGACGGCGACCGCATCGGCGATCGATCCTCCCGAGGCGAGGAACCGCGCGGCCCGCCGTGCCTGCTCGATGCTGACGAGCTTGCGGTGCGATATCCCGACGGCCCGCCGGAATCGCATCTGCGCCGTCCGTTCCGACATGCCTCGTGGCAGATCGCCGTGGCGGATCTCGTCGACGAGTGGATCGACGATCAACAGGTCTGCTCGCACGAGCCTGTCGAGGAAGACGTCGATGTTCTGCTCGGTGGGCATCTCCCATTCCCGGTTGTCCAGCACGATCCGGTCGCTCGACGGGGTCGGCAGCTGAAGATCATGCAGGTCGGCCAAGCCGAGAGGCGGGTGCAACGGCAGATAGGCACCGGGCCGCAACTCGACGCCGAAGAACTCCCAGCCCTCCGGGCAAGTCATTGTCGTGGCCCTCGTCTCAGGCCCGTGCACGTGCACCTCCACCATGTCGCCGCTTCGCGCGAACGCGATGATGGTGGAGCGTTTGGCCACCGAGGTGAAACTGGCCGTCGCCTCACAGCGCGCCGACCACACCCGCTGCACCAGTGGAAGTTCACCGGCGACGGCGTCGAAGATCAACCCCATGCGCCCACCGCCATGAGTGCCCGGACGACGGCGGGCTCATCCGCGTCCGCCTGCCGGAACTCCGGCAGGTCCGGAGCTCCCACGGGCACCGCACGACCGACGAGAGCGGAGGGCTCCGCCTCGAGGAGGGGTCCGGCGCCGGTCGCGCCGAGCGACGTCCTGGAATCGATCATGAGCTCTGCCATGTCCCCCATCACCCGCCTGTCGTCGCCGCGTCGACGACCGCACCTGATGTTAGAGCCACCATAATTTTCCTGCAACCGACGTCGGTGCTCGAAGCGTTCCGCAGCCACCTCCTCGAACCGCGGGGCGCCCTCGCCCATGACGCCCCGGCCGAGATCGGGCCGGTCTGGGAGCAGCAACGCATCGACAGCCTGGTCTCCCGGCCGCGGAGCCGAGCCGTCGGTGCCGGGGCGAAGTACCGCTTGGTCTTCCTCGACCGGCTCCTGGCCACCCTGGTGAGCCTGCGGCACGCGGTCAACCTGCGACTGCGGACGCCGCGAACGGTTGGCCAGGGCATCGCGGCCGCCCTCGCGGTAACGGCGCAGTCAGTTGTGCACCGACTGCCGCGAGGTGCCGTAACGCTGGGCCACATCGACGACGCGAACCCCGTCGAGGACCTCCGTCACCGCCCGGAACCGGTGCTCGACCATCCAGTCCTCGTCCGGCATCGCTTCAGAATCCGAGGACGTCTCGTTCATGTACTGGACAACGAGCCTGCGGAGTCAAGGATGTGGGCGGACCTTCAACACTGCCGAGCGACCGTCAACCCCCTTCGGAGACAACCACGTCAACCATGCCCAAAGACTTCACACTCAGACAGCGACCGTGGTCTTCGCTGAATCGACCCACCGTCCCACGACGCACATTGTTGACTGGCGCATCAACGAACGTCATGTCGGCGATCTGGAGGGGGCACGACGTGCAGATCTGGCTGCAGCACCGTGCGGACAGAGTGGCGTTGGGGCGATGAGCGTCCTCCGCTCATCGATGTCGACGACCCGCGCCGGGCCATGCATCGGTCACGCCACCCCGGGCTCGGCATGTTGATTCCCCGCGGTGAGTCGCTCTCCGATGTCATGAAGCGGGTGCGGCCATGGCTTGCCGAAGCGCAGGAAGCAGTGCGGCATCGGTGAACGTTGTGGCATTCACCCACGGCACAACATTTCGTGCCATCCGTGCGCTCGTCGAGGGTGTCGCGCCCGAAGACGCGCATCAGATGCGACCGGCTAATGGAAGCCTGGCCATGTACCAAATAACCAACAGCCGACTGATTCCAGCGGAGATGGTATATTCGTGCGCGCATCACGCTCTTGCCACAAGAGTCTTGTGCTTCGGGCTTGGCCGTATCAGTCGGCATTTTCGAGATGTTCGAGGAAGCCGTTGAAACTGTCGGCGACGGTCCGGGGGACGCGGTCTTCGTCGATGTACGCCACTGTGGGTTCTCCGGTGGCGTTTCGTTTGGTGTAGTCGAGCATGACAGTGTCGTGCCCGCCAGATGGACACTCCGCGAAGACCACGCCGATGCTCGGGTACTCCCATTCCTCGATGAGATGGCGGCTTCCTCCGTCAGGGGAGTCGATTCCGGTCGCACCTCCGACGCCCAGGATGGCGCGAACCTCAAAGTGGTCGTCAGCCCAGGAGGTCGGGAACCGCGTCGGGAACTTCCGCCGCAACAGCGATCCGCCGTTCTTGTATCGCAGGACCTCTACGTACGCGATGGGCAGCGTCACGCCGAGCAGCCGCTCGGCGTTCGCTACCAGCGCTTCACTGAGTGCGGGCCCGGTGTAGTAGGTCTCCTCGTCGAAGAGCCCGTCAAGATCGGTCGCCACTTGTAATTCCTCCTGTACGAGCGGGCTTCGGTCGCAGGATCGCGAAATCTGACGCATCAGTTCGAGAAGCCGCCGGTGTGCCCGGTCTTCCGGTGCACGCCGGTCTCGATAAGTTGCATCAGACCTTTGTCCTGATGATGGTGCCAGGTGTAGCCTGCCGGTGTCGAAGTGAGCCCCGCTTTCTGGTTTGCGAGCGTGAAGTCCTTGCTTCGGCTCCCGGTCAGGGTGATTCGGACATCGCTGACGGTCGGGTGCCGCCACTGCGAGAAGTCCGGGTATCCGTTGCTGTCGAACGGCACGTTGGTCGTGGGGTGGTTCGAACCCGCGAGGTGGGAGTTGCGCGGCTTCTTCTTTGCCGCTGGCGCGGTGGCCTTCGCCGCCTTCTTCGCCGCCGCCTTCTTCGCCGCCGCTTTCTTCGCCGCCGCCTTCTTGGCGGGGCGTGCCTTCTTGGCGCGTTTTTTGCCGTTGTTGATGTTGGTGTTCTGGCCGGTGTTTCCAGGGGGATTGGATCCGAGCTTCTTCCTCGGTTTGCCGGGTTTGAACAGGCCGGTCAGCGAGAACAGGATCGGGACGAGGGCGGCTTTCAGGAGGAGTTTGCGCATCGGTGGCCTCTGTCATCCGTTGAGGAGGTCATTAAGTGCGGAAATTGAATCGATGAGGCCGGTGATCCAGCCGAAGATCTTGCCCGCCCACTCGGTGATCTTGATGACCGCCTTGGGAATCACCCAAGCCGCACCGACACCGACGGTGAAGGCGACCTCGGCCGCCCACGCGATGAGCGACCCGATGCACTCGGCCACGAACTCGCGCACGAACTCGCGGACCATGGAGACCAGCTGGCCCGCACCTCGAGTCGCCGTGGCCATCGAGAGGGCGGTTCCGCCGACGCATGCCACCACGTCCGCGTTCGCATCGCCCATATCGCGGTAGGCGTCGGAGGCCTCACCGTCCCAGGAGTCGATGTCCGCATCGATGAAAGCGGACATCTCCTCGGCCATCGCGAAGCATTCGTTCGCGATGTTGTCCCACGTCATCGCATGCGCTTCAACGAGGTCGGGGTTGCCGGCGAGCATGTCGAGCGCTTCGGTCAGCGGCTCGACATGCTCGATGAGCCAGCCGACTCCCGCCGAGGCGAGCGTGCCGATCGGGTCGAGGACCGCCCCGACGGTCTCCAGCGCGACGCCGATGCCGGCGACTGACGCGTCGATCCAGGAACCGGAGTCGATCGCCGTCGCCAGACCGGCGTAGGACTCGACGATCCCGGCCCCGGCGACAGACTTTCCTTCCTGGCTGACATCGGATTCAGTGGCAACGAGATCACTCATGCGAACACACCTTCGTCCCTACAGCTCGTTCAGGAGCCGGGTCTGCTCCTCGGCCGCCTCTTCATCCGCGGCCGTGTAGGCGTCGGCGGTGTCGCGCAGCGCCTGCGCGAGGAGTTCGAGGTTCTCCTGCGCCATGGCCGTGAATTCCTTCTGGTCCCCCTGCCGAGCGGCGAGGACCGGCGGCAGGAACTGGCAGATGATGCCGTAAGCCTCGTTGTCCTGCTCGATTGAGTCTATTGCGGACAATATGGCGCCGAAGCGGTCGCGGATCTCGTCGAGGTGCCCGGCGTGCGCAATCAGGGCTTCGGGCTCGACGTCGATATGGTCTCCCATGTCAGCCCTCAGCTTCTCGTTCAGGGAACCGCATCTCGATGCTGTCGACCAGGGCCTTGGCTGTCGGCGAGTCAGGTGAGAGACGTTGCGCGACTGCGGCTTTGGCGGCCTCCAAGAGTGCCTGGCCGGCATTGCCATAGGCCTGCATGAACTGGCGTTCCAGGTGGTTCGGCTGCATTCGCCGCACCTCGGGGGAGAACGCGACCTGGAGAATGGCGCCGCTGGAGTCGAGTTTGACGTTGACGATTCCGTTGCCGTCGGCGCCGACCGCGGTGACCGCCTGCACCGCTTCGGAAGCGGCGATGGCGTCGGATGCCCGGCGGTCGGCCCGTTCCTTCCAGTCGGCCAGCGCCGCCCGGGCGTCCTCTGGCCCGCGGATGTCCGCGAAGGGGTTGTCCATCGTCGCTCCGTTCCGATTGAGGGCTAAGGGGAAACGCTGGCCCGTCGGTAGGTTCAACCGGACTATATAAAAGGAACGCTCACTTTTGGGTACGGTGATGTGACGCCTGGTGACCGAATCGGCCTGGCGTTACTGGCGAGCCGGGATTGGTGAATGCATTGGCGCGAAGCAGGGAACAGCGGTCCGCCAACCCTTCGTGCTCTCCAACTGCGTGAGGGCGACGGACCGCCAGGACTCGCGGTCGGCGAAGGCCTGCGAGTTGATGGCGTTCAGATTGGCACGCAAGGCCTTGGCGCGCTGGGCGCGGCCCGCGCCGCAGATGCCCGCGGCAGGATCACCAGCCACCGGGCCCGCTCAACCATCGCCACCCAGCTCGACAACGCCAAGGAGCCGATGACGCTGTTCCAGCTCCAAGCCTGGCTCGGGCACCGCTCACCGCAGTCGCCCCAGTTCTACGCCAAGCTCACTCCAGCGCCCCTCACTCAGGCCTATGAGGACGCCGGCTACTTCGAGCGGAACCTGCGGACCATCGAGGTCCTCATCGACCGCGAAGCCGCAGACGGGGAGCCGTGGCAGCACTACGACCTCGGCCACGGCTACTGCCGCTACGCCTTCTTCGAGCAGTGCCCGCACCGGACGGCCTGCGCCCGCTGCGATTTCCACATCCCGAAGGACGCTGCGAAGACCCATCTGCGGGAGGCCAAGGACCACCTCCAGCAGATGCGGACCGCCATTCCCTTGACCCGACGACGAGCAGGCCGCCGTCGAAGACGGACAGCAAGCCCTCGACCGGCTCCTCGAACGCCTCGCCGATACTCCAACCCCACCCGGGCCCACGCCACGCGAACTCGAGACCAGGGCGTCAAAGACGACACTGCCAATCGTCGCCATCAGGTCGACCGGTATCCAACCGACGGCAGCGGTCCCCGCGCTGGACAAGGAAACCAAAACTAGATAAGCTCGCCTGGACGGAATGAAAAGTAGGTATATGGGGAGTATCCCGGGGTAACCTTCGCGTCGTCGTCAAGGACAGTAAAGCTGCAGGAGAGCTGCAGTCGGTGGCGCGGTTCCCAGACAGGGAACGGGAGAGACCATGTGACCAGTGACTGAAGGCAATCGCCTTCTGTGAGGCTGCACATGGAATCCCGAGACGATCACCGCCCCGATCCTCAGATCATCGTGATAGTCGTCAATATCTACGCAAACTTGTCTTCCCCGCAGCGCAGACTGCCATCGCCGACCTTGGGGTTGCAACGATGGGCCAGGCGACTCAGCAAGCTTCCATCGCGGTTTGGGCTCATCGCCCAGCGTCTCTGGAACTTCAAGGGACTTCCTCAACTAGCCGCCTGGAGCAGCGTGCTCGCCGTGCTCGTCAGCATCATTGCCCTGCTCAAGTAGGGTACCGGGGCACCCAGCCGGATCAGCCCGTCCTCCTGCGCCTCTCAGATTCCACATAATGACGCGGTTGACGTGTCCTTCGACAACGCCGGAGCTGTAGGGCAAGGTGAGTCCGTTGACGACCGCGCCCCAGTCCTTGCAGGGTCCGGTCGCGAAGCTCGCCAAGGGCGCGATGCCGCTGGCCTGGGCCGCCTTGATCCAGGTCTCCAGTTCCCAATCGCCCGACCGGCCCCTGGCACAGGAGTCGTTGTCGCAGAAGAACCGCTTGACCTGCCGCACCACGGCCGAAGCACGGGAGGCCGTGGTGCGGCAGGGGACCGGCTCCATTCTGCAGAGGCGCGGGGCATGGATCCCGATCTGACGATGCTTCAGCACAGGCTGAAAAATCATCCTTCAGGAGGTGGCATCCTCACGTTTGAAATGACTGATTTGACTGTTTGGCACTATTTGAGAGAAATACCTGGGCCGCTGCAGGGCCGGAAACGGGCCGGAAAACGCCGGATCCAGTCGGCCAGGGCCGGACATGAAGCATCCCCGCCTTCCAGCGTTCGTGCTGGTGGACGGGGATTTTTTGCAGGTGATGGAGGTGGCCAGGGCCGGGGTCGAACCGGCGACCTTCCGCTTTTCAGGCGGACGCGCACCAGGAAATTCACCACCTAGGCCATCGCCGTGACCAGCAAAAAGGTCCGCCTACCAGCGGCAATACAAATAGGCGGGCCACTCTCATGTCCATCGGCGTCCGGCAGATTCCGGTGAAATCCGGCTCTCTACGGACGGATAACGGACGGATTTTCGGCGGGAATCATCCAGATACTGACGCATCGGCACGGGCTCATAGCGGGTTATGGGTGACGGGACGTCGCTACCATCCCGACTTTTGCCTTCAGGCCAGATTGATTTCCTGTCGATCTCAGGTATGCAGCAACCGTGCTGCATGAGCAAAGTAGTGAGCCTGTTTCACCAGCCGACCTCGCGACGCCCATGAACAGCCGCGCCGCCCACTGGCGCCGGTCGCCGGTCCCGGACGGGAAACGCCATCCCACATCCCCGGTCCGACGGCGCTGCCGCACGCTGCGGTGGACGAACAGGAGGCCGAACGCAGCGGCGAACACGGCCAGGGCAACTGTCGAAATCATGGCCCCATGCCTCTCGGTATTGCCGGTCGCGGTGCGGCCGCACCGTGACCGGTGCGATCATGCTCGGACGGCTTCGGCCGGTTGCGGAGCGGCCTGGGCGTCGGCGAGTTTCGGAGTGGTGCCGGCGCGGACGCCGTTGGCGATCACGACGATCTCGGCCAGTTCATGGACGGCCACGACTGCGGCCAACCCCAGGGCGCCGACCAGTGACAACGGGATGAGTACGGCGATCAATCCCAGGGAGAGCGCGATGTTCTGGACCATGATGGACCTGGCGCGTCGGGCGTGGTCGAGGGTCTGGGGTAGGTGGCGCAGGTCCTCACCCATGAGCGCGACATCGGCGGTCTCGATGGCCACGTCGGTGCCCATCGCGCCCATGGCGATCCCGACATCGGCGGTGGCTAGCGCGGGGGCGTCGTTGACGCCGTCGCCGACCATCGCGGTGGGGGCGTTGTCGCGTTCGGTGGCGATGAGGCGGGCCTTGTCCTCCGGTCGCAGGTCGGCGTGGACGGCCTCGATCCCGGCCTCTGCGGCCAGCGCCTTGGCGGTGCGGGCGTTGTCGCCGGTGAGCATCGCGACCCGCAGACCGGAAGCCCGTAGGCGGGCGACGACGTCGGCGGCCTCGGGCCGTAGCTCGTCGCGCACGGCGATCGCGCCGACGAGCCGCCGGTCGTTTTCGACCAGGACGGCGGTCGCGCCGGAGGCCTGCATGGTCGCCACCCGCTCGGCCAAAGCTCCCGCATCGATCCACCCGGGACGTCCCAGTCGGATCGTGCGGCCCTCGACCGTGCCGGACAGTCCGGCGCCGGTGTGCGCCTCGACTTCCTCGGCGGGTTTGACGGGGGCCGAGTTGGCTTCCAGGATCGCCTGGGCCAGCGGGTGCTCGCTGCGCGATTCCAATGCCGCAGCCAGTGCGAGCACCTCAGCCTCGGTGGCACCCTGGGCGGCTGCGACGTCGACGACGGCGGGCCGGTTGCGCGTCAGCGTCCCGGTCTTGTCGAGCGCGACCGTACGGATCTTGCCCAGCGCTTCGAGCGCGGCTCCGCCCTTGATGAGCGCGCCCGCCTTGGAGGCGGCCCCGACAGCGGCCACGACCGTGACCGGCACTGAGATCGCCAATGCGCACGGTGAGGCGGCTACGAGCACCACCAGTGCCCGTTCGATCCAGGTGAGCGGATCGCCGGTCAGGGCACCGATGCCGGCGATCAGCACGGCGGCGATCATGATGCCCGGGACCAGCGGTTTCGCGATGCGGTCGGCCAGGCGCTGGCTTGCTCCCTTGCGGGACTGCTCGGCCTCGACGATCCGCACGATCCGCGCCAGCGAGTTGTCCTCCGCGGTGGCGGTGACTTCGACTTCCAGGACGCCGGTGCCGTTGATCGAGCCGGCGAAGACGGCAGTGGCGGGTTCGACCTCGACCGGGACGGATTCGCCGGTGATGGCCGAGACGTCCAGGGCGGTGCGTCCGCTCAGCACGGTGCCGTCGGTCGCCAGGCGCTCCCCGGGCCGCAGGATCAGCGTGTCGCCGGGCCGCAACTGGTCGGGGGCGACGGTGGTCTCAGTGTCGTCGCGGCGCACGGTGGCTTGAGCTGGTACCAGGTTCAGTAGTGCGCGCAGGCCGCGGCGGGTCCGCGCGACCGAATACTCCTCCAGGCCTTCGCTGACCGAGAACAAGAACGCGAGCATGGCGGCTTCGCCGAGCTCGCCGAGCAGCACGGCACCGACGGCGGCGATCGTCATCAACGTGCCAACGCCGATCTTTCCCTTGACCAGACGCCGGAGCGTGGCGGGCACGAACGTCCACGCCCCCACCATCAGTGCCGCAGCGTTCAGCACCGTCGCCACCCAAGCGGGAGCGGTGCTGAATCCGAGTGCGAAGGCGGCCAAGAGGAGGACACCGGAGACGGCGGCGGCCTGCAACTCGCGCACCTGCCACCACGAACCGGCTTCGTCTTCGGTCTCGTGCTCGCCGTCGCCTTCGTTCGCGGCGTTGGTGTCCGGCTCGTCGTCGTCGCAGCACGCAGCGCTCATCGAGTCGCCTCCTGCTCAGCCTCGGGGCCGTAGACGGGGCACACGGTCACCGCGTGCCCCGTGGCTTCCAAGAGCGCCTCGGCCGACTCCAGCAGATCCAGCAATTCAGGACGGGTCAGTGAGTAGAACGACTGGCGCCCCTCGGTCCGGTAGTCGACCAGCCCGCAGTCGCGCAGGCAGGCCAGATGCTTCGAGACGGTGGACTGCGCCAAACCCAGCCGGTCGACCAGATCGGTCACGCGGGCCTCCCCGCATGCCAGATGCTGCACAATCCGCAGCCGGGTCTCGTCCGAGAGGGAGTGGAACAGCGCAGCGGCCGGAGCCACTCCCGCCTCGATCTCAGCGGTCATACACCGCACAGGTTCAATCGCCATACGGCGATGATAGCGCGATTTTGGAATTTGTATAGTGGCTGTACCGGTCACCGACGCTGCTGCGTGGTGACGGCCGCTGTCGGTCGCCGCGTGCAGGTGTACGTCACGCCAGGGTGCGCGGGGCGGCCAGCAGGTCGGCCGCGGCGGCCTGCCCGGATTGCACGGCGCCTTCCATCGAGTTGAGCCAGCTGCTGAAGTCGGCTCCGGCGTAACGGATCCGAGTAGGGCGGCTGTGGTGCAGGGCCGGGGCGTGTCCGGTGAGCTGGCCCGGTGCGTACACGAGGTAGCTGCCACCAATGCCCGGTTCGTGGGTCCAGTCAGTGACAGCTGTACCGGTGAGGTCGTCGGGGGCCAAGCCGAATGCGGTGGCGAGATCGTTGGACAAGGCGTCACCAGTGGCCTCGGTGGTGGCGATCCCGGCCAGGGTGCGGCCGTGGCGCCAGGCGATGGCCAGGGGCTGGCCGCCGACCACGGCCCGGTGCGCCACGGGCGGGGTGCGGCGGGCCGTGGCGGCGATCTTGACGGCGTGTCCATAGGACAGCTGCTCGATCGCCTCGCGTAGGCCTGGAGCGGGTGGCGGGTCGATGGCCATGTGGCGCAGAGCGGGCAGCGGTATGGCGAGAATCGCTGCGTCAGCGGCCCATTGCCGCTCGCCGGTGCCGAGCACGACACCGTCCCGGTGTTCGGTAATGGTGGTGACGGGCGTGCCGGTCATGATGCGGTCACCGAGGCGGTCGGCGAGGCGGTGCGGGATCTGGTGGGCGCCCCCGTCCACGACGTATTGCTGTCCGGAGCGCCAGGCGGCGAGCAGCCCGTCGGCGGCGGTGATCCACCAGGCGGCGTGTGCCGCTGAGACCTGACCGATCGGGCGAGTGGCGAACCCGCCGACCAGTGCCTCGGTCACCTCCAGGCCGCGTTCGGTCGCGCCGTGGGAGGCGAGCCAGTCGGCGAGACTGGCCTCGTCCAGTCCGGTGGCGGCCGGGCAGTCCCATGGCCGGTCCGGATCCAGCTTCAGTGCGTGGCGTCGTAGCTGCCACCACGCGCGCCCCAAGTGCCACAGCTCCGGCAGCGGCAACGGCGGAAGCCGTGTGACTCGGTGCCGTTCGGGCAGTCGCCACAGGACCGGGGCCCGCTCTAGTTCCGCCGGTTGGATCCGGAGTCCGAGCGCGGTAATCAGCGCACGTATTCGCCGGTGCGGGCCTCCGAAGAACTCGGCCCCGACATCGACCAGGCGCTGGCCGGACCACTCACCGCGCACCCGGCCGCCGACCCCGGAACTGGCTTCCAGCACTCGCACCTGGACACCGGCGCGGACCAACCGGTCGGCAGCGCTGAGCCCGGCCAGCCCGGCGCCGACGACGAGCACCTCGCTGCGATGGTCGCCGCGACTCACGGCGCGGTCACATTCCCCGGAGCGGCGCCGGTCTCGACGCGGCATTTGAGGTAGCGCAGTTCGATGCGGGCGTGCTCACGGTCCTTCGCAACGCCGCGCAACAGATGGACGAAAACCCACCCGAGCAGGCGCCCCAGCTTTCCGGCCGGGCGCGTGGCCCACACATGCACGCCCAGGAGCGTGGCTCCGTCCCCTGAGGGGTCGAGACTCCAGGTGACGCCTTCGCCGACCGTGACCGTGACGCCGCACCAGCGGTAGTGGGCCTGGGGCGCCTCCCACGTCACCGAGGACTGCGGGAACACCTGAGTGATCTCCCCGGTCTCTTCCCCCGGAATGCCGCCGACCGTCTCACGGATACGCAGGCGCGTGCCCACCTGGACGCCGGTGCCGCCGTCGAGGCGCTCCAGGTCGCGGTGTGCGGGGTTCGACGCAGGCCACCATTGCTCGATGTCGATGAGGGTCTACCAGACTACGCCCAGCGGCGCTTCGATCAGGATGGTCTCGGTGAACGCGAACATCGGATCACTTCCCACCCGACCGGGCGCTCTGCCTTGCCGGGATCGTCGATTGGCACGACCTGTTCAGGGTAACCGCGCCGAATGACCGGATTCGGCGTGGTGCTGCTCTTGGCCGCCTTGCCCGCGGTGGCCAATTTCGCGGGCGGCCTGGTCGCCGAGATACGGCCGGTGTCAGGACGGACGCTGGGGTTCGCGCTGCACGCTGCGGCCGGAATTGTGATCGCCGTGGTGGGGCTCGAGGTCATGCCTCGCGCGGTGGAGACGGATCCGGCGTGGGTGCCGATGCTGGCCTTCGTCGCCGGCGCCGGCCTGTTCCTCGGCTTGGACGCGGCAGCCGGGTACTTGCAGGCGAGAGCAACAAGGCAGCCCAACGGAGGCGGATCGGGGTGGGCCATCTACGGCGGGGTGGCGCTGGACCTGTTCAGCGACGGCGTCCTCATCGGCACTGGTTCGGTCGTCGATCCGGCCCTGGGCGCGCTGCTGGCGATCGGCCAGGCGCCCGCCGACGTACCCGAAGGCTTCGCCGCGGCCGCCACGCTCCGCCGTGCGGGGGTGCCGCGGCGACGACGGCTGCTGGCCGGTGCCGGGTTCGGCGTCCCGATCCTGGTAGGCGCGGCCCTGGGCTATCTCGCGCTGCGCGAGGCCCCAGACATAGTGTCGCTGTCGGTCCTCGCCTTCACCGGTGGTGCGCTGCTCAGCGTGGTGATCGAGGAGATGGTCCCCCAAGCCCACGACGCCAACGAATCCCGCTGGGACAGCCTCTTCCTCGTCGCCGGATTCGCCCTGTTCGCCGCGATCTCGGTCTATGTCCCGGTCTGATCGCCGACCCACACGGCATATCCGGCTGCGTCCAGCTCAAAGCATGGGTCTTCCAAATCAATGACGCGAGTTCGATTCTCGTCGCCCACTCAAGCTCCTAAACAGGGAAAACGACCCTCGTTTCGATCGTATGATCGAGCCAGGACTTTTGGGTAGTCAGAGTAACCGCCCGGGTAATCAGACAGTAGTGACCACCGCAGTAGCGAATTCTGTGGCTGGTTTGTGGTGGAAATTTTGAGCCTGTCCATGTGGACAGACCATGACTCCGCCCTACGACCGGCTGCCTGACGCCCCACCGACTCCCACACCCGGCTATTGGCTTCAAAACCAACGCCTTCGAGTGGACCTTGGTCCTCCAAAGCATGTGCACCGCCAAGCTGCGCGAGTCCCGATGACGCCCCTCTGAGCGCCTACTGCCAGAAATCGAGGTCTGACCGACCACCAAGAAAGCTCCCAACCATGTAACACCGACCTCCCCCTTTTCAAGCGAACGCTCTCGCAGCCTCTACCTCCAAGCCTCCTTGGTCAGCCGGACAGTCCGCCATGTGCCCGGGTTGGTGTCAGGTGGTGGTCGGATATCCCGCGTGTTGCCAGGCGGTCATGCCGCCCGCGACGTTGAGGACGGGGAGGTCGCGTTCGCGGGCGAGCAGGCTGGCGGCCACAGACGAGCGGTAGCCGCTGCTGCAGGTCACGGCGACGGGCTTGTCCGCGGGCACGTCGTCGAGTCGCTCGGGGAGTTCGGCGCCGGTGATGAAGGTGGCGCCCTCGGCGTGGCCGGCGGTCCATTCGGCTGGCTGGCGCACGTCGAGCAGGGTGACCGCGTCCTCGTCGAGCCTGCGGGCCAGCTCGTCTACCGTGATCTGCGGCGTGCGGTCGATCGGTCGGGCCGAGGTGCGCCAGGCGGTCATGCCGCCGGCCAGCCAGCCTGCCGGCATCGGGTAGCCGATGCGCAGCAGCTGCCAGATCACCTCCCACAGGTCGGCGGGCCGGTCGAGCACGAGCAGGATCTCCGCGTCGACGGGCAGTACGGTGCCGGCCCAGGTGGTGAAGGACGAGCCGAGTCCGACGTTGACGGCGCCGGGGAGGTGCCCGCCGCCGAATGCCTCGGCCTGTCGGGTGTCCAGCACCAGAGCGCCCCGGTCGGTGGCGGCCTCGACGTCGTCGGGTCGCAGCGCGGGCGGTTCGGTGAGTACCCCGAGCGGGTCGACACCGGCCAGGTTCTGGTCGCGCATGCGCTGCCAGTACGGGGGCACGGCGGGCAGGTTGTCCAGTCGCAGGCACTGCCGGACGAACTCGTCGGTCGCCGCCGCTTCGGCCAGGATCGGGTTGGTGTGCTTCTCGTAGCCGATCGTCGTCGACAGGCGGGAGCCGATGTTGCCGCCGCACAGCGATCCGGCCACGTGGGTGGGGAACACCTGGAGGTGATCGGGCAGGGCGAGCAGGGTGGTCTGGATCGTGTCGCAGAACTGCTCGGCGTGGCGGCGGGTCTGCTCGGGACCGCCGAGCAGGTCGGGGCGTGCCAGGTCGCCGACTAGCAGTGCCCCGCCGGAGAGCAGCAGTGCGGGGATGTCGGCGCTGGCCGCGCGGTCGTAGACGAGCAGGCTGATGTGCTCGGGTGTGTGGCCCGGGGTGTGCAGCACCTCGATGCCGACGTTGCCGAATTCGAACTGCTCGCCGTGGGCCAGCGGGCGGTGCGCGTAGCCCAGGTCGCCGGCGGCCGATCCCCACACCTGCGGAGGGTGCGCACCGGCGGCCAGCTCCGCCACCCCGGAGAGGTAGTCGTTGTGGCCGTGCGAGTCGCACGCGTAGCTGAGGTGGAGCCCTTGCTCCCGTGCCGCCTGCCGGTAGACCTCCACGTCCCGACGCGGGTCGAACACCAGGGCCTGCCCGGTCTTCTCGTCCCCCACCAGATAGGAGGCGTGCCCGAGGCTGGTGAGGGCGAACTGCTGGAACCACACGGCTACGCCGCCTTTCCGGGTCGGCCGAAGCGGCGCAGCCGCAGGGAGTTGGTCACGACGCTGACCGAGGAGAAGCCCATGGCCGCCCCGGCAATGATCGGGTTGAGCAGCCCGAACGCGGCCAGCGGGAGCGCCGCGGTGTTGTAGCCGAAGGCCCAGGCGAGGTTCTGGTAGATGGTGCGCAGCGTGCGCCGCGACAGCTCGATGGCCTGCACGACGCCGTCGAGCCGGTCGGACATCAAGGTGATGTCGGAGGATTCGATCGCGACGTCGGTCCCGGTGCCGATCGCGATGCCGAGGTCGGCCTGCACCAAAGCAGGGGCGTCGTTGACGCCGTCGCCGACCATGGCCACGACGTGGCCCTGGTCTTGGAGCCGTCGCACCTCGCCGACCTTGTCCTCGGGCAGGACCTCGGCCAGCACGCGGTCGATGCCGACCTGCTCGGCGATGGCCGCCGCGGTGCGGGCGTTGTCCCCGGTGATCATCGCGACTTCCAGGCCCATGTCGTGCAGCTTCTCGATGACGGGGGCGGCGTCGTCCTTGACCGTGTCGGCCACCCCGAGCACGCCGCGGACCTCGCCGTCCCACCCGGCGTAGACCGCGGTGCGGCCGCGTTCCTCGAGCTCGCCGGCCCGGCGGGCGACCTCGTCGGGCAGGTGCAGGTGCTGCTCGTCGACGAGCTTGCGCCGGCCGACCAGGACGGCGTGCCCCTCGACCTCGGCGCGGACGCCGTGCCCGGCGACATTGGCGAAGCCGCCGGCGCCGGGCAGGTCGAGGTGGCGCTCGCGGGCGCCGGTGACGATGGCGGCGCCGATGGGATGTTCGGAACCGGACTCGACCGCGGCCGATCGGCCCAGCAGCTCGTCGCTGTCCTGCCCGGCGGCGGGGACGACGTCGGTGAGTCGCATCCGGCCGCGAGTGAGGGTGCCGGTCTTGTCGAACACGACCGTGTTGATCTGCTTGGAGCCTTCCAGCACCTCGGCGCCCTTGACCAGGATGCCCAGGTCCGCGCCACGCCCGGTGCCGACCATGATCGCGGTCGGCGTGGCCAGGCCGAGCGCGCACGGGCAGGCGATGATGAGCACCGCGACCGCGGCCACCATCCCGCCGGTCGCATCGCCGGCGAGCAGCGCCCAGCCGGCAAAAGCGAGCAGGGCGATGCCGATGACGATCGGCACGAACACCGCCGAGACGCGATCGGCCAGCCGCTGCACCGGGGCCTTGCCGCCCTGTGCCTGCTCGACCATCCGCACGATCTGCGCCAGCGCGGTGTCGGCGCCGATCGCCGTGGCCCACACGGTCAACACCCCGTCGGTGTTGACCGTCGCCCCGGCGACGCGGTCCCCGGCGGCCTTCTCGGCCGGGACGGACTCGCCGGTGAGCATCGATTCATCCACCGCGGCCCGGCCGTCGACGACCTCGCCGTCGACCGGAATCTTCTCGCCCGGCCGCACCCGGATCAGATCCCCGGTCCGCACGCGCTCGACCGGCACACGCTGCTCCTGGCCGTCGACGAGCAGCGTGGCTTCTTTGGCGCCCATCTCCAGCAGCTTGCCGATCGCCTCCGACGCCCGACCTCGGGCTCGGGCCTCGAAGTAGCGGCCCAGCAGCAGGAACGCCATGATCAGCGCCGCGGTGTCGAAGTACAGGTGCCCGCCGCCGAACAGCTCGTAGGTGGAGTAGGTGAACGCGGTCAGCGTGCCCATTGCGATCAGCGTGTCCATGTTCGCGCTCAACGTCCGCGCTCGCTGGGCGGCCACCTTCAGAAACGGCCAGCCGGCGATGAACTGGACGGGCACGGTCGCGGCGAACGCGCTCCACCGTGCCCAGGGCTGGTCGCCGAAGAACATGGTCAGCGCGAACACCAGCACGCCCAGCGGCCAGGCCAGCCACACCCGCCACAGCCACTTTCGCCGCTCACGTTCTGGCTCCTCGCCCGCCGGGGACGGCTGACTGGGAGTGGCCGGCTCGAGCCGGTAGCCGGCCCGGTCCACCGCCTGCTGCAGCGCGTCGACATCGGCCTCGCCGGGCCGAGTGTCCACGTACGCGGTGGCGGTCGCGAAGTTCACCTCCGCTTCGGTCACCCCGTCCTGTTTGGCCAGGGTCTTCTCCACCCGCCTGGCGCACGAGGCGCACGTCATGCCCTCGATGGCGAACACCACCCGCTGCGCCTCGCTCGGGCCCGCGTACTGGGTGCTGCGCACCGCCTCGGTCACCGCTCTCGCCTCCTCGCCGTCCATGAACGGCCGGACATGGCCCCATGCTGCCGCTCATACCGGGAGTGCCCACCAGGCCGAACTCCATTCGGCGAATGGCACCGGCATCGTCAGGCTGACAGGGCCTCGAGGATGAGGCCGCCGCCGACGCCCAGCAGCAGGGTCAGCGCCCCGGCCGTGTAAGCGGTGGCGGGCGCCCAGCCGACGGGGACGCCGGCGGTGTGCTCGTCGGTTGGCTCCTTGAACAGTGGAGCGATCCAGCGCAGGTAGTAGAAGACGCTGGCGACGGTGTTGGCGACCGCCAGGACGACGAGCCAGGTCATCGGGCTGTCGAGGCCGGCGGCGAAGATGGTGAGCTTGCCGACGAAGACGGCGGTGGGCGGGGTGCCGACCAGGCCGAGCAGGCACACCACCAGGGTCAGTGCGAGCAGTGGCATGCGGCGGAACAGGCCCGTGTAGTCGTCCAGGTTCTCGCCTCGGTGGTGCGCGGCGACGACGGCGAACGCCCCGAGGTTGGTGACCGCGTAAGCCGCCAGGTAGAACAGCAGTGCCGGCCGGGCGAGCTCGGCGCCGGCGGCGGCCGGGGCGATCAGCAGGTAGCCGACCTGGCTGATGGTCGAGTACGCGAGCAGGCGGCGGGCGTTGTCCTGCCAGAACGCGGCCAGGTTGCCCAGCGTCATGGACGCTGCGGCCAGCACCGCGAGGACCAGTGCGAGACCGGCCGGTGCCGGGACGGCCTCGGTGCTCAGACGGTAGATGGCGGCCAATCCGCCGATCTTGGGCACCGTGGTGAGGAATGCGGCGACGCCGACACCGGCGCCTTCGGTGGCGTCGGGCACCCAGAAGTGCCCTGGCACTGCGCCGGCTTTGAACAGCAGACCCGCCAAGACGGCCACGGCGGCGGCCGTCACCGCCGATGGCGGGACCTCGGTCAGCCCGCCGCGCAGTGTCGCATAGGCGGTGCCGCCCCCCAGACCGTAGAGCGCGGTGATGCCGGCCAGCATGGTGATGCCCAGGAACGCGCCGAACAGGGCGAGTTTGAGTGCGGCCTCGGTGCCGGGGGCGTCCTTGGCGAAGCCGGCGAGCGGGTAGAGCGCGATGCTGGCCAGCAGGTAGGCGCCGGCCAGCACGAGCAGGTCACTGGCGCCGGCGAGCAGCACCGCGCCGAGCGCGGCGAGGAGCAGCAGTACGGCGTATTCAGTCTCGCGGACGTGGCCGCGCACGGCGCCTCGGGACAATGCGAGCACCAGCAGCGTCGCGGCGGGCACGACCACCCGCACGGTGTGCAGGGTGGGGTCGAGCGTGTAGGTGCCGTCGAACACCGTACGGGAGGCGCCGGTCGCGTCGGCGAGGGCCAGCGCGATGGCCGCCAGGAGCGCGGCCGCGGCGAGTGCGTGCACAATCCACTGCCGCTCGCGGGGCAGCCAGAGCCCGACCAGGAGGCCGCCGACCGCGCCCAGCAGCAGGCACAGTTCGGGCAGCAGCGCCAGCACGTCTTGCCTCACCGTGCCACCAGCTCCACCACCGTGCTCGCGCCGGATTCGATGACGTCGAGCAGGAACCGGGGCAGCACGCCGATCACCAGGGCGAGCGCCAGCAATGGGGCGACGGCGACGAGTTCGTTGGGCCTGGCGTCGGCGAACTCGGGCACGGATTGGGGCAGCCGCCGCTGCCCCAGGAACATTCGCTGCAGTGCGAGCAGGAACAGTGCGGCGGTGATCAGGATGCCGAGCAATGCCAGGGCGGTGGCGACCGGTCGGGCGCCGAGGCTGCCGGTGAAGATCTGGAACTCCGCGATGAAGCCGGAGAACCCTGGCAGGCCCAGTGAGGCGAAAGCGCCCACCGCGACGAGTCCGGCGAATCGGGGCGCCGGGCCCGCGAGCCCTCCGTAGGAGCCCATGTCGTAGCTGCGCGCCCGGTCGTAGAACACCCCTGAGAGCAGGAACAGCGCTCCGGTGATGAGGCCGTGGCTGACCATCTGGGTGACCGCCCCGGTGACCGCGAGCTGGCGGGCCTGCTCGGTGTTGCCCGCGATGGTGCCGGCGGTGCCGATCGCGAGGGCGATGTAGCCCATGTGGTTGACCGAGGTGTAGGCGATCATGCGTTTGAAATCGGTCTGGGCCAGCGCGACCAATGCCCCGTAGAGCACGCTGATCACGCCGACGATGACGAATACCAGCGCGTATCGGCGCCACTGTTCGGGGAGGGCCGGCATCGCGATCCGCACGAAGCCGTAGGTGCCCATCTTGAGGAGCACCCCCGCCAGAATGGCCGAGCCGACGGCGGGGGCCTCGGTGTGCGCCGGCGGCAGCCAGGTGTGGAAGGGCACGAGCGGGGTCTTGATCGCCAGGCCGAGGCAGATCGCCAGCAGCACCAGCCCGCCCGCCACGGGCGAGCCGTCCAGCGGATGCTGCTCGACCAGTGTGGGTATGTCGAAGGTGGACGGGTCGGCGGCCAGATACAGGCCGATGAAGCCGAGTAGCAGGACCAGCGACCCGATGAAGGTGTACAGGAAGAACATCAGGGCCGCGCGTCGATTGTCGCGGTGTCCCCAGACGGCGATCACGAAGTACATGCCGACGATCGACAGGTCGAAGAACAGGAAGAACAGGATCAAGTCGAGCGAGGCGAACACGCCGAGCGACGCCGTCTCCAAGAACAGCAGCAGGGCCACGAAGCCGCGTGGCCGATCGGTGTGGCGCAGCGAGTACACCGCGCCGGCCAGGAACAGTCCGGCGGTCATCGCCAGCAACGGCAGTGAGATCCCGTCCACGCCCACGTGGTAGGACACGCCGATGCTCGGCATCCACGGCAGCTGCGTCTCATGGTCGAAGCCGGTCCCGTCGAAACGCGACCACAACACCACCACGAGCGCGAAGTCGATCGCGGCGACCGCCACGAAGACCCACCGCACCACGGCATCGGGAATCCTGGGCACGCCCAGCAGCACCAGGGCCGCCGCGACGGGCAGGAATATCACGGCCGTCAGCATGTTCACCTCACCACCAATACGAATACGAGCACGAGCACCGCGAGCGCGACCGCGGCTTGGGCGTAGTACTGGTGCAGCTGGCCGGTCTGGGGTCTGCGCGCCAACGCGCCCAGCCGGCTCCCGCCGGCCGCCACAGCACCGACCAGGGCCCTGATCGCCCGTTCACCGATACCCTCGACGAACGAGGACACGACGCGCCCGCCCCGAGCCAGACTCGACACACCGGCGGCCAAGTACCGCTCGGACCGTTCATCGGCAGCCGCCGCGACCGCGCGCCCGAACCGTGCGACGCCGCGGGCCCCTGCGGCCGGCACTCGGTCGTCGAATCGCGCCAGGGCCCGCGCCAGCGACCACACGGGCCGGACGACAACCAGGCGCGCCAGGGCCTCCAGGCCCAGCCACCGCTCCCCCGCCGTGGCCACCGCGTCGGGCAGCGGTGCCCCGCGCCGGACCCACACGGCCGACGCCGCCAGACCTGCCACCGCGACGATCGCCGACACTGCGGCGCCGACCGGCTCGAGAGGCGAGGCGGCGAGCCCCGGCCACCACAGTGCCGCCGCGCCGAAGGCCGCTGCGGGCAGCGACAGCCCCACCAGCGCCACCGCCATGGCGGCCGGTGCCGGCCGCCGCGATCGGTGCCGCCCAGTGGGCGGGGCCAGCACCGTGAACAGCGCCCGGCCCGCGTACACCGCGCTGAGCGCCGAGGCGACCAACGCCGCCGACCACAGCGCCGTGGGGGCACCGGACAGGACCAGGTCCTTGGTCACCCACAGCGTCAACGGCGGCACCCCCGCCAAAGCGAGCGCGCCCATCGTGAATGCCGCGCCGATCAACCGATGGCGGCGCCCGGCGCCGCGCAACCGATCCAGGTCCTTGCTGCCGAGCACGGTCAGCCACGCCCCGGCGGTGAGGAACAGCAGGCTCTTGACCGCCGCATGGCCCGCCAGATGCGCCGCCCCGCCGACCATTGAGCCCGCGCCCGCGGCGAGCACCATGAACCCGACCTGCGCGCAGGTCGAGGCGGCCAGCAGCTGTTTCAGGTCTCGTTGCGCGCACGCGACCGCGCCGAGCGCCACCGCGGTCGCCGCCCCCAGCCAGACCGCCGTCTCCGCTCCCCAACCGGATTCGTGCAGCAGCGGCGAGAGCCGAAGTAGCAGATACCCGCCCGCCGCGACCATCGTGGCCGAGTGCAGCAGCGCGCTCACCGGACTGGGGCCCGCCATGGCGCCCGAGAGCCAGAACGAGAACGGCAGCTGCGCCGACTTGCCGGCGGCGGCCAGCAGCACCCCGGCCGTGACGGCGTCCAGCCACGGGCCGGGGAGCGCGGCGAGCCGGTCCAGGTCCAGCGACCCCGAGGCCGCGAAGGCCGCACCCGCCGCTAGATACAAGCCCAAATCGCCTGCCCTGGTGGTGATGAACGCCGTCGTCGCCCCGCGAACCCGCCACGCCTCGCGCCACCAGAAGCCGATCAGCGCGTACGAGGCCGCGCCCATGACCTCCCAAGCCATCAGCAACCCCAGCAGCGTCGTGGCCGTGACCGTGGCCAGCATCGCCCCGGCGAAGATCAGCATCAGCCCGAAGAACCGCGAGGCGGCTTCATCCCTGCCGAACTCGGCGACCGAGTAGACCAGCACCGCAAGGGTGACCACCGTGACCGTCACCGCCATCAGGGCCGACAGGCCATCGACCGCCAGCTCCACCGGCAGGCCGGCCAGCATCGGCGCCTGCACCGACGGGCGCGTAATCGCCGCCAGGACGGCGATCGGCACCAGCAGGGCCGCTACCACCACGCCGATGACCGGGGCACGGCGATCCGCCCGGCGGCCCGCCACCAGCAGCGCCGCGCCGGTGATCAGTGGAAGGCCGGGCAATGCCCACAGCAGGACGCTCATTCTTTGAGATCCGCGGCCATGTCGGTCATGTCCACGTCCCTGGCGCGGAAGATCGCGATCGCCGCGGCGAAGCCCATCGCCATCTCGATAGCCATCACCGCCATCGCCACCAGCACGAGCACCTGGCCGTCGGCGTTCTGCGGCCAGGCGAAATACCAGAAGGCGGCCGCGCCGACCAGTACCGCGTTGACCATGAGCTCCAGGCCCATCATGATCATCACGATCGACTGCTGGGTCAGCGCGCCGTACAGGCCGACGGCGAACAGCGCGGCCCCCAGCAGCAGGAACATCTGGAGCGTCATCAGTGTCCGCCTCCCATCGAGTGGTGGCCACCGTGATGGTGGTCGTGGGACTCGCTCTCGGGCGGCCGCGGGACCGCGTGCTCGCCGTTGCGGCCGCGGGCCGTGGCCAGGACGGTCGCGGCGATCATGGTGGTGAACAGGGCGGCGCCGACGATCATCATCACCAGCATCTTCGGGCCCATGATGGACTCGCCGAGCTGGCGGGNCGGGTCCGCCGGTCGGCCGCCGCTCTCCTGCGGCCAGGGGACGAGCAGCGCCGCCGCGGCCAGGCCGAGGAACACGGCGATCGATATGGCCAGTGCGGCGCGCCGGTTGTGGACCATCGTCATCGGCTGCAACCCGGCGGGGTTCATCATGAGCATGATCATGAAGACGACCATGATCGCCATCTCAATCGTCATCATGAGGATGGTCAGCGCGCCCAGGTAGTGCAGGTCCAGCAGGAGGATCGTCCCCGCTACGAACAGGAACGAGGCCAGCAGTAGAAACGTCGCTCTCGCCATGGAGTCGACGCGGAACACCAGTGCCCCGCTGCCCACGGCGAGCACCGCCAGGACCCCGAACGCAACCGCCTCCCACATCAGGCCTCCTCACCCGCGCGCCAACGCGAGCACACCGACTATGAGGACCTGCACCAGCACCGCGGGGAGCAGCACCAGCCAGGCCGGGGTCATCAGCCGCTCCGGGCGCACCCGCGGCCACCGCCACCCCAGCCACACCAGCAGACCCAGGACGGCCAGCGTCTTCAGCACCGACCACAGCCACGGCGGCAGCAGCGGCCCGTGCCCGCCGCCGAGGAACATCGGAACCGCGAACGCGGCCCCCGCCGCCAGCATCAGGTACCGTCCGGCGAGGACCATCAGGCGGTCGATGCCGGACAGTTCGGCGAGCGCCCCGCCCGCGACATCGCTCGATGCAGGCGAGGACAATGGACCCCAGAACGTCACGCCCGCCAGACCGATCAGGTAGACGGCGAAGGCGACCGGCATCCACACCACGAACCACAGCGACTCCTGGGCCTGCGCGATCTCCCCGACCCGCAGCGAGCCGGCCGCCAGCGGCGGCGCCGTGAGCGCGAACATCAACGGCAGCTCGTAGGCCAGCCCCTGCGCCAAGAAGCGGTAACCGCCGACCAGCGAATAGGCCGAGTTGCCGCCCCACCCGACCATCCACACCAGCACCCACAGCAGCACTTCCATGGCGTTGAACCACACCACGCCCACCGGCATGTCGGACACCGCGAACCCGCCGAACGGGATCACCGCCGAGGCCAGCAGTGCCGCGACCACGATGCCGCCCGCTCCCAGCCGCCACAACAGCACGTCCGCCCGCGCCGTTCGGCGCCGCTGCCGAACCAGCAACCGAGTACCCTCCCGGAGCGGACCGGCGAGTTCCGCCGCCACGACGGGCCGCCCGGCGGCCGCGGCGGCGAATCCGGCGTTCAGCGACGCGGCGAACAGCGCCAAAGCGCCGAGCGCGACTGGCAGCAGCAGGACACTCCACAGAGGAGACTGCTCAACCATGGTGTACTCCGGTGGTCGACCGCTGTTCGGCTTCGGCGGTGTCCAGATCGACGCTGGCCACGATCAGACGGGCGGCGGTCAACTCCGCGCCGACCACGGTGTCCGGGAGCATGTCGAGCCATTCGGCCGCCGACGGGTGTGATCCCGCAAGCTCGCCCCCGGGTGCCCGCAAGTCATGCACCACCTCGGTCAGCCACTGGTGCAGACGGTCCGCGGCGTCACCGGTGCCGGCCACCGCGCCGAGCCCGGTCAGCTCCGAGCGGAGCAGGCGGCTGCGGCGGATCCTGGCGGCCGCGGCCTTCAGATCACCGACCAGGCGATCGCGGGGCTCATCGGCCAGTGCACGATCGCGCAGCGCCTGACAGCGCCACTGCATGGCGGTCCAACCGGCCACCCCGAGCAGTCGGGCGATCGCATCCAGGCGCCGCGCCGCCCTCCGGTCTTCCACAGCCCAGAACGAGCGGGTGTCCGGGCCCAGCCCGAGCACCTCGGCTTCGGCATGCTGGATCACGTCGCCCTGCAGCCGCGTCACCAGACGCAGACCCTCCGGCCAGTGCGGCAGCAGCGGCCCCAGCGGCACGTGGAGCACATCGAGCTTCAGCCCGTCACGGTCCTCGGCGCGATCGGCCATCGACAGCTCGGGAGCCGCCTCGGGCTCCTCCCCCGTTTCCGGCCGCCACGACGCGAGCCGGGCCGGCAGGTCGGCGAGGCCCGGCTCGACTTCGGCCGGAACCGCCAGCGGCATCCGAATCGACGGCGCCGGCAACTGCCTCCAGACCGTCTCGGCGACCTCGGCCATCTCGCCATGAAGGACACCGGCCTCGACGAGCGCGTCGGCGTCGGCCGGCGAGTCGGCCAGCGGCCAGCCCCGTCGCCGCGCGAAACGCTCCACCGCGATACGCACCTCGGCCGCACCGGGAGCCGTGAGCAGCAGCAGGTGCGGCCTGGTGAAGGCCGCCCGACGCACCGAGCCGATCAGACCCATCGCAGCCCGCCCTCACGCCACACGTACAGCACCCCGACCAGCAGCATGGCGAGGAAGGCGAACATCTCCACCACGGCCTCGGCTCCGATATCGGCTGCCACGACCGCCCACGGGTACATGAACACCATCTCCATGTCGAACGCCAGGAACAGCAGCGTCACCGGATACCACCGCACATGGAACCGGGACACCGCGTGCTCGGTCGCCAGACCACCCGACAGGAACGGCCCGGCCACCAGCGCCCGGCGCCGGACCGTAAGCAGCACGCTCAACCCATACGCGGCGCCGAGCAGCCCCACGGCGAGCGCCAGCATGGCCAGCAGCGGCACCAGTGAACTCATCACACCTCCCGACCACGCACCGACAGTGCTGCCTCCGATTACCCGACACGCCTGCGACTACGCATCGGACCATTCACCTGGTTCAACATCCCTTGTCCGGGGCGATCCAGCCCGTTCACGAGTCCAACGCCGCGGGCTTGCGGGCCCTGATCCGCTCGATCATCCCGCGGTGGAAACGGCTGTGGCGCTCGATCTCCAGCCCGGCCGCCATGACGTGGGCGAGGGGGCGGCGCCGGAAGTGCTCATTGCCGACACGGATGGTGACGACCTCCAGCAGCGCCTGCGCCGCGCGGAGCACCGCCGAAGTACTGACCACGTGGTCGGCAAGGAGCAGGAGCCCTCCGGGCCGGAGCACTCTCACCATCTCGGTCACCGCTCGGCGCTCGTCGGGCACGGCGCACAGGCTGAAAGTACACACGACAGTGTCGAAGGAAGCATCAGGAAAGTCGAGCTCTTCGGCATCGCCGAGCCGCAGCCGGGCCCGCCGGTGGCCGGTAGCGGCGCGGGTACGGGCACGCTCCAGCATGGCGGGGCTGAAGTCGATGCCGGTCAGGCGGACGCCGGCCGGGTACCACGGGAGGTTCAGTCCGGTGCCGACTGCGATCTCCAGCGTTCGGCCCCGTGCCTGGCTGCAGACCCACTCGCGCGTGTCGTCGAAGAGCATGCGCTCCGCTAGACCCATCTGCCTGTCGTAGGACTCCGCTTGCTTATCCCAGTGGCGGCGCAGCCGCTCGATATTCGGCTTCCGGACCATATGTGCCTTCTCCATCGACTCGACGGTGGTGCCCGAGGGCCCACCGGCTCCGTTGAGGTGACTTACGGGACGGCGGCCGAAGACCCTTCTACTACTAAGCTAAATAGTATATTGCTGGCATGCCGCATCCATCTGGAAGCCGACCGCCTCGCCATGAAGCAAAATCACCGCCCCGATACGTGCGCCGGCCTGCGTCATCACGATCTTGTCGGCAGGCGCGAGAGTTCGGACAGCATTCCTCCATCGTTTGTCACCTCCTTCGGCGTCCTTGGGATTGCCGACATCGCAGGGACGGGAGGGGCCTTATCCAAGGTAGGGAATGTTGAACCAGGTGAAGGGACCTTCAGAGAGGTTGCGCAGTACGAGGGCGAAGACGACCCAAGCGGTGGCGTAGCCGATGTAGACGGACCGCGGCAGACGCGGAGCGGGGAATATGCGCCCCAACCAGGTTCGGGCGGTCCACCAGGCCAGCGCGTAGAGCGCGAAGGGAACGCCGATGAGTGCGATCGGGTGGTGCTGGAAGGCGTGGACCAGGTCACCGTGGACGAGGTACCACCACATCCGGGTGCCCCCGCAGAACGGCCCATTGATCCCGAAGGCGAGGTGGAACAGGCACGGGCCCGAGAGATCGGGGTTGGTGTCGGTGGGGTTGAAGGCGAGGACGTAGGCGGTGGCGGCGACCAGTCCGGCCCACACTGCGGCTGGACCCAGGCGCTGGCGCCACGGACTCGGCGGTCGGGTGTCCGGAACCGCTGTCGGGGCCGGCGGATGCGTCATGATCTCCCTCATTGGATCGACTAAGCGCCATTATACTAACTATCATAGTAGTTCGGGGTTCTTCATGGTGATCGTGTTCGACCGGGAGCGGAGGAGGTTCAGAACCGCACGGCGGGCCACAGGTGCCGGACCAAGACGCGCGAGAGCCGGTCCGGGTGATGCAGCGGCAGCTGGTGATCGCCGGGAAGGACCTCCAAGTCGGCGGTCACGCCGTTGGCGAGCAGCGCGCGGACGTGGTCGAGCGGAGCGGCGCGGTCGTCCCGGCCATGGATCAGCACGGTCGAAATACCGCCGTGCGCGAGGCCGTCGGCGACGCGGTGCTCGACGACGAGGTGGCGCAGGCTGTGAGTGTAGGAGCGCCAGGTGTGGTCGACCAGGTCGGCGGCCACCGACGCGGGCAGGTCCGGCCGCATCCTCGGTGCGAGCCATCGGGCGAGCGGTCGGAAGGCACACATGGCGGCGCAGGCTGCGCGGGCGCCGATCCGCCCCTCGACGGTGCCTCGCGCCAATGGGCCGAGTCCCGCGATGGATTCGAGCGCATTGTCGGCCGCGGGAAAGGCGGGCAGTCCGAGCAGGGCGATCACACGCGGCTGGGAGTCCAGCCGCTGAGCGAGGGCGGCGGTGAGCACCGCGCCGACCGAATGACCCACCAGCGGAGCCCCCGCCGGAACGAGCGGAGCGAGGGCGTCGAGGTGGTCCTCGAGCCGGTAGGCGTTGCGCCAGGGTTTAGGCGAGCGGCCGAAGCCGAGCAGGTCCGGGGCAATGATCCGGTGCGGCGGCAGTTGTGCCCACAGGCGCTCGAAGTAGCGGGATGAGGCGCCGAGGCCGTGCAGATACACCACGGGATCACCCGAGCCGGACCGGCGGACGAACAACTCGGAATTCACCGGTCACGCTCCTTCCGCGACGTCACGCCGGTCAGACTCCAGAGTAAGAGTGGAGACCGTCGAAGACCAGGTTTACCGCGGTGAGGTTGAAGATCATGACCGCGTAGCCGAGGACGGCGATCCAGGGTGCCCAGGCGCGGGCGGCGCGGCCGGAGACGCGGGCGTGGAGGTAGGCGGCGTAGACGACCCAGGCGATGAAGGCCCAGACCTCCTTGGGGTCCCAGGCCCAGTACCGGCCCCACGCGAAGTGGGCCCAGACCGCGCCGGCGAAGATGCCGAAGGTCAGGATCGGGAACGCGAAGACGTGGAGCTTGAAGGTGAGCCGTTCCAACGCGTCAGCCTGGGGGAGCCGGTGGGCGACGCTCAGCGGGAAGAACTCGACGGACCTCCCGCGCGCCGCGCGGCGGTCGTGGGCGCGTTTGAGCAGGTGCAGCAGGGCGAACACGCAGCCGATGAGGAGGATCCCGGCGGCGATGATCGCGGCGGTCACATGAATGACGATCCAGTAGGAGTCCAGGGCGGGCACCAGGGCGGCGGCCTCGGTGTAGACGCGGACCGAGCCGCCGAGGACCATGGTGGCCGCGAAGGTGGCGAACAGGCCGAGGCGGCGGGGCGCTGCGCCGCGGGCGACCAGCACCAGCCAGGTGATCATGCCGACCAGGGCCACGCCGGTGATGTACTCGAACATGTTGCCCCACGGCCACCGGCCGGTGTAGACGATCCTGGTGACAATCGAGACGGTCAACGCCGCGGTGCCGACGTAGGTGAGGATCAGACCGAGGCGTCCGGCACCTTGGGCCGCGGACGATGTCAGCGGTGCCCGGTCGGTGGGCCGACTATGGTCGTCGACCGGTTCGCCGCCGGGGGCCACCAGGATTCGCTGTTCGGCGGAGCGCTGCGCGAAGGCGTATTCGAGGGCGTAGGCGAACATCGCGGCCGCATAGGCGAGGATGGTGACTACGAACAGGGCGTTGGAGATCTCGGCGCCGTTCATGTGCTGCTCCTGATCGGTGACTCGGTTGCTGTGACGGGTTCGGCCTCGGGTGCGACGGTGCGGGTGAGAGCTTCGCATTCGGTTTCGAGGCCGTCGTAGTCGTTGCGGTTGAGCCCGGCGGCCTCAACTGTGCCGTCGAGGTTCCAGCGGATCCAGTAGCGCCGGCGCCGCACCGCCAGGGCGGGCAGCAGCGCCGCGAGGAGGATGAGCACGCCGGCCAGCACAATGGGCGCGCCGGGGGTGTAGCGGACCTGGATAACGGCGTACTGCTCGACGTCGTCGAAGGCGAGGGTGGAGCCGTCGGGCAGCTCCATGACATCGCCGAGGCCGATGACCTCGACCTCATCGTTGACCTGTTCGAGTGCGCCGGAGGCGATCTGGTCCTCGTTGATGCTGTAGACCGACTCGGGCAGGCCGTCGCCCAGGCCGAGGTCGCCCTGGTAGGCGGTGAGGGCCAGGGTGGGGTTGTTCAGCTCGGGCTCGGTGCCGAAGAGCTGGGCGGTCGAGGGGTCGAAGGTCGGCACCAGGTAGGCGTCGAAGCCGGTCTCATTGTTCTGGTCGACTTCGCCGGTTTCGGGGTTGAAGTTGACGTTGGGGAGTTTGAAGGCGCCCTCTGAGTTGAGGAAGGAATCCTGGGGCAGGAACGGGGCCCGAGTCGTGGTGGTCTGGCCGTAGCGGTCGGTGTAGGTGACCACCGGCACGTAGCCGTGTCCGATGAGGAAGACGTTGGTGCCGTCGAAGTTCAGCGGGTGGTTTACGCGCAGGTCGTAGGTGCCGGTCTGGTCGCCGTAGGCCCAGGTGACGTCGGCGTCGAAGGCGGTCGGGCCGTTGTCTTGGAACTCAGCGGTGAAGTCGTCGAGTGTGAGGCAGAACGGGGGCAGTTCGGTCTCTTCGACCCAGGGGCCAAGCCCGTATTCATCGTACTGCTGGAGGTTGTTGCAGAAGCCGTAGTCGGCGCCCTCGGCGAGGATGCGGCTGCCGAACCAGGACAACTGCCGGTCGGCGGCGACACCGATCAGAACGACGATGATGCTGAGGTGGAACAGCAGGTTCCCGGTCTCGCGCAAGTACCCCTTCTCGGCGGCGACGGTGACGGCGCCGTCCGCGCCTTCCCGCCGGACGGTGCGCCAGCGGCGCCGCCGGAGGGCCGCTTCGGCGCTGCCTTGGTCGACCCGGCCTTCGAGGCGGCGGTGCCAGGGCAGGATGTCCATCCGCTTGGGAGCATCGGGCGGCGCGGTCCGCAGCGCTTTGAGGTGCGCGACCGCGCGGGGCAGGACGCAGCCGACGAGGCTGATCATGAGCAGCAGATAGATCGCGGAGAACCATGGCGAGGCGTAGACGTCGAAGGCCCACAGCCGGTCCAGGATCGGCGCGAGGTCGGGGTATTCCGAGTAGAAGCCGGCGACGTCGTTGGAGTTGATGGACCGCTGCGGGAAGGTCGACCCGGGGATCGCGGCCAGGGCGAGCGCGAGCAGAAGTAGCAGCGCGGTGCGCATGGAGGTGAGCTGGTGCCACCAGCGGCGGCCAAAGGAGCGAAGGGCCCGTACGGGGGTGTGCCTCACGGTCGGCCCTCCCCGATCACGGCACGGGGGTCGGTGGTCATCGCTGGAGCGCCTGTTCGGTGCGGTCGTCGGTTTGCCACGACCGCAATCTACTATTCGCGATAGGAGATAGTCTCGGCCGGGTGGTCATCGCCGTGGCGGCCCACTCGCGTCAGATGGCGATGGCAGGACCGGGAGCCTGGTGGTGAAGGTGGTGCCGTGGCCGGGGGTGCTGTCGGCGGTGATGGTCCCGCCGTGCGCGGCGGCCAGTTCGGCGGCCACGGCCAGGCCGATGCCGGAGCCGTCGGTGCGGGTGGTGCGGCTGCGGAAGAAGCGGTCGAAGACGCGCGGCAGGTCCTCGGCCGGGATGCCGGGACCGGTGTCGGCCACGCGGAGGACGGCCCAGTCGTCTTCTGCGTCCAGGCGGACGGTGACGGTGCCGCCGGCGGGGACGAACTTGAGGGCGTTGGTGAGCTGGTTGGTGACGATCTGGCGCAGGCGAACCGCATCGCCGTTCACATGCACTTCAGCCAGGTCGGTACGGAGATCGATTCCGGCTTCGGTGAACTGCCCGGCGAAGCCGTCGATGGTGTCGCGGATGAGTGCGGTCAGTGACAGCGGGGCGCGCTCGAGGGTGAAGGCGGCGGCATCGGCCGAGGCGAGCGCCTCCAGGTCGGCGGTGAGCCGTCCCAGGCGCAGGGTCTCCTCGTGCAGTGAGGCCATGATTTCCGGGGTGGGTTCGTGGACGCCGTCTTGAAGGGCTTCGAGTTCGCTGCGCACGATGGCCAGGGGGGTGCGCAGTTCGTGGGCGACGTCGGCGGCGAACAGTCGGCGCAATTCATCCTCCTTCTCGATGCGGTCGGCCATGGTGTTGAAGGCGGTGGCCAGTTGGCCGATCTCGTTGTCGGGGGCTCCTTCCACGCGCCGGTCGCGCCTGCCGGCGGCCAGGTCTCGCGCGGCACCGGTGAGTTCGGCGATGGGCGCGGTGGCCCGGCGCGCGGTATACAGGCCCACCAAGAGTGCGACCAGGCCCGCAGCGACGGCCCCGGCGATGAGCAGGCGGTTGACCGAGGCCTGGAACTCCCTGTCGGCCGCGGGTATCGCGCCTTGGGGACGCGGACCTCGAGCGTGCCGACGTGCCGTCCGTCCACGGTGATCGGCAGGCTGGTGGGCTCGCCGAGCGGGCCGGTACCCATCATCTGGCGGTGCATGGCGAGCATGGTCGCGTCCACATCGGCGTCCGCGAGCGACCAGAGCGGGTCCCCCGAGGGGTCGAGCAGTGCGACTTCGGAGCCGGTCATGGTCACGGTGGGCGCGAGCTCGTCGAGCGCATCGGGATTCCACCCGCCGTCGCGGGTGTACTCGGCGGCGAAGAGCGCGACCAGTTGCCGCTGGCTGGCCTCCTGCTGCTCGGCCAGGTAGTCCTCGAAGCGGGCGTTGAAGGCGGTGTTGACGATGACGGCGGTCAGGGCCGCGGTGCCGATGCCCAAGGCGGCGAAGGCCAAGGCGAGGCCGCGGGCGAAGCGGCCGCGCAGCGGGTTACGCATCGGAGTCGATCCCGAGCTTGTATCCGATGCCCGGTACGGCGACCACCAAACGGAACGGCGGGGTGTCGCCGAGTTTATGGCGGAGGTTCTTCACGTGCACGTCGATGGTGCGCTCGTAGGCGCCGAAGGCGTGGCCCTGGACCCTGCCGACCAGCTCCATGCGGCTCCAGGCCCGCCCGGGACGGGAGGCGAGGGCCGCCAGCAGGTCGAACTCGGTACGGGTGAGCTCGACCGGCCGCCCGTCGGCGTGCACCTCGCGGCGCTCGGCGTCGATGTGCAGCCGACCGTCCCCGTAGGAGACGGCCTCGGAGGTCTCGGCGTGCCCGCGGCGGGTGCGGCGCAGCACCGCCTCGACGCGGGCGACCAGTTCCCTGGGACTGAACGGTTTGACCACGTAGTCGTCGGCCCCGATACGCAGCCCCATCACCCGATCGTTCTCCGCCGCCTTGGCCGTGAGCATCACGATCGGCACGTCGCCGTCCCTGCGCAGTGACCGGGCCACCTCCTCCCCCGGCAGACCGGGCAGGCCGAGGTCGAGGATGATCAGGTCGGGGTGGATGTCGGCGGTGATTTCGAGCGCCCGGAGGCCGTCGGCGGCCTCCAGCACGGTGTGCCCGTCGCGCTCCAGGTAGTCGCGCACCAGCGAGCGCAGTTTCGGTTCGTCATCGACGACCAGCACGGTCGCGGTCACGGATACACCTCCCTTCTCGAATGCCGATGGGCGCGCGTCCGGGTTCACGATCGGCCCGCGTCGACCGGTTCCCTGGTCCGCTTAGTCGGCGACGGCGTGGAGGGCAGTTCCTTGGGTGTGAACCGGCGCAGTCGGTTGGCGTTGCCGACCACGGACAGCGACGACAGCGCCATCGCCGCCGCGGCGATCATGGGGCTGAGCAGCCAGCCGGTGACCGGGTAGAGCACACCGGCTGCCAGCGGGATGCCGACGGTGTTGTAGACGAAGGCCAGAAACAGATTCTGGCGGATGTTGCGCATGGTGGCCCGGCTCAGCGTCACCGCGGTCACCACCGGGCCCAAGGCTCCGGAGATCAGGGTGACGTCGGCGGCCTCGATGGCGACGTCAGTGCCGGTGCCGATCGCGAAGCCGACGTCGGCCTGGGCGAGCGCCGGGGCGTCGTTGATGCCGTCCCCCACCATGCCGACTCGCCTGCCCTCGTCCTGCAGCCGCTTGATCTCCTGCGCCTTGTGTTCGGGCAGCACTTCGGCGAGGACGCGGTCAATGCCGACCTGGCGGGCGATGGCCTCGGCGGTGCGTTCGTTGTCGCCGGTGATCATCACGGTCTCCAGGCCGATGCGCTGGAGTTCGGCGACCGCGGCGGGCGAGCCCTCTTTGACGGTGTCGGCCACCGCGATCACCGCGGCGAGCCGCCCGTCGACTGCGGCGTAGACCGGGGTCTTGCCTTCGGCGGCGAGCCGGTCCGCGTCAGCTCGCAGGGCGGCGGGATCGATGCCCGCCTCGGTGAGCAGGGCGGCCTTCCCGACGAGCACGCGGTGTCCGTCCACGCTTGCGGTGATGCCCTTGCCGGTGACCGAGTCGAACTCGGCGGCCTCGACCGATCGAATGCCGCGCTCGGCCGCGCCGCGGACGATCGCCTGGCCCAAGGGGTGCTCGGAGGAGTGCTCCGCCGAGGCGATCAGGCGCACGACGTCGTCCTCGTCGAACCCTGCAGCGGTGACGACGTTGGTCAGCACCGGCTGTCCGTTGGTGATGGTGCCGGTCTTGTCGAGCACGATGGTGTCGAGCCGGTGAGCGGTCTCCAGCGCTTCGGCCGAGCGGATCAGGATGCCGGCCTGTGCCCCCTTCCCGGTGCCGACCATGATGGACAGCGGGGTGGCCAGGCCGAGGGCGCAGGGGCAGGCGATGATCAAAACGGCGACGGCGGTGACCAGCGCCAGGGTCAGCGACGGCTCGGGGCCGAGGATGAACCAGGCCGCGAACGCGGTGATGGCGATGAACACCACCGCGGGCACGAAGTAGCTCGAGACCAGGTCGGCGATGCGTTGGATGGGCGCCTTGGACGCCTGTGCCTGCTGGACCAGCCGGACGATCTGGGCGAGCACCGTGTCGGCGCCGACACGGGTCGCCTCCAGGCGGAAAGCTCCGGTCTGGTTGACGGTCGCGCCCACGACCTCGTCGCCGGCGCCCTTGGCCACCGGCATCGACTCGCCGGTCACCATCGACTCGTCCACGCTGGAGCGGCCGTCGGTGATCACCCCGTCCACGGGCACCTTCTCGCCGGGGCGCACCACGATGACCTCGCCGAGGACGACTTCTTCGACCGGCACCTCCACCTCATCGCCGTCCCGGACCACACGGGCGGTCTTGGCCCGCAGGCCGAGCAGTTCGCGGATCGCCTGGCCGGTGCCGGCCTTGGCCTTCACCTCGAACAGGCGACCGAGCAGGATGAGCGTGAGGATCACCCCCGCCACCTCGTAGTAGACCTCGCGCACCGACTCGGGCAGCAGGCCGGGGGCAACGGTGACCACCAGGCTGTATCCGTAGGCCGCGGAGGTGCCGAGTGTGATCAGTGCGTTCATCTCGGCGCTGCGGTGCCGCAGGGCGAGCCAGCCGGTCCGGTGGATGGGCCAGCCGGTGTAGAACATCACCGGGGTGATCAGCGCGAACTGGACCCAGGGGTCGAGCAGCAGCTCCGGCACGGCGACGCCGAACAGTTCGTGGAGCATCACGGCCAGCACGACCGGCACGGTCAAGACCGTCCCCAGCAGTACCCGCCGGGACAGATCCTTGATCTCGGCCTGCCGGTCGGCCGCCTCGGCGTCTCCGCGGTCGGCATCACCTGGCGGGGCTGTGGGTTCGGGCTTGGACGCCGCTTCGGGATCGACCGGTGCGGCGGCCTCGCCGTCCCCGGAGCCGGGCTCGACGATCAGCGTCCCGTGCACCATGTTCATGCCGCAGGCGAACCCGAACCGGCCGGTCTTGTCGGGAACGAACTCGACGGCGGCCTTACCGAAGGCGGGCAGCGACTTGGACACGCCGAAATCGGGCAAGACCACCTTTGAGGTGCACTCGCCGCTCTCCCGGCGGTCGAAGAGCAGCCGCACCGGCACCCCCTGCCGCACCCGGATGACGTCCGGGGAGTACCCGCCCTTCACCACGATCTCGACCTCCTGGGCATCGCCCCGGAGGTCGGCCAGCTTCGACCTCTTGGATCCGAAGAAATACCAGGCGAGCAGCGCGATCAGCGCGACTGCTCCAAGCAGTACCACGATTTCGCCAGTACTCATGTCGACTTCCTCTCCGCCCGAACGCGGGCTCGGTCTGCGCGGGCCCCGAATCGGCCGCACTCACCACACTACGATTACCCACCCGGGGTATCAAATGCGATATCTATCGTGATACGGGCGATCTGTCAGGGCAAACGGAGCTCCGTTTAGGCAGGTCAGCGCGAAAATCATCGTCGCAGCGCCAGCGTCTTGACGGGTGCGAACGCGCCGAATACCCACATCGGGACTTCACGACTCCTTCACAACACCGGCTTAGCGTCGAAAGCACGGAACGAGACAAGGAGAGCGACCATGAAGAAGCATCAGAAGGCGGGCCTGGCGGTGGCCGCGGCCGCACTGGTCGGACTCGGCGCGTCCGGCACCGCTTACGCCGCCTCCTCGCCAGACGAGGATCCGAACAGCGCCGAGATGATCGAGCACTGCACGGATCAGCTGCCGGCCGGCGATCGCGCGGACATGCGTGAGCAGATGGAACGCATGATGTCCGAGGGCACGATGCCCGAAGGCATGGAGCACATGATGTCGGGCGGCATGGGGTCGATGATGGGCGATTCCGAGGACTGATCCCGGACCGCACCACGGCTTCGCGGTACCCATCCGGTCTGGACCGAGAACCCCGTCATCGCCGACGGTCCGACGTAGAGCAAACAGGAGGAATCCGATGCGCATGATGAACATGTGCCTGAACAAGAAGGTCATCATCGGCCTCGGTGCCGTCGCCGTCGGCGTGCTGGCCCTCAAACCCGCCTGGTTCCTGACGGCACTGCCGCTGCTGATCCTCGCGGTGTGCCCGCTGAGCATGATCTTCATGATGCGGAGCCACGCCAAGATGAACGACCAATGCTCCACCGGCACCGCCGACAGCACCGAGATCGACCAGCGCGTCAAGACGCTGCAAGCCGAACTGCGCCAACTCAAGGCAGAACAGGCCGCACTGACCGAGCAAGAGGCCGCCACCGCCGCCAAGCGTCCCGACGCTGCCGCCGACGGTGCCGCGAACCACACGCCGAGCACGACTCGACTGGACGGATAAGCCGACGTCGCCCCCAGGGCCTCGCGTCGAGACGCGAGGCCCTGGGCATTCCCCGTCCCCGGCACCTATGTCCCGTCCGGCCCGCCGGCCTTGGAATCCTCTGCCACTTCGTCGGGCTCGGCCTTCACTGGCTCGGAGACTTCAGGTTCAGTGAGTTCGCTGCCCTTGGGGAGCCGCCCGCCTGCGTAGCCGGCGGCTTTCGCACGACCGGAGTCCCAGGCCACGGGCACGCGAGTCTCGCCATCGAGCACGAAGACCTGGCGGGTGCCACGGACGCGCAGCAGGTAGATGACCGCGGCGACGATGACGACCACGCTCATCCACTGGTTGAGGCGCAGCCCGGCGAAGGTTTGGGCCGGATCGATGCGCAGGCCCTCGATCCAGAACCGGCCGATGCCGTAGAGGGCCACGTAGACCGCGAAGGCGCGTCCGGCGCCGAACTTGGCCTTGCGATCGGCGCCCCACACGAGCAGAGCGACGCCGAGGTTCCACAGCGCCTCGTACAGGAACGTCGGGTGAAATGCCGCGTATTCGCTGTATCCGGCGACGCGGTGCGCGGGGTCGATCTGGACGGCCCAGAACGCCTCCAATGGTTTGCCGTAGAGCTCCTGGTTGAACCAGTTGCCGAGCCGCCCGATCGCCTGGGCGACCGGCAGGCCGGGGGCGAGGGCGTCGGCGACCATCGTGAACGGCAGCTTCAGTTGGCGGCAGGCGAACCAGACGCCGACGCCGCCGAGCAGGATCGCACCGGGGATGCCAAGGCCGCCTTCCCAGACCGCGATGATCTTCCACGGGTCGCCGTCGGCGCCAAAGTACGCGTCGGGGCTGGTGAAGACGTGGTAGAGGCGGCCGCCGGCAATGCCGAAGGGAACGGCCCAGGTGGCGATGTCGAGCACGGCCCACTTGGGCGCGCCGCGCGAGCGCAGCCGCACCTCGGTGATCCAGCAGGCGGCGACGATCCCGGCGATGAGGGCCAGCGCGTAGGCGCGGATGGGGATGGGCCCGAGGTGCCAGACGGATCCGCTCGGACTGGGTATGAAGGCAAGGTCCATGCCAACAATCTACTATCTAACATAGTAGAAGTGGTCGAGTCCTCGGCTGTCGACTGCGTCACCGGCGATGATGCCCGGGTGCGCGCTGCGGGCCTCGGGTTATCGGGACCCGACACGCTCTTCACCCGGAGGCCGGGGGCGCGGTCGCCACCGGTGGGCCGCTGCCCCGGAGCGGAGCGGTGTCGCCGCCATCGTCGTACCGTCAGCGCGGCTGTGGCCAGGGCAATGCTGGTCGTGCCCATGGCCAGCGTCAGCACGCCTCCGGTTCGCAGGTCGGTGGGCAGGTCGGGTCCCCAGTCACGGCCGAGGTCGCCGAACCATTCGGGGGTGATGGCCGGTTGGCCTTGCAGGAGCAGCAAGCCGAAGGCGAGGTGGCCGGCCAGGGCTATCCCCAGCAGGGCGACTCGGCTCCAGAGGGCGGGCCGGGCGCCGCGGCGGAGTATGCGGCCGAAGAAAGCGCATCCGGCCGTCAGGTAGAGGGCGACGGCGGCCAGGTGGGTGGCGTGGGATCGCAGGGAGGCTTCGTACAGCGGCGGGAGGTACATCGCATACAGCGCCGCCAGGTAGAGGACCACGACCACCGCCGGGTTCGTCAGTGCCCGGGCTGGGCCCGAAGCGGTCGCGATGTCCAGCCATTCCCGGGGGCCGCGGAGTCCGTCGTCGGTGGAGAGTTCGAGCGCGGTGCGGGCAAGCTGGACCGGCGCGGCGAGCACCAGAGCGATGGGTGCGATCGCGGCGAGGATCAGGTGGACGGTCACGTGGCCGGAGAACAGGACCGGTCCGTAGCGGGCGAGGCTGGAGCTGGTGGCGACGACGACCAGCGCCCAGCCGGCCAGCCAGGCGACAAGACGCGATGTCGGCCACGGCTCACCGCGGCGTCGGAGCCTGCGCCCCCCTGCCGCATAGAGGACAACGGCGACTGCTGCGGCGGTGATGCCCAGCGGGTCGGGGTACCAGTCGAGCAAGGCCGTACGCAGTGTCAGCGGGTCAGGCATGGCGAATCCGAGCGCTGATTCGACGAAGGACTCGCTCGGCTGGTCGCCGGGCGGTGGCGGGGTTCGGGTCAAGGTGGCCGAGAGGCCGACGACGGTGGCGAAGACGATGACCTCGACCGCCGCGAGGCGCCGGAAGGGCCGGCGGTCTCCCGATCGCAGCATTGGGAGGGTGCGGCGGCGGTGCAGCCAGCCCAGCCACGCCAGGACCACGATGAACGCGGTCTTGACGAGCATGACGCGCCCGTAGTTGTCGCCGAAGATCTCGGTGGGGGTGTTGAAGCGGACGGCGGTGTTGAACAGTCCGGTGGCGGCGACCGCGGTCAGGCAGATGGCGGCGAGGCGGCTGTAGCGGGAGGCGGCCCGCGCCAGCTGCGGTGTGGGGAGGGTGCGGGCCAGCAGGAGCGCGAGCAGACCGCCGGCCCAGAAGGCCGCCCCGTAGACGTGGAAGAGCTGGTTGTTGACCGCCTGCTGGTGGTCGCCGGCCGAGGCGGCGTGCGAGGTGAAGAGAGTCGGCAGCAGCGCGGCGGCGGCCAGGCCGGTGAGGATCGCGGCGCCGGTGACGGTGATGACTGAGCGGGCGGCGACGGCCAGGACGGCGGTCATGGCCGCGATGAGCAGCAGGGCCCGGCCCTGGTCGACGGTGGTGGTGAAGTTGACGATCGCGGGCAGTCCTGCGCCGCCGGCGAGGTCGACGGCCAGGACGTCGGCGAGGGTGATCGGGATGGCGGCCAGGGTGGTCAGGCTCCACAGGGTGGCGGTGACCCCGGCGGCGCGCAGCCAACGGTAGCCGTGGGCCGACACGATCCGGCCGCCCGAGGAGTCGCCGCCGGGGACGAGGAACGCCGCGGCCGTGAGCAGGCCGATGGTGGCGACGGCCAGGCCGTCGGTGACCACGCGGATGAGGCCGACCAGCCACACCACGGTCTGGTCGCGGGCCGGGATGCCGGTCACGGGCTGAATGTCGGCGCCGCCGCCGAGCCACAAGACCAGCCACGCTGCGGCCCCGGCGGCGGCGAGGCCGCCGAGCAGGACCGGCCAGCGCCGAGAGGAGTCTGCTGCGGGCATCGGTTCACTCCTCCTTGGGGCCGTGTGAGCGGTGTCGACTGGGGCGAATCAGGGCGGCAGCGGCGACGGCGGCGAGCACGGCCAGGATGGCGGCGGTCGGCACCCATGAGGCGGTCCCGGATTCGTCCGACTCGGCGCCTGGCTCGGTGGCGGCGGGCGCGGGCGACGGTGTGGCGGGTACGTCTGACGGCGTCGTGGCCTCGGGGACGACGATGACGGTGAAGGCGATCTCGCCTTCGACCGGGTGTCCGTCGGTGGACACGATCCGGTAGCCGATCGTGTAGTCGCCGGGCGCGGTGATGTCGGCGGTGAAGGCCACCGCACCTGCCTCCACGGTGGTTTCACCGATGTCGACAGGCTGCCCATCGGGGCCGGTGAGCGCGGTCTCGACGAAGCGTTCGTCGACGGTCTCGTTGAACTCCAGGCGGATCTGATCGGGCGGGCTCGCGAGTGACTCGCCGTCGCTCGGGGTGCTGCCGGTGAAGGCGGCGTGGGCGAAAGTGGGCGTGGCGGGCAACCAGATCGTGATGGCGGCGACCAGCGCGAGCGCCAGCGCTGCTCTCGAACCCCGTGGTGCGGCGGTTCGCAGTCGGATCAGTGCGAGCATGCCGACAATCTACTATCTGTCTTAGTATTTCTGGGAGAGCGCTCGGCCGTCGTCTGCTGCGTCACCCCGATGGGTCGGCGCGACTCCGGACGCCGCTGTCGAGGCCGAAGAGAGGACGGACATGGCCGGAACACTGGGTGCCGAGCGGCCCCGCCGCCATTGGGATGTGCGCGGAGGCGCGATGAGGCGTATGTGCGCGGGTGCGGCGGCGATGCTGCTGGTCGCGGCCGGATGCTCGGGCGGCGATCGGCCGGGGGCGGCGGCGGAGCCGACCTGGTCGGTCGCGTGCGAACAGGGTGAGGTGCCGGTGGAGCCGCTCGGCGAGCTGTCGCTGCCGTGCCTGGGCGACGGCACCGCCACCGAGGTGGGCGTCCACGAGGGCCGGCCGCTGGTGATCGTGCTGTGGGCCAGCTGGTGCCGGGTGTGCGCCGAGGAGGCGCCCGAGATCGAGGCGTTCTACCAGGCGCACGGCGACCGGATCGACGTGCTCGGCGTCGACACGGCCGATACCAGGGACCGGGGCCGGTGGTTCGCCGAGGACTACGCCCTGACCTACCCGTCGGTCTTCGACGCCGACGAGACCGTCCGCATCGCTCTCGGCGTCCCGGGCGTGCCGGCCGTCGCGTTCGTCGCCCCCGACGGGACGGTCGCCGAGCTCGTCGCCGAGCCCGGCCTCACCGCCGACAGCCTGGCCGAGACCGCTTCCGCGGCGTTCGGCATGGAGCTGCCGTGACCACTGTGGTCACTCAAGTTCGAGGTCACCGCACAGGATCCGGTCGGAGGTCATGGCGTCGGTATGCTCGCCCTCGGCGTCGAGGTGGACGACGATGGCCTTGACCCGCTCGTCGGCGATCAGGTCGCTTTGAACGGACACGGTGCCGGCCCCGTCGGTGTCAGTGGTCAGGTGCAGGTGGATCTCGTTGTCCTCGGACATGTCGGCCTCGGGGTCGGCCAGCCAGTGCTCGCCGCCGGGCGGGTCGGCCTCGCAGGAGGCGTCGTGCAGGTGGGAGGTGTAGTCGGTCTCGGGCTCCAGGCCGGTCACGGTGAACCCGACGCTGGTGGTCTCGGCGACGGTGACGATCGCCCGCCCGGCGGCGTCGGGATAGGCCTCGGCAGCGGTGGCGACGACGCCGAGCGTGGTCTCGGCGGTCTGTGCCGAGGCTACGGTCTCGACCGTCTCATCGGACGCTTCATCGTTCTCGCCGTTTGAGCAAGCAGCGGCTGTGGCCAGGACGAGGCCGGCGGCGGCCAGGATCGCTGCGGTCTTCACGGTCAGTCGTTCCCCTTACTTCTTGTGCATCAGATGGGGCTGACGCCGACGCCGACGGTGGCGCGGAGCCAATTGAGGAAGTCGCCCCAGGCGCCGGTGACGAGCATGAGGCCGACGATGATGAGCATGATCCCGCCGGCGATCGAGATGGCACGGCCGTGGCGGCGCAGGAACCCGACCGCCCGGTTGAGCTTGTGCATGCCCAGGGCGATGGCGATGAACGGGATGCCCAGGCCGAGGCAGTAGGCGATGATGAGCGCGATGCCGCGGGCGGCGCCGTCCTGGATGTAGGCGAAGCCGGTGACGGCGGCCAGGACCGGTGAGACGCAAGGGATCCAGGAGATGGCGAAGACCGCGCCGAAGACCGGCGCACCGGCCAGGCCCATCGCCGGTCGCCAACGCAGTTGGAAGCCCCGGCCCATCGGGATCGCGCCGGTGAACATGACGCCCATGGCGATCATGAGGACGCCGACGACGGTCTCGATCACCGTGCCGTTGGTCAGCAGGGACCGTCCGATGGTCTGGAGGGCGAACACGGTGAGGGTGTAGACGGCGGTGAACCCGGCGACGAACAGCAGTGCCCCGGTCAGCACCCGGCCTCTGCGGCCTCCGGCGGCGATCTCGGAGCCGGACAGTCCGGTCACGTATGAGACATACCCGGGCATCAGCGGCAGGCAGCACGGAGAGGCGAACGAGACGACCCCGGCCAGGACGGCGATGGCGATCCCCAGCGCCAGGGGCCCGGAGGTGACGATGTCGGCGAGGTTCACGTCAGTCAGGGCTCCAGGAGCTGGTTGACGTCGGCGTAGACGGTCTCGGCGTCGATCTCGCCGCGCCAGATGCTGAACACCCGGCCCTCGGGGTCGATGACGAGGGTGACCGGGAAGGTGTTGGGGGAGACGTCGTATTCGATGAACTGCATGGCGATCTCCCCGGGCGGGTCGAAGATCGACGGGTAGGGGATCCGGTGGCGCTCCTCGAAGGCTTTGGCGGCGTCCTTCTCGTCGCGGGAGTTGATGCCGAGGAAGCGGACGTCGACGTCATCGTCCGATCGCGCGTTCTGCTCTTCGTAGTGCTCGGCGGCGGCCCGCAGCTCGGGGGCTTCGGCAACGCACGGCGGGCACCACGAACCCCAGAAATTGACCACCATGATGTCCCCGGCCCATTTGGCGGTGTCGATGAAGTCGCCGTCGAGGCTTTCCCCGGTCAGGACCGGGGCCCCGGGGCGTTCTGCCGGGTCGTCCCAGCGGAGGTTGGTGCCGTCGCCGGAGGTGTAGCGGGACCGGTTGAGCTCGTTGACCCGGTTCGAATTCTCGCCGCCGTTCGAGCAGGCGGCGAGCGCGAGCAGCGGGGCGGCCGCGAGGAGGGTGCGGCGGTGCGGCATGGCGGACCACTCCTTATCTACTAAGTTGATTAGTACTATAAGGGTCCATAACGCGGGTATCGTGGCGGGAGCGCCACCTGTGACCGGCGCGATCAAGGGAGGTCGACATGCGGCAGTTCGGAGAGCTGGAGGCGGTGGTCATGGACCGCCTGTGGGCGCTGGGTCGCCCTGCCACGGTCCGCGAGGTGCTGACCGGGCTCGACCGCGACCCGGTCCCGGCCTACACCACCGTCATGACCATCATGGACAACCTGCACCGCAAGGGCGTCCTCGAGCGCCACAGCGAGGGCCGCGCCTGGGCCTACCGGCCGATCCACTCCCGCGCCGAGCACGACGCCGCGCTCATGACCGGCGTCCTCGACGCCTCGACCGACCGCGCCGCCGCCCTGCTGAAATTCGCCGATGCCATCGGCCCGGCAGAGCTGGCCCGGCTCCGCGAGCTCATGGACTCGGACGGGGCCGAGCGGTCATGACCATCGCCGCGATCCTCCTCACCTACGCCGCCGTCCTCGCCGTCTTCGGCCCTCGGCTGCTACGCGGTGCGCGCCTGCTCGAACGCGCACCCCGCCTGGGCTTGGTCGCCTGGTTCGCGATGATGGCGAGCGCGCTGCTGTCCGTCCCGGTCGCGGGCCTGGCGATGCTGATGCCCATGGGCTCGTTCGGCTCGACGGTGGCCGGCTTCCTCCACACCTGCGTGGCCGCGCTCCAGTCCCAGTACGGCCCCAGCGGCGGCCTAGCCGCCGCGGTCGCATCGGCGGCGCTGGTGGCCGTGGTCCCGGTCCTGATTACGCGCAGCGGCGTCGCGGTCGCGGTCCGGACCCGGCGAGAGCGCCGCGAGCACCGCGGCCTCCTGGCCCGCCGGGGGCGCTGGGACGAGGGCCTCGGCGCCTGGATCGTCGACCGTCCTGAAGCGGCGGCCTACTGCCTGGCCGGGCGCGGCGGCACGGTCGTCGTCACCGCCGGAGCCGTCGCGGCCACCGACGAGACCCAGCTCGCCGCCGTGCTCGCGCACGAGCGCGCCCACCTCGCCGGGCGCCACCACCTCCTGATCGCCACGGCACTGGCCCTGCACCGGGTCGCCCCGCGGCTGCCGCTGTTCGCCGACGCACCCGGCCGCATCGCGCACCTGATCGAGCGGTGCGCCGACGAGGCCGCCAGCCGAGCCCAGCCCCGACGCGCCATCGCCGCCGGCCTGCTGGCCTTCGCCGAGGCCGGTGCGGCGCCGCAGACAGCGCTGGCCGTCTCCGGGGGCGACACGGTCGAGCGCATGGAGCGGCTGCTGAGCGCACCGCCGAGAGTCGGGCGGCTCTGCGCCGGGGGCATCGTCGGCGGCTCGGCGCTGGTGGTCGTGATGCCGATCATCGTATCGGCGCTGCCGGTCCTGGCGCTGATCCAGATGGCCTGCTACCCCGCCTGACGACACGCCCGAACCTGGTTCGGTGGCATTGACCGCACCAATCTACTATGATTCTTAGTACTTAAGTTCCTAGTAGAGAGTTGGTGGTCGTGAGCGAGCTGCTGTTCTCCACCACGCTGCTCGCCGCCTTCCTCGGCGGCGTCCTGGCCTTGGCCGCACCGTGCTGCGTCTCAGTGATGCTGCCGGCCTATTTCGCCTCCACCTTCCGCCACCGGCGATCCATCCTCGGCATGACCATGGTCTTCGCCGCCGGCCTGGCCACGGTCATCCTGCCCATCGCGCTCGGCGCGACCGCCCTGTCGCGGCTGTTCATCTCCCAGCATGTGTGGGTGTACTCCATCGGCGGGGCGGCCATGATCGCCTTCGGCGCGGCGATGCTCATGGGCTGGAAGATGACGATGCCGATGCCCGGCCTGCGCTCCACCTCCGGGGGCGGGATCGGCGCGACCTACCTGCTCGGGGCGTTCTCCGGGATCGCCTCGGCCTGCTGCGCCCCCGTCCTGGCCGGGGTCGTCGCCGTCTCCGGAGCCGTCGCCTCCTTCCCGGCCGCACTCAGCGTCGGAGCCGCCTACGTCTTCGGCATGGTCGCCCCATTGACCATCCTCGCCCTGGCGTGGGACCGCCGCGACTGGGGCTCGGCCAAATGGCTGAACGAGCGCGGCCTACGCGTGGGCGGACGCAAGATCCCCCTGTGGTCGCTCCTGTCGGGGGGTCTCATGGTCGCCATGGGCATCCTGACCGTCGTCCTGGCCCTGACCGAGCGCGGCATGGCCCCCGACGGCTGGCAGGCCCGCATCGCAGCCCAACTGCGCTTCGCCGCCGCCCACGTACAACACGCGCTGAGCTCCACACTGCCGGGCATCGTCATCAGCATCGCCATCCTCGGCGCCCTCGCCTGGCTGCTGTTCAAAGCGATCCGCGGCACTCGCACCAAGACCGACATCCCTGAACCGAGCCCGACCGAACCGCATGCATGCTGCGAGGACACTCCCGCAGCGCAGAAGACGGAGCAGCCCTGATGGCCACCAAGACCACCGTCAAGTCGAAGAAGCAGGCCAAAGCCGCACAGCGCAAGGGCTGGCGGCCCTCGGCGACGCAGATCGCCGTCGCCGTCGCCGTGGCGATCGGCCTCGGCCTCCTCTTCGCCGTCTACACCGTCACCCAGAACGAGAAGCAGACCACGGCGAGCGCCGAGGGCAGCTCCGGTTACAACTTCGCCGTCGGCGACCCCGGACCCGGAGAGACCGCCCCACCGTTCACCCTCCCGGCCACCAACGGCGAGCAGGTCAGCCTGGCCGACTACGGCGGCCAGAACGTGCTGCTGTACTTCCACGAAGGCGGCGGCTGCCAGCCCTGCTGGGACCAGATCGCCGACGTCGAGGACGCCTGGGCCGACTTCGAAGCCGCCGGGATCGACGCCTTCCTGCCGGTCACCACCGACCCGATCGACCTCCACACCCAGAAGATGGCCGCCGACGGCCTGTCCACCGTCGCCGTGTCCGACACTGATCTCGCTGTTTCGGAGCAGTACGACACCAATGCCTACGGGATGATGCGAGGGACCACCAACGGCCACAGCTTCATCCTGGTCGACGGCGAGGGCACCATCGTCTGGCGCGCCGACTACGGCGGCGAACCGGACTACACCATGTACCTGCCGGTCGACGCGATCCTGACCGACCTCGAGGCCGACAGGATCGACCAGTGACCCGCATAACGCTGCTGACCCAGAGCGACTGCGGTTTCTGCGACCGGGCCAAGGAGATCCTGCACTACCTCTCGTCCGAGTTCGACTTCACCGTCACCGAGATCGACACGACCAGCGATGAGGGCCGCGAACTCGCGATCAAGCACGCCGTCTTGTTCGCGCCCGGCCTGCTCATCGACGACGAGCTGTTCAGCTACGGCCGACCGAGCGAACGGAAACTCCGCAAGACACTCGCCCAGGCCACGGCCGGAAAGGACTGACATGGAGAACCTGTTCTACCTGCTGCCCGTCGTCGGATGCGTCGCCATGATGGTCATGATGATGAAGATGATGGGCGGCGGCCACGCCAAACACGAAGGCCACCAGGGGCACGGCGAGCATTCGCAGGCCGAGATCGCCCGCCTCACCGCCGAGACCGACCAGATGCGGGCCGAACTCGACGAACTCCGCGCCCAGCGCGGGGCCCGCGACTGACCCCCGCCCCTCAACCCTTCCCACCCCTCGCTGGCGACCACCCCAGCGAGGAAACAGAGGAGGTGACCGGCGATGGACGAATGCTGCACGAACTGCGGCACCCTCAGAGAGGAGTGCTGCTGCCCATGCGGACAGGAGTAATCCTGACGTAGGTCTGCGGCTCGCGGCCTGCCGCGAGCCGCAGACCTACAAGTCGAGTCAGCGACGGCCGAGACCACCACGCGCACGGTTCACCGCCTCGGAAAACTCCCATCGCGACCTGATACGGCACGGCCTGACACCGGCCGACTTTGTTACTACAATCAGGTAGTAGGGCCGAAATCAGAGAAGCGCGCCCGGCGATCGAGCGCCACTCGACGAGGGGACCGAAATGATGATGTGGGGATGGAACGGCGCCGGCTGGGGCCTGGTGATGATGCTGTTCATGTTCGCCGTCTGGGGTGCGGTGATCTGGTTGATCGTCACCCTCGCCAGGGGAGGCCTGCGTACCTGGAGCCAGAAAGGTGCGCGCGAGGCCGAGCAGGTGCTGGCCTCCCGCTATGCCGCCGGGGAGATCGACGAGGACGAGTACCGCCAGCGCCTGAACGTGCTGCGCCAGGCGGACCGGGATACCGGCTGACAAGCGAGACACCTTTTCTACTACTGGTTTGTAGTAGTAAGGTGGCGGGTAGGAACGCCACCAGAAGGGACCTCGCCCATGGCTCGGATCAAGAACCTCGACGACCTGCGTCGGCGCTGGGACAAGCACTCGGCCGGCTACGACCGGACCATGGCCCGCTCGGAACGCCTGTTCGGCGACACCCGGCCTTGGATCGCCTCCCGAGCGCAGGGGCGGACCCTGGAGGTCGCGATCGGAACCGGCCTGAACCTCCCCCACTACCCTGAGGGCATCGAACTGGTCGGCCTCGAATTGAGCCCGGCCATGCTCGACGGCACCAAGCGGCGCGCCGCCGAACTCGGCGTCGAGGCCGACCTGCGCCTCGGCGACGCCCAGCGGCTCGGTCTTCCCGACGCCTCCTTCAACACCGTCGTGTGCACCTTCTCGCTGTGCGCCATCCCTGACGAGGCCAAAGCCGTCGACGAGATGGTGCGAGTGCTGCGTCCCGGCGGGCTGCTCCTGCTGGCCGACCATGTGGTGTCGACCTCGGCGTGGATTCGCGGACTCCAGCGCGCCGTCGATTGGTTCACCGTCCCGCTCGAAGGAGAGCACTTCCGGCGCCGCCCCATCCGGCATGTGCGCGCGGCCGGGCTCCCGATCGAGGCGCACGACCGATTCAAGAAGGGCCTGATCGAGCGCCTCGCCGCCCGCAAACCCGCAGCATCTGAGGAGGAGTGACGATGAACCCGCAGCTTCGCGTCTCCGACGCCGAACGCCGGGCGACCGTTCAGGCGCTTGAGCGGCACGCCCGTGATGGACGGCTGACCCTCGCCGAGTTCGACGAGCGCAGCGAACAAGCCTGGGCCGCACGGACCGGTGCCGATCTGGCCCGACTCACCGCCGACCTGCCCGCGCTCCACGACAATGACGACCGGTCCCGTGGACTCACCCGTCCGGCGTGGCGGCGAGTGGTGACGATCGTCCTGGCCGCCGCCGCTGGCGTCGGCCTCATCGGCGGCCTCGCGCAGGCAGCGAGCGCGATGCCGACCGGCGGCATGATGTGCCATTGAACGACGGTCACATCGGGCAGGGGCAGGCGGCGATCATCAGGCTCCAGGAGGCGGCGACCGCCGAGGCGAAGCCCAGTACCGCGATGCCGCTGAGGGTCGAACGCGGCACCGACCTCAGACCCGGCAGCAGCACCCGACCGGACTCCAACTGCCGCACCCGCGCCTCCAGCAGGCCTGTCGCGGCGAAGCCGCTGACCGCGACTTCAGCGGCTCCCGGCCCGGGGGCGGCGCGCAGCAGCGCCGACGCCAACGCGGCCCGCCCGCACCGGTCCACCGCGTAACGGTCGGCCGCCAGCTCGTGCTCGGACACGGCCCGAGACCGCAGATCCTTCGCCAGCGGCGCGAACCACAGGTGAGCGGCGGCGACCTGTACCGCCAACGCCCGCAGCGGGTCCCATCGCCGCACGTGCGACGCCTCATGAGCGAGCACAGCTCGCATTTCGGCATCCGGCAAGGCCGCGGCCATCCCGGAGCTCACCACAACACGGGGCCGCAGTGCCCCGACCGTGAACGCGAACTCCTCGGCGCGGTCGACCACCATCAGCCGAGCGATGTCCAGGTTCGTCGCCTCCGTGGCCAATCGGCCCGGCGGCTGGATCCGCCGCGACTCCAGCTCCCGGACCAGGCCATGGGTCGCCGAGGCGACTCGCGCCAACGTCCGCACCGCCAGCGCGACCGAGACGGCACCCACCACCGCCAAGGCGAGATAGGCCGCGACCTGGGACAGACGATCGGACGCGATGGAACGCGAGGAGCCGTGCATGCCCAACAGCGTCGACACGCACCACACCAGCCACAGCCCCGGGTACGTCGCGACGGTGCCGACGACCAGGATCCACAGGGGCCGGTCGCCGGTCATGACCCGTCCACCAGCTTCCGCAGCCGCTCGGCCAGCGCCTCGTCGTCGCCGACCTGGTCGACGAACGAGACCAGCGCCGCCTCCCCGTAGTCATCGAGGAGCCGACGCACGGCGATCCCGGCCTCGTCACGAGCGACCGGGCGGTACACATAGCCACGCCCGACCTTCGAACGGGCAACCACACCCCGCTCGGCCAGCCGTGAGAGCACCGTCATCACCGTCGTATACGCCAGCGCCTGCTCTCGGTCGCGGTTGAGCACCTCCAGCACCCGCCGCACTGGCAGCGGCTCCGAAGCGTCCCAGAGCACCTCCAGGACCACCGACTCCAACGGCCCGAACCGCCCGACACGATCTCCGCTTCCCATACCCTCAATCTACTACGAACCGGTCGTAGTCAGGATCGCCGGTGCGTGGCACTTGGCCGAAACCGGACGCCACGGCGGCGCTATTCGAAGTCGCCGCACGGAACCCGGTCGGAGGCCATGTGGTCGTGGGCTTCGCTCTCGGGGTCGTCGACGTGGACGACGATCGCCTTCACCCGATCGTCGGCGACCAGGTCGCTGTCGATGACCGCTGTGCCGTTGCCGTCGGCGTCGGTGGTGAAGTGCAGGTGGACCTCGTTGGACTCCGACATGCCCGCCTCAGGGTCGGCAAGCCGGTGGTCGCCGCCGGGCGGGTCGGACTCACAGGTCGCATCATGCAGGTGCGAGGTGTAGTCAGTCTCGGGCATCAGGCCCACGACTTCCGGTTCCACGATCGTCCCCTCATCGACGGCGAGGACGCCGAACCGGCGGCGTCCGGGTACATCGACTCGGCCCCGGCGATGACGGTCAGCGCGGCCTGCCGGGTCGGCGCCTCGGCGGCGGCCGTGGTCTCGGTCCCCTCGTCGGGGGAATCGCCGTCGCCGGCCGAACAGCCGGAAGCGATGAGCGCGACCGTGCTACCGGCGATGAGCGCAAAGCCCGAGGGTTCCTGTCGGTCTCGGCCGCTCATGACCGCTCACCTCCGCCGGGTGCGGCGGCGTCGATGACCAGGCACGCGGCCAGTGCTTCGGTGTTCGAGGCGGCCAGGGCGTGGGCGGCGACCACCAGGTCGGCTACGCGGGGGTCTTCGACCCTGTAGCGCAGTTTCCGCCCGTCCCGGCGGGCGACCACGTAACCGCAGTCGACCAGGCAGGACAGGTGCACTGAGACCCGCGGCTGCGAGATCCCGGCGTGGGCGACGCACTCGGCGACGGTGCGCTCGGCGCCCAGGATGAAGACCAGCAGCCCCAGCCGCGTGGGGTCGCCCAGGGCTCGGAAGAACTTCGCCACCGTGTCCAGGTGTCCGCACTCGAGCGTTCCGGTGCGGCCGGACGGGTTCGCCGTAATGCTGGTCATGGTCACTCCAAATCAATACTATTCGCCTATGCGGATAGTACGCTCGCATATTTCTATTCGCTGAAGCGAATAGTCGGGGTCCGGTTCGCGGACCCGGCCCACGAGCAGGAAGAGAAGCGACCATGAGCAGTGACATCACGGCCGACCTGGCGATCATCGGCTCCGGCAGTGCGGCGTTCGCCGCCGCCATCGCCGCCCGCAGGAAGGACCTGACGGTGGTGATGATCGAGTCCGGCACCGTCGGCGGGACCTGCGTCAATGTCGGCTGCGTGCCCTCCAAGGCCCTGCTGGCCACCGCGAGCGCCCGCCAGAGCGCGGCCGACTCCCGGTTCCCCGGCGCGGCCACCGACGCCGCGCCCGTCGACTGGGCCGCCGTCCGCGCCGCCAAGGACGACCTGGTCGCGACCATGCGCGAGGAGAAGTACACCGACCTGGCCGCCGAATACGACTGGGAAATCCTGCACGGGACAGCCCGGTTCACCGGAACACATGAGGCCCCGGCGGTCGAGGTCGACCTCGCAGGCGGCGGGACGCAGACGGTCGAGGCTGCGCACTACCTGGTCGCCACTGGGGCGAGTCCTTGGGCCCCACCGATCCCCGGCCTGGCCGAGACCCCGTACCTGACCTCCACCACCGCGATGGACCTCGAGGCGCTGCCGGAGTCGATGATCGTCATCGGCGGCAACGCCATCGGCCTCGAGCAGGGCCAGATGTTCGCCCGCCTCGGCGTCCAGGTCACCGTCATCGAAGCGCTCGACCGCCTCGCCCCCTTCGAAGAGCCCGAACTATCCGAGGTCATCACGGAGGCGTTCGCGGCCGAGGGCATAGGCGTGGTCACCGGTGCCTCGATCACCTGCGCCAAGTTCGAAGGCGACGCCTTCGCCGTGGCCTTCACCGACGTTGACGGCACCGATCGCAAGCTCGACACCGGGCAGCTGCTCGTGGCGACCGGCCGCCGACCCAACACCGACGGGCTCGGCTTGGACAAGGTCGGCGTCGCACTCGCCGAACGCGGCGCGGTGGCCGTCGATGCTTCTTTGCGCACTGAGAACCCGCGGGTCTGGGCGGCCGGGGATGTGACCGGGTACCCCCAGTTCGTCTACAACGCCGCCAGCGGCGGCACCATGGTCGTCGCCAACGCCTTCGACGAGGCGGGCAAGGAGGTCGACTACACCCGTTTGCCGCGGGTCACCTTCACCTCCCCGGCCCTCGCCTCGGTCGGACTCACCGACGCCCAAGCAGTCGAAGCAGGGTTCGAGTGCGACTGCCGGACCCTGCCGATGTCGGCCGTGCCCCGTGCGATCGTCAACCGCGACACCACCGGGGCGGTGAAGCTCGTCGCCGACGGCGAGACCGGTCGGCTGCTCGGTGTCCACATTGCCGCCGAGGCCGCCGGGGACATGATCCTCGCAGGAATCTACGCCCTCCGAGCGGGCATGACCATTGAGGACATGACCGACGAATGGAACCCCTACCTCACCGAGGCCGAGGCGATCAAGCTCGCCGCCCAGACCTTTACCACCGACGTCGCCAAGCTCTCCTGCTGTGCCGCCTGATTGGAGAGGATTGCACTATGTCCGGGTGATTCAGGCTCAGCGCCCCACGTCCCGACCGCACCGAGGGCCGGACCGCCGGGGCGATGACCGTCGGCGAACTCTCCCAGCGGCACCGGTGTGCCGATCAAGTCCTTGCGCCACTACGCCGGCACCGGGCTCGTCTACACCCTCGGCCGCAGCACTGGCGGCTACCGACTGTTCGACGAGGATGCACTGTGGTGCCTGCGCTGGATCGCGACCCGGCGCGGGCTCGGGTTGACGATCGCGGAGATCCGCGAGATCGCCCGGACTCACGAACGCGGCCCGATCAGCCCGCGCCTGGCCGAGCGCCTGGCCGCCGTCCGCGAGCGCACCGCCGAGCGCATCGCTCTCATCGATCACGGCCGCCTGATCGCCGAGGGCACCCCCACCGAGGAGGATACCCGAACGGTGACCGCCGATACGCCAGACGACGAATCAGACGACCGCGAGCCGCTCGCCCCAGAGGAACTCACGGCGAAACCAGCCGGGGCGAACATTCGGGCCCCGCTGACGCGCAAGAGCGGGCATGCCGCAGCGGCCTCTCTGGTCCTCACCGGCCGCAATTTGCGGCGCCTGGTTCGCGTTCCGACCCTGGTCGCCTTCACCACGATTCAGCCGGTGCTGTTCGTCGTGTTGTTCACCTCGGTCTTCGACGGCGCGACCGACCGTGACACACAGGCACAACTCCCCGCTCCTGCTCGGCTGCGCCATCATAGTGCTCGCAATTGTCTCGTTCATCGACGACAGGTGGGGTCAGCCGAGGGATCTGGCTCAGGTTTGATTTGCGCCGTGAGGCGCTGTTGGTTCGTGTGGAGGTGAGAGACCACCACCTCTGGCCTGTCGTAGCAGGTCAGTGAAGCTGGGGGCAGCCTGACCCGGGTGATGCCGGGAAGGGTGGGAGCAGCCCTGACAAAGCCGGGACGTGCCCAGTACTGCCAGATGGAGCGGTTCCGGCAAGCGAGATGGAAAGGAGTACGTGAGGAACCGACGTTGTACGTCTCTCAATGGGACACCGGCTCGAACCTGGTAGATCAGGGTCGGAAGCGGCGCGCAGCCACCGCCAGGCGGTGGTGAACTCCTTGACCGGTTTATCGAAGCTGGTCGGGAGGCTGTGGGAAAGGGCTACGGCGCACCCGCAGCGAGGCCGCAGGGACACAGTCGGGCTCCTCCTCCATCGAGCGAACCACAGTGAACACGGGAACCGCCTCAGATCTCGCCCTCCCGGTCCCCCCAGGACTGGGCTCGGGCCAGGCGCATCGACCGCCGATGATCTGGGGCGGGGCGGAGCCGCCGTAGTTCTCCGAGGCCGGGAAAGCCGGTCACATCTCGCCTCGCTCGCCACCGCCTTCGGACTGTTCGACCTCGACTTCTGGTGGGAACTGGGCGCGCTGGTCTCGATCATGCTGCTCGGCCACTGGCAGGAGATGAAGGCCATCGGACAAGCGCAGGGCGCGCTCGCGGCCCTGGCCGCCATGCTGCCCGACGAAGCCGAGCGCATCGGTGCCGACGGCCGGGCCACCCCCGTCCCCGTCGCCGAGCTGACCGTCGGCGACCTCGTCCTGGTCCGCTCCGGCTCGCGCGTCCCCGCCGACGGCGCGATCGTCGAAGGCGAGGCCGAAGTCGACGAATCCATGATCACCGGCGAATCCCGCCCCGTCGCCAAAGGCCCCGGCGAGCGCGTCGTGGCCGGGACCGTCGCCACCGACTCGGCCATCCGGGTGCGCATCGACGCGGTCGGCGACGACACCGCGCTGGCCGGCATCCAGCGCCTGGTGTCGCAGGCACAGGCGTCCCGCGGGCGCGGCCAGGTCCTGGCCGACCGGTTCGCGGCCGCCCTGTTCTACGTGGCGATGGGCGTCGCCGCCGTCACCTTCGCCGTCTGGTCGCTCGTCGGCGACGTCTCCTCGGGCGTGGTCAGGACCGTCACGGTCCTCGTCATCGCCTGCCCGCACGCCCTCGGCCTGGCGATCCCGCTGGTCATCGCGATCACCACGGCCGTCTCGGCCAAATCCGGGATCCTCATCAAGGACCGGCTCGCGATCGAGCGGATGCGCACCGTCGACGCCGTCCTGTTCGACAAGACCGGCACCCTCACCAAGGGCGAGCACACCGTCAACGGCGTGGCAGGAGCAGGCGGCGTCGACGCCGACGAGGTCCTGCACCTGGCCGCCGCGGTCGAGTCCGACTCCGAGCACCCGCTCGCGCGGGCGATCGTCGCCCACCACGGCCACGTCCACGGCGGCGGCGCCTCGGCGAGCGACTTCCGGTCGCGCACCGGCAAAGGCGTCGAGGCCACCGTGGACGGCCGCCGCCTGGCCGTCGGCGGTCCCGCGCTGCTGCGGGAGATCGGCATCGAAGCGCCATCGGCACTGGCCGGCGACATCGACCGGTGGTCGCGGCGCGGCGCGACCGTCCTGTACCTGGTCGAGACCGGCGCGGCTTCGAGAACGCTCGGGGCCCTCGCCCTGGAGGACGAGGTCCGTCCGGAGGCGAAGCAGGCCATCGCCGATCTTCGCGCTCAAGGCATCGGCACGATCGCGATGATCACCGGCGACGCGCGCGCCGTCGCCGAGGCCGTCGCCGCCGACCTCGGCTTCGTGGAGGGCCGCGACGAGGTGTTCGCGGAGGTGCTGCCCGCCGACAAGGACCAGGCGGTGGCCGACCTCCAGGCGCGGGGCCTGACCGTGGCGATGATCGGCGACGGCGTCAACGACGCGCCGGCGCTCGCCAGGGCCGACGTGGGCATCGCGATCGGTGCGGGCACCGACGTGGCGATCGAGTCGGCTGGCGTGGTGCTGGCCTCCTCGGACCCGCGCGGGGTGACCGGCGTGATCCGGCTGTCGAAGGCGAGCTACCGCAAGATGGTCGAGAACCTCGCCTGGGCCGCGGGCTACAACGTCGTCGCGATTCCGCTCGCGGCGGGCGTGCTGGCCTGGGCCGGGTTCACGTTGAGTCCGGCCGTGGGCGCGGTGCTCATGTCGGCGTCGACGATCGTCGTGGCGCTCAACGCGCAGCTGCTGCGCCGGGTCAAGCTGACACCGGAGTCATGAAAGAAGAAGGGTCGCGGACCGCAATGGTCTGCGGCCCTTGTCGAGGCGAAGGCTCTGGCTTGATTTTCATGCGTCTACGCTGGTGGGCAGGTGCGTTCATCAGCAGCGGAGTTAAAGATCGTAGCCTGCTATGGGCGTCACGCTCCTCGCGCGACTGCGCCAGCAGGTAGGTACAGAAAGAACCGGCCAGCCGCATGGCGCCGTACACCGTTAATCGATCTGTGCCATATGCCTTCCCCGGTGGATCAGAACTACTATCTATGATAGTAAATTACGGGCGTGAAAAATCCTCGATCGAATCGAGCACCCGTGAGGACCCCCACCTTGACGTACACCGCGAACACCGTTGAGCTGCGCCGTTCCAAACGGCTCCTTTCTTTCCCCGTCATCGCCACCGCCGTCGTGCTGTTCCTGGTCGCTCCTGCTTCACAGCGTGCGTCGCTCGCGCAGGAGGAGGGTGCCTCCGCAGGCCTGAGTCAGGCGATCGAGGACTACCTGAACGCCCAGGACGAGTTGGCTGCGCTGGAGCAGGAGCAGCAGGACCTGGAAGCTGAACTGGCCGACTCCGAAGCCGAGGTCGCGCAGCTCAACGCAGATCTCGACGAATACGCCTACATCGCGTACACCACCTCCGACTTCCAATCGACCGCCGCGCTCATGGCCTCGGGCAACCCCTCGGACGCGCTCAACGCGATGACCATGCTCGAGTTTCTCGGCGAATCGCGTGCCGTCAGGCTCAATGAGCTCACCACACGCCTGGCCGAAATCGAGGCGACGCAGCAGACCCTCGATGACAACATCATCGAGCAGGAGGATCTCGCCGAGGAGATGGAGGCCGCCCGTGACGAGGCCGCTCGCGAACTGGCCGGCGCCGGCGGCGATAGTGCCACCGGCCCCTCCCCCGGCGACTTCCCCGACCCCGAGGACGCGCCGCGCAACGGCGACGGGTCGCTCCCTTACGAGGGCTGCACCGAGAACGACCCCACCACCGGCGGCTGCCTCACCCCGCGCACCCTCCACGCTTTGGAACAGACCCAGCTCGCCGGTTTCACCCGCTACACCAAGTGCTACCGCAACGGCACCTGGGGTGAGCATCCCAAGGGCCGTGCCTGCGACCTCTCCTCCGAGCCCGGCGGTTTCGGCGGCGATGCCTACGGCGAGGACAAGGCCTACGGCGACAACCTGGCCGCCTGGTACGTCGAGAACGCCGGCGAACTGGGGGTGCAGTACGTCATCTGGTACCGCCAAATCTGGATGCCTTCCACAGGTTGGAAGTCCTACAACCTCGGAGGAGGCGATCCCTCGTCCGACCACACCAACCACGTGCATCTCAGCATCCGTTGACCGAATCGAGACTGCCTGAATGGACCGCACCGCCTCCGAGGCCACGAACCCTGTGCTGCCACAGCACGGTCCTCAAGAACACAGTAGTACCGGCGTGAACGGCGTCGTCGTGGCCACTGTGGGTGGTCCGGGAGTTCGAGGACGGAAGTCTCGTATCCGGCGGGCGATTCGAGCGATGGCGCGAATCGCTCTTGTTGCGACGCTGACAGTGGGCGTCGTCGCGATGCACAGCTTTGGACACACCGGTCACGGCGATCAAGGGCATATCCAGGTCCTTGAAATGACACACGCCATGGCCGACCACGGAGCAGGCGCCGCCATGGCTCCGGTCGCCGATGAGGACGAGCCCTTCTCGGCTCTCGCGCTCCTGGGCTTCACGGTCTGCATCGCGGTCCTGGCCCGCCTCGCCTTCGAGTTCCTCCGCTCCCGAGCCTGGTCACATTTGCGCGGTCGGCTCCTAGAACGCACAAGTCCGTCGCCCCGCAGCCCCTGCCCCCAGCAGCTCAGGCATCCACCTCCCCGGCTCACGCTCACCGGTCTCCTGCTCAATCGGATCGCGGTACTGCGGATCTAAATTCGGCCCCCACGGGGCTAAGTGCCGATCTCATTTCCACAGTTCAACGCCATCCGAAAGGCAATCAATCATGCATGCATTGACACGTCGTTCCGTGTTGCGCGGCGGAGCCGTCGCGCTCCCCTTCGCCGGGCTCGCCGCCTGCTCCGCCGAGGACGAGCAGCCGACCCAGTCCTTCGTCGAGACCGATTCCGAACGGGTCGCCGCCGCCGAGGAGGCCCGCTCCCCCGGTGCTATCCGGGAGTTCCAGCTCAACGCGGTCGAATCCGAGGTCGACCTCGGCGGCCTCATCGTCCCCACCTGGTCCTACGGCGGCCGGGTCCCCGGGGAGCCGATCCGGCTCACCAAGGGCGAGCAGGTCAAAGCAGTCCTCACCAACGACCTGCCTGAGGAAACCACGATCCACTGGCACGGCGTGCAGCTCCGCTGCGACGCCGACGGCGTCCCGGACGTCACCCAGCCCGCGATCGCGCCCGGAGAGGCCTACACCTACCAGTTCACCGTTCCCGACCCGGGAACCTACTGGTTCCACCCGCACGTCGGCGTCCAGCTCGACCGGGGTCTGTATGCCCCGCTCATCGTCGAGGACCCCGACGAGGCCGCCGACTGGGACCTGGAGTGGACCGTGGTGCTCGACGACTGGATGGACGGCGTCACCGGCACCCCCGGCGACGTCCTCGACCAGCTGACCTCGGGCATGGGCATGATGGACCATGGCGGCATGGACATGGGCTTGATGGCCGACGGCCACATGCTCATGGGCGCTTCCTCCGACATCCTCGGGCCCGATGCCGGCGATGTCTTCTACCCGCACCACCTCGTCAACGGCCGCATCGCCGCCGATCCCGAGGTGTTCGAGGCCGAGCCGGGCGCACGCGTGCGCATCCGGTTCATCAACGCAGGCGGCGACACCGCCTACCGGATCGCCCTCGCGGGTCATCGGATGACCGTCACCCACACTGACGGCTTCCCGTGCGTCCCGGTCGAGGCCGACGCGATCCTCGTCGGCATGGGCGAGCGCTACGACGTTGTCGTGACCCTCGAGGACGGCGTCTTCGCACTGGTCGCCGAGGCCGAAGGCAAGCAGGCACGGGGCCGAGCGCTGCTCCGCACCGGCTCGGGCGAGGCCCCGGCGGCCGATTTCGCTCCCGACGAGCTGACCGGGCACGTCTTGGCCTACGAGGAGCTGGAGCCCGCCGAGGAGGTGGCTCTGGAGGGGCGCGAGCCCGACCGGGTCATCGACTTGGAACTCACCGGTGGGATGGAGGACTTCGACTGGTCCATCAACGGCAAGCCGCACGACCTCGACAACCCCTACGCGATCGAGGAGGGCGAGCGGGTCCGGCTGCGGTTCGTCAACGGCGAGGACATGTGGCACCCGATGCACCTGCACGGGCACACCTTCGCCCTGGCCGATTCGGGGCTGCGCAAGGACACCGCGATCGTACTGCCGGGCCAGACGTTGGAGGTCGACTTCGATGCGGTCAATCCAGGCCGCTGGATGGTCCACTGCCACAACCTCTACCACGGTGAAGCCGGCATGATGGCCGTCCTTGGCTACCTGATGTAGGCAGACACAGGCTCCTGACTCGCCCGCGTGGCGGCCCGTTGCTGCGGGCCGCCACGCGGATCGTCTATTGTGTCTTGTCAAGCCCAGGACGAGTTGATGGCGTCCAACGGTTCACGCCGGGCACCGTGGTGGTTCCGTTCTCGGCGGCGGCTCAGCCCAGTGAGTCCAGCAGCTCGCGGCACGCCTGCTCACACTTGCGGCACTCGCGGGCGCAGTGCTCGCAGTGCGCCATGTGGGAGGCGTGCTCGGCGCAGATGTCACCGCAGGCCTTGCAGGCCATCTCACATGCCTCGAGCATCGCGCGGGTGAGGTTGGCGTCGTACCCGGTGTGGCGCGAGAGCATCTGCCCGGTGGCGAAACAGATGTCGGCGCAGTCGAGGTTCGAGCGGATGCACTTGGTCAGCGAGGCGACGTCGTCTTCACTGAGGCACGCGTCGGCGCAAGCGGTGCACGCCTGTGCGCAGGCGTAGCACTCCCTGATGCAGTCGGCCAGTTTCTGGCGATCGACGCCGCCCAGATCAGCCGGGTACGTCTCGAGCATTTGGTCTACGAGCGTTGTCATGAAGGTCTCCATTCCGGTTGCGATGCATCGCCGTCCGTCGGACTGAAGAGGCCGGGTTGACCGGAGGCGGGTTCAAGCTGGGTGGTGCATCCGGCCCAGGGACGTCCAGCGGGTGCGACATTGGCGGTTGTGCTGGGGAAAGCCCTCTGAGCGCCTCCCACGGCCTCACGATAGTGACCGAAGACTCCGAATGTCGAAGAACCGGCAAATAGGGCAGAGACGTTTGGCAGTCCCATCGATATCCGCTTAAGCCCGCTACTTCGTGCCCTTGGCGAATCTGCGTCAATTTGGTTCGAACGACCGAGCCGACGACCCGCGCTCCCGCTTGAAAGCGGTTGAACGAGCATACTGACGAGCCAACTCGGCCACAATCCGAAACGGCTACAGGGCGGCGAGGGAGCTGCTACGAACGCGGCCATGACAGGGCATTCCGGATCCCGGCGTTCATGAGGCCGGGGGATGGACTTCTCGCCAGGTTCGACCGAAGTCGTCTCCTTCCAGGATCCGACCGTCGTCGGTAGCGAGGAACATCGTTTCACCGACGACGGTGAACGCCGTCGGAGTCGCCTCCGCCGACCCGACCGCGGGTCTCCAGGTGACGCCTTCGTCGTAATTGTCGAATATGTCGCCGCCCGGTCCGACGCCCCAAAGCGCGCCGCTGTTCGTCCAGTCGAGGAAGACCATCGACTCGGTCGCGATCGGCTCCCAGGTCCGTCCGCCATCGTTGGAGCCAAGTGTCCCGGACGGTCCCGTGGCCACGATGGCATCGGGGTCAATGGGATGGACGGCCAGGTCAAAGAGCTGCTGCGAGCCACGGGGCTCCCAGTTGACCAGATCCTCGCTGACGAGCAGCTGCCCGGAGACGGAGTCGACGCCGTATGCCTTGCCGTGCGAGTACCGCAGGACGTGGAAGTCGGCCTCGCCGCCCAGCGACACCGGTTCCCAAGTGCGGCCCGCGTCCGTCGACTCGATGAGACCGAGATGGGAGGGGCCGTCATCGGCGGGGGCCGGGTGTCCGGATGCCAGGAAATGGTCCGGGCCGACGAGAGTGAAGCCCATCAGGTCCTGGCGTCCCTGGCCGACCCTGGTAGGAGTCCCGTCCTCACCGAGGACGAAAAGGCCTTCATGGGTCGCCACGTACAGCAGCTCGTCGGAGGGATTGACCGCCATGCCGTGAATGTGCGACAGCACGCCTGATGGTTCGGCCTCGGACTCCTCGTGGTTGACGAGCCAGACCATGATCAAGGCGGCCGCGAGCAGCGACACCCCGGAGATGGCCAGGAACACCCGCGGTGTCCAGCGCGAGCCTCCTGTGTCTGCACCACTTTCACGGGCACTGGATTGAAGCGGCTGTGCGGACATCTGCTCCTCCTGCAGCAATACCGATGGCTCACCCACAGTACTACTATTCAAATTAGGAGACACGGCACCGCCCAGTGAGAACGAACGCATCAGCCGGGCGCAGCCAGCGGTCTTCCAGTCGGCGCCGACCCGTCGACCCGAGCACACCGGTCCCATCCAGCGACGGGCCGTGCTACGACGACACTGCCCATCGTGTTCGACTGAACCTTTCTACTACTGTAATGTAGTAATTCATTGGGCGAACGCCCGACCTTGAATGGGGGTATCATGTCGAAACCACTCAGTCTCGAACGGCTGCGCCGGCGCTGGGACAAGCAGTCGGCGACCTACGACAAGAAGATGGGTTTCTCCGAGCGGAAGTTCTTCGGCGATACCCGGCCGTGGATCTGCGGCCAGGCACGCGACGAGACCCTCGAGGTGGCCGTCGGGACCGGCCTCAACCTCGGCCTGTACCCCGCCGAGACCGCCTTGACCGGCATGGATCTGAGTCCGGCCATGCTCGATCTGGCTCGCTCCCGCGCGGCCGAGATCGGCCGCGGCGTCGATCTGCGGATCGGCGACGCCCAGCAGCTCGAGTTCGACGACGCCTCCTTCGACACCGTGGTGTGCACCTTCGGCCTGTGTGCGGTGCCCGACGATCGCGGTGCTGTCGCCGAGATGGTGCGGGTCCTTCGGCCCGGCGGCCTGCTGCTGCTGGCTGACCACGTGGTCAGCACATCGGCACCGTTGCGGGCGCTGCAGTCGGTGATCGAGCTGTACAGCGTCAGGGTCGAGAACGAACACTTTCGGCGTCGCCCGATCGAGCATGTGCGCGCGGCCGGGTTGGTCATCGAGCGGCACGAGCGGTTCAAGAAGGGAATCATCGAGCGCGTGGCGGCCCGCAAACCCGATCTCAGGTGATCATCGAAGACGGGCATGCCAAGAGCATGAACGTCCAGATCCCGGCGATGATCGTCGTGAATGAGAGGACGACCGCAGCGCTCACCGCGGAACGGGGCAGGGTCCGCCGCAGTCGGGGCGCCCGTCCGGTCTCCAACTGCGCCACCCGTGTCTCCAGCATTTCGGCGTCGGCGAACGGCGAGGCGAATGCCCTTCAAGGACAACGGCGGTCCCCGCGCCGAGCAGCGTCCCGGCCATCGCCGATGTACCGGTACCGCGCACGGCATGTCGGTCAGCGGCCAGTTCGTAACCGCACCGGGCCAGCATCCGCAGTTCGGGCGCGACGGGCAGAAACCACAGGTGAGCAGCCATCACCGAACCGGCCAGGATTCGCAGCGGGTCGCGCCTGCGCAGGTGGCGCACTCATGCGTCAGCACCGCCCGCAGCTGATCACCGGTGAGCGTCTTCACCAGTCCGGTGCTGATCCAGATCGTCGGGTGCACCGACCCCACGGTGACCGCGACCGATTCGTGAGCCTCTACGAGCCCGAACCGCCCGATTCCCAGTCGATCGGCCAGGAGAGGCAGGTCGTCGGGCACCGCGACTCGTCGTTCCGAGACCCACGTTTCGAGCCGGCGAGTCTGCCGCAGTCCTTGCACCAGTGTCCAAGCGGCCCTGCAGACGGACACGGCCCCCACGGCGAGCAGGATCGCCGCAGCCAGCGCGGCGTGGCGCCCGGCCTGTCCGAATGCCTGTGCTCCCGGCTCACTCACCACCAGCACTGACACACACCAACCCAGGACGAGCGCGGGACAGGTGGCCGCAACACCGACCGCCAAAGCCCACAGCGGATAGTCGCGTCTCACGATTCCCCGACCAATCGACGCAGTCGGTCGCGCAACCGCTCGTCGACGCTAACCTGGTCGACGAACGATGCCAGCGTGGCATGGCCGTGCTCTTCGAGTACCCGTCGCACCGCGGCCTCGGCGAGGGAATCGGCCTCAGCCCAGTAGAGGTAGCCGCGCCCGGCATTGTCCCGCCTCGCGAGGCCCCGCTCGCTCAACCGCGACAGGACCGTCATCACCGTGGTGTAGGCCAATGGGGCGGATCGATTGTCGTTGAGAATGTCGAGTACCTGCCGCACCGACTGCGGCGCCTGGGCTTGCCACAGCGCTTCCATGACCGCCGACTCCAGCGGCCCCAGCGGTGCCGCACGTTCACGACGACCCATGGCACCAGCCTACTTCCGAAACGTTGCGGCCGACGCCGTCAAAGGTCCGGCTTTGCCGGTGGCCGCTTTCGGTGGCTCGTCGACAGCAGACGCGGCGATGTGATTTCTACTTGCGCGGGACGCCTCTGCGGGGTTCGGGGGCTGCCCAGCGGCGAGATCGCCTCGAAGCGTGGTCGTCACCGACCGACCCAATGTACTATCATAAATAGTAGTTACTCTGCGATGAAGCCGACCGATCTAGGTCGAGACCAGGCGACGGGCACGATGCGACACTTCGGCGCCTCCAGACACGACTTCGGCCGCATCCGTCCCTCTTCGCCGTCTGTACGTCGATGACACCGGCGAGCCTGGTCTGCAGTACATCATCTGATACCGCCTAATCCGGGTGCTCTCCTCGGTGTGGAAGTCCTACAGCCTCGCACGTGGGGCCTCCCCCGACTGCACCGACCACTTCCGCCTCAGCATTCGCTGAGCCAGTCGAAGAAAGTGAGACTGATCGTGTCAAATCACACTGCTCACGGCAACGCTCCGAGGATCGGAGGGTCTTCCCTTACGCGCCGCAGCGCCTTGACCGCCGGAATCGCCGGGTTCGGATTGGCCGCCTGTTCGTCCGAGTCCGGCACCGTGGACGTCGCCGAAGACGACGATGGCCAGACCAAGGAGGCCGTCAGCCCCGTTACGGTCACCGTCGTCCCCGCAGACGGGGCGACCGACGCAACCGCCGCGACGGAGATCGGCTGGACGGTCGAAGCGGGTGAGGTGACCAAGGTGAAGCTCAGCGATGCCGCCGGCAAGCCGGTGGAGGGTGCCATGCACCCCGACGGCGCCACTTGGGTCCCGGTCGCCCCGCTCGAATGGGAAGGCACCTACACCGCCTCGGTCACCGCCGAGGACGACGCCGGCACCCCGGTCACAGTCGAATCGACCTTCACCACGATCGTCTCCCCACCCGAGCGGGTGACCATCGAGAACTACCTGCCCGGCAATGACTCCGTGGTCGGTCAGGCCACAGTCCTGGCCTTCCGCTTCGAAGCCGGGTTCGAGGTCCCCGAGGAGAACCGCGCCGCCGTCGAACGCCGCCTGTTCGTCTCCTCCGAGCCCGCTCAAGAGGCCTCGTGGCACTGGATCACCGGGCGCGCTCTCGAATACCGGCCCAAGGAGTACTGGCAGCCGAACACGACCGTGTCAGTGCGTCTCGGCCTGGGCGGGCTGCCGCTCGGAGGCGGCCGCTACGGCGAATTCGACCAGGAGACCGTCTTCAACACGGACACCGAGCTGCGGTTGCTGGAGGCCGACGACGAGACCAAGCAACTGACCGCCTATCGCGACGGCAGTGAGGTCAAGACCATGCCCATCTCCTTGGGAGCCCGCGAGATCGAGGGTATCGACACCCGGTCCTATTCGGGCCGTCTGACCATCATGAGCCGCGAGGAGACCTCGAACTTCTTTTCTGCGGAGTTCGGCTACGACATCGACGTCAAGTGGGCGATGCGGCTGACCTTCTCGGGCCAGTACATCCACGGCGCCCCGTGGGCCGAGGCTCGTCTGGGCAAGGAGAACGGATCCCATGGCTGCATCAACGTCACCAACGAGATGGGCGAGTGGATCTACAACTTCGTGCGCTGGGGCGACCCGGTCATCGTCAAGAACACCGGACTGGGACTTCCACAGGGCGACGGCTTCACGACCTGGGATCTCACCTGGGACGAGCATCTCGCCGGCTCCTACCTCGACAAGGCCTACGCCCCGGCGTAGGAGTGGAGGCCCGGGAAGACCGGGTTCACCGCTGTGAGGTTGAACAGCGGTAGAAATTTCAAGATGGTCCGACCGGGTATGGTTCAGGTCAAAGAAGGAGGTAACGATGCGCAGGCTGGGCGAACTGGAGGCAGCGGTCATGGACGTGTTGTGGTCCACATCCGGTCCCGTCACGGTCCGCGAGGCGCTCGGAGCCCTCGACCGCGATCCAGAGCCGGCCTACACCACGATCATGACCGTCCTGGACAACCTGCACCGCAAGAGCATGGTGACCCGCGAACGGACTGGTCGCGCCTGGGCCTACCGGCCCGCGCAATCACGCGAGGAGTTCGACGCCGAAGCCATGGCCGCCGTGCTCGAGTCCGCCGCCGACCGAGGAACCACGCTGCTGCGCTTCATCGGCAAGATCAGCCCCGACGAACTGGCCCGGCTGCGCGCGCTCATGGACGCCGCTGAGGAGCGCCGATGACCACGGCGCTGGCGCTGTTGGGCTACGCCGGGCTGCTCGGGCTGTTCGGCCCGCAGCTGGTGGACCGGGCCCGCTGGGCCATGGCGGCGCCGCGCCTGGCGATCGCGACCTGGTTTGCTCTGGCCGCCTCCTTCGTCTTGGCGTTGGCCTTGGCCGGGATGGCGATCGTGATGCCGATGGAGATCTTCACCGGCGGTCCCGTAGGGCTCGTCCAAGAATGCATCGCGGTGTTGCGAGAGCAGTATGGGGAAATCGGCGGGTTCGCCTTGGTGGTGCTCGCGGCAGTGCTGACGTGGGCGGTTCCGATACGGTTGCTGTTCGCTGCGATCGCGGCATTGCGTTCAGCCGCCGTCGACCGATCCAAGCTGCGCCGCGAGCTTGCGGTGGCCCGTCGCAACGGCGATCTCGGGGCGGTCGTAGTCGGCTGTTCGCGACCCGCCGCTTACTGCATCCCCGGCAAAGGCGGCCTGATCGTCATCACCTCTGGCGCGCTCGAACTGCTTGACGGACCCCAGATCGAGGCGGTCCTGGCACACGAGCGCGCCCACCTCGCCGGCCACCACCACCTGCTGGTCGCATTCGCCCAGGCCGGACGCCGTGCCTTCGGCTGGCTGCCGCTGTTCGCGCACCTACCCGAGCGAATCGGGCAGCTGGTGGAGCTGACCGCCGATGACGCGGCCGCGCGGAGCGCCACCCGCAACACCCTCGCCCGCAGTCTGCTCAATGTCGCCGCCGCCCAGGTACCGGTCGAGGCCTTGGCCGCCAGTGGCGGTGACACCGTCGCCCGCGTCGAGCGGCTCCTCGACGCTCCTGCCGCTCCCGGCCCGGCAGGCATCGGCACGATCCTCGGCGGCAACGCCGCCGCGGTGGCCGCACCGGTCCTGATCGTGGCCATCCCCATCATCACCGCCTTCGGCATGGCCTGCTGCCCAGTCTGAGGCCCCTTTCAGGAGGCCATGTTGGCAAGATCCGCACTTATCTACTATCCTCCTTAGTAATTTGGTGTTTAGCAGAGAAGGGCGCGATGATCGACCTGCTGTTGTCGATGACGTTGCTGACCGCATTCCTGGGCGGTGTGACGGCGTCACTGGCGCCGTCCTACCTGTCGGCGATGCTGCCGACCTGTTCGACCTGGGCCTCTCACCACCGCACCCGGAACCCAGCAATGGCGCTGCCTTTCGTCGGAGCGGCAACGGTGACCGTGTCGATCGCGCTCAGTGCGAGCGTGCTGGGTCGTCCGCTCAGTATCCGGTACTCGCCACTCTTCGCAATCGGCGGCGCGGTCATGGTGGCCATGGGCACGGCGATGCCGCTCGACTGGCGGATGAAACTTCCCATGCCGGGCCTGTCACCCCAGAGCGACAAAGGCGCAACCTCCAGGTATCCGTCGGCCGTCGTCTCGGGTGTCGCCATGGTCTCGGGGACGGCTGCTTCCTTCCCGGCCGCCCCTGCCTCAATCCATTGTCTCCAAGGGCCTTTCCCAGAGCACTCGACCAAGGAGCGACTGTGACCGTCAAGAACCGTGCCAGAACGACTGCGACACGGCCGAACCGGTTGCTATCGCTTCCAGCGATCCTCAGTGCGATCGCCATCACAGTCGGGATCGTCATCCTCTGCATTGCGTGGTCGATTTCGGCGCAGCAGAACGTCGCAGCGTCCGAGGGCGGCGGCTACGAATTCGCCATCGGGACCCCCGGTCCAAGCCAGACCCTCCCCGAGCGCATCCTTCCGACCACCGACGACATTCTCGCCGACCTCAACGCAGACAGGCTCGACCAGTGACTCACATAATCCTGCTCACCGAACCCCGCTGCGACCTCTGCGACCGAGCCAAGGAGATCCTGCACTACCTCTCAGCCGAGTTCGAGTTCCTCCTCACCGAGATCGACCTGGCCAGCGACGAGGGCCGCGAGCTCGCGATGAGACATATCGTTCTGTTCGCCCCCAGCCTGATCATCGACGGAGAGCTCTTCGGCTACGGCCGTATCAGCGAACACAAACTCCGCCAGACCCTGGCCTCGATCCGGTCGACAGGAGCCTGACATGGAATCACTGCTGTATGCCCTGCCGGTCATCGGCTGCGCCGCCATGGTGCTGATAATGATGAAGGCGGTACGAGGTCATAAACAGCGCAGCGAGCCAGAGCGCGACATCGAGATCACCGGCCTGCGCGCCCGCACCGCCGAACTCGAACGCGAGACCCGATGACTCCGCAGACGCAGACGGCTCGCCGGGCGATACTGGTAGCGACCGGAATCACGATGCTCTCAGCCGCCTGCGCCCGCTCTGATCCCCGCAACGACACCCAGCGCTCCTCCGAAGCCGTAGGCGATGGCACCTGGGAGTTCATCGAACCGGCTGACCGTGGCGAGCCGGTCGAGCTGTCCGGGGAGCTGCTCGACGGCGCCTCGTTCGACCTGGCCGCCTGGGTCGGGAGCGTCGTGGTGGTCAACTTCTGGGGTTCTTGGTGTGCTCCCTGCCGCGAGGAGGCTCTTGCTCTGGGCGCGGCACACCAGTCGCGGAAGGACGAAGGCGTGGAGTTCCTCGGCGTCGACCTGCGCGACGAACGCGACTCCGCCAAGGCCTTCATGCAGCGCTACGAACAGGAATACCCCAGCCTGTTCGACCCTGCCGGCGAAACCATCCTGGCTTTCGAGGAGATCCCATCCAACGTCGTCCCGGCCACGCTCATCCTCGACAGCGAGCTGCGTGTGGCAACGGTGTTCCGCAAGACCGTCACCCAGCGCGAGCTCGAGTCCTTCATCGACGAAGTCCTCGGCGAGGAGACCTGACGTGGTCGAAACCTTCGTCGACATCGCCCAGACCGGGCCGATGCTCGCCGTGATCGGCGTCGCAGCGCTCGCAGGTCTGGTGAGCTTCTTCGCACCCTGCATGCTCCCACTGGTGCCGGGCTACATCTCGTACGTGACCGGACTGGCGGGGGCAGACCTCGACGCGGTCCGAGAGCGCACTTCGGGAACCACTGCCGTTATGGTGCGCGGCCGGGTACGAATGCGAATCCTGGCCGGCTCCGGTCTGTTCGTGCTCGGATTCAGCGCCGTTTTCACCACTGTCGCCTATGCGGTGGGCGAACTCGGCCGAGCCCTGCTGGTCCACTCGCGCGCGATCGAAATCGTCGTCGGCTTCGTCATCATCGGCCTCGGACTTGCTTTTCTCGGCCTATTCCCCGGCCTGGACCGTACGGTGCGAGTCCAGAGACTTCCCGCTGTCGGCCTGGCCGGAGCCCCGATCCTCGGCGCAACCTTCGCTCTGTCCTGGACCCCCTGCTTGTCGCCGACGCTGACCGCCGTGCTCGGTCTGGCCGCCGTTGAGGGCTCGGCGAACCGCGGCGCGATCCTGGCCGCGGCCTACTCGCTCGGCATGGGTCTGCCGTTCATCGCCTTCGCACTGGGCCTGCGCTGGATGATCGGCGCGGTCGACTTCATCCGCCGCCACGGACGTTGGATCACCTGGATCGGCGGCCTCCTCCTCATCATCGTCGGCTTCGCGCTGGCCACCGGCGCCTGGACCTACTTCATCAACTGGCTGCGCGCCACCGTCGGCCCCGGCCAGATCGGCATATAGCGAGGTGAGGATGCTGTGTTGAACCGACGACAAGTGGCGCTCTGGCTGGTCGCACTCACCGCGATGCTCACCATGGGCCACCTTCTCGGATCAACCGGCGATCCCCACATGGTCATCTCCCCTGACCACATCGTTGAGCTGGGTGACATGGACCCACCTTCGCACGATGACGACTCGCCGGTGTGCGGAGAAGTGTCACTCCCTGTCTCCTGTGCTTACACACCAGTCGGCACGGAAGCGGCCGCGGCGCCTCCCGAAACCTCCGCCCTGGCCAGCGCTGCCGGTCACACCGTCAGCATGGATGATCGCTCTCCACCAGATCTGGTGGCCGTCCTTCAGGTCAACAGGGTCTAGATGTGATCTCCAGGGACGTTGTTCTGCCTGCCAGCAGTGCTGCGCGCTGCCGATCGACCTGGAGAAAGAGCTTTTGACCATCTCGGGCACGGCTGCTCTGGTGTGCTGCCGCCGACTCAATTTTGCATGAGCGCTCGTACTCGGCCACTCAGCTCAAAGCCGCATCACCGACACCTGGACCAGTAACCCGGCCGACCAGTGCGATCAGTTCCCTCTCGCCGTTGCACAACCGCTGCGACAACAGCCGCTGACCGTCCTACTCGACCATCACATGGCGCCGATGTTCTTTGCCGGCGTTGACCTCTATACGAGCTCGGTGCACTGCGTCACCGTTGTCGCTCTGTTGCGGGCTCCTCCCGCAGGCGATCTCACTGACGTTCCGTACTGGCTCACCCACTGCAGCCATACCGGGGCCTGTGACTCACAGGCCCAGACCACCCTGAAAGAAAGGTAAAACTCCTATGTGCGGTTTTGTCGTCCGAGCCGGTGCCGACCCCAGCGGCCCGGACCTCGCCGATCTGCTCGAACTGCTCGACCACCGCGGCCCCGACGAGACCGCGGCCGATCCGCCCGAATCGCCGGTCCGCATGGGCTTCAAACGCCTCTCGATCATCGACGTCGCCGGCTCGCACCAGCCGATGCACTCGAGCGACGGCCGCCTGAGCATCGTCTTCAACGGGGAGATCTACAACTACCTGGAGCTGCGCGACGAACTCGTCCGCGAGCACGGCGAGGTCTTCGCGACCCTCGGCGACACCGAGGTCATCCTGGCCGGCTACCGCCACTGGGGGCCCGACGTCGTCCACCGCCTGCGCGGCATGTTCGCCTTCGTCGTCCACGACCACGGCGCCGGCCTCGTCTTCGCCGCACGCGACCCGTTCGGCATCAAGCCGCTGTACTGGACCCGACACGGCGGCGCGGTGTGGCTCGCCAGCGAGAAGAAGGCCCTGCCGGGCGCCGGCGGCCACGACCCGGTCGACACCGACTCGCTCGGCCACTACGTCACCTTCCAGTACCCGCCCGAACCCGCGACGCTCCACAAGGGCATCCAGCGGTTCGAGGCCGGCCACCACGCGCTGTTCCGGCCCGGGACCGACCCGCGGCCGCAACGCTACTTCCAGCCGATGTTCCACCCCAGGAAGATCGACGACGCCGAGCGCCTCTACAGCGAGATCGCCGACGCCCTGCGCGAGTCGGTGCGGCTCCACATGCGCTCGGACGTGCCGGTCGGCGCGCTGCTGTCCAGCGGCATCGACTCGACCGCACTGGTGGCCCTCGCCCGTGAGGTCAACCCGAGCATCCTCACCTTCACCGCGCAGTTCATCGGCTCGGGACTGACCGACGAACTCGGCGTCGCGGCAGCCTCGGCCGCCGAACTCGGCGTCGCGAACATCCCCGCACCGGTCAACGTGGACGACGTCATCGCCCACCTGCCGCACATCGTGTGGCACCTCGACGACCCCGTGGCCGACCCGTCACTGGTCCCGCTCTACTTCGTGGCCAAAAAGGCCGCCGAGCACGTCACCGTCGCGCTCGGCGGCGAAGGCGCCGACGAGCTGTTCGGCGGGTACACCATCTACCGGGAGCCGCATTCGCTGCGGTCGGTCACCGCGCTGCCCGACTCCGCCAAGCACCTGCTGCGCCGCGCCTCCCGCGCACTGCCCGACGGGGTGAAGGGCAAGAGCTTCCTCGAACGTGGCACCGCCGAACTCGAAGAGCGGTTCGTCGGCAACGCCAAGATCTTCACCGGTGAAGCCAAGGACGCGCTGCTGCGCCACCCCTCCGCGGACATCGGCGAGGTCACCGCCGGCATCTGGGCCGAATCGGCGCATCTCGACCCCGCGACCCGGATGCAATACCTCGACCTGCACACCTGGATGCGTGGCGACATCCTCGTCAAGGCCGACCGGATGTCCATGGCCCACAGCCTGGAGATGCGCGTCCCGTTCCTCGACCGGGGCGTGTGGGAGGCCGCCTCGCGGATCCCGGTCGAGCACCGGCTCGTCGGGACGCAGACCAAGGTGGCGTTGCGCCGCGCGGTCGAGAAGCTCGTGCCCGCGGCGATCGTGGAACGGCCCAAGATGGGCTTCCCCACCCCGTACCGGCAGTGGCTGGCCGGGCCCATGTTCGACTGGGTCGACAACCTGCTCGCCGAGTCGCAATGCGGCCACCTGCTCGACCTCGAATACGCGCGGCGGCTGCTGCGCGAGCACCGCGACGGCACCGACCACGCCCGCAAGGTCTGGACGGTCATGGTCTTCTGCCTCTGGTACGCCCGGCTCGGCGGACCGCCGCCGAACCGAGGCCGGCAGGCCGCCCCCCGCCAGCGCGAGGAGCGGCAACCCTGTCCCTAACGCTCATCCGCGCTCCCACGGACACGGGGAAACCAGACGATTCTGGTCGCACCCACACCGAAGCCGGCTCCCTGTGCTAACACGGTAGCCGCCAGCACTATTCGTGCTCCTCACCGGGAGCGTGAGTGTGGCCCTCTTCCTCGTCGGGACCCGCAGTCGACGTCGGCTCGGAGAGTTCCACGGTCACCTCGTCCATGTCGGGTACGGTCTCGGTGTCGTGATCGTGTCCGTCGCCGGTCTCCTCATGACTATGGCCGTCACCGCCGTGATTGAGGGCACTGCTCACTCCGGGCATCACGGTGACACCCAGTGTCAGCGCGGCAAGGGACGCCGCGAAACGGTATCCGGCGGCGGAGGGAACTCCATGGTGCTCACGTGGCAAAAATGTCCACAGTGTACCGATTATCACCGCCAATTCCAAGGCGGCGGTGAGTGCGTCGGCTGCCTCAACGGCTTCGGGAACGTTCGTGTGTGGTCCGAACGACACCCCACGGCTTCGACTGAGTCCCCACAGCCCAAGGAAGCCGAGGTTGGCCCAGACACCGGCCACCGACAAGAACGCGTTGCCGAACGGGACGGTCAACGCCGCCCAGTAGAGCTGAAAGCACGCCACGGCCAGGAAGAACATCCCGGCCGGTGTCCATTCGGACCAGTGCGATTCGATGGCGGCGACGTGGATGGCCCCGGCCGCTGCGCTGGCCAGCGCAGCCATGCCGCTGTTCAGCGCGGTGGGCGCAGTCCGTCCAGAGTGACCGTCACGAGGCGGCCCACGGCGTCTTCGGAGCCGAGATCTCCGGCGGCGGCAAGGGCGTGCAGACAGTAGGCAGCAAGCTCGTCGGCGGCGGCGTCATTGCGGAGCTTCCCGGCAGCGGCCGCTCGCGCGATGAGATCACTGAAAAGTTCGGTGAGCTGCTGCTGGACGGGCCTCACGTGCTCGGACCGATGGACCAGCGCCGAATAGTCCGCGCCATGGCGAGCGCGCCAGTAGCAAATGCGCGCGTAGGCGTCGAGCACCGCCGCAAGGCCCTCATCGGGGCTCGCGGCCTGATCGCGCAGCGCCGTGAGGTGATCGAAATGGTCGGCGACATGGCCTTGGTGCCAGGCGACCAGGATCGATGCAACGTCCGGGAAGTACTTGTACAGCGTGGCTCGGCCGATACCGGCCCGCTCGGCGACGGCGGACATGGTCACCGCGGTCACGCCTCGCTCATCGGCCAGCGACACGGTGGCGCCCAGGATCGCCTCGCGCACCGCGCGGCGGTGTTCGTCGATCGTCTCGTCCCACAGTTTCGGCACCATTCGACGATACGCCTTGACTGGATCAGAACATTTTGATTTGACAGAGACACTATGTCTCGATAAATTCTATGGTGTTCCGTCACCTCATTGCGAAGGAAACCGTCGATGACCTCGCCGCATGACAATCCAGAACCCGTCCAGACCACAGGCCCACCCCGATGGGTCAAAATCGCGGCGGTCGTCACCGTTGCGGTCATCGCGCTCGTCGTCGTCGCGCTGCTCGTGGGCGGCGGTGATCACGGCCCGTCGCGGCACGGGATCGGGTCCACCGCCGAGAACGTCGCGACCCATTGAGCGCCATGGCGCCACCGCTGCGCAAGACCGTGCTGGTCTTTCACGTGGCCAGCTCGGTCGGATGGATGGGCGCGGTCGCCGTCTTCGTCGCGCTCGACCTCGCCGCACGCCTCAACGCCGATGCCGAACTCAACCGGGTCATCTGGCTGGCACTCGACGCCACCGGCTGGACCCTCCTGGTTCCCCTGGCGATCGCCTCGCTGACCAGTGGTCTGATCGCCGCGCTCGGCTCCAGGTGGGGCCTACTCCGGCACTACTGGGTCCTGTTCAAGCTCCTCATCACCGCGTTCGCCACCTTGGTCCTCGTGGTGCAGACGCCGGGCTTCGCCACCCAGGCCACCCGCGCCGTCGATCCGACCGTCGATCCCGGTGCACTGGGCAGCGAACTGCTCCACACCGGTGGCGGTCTGCTGGTGCTCTCGCTCGCCTTGATCCTGTCCGTCTACAAACCGCGCGGCATGACCCGATACGGCCAGCGCAAGCAGCGGTCGCCCGCCTCAATGCCCGCCCGGGGCACGGTATGACGCTCTGAGGCGCAGGCGCACCGGCGATATCGGGACCAGGTTCGGCCACAGCCCTGGCGTGTGAGAGGGACGTCCTGTCGAGCAGGCTTGGGGCGCGGCGACCGCTTGGCCTCCGCGCCCCGAGCCGTGCGATTACAGCTGCGCCTGGATTTCCTCGAGCGTGGTGATCTCAGCGGTCTGGGCCTCGACGATCTCCTCGGCCAGCGCCAGCGCCTCGGGGTTCTGGCCTTCGGCCAGCTCTGTTTCGGCCATGTCGATGGCGCCTTGGTGGTGGGCGATCATCAGCTCCACGAACAGCCGGTCGAATTCGGCGCCGCGGGCGGCTTCGAGTTCGGCCATCTGGTCTTCGGTGGCCATGCCGCCCATGTTCATGTCGCCGTGGCCCTCCATCTCGACCGGTGCTCCCCATTCGTCGAGCATGGCGGTCATCGTCGCGATCTCCTCGCCCTGTGAGCTGATGATCTGGTCGGCCAGCGACTTGATCTCGGGATCGGCGGCGTGCTGTTGGGCCAGCTCCGCCATCTCGACGGCCTGTTCGTGGTGGGGGATCATCATCTGCGCGAAGGCCACGTCGGCGTCGTTGAACTCGACGTCCGTTGCCGTCGAGGTCTCGGCGTCGGTGGCGTTGTCGGAATTCCCGGTGTCCTCGCCGCAGCCGGCCGCAAAAGCGAGCGCGGCGAACGTGGCGATGCCCGCGAAGAGCGCACGGCGCATGGTGAAGGTCGTGGTCATGATTGGTCTCTCCTGTCGAATGAATGCCTGCGAATGTAGGTCGAAACGGTCTCTGGGACCGTGACTTCGGCCTAAATCCGCAACACCGACAGGTCCATGAATGACAGTCTGCCGCCAGGCGGCAGCGAGGCCGACCATGCTGCCAACGCACAGGAGCGCCGTATCGCCCACTGGCACACTGCCGTCCGTTGGCTGAGGCGCCAGGCTGCGAGCAGCAGCACGGCCAAGGCGAGTGCGGTCAGGATCGCCATGCAGACCTGCATGGGGTTCATGCCCGACTCGAACGGGAGTGCCGGTGCTCCATGCGCGTCAGTCATTGCCGCATCGGCGTGGAGGGCCACGGTCAGTGCGACGACTTCGGACGTCGAGGCGCCCGAATCACCATCGTGATGGCAGCTGAAATGGCCGGTGGAATGCATCCACGCCACTCCGATGGCCACGATGATCAACGTGACCCGCCAGAGAACGCGGTACCAGGCCACCAAGTCCACCCTCCTGCAGCTCGCACGACGAGTCGCATGCCCATGAACAGCCGATACGGTACGGGGGGTACGCCCTGCGGCTCATGCTAGCCGACGCGCGGCAATGCGCACGCCGACCCGCCGTGGCAACTGAAACCGCGTCGAAATCGGGGCGCCGAGCCGTCTGTTCGACGCCGACCCGGCCAAGTACGCGGCCGCGGCATAAGCGAGAACCGGGGCCTGCGGCACGTCGTCGACGTGCCGCGGGACCTCCTGTCATGGCCGGTACATGGACTGCAGACTGGCCGACAGGACGCCTGGGGCCTCGTCGGCGGTCAGGCGCCCTTCGGAGATCTCGTCGGCGGCGGCATGGACCAGGCTGTACAGCGCGGTGACCATCCACGACAGGGGCAGATCGGCACGGAACGCCCCGTCTTCCCTGCCCCGGGAGATCAGCTCCTCGACCCGGCGCAGAATCGGGTCGTGGCGTTGCCGGAGCCATTGCGGAGAGAGGTCGCCGACCACGTTGTCGCGCAGGTTGCGGTTGCGTTCCATCAGATACCACTGCTCGCGCAGGAGCCGGTCGAGCGCTTCGTCGGCCGGTCCGTCGGTCTCGACGGAGGCCCATGCGGCTTCGGTCTCCTCGAAGGCCCGCGTCATCAGGGCCTTGGCCAGCTCGGTGCGGGAGGGGAAGTGCCCGTAGAGCGTGACGCGGCCGACTCCGGCGGCCTGGGCGACCTCGGCGACGCTGACGCCGGGCCGCGAGCTGTAGAGCTTGAGCCCGGCGGTGAGGATCTTGTCGATGTTGCGTTGCGCGTCGGCACGGCGTGGCCCGGCGGGCTGCCGTGCCGACGCGGTGGTCTTGCCCTCGGCCATGCCTGAAGGGTAACTAGTGGCCGTGCGGCCCACCGCCGGTCTCGACCTTCCCGCCCGGGACCAGGAACAACGCGACGAACCCGGCGGCACCGGAGGCGACGGCGCAGACGATGAACGCGTCCGTGAACCCCGACAGGACGGGTGCGCTCACCGCGATGCTTGCGGCGGCCAGCGTCGAGACCACTGCCACGCCGATCGACCCGCCCAGCTCGTGGAAGGTGGTCACCATCCCCGACGCCACGCCCGCCTCATGCGGTTCCACGTCGGACAAGGCGGTGGCGTTCGCGGTGATGAACAGCGTCCCGAGCGCGAACGCGCCCAAGGCGAGAGCGGGCACTGCTCCGGTGGCCGCCTGACTGTCGGCGTCCAGCGAGGCCAGCCACGCCGAGGCCGCAGCCGCCAGCAGCAACCCCGTGACGGCGATCGGCCGGGGACCGAGTTTGCCGATGAGGCGCCCGGCCAGGTGCGCGCCGACGATCGTGGCGACGGCGACGGGCAGGAACAGCAGACCCGTGCGCAGCGGCGAGTACCCCGAGAAGTCCTGGAGGTACAGCGAACCGAGGAAGAAGAACGAGATCAGCAGCGCGGTGGCCATCAGCATGAGGAATGCCCCGGTGACGACGGTGCGGCGGGCCAGCAGGCCCACGCGCATGAGCGGCTCGGCGGTGCGCCGCTCGACCACTGCGAAGACCGCATACAGCACGGCCGCCGCCGCGAGCGCGCCGATGGTGTCCGCCGAGGTCCATCCGCGGTCGCCTGCGCGGACGAGGCCGAAGATCAAGGCGGCGGTGGCGGCGGTAACGGTCAAGGCGCCGGGCACGTCGACGCGGGCACGCTGTCCAGCCGCCGCATCAGCGGGCATCACGACGGGCAGCGACGCGAGGATCACCGCTCCTACCGGGATGTTGATGTAGAAGATCCATTGCCAGCCGGGGCCGTCGGTGAGCACGCCGCCGATGAGGACGCCGACAGCGGCGCCGCTTCCGGCGATCGCCGACAGCAGCGCCAGCGCCCGGTGGCGATCGGCGCCGTGGAACAACGTGGTGACCGTGGACAGGATTGCGGGCGCCATGAGCGCCGCGCCCACACCCTGCGCGAGCCGCCCGCCCAGCAGGACCGGACCGGTCTGGGCCAGCCCGGCGACAAATGAGGCCGCAGTGAACAGGGCCAGACCTGCCAGCAGCATCCGGCGCCGGCCGTAGAGGTCGGCCATCCGCCCGCCCAGCAGCATCAGGCCGCCGAAGCAGAGGGTGTAGCCGGTGACGATCCAGGTGAGCGCCTCCCGGTCGAGACCGAGGTCTGTGCCGATGGAGGGCAGCGCGATATTGACGACGGTGATGTCGATGATGAGCATCGCCTGCGCGGTGCACAGCAGCGCCAGCATCAGGCGGCGCCGGGGGGTCGGTGGCGCGGCCGGGGCCGCAGCGGGATCGGGGTGATGGATCGCGGACACGATCACTCCTTAACTCGAACATTAATGTACGAGTTACAGCCTAGCCCGAGTTCCACGTAACACGTACATCAGTGTTCGATTTAACTGATTCGCGACAGCGCTTCGGCAGCTCAACCAGGTCAGTCGAGGGGCGGGCCCGTTGCGACTTGGAGGCCACCGGGCGCTAGCCGGAGCGCGGCTCGCGTGCATCGGCGTTGGTCTAGCGGACGAGCTCGGTCGCCGAGCCTGCTCTCTGGTCTGTCGGGGGCTTGCGGGCGTCGGTCGGCGATGCCGAGCGGCGATTGCCGAGCAGTGTGGCGACGAGGACGGCGCCGAGTGCGAGGAGGGTGGCGGCCACCGTGAGCGCGAACGAGAAGCCGGCGGTTTCGGCGAGCAGCGGCTCGGTGGCGGCGGCCAGGTCGTCACTGCGGCGTGTGGCCAGGCTGACCAGCACCGCCACGCCCACGGCGCCGCCGACTTGCTGCACGGAGCTGAAGACGGCCGAACCGAGACCGGCGTTCTCCTCGGTGGTGTCCGTGACCGCTGCGACCGAGAGGGCGGGCAGACTCAGGCCGCATCCGAGGCTCGTGACGAGCATGCCGGGCAGCACCCCGGAGACATAGCCGTCGCTCGGGGACACGCCGGAGAGCAACAGCAGCCCGGCGGCGCTGATCAGGAACGACGCGACCAGTGTCCAGCGCATCCCGAGCCTGATCACCGCTCGGTAGGAGAGCCACATGCCCGTGAGAATGCCGCCGCCGTACGGCAGATAGGCGATGCCCGCCTGGAGCGGTCCGTAGCCGAGGACGGTCTGGAGATGGATCATGAGCAGGAACGCCATCGCGTAGAAGGCGGCGGAGAACAGCAGGGTCGCGCTGTTGGCGACGGCACGGATCCGGAAGGCCAGGAACGACAGCGGCACCAACGGCTCGGCGATGCGCGACTCGGCCGTGAGGAACGCGGCGGTCAAGGCGACGGCAAGGAGCAGGGGGCCGACGACGGCCGCATCACCCCAACCGGTCTCCCCGGCTTGAAGCAGACCGTAGACCAAGCACACGACGGCACCGGTGCCCAATATCGCACCGGGTACGTCTATGCGCGCCTCGCGTGCAGTCCGGCTCTCGGCGACCAAGCGCGGGAGTAGGACGAGGGCGAGGGCGGCCACGGGCAGATTGATGAGGAAGATCCAACGCCAACTGGTGAGGTCGGTCAACGCGCCCGAGATCACCAGGCCCATCGTGCCGCCCAGCGCCGCGATGCCACCCCAAATGCTGAGCGCCTTGACGCGTTCCTCCCTGCCGGGGAACAGCAGTGTGATCAGCGACAGTGCGGCCGGACTGGCCATGGCCGCACCCGCGCCCTGAACGAAGCGCCCGGTCACGAGCTGCCATGGCTCCTGTGCGAGCCCACAGAGCAGGCTCGCCGCGCCGAACAGCGCCACGCCGGTGAGGAAGACGCGTCGGCGGCCCCATAGGTCGGCCGCGCGGCCGAACAGCAAGAGCAGCCCGCCGAAGGCGAGGAAGTAGGCGTTGACGACCCAGGTCAGGCCCGTGGCGCTGAATCCGAGGTCGTCCCGGATGCTGGGGAGCGCCACGCTCACCACGGTGTCGTCCAGGACGAGCATGAACTGCACGAAGCACAACACCATCAGCGCCGGTCGGCGGCGGCCGGCGGTCGTGGCGAGGGTCGATGTCGCGCTCATGGCCGGCGCCCCTGAGGAAATCCGGCCGAGTCCCTGCTGCGGTCGCGCCGGTGGCGCGGGCGAATGATCGGCATGGGACGACGCTATGCGCGCACCGTGCTGGCCGCAATGCGCTACGGGGTCGATTCATGTCGCGTTGAGGACATAAGATGGGTTCCATGACCGAGGCCATCGTCGGCGCCGTCCCGCCCGGGGTGGGGGCGATCGTCGTCGGCAACTTCCCGTTGACGTCGGGGCAGTGGATACTCCCCCACCGGCATCCGCAGCACCAGCTGGCCTGGACCCGCAGCGGCGTGCTCAGCATCGCCGTCGACGACACCTACTGGGTCCTGCCGCCCACCCGGGCGCTGTGGCTGCCCGCAGGAGTCGTCCACCGGACCGGTGCGACCCGCGACGCGGTGCTGTGCAGCCTCTACCTCGAACCGGACCGGTGCGGCCTGGACTGGACCGAGCCGACGCCGGTCGGCGTGAACGGGCTGCTGGCGCACCTGATCGCCTACCTCAACCGGGACGACCTCGCCGACGCGATGCGGCTGCGGGCCGAAGCGGTCGTCCTGGACCTGTTGCAGCCGTTGCCGACCATGCCCATCGACGTGCCGTACCCAGTGGACGAACGCGCCTGTGCCGTGGCCGATGCGCTGCTGGCCGACCCCGCGGACCAACGGGGCCTCGAAGCCCACGCGCGAGCCGTGGGTGCGAGCCGACGCACCCTGACACGCCTGTTCGTCCGCGACACGGGCATGAGCTTCGACCGCTGGCGCACCCAGGTGCGGCTCCGGGCTTCGCTGGCCCTGCTCGCCGAGGGGCAGCCGGTGTCAAAAGTCGCCCGCGACGTGGGGTACTCGACGCCGAGCGCGTTCCTCGCGGCGTTCCGCCGGACCGTCGGCACCACCCCGAAGCGCTACCTGCACGGCGAGGACGTGTTCGAGACGCCCGGTACGACAGGGCGCTAGCGCAGTTCGCCATCCGGGTGCGGGCGAGACTTCAGGACGAGGCGACACGCGCAGGTGTTCAGCAGGCCCAGGCTGGGCATCGCCCGCAGCCGGACTATTCCGAGTCTCGGTCTATCCAACATGGTCATACTGTTGCGGCGCGGTCAGCTGTTGGGGGACCCACTATCCGAACGGTGAGATCTCCGCACCTGAGGCCTCGCCACTGCTGAAGTTCGATATGGAGGCACTCGCCGCCATGAACGAGATGTCAGTCCAGCCAGCCGAGACGGGCCGCCTGCACGCCCGCCTGGAAGCGGCTGGTGGCCCCGAGCTGGCCGGTCAGCTCGGCCACGACGCGGGTCACGGTGCGGACCGACACGCCGAGACTGCGGGCGATGGCCTCGTCCTTGGCCCCCGTGGCCAAGAGTCGCAGCACGGCGCGCTGCTGCTCGGACAGGCCTGAGTCGTCGGAACCGCGCAGGACGTCGTCGATCTCGGTGGCGGTCAGCCAGCAGTAGTCGAAGAAGTCCACCAGCGGCCCTACGAGCAGGCGGTTGCGCAGCACGATGGCGCGAATATCGGGATCGTTCGGAGCATCGACGACGGCCACCTCCCGGTCGTAGACGACCATGCGGATCGGCACGATCGGCGTGGCCTTGACCTGTACCCCCAGCTCAAGTCTTTTCGGTAGGTTGTCGCGCAAGGGACCGTGGCGCAACCCTCTCTGGGAGTAAAGGAGTCGAATCTGAGCGCCGCGTTCGTGTAGTTCGCGGTCGCGTCGCAGCCCGGCATCCAAGTGCCGGGGATCCCATGCGGTGTAGGGATGGGTCTCGATCAATTCATGACGGCCGGCCGAGGCGAACTCGTCGAGCAGCGCCTCGATGCGCGGCCGGAACGTGTCGTCGTCGCGTAGGATCTCGACGTCGGCACCGGCTCGCTCGTCGCCGGCCGGCCGCAGGTAGTCGTTGGCCAGCGCCAACGTGTTGTCCTGCTGTTCCGTGAGCGTCGCAAGGGCTTCGGTGAGGCGCTCGCGACCGTCACCGAGGATGCGGGTGAGCGCGGCGACGGCATCGACGGCGATCTCAGCAGTGCCGTGCAGGAGTCCGAGTTCACTGAGGCGCCGCCGGACGAGCGGTGTCTCCGTGTTGGACAGACCCACACTCGCCACCGCTTGGGCGAACGTCTCGCCGTTGCGACGCATCCTCGCATACACCTCTTGCACGGCCTGGTCTTCGGCGTGGTCGACCATGGGCTTCCTCTCGCGTCGGTGTCCGGTTCCAGCCATGGCGACCACCGGACACGCCGATGCGTGGACAAGCGCGTTCGGCACGACCATGCTTTGAACAGACGTCCGAGAGCGTACCCGCCCCGGGTATGAGGTTCCACGGACAGCTGTCCTGAAGGAGATGCCTTGATCACCGTTGACTACAGCCTCGTCGCATTCCGCGTCACGGGTCTCACCGCCGACACCTGCGACCACTGCATCGACAGCCTCAAAGCTGAGCTGGTCGCCCTGGTCGGGGTCCTCGGGGTCGACATTCTGCCCGCACAGGGGACGATAAGTGTCCTCGTCGACGATCTGTCCGCCGTGGAGTGTGCCGCGGACGCGCTCTGGGAAGCCGGCTGGGACGCCGTCGGCGACCGCCCTGGCCGTCTGGCAGAGCACTATTGATATACCCCCTAGGGGTATGCTATAACTGACCGGCGGCCTTCGGGTCGCCGGTCTTCTGGCTTCAGGAGATCGAAGCTCAGCGGAGTAGTGCCTCCACGGCATACCCCCTACCGGTATAAGGAGTGAGTGTCATGTCGCAATCGACGACACCACCGGCCTCACGGCGCTGGCTCGCCCTTGCGCTCATCGCCCTGGCCCAGTTCATGGTCATCATGGACACCTCGATCATCGGCGTCGCTCTACCGAAGATGCAAGCATCGCTCGGATTCACCCAGGAGAACCTGTCGTGGGTGTTCAACGCCTACGTCGTCGTCTTCGGCGGCCTGCTGCTGCTCGGCGGGCGACTGTCCGACCTGGTCGGCGCGCGCCGCATCTTCAGCCTCGGCTGGGTCATCCTGGCCGCCGGATCGCTCGTCGCCGGCCTTGCCCCGAACGTCGCCGTAGAACTGACCGGCCGTGGCGTCCAAGGCATCGGTGCGGCGCTGATCGCCCCCTCGGCCCTGACGCTGCTCATGATGCTGTTCGGCGGCAATCCCAAAGAGCTGACCAAAGCGTTCGCGTTCTATGGGGCCGCCGCGCCCGCAGGCGGCACCGCCGGAGTGTTCCTCGGTGGGCTGATCACCGAGTACGCCTCCTGGCCATGGGTGTTCTACATCAACATCCCCGTCGCCGTCCTCGCTCTCGCCGCCGCCCGGTCGCTGCTGCCCGGCGGGCGGGCCCAACGCGGCTCGATCGACCTGCTCGGCGCGGCCATGGCGACCCTCGGACTGGCCGGCGCGGTCTTCGCGATCGTCCGGGCCCCCGAGGTCGGCTGGGCCGACCCCGCCACCTGGGGTGTCCTGGTCGGCGCCGCTGCGCTGCTCGTCGGCTTCGTCGCCGTGCAGGGCAAGCGCCGCCAGCCGCTGATGCCGCTGTCGATCTTCCGCGCGCCGAACCTCGGCGCGGCCAACCTGGCGCAGCTGTTGCTGGGTGCGGCGTGGGTGCCGATGTGGTTCTTCCTGAACCTCTACCTGCAGCAGGTGCTCGGCTTCTCGGCGTTCCCCTCGGGGGCGGCGCTGGTGCCGATGACACTGCTCATCATGGTGGGAATGGTGGCTCTCGCGCCCAGGCTCATGGCGCGCTTCGGCGCCAAGGCGATGACCGTGACCGGCCTGGTCCTGCTGGCCGGCGGCCTGTACTGGCTCTCGTTCATCCGAGCCGACGGCACGTTCTGGGCCGATGTCCTCCCTGCCTCGCTGCTGGCGGCGCTGGGCATGTCCCTGGCGTTCATCCCGTCGCTCCAGACGGCGATCTCCAGCGCCAAACCGGAGGAAGGCGGTCTGGCCTCGGGCATCGTCAACACCGGCTACCAGATCGGCTCCGCGCTCGGCCTGGCCGTGGTGACCGCCGTGGCGGTCCCCTACGGCGCAGGTCAGATCGGAGACACAGCCGCACTGACCGACGGGTTCTCCACCGCCTTCATCACGGCGGCCGTCATCGCACTCGCAGCGGCCGCCTTGACCACTGCGGTCATGCGACCGGCCAAGGCCGCCCAACTGACCAAAGCGGCCTGAAGCGGAGGTGAGCGAACACCCTGCAAATCACGGCGGGTCCGGGACATGTCCCGGACCCGCCGACTCGTCTGAAGTGCTACCGAGCCATTCGGGGCTCGCCCGCTGAGCTTCCTCAGAGCACGTCGTCGTAGTGCAGCACCCAGCGTAGGGCGTCGTTCGCACCGGAGAACCAGGCCTGAAGTCTAGATCTCGCACCAGTGAGCGAAGACAGTTGTTTATTCCAATCAATTTGTGGATATAGCATATCAATACCAGACAGAACCGTGCATAGACTCAGGATTCAAACCCGGGAACGGAGGCTTTTCAGTGAGAGATAAGCGTGATTCAGACGGTGCCGGCCAGGATATGGGGCAGTCACAAGATATGCACCGGTCACCTGACACGAAAATGTACCTGCGGTTCGGGGCGATGATCCTGACCGCCATGGTCGTCATGTACGCCGTGATGTTCGTCAGCACTTGGGAATGGTGGCATATCCGCTGGAGCGAGAGCCGCATGTTCATGGCACTCACCATGGGCGGGGCCATGGGCCTGGTGATGCTCGGATGGATGCTGAACATGTTCCGCAATATGAAGGTGAACCTGGGCATCGTCCTGGCAAGCCTGCTGTTGCTCGGTGGCGGCGCGTTCCTCGACCGCAGCCAAGTCACCGTGGGCGACCTCGGGTGGATGAACTCCATGATCCCTCACCACTCGATGGCCATCACCCGGTCCGAGCACGCCCAGATCGAGGACGTGCGAGTCTGCGAGCTCGCCGTGCAGATCAGCGAGGCACAGCGCCGGGAAATCCTCGAGATGCAGTGGCTCATCGAGGACATCGAGCGCAACGGCGTGGCCGATACCGCCAAGGAGGCACAAGACCGACCGGTTCCCGACTTCTCCGCGTCCGCCGGCCGTCAATGTCCTACGGATTGATGTCGCTTCGGATCCGTTCCGCCCGCAATCAAAGCATGGGAGGAAACGGCTGATGTCCGGTTCTCCTGGGTAGAACCGGCTAAGACGCTGACCGCGAGCGGTGGCACCATCGGCCGCATTGAACCCCTCCTCGACGCTCCCGGACGGGCGGGAGTGAGCACGACCCTCGGTAGCAACGCCGCCGCAGTGACCGCGCCAGTGCTGATCCTCGCCGCACCGATCCTCACCACTGCGGGCTTCGCCTGCTGCTAGGTGTGACACCGCGTCCTCTGCAAGGGCAGCAATCGACTTGGGAGCGACCATGCCCGGAAGACGTAGGCGGTCATGGCCTTCTGGCTCTGGTATGCACGGACTGAGAACGGCACACCATGCTGGGGAGACAGGCAACGCGGGACCCACTCGCGAATGACTGCTATCGCTGATAGTAGTTTGTGGGTATGTTCGACTCCCGCCTCTTGTCGACGGGGCACCGCGAGTTTGATGACTGCCGTGATGTCCCCATTCCCGCGGCTGCGTTCTCCGCGGCCGCGTTGCATCCCGACCTCCCCGAAGGAGCACCATGCTCGTGAAGCCGTCATCTATTCGTCGTAAATGGACTTCTATCGCTGTGGTAGGCGGTCTCCTCGTCTCCGCGGTGGGCTCGGCCCCAGCCTGGGCCCAGCGGGACACCTCGGAGATCAACGACGAGATCGAGGAAACCGAAGGGGATCTGACCGCAGCGGTCGAGGCGTACAACCAACTGGCGGAAGAAGCGCAGGACAACCGTGACATGATCGCGCAGACCCAGGAGTCCCTGGACACGGCCGAGGCGGAGCTGGGCACCCTGCGCGAGCAGCTCGCCGACTACATCACCGCGACGTACGTGGATCAGGGTATCGGCGATGTCGCGCTGCTGCTGGAGTCGGGTTCCCCCGACGCGTTCGTCGAACGCCTCGACCGGCTCAACTCGGCGAACCTCTACAAATTCGACCTCATAGACGAGCTGAAAACCGCCTCCGAGGAGTACACGATTCAGCTCAATCTCCTGGGCGACCTCCAGGACGACCTCGACGAGCAGGAGGCCGAGCTGGAGCAGCAGCAGGACGAGCTCAACGAGCGGATGGACGGCCTCGAGGAGGAGTGGCAGGCCGCCGCGGGCGACGCGATCACCGACTACGACCTGCCGCAGATGACCGACGATGAGTACGCGGTCATCTCGTTCGCGCTCGACCAGGTCGGCAAGCCATATGTGTGGGGATCCGCCGGTCCGGACTCCTATGACTGCTCGGGCCTCATTCTGCGCTCCTACGCGCAGATCGGGATCGACCTGCCGCACAATGCCGCCGCCCAGTACAACTCGACCCCGAAGATCAGCCGCGACGATCTGCAACCAGGTGACCTGGTGTTCTACAACGATCTCTCCCACATGGGCATGTACATCGGCAACGGCCTGATCGTGCACGCCCCGAACTCCCGGACCGTCGTGAAGGTCGTCGAGCTCGACCACGGCAACGTCTACTACGGCACGACTACCGTCCTCCATTAGGACACTGAATCGGCGAGCCGTCACTGGTGCTGGGCGTAGCAAGACACGAGTTGTCCACGGTTGTCAGAATCTCAACGGATTGCACCTGATGCCTTCCCCGCAAACCGGCAAGAGTGCGTAACGCGCATAGGCCTGGTGGACAGGCACCACCGGACCTCAGTTCCTGGCAGTCTGTCTAATACCAACCTCGCGATGAAATCCAATCAAGGTGCAACAAGCTCAATGAGCTGTACAGGTCCGACTTTTTGAAGGCCACTATCGCGCCACCTCCTTGCCTGTTTCGTGGCCCGATCCCCCAATGAAATGCGTGTGTGACCTGTTCATCCTGCGACATCCAACCTTCGCGTGCCCTTGCGTGACAAACCGAGTGTCTTAACGATAGCGGCGAGCGCCGACAGGGCGTGCCGTCGACGCGCTTCCACAGCGTTGCGGGCAGCAACCAGCAAGTAGGGTCACCACGGACTCCCCCGCTGGCGGCAGCGCGTGGGACTCACCCGAGCGCTGGAGCGCCAAGCCGTTGAAGCTTGCCGCTGCTACCGCGTGATTTCTCAAGGCTGTCGGAGGAGCCTCCCAAGTGCGAGAAGCCCGTCTACCAACGGAAGGTTGATAGACGGGCGACCTCAGATCTGATGTCGTGCTGTTTGGCTCACTTTTCGGTCAGAGTGTCTTCAATTCGGCGTCGGACAGCCTCATCCTGTCCCGCGAGGCACTTGGCGTAGACCCTGAGCAGGACGGCCACGCTGTGCCCGGCCCATTCGGCGACCTGCGTGGCCGGAACCCCGGCGTGGAGCCAGGTGGAGACGCACGTGTGCCGCAGGTCGTATTGACGTTTCAGCAGCGGTGTCTTCAATTCTTCGCCGCTGAAGGTCTTCGCCCGAGCACCATGGAAGATGCGCCTGATGGTGCACTCCGCCAGTAGCTTTCCGTCCGCACGAGTGAACAGTTGACCTTCGGAGCCCGGCTTGAAGTCCGATTGGCTCATGTAGTCGAGCAGGATGACGGTGAGCTGCGGTGGACATGGAGCTGTGCGGATGAAATCGCGGTCGCGCATCTTGAGCCCTCGATCGTCGCGGGCATCCCCGGTGTCGGTCCACGCGCTGCCGACATGGGAGGCCGATTTGTGGAGATGCAGCCATCCCCACCCACCTTCGTCCGGAAGATCGAGGTCTTCCACGTGCAGCGCAATCGCCTCCTCGGGTCGGAGTGCACCGTAGACCTGAGTGGCGAAGTAGGGACGGTATCGCCACCCGTTCGGCTTGCGTTGGTGAACCTGCCTCAGAAAACGGGAGACCTGCTGCGGGCCGGCGGCTCGGCGCACGTCAATCGCCTCGCCAGACTTGGCCCGCGCCGGCTTGATCGCCTTGACATGGTTCATTTCGAGTAGTCCCTCCTTGACGGCGTATTCGCAGATCGCGCTGAAAATGGTGCGGGCTCGCCTACGGCAGTGACTCGAACGCGCCGTGCCGTCGAACTTCTGCAGCATCGATGAGAGTGTCTTCTCGACGGTGTGTTCCTTGTCGAGCACGCCGATCGCAGGAGCATGGCGTTCAGCCCACCCGAGGATGCGTGCTGTGTCCTCGGGGGCGTCCTGGCGTTGCTTGGAGTTGAACGCCCAGCGCCGAAGCGACCGCCGCAACGCGACCGCATCAACGCTCTCCAGCGTGGCAGGTAGGAGGGCGATCGAGGCCCACATGCAGACCTCGGCGATGTTCGCGCGGTGATGCGCCGAAGACTGGTCCCACTTGGAGTCCACGAAGCGCTTCATTGCCTCGATGACGGAGATCTGCTGGCTCTGCCGCGCGAGCTCGCGAAGCTCGGAGACCGGCAGACCGGTTTCGATGTCGAACGCTTCTCCCCTGTTCAAGGCGGTCTGGAAGTCCGACTTGCGTCCGTTGGCGGCGGCTTTGGTCGCGAACTGCTTGGTCTGCTCTCGCCCCGCCACCGCCCAGCGGAAGCGCCACGGACGTCGCTTGATGTCTTTCCGCTTCGTCGGGTCCCACAGCTGCACGTCATACGAGGTGTTCATGCGGCACCTCCGTCCTCGTGAGCGGCCAGGAACGCCTCGATATCGGTGAAGCGATAGCGGCGCTGGCCGCCGGGGAGTTTGATGCTGCGCGGGGCCCGCCCTTTGGCGTGCCAGTCGTACAGGGTGCTGCGCGCGACCCCTAGGTACGCGCACACGTCGTCCACGGTCATGATGGAACTGCGTCCTTTCTGGGATGCGCGGTCCCGGCCGGGTTGACTGGAATCGTTCTGGCCGGGGCCGCTTCCGTCCGGCCTTTCCGGACGGACGGTCGTTTCCGGCGACGCTAGCTCGCACTCGTTGCAGGTACGAGCTTCGAAGGAAATACTTTTTGGACGATCAATGACGACTCGATCGCCAGCTTCTCGTGGCGATTCGTCCTCATTGCGGTGGTGCTCTCGGTTCACGGCGCACCGCCCTTGACCAGCACGAGGATGTCCTCGTGGCTGCGCAGGAGCGCCGGGCGGCCCTGTTCGATCGCGACGCGGGTGTTGTGGAGTCCGAAGAAGGAATGGATGGGCCGAAGACGGTGCTCCTCGGCCTCCCATTCGCCCAGCAGCGCGACGCATCGGCGCTCCAAGCAGAACCCGAGGTTTTCGCATAGCTCAGTGAGCAGCAGCGGGAAGTCGATGAGCCGCCGCCGATCGGTGAACGGACGGCAGGTGATGACCATCCTCCCGCCAGGTGCGAGCACCCGATAGCAGCCGGTGAAGATCTGGCCGAGCCCGGCGAGAAGTTCGTCGATCGGTTTGCGGGCGAGCTGCGATGGTCGGGCCCGGCCGGTGCTGTACTCATACCCGGTCTTGCGGACCTTCCCGCCGGTCTCCTTGGCCGTCCACGCGCGGCCATGGGTTGCCCGGCCGTAGGGCGGGCTGGTGACAATCAGATCGACGTGACCGTGCAGTCGCCTGGGCAGGAGCCGGGTGAGGCGCCGGGCGTCTCCGCGGACCACACTCGCGCTTGCACTCGGCCAGCGCTGGCGGGCCAGGTGCAGGTTCCCCGCAGCGGCCGCGACCCATTCAGGTTCGATGTCGGCGCCCCAGGCCGCCCGGCCGAGTTCGATGGCTTCGACCAGGACCGTGCCGATCCCGGCCATTGGATCGATCACCAGGTCCCCCGGCCGGGAGTAGGCGGCGATCGCGTGTCGTGCCGTCATCGGCCACATCTTCGCCGGATGCGGTCCCGACACCGAGGCGTAGCGGTCGGCGCGTTGCACGCGCGGGATCGCTTGTCCCGTCGCCCACAGGTCCGAGAGCGATGCTTCGCTGTTCACAGGCCGCTCCTGGGGTACTTCGACCACAGCCCGATGTGTTCGACGATCCGGCCGTGGACCCCCGGTCCGGTCTGTTCGAGCGATTCGGCGGTGACTACGGCGCGGTCGAACGAGGAGACGCGCGCGGTGATGAGGTGGCCGACGTAGTGCAGCTCGGCGGCCTCGCAGGCGATGCGTGACTTGAGCGTGGGCCGGTCCTCGTCCCAGATCACGGCCAGCAGTCCGAACGGGCGCACCGTGGCCGCGAGCGCCGCCCAGGCGACACTGTCGCGTTCGGGATCGTCGGTGCAGATGGTCAAGGCCGCAGTGTGCTCGGCTGCCTGAAGCAGTTCGGATGCGGTGCGGTCGCAGACCGGTTCGATGAAACCGAACACGGCGGTCGCCGGTCCGGTCGCCTGCAGCTTTGCGTGTTCGGTCTCGGCGGCCTCAGCGTCGCAGAATGCGACTGCTGAGCGCCGGGCCTCGACGACGCGGTTGGCGCCGGCCAGGCCGACGAGGACGACCTTCTCGTACTTGACGGTGAACTGGTTCACCAGCAGCTCGATCAGGTGTTCGTCGTCCCAGACCGACCACACGCTCAGCGGCACGTCGACCCGGCCGAGGCCGGATCCTCGGGTGTTGTTGTTGATGAATTGCATGGTTGGCGTCTCGCGCCGTCCTGCGGAACCAAGGCGATAAGAAACCACCGCCTGTGACAGCCTGTGACCGCCGCTGTGACAGGCCGAGCAGTCACAGCCTCGTCCCAGCGCCTTGAGAGCGAAAAGCTCACGCTTGCCCGGCCCGCCTCCTAGATTGGCGCCATGAGCGTCGTCGCCGCAGCCGTGATCGCCTTGGGCGGAGCCTTGTGCGGTGCGACGCTGGCTCGGACCGCGTTCGCACTCGAATCCTCCGACGAGCGCGCGGACTGGCGCGGGGTCGAGCCCGGTGTCCGTGCCGCCTGGACGCTCACGCTGGTGGCGGCTTCCACGATTGCAGCGATTGCCGCTTGGACGATCGCCCCCGGTGCTGCGGTAGGCGTGGCGGTCACCGCGTTCGCGGCGGCCAGCCCTGGAATCGCAGTGGTCGATATGGCGGCGCGCCGTATTCCCTTCGTCATCACTGGCGCGGTGGCCGCCGTAGCACTGCTGGCATTGGCCTTCACGCCCTACCTGGCCCGCAGTCTCATCACCGCAGCAGCGGTGGCAGTCGTGATGATCGTGCTCGCGCTGGCCTCTCGCGGTGGTGTCGGTGGCGGGGATGTCGCGGCGGCGTCGGTGGTGGCCATGACCCTGGCTTGGGCTGGACTGGAGGCGGTCGTACTCGCTTTGGCGGCAGGAATGCTGCTCAGTGGCATCACCGGATTGGGGTTGCGTCTGGCTCACCGGGATGTGGCACTGGTGCCGTTCGGTCCTTTCCTGTTCGTTGGGTGGTGGCTCGCCATTATATACTCCATTATGGACTTAATGGGTAAAAGAAAAGCCCCGCAAAGCGATGGCGTTGAGGCGTGTGGGCCCCGCTGCCGGGGCCCACACGGATGGCGTCAGCGACGCATCAGGCCGATGAGGCGGACGCGCTCGTGATGCTGGCTGAGGACCGTGGGTGTGGCGCGGTGGCCGTGTTCGACGCACCGGTGCCGATCGAAGGCGTCGATCCCACCGACGCCGAACACGGCGGGACCGGGGTGCCGTACAAGCGCATCGATGTCCGGAGCGCTGGGATCGGCGAGCGCGGCTCGCAGGTTCTCGGCAAGTACGCCCAGGTGCGTCAGGCTGGTGTAGAACGGCCTGTCGATCTTGCGGTTGATCTGTTCGAACAGGTCCTTGGAATCGATACCGAGTTCGATGAGTCGTCCGATGTTGAATTCACGGGACAGATCTGCCCGGAGCCGGTAGGTGTCCATGTGATGCCTTTCAACGTTGTTTGGGTAACGAGAACGGTCGGGCCCGCGTGGCGGACCCGACCGTCGGTAGTGCGATGTGGCGTACCTGCTCAGCCGAGGCGGCGCCGTTTTCCTCGCTTTTGCAGGAAGAACGCGGCATGCAGGGCTTGCAGGCCAGGACGGAGCGCCGGGTCGCCGAACGCCGCTACGGCGCGATCGAGCAGTCGGCGGCGCATGCCGCGCTCGATCAGGTGGGCGCAGGTGCGGCACGCCGCCCAGTCATCGCCGAAGTCATCTTCGTGGACAACCTGGTCGTCACCGTCGAAGGCGAGGCTGCCGATTCCCGGCGCGCGGTAACTCCAGACCGGATCGGTGGCGTTGCAGAAGTCGCACGCCAAGTCCAGGTCGGCGGCGAAGTGCTCGGCGGCGGGTTGCGGGACTGGTTCGTGGTCGGTCTCGTCGGAACGGTGCCGGTATTCGACCTCGCCGGTGAAGGCGCCGTCGGCGTCCATGGGCAGGAATCGGTTCAACGGCTGCGAGCAGGTCCCGCAGACCATCGATGCCTGTTTCGACAGGTCGCTCATGCCTGGCCTCCTGCAGCGGTGAAGCCGACCCGGCCAGGGCAGTCGGGGACAGGGCAGTCGACGGTGCCGGTGATGAATCCGAGGTTGGCCGCCTGGCCAAGGTCCCATTCGATCCCGTCAGGATCGGCGGGGTCGAAGATGGGACGACCGTCGCGAGCGGTCCACTGCCGGTGGCAGCGTCCGCAGGCAGCGGTGATCCGATCAGCGGCGAAGCCGTCGATCGCGGCCAGGGCCTCGGTGGTGGGGATCTGTTCGACCCTGGCCACCGCTTGTACTGTCGGCACGCCGAGCCCGACCGAGAAGACCAGGTAGCTGCCCTGTGGGACGTCGCCTCTGGAGACGATGGCGCCGGTGCCCAAGTGTGCGGGGGCTGCACGCTCGTAGGTGAAGCCGGTACCGACGTCCATCGCCTCGATCAAGCGCGGTCGGTTGGCGAAGGTGGCACCGATCCGATCGGCCCACACCAGCCGGCATCCGGTCTCATATCCGGCAGCGGTCGCGGCGGCTGCGACTGCACTGGGCACCAGGCTCTCCAAGCGCACCTTGTCACCAGTGTGAGCGTTGGAGGCGCTGTCGGTCGCGGAGCGGCGTTTCGCCGGCCGCTCGATGGAGCAGCGCATGTCGGGGCCGCTGGCGAACAACGCGGCCAGGGCGAGCGATCCGCTGATGGCGAGGGTGCTGTAGGCGGCCATGATGGTGGTGGTCGCGTCGATGGCCAACCCGTGCTCGGTGAGCGTGACCTGTGGCGTGTTGCAGCGTGCTGCGTGGTTTGGTTGACTGGTCAAGGCATTCTTTCCTTTCGGTGGAGTGCCGGGCGCAGCCAGAGCCAGGTTGTGGAAGACGGGCTTCTGGCTGCGCCACAGCGAGTGAGATAGACGAGTGCCGCGCGGCTGGTCAGTAGCAGGCTTCGGACCGGTCGCGGTTGCGGCGGGTGTACTCGAGCCGCAGTCCCTCGGGGGCGATCAGGTGCTGGTAGATCCCGGTGACGGCCCCGCTCCGCTCGGCCTCGGCGCGTTGAGCCGCCAAGTCGGCGGGCGTGTCGGCGAATGCGATCCGCTCGGGCTCGCGTCCGGCGGCCGGGTCGGCGGTCCATAGTTCGAATTCGTCGCCGAAGGACTCGACCCAGGCCACCGGTGCCAGATGGACCTCACGGTCCCATTCGGTGTCGAGGTCTCGGCGGCGCTGCCAGGGCCCGGTTCGGCGGTAGCAGTGGTATCGCAGCCCTTCGTCGGCCTCGGCGAACACGTCGGTCAGATCGATGTCATAGACCCGCTTGAGGAACGAGACGTGGTATTGGACGTCGATGGACTCGTAGAACCGGTCCGAGTCGGTGCCGTGGCGGCCGATCGAGCAGGCCCACAGCCGGTTCGTGCAGATCTTCGCCGTCAGCGGCTCGGGGACGGGCATCGTGGGGTCCCTGGTGTCGATCGGGCGCGGGTTGTCACCGTCGGTGCCGAACACGGGTGCGGCGAAGCGGTATGGGTCGGCGATGATGCCCAGGGCACGTGCGAGCGTGATCGCGTCGCCTTGATACCAGGGCTTGACGGTGCGGCCGTGCTGCCGCAGGCTGAACCGGGTGTGCTCGTCGCCGATACCTCCGGCAACGGGGCGGCGCGCTTCGAAGCCGTAGCCGAACCGGTCGGACACGCGCCGCCATATGCCGGTGTCGAGTCCGCGTTTGATGGCGTTGACGACCTTCGCGGCCTTCGGAGTCAGGCCCACCGAGGACCGTTGTACTGCTGTCATTGCAGATGCCTTCCTGTTGTTGTTCGTTGATCGGGCGAGGCGAAGCGCCGCACCGGGATCCCGGTGCGGCGCTTCGTAGATAGTGGTCAGTTGGTCAGGCGGACGCGTCCGCCCTCACATTCGTGGCTCGGGCAGTCGACCTCGGTGCCGGTGCGACCGGTGGCCTCCGGGTAGTTCCAGCCGCCGCCGGAGGGGCAACAGAAGCGCAGCACGAAGCGTGTCTCTCCTCTGAATGCCATCCATTCGCTTCCGCATCCGTCGCAGACGGCGGTCAGACGGCGGGCCTGGAAGCCCGGCAAGTTGGCGATGGCCTCACCGGTCGGCTCCTGTTCGGTACGGGCGGCGGCGACCAGCGCTGGACGCCGCCAAGGGAAGCGCCAGCACAGCAGGTAGCTGCCAGGCCGCAACACCCAGGTGCTGAGGGCTCGCGTGGCTGGTACCGGTTTGGTCAAGCCGAGGTTGGCGGTCGGGCAGTGGGGCCAGGCGACCTCGGTGAGCGCTGCGGGCTCATACAGGCGCAGGACCTGCACGGCACGGTCGGCGTCGAGGAACCGCTTCTCGGCGTCATCGAAGCAGACCGTGTTCAGGTCGGCCTCGATATCGGCCGCGTTCAGGTCGGCGACGAAGTGGACCGGGAAGTCCCGCCGGACCACCTGTCGGCCCTCGGGCGGGAAGGGCCCCGCCAAGTCGGCCGTCTCGGGGATTTGGTCAAGGCGGCTCGCGAGCAGCCAAGCCCGGGAGTGCCAGGCGCGGGTGAACGCGGCCCCGGTTCCGGCGTCGAGGCCGAGCGCGGCGAACAGGTGTCGGGCCGCCGCATCGGTGTCGACGACCAGCTGACCGCCGAGGTAGGTGATGGACGCGGATGTCGGTTGCGGATGGTGGTGCTCGTGCGATGCAATCTGAGGCACGGCGCTTTCCTTTCTTCTCTGGGTTGGTGCCGGTGCGGCCGGGATCCGGGTTCCAAGCGGGGTCCTGGCCGCACGTCGGCTTCGGTTACGGATTGGCTGTTGTGGACTTTCGAGGCGTCGCCGCTCGTCGGGTTTTGGCGCGGAGGCGTTTGCGCTGCATCTCGCTGCTCCCGCCCCAAATCCCGCACAAGCTCGGATGGTCGAGCGCGTAGGTGCGGCATTCGGGCTGGACCGGGCAGGCGGCGCAGATCCGCCGGGCTGAGTCGGCGGACTGGCCCTTGCCGGGGAAGAACACCTCCGGATCGGTCTGAGCGCAGATCGCCTCGCGGTACCACCGCGGCGGCAGCAGGTAGCCGGACATGTCACGGCCTTTCGGGATGAGTCGGGGCGGTCATGCGGTGGTGATGGTGACCAGTTCGCAGATCCCAGCCGGGCTCGCGGCCGGCACCGCGCCGGCCTCCTCGAGGCCGTAGTTGCCCACCCGCTTGTGGATCAGGTGCGGATGAGCGGCCGACAAGACCGTCCGGTCCAGGGCCTGCGCGGTGGTGAAGAACGACCGGTCGGTGCTGCGCGAAGGGACTTCGACCGCCACCAGCGTCGCTGCGCTCGCGGCCAGAAGCGCGTCGCGGTAGCCGGTCGCCCAAGCGGATCGGGCGCGGCCAGGCGGCTGCGCGGTGTAGACGGTCCCGCGTTCAGCCACGGCCTCCAGCAGGCGGCCACTGTTGCCTAGGTGGGTCCGGTTGAACCCGCCGGCGACGATGGCGAGCGCCCGCCCGAGGCGCATCGCACTCTCGGTGGCCTTCTGGGCGATACCGGTCTCGCCGTTGCCGATCACGTGGTAACCGGACTGCGCGAGGCCGACGGCTGCCTCGGCGGCCAGCGAGGCGCCGTGCTCGGAGGGGAACCGGTCGCCCCAGAACGCGACAGCGCGGACGGGATCGATGGCCAGGTCCCACTTGCCCTGCACCCACAGGCACCACGGCGCGCCCCACCGGGCGCCGTGCGGACGGTAGGCGGTCAGGTCGTCGAGGCCGACCGGCCAGGCGTCCTCACCTGGTGCGATGATTCGTGCTCCAGCCGCCCTCGTGTTCTCGTCAATGTCGCGTGCCAGCTGCGCCAGGTCGGCGTCGGTGACGATGTCATGGTCGGCCAGCGCGCGAGTGACAAGCCGATCGAGTTCGGCCGGCCGAGATTCGGTCAGCAGATAGTCGAGTGCGAGCTGGGGGCCGTGGAAGTCGATCAGGTCACCGATGACGGCGAGGCCGGGATTGAACAGCGCGGCCAGGACAGCGCGAGAGAGTCGTTCATTGAGTTCGTGCATGGGTTATGCCTTTCGTTGCGCGGATACGGAAGCGGCCGAGACCCTGATGGGTCTCGGCCGCGTTGTCGGTGTCGGGCATGCGATTCGGGCCGCGGAGGCACGAGGGCCACCGGACCGCGCTGATCACATGGCCCCATGTGTCAGAAGGTGTTGTATTGATCGGGAGCGTTGCCGTGTTACTTGCTGCCGGGTTCGTTGGTTCCGGGGAGGCTCTGGGCGGCCATCTCGGCGTCGAATAGCAGCGGTGTGCCGCATCCGGTGTCGCGACAGTCGTGAGCGGCGTGGAAGGCGGCACTGTTGGCCGAGTCCGCGGCTCCTGAGCGCATCTCGCTGGCGATGCGGAAGGTGCAGCAGGCCAGGTCGAGATCGTAGTCCTCGATGCGTCCGGGGCCCCATCCCCGCAGTGAGCGCCGGTAGATGTTGCCTCGCAGGTCGGCCCGCCAGTGCAAAGCGGCGCGGTAGAGGTCGAGCCGGCCGGCCCCTTCGTGCTCGACTCGCCATTTGCGCGGCCCGACCTGTCCGAAGGTACGGCTGCTGTAACGGAAGACGACCTGCCCATTCCGATCGAACTCGTAGCGGTAGTGGTGCTCGACGTCGCCGTGGACCTTGCCGGTGAACACCTCGGTCGGCAATCCTGTCCTGGCCTGGTCGGCGTATTCGCGGTAGCCCGCGAGCCGCCATCCCAGGTCGTGGGTCCAGGTCTCGAACACGTACTCGGCCATGTTCGGGAACTGGTACTGCGGTGATCCCCAGTGCAGGGAGAAGCGGCTGGTGCCGTCGGGGAAGGCGAGTTCGGTGATCGACTGTGCTCCCATCAGGGACACTCCTTTCTTTCTGGATGTACTGGTGATGTGTGGGCAGACGGCAGCGGCCGAGACTCTGGTGAGTCTCGGCCGCTTGGTCGCCAGGATGGGAGTCAGTCGTGCCGGAGCGCCGACTCGGGCTGTTCGCACCCGCAGTGGCACTGGCACGGACGGGTTTCGCGGTCTTCGGTGATGTAGCGGCCCCGGCAGATCTGGTGCAGGCCGGCTCCGCAGCCGATGGAACGCCCGGGGGCGGTGTCCATGTCGCGGATGTCGAGCGCTACCGGACGCGCCTGGATGCCTTCGTCGAGGTAGTACATGAGGAAGACGGCGTTGCTCTCCCGGAAGGCCAGAGCGACGACCGAGGTCGTCTGGATCAGGTCGGAATCGAGCAGGGCCGGGTCGCGCAGGTAGAGCGCGCGGTCGCACTCCGACAGGCCGGATTCAGGGAGCGTGATGGGCGGTTCGCTGATACCGGCCGCTATTGGCGGGGAGGTGAGCTGGCGGATGATCTCGTTCAGCGACGCGCCCGCCGAAAACGGGACGCTGGCCTTGTGGCGGTACCAGGTGATGGCGTCGAGCGCGGCGGCCACGGTGGCGCGGTCCTCGTCGCGTTCGGTGCAGTGCCGGGCGAGCGTGGACCAGTAGCGCTCGGTGCCGTCTGGGAGGTACTCGCTGCGCCAATATCCGGCGCGCTCGGTGGGCCGGTTCCGGTCGTCCGCCGACGGGGTTCGGGTGCCGGGTTCGGGCTCGTGTGGTGTGCTGTCCACGGTGCTTTCCTTTCGCTTGTTGCTGCATGTGGAGTCGAAGTGCCGGGGTCGGTGCCCGCGTGCCAGCGCGGGCACCGACCGTTGCGCCTATGCGGCCGGTTTGGCCCGGCGGCGCGGGTTGTGGACGAAGGCGATCCAGTCCTGGCCGTAGTTGATCTCGCTGACTGCGCTGTTGAACCAGTCGCGGGTGCGCACCCGGACGCGGTCCGGTTCGACCGGTGTCGGGTCCGACAGGGCAATGCCGCGACGGATGTGTGGCATCGCGAAGTCGTCGCCGCGCACGAGGTAGCGGACGGTCGTCGCCCGCTGGTTGGCGGTACACCCGCATCCGCAGGGGCACCAGCTCCAGTCGCGGTTCCGGTCGTAGAAGCCGCGGCACTGGCCGTGTCGGCCTCGGTGACAGGGCGTCGTATGGCCCGCTGCCTCGGCCGCGGCGGGCATCGGCCGGGTCAGGATCAAGACCGGAGCGGCCTGTGCCGGTCCGATCAGGCTGTAGACCTCGACGACGCTGTGGGCCTCGAGTGCGCGCAGGCCGATCACGTGGACCGCCGTGTAATCGGCGGTCTGGTCGGGCCCGACCAGACCGGCCTCGGTCAGGGCCCGCGTCGGCCAAGTCGGCGTGCCTGCGGGCATGGTGACCGCAGCGAACAGCCGTCCGAGGGTGTACTCGAGCGCCTGCGGCAGGCCGGATCGGCGCACGAGATCCCAGTTGGTGTCGATGTCCCGCCACCGGCAGGTCCCTGCCAGGGCCAGCAGGCGTTCGCGGTCGGCCGGCTCGGTGTTGCATGCTCCGGCTCGGCTCGGCCATTCACGTATGGTGCCGTCTGGCAGGACTCCGGTCGCCGGATCGGCCAGCACCGCGGCCAGCGCCCGCACCTCGAGTCGCTGTGCCCGGTCGGCGCGGCCTTGGGCGCTGAGGCGGATGCCGACGCGTTCGAGCTGACCGGTGCGCTCGGGTCGGGACAGTCCTGCGTAGGCCGTGCCAGGACGGAAACAGCCAGTGATGGAAAGGACACGCTCGTGCCCAGCCGGGCAGGTGGCGTCCACGAATGCGGTGATGGTCTCGGCGGGCTGATCGACCAGGGCGGTGAGATCGCTGCCGGTAGTCCATGTCCCGTGAGGCAGGGCAGCGAGGACGGCGACGATGTCCTCGTGCCAGTCATCGGTGCCGATGTGAGCGTCGATCGGGTGATGCATGATGATTCCTTCCGTTGGCGAATACAGCAATGCGGCGACGCAAGGCGCCGCCGCTGGATATGACCGGTGATTCTGCGTGTTCACTCTTCGGCTGCACTGTCGTGCGGGGCCGAGGTGACCGTGACGCCGCGGCCGGGCCGCCAGGTGTCGATGAGGTCGCCCAAGTGCTCATAGCCCCACAGCTCCAACCCGGTGGCCGACAGGACGGCGGTGTCGAGGTCGGCGAGGTGAAGGCGGGTCCAGGCGTGCTCGACGGCCCACTGCGCCAGAGAGCTTCGCCCGACCGGGTGGCCCAGCAGGGTCCCGTCTGCACCGAGCTGGGCGGACAGGAGTGCGTCCTCGCAGATCGCCGGGTCGATCAGACCGGCGTCGACCAGTAGCGCCACGACTATCGCCAAGTCGGCCGGGTGTGCCTGGACTCCTTCGTGCTCGTAGTTGGGCGCCGTGCCGTGTTCGAACTTGATGGCGCGGTCTGTCGAGGTGAGGTCGATGCCGCAGGCGTGGATCGCGGTCTGCAGGCGGGACCACGCAGTCTGCCCGATCGCCTCGGATGGGCAAGCGCCCGGTATGTGCTCGATGCGGACGGCGCAGGCACCGCGTCCGGCGTCGCCGACCCAGGTCGCCGCTGCGGCGGGGGCGAGGGCCCGACCCCGGTGTCCATGGCGTCCGGCCGGGCCACGTCGGTCGATGAACAAGTCGAGGCCGTCGTGGACGTTGAAGTAGAACGCGTCGAAGTCGTCGGAGTTCTCGGCCAGGTCGATCAGCCGCTGACCGTAGCGGCGGAAGTGCGCCGATGGCCAGAGCATGAACGCCGATGCTTCGCCGGCGGCTTCGATTTCGACGACGACCACGGCGAGGTCGAGGCTGTAGGACGACGGGGACGGGTTGGCCGATGTCCAGGATCGCTGGCGCTGGACGATCAGGCGGGCGAGCGCCGCTTCGTCGCTGAGCGGCTTGTCGGGGTCGGCGGCGACGGTGGCGCGGTGCAATTCGAGGTCACCGGTACACCCGATGCACAGCCGCTGCGGCTGGTCGGATGGTTGGCCGCACATGCGACAGGGTCGACCGGGAATGTAGATTGTGGACATTGATTGGAGCCTTTCTAGATGGTGTTCTGTGAATACGAGAGACTCGGCACCCTGAGGGGNGNCGAGCCGTGATCGGACAGCGGTGCCGGCGCTTGCGCCCTTATCGGTTCACTCTGATGCGCATGGCGATCGAGCGGAGCCACGCTCGCTCGTCCGGGTCGGTGGAGTGCTTGAAGATCGGCAGCATCACCTCGTCACGGACGATCGGTCCGAGCCTTGAGGCAGCGACAAGTGCGACCAGCCAGGTGTCGGCCCACCCCTGGCCGGTTCCGGCGAGCCCGTCGTAGGGCTCGCCTTGGACGTCGTCGACGCAGGCGCCGCTCAGGCCGATGCGTTCGAGTGCGTCGACGCACTCCTGCTGGAAGCAGTGGTACATCGCCCAGAACCGGTCGTTGTCCTTCTTGGCTTCGCGGGCGATCAGGTCGTCACGGAAGGCCAGCGCGGTCTCCCAGACCAGTCGGGCCTGTTCGACATGTTCGGTCATGTTGGCCCCACTCATCGACGCTGCTGGCGCAGTGTCGCGGCGTAATCGGCGAAGCGAAGCTTGACGATCTTGGAGCGGTCAGCGCCTCGCGCCACGATCCCTTCGGGCCTGGCGGCCCCGCCCTCGTCGAGGACCGCGCGCGATTGCCGCAGCCGTGCTCGGAGCCACTGGGCGGTGGGTTCGATGGCGGCCGGCAGGTCGGCGCCGTCGATACCGCCGAGGTCGGGGACCGGTTCGATTCCGGCGTCCCGGATCGCCTCGGCGCTGTCGGGGCCGAAGTCCTGGCCACCGCCGTCGCGCCACGCGGCGATCCGGGCGGTGTCCCATTCGAACACGGCCGGGTCGATCTGGGCGGCGTCGAAGACACGGACTCCTGCGTGGTGCCGGTTTGCGGTGTAGTTCCGCCAGGCTCGGCCGATCCCGGCGCCGTAGACCTCGCAGTACACGGCCAAGACCCCCGGGCCGTTCCAACCGGCGGCGATGGTCTCGGCGGCCGTGGCGAGCGCGGCGATGACAACCTGGGCTTCGCTGCCCTGGTTCGGAACGCGGTCGCCGCGGGCGGCCAGCAGCTGTTTCCTCGATCCGAGCAGCCAGTCACCGTCTGGCAGGGCGATGATCCGCGCGTTCGTGCCATCGATTTTCTCGGTGAGGTAAATCGGCTCGCCGGGCTCGAAGGCGACCGTGGTCGTCTCGGTCAGGATCCCCTTGTCGCCCATTTGGTGCCAGGTAGGGATCGACGGGTATTTGGTCGCGGTGTCGATCGCTTCCAGTCGTAGTGTGTTCACCGTTTTGTTCTCCTTCTTGTCGGATATGGAAAAGGCGAGCACCCTCTGGGTGCTCGCCGCCTGCCGCAGCGCCTTCAGGGCTGCGGGGTCTATTGGAGGTGCCAGACGTGGAGCGCCTGGCCGATCCAGGTCGAGTCGTAGTCGGCGTCCAGGTAGCCCTGTCCGACCTGGGCCCAGTCGATGTAGTCGCCCAGGGACTGCCGGACGCCCTCGGGCAGGCTGTCCCAGCCGGTGAGTTCCATGCAGTGGTCGATGCCGAAGTCACGCACGGACTCGAACGCCCCGACATAGGCAGCCTTGAACTGCTCGACCAGCGCGGCATCGACCGGTGCAGTGTCAGAGGCGGCAAAGGCTGCGAACGGGGCAAGGTGATCGGCCTCGATACCGCCTATGACCTGGGTGACGCGCGCGGCCGTTGCCAGCGATTCACCGATCGTGTCGGTGAACAAGGCCAGATCGCCGTCGAGGTCGAACGCGCCGAGCTCCTCGTGCTCCGCGACGTCGATGCTGTGGTCGGCCGGGTCGAGACCGCGACGGTGGACCTGCTCGACGGTCGGGACGGCCTCGGTCAGGTCGAACCAGTCCCCGACCAGCCGTCCTTCGCTGTAGCAAGCCCAACAGCCGACCCACGCCCGAAGATCAGTCATGCCGTGCTCCCTCGCGGTCCGAGTCGGTCTCCGGTGCGGATTGAGCGGGGTCGAAGAGGTCCCGTCCGTCGTAAACGGTGACTTCGAGGTGCGGTGAGGCCATGGCCTCCTGCAGCGCCCGTTGGCGGTGCGGCATTTCGAATGCGGAGGCGCAGATGACGAGACACCACCTGCGGCCGGTCGCGGTGCCGACCATCTCGACAGCCACGGTCTCGTCCAGGACGAGCATCTGGTTGTGCGTAGGGCACGAGGTCTTTTCGGCGACCACGCGCCGCAGGAACTGTCGGTTTGCGCCGAACTCGGCCCCTTTCCCGGAGGCGAGCGCGGTGATCATGTCCCGTTCGTAGGCGTCCATGGGCAGTGTTGTCCTTCCTTAGTGATCGAGTGGAGCGAGGACGCGAATGGGGCCGCACCGGCTTGGTGCGACCCCAGAGGCGTCCTTATAGGATTGGTGCCTGATGGTCAGGCGTTCTCGGCCTTGGCGGTCGACCGGTAGGTCTCGTACTGGGCGCCTTGGACTCGCGCAACCGCTTCACCGGCGAGAGCGAGCCGGGCCAGGGTGTTCTTCACCGCGCCCGGGCTGCGGGGCCGCTGCCCCTCCTTGAGTGCGCTCGACAGCAACGAGACCGCCTCCGCCCAGTCCGCGTGGGTCTCAGCCCAGGNGGCGAGCCATTCCTCCATCGCGCCGTTCTGACAGGCGGTGGCGATGTCCTTGAACACCCCGCTCGGCGTCCGCACAGTCGGGTCGTCGCCCTGGCCGGCGGGTTCCAGGCCCGGTGCGGCCAGAGCCCAGGCCGAGACCATGAGCGCCAGGGCGCCGTTCGGCAGCGGCGGGAGCCCGTCGTGCGTGGCTGCCCGGGAAACGCCTTTGGTCTTGCCGCCGCCTCCCGCGCTGCGGGTTGCGATGCCCTGGCCGCAGGTGGGGCAGCCGATCGCCTCGGGTGCGTCGTCGAGGCGGACCAGGTGGGCTGAGTCCAGGGTGTGGTCGGTCGAGCGCCACCGTCCCCCGTCTGGGCGGTGGACGTCGGTGCATTCGATCAGGCGGCATGCCCGGAGCGCCCACAGCGCCCGCAACACGGTCGCCTCCGGGTGCCCGGTGAACGCGGCCAGCTGCACGGCGGTGAGCTGTTCGCCTTCGGCGTCGAGGACCATGGCGGCGAACATGATCTCGGGACGGCGCTGTTGCGCCGCCTCGGAGCGGTACTCGAAGTTCTCCGGTGCTGGCGCTTCGGGGTCGAAGGGCTTGACGTCCGCGCCTCGAGCGTCTGGTCGATAGGTCAGCGCCGCATCGTGTCCGCAGTCAGGGCAGACCACTCGGGTGGGCGCATCGGACATGCGCAACGCCCCAAGGTTTGGGAGTGCCGCCCCAGCGGTCAGCTGCCACCGGCCCCGGTCCGGAGCGAACGGCGCGGTCGAGGAGGCCAGCCCCAGCATTCGCATGCCCCACAGGGCCTTGAGGACCCGGATCGGCTTGAGTCCGGTCATGCGGACGATCTCACCGACGGTGATCCCCGAATCGGCAGAGTCGACCGGGACCATGTTGAACACGAACCCGGCCTCGGGATCGATCGGCCCGGACGGCCGGACCGGAGCCGAGGCGACCTCGGCCGTATCGTCCGTCTGCGCAACCGGCGATTCGGGGTCGGTACCGGATTCGTCGTCCGAGTCGGGTTCGGGCTCGGTGGCCGACGACGTGTTTTGGTCTTTTACCTCTTCTCCGTCGTCGGTGGCATTCGCTTCGGTGCTGCCGGGGTCGGGCTCGTTCAGCGCAGCGGAGGTCTCGGCCGGTTCCCCGTCCTCGCGAGTCTGTCCAATGTCGCCCTCACCATCGACGCCGGTCTGGGCCTCCTTGTCGGTCGATTCCGGTTCGGTGGACTCGTCAGAGTCAGCATCGCTGTTGACTGTTTCGGTCGCGGAGCCGTTCGCTGCCGTGGTCGTGGCCTTGGTGAGGTCGAGCCGCCAGCGTTCGGTCGCGCCTTTGCCTTCGGAGGTGGCCAGCCCGTCTCGCTGCAGCGCGGTGAGCACGTCACGGACGACCTCGCGCTTCAGGCCGGTGCCCTTGGCGATCTGGGCGACTACGCGGCCGTTGCCTTTGGTGTCTTCCTTGTCGAGCCATTCGATGATCTTCGCGGTGGACTCTGGTGCGATCGACATGATCGGCACGCTCCTTTTCTTTCGTGTGATTTGAGTGCGCCCTGGTCGGGGCATGGAAAAGCGGCGGGACCATCTGGTCCCGCCGCTAATGTGGATGGATTGAGGAAGGCGCGAACGCTGAGCGTTCGCGCCTTCATTTGAAGTGGGTGTCAGGTGCGCTGGCGCGGCACGATCGATGTCCCCGCCTGCGATGGCAGGGCGGCCCGGAGCCCGATCGTGTCGAAGCTGTCGGCGCTGATGCCGGTCTCCAGCAACCCCCAGACCGTCCAGGCCAGCGCGCAGTCCTCATCGGCCTCGAGCGCGGCTTCGGCGGCGACCATCGCGACGTCCTCGCCGCAGGTCCAGGCGGTCAAAGCCGCCAACGCGCCGGCGATGGCCCGCTCGGTGCCTTCGGAGTAGGAGGCGACTTGGCACCACATGCGGCTGTTGCCCTCTGCGGTGTAGAGGATGCGCCCGACGATCCAGGAGCGCAGGTCGCTGTTGGCGGCTGCGGCGATGCCCAAAGCGATCGCCTCGTCCTCGGACAGTTGGTCGGCTGAGGCGCACGCCTGATAGTGCAGCATGTCGATGACGGTCTGGCCGTGGTGATCGTCGATCTCCGCGCGTTCGCGTTGGATCTGCTGGGCGCGGGAGCGGACCCGTCGCATCGCTTCGGCCTCGAGCGGGCGGAGGCGCCGGAGCTCGCCCCACCGGCGCACCGCGGCCCGGACCGAGAGCGCCTCGATCGCAGCGGTCACGTCGTCGTGGAAGGCGACCGGTCGCAGCCGCTCGCAGCCGTCGAGCAGGTCGTGGGCATAAGCCCATCGTCCGGAGCCGGTGACCAGGTACCGGTAGGTGTCGATCAGGTCCGGTCGGACGGCGGTCAGCGCCGCTGTCGCGTGGCCGATCACCGCCGCGCCATGCGGGCAGTCGACGGTGACGGCGACCAGGTAAAGCGCCTGGGCCTCCGATCGGGTCCAGTAGTCGCCGAACTGGGCGCATCCGCCGGGCATGGCGAGGGCGGCCAGCGGCCAACTGGCGGCGTCGACCGGTTGGCCGTGACGGGTGCCAACGGCAACCAGACTGGTGTCGTGGGTTCGCGTGCGCAGGTAAGGCGCGAATCCGGCCAGCACCGCCGGGTCGAGTTCATCGAAATCGGTGCCGAATGAGTAGGATCGCATTGAATCCTTCCTTTCTTTTCTTTGCAGGTTTGGATCGGGTTCGGGGTGCGGCCAAGCGAGTTCGCGTTCGGCTTGGCCGCACCGTCTTTTGTGTCAGCGGCCGGTGCCCGAAGCGGGCAGCGCGGCCGATCGCGAGCAGCACGGGATCGCGTGCAGCTCGACGATGTGGTTGTGGACGCGGTAGAGCCCGGCCCGGTCGAGCCAGTCGCCCGCATCGGCGGCCGGGTCAGCGGGCATGGTGCCGACGCCGGTGCCAGTGGCCCCGAACGGGTTCATGCGGAACAGCCGTCCGGCACCGAGTTGGACCGATTCGCCGACATAGGGCGTGCGCGGCCCAATGCCCCGTACCGGGTCCCAGCGCAAGACCGGTCCGCGCAGTGCGGTGATGGTGGCACACAAGGCCACCGGCCGCCCTTCAAGCGCTGGATCGAAAACGACCCACCGGTTCCCCTCGGCCATGAGCCCGACCGTCTGTGCCAAGTCGGTTCCGACCTTGTCGAGGTCATCCGGATCGGCGTCGGGAGGCCAGCGCAGCACGCCTTCCCCTAGGAGCACCGAACGGCGCGAAAATCTTCCGATCACCACGACCGGTCCCCTTTCGTGATCGGTCCGGTCCCCTCGGGCAACCCCCGCACATCAGCCGGGCGGTGGAGTTCGAGCCGCACCCGCACGCCTTGGCAGCGCACGAGTCCTCCGGGATCGATCCAAGGCCCGGTGTGGCCAGGCCGGTCGGGTTCAACTCCGATCCCGAAGACGGCACCATGCCCGCCGGTGCTGACGGTCCAGACGTTGCCCGCGCCCAGGCGCACCGGCACTTCGACGGTCGTGGTCCGGATGACCTTTCCCGGTCCAAATCGGCGGGCACGCTCACGGCGCCTGGCGATCTCCAGGCGGACGGCGACAAGCACGGCGAAGGTGCACACCGGGATGTTCACCAGCGGCACCGGCCGCGCTTCGGCATCGTGCAGCGCGACCGCACCGAAGCGGCGCGACTCGGCCTCACCGGGAGCCAGGCGCAGGAACCCGATACCGATGGGATGGGTGACGTTCGCGCTCATACCGACTCGCCCCCGCCCGAGAACCAGGACTGGCGCCAGTCATCGGCGCACGGGCACGGCCATGTCGGATGCGCCTCCAGCAGGACCTCACTCTCGGTCAGGTCCTGCCGGGTCGGCAGATGGAGCCACAGTGGGCTGCTCTCGGCGACCGGATCAATGCCGACGGCGATGCCCGGCCTACCACCGAACATGGTGTTGATGGCGAGGGCGCGGCCCGCGCCGAGCAGGTGCCAGCGCGTCACTTCCGGATCGATCAGCGCCGCGCCGGGAGGCAGCGAGACGGTCAAGCAGACGAACCGACCGCGCGGAGTCTGCCAGGGCCGGACCGGCGCCCCGGCCGCATCGAGCAGGCCCACGGCCCCCGTCTGGCCGGTTTCAGCCGCGGTGTCGGGGAGGGCGAGACGCCCGTGGCCCACCGCATGCGGCATGGCCTTGAATCGTGATGACGATGTGGTCATCGTTTTCCTTTCGTCGTGCGGAAACGGAAAACGGCCGAGACCCGGATGGGTCTCGGCCGTTTGGAATCGGGCTTCGAGGTGTTCGGTACTGGGCCGGTCAGATTCGGCTCGTTCCGACTTGCGCGGCGCAGCCGCAGGGGCATGCGCATCGGCGATCGTCGAGGGCGCCTCGGCACAGCTCGTGCAATCCGGCGGCGCAGCCGCGCGTCATCGGCACCTCGGGGCGGGGGCGGTCGTCGGTGTCGAAGACGACCTGTCCGGCCTCATCGCCCAGGACCAGGAAGTAGGCGCTGAATATCGTGCGGCCGGCGAGTTGGCGCAACGCGACCAGATACCCTGCTTCGAAGAAGTCCGGGCCGAGTTCGTCGCGCGGCTGGTCGAGCAGGTGCGGCTCGGGGTAGTCGAGCGGATCGGTCCCGACGCCCATCGCCAGCGGTGCCAGCCCGGCCTGCCGGGCGGCGGGGATGAGCTCCCGCAGGATCAGGCCCGGGCTGAACGGCACCTGGTCGCTCAGGCGGTGCCAGCGGACGCCCTTGATCGCCGCGGCGATGCGTGACCGGTCGTCAGCTTCGGATGTGTATGGTCGACGGACTTGTGACCAGGAGCGTTCGAGGCCCGGCTCGGGATACTCGGTCAGCCAGTAGGGCTGCGGTTCGTGCTCTTGGGCGTGGTCGCCTGTGGTTTCGGACATGGATCTTCTCTCCTTCTTGGATTCGTGGTGCCCGCAGTGGGCATGAAAAGACGGCGCGCCCAGGGCGCGCCGTTGGCTTCGGTCCAGGCGTGGGATGCGGCTCGTGCGGCGCCGCTGGCTGGACGGGACTATGGCAGTGGTGCGAGGACCATGCGGTGGATCTGGCGTGCTTCGGCGTCGGTGAAGCCGTTCAGGTGCGCGGTCTGCTCTTCGATTTCGCCGCTGTACGGGTTGGTGTAGGGCTCGTCGGCGTACCAGACGCCGTGGTCGATGACGACGCCCGGGCCGGAGACCGAAGCTTCGACGGCGGCAAACCAGACGGTGCAGGTGTGCCGCTTACCTGACAGGAACGCCGCCGCGGCCTGCACGCTGACCTCCTCGTCATCGATGAGGTCGTCCAAGTCGATGCGGTGCTCGTGTTCGGCTTTCAGCTCGGGTTCGTCGGCGTCGGCCTCCCAGGGATGGAAGATCCGTCGCCACACTGTGATCGAACGTCGCTCGATACTCATAACGACGTCTCCTAGATGGTGAAGGCGACGCGTCCGGAACACCGGATGGCCGGGCAGTCGACGGTGTTGTCCTCGTGTCCGGTGGCGTCCCGGTAGTGCCATTCGAGGGCGGGGACGCCAGGTTGGGGGACGAATCGGTCCGATCCGTAGAAAGCGCTCCAAGACCGATGGCAGGTCGAACAGTCCGCCTCCACGGTCCAGGCGTCGAATCCCTCGATGTCGGCCAGGGCTTCGAGCGTGACTTCGGTTGGAACAGCCCAGAACCCGTGCAGAGCGACACGGGTGCCGGCGCGGCCGATGGTCTCGGCCACCAGGTAGTGGCCTGGACGAATGCGATACCGGCCCACGATGTCCGGCTCGTCATCGTCGGTCCCGTCGGTGGAGCCGAAGGCCGTGACCAGTTCGATCGGGACACCCAGCTCGAGGTGCGAGACGCGGCGCGGGTCGTCGAGGAATCCCGGGCCGCTCACCTCGTCCCAGATCGTCTCAGTCCCTGAGGCCCGGGCCTGGTCGGCGAGATCGGCGGCGAAGGCGGCCGGGCTGGTCCGGTCGAGAATCCAATAGCCGCTCGGCCAAGCACCAGTGCTGGGGAGACCGATCGCCGAAGGTGCTCGGGCCGAGCCCGCGATGAGCAGATACGCCGGGTCTTCCCAGGCTTCGGTGAGAGTATCGGCCGGATCGGCACCGAGTTGGGCCACGGCCCAGTCGAGCGTCGCCGTCGCGGCGACACTCAGACCGTGTGCGTCGGCATGGACCTCGGGTCGAGCGGTGGGGTCGGTGTTTTCGGTGGACATGGCAGGTTGCTTTCCTATCCGCCCTTGTGCGGGCAAGTGAAAATGCGGCGCACCCGGTTGGGTGCGCCGCGAATCGGTCGGTCTGGTGGGTGACCCGGCGGCGTCGATGGCCTCCGGGCCGGTGCGGCTGTTACCGCTGGGAGGCAGCGGCAGCGGGTGCGGTCGTGTCGGTTCTGTGGGGGTCGAGTTCGTCAAGGATTTGCTGGTGGCGGAACGGCCAGGCCAGTTGGTGCGCGCGCTTGGCGGCCTCGTTCACGGTTTGCGCGTTCGCCTGGTCGAGCTCGGTGCTGCAGGCGGTGAACTGCCTGGCGTTTCGGGCCATGCTCAGCAGCAGGTCGACGGCCCGGACGATCGACGGCGTGGACAGCGTCGAGTCCGCCATGGCGTCCAGGTGCGGGCGGAGTTGGTAGACCATTTGTTCGAGCAGTTCCACCGCGTTCTGGGCGGGGCGCGTCGGGTTCGGGTCGTGGGCGCTAATCACGCCCCACATTGCCGCTTTGCTGTCGAGCGAGGCGATCAGCGTGTCCAGCTCGGTCGGCTCGGTCGGTTCGGGCTCCTCGATGTAGGGGTGCGGCTGGGCGCCGGTGGCGCGCTCGAGCAGGCAGCGGGGGAGGTTGAGCGCGGTCGTATCGGCGAGGGTGATCGGTTCGCCGGGCTTGAGGTGGATCCGGGCCTCGGCGCCGCCGGAGTGGCGCTGATATTTCAGGGCCGTGCCGTCGGTCAGAGCGATCCACGTCTGGAAGACGGGTTCGATGGTGCAGTCGGCAGCCAGGCCGATCCCGGCCAGGCCGTAGCCGTCGGGGTGGCACAGCTCGGTCAGCGACTCGGCGAGCACGGCGAGGAACGGCTGCTCAAGCGGGCCCCGGACGGGTCGGTCGATGCGGTCGGTGAGGGCGGCGGTGACCGTCGGCAGGAGGCGGCAGTCGAACGTGCCGTCCAGGCGCTGCCAGCAGGCGAACAGCCGCAGCTGCGGCCACTCGATCTCGCCGAGCAGGTCGGTCGTTTCCATCCTCTCGATGGCGTCGATCAGGTTGGTGTGGTTCAGGTGCAGCTCGTGCATGGCGATTGCTTCCTTTCACGTGGCCCGCGAGGCGGGCATCAAAAAAGCGGCGGTGCCAGGTGGCACCACCGCTCGTGGGGCAATTCGGGTCAGGCGCGGCGTCCCGGATCGTCCCCGGACGCGTTCGCGGTCAGGTGAGGAAGCGGTGCCGCTCGATACCGCTTCTGCATTCGTAGGAGGAAGCGAGTCCACCCCGGTCGGGGTGGCTCGCTTGCACGGAGCTACTTGCCCCGTGTGGGTGCTGAGGGCCCCGGGGCCCAGATGCACCGCAAGCACCAGATGGCGCCTCGTTTTGCGCCGTGAAGCGCAGCGAGCGCCGAGCGGCGCGCGCGAGTCGGCCAGGCTTCAGCCTGCCGATTGTGCGGAGCCATGCGGCACCGACGGCACCGGCACGCCTCGGCGTGGAGCGAGAACAAGCTCGCGGTTTGGAGGTGCTGCCCCTCGATGGAGAGCTCCTCGTGGTCGTCGAGATCGACGATGACCAGCGTGCGGGTCGGCAGGTGATGCAGTGCCTTAACCGTGCCGGGGTAGGTGTAGCGCGAACGGATGCGCCAGGTCGAGCGAGTCGAAGCAGGCAGCTCGAAGATGGGACGGACCTTGCACCGGTCGCCGGGTTGCCAGTCGTAGGGCATGATTTCTTTCCTTTCTCTCAAGGCGGAGCCGTGTTTCGGACACGACGAAGCCGCGCACCAGCAGGTGCGCGGATGGGGACAACGAGATTGATTGGAGCGCCGCAGCGCTGGGCGCGGTTGGAGACGCGAGACTTTCCGAGACCGATACCAGTCACGGGCAGACGTGCTGGATGCAGCACGAGTAGGCCGCATGGTGCGGCGTGTGATCCACCGTTGCGGTGGGGTTCAGTCCGGTCAGGTCAGGTGCCGAGTCGGTGGCGCTGCCGGTTCCAAGACCACGGTGTGGTGGGAGCCGGTCAGCTCATGCCCCGTCTCGGGCAGTCGCCGGAGCGGACTGGAGTAAACACAAGGTTCGTAATATGACCTCGACATTAACCCTGGTAGAGACGCGAATCCAGAGCTTGTGACCGCTTGTGACAGGGCCGAGGTGTCACAACCGGTGGCATGCAGGACCGATGAGCGGTCGCAGATCTTGTCCAGTTCGGCGGCTTGGGCGGGGGTCAGGCTCGCGGGGTGGCAGGTGATCCAGGTGGTTGCCTCCCGGACCGACGGGCCGGGTGCGGCGCGCTGTTTGGGTTTGCCCAGGCGCAGTTCGGCGATGAAACGCCGGACTGAACGCGCGACGCCCCGGTAGCCGCGCCACGACCTCGATATGGAGCTTCGCGGCGTTGTGGCAATCCTCATCGCTTCTGTCGGGGCCGCGAGTCTTGATACTGGCACCATTGGTGTTATCGCAGGTCCTTGAGCCCTTTCTCGCCCGACGCCGTGTGCAACAGATGTCACGCATAGGTGGCGGGAAGGCTGGCGCTGTCGCGATGTGCTCGGGGCCCTCGACTGCGACCCGGAGGCAGCCTGCACCACCTTGATGACAGTCCTGCACAGCCTCCAACTCAACACCGTGCTCCGCGCGCGTCGGACGCACCTGTGTCTACCGGCCCGCTCAGCTCCGCGAACGTGCTTCGGTTTCGGTCTCGGCGGCCTCGCGCCAGGCGTCGCGGCCGGAGTGGGCGGCGAGTGCGGCAATGACGAGGGCGGCGGCGGGGTCGGCCCACCACCAGCCGAGGGCGGCGTTGAGGCCGAGGCCGGCCAGGACGGTGAGGGACAGGGCGTTGGACATCCATGTCTCGGTGGACTGGGCGACCAGAACCGGGTTGTGCAGGGCTTGTCCGGTGCGCCGCTGGGCGATCGCGACCGGCACCATGACCGCTAGGGCGACCAGGTTGAGGACGATGCCGATCAGGGATTCGTCGGCCTGTTCCTGGGCGATCAGGTCGCGGATCGATTCGAAGGCGACGTAGGCGGCCAGGGCGTAGAAGGTGACGGCGATGGCGCGGAGCGCGGGTCGCTGCCGGGCGTGGGCGCCGGCGCGTAGTTGCCAGATCACGACGCTGGCGGCGAAGACCTCAATGGCCGAGTCGATGCCGAAGCCGACCAGGGCGATGGAGCCCGCGGCGAGTCCGGCGGTAACGGCGATGACGCCTTCGATGACGTCCCAGACCACGATGAACCATGCGAGTGCGAGTCCGCGGCGGATCAGGGCCGGTTCGTCGGTGCGGTCGGTCATTTGGTGCTCCCCCGGTCGGGTGGTTCTTGCGAAGGCGGTGTGCGGTGGTCGCCGTTAGCGGTGGGCGTCGGGTGGGGTTGGGGGGAGTCGGATGGCGATGAGGATCGCCAGGATCGCCGAGATCGCGGCGCTGGTGGCGAAGACGGCGGTCATGGCCTGGGTGAAGGCGTTGGCGGCGGATACGGCCAGGTCGGTGCCCGGTGTGCTGGCGAGGCGCTCGGCGACGGCGTAGGCGCCGGCGATGTTGTCGCGGGCGGCGTCGGCGGCGGCTGCGGGCAGGTCGTCGAGGTGGGGTTCGAGGTCGCGGACGTAGACGGCGTTGAGGATGGTGCCCAGGATCGCGACGCTGAAGGCCGCGCCGACTTGGCGGATGGCCATCAGCAGCCCGGACCCTGCGGCGGCCCGGTGGTCGGGGAGGGTGGCCATGACCGCGTCGACGGCCGGGGCTAGGGCCAGGCCGGCGCCGAGGCCGATGACGGCCAGGCTGGTGGCGGTGAACGCGTAGGTCGAGTCGGGGGTGATGGTGGCGTAGAGGGCGAATCCGGCGGCGGCGATGAGGAGTCCGGCCACGATCGGGATCTTGGCGCCGATGCGGGAGACGATCTTGTCGACCGTGGCGGCGGCGACCAGGATCGCCAGCACCAGTGGCACCAGGCGGACGCCGGTGCCGAAGGCGCTGTGGCCGCCGATGATCTGCAGGTACTGCGGCACTACGAACAGGGCGCCGACCAGGGTGAAGGTGCCTGCGGTGGCGGCGAGGGTGGGCCAGGTGAAGGAGGGGTTGGCGAACAGGCGCAGGTCGATGAGCGGATGGGTGGTGCGGCGTTCCCAGTACAGGAAGGCCGCCAGGGCGAGGGCGCCCGTGCCGATGGCGGTGAGCACGCCTGGGTCGGTCCAGCCGTCCTCGGGGCCTTGGATGATGCCGTACACCAGTGCCGCGGTGCCCAGCACTGAGGTGGCGATGCCGGGCCAGTCGAGCCGGGGCGGGGCGGGGTCGCGGGATTCGGGCAGCAGGAGGGCGGCGGCTCCGAGCGCGAGGGCTCCGACGGGGAGGTTGATGAGGAAGACCGAGCCCCACCAGAACTGCTCGAGGAGCCACCCGCCGACGATGGGTCCCAGCGGCAGGCCGACGCCGAGGGCGCCGACCCACACCGCGATCGCGCGGCGCCGCTGTTCGGGTGGGAACAGCGAGGGCAGGACGCCGAGGGAGAGCGGGACGATGACGGCGGCGCCGATGCCCATCGCGGCCCGGGCGGCGATCAGTGACTCGGCGGTGCCGCTGTAGGCGGCCCAGGCCGAGGCGGCGACGAAGACCGCCAGGCCGGCCAGCAGGATCCGGCGGCGGCCGTACCGGTCGCCGAAGCCCCCTGCCGGGAGCATCAGGGAGGCGAAGACGACGGTGTAGGCGTTGACGATCCACTGCAGCTGGGAGGTGTCGGCCTGCAGGTCGCCGGCGAGGGTGGGCAGGGCGACGTTGAGGACCATCAGGTCCAGGCCGACGGTGAGCAGGGCGAGCACCACCGCGGCCAGGCCCGCCCATCGGCGCGCCGGGGACAGCTCAGTCGTCGCGGGCTGGTTGCTGGACGCGGTCATGGTCGCTCCCGAAGACGTTGAGGACGGCGAAGGCGAGGACGCCGACGGTGATGTAGACGTCGGCGAGGTTGAAGGTGGGGAACCAGCCGGTGTGCAGGTAATCGGTCACGACCCCGTCGGCGGCGCGGTCGACGAGGTTGGCGACCGCGCCGGCCAGTGCGACCGACAGCGCCACCGCGGGCAGCGGTGCGGTGCGGGCGGACCGCCAGACGACGACCGCGAGTCCGGCGGTGATCATCGCGGTGACGGCGATGACGACCCAGCCCGGCAGGTCGTCGCCGAGGCTGAAGGCCACCCCGGAGTTGAATGCGAGCCGCAACTGGATCAGTCCCAGGTCCACCGAGGCGCCGTCGGCCAAGCCGCGACCGGCCCAGGCCTTCAAGACCAGGTCGGTCGCGGCCAGCAGCGCGGCGGTGGCGGCCAGGGCGAGCCGGGTGCGGCCCACCCTGGCCGGGGGGACTTCGCGGGCGGTCACGACGGCGTCCCGACTGTGGCGGGCACCGGTGCCGGCCGGTTGTCGCCGGTCGTGAGCTGCAGGCCCTTGGTGCGGCCGGCGCGGACGCCGTTGGCGATCACCACGACCTCGGCGACCTCGTGGACCAGCACCACCGCTGCCAGGCCGAGCACCCCGAACAGGGCCAGGGGCATCAGCACGGTGATGAGCGCGATGGACAGGCCGACGTTCTGCAGCATGATGCGGCGGGACCGGCGGGCGTGGTCGAGTGCCTGCGGGAGGTGGCGCAGGTCTTCGCCCATGAGGGCCACGTCGGCGGTCTCGATGGCGACGTCGGTTCCCATGGCGCCCATGGCGATGCCGAGGTCGGCGGTGGCCAGGGCCGGGGCGTCGTTGACGCCGTCGCCGACCATCGCCGTCGACCGGTGGGTGCGCAGCTCGGCGACGATGCGTGCCTTGTCCTCGGGGCGCAGGTCGGCGTGCACCGTTTCGATCCCGACCTCCTTGGCGAGGGCGGCGGCGGTGATCTGGTTGTCGCCGGTGAGCATCGCCACGTCGTAGCCGCTCCGCCGCAGCCGGGCGACGACCTCGGCGGCTTCGGGGCGCAGCTCGTCGCGGACGGCGATCGCGCCGATCACGGTCCCGTCGTCCTCGACCAGCACCGCGGTGGCCCCGGCGGCCTGCATCCGCGCCACCTCGTCGGCCAGCGGGCCGGCGTCGAGCCAGCCGGGACGGCCGAGCCGGATGGTGCGCCCCTCGCGCCGGCCGGTGAGCCCGGCGCCAGTCACCGCCTCCACCTCGGCGGCGGGGACGACCTCGTCGACGGCGTCCAGGATCGCGCGGGCGAGCGGATGCTCGCTGCGGGCCTCCAGGGCCGCCGCCAGGTCGAGGACCTGCTCGCGGGTGGCGCCGCCGGTGGTGGCGACGTCGACCACGGCGGGCCGGTTCGCGGTGAGGGTCCCGGTCTTGTCCAGTGCGATCGCGCGCACCGCGCCGAGCGCCTCCAGCGCGGCACCGCCCTTGACGAGCACACCGAACTTGCTGGCCTTGCCGATCGCGGCGACCACGGACACCGGCACCGAGATCGCCAGCGCGCACGGGGAGGCCGCGACGAGTACGACCAGGGCGCGTTCGATCCAGGTGACCGGGTCGCCGAAGAGGCTCCCGATGGCCGCGATCAGGACCGCGGCGATCATGACGCCGGGCACCAGGGGCTTGGCGATGCGGTCGGCCAGGCGCTGGGAGGCGCCCTTGCGGGACTGCTCGGCCTCGACGATCCGCACGATCCGGGCCAGCGAGTTGTTCTCGGCGGTGGTGGTGACCTCGACCTCGAGGACGCCGGTGCCGTTGATCGCCCCGGCGAACACCTCGGTGTCGGGTCCGGCCTCGACCGGCACCGACTCCCCGGTGATGGCCGAGAGGTCCAGGGCGGTACGCCCGGAGCGGATGATCCCGTCGGTGGCGATCCGCTCACCGGGCTTGACCAGCATCAGGTCCCCGACGCGCAGTTCGGCCGGTGCGAGGACGGTCTCGGTGCCCTCGCGCAGGACGGTGGCCTCCTCGGGCACCAGGTTCAGCAGGGCGCGCAGGCCCCGGCGGGTGCGGGCGAGGGAGTACTCCTCCAGGCCTTCGGCGATGGAGAACAGGAAGGCCAGCATCGCGGCCTCGCCGACCTCGCCGAGGATCACCGCGCCGACCGCGGCGATCGTCATCAGCGTGCCGACCCCGATCTTGCCCTTGAACAGGCGCTTGATGGTGGAGGGCACGAACGTGTAGGCGCCGGCGAGCAGCGCCAGGGCCTCCAGCACCCGCTCGACCTGCCAAGGCGAGCCGGTCTGGCCGGCGATGAACGCGGCGAGCAGGAAGGCGCCGGAGACTGCGGCGAACCGCAGTTCGGAGACCTCCCACAGGCGTTCGGGCTCGTGCTCCTCGGCCTCGGCGCCGGTGTCGGGCTCGTCGTGGCCGCAGCCGCATGCGTCGCTCATCGCCCGACCTCCTGCGCCACAGGGACGGTGCCGTAGTTGGGGCACAGCGCCACCGCGTCACCGGTGGCGGCCAGCACGCCCTCGGCGGCGGCCAGCAGGTCCATCAGCTCAGGACGGGTCAGGGAGTAGAACGACTGGCGGCCCTGGGTCCGGTAGTCGACCAGGCCGCAGTCGCGCAGGCACGCCAGGTGCTTGGAGATCGTCGACTGCGCCAGGCCCAACTGCTCGGTCAGATCGACCACGCGGGCCTCGCCGCAGGCCAGGCGCTGCACGATCCGCAACCGCGTCGCATCGGACAGGGAGTGGAACAGGGCCGCGGCCGGCGCCACGCCCGCTTCGATCTCAGCGGTCATACACCGCATAGAATCAATCGTCATATGACGATGATAGCGCAAGACTTGAATGGATAACAGTGAAGTCGCGAACACCGACGGAGACGCACGTCGACTGGGCCGGCTCGGTGCACCTGGCGCCGGGGCTGCTGGCGTTCACCGGCCGCATCGGCGACGCCGAGGCCCACACCCACGCCTGCCTGCAACTGCTCATCGTGACATCCGGCCGCATCGTCCTGGCCGATGCCCGCGGCGCCCGGCGTCCGGTGGAGGGGATCGCGATCATCCCGGCGGGAGTGCCCCATCAGGTCACCGCCGGCCCCGAGACGGCAGGCCTGGCCGCCTACCTCGACGCCGACTCGGCCGCCGGACGGGCCGCGGCCGCCCGGCTGCGCCGCACCGGGGCCGACCCGCGCCAGGTCGAGACCTGGACCGGCACCGCCGCGCAGCCCGCTCAGGCCCCGGCGACCACGCCGCCCCGACCGGCGCCCCACCCGACCCTGGCCGCCGCGATCGACCTCGCCACCACCGACCCCGGCGGGCCGCCCGACCTGGCCGCCCTCGCCTCCCGGGTACCGGTCTCGGCCAGCCGACTGGGCCACCTGTTCGCCGAACACCTAGGGCTGTCCTACCCGGCATGGCGGCGCTGGATTCGGCTGCAGCGCGCGCTCGAGGCGGTCCGCGCCGGCGCCGACTTGACCGCCGCGGCCCACACGGCCGGGTTCGCCGACTCGGCCCACCTCTCACGCACCACCCGCGCCATGTTCGGGCTCACCCCCACCCGCGCCGCCCGCGCCGCCGGCTGGCGGCCCTAACACAGGTCAGCGGATGCGTTCAAGCCCCACGCCCCGCCCGAGGCCAGGCTTGTCCACATGAAACGCCTCCTGCGACCACTGATCCGCTACGGCTACGCCCCGCTGATGCTCATCGGCGTCAACGGCACCGGCATCGCCCTCGCCGCCTCCGGCGCCCCCAAACCCTGGCTGCTCGCGCTCCTGGCACTCGCAGTCGGCCTCTCCTTCACCGCCGAACGCCTTCTGCCCTACCAGGAGACGTGGAACCACTCAGCCGGCGACGCCGGCCGCGACACCGCCCACACCTTCGTCAACGAGACCCTGCTCCTGGTCAGCGTCGCCGCCATCCCCGCCCTCGCCGCGCTCATCCCCGCAGGCGGCATCTGGCCCCACCACTGGCCCTTCGTCCTCCAAGTCCTGGCCGCCGTCCTCGTGGCCGACGCCGGACTCACCCTCGTCCACTTCGCCAGCCACAAGATCGGCGCGCTCTGGCGCTTCCACGCCGTCCACCACTCCGTAACCCGCTTCTACGGCCTCAACGGCCTGATGAAACACCCGCTCCACCAGACCCTGGAAATGACCGCCGGAGTCGTGCCCCTGGTCCTGGCCGGCATGCCCGTCACCGTCGCCGCCGCCCTCGCCCTGGCCGTCGCCGTCCAACTCCTGCTCCAGCACTCCAACGCCGACTACCGCGTCGGCCCCCTCAAACACATCCTGGCCCTCAACGAAGGCCACCGCTTCCACCACCTCAAATGGGCCGGCATCGGCGACGTCAACTTCGGACTGTTCACCCTCACCTGGGACTACCTGCTCGGCACCAAGACCTACGACCCGCACCGCCGCTTCACCTCCGACATGCTCGGCATGGCCGCCCACCCCGACTACCCCACCGCCTACCTGCCCCAACTCGCCGAACCCTTCCGCCCCAGCGGCGCCTGCACCCACCCGTCTGAGGACCCGGCACCGGACCGACACACCACAGCGGACACCGCCTGAACCGGCCGGCCCAGCTCTCGATACGTGCCGCCCAAGCCGTCACGCGGACGGCTCCGGGAGCGGCACGCGCATTTCACAATGCACCCCTTCACGCGGCACCCGGCCCGCCAGGCCGGTCAGCGGCCGAACAACCCGCAACGGACATTCAGTAGGTGACTCGGTTGGCATCCTTCATCAGGCTCCGATGGGCGTCCCTGACCGCGTCGAGTTCTTCTTCGCGCTCATCCAGTTGCTGCTTGAGGTCAAGGATCTCCTGCTGCTGGCGTTCAACGGCGAGCTCGAGTTGGCGGGTGCCGGTGGCCGCGCCGAGGCCGCTGCGTTCGAAGGTCTCGGCGCCGAGGAGTTCGCCGAGTCGGTCTTCGAGGTCGCGAACCTGGGAGGCGAGGCGGTGGTTGCGGTCGCGGAGGTTGGCGTTGTCGGCCAGGAGCGATTTGCGGCTGACCGTAGTCGACGCACGGGCCCCGGCTGCGGGCTCGTCAGCGGCGGCGAGTACCGCTGCGCGAAGGTCTGCGTGGCGGTGGATGAACGACCGGTGGACTCCGGCGTGCCGGGCGACGGCCGAGATCGTGAGATCGGCGCCCTCGGCGCGCATGGTCTGCAGGGCCGCCTCGACACGTGCGCGTCGCTGCTCGACATCTCGGCGTCGGGACTGAACCAGAGGAGCTGCCGTTCCAGTCATAGCACCCTCACTTTCTTTGTCCGGCAGCAGGTTTGATTGACGGCATGCCGAGGCTGACCGTCTGGCGGGTCTTGCGAATGACGCTGATCGCGTCGGCGATCGCCTCGCGCTCGGTCTCGGTCAGGTTCTCCAGGTCCTCTTCGACACGGCGGATCAGGTGCCGCAGCTGGTCGATTTCGGCGTCTCGGGGCATGAGCTGGTCGCGGGCCCAGTCGTCGATATCGCCGGCCGCGCGCAGCCGTTCCCGGTCGGCTAGGAGCTGCTGCAGGTACGACTTGAGTTCGGGCAGGTAGGAGGCGTCGGAGCGGAAGTGGCCGCAGCCGAGGCAGGTGAACTTGTAGGGGCAGGCCTGGCCGCTGGCCTTGACGTTCGACGGTTCGGTGCAGATCCCGAACGGGACGGCGACCTGGCCGACGCGCAGTCGTGCGTGCTCGTCTGCCAGCAGGCCCGCAGCACCCTGCAGGAGGCGCTTGCCGTGTCCGTCGAACTGATGGCGGGCCACCTTGTCGACGGCGCCGCGCACGCGCTTCTCGGTGACTCGGTAGTAGGTTAGGGTGGTCTGCATCGTCTTGTGCCCCATCAGGTCCCGCAAGACGTCAGGTGCTACGCCGTTGTCGGCGTGGCGCTGTGCGTAGCTGTGGCGATAGCCGTAGGGGACGATCTGGGCGGCGTCGAACGGCTGCCCGTCCTCGTCGAGGAGTTTGTCGGCGATCGTATCGACCCAGGCGCGGTGGGCACCGCTGAGCACGTCCTGGCGCATCGGTCTCGTGCCCTGCTGGTTGAGTTTCGGGCGCGGAAAGAGCGCCAAGTCCCCGAGAGGCGTATCGGGGAACTGTTCTCGCACCAGGTCTTTCTGTTTGCCGATGAGCGCTGCGGTGTCCTCGCTGATCGGCAGGCGGCGCCCCGGCCGGTTGCGCTTGAAGTCGGTGTAGACCAGCACCGGCCTGCCCTCGGCGTCGCGATCCAGGCAGTCCCAGGGGAGCCGGCCGACCTCATCAGGGCGACGGCCGGTGTCCATGAGCAGTTCGATCGCGTGGCGCACGCTCACCCCCGCACGCTCTTCCAGCAAGTGCAGGTGCTCGGTGAGGGTGCGAAAGACCGAGTCGGGGATGTTCCGGCCCCGTCGCTCGATCTGGGAGTCGTCGGGGATGTCGGTGTGCCGCATGGCGAAGTCGGCCGGCAGGCCGTCCAGTGCGTTCCCCGGCCGGGTCAGGCCAAGGGCACGGATGTCGTCAAGGAACACCCGCAGCTTGCGCGTGGTGTGAACCCTGACGTTCGTGGTGAGCTCGCCGGTGTGCTCCTGATACGCCAGGCGGTTCAGGAACACGACAATGTCCCCTCGCCCCACGGCCGAAGCGATCGCCCCCTCGTCTTCACGGGAGAGCCGCAGCACCTCAGAGAACCTGCCCAAGGCCTTCACCAGGCTGCGCGTGTTGGAGGCAGGATTGCGGCCGCGATGGCGGGGAAGGTCTTCGGCGGCCCAGTGCTTGGCGGCCTCGCGCAGCCAGCTCTGGCTGATCGCGGTGAAATCCAACGACCCGCCCATCCCGAACACGGCCAGATCCCAGACGTCCTTGACCTGTTCGGTCTCCGGGCTCGAAGTCAAGCGCCGCAGATCGCGGCACAGGATCTTGATCATCGTGCCGACATCACGGCCCCCACGCCGGAGAGGCGCATCGAGGAGGTCGAGCACGGTCGCGGCGCCGCGCTCACGCGCCAGGGCGATGACGGAGCGAACGATGGTTAGCCGGGTGCGCATCCCCGCATCCGTCCGAGCCTGCAGGCCCAGCAGCAGTTCGGTCTGAAGCCGTCCAGGCAGACCTTTCAGCACCACGACGTAGTCGGTGATGGCCGACGACTCCGTCGCCACCCATTCGGACTCGACCGCGCCCGGGGAATGTCGGCGGTGCTTCATCCACCGGGCGCGATGCGCGATGCACAACCCCGTCCGGCTGGCGGCGGTGCGAATGCAGGGAGGGACCACGCATTCGCCGAAGCTCGCGAAGGGCGCCGCGTCAGGACTGGTCGCGAGCCAAACCGACAAGGGCAGTTCTCGCTGCTTGTTGCGGCGAGCGACATGGGCGATGCAAAGCCCCTCCCGACCGGCTTTCGGCCGCTCGCAACCGAGTGCGACGCAGATCTGCTCCCCGACGTCGCGTTTACTCGCCGGCGTCGCGGAGAACTGCTCAAGTGGTGGCTGTCCCGAGGCGAAGTACCGCTGCTCGCAGGTCGAGCAGAACTCGGTCTCGCGGCTGCGGGTCTTTGCCCTGCAATCGAAGACGACGCATTCGCGGACACCCAAATGAGGATGATCGCGTGCCGGCGCCAAGAACTCGTGTTGCGGATTCCAACCGGCTTCGACAAGGAACTCGGGACGGATGAGGCTTCGCAACGACTCCAGTTCATCATCGACTTCGCGACTCCGGTGCAGCGGTGTCACGGTCGCGCGGCGCGCGCTCACCGGTCTCCCCGGGGCAGTCGCGGCAGGTCCACCCGGTCGACCGCCTCGCGCAACCGGTCAGGCGCGGGATGCAGGTAGACCTCGGACGAGGTGATCGCAGCATGCCCGAGCAGGTCCTTGATCTCGTCGAGCGTGGCGCCCGACTCGGAAACGGCATTGGCAAAACTGTGCCGTAGCTGATGCGGATGGACGACCCGGCCAAGACCGGCCCGGCGCGATAGCCGCTCCAGCAGCTCATTGAGCGCCTGCGGCCGCATCGGACGCCCCAGCGGCCGCTGGTAGAGATTAACCAGCAGGAAATCGCAGCCGGCCGCCTCAGGGCAGGCGTCGCGGGCCATGCAGTACTGGTCATAGGCCTGGACCACCAGCCAGTCCGCCGGAATCGCCCTGGGCCGGCGCGACTTCGCGACGGCTCCGTTCGGGTTCATCCTGCGGACAACGTGCAGGTGCGGTCCCTTCACCCCGCAGCCGAGCATCATCCCGTCCGGGACGAAATGCACGTCCTCTCTGCGGGCACCGGTGAGCTCGCCTCGCCGCGGCCCCATCCGCCCCAGCGCGATGACGATGAACCGGTCGCGCGAGTTGCGGCAGGCGCGCAGCAGCGCCAGGATCTCCTCACCGGTGGCGTCGTCGACGGGTTCATCGGGCACGGAGAGCCGATGGCGGGGTCGTTCGCGATAGGCGACATCCCGCTCACCGCGAACTTCAGTCGGCAGATCCCAGTCCCTCACGACGTCATACAGGGCGTTTAGGATCGTGTTCGGCACGGCGCCAACCGAGACCGCGTGCCTGATGAACTCCCGAACCGCCGCCAAGATCGCGTTCACCCGGCGGGGACCGCGGATTGGCGTCTCATCGCCCGGCGAGCGTCTTCGTTGAGGGTCATAGTGCTGCAACCAGAACACGAACCGACTCAAATGCGGAGCCGATTCGGTCCAATCGGTCCCAGAGTCCTTGCACCACTGCAAGAACAAGCCGATCGCCGTCGCGTACGCCTGCGTGGTCCCCTCCGCACGATCCCGTCCGAGCCGGCAGGCCAGCAGGAAATCATCAACCTCGACCACCGGTCGATACGACTGGTCAATCACGGTCCAGTACCGATCACCAGAGGGAAGGGTCACCCGGAACGACCGGAACTCCACCGCCACGCCATTGTCCCTCCGCTGGAAGAACATTGACCCTACGGAAGGACCGTCATGGGCGACGTGAGCGACACACCGATAGAAACTGTCGCACTTCGGACTCAGGGGATCTGGCTACGACAGTGCACGACATGCAATGGCCCCTATAAATCGACGGTTTTGTCGGTTTTATGACCCCTAATAGACATAATGGTCTCGCAGTTCATTCTGGCCATAGCGAGACGGCAGTGTGTCCGACAGGTGTCGCGCATGGACGCCGATGGGCCGAGCACCTGGTTCGTATCGGCAGCACCGGTTTTCCTGCGATGAGAAGGCCACGGGTCCCCGGCCCGCAGCAACGCGGATGCTCAGTTTCCGTTCCGGGTCGGCAGGCGGTAGGCCCGCAAGAGCAGGGCGAAGAACCAGCGTTGCGGCAGTAGGACTTTGAGCATCGGGATCGACCGGCCGCCCTGGCCGATGCCGTAGCGCGGCCGCGGCCGCTTGGCGCGGACCGCCTTGAGCACCAGATCGGCGACCCGGCCCGGGTCGCCGCCTCGCTCCAGGTTGCGCTGCAATGTGTCTTCGGCGGCCTCTCGGATGCCGTCATACGCGGCGATCCTGCCCTCGGTAGCCGCGGCGGCCTCCACAACGGGAGTGACGAACGCGCCAGGCTCGATCAGCGACACTCGAATGCCCAGCGACCTGGTCTCGTAGCCGAGTGCCTCGGTGTAGCGGGCCAGCGCGGCTTTCGAGGCGGCGTAGAAGCCCTCGCCGGGCTCGCCGATCCAGGCCGCGAGGGAACCGATATTGACGACCCGGCCTGATCGGCGCTGGCGCATGAGCGGCAAGACGGCGTCGGTGAGGCGGACGACGCCGAAGAAGTTGGTCTCGAATGCGGCCCGGGCCTCGTCGAGGGAGGCCTCCTCGGCCAGGCCCTGGTGCATGGTGCCGGCGTTGTTGACCAGGACGTCGATGCGTCCGGCTTCTGACAGGACGCGGTCGACGCACTGCCGCACCGAATCGGCCGAGCGCACGTCGAGCCGGAGCATGTCGACGCCGTCGGTGTCGGGGCGTTCGCGGCGGCTGGTGCCGAAGGTTCGGAAGCCGTGGGCGGCAAGCCGCTTGGCGGCCACGTCGCCTATGCCCGAGGAGGCGCCGGTGACCAACGCGACGGGGGTGGTACTGGTCGGTGTCATCGACCTCCATGCTGCCACTGGGGGCTTGCCGGGGATCGGGAGGTGCGGTGGGTTCAGCTGCGCGGGGCGTACATGATGACGGTGACGCCGACCAGGCAGATGGCGGCGCCGATGAGGTCCCACCGGTCGGGGCGGAAGCCGTCGACGACCATGCCCCAGGCCAGGGACCCGGCGACGAAGATGCCGCCGTAGGCGGCCAGGATGCGCCCGAAGTTCGGGTCGGGTTGGAAGGCGGCGACGAACCCGTACGCGCCCAGGGCGACGACGCCTGCGGCGATCCACAGGATGCCCTTGTGCTCGCGCAGGCCCTGCCAGATCAGCCAGGCCCCGCCGATCTCGGCGAGGGCGGCGAGCAGGAACAGGGCGATCGATCGGGCGGTGTCCATGGGCGAGAACCTATCAGTCCTGGCCACGCCCGGCCGGGTGCGCGACCTCGGGGAAGGGCAGCGGGCACTGGGGCGTGTGCGCGCAGGCATCCAGGTCGTCGCATCCGGCCGACAACGCCCCTTGCAACAGGGCGGCGACCTGCTCGAGTTCGGCGATGCGCGCTTGGACCTGGGCCAACTTGGCGCGGGCACTGGCCTGGAGGCCGCCGTCGGGGCCGCGCCGGTGCCTGCGCGGGTCGGTGAGGTCGGCGATCTCCTCCAGGGTGAACCCGAGCCGCTGCGCGGCCTTGATGACGCGCAGACGGGTGACGGTCTCGGTCGGATAGAGCCGGTGCCCGCCGATGGTGCGGTCGGTCGGGGCGATGAGGCCGCGCCGCTCGTAGTACCGCAAGGTCTCGCGTCCGACCCCGGCCGCTCGGGCGACCTGGCCGGGCCGCAGCCCCGCGCTCATGACGTCGTCCGGGCGGCCTCGGCCTGGGTGGCGATGCCGTCCAGGACGCCGGCGCGCACGGCGGGAACGGTGATGTCGAGGTCGAGGCTCCCTGCGGCGGCGGTGAGGTTGAAGGTGAAGAAGCCGCAGCAGTCGGCTTCGCGCGCGGCCAGGTCGGCGGCTTGGGCCGCCACGCCCGAATCCGGGGTCAAGGCCAGGCGCAGCCGCGTGGGTTCGAGGCGTTCGACCGACTGGACGGCGGCGGTGAACAGGTCTTCGAAGGCGGCCAGGCGGGCGGCTTGGCCCTCGGCGGGCAGGGCGCACGCATCGGCCGGCACCCACGCCAGGAGCGTTCGCGACTCGGTGCCGGTGGAGGTTTGCGGCGGGCTGATCAGGTCGCGGACGGCCTGCTCGCTTTGCGCGCCGACCAGGGAGGCGACCGTCTCGCCGCCTTCGAAGCGGATCAGCGTCGGCGTCCCGGTCACCGCATAGCGGGCCGTCAACTCGGGGGCCTGTTCGGCGTCGATCTTGACGATGCGGATACGACCGGCGGCCTCGGCGGCGAGACGGTCCAGGACCGGGGCCAGGCGGCGGCAGTTGCCGCACCAGGGCGCGTAGAACTCGACCAGGACCGGGCCCGCGGCCTCCAAGACGTCGGATGCGAACCGGTCGGCGGTGATCTCTGCAATGACGGTGGTCGGCGGTGTGGCCATGATGGCCTCCTTCGGAGCGGTGAACTGGGCTGTCATTAACCGTAAACCCGTACCCAGGTACCGGATGCAACTCGAATACGGCCCACGCCACAGAGCAGTGAGTGGGTGCCTGCGCGTTCTTCAGCGGCTGCCACCACACCCGCCGGTGCTTTGCAAACGCCGAACCTGGTACCGGGGGGACTGATACTGGTCGCCGCGCTGAGGCCGGAGCCGTTACCGATGCTGAGAGGGGCTGGTTTCTCGTGGTCGGGCCCGTGTGAGCGGGCTGAGGAGGGCGGCGATGAGCGTGAGGCCGATGAATACGGTGAAGGTAGGGGTATAGCCACCGATTCGTTCGGCGAGGGCTGCTCCGGCGGCGGGTGCGGTGGCAAGGGCGATGGTGGCCGGGGCGCTGCAGATGCCGTAGAGGAGGCCGAAGTCGCGGGTGCCCCAGCGGTCGGCGACGGCGGTGGCCTCCAGGAGTGTGAAGGCGCCACGAGCCGCACCGAGAGCGATCACGGCGGCGAAGACGACCACGGCCGGGCCGCTGATGACGGTAGTGGCGGCGATGGTGAGGGCGCCGAGAGCGAGGATGACTGCGGTCCGTGTGGTGGTGCTGGTGTGCTTGGCGAAGGTGCTGTAGCCGATGCGGCCGAGCAGCTGTCCGGCGCCGCTCAGGCCGAGTGCCCATGCGGCGGTGGTGGTGTCCATGCCGCGGCCGGTGAGCAGTGGCACGAGGAAGAAGGTGGCGGCGAACAGCGCGAAGGTCGCCAGCGCCATCACCGTGGCGAGGACGATGAACGGGACCGATCGCAGCACGGTCTTCATCGGGGGTGCGCCTGGCGCCGGCCCGGCCGTCTCGGATGATCGGGACTCGATGGTGGTGGCGCGGCCGGGCCATGGCCGGTTGAGGCCGATGGTGTGGGCGGGGATGGTGATCGCGGCCAGGATGAGACCGAGGACGAGGTACGTCTCGCGCCAGGTCAGGTGTTCGGACAGGCTGGCGGTGAGCGGCGCGAAGATGGTGCTCGACAGGCCCGCCACGAGCGTCAGGGCCGTGAGGGCCCGCACCCGCCGCTCGCCATACCAGACGGTGAGAGCGGCGAAGGCGGGCTTGTAGAACACACACGCCTGCGCCACCCCGGCGAGCGCCCAGGCGGCCAGGAACCACACCGGGTTCGGCGCCCACGCGATCGCGGCGACGGCGGCGACGGCCAGGACCGATCCGACGGTCATGACCGGGCGGGGGCCGTGCCGGTCGAGCAGTCGTCCGACCGGCACGCCCGCGGCGGCCGAGACCGCCAGCCCCACTGAGAACGCGCCGGTGATCGCCGCGGTCGACCAGCCGGTGTCGGCGCCGATAGTGCCGGCGAGGACGGGGAAGGCGTAGAACAGCACACCCCAGCTGGTGATCTGGGTGAGGCACAGGGTGATCAGCGCGCGCCGGGGTGACTTGGTGCGACGCTCCGGGGTTTCGGCGACAGTCTGGGTCATCGACGGTTCAGCGGAAACTGGTGTGCAGTCCGGCGGCGAACGCGGCCAGGGGACCCATGACGTGTTCGGCGTCGCGGGCGGCGCCGCGCAGCGTGTTCGAGGCGAAGGACCGCTGGAACTCCAGCCCGACGTAGGCCAGACCGGGGTGGGTGGTGGAGACGCCGCCGATGTGCCGGGGCATGCCCGCCTCGTCAAGGACCCCGAGCCCGGCCAGGTAACCCAGGTTCGGGCGGTAGCCGGTGGCGAACAGGACGACGTCCACGCGCTCGCGGGTGCCGTCGGTCCAGACCAGGCCGTCTTCGTCGAAGGCGGTGAACATCGGACGCCGGTCCAGCAGTCCTGTTTCGAATGCCTTGCGGTAGCCGCCGATGTCCAATGTCAGGCCCCCGGACACGAACGGGGCGAACCACTCCACCGGCAGGTGGTCGTACCCGGCGGTGAGCAGGTGGTGGAGGTCGCGCCCGTCCCGCCGCTGGTCGACCAGGTTGATCGGGGCCCGGGTGGCGAGGGTGACCGAGGCGATCTGGGCCAGTTCGTAACCGACCTGAACGGCCGAGTTCCCGCCGCCGACGACGACCACGCGCCGACCCGCGTACGGGTCGGGGCGGCGGTAGTCGGCCACGTGCAGCACCTCGCCTTTGAAGGTGTCATGGCCAGGCAGTCGGGGCAGGTGTGGGTTGCCGAACGAGCCGGTGGCGGCGACCACACCTGCGGTTTCGATCGTCTCGCCGGTCGCGGTGCGCACCAGGTAGCCGCCGTCGACGGTGGACACGTCCGCGACTTTGGTGTCGGTGCGGATATCGAGGCCGAGGCTGGCGGCGAACCCTTCGAGGTAGGCGGCGATCTCGTCGCGGCCGGGGTAGTCGTCGGGGTCGGCGGACAGGGGCCGGTAGCCGGGGATGGCGCTGAAGCGAGCCGGGGAGAAGACGCGCAGGCTGTCGTAGTAGTGCGGCCAGGAGCCTGCCGCGCGGGGCCCGGCCTCGAGCACGAGAGGGCTGAGGCCGGCGGTGCGGGCGGCGCGAGCGGCGGCCAGGCCGGACTGGCCGGCGCCGATGATCACGAGGGGTTTGCTCTGTGCGGTCATGCCAGCCATCATATCGTCACATCAAGAAATGACGAGATGAAAAGGCGGTGACCTGGACCACCGGGCATACTGGGTTCATGACCACCGGAACCGGGCCGCTCGACGCCGACGTCCAGGACTTCCTCAAAGCGCTGGCCAGTACCACTCGGCAAGAGGTCATGTTCCTGTTCAACGGCGACACCGAACTGACCGTCGGCGAGGTCGCCAAGCGGCTCTCGCTCGCCCCGTCGGCGGCCTCGGCCCATCTGGCGACGTTGCGCGAGGCGGGCATCCTGATCTCCCGGCGCGAGTGGAAGACCGTCTACTACCGGGCCAACCCCGACGGCATCCTCAAGGGGCTCGACGGCCTGCGCGACTACCTCCTCGCCTGCTGCCCACCGGTCGACTACGACCGGTCGTGTGGCTGAACGGCGTTCATCGGCAATTCAGCCACAGTTCACGCATTCGCGCTGGCAGTCTGATTCGATAATTATCAAACTAGACACGGATCGAAACAGCTCGGCTCGACCAGCTACATCCGCCACCCCGAATCCGATGCCACAGAAGGTGATCCCGTTGACCGAGCCTAATGCTCCCGTCCTCCCCGCCGAGGTCGACACCATCCTCGGCCACGCCGCCGAACGCCTCGCCGGCCGCTTCGCCGAGCACTTCTCGCCCGAGACCGTCCGCGAATGCCTCGACGATTCCTACCTCGTCCTGGCCGCCACCGCGAAAGTCCGCGACCACCTGTATGTCCTGGCCGAGCGGTTCGCCACCGAACGGCTCGACGCGATCACCACCGCGGACGGCTTGCGGGCGAGGATCAGGCCCGAGGTGCTGTTCGTGTGCGTCCACAACGCCGGGCGCAGCCAGATGGCCGCCGCGCTGCTCGCCCACCGAGCCGAGGGCCGCATCGTCGTCCGCTCCGCTGGGTCGGCCCCAACCGACCAGATCAACCCCGCCGTGGCCGCCGCGCTCGAGGAGATCGGGCTCGATGTCACCAAGGAGTTCCCTAAGCCGCTCACCGACGAAGCGGTCCGGGCCTCCGACGTGGTCGTCACCATGGGCTGCGGCGACGCCTGCCCGGTCTACCTCGGCAAGCGATACCTCAACTGGGAACTCGACGACCCGGCAGGGCAGTCGATCGAGACGGTCCGTGCCATCCGCGACGACCTCGACCGGCGGGTGAGCGACCTCCTCGCCGAACTCGTCACCACCGACGCCTGAGCACGACTGCTCCACCAGAGGGCAGGGCACCACCGGTTCGAGCCATGACAAGGGGCTACCGTGGTGGTCGTTTGCGCCGTGATGCCCGTGACCGGCGCCGTTCGGGCTATTGGTGAGCGAGGCAACTCGCTGTCTTCTTGCAAGCTGATTAGATATCAGTCAAACTAGACGCATGTCGAAGCAACCTGTTGATCTCGCGCGTCCGGCCGAGCTGGACGACTGTCGCGTCCCGCTGGTCGCCGAGCCACTCACGGCCTCCCAGGCCGAGCGGCTCGCCCCCTCCTACAAAGCCCTCGGCGATCCCGTGCGCCTGCGGCTGCTCTCCCTCATCGCCTCCCACGAGGGCGGCGAGGTCTGCGTCTGCGACCTGACCGACGCGTTCGACCTGACCGCACCCACCATCTCCCACCATCTCAAGGTCCTCAAAGAGATCGGCCTGGTCACCGCCGAACGCCGCGGCACCTGGGTGTACTACCAGGCCTGCCCTGCGGCCTTGGATCTGCTCTCGACCGTGCTCTCGGTCCCCCAGGAGGCCGGCGTATGAGCACCGACACCACTGCGACGACCGTGGCCGCCGAGGCCGCGGCCCGGGGCAAGCTCTCCACCCTCGACAAGTACCTGCCGGTGTGGATCGGCGCGGCCATGCTCGCCGGCATCGGACTCGGCCAATGGGTGCCCGGTGTTGCCGACCTCCTCAACGCTGTCGAGATCGGCGGCGTCTCCCTGCCGATCGCGGCCGGGCTGCTGCTCATGATGTACCCGGTCCTGGCCAAGGTCCGCTACGACCGGCTCGATTCGGTGACCGCCGACAAGCGCCTCCTGGTCTCCTCGCTCGTCCTCAACTGGCTCGTCGGCCCGGCGCTCATGTTCGCCCTGGCCTGGATCTTCCTTCCGGACCTGCCCGCCTTCCGCACGGGACTGATCATCGTCGGCCTCGCCCGCTGCATCGCCATGGTCATCATCTGGAACGACCTGGCCTGCGGCGACAGGGAGGCCGCCGCGGTCCTGGTCGCCCTCAACTCGGTCTTCCAGGTGATCGCCTTCGGCGCGCTCGGCTGGTTTTACCTCGACGCCCTGCCGCGCTGGCTCGGCCTGGACTCGACCGGCCTGGAGGTCTCGGGCTGGGAGATCGCCCTCAACGTCGCGGTCTTCCTCGGCATCCCGCTCGCCGCCGGATACCTCACCCGCACCCTCGGCGAACGACGCAAAGGCCGCCAGTGGTACGAGGAGCGGTTCCTGCCTAAGATCGGACCGTTCGCGCTCTACGGCCTGCTGTTCACCATCGTCGTGCTCTTCTCCCTCCAAGGCGAGGCGATCATCGCCCAGCCCTTCGACGTCATCCGCATCGCCGTCCCGCTCCTGGTCTACTTCGCCCTCATGTGGGCCGGGTCCTTCGCCCTCGGCAAAGCCATCGGCCTGCAATACGAGCGCACCACCACGCTCGCGTTCACCGCCGCGGGCAACAACTTCGAACTCGCGATCGCCGTCGCGATCGCCACCTTCGGCGCCGCCTCCGGCCAGGCCCTCGCCGGCGTGGTCGGACCGCTCATCGAGGTCCCAGTCCTGGTCGGACTCGTCTACGTCAGCCTGTGGGCGCGCCGCTTCTTCCGCGCACCCGCAACGGTGCCCGAGACCCGGCCATGAGCACGCGCGGCCACCACAGACCAGCCGCCCGCCTGGCACCCATGACAGCTACTCGAGAGCAAAGGAATTGACCATCATGTCCGCAAAACCGTCCGTCCTGTTCGTGTGCGTCCACAACGCCGGACGCTCCCAGATGGCCGCCGCCTGGCTCGCCCACTTCGCCGCAGGCCGCGTCGAGGTCCGCTCCGCCGGATCGGCCCCGGCCGACCAGGTCAACCCCGCCGCCGTCGAGGCCATGAAGGAGGTCGGCATCGACATCGCGAGCGCGACGCCGAAGATCCTCAGCTACGACGCCGTCGAGGCCTCGGACGTGTGCGTCACCATGGGCTGCGGCGACGCCTGCCCCGTCTTCCCCGGGAAGCGCTACCTCGACTGGAAGCTCGACGACCCGGCCGGACAGGGCCTCGAAGCCGTCCGCGCCATCCGCGACGACATCAAAACCCGCGTCGAAGCCCTGCTCGCCGAACTCCTCCCCGAAGACGAGGCCAAGGCATGAGCACCGAAGACGTCCGCAACGTCATCATCATCGGCTCGGGGCCGGCCGGATACACGGCCGCGCTGTACACCGCCCGCGCCGACATGCGCCCACTGGTCTTCGAGGGCTCCCAGTTCGGCGGCGCGCTCATGCAGACCACCGACGTCGAGAACTACCCCGGCTTCCCCGACGGCATCATGGGCCCCGACCTCATGGACTCCTGGCGCAAGCAGGCCGAGCGCTTCGGCGCCGAACTCGTCTCCGACGACGTCACCAAGGTCGAACTGGACGGCGAGATCAAGAAGGTGTGGGTCGGCGACGCCGAATACCGCGCCCGCGCGGTCATCCTCGCCACCGGTTCGGCATTCCGGCCCCTGAACGTCCCCGGCGAGAACGAGCTGATGGGCCGCGGCGTCTCCGCGTGCGCCACCTGCGACGGATTCTTCTTCCGCGAGCAGCACATCGCCGTCGTCGGCGGCGGCGACTCCGCGATGGAAGAGGCCACGTTCCTGACCAAGTTCGCCTCCAAGGTGACGATCCTGCACCGCAGGGACGCCTTCCGCGCCTCCAAGATCATGTCCGAACGGGCCCTGACCAACCCGAAGATCGCCGTCGAGTGGAACACCGTCGTCGACCGGATCATCGGCGAAGGCGGCAAGGTCGCCGGCGTCGAAGTGTCCGACGCGCACACCGGCGAGAAGCGAGAGCTGCCCGTCACCGGCCTGTTCATCGCGATCGGCCACGACCCGCGCTCGGAGCTGTTCAAGGGCCAGGTCACCCTGGACTCCTCCGGCTACGTCAAGGTCGACGCGCCCTCCACCCGGACCAACCTCGAAGGCGTGTTCGCCGCGGGCGACCTGGTGGACCACACCTACCAGCAGGCGGTCACCGCCGCCGGCACCGGTTGCACGGCCGCGCTCGACGCCGAACGGTACCTCTCCAGCCTCGACGACTAGACGCGCCATCGGCGATCACCCGTCCAGAGCCCACCCGCCCCACAACCCGATCAACAGGAGGATGCCCATGGGCGCCATCAAAGCAGTCAACGACGCCGACTTCCAGACCGAGGTGCTCGAATCCAGCAAGCCGGTCCTGGTCGACTTCTGGGCCGAATGGTGCGGTCCGTGCAAGAAGGTCGCCCCGGTGCTCGAAGAGCTCGCCTCCGAGTCCGACGCCGTCGAGATCCGCAAGCTCGACATCGACGCGAACCCGGAGATCACCCGGCAGTTCCAGCCAAGCTTCCTGCCGAAATCAGGCCCAGGAGTGCGGAGTCCGAATTTGCGTTACCGGTCGGCCGCGAGGTCGGTGAGCCGCCAGAGACCCGGTTTCCCGAGGCGGCGCCAGACCGGCCCGGTGGGGTCGGCCGCGCGGACGGACACGATGGTGGCGATCGGGAGCGGGCGTCGCTGTCCGCCGAGGGCGGCGTGGACGTTCGCCTCCCTCGCCGCGCTCGGCAGTTCGAAGCAGACCGCGCGGCCGCTTCCGGCGAGATGGTCGCAGTAGCGATCGACTTTCGTGACCAGACGAGCGAGAGTCTCGGTGCCGGTGTCGTGCTCGAGCCAGAACGCGCATGCGCCCTCGCTGGTGTTGACGGTGGCGGCGGCGTCAGGACGGATTATGCCGCCGGTGATCTCGCCGGTCTCGGCTTCAGAACGCCACTCGGTCAGGTCGACGTCGCCTGAGGCGCGAGCGGTGGCGAGGATGCGGCAGAAGAAGTCGTTGACGCCGAGCAGATGGGGCAGTTTGGGGGAGGCGGCCAGTCGGGTGAGGCGCTCATTCCAGGCAGGGAGGCGCGGGAGCGGCTGGTCGGTCGCAGCGGCGTGGAGGACGGCACCGGCAAAGCCGAGGGTGTAGCGGAACGCTTGCGAGCCGGGTCGTACGAGCGCGCGGAACCTGCAGAGCACGCCGTAGTCGAGGAGGGTGGCGATGCGGTAACGGGTAGCGCGGAGCGAAGGGAAGTAGAGGCGGTGGATTTGGTCGATGGTGAGTACGGAATGCCGACCGAGGAGATCGATGAGGAGTCGATCGCGAGGCGTCAGGCGGGCCAGAAGGCCGGGAATATCCTCAAGTGCGGAATACACATGTCGGGCGGTCACAACGCCTCCCCGGATTCGTGACCTGAACTGGGCTTTCGCTTGTCATCTCGCGGGGCGTCTCTTCCTGCGTCTCGTTGCTGGGCGAGAAGCAGGGTCAGACGCTGGGTGAAAGGTCCGGGGTGAACGGCAGTTGTCACAGCGCCTGAAGCTGGGTCTGGTCCGTCCGCTTTGGTGATGCGTCTGAGCGCTTCGGTCCGGATCTGGTCGGCCCTGCCGATCTCCTCGGCCGGGGGCAGTCCGTTCAGGGTGAAGGCGGGGGCTTCTCGCCGGTCGAGGTAGAGGCGCGCGGCCATGGTGTAGTCGTCCAGATGGGCCAGGTCGTGCTCGCTCAAGGGCGCGGTGTGGCGGGCTAGGACGCGGGCGTCTTCGGGGCTGGTGTTGAAGTACAGCTTCGATCGGGCTTGGCCGGAGACGGCGAAACCCATCTCCTTGGGCAGCTGGGCGAGGTATTGGTGGGCGATGGTCACCGACAGGTGCAGTTTGCGGGCCTCGGCGAGCATGTCGTCCAGTGCGTTGGGCAGGTTCAGGAAGTTCTGTGCCTCGTCGAGGATGAGTGAGCAGTCGCGGCGCCTGCGTTCCGGCGTGGCGGTGCGGGCGGTGGCGGCCTGCCAGACCTTGGCGACCAGGATTGACCCGACCAGGCGCGCGGTGTCCTCGCCGACTTCGCCTTTGCTCAAGCGGGCGAGGACGATACCGCCGTTGTCGAGGATGTCGGCCATGTCGAAGTCCGCGGTCGGGGTGTCGAACATGGTGCGGATGAACGGGCGCCCCAGCAGTGCGCGCATGCGCGAGAGGACTGGGCCGGCGGCCTGGTTCTGGGTGGTGGGGTTCATCTCGCCGTACCAGGCCCAGTAGCCGGGGATGCCGGTCATGTCGCCGTCTTCGAGCAGGCCCGAGGGCGGGAGTTCGGCGGGTGCGACTTTCTGGATCTCGGCGACCATGCGGCGGCGGAACTTCTTGCTCAGCAGCAGGTTCGGCAGCATGGTCAAAGGCTGTCCGTTCTCCCGCAGGGTCAGCAGCCCGTACCTGAGGACGTCGTCCGCCCTGGGGCCCCAGAACCGGGGCCAGATGTTGCGGCAGATCGCGACGAGGTTTTCGACCACGAGGTGTTCATCGGCTCCGGCCAGCGGCGCGAGCCCCGGCTGGGCATCGAGTCGGGGGTCGATGAGGTAGAGCCGACCGGCCACGGTCTCGGGGTCGAGCCTGGCCAGGATGTCGTCGACCAGGTCTCCGGCGGGATCGATGAGGACCAGGCCCCTCCGGTCGCGAATGTCGGCCAGTGCGAGGTGTTGGAGCAGCGTGGATTTGCCCGAGCCGGTCTTGCCGATCACGTGCAGGTGATAGCGGGCGTCGGAGGCCGACAAGGCGACCTTGCGCCCGCCGATAGCCGCCGTGCCGAGCGTCTTGGTGTTCCTGCCGCCGGATCCGAGGCCGCGCGGTGGGGCGACCGGGCGTGCTCCGGCCCGCTCCAAAGCGGGCACCACCGCATCGGTGGGGAGGTGGGCCAGGCCCGCGAGTTCCGCGCCATTGAGGACGGTCGTCCGCGCGGCCTTGGCCCATCGATTGCAGATCGCCCGAGCGTGCAGCAGCCGGCGGCGCTCGTGACCCCAGCCGAGCATGCCCGCCACCGCCGCATCCAAGCGCTTGCTGTGCGTGATGACCCGCTCGGCGGACTGGGCCGGGCCGCCGACGACCCACCGGAGTCCGACATTCCACATCTGGCTGTTGAGTCGCCCGGCCAACGCCGTGCGCTGCTGGCGCTCCCATGGGGTCTCATAGGTCTGCTGCCGGGTGCTGGTGCCGAATCTCGGAAGGACGAATGACAGCAGCTCGTCGACCAGGCCGGAGCGCCGCGACGGCCCCTGGGCGCTGCGGCGCATGGCGCTCACCTGGCGGCGACTGACCGGCGAGGCCACAACCTGAAGTACCGCATGCCCCCGCGTCCCTGCGGGTCCGGCTTCCAATAGTCCGCGCAGCAAGTCGGCCGGTTCCTCCACTTCCACTGGAGTCAGCGACTGGCGGTTCCACACCACATGAGCGCCCCGCGCCGCGCCCTTCTCGGGAAGCGGGGAACGCGCTGGCTCAGTCAATGCCGTCGTGCCGGGCCAGGCCGACGTGACCGCTTGCACGATCATCTGCGGGTCGAACAGGGACGGCACCCAGATCCTGACCGCCAGTTCGGGCCCGTCCCACGAGTACTCCCAGATCAGGTGCGGTTGGCCGCGCCAGAAGCGGCTCCAGCGGCGCTGTTGGATCGCCCTGAGTTGCCGCCACGCGGCCTGCGCCCCGGCAGGATCGACCTCCGGCGGCGCGGCCAGGCGCACATAATGGCTACCCTCCCTCCCGCGCGTCACCGACCGCCGGGCCAGGACCGCTCGGATGGTCAGGATGCAGGCAAGACCGGCTACCAGCGCGCCTAGCGGCAGGCGTATGGTTTCGATCCAGGCGATGAGTTCGGTGGGGATGCGAAGCCCCGTAAGGGCATCCAGGATCTCGGTCATAGCGAAATATCCTTCGTTCCGAAAAACCACTCAGGGTTGACCGCTGTGTCGAACACCGGCTTATGTGATCGGTGAATCTCCATATGCAAGTGCGGGCCGGATGACCGTCCGGACGAGCCGACGTAGCCGAGTACGGTGCCAGCGGCGACGGTGTCGCCGACCTCCACCGCTGGCCGCTGCATCATGTGGCAGTAGCGGCTCAGCACGTTCTCGGCATGGGCGACTTCGACGTACCAGCCGCAGCCCATGATCTGGGGAGACCCGTCGACATCGCACGAGAGCTGGCGACCCGCGGGCGTGTGGGCGTTGCAGACGACGGTGACGACCCGACCGGCTGAGGCGGCGTGGATCTCGGCGCCACGCTCCGCACCGAGGTCCACGCCGTTGTGCGACGGTCGCGAGGCCGAACGCCAAGCGGAGACGATCCCGGCTCCGGGGACCGGATGCACCCACTCCCCACCGCACTCGGCTTCGCCGCCGATCGCATCGGCGGCAGCCCGCGCACCGGCTTCATGCTTGGCGTAGGCGTCGGGGTAGGCAGAGACCTGTACTTTTTGGGCGGCCACGGTGACCGGAAGGTCTTCCCAGCCGTCGATCTTCTCCAGGGCGTCGTAGAACAGGCCCGCCGACGCCGACGGGTTCATCAAGTCCTTCACTTCGCCCCAGTGAGGGCGCTGCTGGAACAGTCCCACGCTGTCATGGTCGTGGCCTTCGCCGTCGTGGTCGTAGTTGTACGAGGCGGGCACGTTCGGGTTGGCGAGGACCCGGAGCGCTGACTCCTGCATGGCGGTGGCAATCGCGACGACCGCGGCCCGCTCGCCCAGACCGCGGTCGGCCGCCACGGCCCAGATGGTGATCGCGTGCCGGGCTTGCCCAGCGTCGTAGCCGGCGCCGAGGGCGTCGGCGACGGCCTTCGGGTCGGCGTTGACGGCCGAGCATCCGGCGCCGACACCGATCGCCAAGTTCCGGTTGCCGGTCGATGCCACGATCGAGACGACCGCGCAGGAGGCCAATGCGACGAGCGCGCACATGCCGATCAAGAACAGCCGGATCATGATCGGTCACTGCCCTGCGCGAGTCCCGTTCGGCAGAGCCGGTGCTCTTCGGGTGGAGCGACGGCTCTGAACAACACGTGCGCTTCCCCGGCCACGAGCAGGGCCTCACCGGTCCTGGCAGTGGCGACCAGTTCGTGTTCGGCTCCGGTGAGCCGGAATGCCTCGGACACCGCCTCGACCGCTTGTGGTGCCTGACGAAGCAGGATCTGAGTGTGCGAGTTGTTGATGACTACGCGACCCAGCTCGGTCGAGGTGACATCGTCGGCGTCCTGGGTGACCACGGCCAGCCCCGCGTTGCGCTTGCGGGTGCTCTTGGCCATGCGCGCTAGCCACGCGGCGGCGCGGCCTCCCCGCAGTAGCAGCCACGCCTCGTCGACCACGGTCAGCGTCCTGGGCCCGTCCGACCGCAGCGACCGCCAGATCTCGTCGAGGACGACCAGGGTCACCACGGGCGCCAGCTCGGCCGGGACCGCCGACAGGTCGTAGACCCGCAGCGGATGCCGTTCGGAGTCAGACGAATCGGCCTGAGAGTCGTCGGTGGCGAAGATGGAATCGGGCCCGGTGTATGGAGCGAGCCGAGCGGCCAGATCAGCTCCGTCAGCCTCGGTCTCGAGGCGTGCGGTAACGGCGTCGAGGCCCGGTGCGCCTTGGCTCCAGGTGGACATGTCGTCGCTGATGCCCGCGGCCGCGTATGCGGCCGCTGTCGCGCGTTGCAGCGCGGCCGCCTCCGTGCTGGGCAGACGCTCGCCCAGGAGTGTTTCGACCACGGTGGTGCAGAACAGTTTCCTGCGGCCGAGCTCATCGGGGGCCGGGTCGGCCGGTAGCGCAAGCGGGTTGAGCCGTACCCCTGGTGTGCCGGGTCTGACCGGCCTCGCTCCGACATGTTTGGCAAGCGCAAGGTATTCGGCCTCGGGGTCGACCACGACCACCCGCACCCCTTGATAGAGCTGCCTGAGGATCTCGCACTTGGTGAGGTAGCTCTTGCCGGCTCCGGAGGTGGCGATCGTGATCGAGTTGTGGTTCGGGCACGACCATCGGTCCCACAGCACTGGTGAACCGGTGTACAGGTTCAGGCCCAGCAAGACCGCGTCGTCACTGACCGGTCCGGGCACGTCGGCCGAGCAGAAGGGGAACGATGCCGCGGCGGTGTCGGTGTCGACGGTGCGTTTCGCGCCTACCGGGTCGACTCCGAGTGGGAGGGTCGCGAACAGGCCAGGCAACTGTCGGGCCGTGGCTGGGCGCACATCGAGCATTGCCGCAGCGGTCGCGGCTCGCAGCCGGGCGCACGCAAGGTCGAGTTCGTCGGTGGTCGGCGCGTGTACGGTCACGTAGACGGCTTGGGCGTGCAGCTGGGACTCCCCGCGCGCGATGCGTCCGGCGAAAGCGGCCGCATCGGCAGCGGCGGCCTCCACGCTCGGGTCGTCCAGTTTCCCGCGACCGGCCGCGTACATCCGCTGCGACTCCAACCGAGCTCGGCGGCGCTGCAGCGTCGAAGCCGCCACCGCCGGGTTGAGCCCTTGGACGTGGAGCGCCGTCTCGACGCGGGCCCGGTCGCCGACGAAATATTCCAGCCAGCCGACCGGCAGCATCGACGGATACCCGACCAGCAGCAGCACCGCTGCCCAGCCGTCCCCGACCCGCATCCGCCGCAAACCGACTACGGCCGTATCGGGCCATAGGTCCGCCTCGAGCGCAAAGCCGCGCTTCGCAATGAGCTTGCCGGTCAGGGCACGTAGAAGCGGTTTCATGTCGTCCTCCCAGTAGTTGCAGGGGTGCCGTGGGGGTCGATGCCGTACCGGACTCGGGCGGTCAACTCGGCACGGTCCAGGCGGTGTGCGACCACACCGATCTGTGCGGCGAACGCCTCTACCTGCCCGGCCGCCCAGGCTGCGCCGTCGGCGTCGGGACAGCGGGCGATCACGGTGATCTCCCGCCGCAGCAGCGACTTCGCGCCCACCAGGCCGGCCAGCCACGCCTGATGCGCCGCCGCTGCCTTGGCCAGCGGCCCTGCTGGGAGTGCGGTACGCCGAGCCTCGAGCCCGGCCAAGTAGCGGGAGAGGTCGACCGGGCGGGTGGAGACGCACACCTGCAGGTGCGCATCGAGCGAATGCAGCAGGCGGGCGAACGCGCCGGTCAGCGCGGCCCGCTCAGTGCCCGAGCGGAGTCCGAAGTTCACAAACCCCACATCGACACCGGCCGCCCAACCCGCAGACCCCAAATCGACCAGGCCGTTGTCCCGGATGGCACGGACCGGGCCATGCACCGCCGCCGTCCCAGCGGATCCCGAACGCTTTGCCCGGCCGGTCAGGCGCGCGAGAGTCCGACGGACCTCTTCTGGCGCCTGTCCTGCCGCGATCGGGCGCCTCGGGGTTGCGGTGGCGCACCAGATCAGGCGGTCCAGGCTTGCCCCGTCCTTGCGGACGGTCGCCAAAGCGAACGCCACTGCCGCGACCGGCGCGGTCACGGCCGCTAGGACCGGAATCGGTGCGGTCTCGACCAGACCCCGCCACAGTGCCAACAGCACCAGCGCGACCGGCGCCAAGAGTGCGACCTGACGGGCGGTCAGACCGAACAGCACCTTGTCGGGCAGGTCCAAATCAGCTGGGACCCATGCTGCATTGCTGGTATTCATCCAGATCACTCCTCTTTCCTGGGCTCAGTCGGCTTTGGCGTGCTCGAACGAGGCAAAGGCTCTGCGTCTAGTTGCTTTTCGGGGCTCGCGGGTGCAGGAGCACTACTCGGGGCAGGACCGGCAGCCTCGGGCAGCCGCGCCGGAGCCGATTCAGCTTCGGGCGGTGTCGCCGGCGGCAGGATGCCGTCAGCGCGAGGCCGAGTAGCCTCGGGCCGCCGCGGGGGTACCGCGTTCGAAGTGGAACCCGCCGAGCCCGAGGCGGGCTTCGGGGCAGCCCCGCCAGGACCAGCCTCCGGCCTGCGTGGCGCAGGATTCGGTTTGCCAGGTACCGGCTTCGAGGCTGGCGTACCGGGCTTCGCTGAATCGATGCCATCGCTGCCCGGGTGGCCGTGTAGCGAGGTGGCAGCGATGTCAGGATCGAACCCGCCATCGGTGACCTTCGGGAGCGGCCGCTTCCACGGCGGCGCATCCCGGTCCCGACCTGGCTCGGGCGCGGCATCGGGCGCATCCCCGCCAAGCGTGGTCACCGGCTCGGCGTCGGCGCGCTGGTCGTGCGGGCTCGCGGGTTTCTCGGGGGCCGCCGGACGGCCGGACCCGCCCCCGCTTCCGCCGCCGTTCGGTCCCTTGTCGAGGCTGCCCTTGCCTGAGCCCGAGGTCGCACCCCCGCCCTGCCCGCCGCTGGGCGCCTGCTTCGCGGTCCCGTCGTCGCTGTCGGTTTTTTCGCGGCGCCAGGGCGGGCGGCGCATGTCGGTGCCCCAGATCGTCCCCGGCGTGCTGAACTTGCGCTTCGGCTTGTGGCCGCGGCCGGCAAACTTCGACATGACGAATGCGGCCAGCAACCGCGAACCGGGGACCTTTACCGGGCGGCCCCGTGCGATTCGGAACGCCTCGGCATGGACTTTCCACATCATCCACACCAGCACCATCAAATGGACGTGCCACGTGATGGACGAATAACCGAGCAGGTCATCATCCTCGTCAGGGAGATAGGTGCGCATCTCGTGCCACATCCAGATCAGCGCTGCTTGGCCGATCGAAGAGGCCATGCACGCACCCAGCATCCGCCACCACAGGTGCGCGAACTGCTCGGTGATCGGCAATCCGTGGCAGGCCACGGCGATCGGGGCGAGCGTCGCGACGAAGAACAGCACGATATATCGCAAGATCGATGTCACCAGCAGCACCAGTAGACACACGATGCTAATGATGATCATGATGATGTGAAACAGCTCGATCTCCTGATCGGCTCGCGGTGAGAACGACACCCAATACGCGAACTGTGAATGCTCGGCGCCTTCTTGCCAATCGCATTCAGCGATATCGTCTGTGCGCCAGTCGTATGCGGGGTCGGTGCAGATCGCGCCTTCATCACTGATATCGATCGATACCAACGCGTTCACCACATCGTTATTGGCAACGACCGCCTGATGCACGATCGTCCAGATTATGCCGGTCAGCAGCATGCCGATCACCAAGCGTGGCGCGATCTCGCGCAGTGAATATCGCGTCTGCAAGGTCTCGTGGCTCATCACCAGAAACCCGCCGACAACGATCACGATCGCATAAGAGGCGAATACCAGCACTTTAAAGCCGCTACCGAGCAAAATTCCGTACTGCATGGCATCGGTCGAGAGCAACGTGAAGTCCGCCGACAGCATATGCAGAATCACGCGAGCCAGATACGCCAGCAGATCATACAGCCAAGTGATGACCGCATCCATCATGTCGTTGACAGTGTCCTCGATCATGGCTGCCTCCTTGCCGGTAGCGAGAAGCTATGCGGGATGACATCATTCGAAAACGAGCAGCTGGGTACATACGAAGATGCCGTATGCAGCGCCGAGTAATCGATGTGAGAGGTAAAGATGGAGAATGGCGTGTGCATGACTACTCCAGAATCGCCGCGAGAATGGCGACGAACGCCGGAGCGAGAATGACTATCGCGAAACCGATCGCCGCCGCGCGCAGTGCCATCTTTGCCTTCTCGGTCTCACCCGGATCAGACGCCAACAGATACCGGAGCCCGGCGATGGTGAGCATGACTGCCACCAGTGTCCCGGCGATTCCCACAATCCAATTCCGCAGATTGTTGAGCACTCCGACCAACTGCTCGGTACTGGCCAGTGCCACTCCCGGCACCAACAACACCAGCGTGCAAACGCCGCCGATGACAGCAGCGAATCCAGATGCGATCCGAACACGACGTTCGTGCCGTCTTGACCGCATGACCTCTGTTCCGTTCATCCCCCGCACCCCCTTGATGCCTTCGGAGGAAGGGGCCGACCGGCGGAATTTTGAACGGACCGGTCGGCCCGCTCCGGGGACGATGCGGAGGACTGCGGAGACTCACCCCCTCCATCGGTCGGATGTAGTACGGACACCTTGGTCCATCTCGCATCCGACCCCGGAACAGCCGCCGCATCCGGCGACGGCATGCCCTAAAACCACCGGCTGTGACAACTTGTGACCATTCGCATTGCCGTCACCACCGGTCACACAGCCCCAATACACCGGTCATGCCGAAATTCCGGACCGACCACTCGAATGTGTGACAGCACCGCCCATGGCCTGCGAATACGCAAGTATGTGATCGCTCGTGACCGCGACGATTGCAGTCACAACCAGTCACTACCGGTGGTTGCAGCTCAGAGAGAAATACATTCGAACCAACAGATCCCCATGAGCGAGGCACATCAGTTCCGTGACTCCGCTCCAAATCACAGATGGTCACAGTCTCTTGACATGTGACTGTGTGACCGGCCGTACTGGAAGGAGCGACATGAAGAAGTCGTGTTCCGTACTGGAGGTCAGCATCATGAACGGTTACGCACTCGCGCAGATAGAAAATATCTGCCGATCCTTCACTCGGCAGAATGGCTACTATCTCGGTGATATCATCGATGATCCTCTGCCGGATAACCGTCTGGACATCGATGCCGTTGCTTCCTATCTCAATCGCCGCAGCACACCGACTGCTTCCCGCGATGCCGCCTGGCGGCGCCTCATCGAGCTCACCCGACAATCCGACCAGGATTGGACGCTGATCGCCATTCGGCTCGCGCTACCAGGGATCCGACGCGCTATCACACGTGCTCAGCCCATTCTTCCGGAATTCGATAGAAGTGAACTCGAGACCGAAGCCGTGTGCAGGTTCTCTGAGGTGCTTCAGATCATCGATATCGCGCAGTCAAATATCTGCTCGAAACTTTGTCAACGAGTCTCTTCTGCCCTCCGCACGCTTCTCCGAGCGGAGTTGCGAGATATCAAGACAGCGGAGCAGATGGAATTCGAGTCTCGTATTCCACCTAAGCAGTACGGTCACATGGACTTGGTCCTGGCTGAGGCGGTCGCTGAAGGTATCGTCACTCTATACGAGGCACAAATAATCGGGGCGACCCGCATCGACGAGGTCGGGCTCAAACAGATCGCAAAGGACCAAGGGATACCGAGGATCGAGTTGAGCCTTGCGATCAAGATTGCCGAAGGCAGGCTGGTAACTTGGATCTGCAGTAAGAACCAAGTTCAAGGCTGCTAAGAACGACGTTGGATTTCCTTTTAGACCAGGTATGAATCCAGGCGTCGATTGATTTCCAGGGTACGCATTGAAGTTGTATATGGCCGTCCCCATATTCCCTCACACTTGTGGCATCGACCGGCCCAAATCGTGACAGAGTGCTACATGCCCTTTGGTTCATTCCCGCTGACCAGTCGACCGAAATAACACGGGCTGCCATGAGGTTCACTTGACGGGATTGTCTTCTGAAATTGGTGTGGTTGTGGTTCAGGTGACTCCAACCTCACCAATTACACTATGCAGGCGAGCAAGGCCGACATCGAATGCGATGTTGAGTCGCTGCCACGGTAGGTTTGAGACCACTTCGAGGCTAAGCCCAGATTTCGATTCCAGTTTACGGAGAGCTGGGAGGATCTCGCTTTGCCCGAGAAGCATGAAATTCCGGTCGTTCACCAGATCCCGCGCGGCATAGGCGTCTCCAGTTTGCAAGGCGACGTTTCCAAACTCTTTGACGAGTAGCTCGGTGTCAGCATCGATGAGATGCGCAAGTTCCAGTATGCTCAGGCCCAGCCGAATCTGGAATAGCCGCTGTTCGGACGGCAGTTCCAGCTGTAGAACTTGCCGCACGAGAACGCTGCAACTCCTCACGTTCGCGGTACCGCTGGCGATAGCGCAGCAGGTCTCCAGGTACAAGGCGAGGACTTGTTCCCATGAGTCGATCACGGCGGTGTCGGCGATCATGGTGATCGCGGAGGTCAGGTCGCCTGTGGTGTAGTGGGTGATGATGGCGGTTTGACGTCCGTCCAGGAGTCGTTCGCCGATGCCTTTGTATTGCTTCACTGTTTGCAGTGCTTCGGTCCATCGACCTGCGCGGGTGAGGGCTCTGGTGCCGTCGGAGAGCATCGCGATCCACAGCCGTTCGCGGGCGGCATGACGGCTCTCTGCCTTGGGGGTGAGATCGGCGAAGTCGAGGGTGTTGCCGTTGACTGCGACGGAGCCGGCATTGTTGGCGGCGATGAGTGCCTGGTCCAGGATCTTGAAGGCGCGGTCGCCGTCGCCTTCGCGGATGGCGAGGCGGGCCAGATTGACGATCGGCTCCATCGCGAGACCTGCGTCCACGCTGCCCAACGGGGCACGCTCGGCGAAGGCGTGGAACTGCCGCCAGCACATTTCGACTGCGAGGTCTCCGGCGCCGATATCGCTTGCGATGAGCGCTGTCAGGTTGAGTGCGGCGGCAGCCTCAGCCTGGTTCTGGGCACAGTGAGCCATGTTGGTGACGTTGTCGATCCGCTGGTCCAGCGGCGCGCAAGTCGGTCGAGCTCTAGGCACGAGCGGGAACCAGCGTGTGAGGGCCTTCGGTGTTTCATTCATGGCGGCTGGGTCCTTCCTGCCTGATCGCATTGCCGGGGTTGACCGGGTGATGGTCGGTGAAGACGGCGGTTTGAGCGGCGCGAGCGAGGTGTTGTTGATCGGGCAGGGGCAAGCCGAGGCGGTTCCAGTGGAACAGGATGTGGTGAGCCAGGACGGCGCGGAGTCCGCGTTCGAGCTGGCCCTGGTCGGCAATCGATCGGAGCTCGGTTCCTGCGGCGCGAAAGGCTGCGATCCACTTCAAGGCGAGTCCGGCTTGGTTACCGTTGAGGCGGCCCGCAGTGGTTTCGGGGTCGGCGACGAGGAAGCGGCGGACGGTCTCGGCTGACTTGTCAGGATGTGTGGGAATGACTGTGGAGGTCCCGCCACGAAGTGCGGCCAGGCGGGACCAGATGTCGCCTTGTTCAAACCATTCCTGGCCGGCGGCCCGAGCCAGCGCGGTGCACAGCAGGAGGGAGAGTTCACGGCGTCGATCGCTGCCCGGAGCTGGGGCGGTGAGGGCGAGATAGTCGGCAACGGCAGCGGTGTCGCGGGAAAAGAGCCGGTGGGCGATGTCCATAGCGGTGGCGCCGCCGAATGCGGTCGTCTCAGGCTCGTAGACCTGGTGGACGTATTCACTGATGCGCGACTCGCTTTCCAGACCGGTCAAGAAGGCGCTGATGCGCCGACGAACCCTCTCAAGGCTGACGCCTTGAGCCGGGCTATAGCGGAGCCGCCACCATGGGCTCTTGCGGATGAAGAACCAGCAGTCCAGGATCCCGTCGTCGACCGCCGATTGCATCTGCGGGCCCAAGTGCTTCGCGCACATCCACTCGGCGTCGGTGCGATCGCTCCAGCGGACACTACTTTGGAGCCAGCGCGTTACCTCAGTTACTGGTGGTGCCATCAGATCGACCTGGCCGGTGCGGTGAGCAGCAAGGCGGCATCCCAGATTGATCCGTCGGCAACCTGTGGGCCTGCTGCTTGCAGAGCGAGCCCGGCACCAGCGCTGCCGTCGAGGAAGCCGTTCTCGACCGCGCGGCACTCCAGCAGTCGGTGCAGCAGGCCCGGGAGGGCCTCGCCGAGCCGGGGGTCCTGAGCATCGGCGGCGGCGCGCTGGACGATTCGGTACAGCCCCGCGATCCCGTGGCACAGGCCGGCGTCGACGAGCGATGCCTGCTGCGTCTGGTCGGTCAGGCAGCGCAAGAGCGCTTCTTCGGCGGCGCGTTGCCGGTCGGGGTCGGCGAGCGCAACCGCGGCGAGCTGAAGGCAGCGGGCAATGCCGGGGGTGCCGTAGCACCAGCTCGGGCGGCCGGGTGCCGGTTGACTGCTGGAGTGCTGTGCGAGTTCGGGGCGGGTGAGCCATTGCGGCCACCAGCCGTCCTCGTGCTGCCAGATGTCGTAGTGGGCGTAGATCCGCTCGATGGCCTCGAGTTGACCGGGGACGGTGATGCCGGCCCGGTGGGCTATGGCGAGGCAGGCCAGGGGTCCGGCGATGCCGTGGGCGGCGCCGAGGTTGGCGTGGCCGCCGGGGAACTCCTGGGAGTCCTTGAGGTAGGGGTCGTGGGCGACCCACCAGCCGGGCAGGCGCGTTCGGTCGATGCGGATGGGTTTGGTCAGTTCGACCAGATATCGCAGCACCTGCTCGGTCAGCTCATGGCCGGGTTCGGTACCGAGGAGATAGACACCGAGACCGGTCAGGCCCGAGAGCTGGCTGTATTCGGCGAAGCTGGCAGGCCGCTGCTGTTTGATGCGCTCTTCGGCGGCTTCGAGCCGCTTGGCGATGATGGTCTTGACCGTGTGGTGAAGTCTCGCGCGGGTGGTGGCGTGCTGGTCTGGCTGGGTGCTGGTGTGCAGGATGAAGGCGAGGGCCGGGGCGCCGTTGTACAGGTTGGTATCGGCTGCGCCGTTCACGTGAGGGCGGATGGCGGTCGCCAGCCAGTTGCGGCAGGTACCGGGGTCGCCGCTGCTGGTTCGTGTGCGTTCGAGGTGCAGCAGGGCGATCCCGAGTTGGCCGGCCCCCAGCGACTGCGGGGCGGCATCGACTCGGACAGCGATGGCTCCCGGCTCGGTCAGGGCAGCGGCGATGCGGTCGGCCCGCTTGGCGGCGGCGAGGCGTTGTTCGACGATGGTGGTCATGGTCAGCGAGGGCTCCTTCGGGTTCTGGCGGTCCATGTCTGCGCAGCGGCGCGGGCGACCCGGAGAACGGTCTCCTCCTGCTGCTTGTCGACGTCAATGAACCGGGCGTGGTGCAGATGGAGGACCGAGGCCAGGGTCGAATCGACGTTCGGCCGGTCGGTTCCGAACAGCTGAATGCGGTAGGCCGTCAACGCGTTGCCGCGGCGTCGCCAGGAGTCGAGGACGGCTGTGCCGGTGGGGTAGGAGGCGAGGCTCCCTCGGTCGGCTTCGGCATCGAGGAGCCGGGCGAGTTCGCCGGTGAGTGCTCGGTCCAAAGGTGGGCCGTGGCGGTCGACATGGTCGTTGAGCCAGCGCATGCCTTCGTCGACGCTGCCGGTGAAGCCGATGCACAGGTCGATCAGGCTGGCCGCGCACAGTGCCACCTGTGAGTCGGCCTTGCGGGCGGCGAGGTGGCGGAGTTGGGCGCGGGCGGCCGCAGAGTCGGCGATGAAGAAGTCTTCGGCGGAGGCCATGGTCGGGCCGGGCCCGAAGCGACCGGTCTCTGGGCGGTAGGTGTCGAGCTGGAGGTCGCTGATCAGATGGCATCGGCGTAGTTCGGCAGCCCAGTTGCCGAGGTGTTCGGCGGCGTTGCCGTAGCCGGTGGTCTCGCTCAGTCGGATGCGGAGACGCAGGTGGGGTCTGGGGTCGCGGTAGCGCAGATACCACCATGCTGGTTCGTCCGGCCAGTCGTCGAAGAGGCGTGGCAGCCGATCGGCAAGGAGGTGGGTGAGGCGGTCGGGATGGCCGTAGAGCTTGGCAGAAAGCCAGGCGCCGTGCCCGGGGAGGTGCTCGGGGGTGGGATCGGTCAGTGCAGGGGGCGGCGATTGGGTGATCGCGATGGGTGGTTCATTCGCGGCGAGGGGGAGGGTGATTTCGTGGGCGCGGCCGTCGATCCATCCGAGGTCGGTATCGGTGGGCGCTTCGCGGAGTATCGCAATGCCGGAGCGATCGAGTTCGGATCGCACCAGCCGAAGGTGGGCGGTGTTCTCGAGGTCGACGCGGTGGCGGATATTAGACTCGCCCAGGAACACGATGCTCGGGATGCGGTACCGCTGGCGCACCCGATCCCAGGCGTCGGACCATTCGGGCCACGAGCTGTCTCGTCCCGGTAGCCGGTCGGTGGTGATCGTCCATCGGGCGATCGAGATGATGCTGCGGCCGGATCGGATCCGGGGGACGAAGGGCAGGGCTGCAGCGGCTCCCCAATCGAACGGGGCATAGACGGCGGCGCGGGCTCGGGGCAGTTCGCTCAGGAACCGCTGGAGCGGATGCAGCCGGGTCGTTTGCTCGATCGCATTGGGGACCAGTGGCTCGATAACTCGTCCATCCTGGAGCGATACCAGACGAAGTCCACTGAGGTCGGCGGTGACGGCGAGGTCGTCGATGTCCAAGTACAGGAGGCGGCCTGCAGGGTATTCGCCCAATGCGAACGTTCGGGCCAGGAGGACGGGAACGCGGCCGACGTTCGCGGTGCGGGTGTACAGCGGCGGACCGGACAGTTGCACCAGAGCCGCTTCCGCGGTGGTCGTTGGCAGGCCACTCATGGCCCGTGCGATCTCCTCGTGCTCGGGTCCGTCCAGCATGTGGAGGAATCGCCCGGTGATGGTTCCCGCCGCTCGACCCGCGCGCTCGATCACGAGGGCGAACCGGCCGCCATCGATGGCCGTCGGGTCGGCAGCGCGCAGGTGGAAGCTGATCTCCGCGTGTGGTGGAACCCCGGACGTATCGGCTGGTTCGGCGGCGAGGTCGCGGAGCGTCCGATCGTCCAGATCGATTGTCGTGCAACCGTCGGCTGTGGCGCGTTGGGCCAGGGCCATCAGGCTCCTGTCACGGTCGGTCAGCGCCTGGGACGGTCCTGACAGAAGCGAGTCGCGATAGCCGGCGGGGAACCCGAGTCCTGATCCGGGGTCGACCAGGTCGCGGACGCGGATGCAGGCGCCAAGTCCGTATCGTTCGAGGAACTGGTGGTGGTAGTCGATCCAGGAGGGAAAGCCCCCGGGATATCTGGTCAAGCGCCGCAACAGGGTGGCCGCGTGTTCGGCCTCGGCTATGACGCGGCGCGGAAGTTCGACCCGATCGGCAATACGCACATCGACGGCGATTGGCTGCTCAGCTCGGTCGGTGATGGCTCGCATCTGTTCGGCCGCACGGGTGAGCGCCGTACGGCGTTCCTTCCCTCCGGTGGTGCGTTCGGCTTCGGCGAGCGCGCGGTGCGCTCTCCGTAGAGCGGGAAGGTCGGCAACCGTATGCTCGCCCGGACCGCGGTCGATCGTGACCAGTTCGGCGATCACGCGGCCCAACGGGTCGGTGTCGGTCATCGGGGGTCTGAGGGAGGTCAGGAGTAGTCGCTGGGCAACTAGTGACCGCAGCATCGACTCGATGACCTCGGGTGCGGTGTCCGGGAACTCGGCTCCGAGTTTCGCGGCCAGGTCGCTATAGGCGATGGGGTCTCCAGCGATCCGCATGACGGTGGCAACGGCCTCGGTATACCGGATCGAGACCTGGATCGGCCCGCTCGAGTCCCGGCTGCTCGCCGCTGTGGTCAACACCAGCCTCCCGCTGGTGACGAAGGCGAGGTTGTTGGCCACGACGTGCAGGTGTCTCAGCAGTTCCGGGTCCGATTCGAGACGGTCGACCACCGCGCCCAGCCATACGGCGTCGGGGCGCGCTGCGATGCGATAGGCCGGGTCGTGGTGCACCGTGAGCTTCTGGCCGATGCTGATGGGCGCGATTCCGGCGAACAGGCCGAAGGGAGTGGCGCGGGTCGTCATCCGCAGCCGGTAGCGCAGCAGGGCCGCTGCCGCCCGCCGGATCTGGCGGGCGTTTCCGCCCTTTCCGGAACTGATCGCCTCGATCCGCCGCGCCAGTACCGGACTCGCGATCTCGATGGCTGCGGCCACCTCCTCATCAGCCCAGACCGCCACGATCCACGCGCGCGCTCGTTCAGTGGAGGCTGCGTCAACGTCGGCCAACTCCACCGGAGGATCGGGCACCGCCGCAGCGAAGCAGGTCGTCGCGCGCAATTGCCCGGGGCCGGCAATTCGGTACATGGTGATGCGTCCTCTCGTGGCCTGCAGGGCGACCGCCGGCCCCGCGAAGGCGGGGCCGGCGGTCTGGGGGGATCAGGGGCAGCTGCTGCAAGCGCTCTCGCAGGTGTGCCCGCAGTTGTCGCTGGTGTCGTAGAGGACCGACCCCAGGTCGGGACTGGCCTCGATGATGCTGATGTCCAGGTCGAAGGCCGTCTCGTCGGTCTTGTCGACCTCAGCGGCGGTCTGGCTGGCCATGTTTTCTCCTTCGTTGTTCGAGTTTGGTTCTGGACGACCTGGCCGGATCGGCGGGAGCGCCTAGGGCCAGGAGACGGAGACGCGGCTGTGCCGCTTTTCGATGACCAGCCCGCGCGGCAGGTCACCATCCAGTGCGTGCTTGGGATGGACCTCGAAGTGCGGTCCAGCTCCATGGCGCTGGCCGCGGTCCCAGCTGCGGACGTGCCCCACGAGCCGGTCGGCGAGGTCGGCGGCGTGTGGTCCATGGGCGAAGGCACCGAACTCTCGGGATTGACCGTCAGCGACGGTCGGGCGCCAGGCGAGGTAGGCGAAGGAGTCGCAGTCCCAGATGGCCGACATGCCCCACCGCTTGGCCAGATCGATCAGATCCGACTGGTACCCGGCATCCGTTGTGACCAGGTAGCCGTAGCTCTGCGAGGCGGTCGCGATCCACATGTCCAGGTCGTCCCATGCCTCCATGCCACCGATGACCACCCCTGACCACGCCTCGTGGCGGTCAGTGGTGAGCGCTTCGCACAGAGGCTCGGCTTCGATCGGCTGCCGATCATCGATTCTGAGTGCGATGTCGTCCCCGGCCAGGCCGACCAGGCGCTGGCGGAACTCGCCGACGCCCTGGATGGGGACGAAGCCGCACAGTTCGAATTCGCGGCTGCTCAGGTGGTTGCCGGTGCGTTCGAAGACGAACGAGCGTGCCAGGCCTCGCATCCGCAGCGGCACGACCAGGAGGCCGCCGTCAGTGAGTTGGTTGATCCAGGCCGGGGGGATGTCAGGGGCGGAGACGGTGACGATGATGCGGTCGAACGGTGCATGCTGTTCGGCGCCGAATTCGCCGTCTGCGCGCACGACGGTGACCAGGTCGTCATAACCGGCATCGGCCAGGCCCCGCTCGGCGCGGGCGCAGACGTCAGGGTCGATGTCGAGTGTGACCACCGCACCGTTGGGACCGACCAGCTCGGCCATGAGCGCGGCGTTGTATCCTCCCGATCCGATCTCGAGCAGCCGCATGCCCGGTTCGATCTGAGCCTGTTGCAGCATCATCGCCTGCAACCACGGCGCAGAGACCGAGCTGATCGCCACCCCCTGCTTATCGCGCTTCATGATCGGCGAGTCGTCTGCATATGCCTCATCGAGGCCGACGTCCGGTACGAACAAGTGCCTGGGCACGGTCCTCACGGCCTCCAGGATCAGCTCGTCGACAGACCTGCCAATGGCGGCACGGTTCTTGATGATCGACTCGGCGAGTGCCTGCCGGAGATGCGCGGCAGTGGCATCCTCGTCGGTCATGATCGATTCAGCGTTGGTCACGTGTTCCTCCTTGTTCGTGATGTGCATCTGTGAGCCCCGCTCCTGGCGGCGCGGTGAGGCCGGTCCCGTACCGAGGGAAGTTCATGCTGGGTCGGCTGTTCCTGGACCAGTAGACAACGAAGGTCTTGAAGTCCCGGTGGATCGCCACCGGTAGCAACGGGTCGAGCGGCTGGGTGTCGGTCACGCACCACCACACCACCATGGCCAGGTCGACCATGCTGACGACCTCGTCGCCGTGCGGGTGGTCGAATCGCCTGTCGCTCGGGTCGAGGATCAATTGCGGGCTCTTGCCGATGTCCCAGCGGATGATGCCGACTGTGGACCGGAAGTCCGAGTTGCGGCACAGCCACATAGCCCGCTCGTCGTGGTAGTGGACACTCAGCCACTCATCACCGGTCAGGACGCGCCCCAGTTCCTTGCCAGGGAGAATCTGCGGCCGCTGTTCCTTCGTGTGCTTCATTGAGGTCGGCCCCTTCCGGTCGAAGTGTCGAATCAGATCGACGGAAGTCTCGGATTGGGCCGACCGCGCCAGATCAGGACGGTGCGCGGTCGGCCCTGCCGGTTGGAGGCAGCCCTGCAAGGTCGTCATCGTGCTGCACTCCCGGCATACTTCTGGCACTGTGGACACCAGGCTCGGTCACGGTCATGACGGGCCGGTTGATAGCGCCAGCCTGCCGCCTCTACCCGGCGCACCATGTCTCCGTAACCGAGGTAGGAGACCGTCAGCCGCGCCGGGCAGTGGCAGCACGACACCGAGCCGGCCCGGGGCACGCCCACCCGTTCCCCGGCCTGCTCAGCGCCCGAATTGTGGTCATGGAACTCGACATCGTGGTGGCTGCGTTCGATGTTGATGAGGGCGGCTGCGGCGGTCTCGGGAGGAACAAAGGTGACCGCCGCAGCCGCCGGATTGGAAGCCGCCGTCTCGCAGCGCCGCGGAGGGTCGGCTTCCCGCTCGCCGCCTGTCCCCGCAGCTGGTGCGGTCGGGATGGTGAACGGCAGGTTCGAGTCGATGGAGGTCCGCGCGGCGGGGCTTGAGACTCCGTTCATGGCCGGGCTCCATCGCTGTGAACAGACACTGACGCTTCGCATTCGACGTCAAGGTGTTCGGCCAGTACGATTCCGGAATCGTCAGGCAAGGGCTCGCCCAAGTGAATCCTGTGGTGCAGGAGGCGGGCCGCCTTGACCAGGCCGATTGCCAGGAGGGAGTCGGATTCGACGCGCGGGTAGGCGTCGGGATGCCACTTGGCGGTAAACGTGTCCCTCGCCGCGTCCCACGTCAGCAGGCCGGTGCGGTGGGGCTTGCCTTGGCCATTGGCCTTGGCAAGGACCAGGCCATCCGTTCCTTCGGCGATGACCGTGAAGTCGTGTCCGAAGCGGGTGATCGTGCCCAAGGAGGTGCCCGGCCACAAGGATCGCGTCGGTGTCGTCATCAGGTATTGCACCTCCATGGAATCGTGTTCTGGCTGTGTGTAACTCCATTCCAGCGGTGTCGGTTGGTGTCGGCAAGGCGCTGGCCTGGCGATTGACAATCCATTGACAACTGCGCGCTCCACCGGAACGGTTCTGGTCACCGGTAGGCTCAGCTCTCGGTGGTTCGTGCCCAACGAGGGGAGACGGTGGTGCAGCGCGAGGTCGAGGTGAAGTTCCGCATTAGCGATGTTGAAGCGGTTATGGCGGTGTTCAAGGATCTGGGTGTGGACTGGTCAGACCCGCAGGCCCAGGACGACCAGGCGTATGCGCCGCGCTCCTGGTCGTATGGCATGGACAAGATCGGCGTTCCGTTTGCCCGGCTCCGCACCGAGTGCGGGGCGCACTTGTTCACCGTGAAGACGCCGCAAGCCAATGCGATGGATTGCCTCGAGCATGAGACCCAGATCTTGGACAGGGAAGCCATGCATGCGGCACTGATAGCGATGGGGTTTGCTCCGACCGTCCGTATTGTCAAGACCCGCCGGGGTGCGAAATGGGGGCCGGTGGCCCTCTGTCTTGACGAGGTGGAGCATGCCGGGGCCTTCCTCGAACTCGAGTTGTTCACGGAGGCCGATCCGGCAGTGACGCAGCAGCGGCTCGCTGATCGGGTTCACCGGCTCGGTATCGCGGGGAGCCGGGTCACCGATACGTACGACACGCTGGTGCGCGACGCGCTCGCGGTTTAGAACAAGGTCGGCGCGGATTCCGGTACCGGGCCGGCGACGGCGAGCCGGTCGGCCTCGCATTTGAAGCGGACCCGCACGGCACTGTGGTCAGTCAGGCCGAGCGTGCGGGTCTCGTGCAGGAACTCCACGCCGGCCACACACTCGGCAATCGCAGTGCCGGCGAAAACGTAGTCGTAGCGGTAGCGGTCACCGGTGCGGCCGACCCAGGTGGGCTCGTCGGCGAAGTCCGCCGCCGCGGCCAGGTCCACCAATCCGGTTTCAGCCAGGCGCGGCAGAACTTCCAATTCGAACGGCATCATTGTCCGCGCCTGCGGGCTGTCGGCGGCGACAACGTTGAAGTCCCCGGCCAGGAGCAGCCGCTCGCGGACCTCTAGATCATATGACTCGATCGCGGTCAGCAGCGCTTCAAGGAACGCCTGTTTGCGCTCGACCTTGGCCTGGCTGCGGTCACGGCTGGGCACATACACCCCGAGCACGATCGCGCTCGGCTCGGTGCCGATCGTGTGCGATGCCAGCCGGTGCGGCAGCGTCACCGACATCGGCGGCGGGATGGCCTCGCCTGGGACAAGCCGCGAGATGATCGCCGCGCCTCGATCGCCGACGGGTCCGGTGATGTTGGTGCAGTTCCATCCGGCGCGGCGGTGGCGATCGAGGAGCATGGCGGTGCCCGGTCCGGCGCTGGTCTCGGTCAAAACCGCCACATCGTCATCGGCCTCGGCCAGCCACTGGCCGATCCGCACCGCACGTTCGGATGCGGCGGCACCGATGTTGACCGTCACAAGGGAGAACATGCCACCTCCGGGGCGTTGAACTCGGCCAAGACTGAAGCGGCGACCTCTACTGGTGTCCGATTACGACAGTCGACGACTATTTGCCGCCAGCCTTCGGTCTCAAGGAATTCGCGGGCCTCACCGTACAGCGCGAGTTCCTCGACCGGGCCGCCCGCGTTCTCCAGCCGCGAACGGGATTGGCGCTCGGTCAGCCGCTCGGCGATGACCTCGGTGTCGTGTTCAAGGTAGACGGTCAGCGCCGGTGGGATGACGTACTGGTTGTAGGTCCAGATCTCATCGAGCGCGAGCCCGTCCAGGCGCTGGAGGACTAGGGAGGAGGGCACGTAGCGGTCGCACACGACAGTGAAGCCCGCGTTCAGGTGCGGGATGATCTCTTCTTCGACCTGGTGGGCACGGTCGGCAGCGATCGCCAAGGCCAGCGCTCGGCCAGTGAGGGTCGCCTCGGCGGTGCGCACCAGTCTCCCCAGCGGGCTTTGGCTCGGCTGCGTGGTCGCGTGGATACGCGGATCGACGTCCCGCAATTCGGCGGCCAGGTGGGCGCACACGGTGGTCTTACCGACGCCGTTAGGTCCTTCAACGACCAGGAGACGGCCGCTCATCGCCGCACCACCTCCAATGGCAGGGCGCGTCGGGAGGGCTGTACGACCGGGCACTGCTCGCTGTCAACCGCGCCGATGTGCTCCCCGGCGGCGATCACCGCCGCCGGGCACCCCTTGCCGCACTGGGCGTTCATCGCGCATGAGCCGCAGGTCGGGTTGTCGCCGACCCGGTAGCGGTCGTGGAAACGATAGGCATCGAGTGCCGCTGGCACATCGGCTGCATCGGAAAAGATGTTGCCGACCAGAAACTCGCTCACCTCGTGGCGCGAGAGGGGGTTGCGCGCGGCGAACACCAGGTAAGGGCAGACGCCCACCTGGCCGTCGGCGAAGACGTAGACGATCTTGCCCGCATCGCAGCCGCCGAGCGGCTTGTCGTCGTTGGGGAAGCGGATGCGGACGGTCTGCATGCCGGGCGAGTCGAACCGTGCGGTCACCGCCGCGATGGCGCGCATCCTCTCGTCGTCGGCCGCCAACCGTGCCTTGGTGGCGATACCGCGTCCGAATGCCGAGAGCGGATTCATCAGCACGTACCGCGCGCCGACATCGGCCGCGAACGCGCACAGTTCGGCAAACTCCTCGGAGGCGGCCAGCGCGTTCGGCGTCGACAGCAGCCCTTGAAGCAGGCCAGCAGAGGCGAACTTCCTCGTTGTCTCCACCGTGGTCTCGAAGCTGCTCTGGCTGCCGCGGAATTTGCCGTGGGATTCGGGCCGGAAGCCGTCGAAGGAGACGTTGATGTGGACGCCGCCGAGGGCCACCAGCTCAGCGATCTGCTCGTCGGTCGTCGAGGTCGCATTGGTGCAGATGGCCAGCGGCAGTCCAGCAGCGCGGACAGCACGACAGATGACCATGATCTCGGGATGGACGAACGGCTCCCCGCCGGTCAAGGTCAACCTCTCCACGCCCGCAGCCTTCAACCGGGGGATCACCCGGCTGATGATCGCCTCGGCAGGCATGTGCTCACCCCAGTCCCCCGACGAGACGAAACAATGGCCGCAGTGGAGGTTGCACCGCTCGGTGATCTGCACCAGCGCTTTGCGCCCCTCCCCAGCGATCGAGGTTCGGAAAAAGCAGCTCGACGCATGGGTATCGACGATCAACGACCGCTTCATGTGCCCTCCTGACAGGTGATGGCGTGCCCGGTGCGGGCCGCGATACAGTTGACGACCACTGACAGTGACCACCACCACGACCCGCTGAATCGATTGCACCTGTCGGCGCTGATGTCGGCAAGCGATCGGCAGCAAGATTGACAATCCATTGACAGCGTTTCCGTAGCCCTCATAAGCCATGCTGTTCAACGATTGAGGGCCGGACCTGTGGAGGACCACCTTGGAGCCCAGAGCGATCGCCCAGATGAAGACCGACCTCGGCCTCATGCTGGCCGGTCTCCGCGAGGCCAAGGGCTGGACCCAACAGCAGCTCATCACCGAAGGCCAGGTCCGCACCTCACGGTCGTCTGTCGCGAACACCGAGACCGGCCGCCAGTTCCCCGACGAACGCTTCTGGACCGAATGCGACCGAGCACTCGATGCCGAAGAGACGCTTCTTGTGGCATATCGTCAAGTATTCGACGCGCTCCAGGAGCAGAAGCGAGCGGAGGCGGTCGCGGCTCGGCAACGACTCGAGGATCAGCGGAAATTGTGGAGCGGCTCAACCCAACCCGCAGCCGAACCTGACTGGGATCGCAGTCTCTTTGCAACGACCACCTCAACCGCTGCAAGCCCGATTGGCATGAGGGTTGCTCAGGGATCCCAGTTGGACGCGGCCATTGAGCACCTAAAAGAAACTTGGCATACCCTGGTCAGAACAGACAATCTGTTCGGGCCCCGCCATGCTCTTGCATCGGTCCAGCAGCAGCTCGCTATTCTGGAATCCTTGTTGGGATATGTCCGAGGCGAGCAACGGTATGAGGCATTGACGCTCGCCTCAAAATATGCTGAATCAGCGGCTTGGTTGTATGAGGATACTGCCGATATGGGAAGTGCAGAGAACTGGACACGGCAGGCATTGGAATGGGCTACCGAGGCAGGAGACCAAACAATGGTGTCCTGGACGATGTTCCGCAGAAGCCAGCAGGCAACGACGCGACAGAATGCCGTTCAAACCATTAGCCTGGCTCAGGCCGCCCAGAGGAATGAATCCCTCCTTATGGGTCCTGCGCGCGCGGCCGCGCGGCAACAGGAGGCACATGGGTTTGCGCTCGAAGGGGACGAACGTGAATGTCAGAAGCGGCTAGACGAAGCTCACGAATTCGCCGCGTCGCCGGATACGAGCAGAGATGGTCGTACAGGGCATGGGGATTTCTGCACGCTAAGTTACATTGAAGTTCAACGGGCAAATTGCTGGCTCACCCTGGGGCGACCAGATCTGGCGGTTCCGGTGCTCGAACGCGCGATGACCCAAATTCCTAAGGTTTACCATCGTGACCGCGGCCAAGCGCAAGTACGGCTATCCAAAGCGTATGCAGAAGTTGGGCATTATGACGCTGCTGCCGCTCAGGTTGCCTCCGTGTTTCATATTGCGCGGGATTCTGGATCCACCAGAATGCTCGTTGAAGCGGTATCTGTTGCAAGAGTGATAGCTGCCGAATGCGATTCTCCTGTCGTTAGTGATCTCCTCGCCGCTGTTAGAGGTGCGAAGGAAGCATAATATGCCGATAAATTTTTATACGCCTGAGTACTATGTCTTCAATAACTTCTCAGCCCATGCCATCGAATTTCGAGGAAAGCTCTACCCAACTTCGGAGCACGCCTACCAGGCTGCGAAATGCACCGATCCGGTTGGCCAGGAGGCAATTCGCAATTCGCGCAGTCCAGGCCAGGCCAAGACGCTGGCCAACGAAACGTATAAAGCTGCAAAAGACCTAGACTGGGACCGTAAAAAGGTGATTGTTCTGGAGGAGATCTTGCGAACCAAGCTCGCACAGCACCCCGAAGCTCAAGAAGCCTTGAAGAAAAGCGGCGACGAAGAAATTGTTGAGGATTCGCCGACCGATTACTTCTGGGGTGAAGGAGCAGACGGATCAGGGCAAAACATGCTTGGCAAACTCTGGATGAAGCTACGCGACGACCGTTAGATCCGTATGCCGCTCTTGCCCAAGCCACACATCGCCCTGCAGCGTGAGAGGCAAATTGGAACCGCGAGCGATCGCCCATATGAAGACCGACCTCCGCCTCATGCTTGCTGATCCCCGTGACGCGAAGGGCTGGACTCAGCAGCAGCTCATCGCCAGGGGCGAGTTCCGCACCTCCCGCTCAACGACCACCAACGCGCCTACATCGTCTGGATGGCTCTGTGGAGAATAAGGCCATCGAAGCCGGGAAGCCAGGTGGGAGCTGCGGTCCCTACTGAGAATGGGCTGCTGACGGCGGTCTCATCGATGTCGACAGCACCCCGTCGATCGCGAGAGTCACTCAGTGGGCAACGGAGCTCGGGTTAAAGGAGCACCTGGTCGATCGCGCGGACCGGGTACTTATCGCGCAGTTCGTCGAGGGTGCCGTGCCGGTTGTCCCCCTCTGGAGCGAAGAGCCCTTGGTCGAGGATGATGCCGTCGTCGCCGAGCCGTTGCACCAGGATGGTCTCGAAGTTGAAGGCGAAGACGCCCTTGGCGTCGGGGAAGTCCTCGAAGAACTGGGTGACCGCGACCAGCATGTCGCGAACAGCGTGGGCGTCGCCCAAGTCGCCGAGGTTCTTGGACTGGCGGAAGGTGACCGAGAGGACCTGCGCGACGTCGAGCAATGCCGCCGTGTCTGGGAACTCCTCGGCGGTGTCGATGTCGGTATCGACCTGGAGTGCGGCACCAGCGGCGAAGGTGGCGGTGTGGCGCTGTTCGCAGCCGAGTTTGGCGGCGAAGTAGTCAAGCGCCTCGGTATCGCTCATGACCGGTGAGGCGTCGAGGTGGTATTCAATCGCCATGTGGGTCGACCTCCGAATCCCAGGGGTAAAACTGTGTCACCGTGCCGTGCTTGACGATCTTGATCTCCTTGAGCCTTCGGATCGGGAAGCGCTCCAGGTGGGCTCGGATCATCGTGTGGTCGAGATCGAAATTGTCCAGGTTCAAGATTATCCGGTCGGCCTGGCATTTGGCTTCGGTCTTGCCGACCTTGCGGCGTATAGCGGTCTCGACTGTGCGGAGGTTGTCCCCGCCTGGTGCGTAGCAGTCCCAGTATTCTCCCTGCATGCGGTAATCGGGTTCCCTGCCGTTGTGCCTGGCCGGCGGGTTCTGCTCGATGTCGTACCCGGCCGTCGCCAAGACCGCCGCCGATTCGTTCTCTTTCCGCAGATCCTCCTGCTTGCCCGCCGACCCCTCGATGACCGCCGGCTCCCCACTGGGACGGCGGGCGGGATCGGGCGCGAACCGGGGTCTGGTGGCTATCGAAGCAAGCACCGTCTCGCTGCCGGATCTCTCTGCGGGATCAGGTTCGGGCGGTGGAGCTGGCGTCGGCGGTCTGCCGGGGGGAATGCCACCCCGCCTCCGCCGCCAGCGCCGCGGAGTGCTTCGACAGAGCCCTGGATCTGCTCGGCGGCCGCATCGAGGCCGACAGCTGTCGCCTGCTGGTGCTCAAGCGCCTCGACAACGGACCTGGTGCTTCGCGCGCGCCCGTCTGCTCCGAGCTGCTCGAATGCCCCGGCGAGGTCCTCTCCGGTCTGGTGTGTGGTGGCAAGCGAGGCCGATACCGAGCGCAGATGCTCACGCACCGCGGCGACCGCGGCGGCGAGGGCGTCGATCGAGGGCACACAAGCTCCGTGGGGTATCGACCGGAAAGAGGGTTCGCGTAAGCCTAACCGGCCGAAACGAACCGGTGTGTCCGAACCGAAGTCGAGTGTTCGCTCCGTACGGCTTCAGTCTTGGCCGCCGTCTGTTCCAGCGAGTCGTGGTGCCGGTCCCGTTCGGGCAGCATCTGCCGGTGCGGGTACGGCTCGATACGTCCGGACCCGCGTGGTGTCCGAAGCCCGCGTCGGCTGCGGTGTTCGGTCTTCGCTGCGAGAGAACTCTGTGCGCCGCCTTGTCGGGTGACTGGCGTGGTCGGGATTCGTCTGCCCGGGTGTGCCAGCTGTGGCGTGAGGACGCTACCCGGCGGCCGCACCATTCCTTCGTCGCTCGCAAGGGCGAAGGCGCACTTTCTTCTCCGCTCTCGACCGTTTGGACTTCTCGGTCTTCTGCAGCTCCGTAGCCGAGCTCACCGCTGTTCTGTGTCAGCGGATTGTCGGTTCGCGATTTGGAACCTTGCCGACACTGCCCAACACGGTTGGACTGACGGTTCACCTTTGGATTCATCCGACCACGAGGGGCGACTGCACGTGCGAATCGATCTGGCGACGCGCCGGCCACCTGGCCTACACGACCTTGGGAGCGATCTCTGTAGCGGGCAGCGCCTTGACGGTTGGACCGGTGCGCCAGAGCTGACGATCGGTGTGACCATCGAGATCGCCGATCCTTGGCGCGACCTGCTGCAACAGGCACGCCGGGCCTGCTGCGATCCGCTTGCCGACCGCATTCCTCCGCACCTAACCCTGCTCGCACCTGCCTCGATACCGCAAGGCCGGTTGGAGGTGATGTCGGACCACCTCGAATCGCTGGCGAGGACAAGCCGCCCATTTTCGATCACGCTGCACGGCATCGCATCGTTCCTGCCACTCGCTTCGGTGGTCTACGTACCCGTCGTCGACGGCGGCCGGACTTGCACGGCCCTGGCATCTGCCATTCGGAACGGCCCGATTCCCGTCATCCAGCGATATCCGTTCCATCCGCACATCACCATCGCCCAGCAAGCAGACCCTGCCGCGCTCGAGCGAGTATGCAGGTCGCTGATGGATTTCGAAGCGACCATCACCGTCGACCGCATGCTTCTCTCGGTCTCGAGCGATGCTCCGAGCAACCCAGATGCTTCCTGGCGTCCGGTCGGCGAATTCCACTTCGCTGGTCACGAATCGAGTCTCGTCCGAATGCAGCGCGGCCGCGAGCAACCTGACGCGAGTCGACACCGTTCAGTTCATGGACCACGGCTTCGGTGGGGGCGGCGATGAGCAGTTCCAATTCGATCATCCCGTCGAGAATCGCGTTGGTTTCCGATGCTCCGACACGTCTGGTCTACGACACGGTTTGGCTGACCACCGTCGGCAATCCATGGAAGCCAGTCGTGGCGCCACCGGCCGATTCTCTGGGCATCGCCGCAGCGCTCATCGCCGAGTTGCTCCAGTCCGCGCACGCCACCATCGTCACCGATCGAACCGGTGACCACCTGCTCATGCCGCTGCAGGTTCCGACACCGCCAACCGACTCACTCGGTCTGGCCTTGATAGATCAAGTTTGGGCCGAGCCGGGACCCCAACCAATCCGCCAGTGGCTGCAGTACCTCGCCAGCGACGACATCGACATCTACTCCCGCGTGGCAGAGCACATGGTCATCGCCGGGCTGATGCGCCGCCATGAGCATACGGTTCGCAAACGGCTCCGGCAGCGCAACGAAGTGATCTACCGACCGGTGGAGTCCCTCGTGGCCGACGCTCCGATGCACCGGCTGCGCCGATGGCTGGAGCAACTCGAGGAACCGATCGCCGCTAGCGACACCTTCCTCATGGGTCTGTGTGAAGCAGTTGGTCTCGAGACGGCGCTGTACCGGCATCGCAGTGACGCCGCCAGAGAACGGGCCGAACAACACCAGCGTGCTCTCCCAGAAGCACAGAGAGTGCTGCTGGGGCGCCTAGCCGAAACGGTCAGCACCGCTGCCACCAGCACCATCATCTAAACCGCACACCGCAACCGCATGAAAAGGAACCCCGCCAATGTCCGCACCCCCCACCAGTACGCCGAGGCCAAGCCCCATGGCCGCCAGCCTAGCCAAGGGCCGACTCGGTACTTCTCGGCTGCTCCACTTCTCGCTGACCGCTGCTACCCCGCTGACCGTCATCGCTGGCGGCGTCGTCGTCATGTACGCCATCGCCGGCCAGAGCGGCATCCCGATCGCCTATATCACCATCGCTGCCATCCTCGCTGTGTTCGCCGTCGGTTACACGGCCATGGCCCGGCACATCACGAACGCGGGCGCCATGTACGCCTTCGTCGCTCGTGGCCTTGGCCGACCGGCCGGAGTCGGAGCCGCTTGGGTGGCGGCCTGCTCCTACAGCGCCCTCCAAGTCTCGCTGTACGGCCTGCTCGGACTGCAAGGCGCCGCCTTGATCGAGCGGTTCACCGGAGCGGTCGTTTCCTGGTCAGTCCCGGCCCTGGCCGCCTGGGCTTTGATCACCGTGCTCGGTACCCGCGCGGTCGATCTCAACGCGGCCGTGCTGGCGGTCCTGCTGGCCGTCGAGATCGCTGTCGTGGCTGTCTTCAGCGTCTCGAACCTCCTCCATCCGGCTGGAGGGTCGCTCTCCTTCGGTGCGCTCTCTCCGGCCGCCCTCACCGGTCCGGGCGCTGGAGCGCTCCTCGCGCTGGCCTTTGTGGGTTTTGTGGGTTTCGAGGCTCCTACGGTGTATGCCGAGGAGGCCCGTGACCCACGGCGGACGGTCGCCCGCGCGACCTTCGCAACCATCGGCGTCCTGACACTGATCTATGTCATCGCGTCCTGGTCGATGCCGGTCGCCGTCGGTGACGACCAGATCGGTCAGGCCGCGAGCGCCGATCCGGATCTGATGTTCACACTGGCCGGCAGCCAACTCGGTGCCGCCTGGTTTACCATCGGGCAACTGCTGCTGTTCACCTCGGTCACCGCCGCGGGATTGAGTTTCCACAACACCGTCGCCAGGTATCTGTTCGCGCTCGGCCGTGAGCGGGTGCTTCCGGCCCGACTCGGTAGAACTTCGCCGCGCACCTGCGCCCCCGCCATTGCCTCGCTGGCTCAAAGCGGCATTGCCGGTGCGGTCATCGTCCTGTGGGTACTGCTCGATCTCGACCCACTGGTCGATCTGTTCTACTCGGTGGGCACTTCCGCCGGGATCGGTCTGATCGCCTTGGTGACCGCCTGCGCGGTCGCGGTGCTCGCGTTCTTCTGGCGTCACCGCAGCGGGGAGAGCGCCTGGACGGCCCGCATCGCACCGCTCCTGGCCTGCGCCGCCCTGGCCTGGGTGCTCTATCTGTCGGTCGCTCACTTCCACACTCTGCTCGGGGTCGACCAGGATGCGCTGCTGCCGCGCCTGGTGCCGATCCTCGTCGGATTCCTCGCTGCTGCTGGAATCGTGTGGGGTCTGGTGCTGCGCCGCCTGCTTCCCGAGACTTATCACGGGATCGGTCACGGCTCGAAAGCCGCCTTGGCTCCTATCCAGGAAACGGGCCTGCGATGACCGAGACGCAACCCCGCAGCCGGGACATAGCGCGAATGCTCGGGCTCGCCTTCACCGAACTGGCCACCGCGGCATGGGTCGTACCGGATCCGGCCGCTCGCGAGCAGGCCGTGGCCGGCCAATTCGAGATCCTGGTCGACCACGCCAGGACCGTTGGCGGTCTGCTTACCACTGGACTGTCCGGTGGGGTCACCGGAGCGCTGGTCTGGTTCGACCACACCACCGAACCGGCGCCCATCCCCGACTACGAGCGGCGCCTGCGGGCGGCGGTCGGTCGCTCCTACAACCGGTTCGCCGAGCTCGACGCCCTCATGGACGACCACCACCCGATCGACCCGCACTGCTATGTCGCGTTGGTCGGCGTCCACCCCGACGCCCGCGGCCGGGGCATCGCCTCCGGGCTACTCGACCAGCTCCATCGCGAACTCGACCGCGACGGCACGCCCGCCTACCTCGAAGCCGTCTCCGAACCGACCGTCGAACTGTATCGGCGGCACGGCTACCACCAGCACGGAGCACCGTTCCGGCTCGGCGGCGACGGCCCGGCCTTGCATCCAATGTGGCGGGAACCGGGGGACCCCGGCAACCTCATCCAGTCCGATACCGGAGACAGGACGGCTACCCACGATGACGCGGCTGCCCCGGCTCCGGCCGACCGCATTGGAGGTAATCGATGACGCGCCGACGACTCAAGACCAGACGAGTCAAAGGTTCGCACCATTACGCCACCACCTCTTGGGGGCAGCAGCCCATGGGAGTCGGCACGGTCACCTTGAACGATGACGTCGGCGAGCCGATCGGCCTCAGGGCTATCGCACTGATCGGGGCACAGAGGGTTTCCTTCTACCAGCTGCACCAACAGCTTTCGGAAAGGCCGTGCGCAGTCGTCCAGCTCGCTGAGGGAGCGACCGTATTTCACCTGGCGGAGGGCTATGAAGACCGCCTGTCGCGTTCCAAGACGTTCCTAGCGGGGTTCGCGGCAGGCCTATACCAGGCGTTCGAGCATCTCGCGGACGTCAAGCAAGGAGGACAGCACGAACGATCGCCAAGGCACTCCGACCTCTGATGACAGGGTGCTGTACGAACAAGACTTTCTCGATGACTTCTTCGTCAAGAGCCTCGGGGTTGTCTTCAGCGTCTTCGAGCTGCCGCAGCACGTCCGCGGCCAGTCGGGCTGGTTCCGCGTCACCGCCTATGAAGGCCGCACCCAAACCGCGCACGACAAGGTGTGCGACTTCCACCTGGTTGCGCCGAGGGTCGACTGGGAGACCGGTCTGCCGCGCCGATGGGACATGGAACTGATCCTGGCACTGGCCCGACGGATCACCGAGCAGCAGCGCCCGACGACGTTACTTCCGGATGTCATACCTGGCAGTCGTCCAAGTCGGGGACCCATACCGCAATGGTCGGGTCCCCGACTGAACTTTCAAATCCAATTCGATGAAGGACCACCCCCGTTGAGCACAACAGACACCGACGAACGTATGCGGCTCGGGACGCTGCGCCGCTTCGGACACACGCTGGCGATCGACTGCGAACCTGACGACGATGGCGCGATCCATTTCGACCTGGCCGCCATCGCTCCGGACCAAGACGGTGAGCCGCTCGGTACCGTCACCTTGACCAGCGAGCGCCGTCTGGTGGACGGATGGAATGCCGCAGCCGTTCACATCGGCATCGTCGAAGGCAGCCAGTTCAGAACAGGTGTACACAAGACCCTCCAAGCGCTCACTGCCGCCCTCACCGATTCGGTACCACTCGATCCAGGCCACGGCATCCGACCGCATCGGAACTGGGAATACCGCATCCCGGTCGCCGAACCGAAGGCATCGGCGTGAAGACAGGCGCGAAACCGAAGCAGAAGAAACTGTTGACCCTGGCCGGGGCCGTGTTCGCCGTCTTCGTACTCAAGGCTCTCGTCGACAACAATCCAGGTGGGTCCGAGCTGAGCGTCGACCTTTCCCCGACTCGCGGCCCGATCGAGTCCTTGGCCGAGACCGGCGCGATCTGGGGTGTCGCGATCCCCACCGGCCTGTACCTGGTGTACCTGGCGCTCATGAAGGTAGCGCCGGCGCAGATGCGGCAAGACCATGCTGAGCGGGCCTCGAAACGCATTCGGAAGTGGGTCTTGGTCGGCGCGGCGGCGTTCACGTTGCTCGCCTATGCGCTGCACTATGTGCCGGTCCTCTTCGGGCAGATGACTTCCGGAATTGGCAGCGCCGGGGGTGCTGTGGGCGCCAATTTGACGCCGGTTCTGGTGATCCTGGCCCTGGGGGCGTACCTGCTGGTCGGCTACCTGTGGGCCGTGCGGGCCGAGACCAAGACAGGGCAACTCGCGCGTGGCGGCGTGGTATATGGGCCGCTTTTGGTCATAGTGCTCGTCCTTCAGTGGGCTGGGGTGATCGGACCATGATCGGACGCCAAAAGGCACGCGAGATCCTCGACGCTCTGGCTGGGCATCACCGCCTGCCCTGGTGGCTGGAGATCCCCAGGGTCATCCTCATCGCCGCACTGATCGGGACCGCGATCACGTTGTTGGTATCGGCAAGCCATCGATGACAGTCCTGAAGCGACCTTGCTTATCCCTGCTGCGTGTGGACGCGCCGATATCGTGACTGGTGCACTCCGGGTCTCGCAAGAGGCCCGTGGCCATCAGATTGGTGTGGTGAGGGCGAGGATAATGCTCTCGTCTTTCAGCCACTGGCACTGGTCGGTCTCGAAGGCTCCGCCCGCGTGAGCGCGTGGCCCGCAGGCGCCGGCTTGAGCGTGCGAGACGGTAGGCAGCTAACGGTATCCTCATACGCCGACGCTGTACCGCCCTGAGACATCGTGGGAGGAGGTCGCTGCGCCATGAGGACCGGCGCGAGGTCAGCGACGCATGCTTTCAGCGCATTGACCACATGGACTTCCTGGGCCTCAGTCGGTGCGTCGCGGAGCGCTACCGCGAGGGCGAACCGGTCGCCGCGCAGGACACCGTTGCGGGCGAGAACCGCCGTGCAGTGAATGTCGGGTATCGTCTCGCCGTGCTCGACGTAGATTCGCTTGCGGGCGGCCTCGGACAGAGCCTGCTCAAGGTCATCGAATGCGCGAACTGTCTCCCGGGTGAAGCGCTTCATGCCTCGTTCTTTGAAGTACCGGGCACGTTCGGTCAGTGTGAAAGTCGAGGTCAGGGCCCTACCAAGCGCTGAAGAGTGCGCGCTGGTACTGAGGCCGTCTGCAATATCGTCCATGTAGAGCACGCCTGGAGCCTCACCGTGAGCAACTATCTGCATCGAGTCCTCATCATCGAATGAGGCAAGGAAGACGCTTGCTTTGAGGTCCCGCAGCTGGTAGGAGCACTCCTGCACCAGGAGTTCGGAAGCGGTGATGTCGAACGGCACGGTCCCGGTCAGGGCCTTCAGATCGAGGCGGAAGCGGCCGGACGCGTCGCGATACGCCCATTCAGCGTCCATGACGGACGAGATGAGGTTCAGCAGCGTCTCCTTCGGCACGCCGACCTCGACCGCCAGCTCCGTTGCCGTCGCGCCCATCGGGTACCGGGAGAGCCGGTCGATCAATGTCAATACGAGCGATTCTCGGTCGTGCGAGCCCGGACTCCCGCCCAGCGGAGAATTCGGGTCCAGGTAGTACCGCCACTTGCGGCGGGTGACGAATCCGTCCCCCATCATGGTCTTGAGGTGATCGCGGACGGTGTCTTCGGTGGCGGAGCGTCTGAGACGGCTCGCGATCTCCGATACGGTGAGCCCGGGCTGGCGGACTAGATTTCCGAGGATGTCGAGGGTCAGGCTGCTGGCCCGGACCCAGTGTCGGTCCTGCTTGAGCCGAGTCCGAGGAACTTCTGGCGGTTGTGGGTCGGGCGTTGCCATCGCATCCCCCTTCGCTGCCGTGTGAGATATCGTCCGCACGGTTGCCAGTTGCCCGATATTCCGGGGCCATGCCCCAGATTCGCGTTCCGGATTGATCTGGCTCCTGTCGGTTATTTGTCTCACAATCAAGTGATGTACTCACATCGTATTAGTGAACACTCGATCGCACAACGTCATCTCGTCTTCCTCCTCGCCCTCGGCGCTCTTGCCTTGACCTCCGCGTGCACCGACACCTCGTCCGAACCCGGGAACGACGCGGGAGCCGACACGACAGTGGACATCACCTCCGAAGCCCTGCCCGTACCCGAGGAGATCGAAGAGCCGCGGGAGGCCGCGGTAGCCGCCTACGAGCGGTACTGGCGCACCGTTGCCGAATCGGGAGAAGTTCCCGATCCGAATTACGGTTCGCTTGTTCAAGTGGCCTCCGGTGCCGCGCTCGAGACGGCGCGGAGTTTGGCGCAGGACGCCCTGGACGCGGGTGAGCGCGCAACTGGCGCACCCTCGCACACGGCCGAAGTTACCGAGGCCTATCCCGAATCGAACCCGTATCACTTCGTGATCGAGGACTGCATGGACTCCACCGAATGGATCGTGGTCGACGCCGAGACCGGTGAACCGGTCGAAGGCGAGGAATACGGCACGCGGGAGGTCGAAGCACTTGTTGAGCACATTGACGACCGCTGGATTGTCAGCGAGGTGGTCCTCAGGGAGCTGGGGACATGTTTAGGCGGGCCGCGCTCCGATCGCCGATTGCCGTTGGGGCGGGGCTCCTGATCGGCGTCCTTTTGGCTGATCCGGGAGCTACAGATTACGGTGACAACGCGGTATGCGATGACAGCGCCGACTCATGTGAGGTCACTTCTGGCCTCGAAGGGAGCGAGTCGGATTCGTCTGCAGGCGCCCCTGTCGATACCGGAGAAGGTGGCGACAGCGCCTCCGGGGGTGCGGGTTCCGCCGATGGCGGCTCGGGTGAGGCCGGGGTGTGCCCGAACTGGGTCTACGAACTGGTGGATTCCGATGAGGGCTATTACATGGGGGCGTCCGCCGGTGAGCGTCCGTCTGAAGAGCACCAGTTGATGGGGCGTTCTTGCACAACGCCGGGTTCGGGTACCACCGTGGCTGGTGCCGAGTGGGTGCTAGTCGACGGCGACGGGACACCGGTAGTCGATCCGGCGGTGCTCGCACAGGATGCTGTCGACCGGCTGAACCTTCCCAAGCCGAAGATCACTTCGTCCCCCGCTGACTACCAGTTGGTGCGTCTACCGACATGGCTTCACTTGGGCGGCGATTCATGGTCGACGCACTCCGCGGCGGCGTCGGTGCCGGGGTTGACGGTCACGGCGACTGCGCGTCCGGTGAAGGCCACCTGGGATATGGGGGATGGCTCGACGGCGGTGTGCGAGGGCGCGGGAACGAAATGGACGCCGGATTACCGCGCCGAGGATTCCTCTCCAGACTGCGGTCACACCTACACCCGCTCCTCAGCGCATCAGCCGAGCGGGAAGTACACGGTGTCGGTGACAGTGGACTGGGCTGTGTCCTGGTCCGGCGGCGGACAGTCGGGGACGGTGCCGGGGATGACGACGACTGCGCAGGCATTGTGGCCGGTGGCGGAGTCGCAGGCGACGGTGAAGTAGGAGGATGACGATGTTCACGGTGACTGAACAAGACCGGGCCGAGTCAAAGGCACCAAGGCGGAAGCGGCCTCGGTTGCGTGGCCGAGGATGGCCGGTAGCGGCGATTGGTATCGCAGCGGTTGTCGTCTTCTCCTTGGGTGCCTTCGTATGGGCGTCATCGGCCGCTGATGGTTCGCCACGCCAGGTTCTCGTCGCAGCAGTAACGATGGAAGCCGGCCATGTCATCGCGCCTGGTGATCTAGGCGAGGCTGCGGTCGAATCGGAAATTCTCGACTTGATCGGATCAGACCGCGCCGACGAGCTGGTGGGGCAGACGCTCGCCATGCCGGTAGCGGCGGGGACTCCGCTGTCGCCGAGCCTGATCGGTCCGGCGGCATCCCCTGTGCCGGGGCGGGCGGTGACCTCCCTGGCATTGCCAGAGGGATCATTCCCCTCGGGCCTGGAGGCGGGGCAGTCGGTGGTACTGGTGGCCGGGCCGGGCGGGGAACCTCCTGCGGTCGACGCGGCGGTGTGGCAGATGGGCGCGATCGTCCGGTCGGTCTCAGCGTTCGACGGCGGCGCACTCATCTCATTGGAGTTCGACGCAGCCGACCGGGCCGGGCTGTCGGCAGCACGCGGCACGAACCCGTTCCTGGTGGCGATGATCGCGAGCCTCCCAAACACGGAGGCCGGTGAGTGAGATGCCGCTGCTGGAGATCGTGAGAGTCAACGGCTCATCCGGAGCGACCCGTTGCGCAACGCATCTGGCCGCAACCTGGCCGGAGGTCGACCGGGTTCTGGTCGAGGCCGACCCCGCGGGTGGAGTGCTGGCGGCCGAGTGGCGGCTGCAATCGCGCCCCAGCATGGTCGATGTCAGTGCGTCCCTGGTCACTGGGCGGGGCGAGGACGCGGTGCTCGATGCCGGCGTGCAGGAAACCAAGTTTCTCGGCGAGCGGCTCAAGGTGGTGTGCGCTCCGATCGGGCAGCCGACCGCGCACGCCGCGCTTGCGAAAGTGCTGGCGCAGAACCCGAATGTCTTCACCCCATCTGATCGGTGGGTGATCGCCGACCTCGGCCGGATCGCGCCGGAGTCGATTACGTGGCCCCTGCTGGCCCGGGCAGACGCGATCGTGGTCGTGGCCGCCGGGACGGTGGCCGGTGTCCTGGCGCTGCGGGCCATGGCCGGATTGATCAGTGCCGAATGCGGTCCGCGCTGGGCGGTAGCGGTCGTCCCCGACGTCTACGGGGCCGACGAGATCAACGGCGCGCTGGTCGACCAGGAGGTGCATGTGCCGGTCTTCGGCGATCTCCCGCCCGCCGAACCCTCCGGAAGAACAGAACGCCGCCGAGCCAGGCTCGCGTGGAGCGAACTGGCCAGCGCATGCGTCGAGCTGTCTGCTCGCGCGCCGTTGGCCATCGAGAGTGGCGGCTCGGTCAGTGCGGAGGTGGAACGGTGAGCAAGCTGAACGGACAACGACCGGAAGTATTGACCGATCTGCTGGCGCGTGCGCGCCGCCGCCTGAGCTCGGTCCGCCCAGTACCGGTCGATGCGGCGTCAAGGGCGGATCTGGTGGCTGGGACTGCCGCGCAGATCGTGGCGGAGTTCCAAGCCGAACGGCTCGAATCGCATTTGGAGACGGTGGATGAGACCGAGGAGCGTGAACTCGTCACTGAGGTGATCGCCCGTTTGCAGGGCAACGCGGGACTGGCGACGCTGTTGGCGGATGAGTCGATAGAGGACATCTGGTGCCAGGGCGCCGACGTGGTGTGGGTGCGCCGGACCGGAGGCGAGCGGGAACCAGCCGCGCCGATCGCTGATTCTGACGAGGCGCTGATCGAGTTGGTTCGCACTCTCGCGGCTCAGGCCGGGATCAATGAGCAAGAGCGCCGGTTCGACTCCGGCAGCCCGATCCTGGATATGCGGCTGCCGGGCGGGGAGCGGCTGCACGCGGTCATGGAGGTCAGCCCGCGCCCGAGTCTGGCGATCCGCCGCCACCGGCTGCTGCGCGTCGGCTTCGCCGAACTCTGCGCCCGGGGCATGTTCTCACCGGTCGTCGGCAAGCTGCTGGAGGCGATCGTGCGTTCGGAAGCGAATGCGGTGATCAGCGGGCGGACCGGCGCGGGCAAGACCACTCTGTTGCGGGCTCTGGCCTCGCTCCTTGACCCTGAGGTCCGGTTGATCACGATCGAGGACACGTACGAACTCGGCCTGGACTCCGACCCGGCACACCCGAACACGCTCGCGCTCCAAGGCAGACAGCCGAACGTTGAGGGCGCCGGAGAGATCACCCTAGCCGCGCTGTTCCGTTCGGCGCTGCGAATGAACCCCGATCAGGTATGCGTCGGCGAGGTCCGGGGGCACGAGTTGACGGTCATGCTGCACGCGATGAACCAGGGCAACGACGGATCCCTGTCGACCATCCACGCGTCCTCATCGCGAGCGGTGTTCTCGAAGATGATGGCGTTCGGGGCCGCCAGCCCCGAGCAGTTGGACCGGTCGGCAATGGCGCAGCTGATCGCCGACGGCCTCGACTTCGTCATCCACCTCGACCAGACTCCTGACGGGGAACGGGCGGTGTCCTCGATTCGCGAGGTCGTCGCTTCCGATGGCGAGACCGTGGTGTCCAACGAGATCGCCCGCCCCGGAGCCGATCGTCGGGCCGAGCCGTACGTGCGCCCCAGTGAGGCACAGCAGCAGCGACTGATCGAACACGGTTGGGATGCGAGCGATTGGGGGCGGTGGCAGTGAACCCGTACATCGCGGCTGCACTCGGAGCAGCGATAGGAGCCGGTATCTGGATGGTCCTATACGGACTTACCGCTAGGCGACTTGACGACTACGGCGAGTCGCCAAAACCTACTGGCATGGAGAGTCCGATCAAGTTGCGGCTGAAGTGGCTACGGCCGTACGCACTTCGCCTGTGCGGTGCGGTGGTGGCCGCTGTGCTGGTGTGGTGGTGGACGACGTGGCCGGTCGCGGGTGTCGTCGCCGGGCTCCTGGTGTGGTGGGGCCAGGCTCTGTTCGGGCCTGACACCGCCGGGCGTGCGGCGGTGGAGAAGGCCGAGGCGGTCGCGGCCTGGTCAGAATCGCTCTCGGGCACCGTCGCGGCCGGCCTCGGGCTCTCGCAGGCCCTGGCCGCCGTCGCTCAGGCAGCACCACCAGAGATCGAGAACGAATGTCGCAGCCTCGCCCGCGACCTCGATGGCGGCATGAGCCTTGACCGCGCACTGCGGACCTTCGCGGGGACGGTCGACGATGAGACCTGTACCGAGGCCGTTCACGCCCTCATCCGGGCACACCAACGCTCTGGCGACCTGGCCGCGCTCTTGGACCGCCTCGCGGCCACCGCGCGGGAGAACGCCGCGCTGCGCATGGACGTCATCGCCTCCCGTGCCCGCGTGCGCACTGCCTCCCGCCTGATCAGCGTCACGGCCCTCGCCCTGATCGCCCTGACCGTCGCCTCGGGCCCGGACTTCCTGGCCAACTACGACGGCCTGTCCGGACAGATACTCCTGGCGCTGGTACTCGGCCTGTTCGGACTCAGCCTGGCCTGGTTGGAGCGCATGGGCCGCTGGCAGCAACCGGCAAGCCTGATCGACCTCGGGGAGGCTCCATGAACCCGCTCATCGCCGCATGTCTCGGCGCCCTGACCGGCGCCGGAATCTGGGTAATCGTTGCAGCGCTTTGGCCCTGGCGTCCGGCACTGGCCGACGAGATCGCCGTACTCGCCCCCGCCGCCCGAATCGCTGCACCCGGTCCGGCTCTGAGCGGCAAGATCAGCACGCTCATCCCTCGGACAGGTTTCCCGTCTGAGAAGACGCTCGCCGACCTGGCCTGCCTCGATGAGGACGTGTCATGGTTCTGGCGGGTCCTGTTCCGCCACACGATCGTCGCCGCTGCCGTGGGCCTGATCGCGGGTCTGGGCTTCACCGCGCTCGACGAAGGCGGCCCGGCCGCAGCGATGCTCTTCTCCTTGGTCGCCGCAGCCCTGGCCGTCCCGGTTACCGTCGCCGACCTGCGCCAACGGGCCGAAAACGAGCGTCGCGACTACCAGCGGGCGTTGACCGTCCTGCTCGACCAGATCGCCGTAGGCCTGTCCGGCGGCGCGGGTATCGACACGGCCCTGACCGAAGCCCTCGAGTCCGGTACCGGGGCTCAGTTCGATCGAATCCGCGAAGCGATCGGCCACGCCGAACTCGTGCGTCAAAGCCCATGGGAGGCGATTGGTCTCCTCGGCGAGGAAATCGGCTCGGCTGACTACCGGCAATTGGCCGCCAGCCTGGCTCTGGCCGGGAGCGAAGGCGCACGGATCAAGGCTGCGCTCATCGCCCGTTCCAAGACCATGCGCACGAAACGCCGCGCTCAAGAGAAGGCCGACCAAGCCGCTCGGACCGAGCGGATGAGCTTGCCGGTTGTGGCGACCGCGATTTGCGTGCTGCTGTTCGTCACCGTTCCCGCATCGATGGTGATGCTTACCGGCACCTGACATACGACAAGAAACACCAACGGGGGAAACACTATGAACGTCTGGCTAGCCGTGAGGCTCAAACTTCTCGCTGAGACTGTTCGCGGGCGTGCGATTGCCGTCTGGCAAACCCGCGACCGGGGTTCGATAGCGACCGAGTTCGCCATCGTCGCCACCGCGGTCATCGGCGTCGCGCTCCTGGTCGTCTACCTGTACAAGACGTTCGCCGAGGAACAGGCGAACAAGATCGGGACCCAGTAGGTGCGCCATGCAACAACTTCAACGCCGGTCCCGCCGTGACCGGGGATCAGTCTCGGTAGAACTGGCGATCCTTGCACCGGTCACCATGCTGGTCCTGATGCTGATCGTCCAGGTCGTGCTGTGGGCCAACGCGACACACACCGCTCAGGCCGCCGCAGGGGTCGCCCTCGACGCCGCACGGGCCGAGACCGGCAGCGCCGCGGCTGGCCAGGGAGCCGCCGAGGACGCACTCGCCCACTATGCGGACGGCCCGCTCACCGAATCAGCCGTCAACGTCAATCGGGACAACGAGACGGTCACCGTCACAGTCACCGGCAGCGCCCAGTCCGTGCTGCCGTTCCTCGACTTCCCCGTCTCATCCAGCGTCACCGGCCCGGTCGAAGCATTCCGACCCGACACCGGAGCGCCGTAATTATGAAGGCCCGCCGCACCGACACCGCCATTCGACTGCCCTGGGCCGACCGGGGCAGCCTGAGCGTGGAGATGGCCCTGTTCGCTCCTGTCATCGTGCTGCTGGTGATGCTCGGCCTGCTCGCCCACAGCGTCGCCAGCGCCCAGATCGGTTTGCAGACCGCCACGCATGCCGCCGCCCGCGCCGCCACCGTCGAAACCACACCTCAGGCGGCCACCGCTGCCGCGAGTGCCACGGCCGAGGCCATGGTGCCCGACTCCTGCACCGGCCTGGACTTGCAAGCCGAAGTAGGCGACCTGACTCCCGGCGGCACGGTCACCGTCACCCTCACCTGCACGGTCTCTGTCGACCCGTTCGGGTCACGCACCGTCACCGCGACGGCATCCTCCCCCGTTGACCAATGGCGCTCGGGGGGCACGTCATGAACCCGCAACCACGCAAGCGCTCCTGGTGCGACGACCGGGGCTCGATCAGCATGTTCTTCATCATCATCGCCTTCGGCATGTTCGCCTTGATCGGCCTGGTCTACGACGGCGGTCTCGCCCAGGCCGCGCGATCCGAAGCGACCGCTGTCGCCGCCGAAGCGGCCCGGGCCGGCGCAGCCCAGATCGATCTCGCCCGCTTGCGCACCACCGGCATTACCCAGCTCGATGTGCCCGATGCACAGGCCGCCGCGGCTGACTGGATCGCCGCCGCCGGACTCAACGGCACCGCCAGCGCGACCACCACCGAGGTCACCGTCACCGTCACCATCGATCACCCGACCGAGCTGCTCGGCCTGATCGGCATCTCGACCATCACCGTCACCGCCGAGCAGGTCGCCAGGCCCCGCACCGGCGTGACCGAACCGTTCGGAGGCGCACCATGACAGCTCTCGCACCTTCCCGCGCCAGCAAAGCCGCGGGAGGCATCGTCGCCACGCTCATGACCGCCGTGATCGTCATCGGGCTGCCCGCACTGCTCATCGCCATCGCCGGGCCGCCGTGGGCCTGGCAGATGCCGAGCATTACCCGCCTGGACATCGCCCTGTCATGGCCGGTCCCTGAAAACACCGTCAAATGGGGTCTGGTCATTATCGCCTGGGCCCTCTGGATCTGGCTCGTAGCCCGCCTCACCTGGGAAATAATCGCTCAGGTCGCAGGGCACCGAGCCGCCTCGCAGATCCGTGGCCCCATCCGGCTGCTCGCAGCGACCCTCACCGGCACCATCGCCGCCACTGCGCCGGCCATCGCCGCCGCAGCCGAACCGGCCACCGTCATCACCGCCACTGCTACCGAATGCGAGGCCACCGCAGTAGAAACACGCGAATCGGATGCCGACGCATCCCAGTCCGGGCAGACCGAGGCAGGACCGAAACGCGACAGCGACGGCAACGTTGTCCACACCGTGCGGCAAGGCGACACCTTGTGGGGCCTTGCCGACCACTACTACAGCGACCCCACGGCCTACCCGAAGATCTTCCGCGCCAACCAGGGCATCGTGCAATCCAACGGGGCACACCTGACCGATCCCAACCTCATCATCAACGGCACGGAACTCACGATCCCCGACACCGCGCCCGCGATAGAAACAGTTCCAGAGGACCCGCCTGCGATCGACGACTCCGCCCAGGACGACGGCGTGTCGACACCCAAGTCACCAGAACCTGAACCGGCAGACACAACAACCCCAGAACCGACCAAGAGCGATGACGGAGAGCCCGACGATGCCACCGATGCTCGAGCCGAGTCCGCACCGGCCCTCGACCGCGGCACCTGGATCAGCGCGGGCTCCTTCATCGCGCTCAGCACCATCGCCATCGCACTTGCCGCAAGGAAGCGGCGCAGCCGTGAACGAAGCCGCAACGAAGGCGACAAGTCGCACCTCGCGGAAGTGGACAACTTGGACACAGCAGTTCCCCATGACGACGAAGACCAGATGACCGGGCGACTCGAGGACCTTCAGTCGCTTCTCGAAGAGCACGATGGCGGAGCCGACGATCCAGACACCGCCCTCCCGCTGGCCACCGGCACTACCTCGGCCGCTGAAGTATCCGTACTCGACCACGCCCGAGACGGCCTCGGACTCATCGGTCCCGGAGCGCGCAGTGTCGCGCGCGGCGCACTATGGGCGACGCTGGGCGCTGGTTCGGCCGTTGTCATCGACCAACTCACCGCAGATGACCTCGGCATCGACACCGATCTGCTACAGGCGATACCCGGAGCTCATCTCGTCGAAGCGCGCACTGATCTGGCCGGGGAAGTGCGCCGAACCCAAGCCAGTGTCGAGTATGACCCGGAGACTGATGAACTCCACCGTCACGTGACCGTCCTCATCACCGGCCACGCGGAAGCCGCTGCCCTGCCTGAACCCGGCGACGAAAGCTACGCGCTCATCCTCGGCCGATGGGACCGAGCCTGGATCGAACTCGCCGCCGACGGCACCCCTACCGGCGGCCACCTCCCTCAACTGGAACTTGAAGCGCTCGGCCACTGCTACGGCCTGGACAAGGTTGAATGCAGGCGACGACTCGCCGACCTTGCCGACACGACCGCATTCGCACCGGACCCCGAACTTCCGCACGTCGTTGAAGAATCCGAACCGGAAACAGACGACCTCGACACACGGGCGCCCGACTCCATGCCCGAGGCACTTGCGCCAGAGCGTCGCTTCGAACTTCAGCTGTTCGGCAGCCACCACCTCACCTGGAACAGCGAGAACGTGCACTTCAGACGACGAGCCTGCCTCGACCTCGTCGCCGTCATGGCCCTGACCGAATGGGCCCTCACACGGGACGAGCTGACCGAAGTCGTCGCGGCCGACGCGACCCTCAAACAAGCGAGTAGCCGCCGCACCACCACCGTCGCCGAAGCCCGCAAAGCCCTGGGCGCGATAGCCGAGACCGACGATGTCCTCGTGTACGACCGCGGCCGTGAAACCTACCGGCTCGACCGGTCCTGGTTCCAAACGGACACTGCCACATTCGACCGCAACATCGCCCTCGCCGAGCAGGCCGACGACCCAAAGACGCGCACCAGGCACCTCACCGAGGCCCTGCGCACCTACGCCGGGCCGCTCGGCGCCGATCTCGACGACGTCTGGGACTTCACCGACCTCCGCAGCCACTACCGCGAACAGGCATACCGAGCCGCACTCGACCTCGCCGCCCTCCACGACGACGCCGGACGCGACACCGAAGCCGTATCCGCGCTCGAACGCACCAGAGCCATCGATCCTAACCGGACCCAAGCCTGGGAACGCCTGGCCGAACACCATCGCAGACGAGGAGACGAAGACAAAGCCGCGGAGATCGAAGCCCGAGCCCAGCACCACCACGAGATCGCAAGGCGAGCTCGGATGCAACCGAGAGTCTGACCACGAAACAGCCAGGGCAGAAGGTAAAGGAGCGCCACGATGGACTCGCCCCGAACAGACCCTACCGAGACAACCAACCACGGCGACCGCATCGCGGACATGTACTGGATCGCCTGGGCGCCCTGGCTGTGCGACATCGACGCGCAGCGAGCGCCGGAACTGTCGGCACACCGCGACGGGCATGCCTGGTGGAAGCACGAACGCATCGGATTCACAGTCGAGCACGTCGACATCCCCGACCTCGCCTGGTCCCTCGCCGACCTGTGTTGCTCCCTGTGGCCGCATCGGCCGTTCGAGCAGCTCTTCCCCCACCCGCCACCGTTCCCCGACCTGCAACGCTTGCTCACCGCGACCCACGGACTGTCCGGTGCTGGACTGAGGGAAGAGGGGATCGAGGATTTCTCCGACCTCGCCACTCGCGACGTTCCTGACCTCTTCAACGCCCAAGGTTGGGGTGAATGGCGTGTCCGCCGATTGATCGCCGCCGTGATCGAAATGAGTCTGCACGATCCCCGTGCGGTCCCCGTTGGATGGCCAGGTACCAGTCCAAGTGAACCCATGGCCGTCGCCGAACCGGCGTCGGGTCCACGACCGGCACTTCGTCAAACCGTGCTGGACGGTCCCGCGAGCGTCACCAACCGGATCGCGATCATCCTGGACTGGAAATCGAGTTCGTAAACACGACCTAACCTCTACGCTCCAGCTGGAGTACCGTTTTTCATGGAAGAACCTGAGAGAGGCAGATCCAATGAATACACCATCCGAAATTCCGTTGACCCCATTTTATGAATATAACGAACCAAATGAGCCAATCATTCTTTTCGATGGAACCATCGGAGGGTTGGAGGAAGCTGAGGTTACCGGATCGGTTGAGCTAAGTTTTCAACGACGGCCAGGCATCGAATGGCACGCCGATCCGGGCAAGCGACGTCGCCTGTCACCCAATCGCGAAGTGTCGCTTGCGATGCACCGTCCTGACGGCGTCGTTACCATGGACGCAATAGCGAGCAGTTTTGACGACGGTTGGTCCAATGGAGCAGAGTTCGGCACAAAGGAAACACCAGTTAGTTCAATCGTTGCGCACTGGTTCAACTTGCCCGACTGGAATGGAACAATTCCTCTCGTTATGACTAGCGAAGACGGGATGTCATATGATTGGTCCAATCGGTGGCGACTGGAGGCAAGTGGGTGGCAGATCACTTTCGATGCTAGACCTGATTATAAAGATGCCATTAAAGACATCAGGAGACGACGCCTCTACGTTATGACACATGTAATGGAATTGCATCGGACCAACGGAGCAGAGTTTACGGTTAGCGAAGCCAAGGCCGTTCTGGAATCCCTACATGTTGGAATTTCATTTGCGCTTGGTCGCTGGGCCGCCCCAATGCTTCCAGTCGCATTCGATTCCGAAGGAAAGGTCGTTTGGGAAGATTGGCGAACCTTGCATTGCGACCCCTTGGACTCGATAAGTCCAGGCTGGTGGTACACGAAGACAATGGAACCACTTGGCGAGCTCCTGGGTGCGGTCATTGCACGGTGTAGCGATCAGAACAAACTTTCTTATCTGAGATTCCAAATGATGTTTGCAATCGTATCCATCAATGCACCCGGATTGGTCGAGACAAGAATAATCAACGGCACTGCCGGTCTCGAACATATCGGATGGGAAAAATTGTTTCTAAGTGGCATGATGAACGAGAAACAATACAACGGTTGGCAACCGTACCAGGGTAAGACATATAAGGCAGCCGGACGACTACGACTACTTCTTGAAGCAGCTGGGGTCCCTGTCAATCTAGACCCGGCTCTTTCGCCTTCGGCACATCAATTCGCCACACGCAATGGCGATAAGTTTGACGGGGCTGACGTTGTCACGCAGGTGAGAAACCGCCTGGTTCATCCAGAGGGCGGCCAAGAAGCGGTCTACAATGACTCCGGCCTGCTTACCGAAGTCTGGGGCCTCACCCGACATTATCTAGTGCTGCTGATATTGCATTCGCTGGGTTATACAGGGGCCTATAGGGATCTACGTCAATTCAGTGGATTCGCTTGGGATGTGATTTCGGTTCCCTGGATAGATGATGACAAACCGCCTTCAAACGACATTAAAGGTGATGATGCGTAGTTGATCAATGTCCGAGATCCTTCCGGACTCCTTGCAGATCTAAGCCAGGTCCGAGCCTGCTCATGTCGTACGCGGCTGTTAAGTTTGAGAATGAGAGAACTGCGACGGTTGTTGGAGGCTCAGTGATGTCCCCTCGAAAGAAGGACCCCGTGCCCTCGGTTATCAAGGGGCAGAACGGTCTCCAAATGGCGGTACTTACGGCGCCCAAGTCAGGGCCGGCTGGGATGACGCTCGAGAACGACGTCAAGTTGATCAGGTCCGGAATCCTTTACGCCGACCGGATCAAGCTGGTTAGTCCCAGCGCTGCCCTCTTCACCGAGCTTGAGGGTGTATCGGCATCCGGCGAAGACGCGCTGATTGACCTTGTAAGCCAGCTCGACAACGACGTCTACAGGGCTGTCGGGACCCGAGGGTTCACCCCCGAGGAACGGGAAATTCTTCCTTGGGCCCTCGACCTAGCCCGGATGCCTCCCTCGCAGGTTCGCCGAAAATGGGGCAATAAGCTCGCTCCACCTCATGTGCTTACCTGGGCGATGCGGTTTAAGAAAGTTCTCTCTTCATCCACGGCGAGATTCAACGAGACGTCAAAAACTATCACCGAGGGCGCTGACGTCTCACAATTGAAACCGGCGATTGATGCAGGTGTGCTTGATATTTCAGGGTCGGCAGACTTGAAGGACCTTCTATCAGCCACCGCAACTAGGTCAGGACGCCGACAAGACTCCCTGATGCGTGAATGGATATTGACCATAAGAACCCATCTTCGGGATCCAAGCGTGCACGTCTTGTGCGATGAAACGATCCGGAAGATCGTAAAGGATCTCATAGACCGAGGCATAGAAAGCCCAGGTCGACTATCCATGAAGAATGCGGGTGAGGCCGCACTTGGCGGTGGACTCATTGCACGACTACCTGCACTTCCAAACGCACCTCTCGATGAACTTTTGGATCTTCGAGATGATCTTTCGGGCCCCCGCATGCGATTTCGAGCAGCAGTATCACGCCTGGAAGAGAAGTTTGAGAGCCAAGCTTTTGACGACGAGTTTGCAGCAGAGATTCAGGCGACCTGGACTACTGATGTCGCCCCTGCCTTGGCGGAAATTGAGGAGGAATTCAAGGACCATACTCTGGTCCGTGAGGTCGGCCGTCATCTTCGGCAAGATGTGCAAAAGCTTGTGGCAAAAGGAGCCGGGATCTACTTTGCGCTCGGTCCAATGGCTTCACTAGAGAACTGGCTCGCACTTACTGCTTCCATTGCGGGTCCAACATCCCAGATGTTTTCAGACGCAGCCAACGACAAGAAGGCAGGTCTTCAACAAGCGAAAGGGCAGGAGTTTTTCTTCCTTTTCGAAGCAAACAGGTCGCTCACGAAATAAATCCAGGTTCGGCAGGTGCCGCCAGACGCCTCCCCTGGCACCTGACATTCACGACCAACGGGTAAAGACCGTCCCATATCCCAATTGCGTGTCCGTTGGCGGCAAGGGAAACTCGCTGGATGGTCGATGAGATTCCGCTTGCTGGTGGGTTTATCAACGAGGTCGTGCTGAAGGACGGCAGTGTGCGTCGACCAGTCGGCCCGCACTCGCCGTTCACCCACCGCCTGCTCGAACACTTCAAGCGCTGTGGATGGCAGGGAGCGCCACGTCTGCTGGGGTTCGATGAGCGTGGCCGGGAGATGCTGACCTTCGTCGACGGCCACGTCCCCTTCAAGCTGGACCGCTCCCCGTACGCCGAAACCGACGCCAGCCTGATTCGGTTGGCCACGATGGTTCGCCAATTCCATGACCTCACCGCCGGCACGGACCTCTGCGGCGACGCCGAAACGGTCTGCCACAACGACCTGGCCCCGCGAAACACCGTCTACACCGACGAGGCCCAGGGCGCGCTGCCGGTGGCGTTCATCGACTGGGACGCGGCCGCACCCGGCGAGCGCATTCACGATGTCGCCCATCTTTGCTGGCAGTACCTACGACTCGGCACGTTGGTCACCGATCTTCCTGAGACCGCTCGGCGCATGCGCCTGGTCGCAGACGCCTATGGCCTGGACGGCCACGAGCGCACCCGCCTGGTGGATACCGTGCTGTGGCGGCAGGGCCGCTGCTGGAGAGAGGTCGAAGCCGAAGCTGCGGCGGGTGATGCGGCCAAGATCAAGCTCGTCGAGATGGACGTCCCCGGGTGGATCCGCACGACCTGGCGATGGGTTCGCAATCATCGCTCCGATCTCGACGCGGCCCTCGCCGAATAGCGCTCCGTGCCGGATAGGACTCCGGAACGTTCACGACCGGCTCGTCATTGCCTGCACTCCAATACTTTAGGATGTCCAGGTGGGCATTGTGACGGCTGTGTAGACGTATTGGATCGAGCCGTTCTCGGGGCTCTGGCCGCGCCAGCACAATTGCCTCGAGCCCAGGCACCAGCGCTCAAGAACGCGTGCGTCGGGACCCAAGGCTCAGAGTGGAATCGAAAACTCTACTTGTGGATTCTTCTATTGTCATCAGGATCGAGTGCTTGTCCGGTCCCCAACGGTTCTTACGGATATGGACCATTCGCCGCGAGTCGGGGTTCGGATGGACCTCAAGCACCACATCCGCGTGTTTGAGCAGGGCATCGTAGGCATCGAGATTGTGGGCCACGGGACCTCGCTGTGACTGTCCCCCGCGCTGGCCAATGGCGTTGATGCGAGCCAGCGCGATGACGGTCGTGCCTTCACGGCTTGCAAGTAGCTTGAGCGTACGCGACGCTTCGGCGACCTGGTCTGCTCTGGAGTACAGGTTGGCGGTCTCACCATACTCGTTGAACGCGGGTTGCGGAAACTCCAAATCTTGGATGGAGTCGATGACGATAAGATCAGGGGAACCATGAGGCAAGATTTCCTCATCGAGTTTGTCGTGATGGACCGATGAGGGAGTCAGGATGGTTAGAGGAGCATGGCGCATTCGCTCATCATGCTTTTCAAGCAGAACGCTCTCTGCAGCTGATAGGTCTCGCCCCGTGATCCTGTGAACCGGTATTCCAGTCGAAGCGCAGCGTAGGCGAGCCCGGAACTCTTGAGGAGATTTCCCGGGGAGCAGGACGAGTGCCTCGGCGCCTTGGCTAAATATCATGTGCCGCAAGATGTTGATGACCAAAGTGACGGAGTCCGCTCGATCGGGGGACGCAACCGTAATGAGGTTCTCTTCGGCAAAGTGGCCAATGGCACTGTCAAGACCTGGTAGGCCAGTTGTGAAACCACGGTCTGTCATGCAGCCTTCTTCATGTCGGACGATGAGTCTTGCGTGGGTGTAGCTCACAGGCAACTTAAGTTCTGGTCAGCTAGGGCCAATTGAGCCTGGTACGAGTTAGCCATGCTCTTCATCCGATTGGTCGCGGACGTCGAGGCGGTTCTTTGTGGCAGCTACCGCGGGTTTGATCTGCTGGGGTAGACGCTTTCTGCGATGCCTGTGGAGATCCTCCATGGCAATTCTTGAGGAGCCCATCGGCATTTGGGGTTCCTCACCGTGCTCGAATCTCGCACCTAGCGCCATGTCATAGGCATCACAAACATCGGCTTGGAACGAGACAAGCATGTTGGGGTATCCGTGAACGAGCCGTTCGACAGTCTCCTCCGAGGCTTCCTGGACGAGGAAATGACTGAGAGGCTGGTAACTGCCCATCTGTGCAAGTCCGGTGCCGTCGGAGTATTTGACAAAGGCGGTGCCAGTCGCGCAAATCATGTCGGCGCCGACAAGGTCGAGCCTCGTATGCAGCCAGTTATTGCGGGGAAGATCGCCGAGTATGAGAAGGCGAGGAAGCCCGAGATACTCGCGGTCGAGCGCGGGAAGTTTCGCGCCTTCAGGCGCGACGGGTAGACCAACATGAGAAGCAGCGACAATCAGCCGGCGTAGTCCGTCAAGCTCGAGCTCTCCTTTAACTTCGCACCACAGGCGTAGGTCAGGAAGCCAAAAGTCGGGAAGATACTTTTCGAACCTTTCCTCCAGGGACACGAATTCATAGCCTTGCGGTTCGTAGATCCACCGGATTCTAAGGCGATCGAAGAAGACGGCCCAGCGTGCCTCGAGGCGCGAGCGAAAGCGGCAACCGGCATAGTGTGTTTCGATGGCGGTGGTCACGATTTGCACTCCAGATCTACTAGGTGACGTCGAGTCCACTCGAGGGAGCCGCGTGATTGTTAACTGCACTGCTGTGAGGGTATCGGGCATCGCTCAAGCGCGCGCGTGTGGGCACTTCACTTTCGGGCCAGTCGGACAGCCTTTAGGGTCCGTTCTCCATCGTCTGTGGCAATCCACCGCCACGATCGGTCGAAGACGACACCTCGGCCGATACGGCTCGGGACATGAGAGCTTTCGAAGAGCACGTTGAGCGCTTCTAGCGTCCCCCGACCGCGACCGGATGCCTTGGATTACGTCGACACCCATGATTCGGGCTCAAACCGGTTGATCGCTGCACCATGCCCGAAGCTGCGGCCACGGGACGACACCGCGCTCCCGGAGGACGCACCGACAGGTGGCAGCCAACGGACGTATAGCGGACGGGTCGCCCACTGATGAACCAAGAAAACCCTGCCAACTCTGCATTAGTGCAGGTCAACAGGGTTTTCCTCTGGTGGCCAGGGCCGGGGTCGAACCGGCGACCTTCCGCTTTTCAGGCGGACGCTCGTACCAACTGAGCTACCTGGCCGAATATCGTGCGAACCGACGGTCTCGACCGTCGGCCTCAGCTACTTTACATCACGCGGTCCTGAGTATCGACACGGTATCGGGCGGGTGGTGACCTGCACCCGCAAGCGCTTCCCAACCGGCGGAGGCGCCCGTCGGGAGTTCCGAGTACCGTACAGGGACGCCATCCCCGAGGAGGTTTCCGTGACCCGACTCGCCGCCACGCCCCCGATGGGCTGGAACTCATGGGACGTGTTCGGCACCTCGGTCACCGAGGCCGAGACGCGGGCCAACGCGGAGTTCATCGCCGAGCACATGGCCGAGCACGGCTGGGAATACGTCGTCGTCGACATCCAGTGGTACGACCCGGCCGCCCGCGGCGGCGGCTACAACTCCGGCGCCAAGCTCTGCCTCGACGAGTACGGGCGCCCCCAGCCGGCGCCGAACCGCTTCCCGTCATCGGCGGGCGGCGCGGGATTCAAGCCGCTGGCCGACTACGTCCACGCCCTGGGCCTGAAGTTCGGCGTCCACATTCTGCGCGGCGTCCCCCGCCAGGCCGCCGCGGCCGACACCCCCGTCAAGGGCAGCGAGTACTCCGCGGCGCAGATCCCCGATCGCGAGCACGTCGCATCGTGGATCGACGACAACTGGGGCATCGACCATTCGCACCCCGGCGGCCAGGCCTACTACGACTCGCTGGTGCGCCAGTTCGCCGACTGGGGAGTGGACTACATCAAGGCCGACGACATGATCGCGCCCTACCACGCCGAGGAGGTGGAGGCGTTCTGGAAGGCCGTCGAGCGCAGCGGCCGCGACATCGTGCTGAGCCTCTCCCCCGGCGTGAACCTGTCGGTGGGGCACGCCGAGCACCTCAAGGCGCACTCGCACCTGTGGCGGATCTCGGCGGACCTGTGGGACCGGTGGCGCGACGTCGACGCCCAGTTCGACCTGCTGCGCGACTGGGCGCCGCACGCGGGCCCGGGGCACTGGCCGGACGCCGACATGCTGCCGTTGGGGCGCATGGGACTGCGCGCCGAGGTGGGCGAGCCGAGGGATTCGCTCCTGACGCCCGAGGAGCAGCGGACCATGCTGACGCTGTGGTGCATCGCCCGCTCGCCGCTCATGGTCGGCGCCGACCTGCCCGCCTCCGGTGAGGAGACGATCGAGCTGCTCACCAACCCCGAAGTGCTCGCCGCCCATCGCAGCGAGGCGGCCTCGAGGGAGGTGTGGCGCGACGGCAGGCACGTCGCGTGGGCCTCGGCCGACGGCTCGTACGCGGCGGTGTTCAACCGCGGGAGCGAACCGGCCGAGCTGAACGTGTCGTGGGGCGATCTCGGCCTGCCCGCACCGCACGGGCTCCGGGACTGCTGGTCCCGCACCGACGTGGCGGGCGGCGAGCAGCTGCGCGTGAAGCTTCCCGCCCACGGCGCGGCCCTCTACCGCCTCGTCTGATCGTTCGCACGGGTCTGGCCCGCCGCTTCGCGGCGGGCCAGACCCGTGCTCACCCCGCGGCCGGCTGCCCCACCCACTGGACGAGCTGGATGACGACGCCGTTCGGGTCGGTCACCTGGAAGTAGCGCTCGCCCCACTCCTCGGTCTCGATCGGCGTGGTGATCGCCACGCCCTCACGTTGGAGGCGTTCGTACTCGGCGTCGATGTCCTCGACGACGAAGGCCACCAGCAGCCCGTCCGCGGCGCCCTTGGCGCTCTCGGGCTTGAACGTCGACAGGCCGATGCGCAGGTAGATGACATGGAAGTCCGCCTCGGGGCGCGAGAGCGAGACGAAGCCGTCGGCGGACATGTCCTCACTGAAGCCGTAGTGGCGCTTGAGGAACTCGGCCGAGACGACCGGGTCGGCGACGTTGAGCGAGATGGCGTATGCGGTGATCTGCATGAGCGGCTCCTTCATTTCATCGTACGCTGTATATTGTACAAAGTACGTTGTACGTTGTACAAATTTTTCGGCTAGGATCGTGCGGTGACTTCCACGACAGCCGACGCGCCGAAGCCGACCCTGCTCGAACTGCTCTGGAGAGCGGAGCCCGCCGCCGCCCGGCGAGGGCCGCGCAAAGGGCTCACCGTCGACGCCGTCGTCGAGGCGGCGATCGCGGTCGCCGACGCCGAGGGCCTCGAAGCGGTCACCATGCGCCGCGTCGCACAGTCCCTCGGCGTCGCCCCGATGACGCTCTACACGTACGTGCCGGGGAAGGCCGAGCTCATCGTGCTCATGCTCGACGCCCTCTACGCGGCGATGCCCCGCACCGAGACCGCCGGGCGCGACTGGCGCGCCCGCCTCGCGTCCGTCGCCCGCGACAACTACGCGATGTACCGGGCCCACCCGTGGGCGGCCGCGGCCTCGCAGACCAGGCCGCCGCTGGGACCGGGCCAGTGCGCCAAATACGAGCACGAGTTGCGATCGCTCGACAGGCTCGGCCTCGGCGACATCGAGATGGACGACGCGCTGGCCTACCTGCTCGCGTTCGTGCGCACCGCCGCCGCCGACGCGGCGCGGGCCGAGGCCGAACGCGAGGCGAGCCAGGTGAGCGACCAGGAGTGGTGGGAGGCCAATGGGCCGCTGCTCGCCGAGGTCCTCGACGTCGAGCGGTTCCCGACCGCGGTGCGGGTCGGCCGGGCGGCCGGGGAGGCGCACGGCGCGGCCTCCGATCCGCGGCACGCCTTCGAGTTCGGGCTGGAGCGCACGCTCGACGGACTCACGGCCCTCATCGACCGCTGACAGGGCTTCGGTGTTCACCGCGGGGCTTGCGGTACATGAGTGACAAGACTTGTGTTATGAATTCACTGCCGCAGCGGCGGGTGCAGGCGGCCGATCGTCCACTTGCGCCGCATCGCCACCACCGCGCTCGCCACCGCCAACGACGCCGCCAGGTAGGCGGCCAGTACCGCGAGCGCCCACACCAGCTCCCTCGTCTCGCCGCCGCTGATCGCCACCCGCAGCGCGTCCACTGCGTACGTCATCGGCAGCCATGGGTGGATCGCCTGGAAGAACGCCGGCGTCGTCTCCACCGGGTACAGCCCGCCCGAGGCGACCGCCTGGAGCACCAGCAGCACCACGAGCAGCACGACCCCCACCGCGCCGGCGACGAGCCGGAACATGTGCGCCACGGCCGTGAACGTCAGGACCGCCAAGAGGCACAGCGCGATCGCCATGGGCGCCTGCCTCGGGTCGAGCCCGAGGCCGACGTCGAGCACGAGGTACAGCACCAGCGCGCTGACCACGCCGAGGGCCGCGCCGGAGAGCCAGCCGCCGATCGCCACGGCCGGTGAGCGCAGCGGCCCGGCGACGGCCCGCGGATTCACCGGGCGCAGCAGCAGATACGCCGCGATCCCGAACGCCCACAGCGCGGCCGGGATGACGAGCGGCGCCAGGCCGCGCCCCAGGCTCCCGGCCGCGTGGTGCGTCTCCTCGTCGATCACGACGGGGCTGCCGGGCGCCCCGGTGCTCCCGGCGCCGTCCGCCTGCGCGCGGGCGTCGGCCAGTCCGGAGACGACGGCGTCGGCGCCGTCGTCGAGCTCGCCGAGGCCGCCGGCGAGCTCGGCGGCCGTCGCCTCGGCTTCCGCGGCGGCGGTGGCGGCCTGCCCGGCGGCCTCGGCGGCCGCCGCGGCGTCGGTCTGGAGGGCCCCGAGGTCCTCAGCGGCCGCGTCGAGCGTCTCGGCGGACGTGGCCTGCACGGCGGCGTCGGCGCTCTCGACGTCGGTGCTGGCGCTCTCGGCCCGGTGCACGTGCTCCCACAGCGTCTCGCAGGCGTAGCTGTCGCCGCCGTCCCGCCCGCACAGGGCGCTGTAGGCGCCGTCGAGCTCGGCGGCGTCGGCGACGAGGTCCGAACCGGCCTCCGAGCCGGCCTGGATCCGCTCCCAGTCCTCGGCGAGGGCGTCGACGGCGGGCACGGTCTCGCCGACGGCCTCGTCGAGCCCGCCGGCGACCGCTTCGGCGCCCGCGGCCGCGTCGGCGGCCGTCTCGGCGAGCCCGGACAGTCCGGTATGGAGCGAGGAGGCGCCTTCGGCGGCGCCGCCGAGGCCGCCTGCGAGATCGTCGAAGAGGGTCTCGGCGACGGCGGTGTAGACGGCGGCGCTGATCCGGTGCTGGAGTTCGCGCTCGGCCGTGGCGGTCATGACGCCCGCCAGGTACCCGTTCGCGTCGTCGCGCTCGAATGCGACGCCCGCCCGGGCCGGTTCGCCGCCGACGAGCCCGGCGATGCGGGTGGAGAAGTCCTCGGGGACCGTGACGACCATGTAGTAGTCGCCGTCCGCGAGGCCGGAGCGGGCCCGCTCGGCGCCGGTGAAATGCCAGTCGAAGACCGGCTCGCTCCGCAGTTGCTCGACCAGGTGCTCGCCGCCGTCGATCTCGACGACCTCGCCGCCCCGCTCCAGCGCCGCCCCGGCGTCCTCGTTGACCACGGCCACGGGGAGCTCGTCGACCGAGCCGTACGGGTCCCAGAAGGACCACAGGTACAGGCCGGCGCAGACGGCCGGGAGAAGCACGATCGCGGCCACCACCGCGACGCGGACGGGGTGGCCGCGATGGCGGCGCAGTTCCAGGCGGGCGAGGCTGAACGGGCTCACGGCGGTCCTCCGTTCCGGTCGAGGTCCGCTTCGAGGCGGGGCGGGCGGGCCATGGATCTGGTCCTGAGGTCGACGACGACGTCGGCGGGCGGGTCGTGGCGCGCGCACGAGACGAGGACGAGCTGGCCGGCGTCGGCGACGGCGCGGAGGTTCTCGAAGACGCGCTCGCCGCCGGCGCCGTTGAGGCCCGCGTCGACGTCGTCGACGACGACGGCGGGGGTGCGGGAGGCGGCGGCGCAGGCGATCGCGAAGCGGACCCGCTCGAAGCGCGGCAGCAGCGCGAGGGTGTCGCCGGTGTCGACGTCGACGGCGAGGCGGTCGAGCCACGCGCGGATGTTGGCCTCGGTGGCGGCCCCGCCCGAGACCGTGACCGTCTCGGCGATGCAGTCGGCGACGGTCAGGCGCCCGTCGAGGCCGATCGCGGGCGCGGCCTGGGCGACGGTGAAGCGGCGGCGGATCTCGGCGGGCCTGGACTGGCCTTCGACGACGAGGGTGCCGTCGGAGAGGGCGAAGCGCCCGGCGAGCGCGAGCAGGAGCGAGGTGCGCCCGTCGCCGCCGTCGCCGGAGACGGCGACGAGCTGGCCGAGTTCGGCGCTGAAGGAGACGTCAGTGAAGACCGGGCCCCGGCGGCCCTTCGCGGCGAGCCGCTCGGCGGCGAGGAACGGCGGACCGAGACGGCGGGGCCGGTCGAAGACGACGGTCCGATCGAGGACGACGGTGACGGTCTCGTCAGCGGACGTCGGCGTCGCTTCGTCTCGCTTGTCGCTCATGTCGACCATCCTCACAGCTCGGTGCGCCGCGGATGGAGGGATTCGGCTACATTCGAACCGCCGGGGGACGGTACTCGCGAGTAACATGGCGGGCTCGCCTCGCGTGCGGCGACCGGCGGCGCGCCCGACAGGCCCTAGAGTTGAGACATGTCAGAAGAGCATGTTGTGTCCCAGCCGGTCGCGGCCCGCCGCGACCACCCGCGAACCCACCACGGCGACACCGTCAACGACGCCTACGCCTGGCTCAAGGACCCGGAGGACCCCGAGGTCCTCGACTACCTGCGGGCCGAGAACGCCTACACCGAGTCGCGCACCGCCCACCTCGACGGGCTGCGCAAGGCCGTCTTCGGCGAGATCAAGGACCGCACCCAGGAGACCGACCTGTCGGTCCCGGTCCGCAAGCGCGGCTGGTGGTACTACGGGCGCACCGAGGAGGGCAAGCAGTACGGCATCGAGTGCCGCGTCGCGGCCGAAGGCGACACGCCGCCGAGCGTCGAACCGGGCGTGCCGGTCGAGGGCGAGCAGGTCATGGTCGACGGCAACGAGCTCGCCGAAGGCCACGACTTCTTCTCCCTGGGCACCTGCGAGGTCTCCCCCGACGGGAACCTCCTGGCGTTCGGCGTGAACTACACCGGCGACGAGCGGCTCACCCTCCAGTTCAAGGACCTGCGCACCGGCGAGGTCTTCGACGACCGGATCGAGGGCGTCTTCTACGGCGGCGCGTGGTCGGCCGACGGCTCGGTGTTCTTCTACACCAAGGTCGACGACGCGTGGCGGCCCCACCAGGTGTGGCGCCACGTCCTCGGCGAGGACGAGGACACGCTCGTCTACCAGGAGGACGACGAGCGGTTCTGGACCGGGATCGTCCTGACCCGCTCCGAGCGGTACCTCATGATCGTGTGCGGCTCGAAGATCACCAGCGAGATCCGCTACCTCGACGCCGCCGACCCGACCGGCGAGTTCACCGTCTTCGGGAACGGCCGCGAGCAGGGCGTCGAGATGCACGTCGACCACCAGGGCGACCGCTTCCTGGTACTGCACAACAAGGGCGCCGAGAACTTCACGCTCGGGTGGGCGCCGGTCGAGGACACGACGCGGTTCAACGAGATCCTCGCGCACGACCCGGCCGTCCGGCTCGAATCGGTGGACGCCTTCGCGGGCCACGCCGTCGTCTCGATGCGACGCGACGGGCTCTCGCGGATCGCCGTCCTCGATCAAGCGGGGACGCTCACCGAGGTCGCCTTCGACGAGCCGATCTACTCGGTCGGCCTCGGCGAGAACCCCGACTACGACTCCAGGATCCTGCGCCTGGGCTACACGTCGATGGTGACGCCCTCCTCGGTGTACGACTACGACATCGACGCCGCCCGGCTCCACCTGCGCAAGCGCACCCCGGTGCTCGGCGACTTCGATCCGGGCGCCTACAAGCAGTACCGGGAGTGGGCCACGGCCGCGGACGGCACGAAGATCCCGCTCTCGATCGTCGCGCGCGCCGACGTCGCGGCCGACGGGACCGCGCCGTGCCTGCTGTACGGCTACGGCTCCTATGAGCACTCCATCGACCCGTACTTCTCGATCGCGCGGCTGAGCCTGCTCGACCGGGGGGTGGTCTTCGCGATCGCGCACGTCCGCGGCGGCGGCGAGATGGGCCGCCAGTGGTACGAGCAGGGCAAGCTCCTGCACAAGAAGCACACCTTCACCGACTTCGTCGACGCCGCCGAGCACGTGGTGCGGTCCGGCTGGGCCGCGCCGGAGCGGATCGTCGCGCGCGGCGGCTCGGCGGGCGGCCTGCTCATGGGGGCCGTGGCGAACCTCGCGCCCGAGCGTTTCGCCGGGATCCTCGCCGACGTGCCGTTCGTGGACGCGCTCAACACGATCCTCGACCCGACGATGCCGCTGACGGTCATCGAGTGGGAGGAGTGGGGCAACCCGCTGGAGTCGGCCGAGGTCTACGAGTACATGAAGTCGTACTCGCCGTACGAGAACGTCACCTCGGTGCGCTATCCGTCGATCCTGGCGGTGACCAGCCTCAACGACACGCGCGTCGGCTTCCACGAGCCCGCCAAGTGGATCGCGCGGCTGCGCCACGAGAGCCCGGAGTCGGACGTGATGCTCAAGACCGAGATGGAGGCCGGCCACGGCGGCCGCTCGGGCCGCTACGACGCCTGGGAGGAAGAGGCGTTCAACCTGGCGTGGGTGCTCGACAAGCTGGGCGCAGCCCAGATCGCCTGAAGCACAGCAGCCGGGCGCAGCCCGGACCGCCTGTGCGCGCGGCCGGTGGGGACCGGCCGCGGCCGCCGAGCCCCGCGCGGGTCAGCCCGCGTGGGGCTCGTCGTCTTCGTCGCCCGGCACTTCCCTGGCCTGCTCGGCGGCGTCGGCCGCGTCGGCCTCCTCCGGCACGGCTCCCTCGTCGCGGGCGGCCGTGGCCTCCGGATCGTCCTGGTCGCCGTCGTCGGCCGATTCGACCAGGTCGAACTCCGACGCCTCGTCGAAGTCGTCGACCCATTCCTGCTGATAGCCCATGGTTCCACCGTATGCCCAAGGGCGCCGCCCGGCGGGCGAACCACCAGGTAGCCTAGGGGTTGCCTTCACATGTTCGCGGGCGGTGCTTCATCTGGTCGCAACGCGGCGATGAAGTGCTCAGACAGCGGCGTATCAACTACCGCGGAATGATTTCCGTGGTTTGTCGCTCGTGCCCGCCGCTGGCCGTGGCGTATCGGCAACATTGGGCGTATTGACAAAAGCCCAAGTCGTGCGTGCGCGGTCACGAACGTTGACCGCGGCTACCTGATCGGCGGGCCCAGCGAGTCCGCACCCCTGACAGGCAAAATAATCTCTGGTAGGTCGATTGTTTTTAGCGGTGTGCCCGCACAGCGGGCACCGCCGCGAGGTGTTCCGGGCGTCGATCACGACCACCGGCACCCCGGCCCGCTTCGCTTTATAAGCGATGAACGCCTGGAGTTGATAGAAGGACCACGCGTTCAACTCGCCTCGCTGGGCGGCTGTAAGCCGTACCCGGTCACGAATACCGGTGAGCTCTTCGAGCCCGATACCCCGACCGGTGCGTTCAGCCTTGCCTACGAGCTGTTTCGCGATCCGATGGTTATTGTCCTTGACCGCGCGGGCTTCACGTTTCGCGCGCTTCTTGAGTTTCTTCTTGGCCGACTTGGTCGCCTTGGCCTGCAACTCGGCACGAACCTTCGCCATCCGATTGCGGTAGCGCCTGAGCCCAGCACCTTCAAAGTTGTCGCCATCGGAGCTGGTCGCGATGTTGACGATGCCCATGTCCACGCCAAGGAAATCGCCCGGGTCGGTGTTCGCGTCGGCGTCGGCGACGTCGACCGTGGCCAACAGGTACCAGGTGCCCTCCCGGCAGACCAGATCCGTCTCGCCTTGGCGGTGGCGCTCCAACAGTTTGAGGTGGTCGACATGGCCGGTGAAGGCGATGCCGCGCATCCGGCCCCTGGTCGTCCAGATCGAGACCGTGCGGGCGTCATGCTGCCAGGAGAGGCATCGGTCATCGAACGCCTGCGCCGCCTCGGGCCGGAAGACGACCGGCTTCGATGTCGCCTGCGCCGCGCGTTTCCCGGCGAGGCGCCCGGCTTTGATGAGTCCGGCGATGGTGGCGTAGGCGTGGCAGGTCTTCTTGATGATCAGCTGCGCGATCTGAGAACCCAGACCGCGGTCCTTCAGCGATGTGTAGGTGTGCTGGCGCAGCGCGTACTCACGCGGCACCCCGTGCCGGTAGGCCATGGCCGAGGTCCAGTTCGCGGCCTCGTTGACCGCGCGCAGGGTCGGTCTGCTCCAGCGCCTGCGCCTGTTCCGGCGTCGGCACCAGCTTCACTTGCACGACCTGCTTGCCCACGTCCGCAACACTAGAGGCCGGGTCCGACAAGAACACCCACTCCGACCTTGATCAATATGTGTAATCACGGTCACTTATTACTCACAGTCTCGTGGAGCGGGACTGTGAGCAGGCGATCACCACACATTCCTCCCCGGGGTAAACCCCATGAGATCCTTTGCGAATTATGCTGAGGGGGCCATCGACGAATTCATCTAAGGAGCAGACAGCATGCCTATCGCAACACCCGAGGTTTACAACGAGATGCTCGACCGGGCGAAGAAGAACTCCTTCGCGTACCCGGCCATCAACGTCACCTCGACCCAGACGCTCAACGCCGCGTTGGCCGCTTTCGCCGAGGCCGAGTCCGACGGCATCGTGCAGATCTCCACCGGCGGCGCGCAGTACGTCTCCGGCCCGACCGTGAAGAACATGGTCACCGGCGCCGTCGCCCTCGCCACCGCCGCCCACGAGATCGCCAAGAACTACCCGGTGAACATCGCCCTGCACACCGACCACTGCCCGAAGGACAACCTCGACAAGTTCGTCCGCCCGCTGCTGGCCGTCTCAGAGGAGCGCGTCGCGCGCGGCGAGCACCCGCTGTTCCAGTCGCACATGTGGGACGGCTCGGCGGTGCCGCTGAAGGAGAACCTGGACATCGCCCAGGAGCTCTTGGAGCGCACCTCCAAGGCCAACATCGTCCTGGAGGTCGAGATCGGCGTCGTCGGCGGCGAGGAGGACGGCGTCTCCGCCGCGATCGACGACAAGCTGTACACGACCGTCGCCGACGCGCGCGCCACCGTCGAGGCCCTCGGCTCGGGCGAGCGGGGCCGCTACATGTCCGCGCTGACCTTCGGCAACGTCCACGGCGTCTACAAGCCGGGGAACGTGCGCCTGCGTCCGGAGATCCTCAAGGAGATCCAGGACGAGATCGGCAAGGAGCTCGGCAAGGACAAGCCGTTCGACCTGGTCTTCCACGGCGGCTCCGGTTCGACCGAGCAGGAGATCAGCGACGCGGTGGACTACGGCGTCATCAAGATGAACATCGACACCGACACGCAGTACGCCTTCACCCGCCCGATCGTGGACCACATGTTCCGCAACTACGACGGCGTGCTCAAGGTCGAGGGCGAGGTCGGCAACAAGAAGGCCTACGACCCGCGCGCCTACGGCAAGCTCGCCGAGGCCGGCATGACCGCCCGCATCGTCGAGGCCTGCCGGCAACTGCGCAGCGTTGGCAACAAGATCAATTGACATCCTCGCTTCCTTGAAGGGAGGCGATTCCCGGCTTGCGGTCCGTTGATCCGGCCCGGCTACGGGTGGGTTCCTGGTTCAACGGGCCGCGCCGGGTCTCCCCGGTCTTACCGGCCCTCCGCAGGCGTTTCAGGTGTCCGCCTGCCCGGCGGCCACCATTCTTCGTCCTTCTCGCCTGATGTTGGCCTCGGCGTTGCCGTCCCGGTCGTGGACCGCGCCGCACCCGCACGCCCACGCCCGGACCGACAGGCCCTCCAGCCCTTTCGGTCCGGTGAGGGCCCCACACACCGAGCACATCTGCGTGCTGGGAAAGAACCGGTCGACCTTCGCGAAGGCGCGTCCGGCACGGACAGCCTTCGATTCGAGCCGGGTCAGGAACATGCCCAGCGCGGCGTCGTGGACCGACTTCGCCGACCGGCCCCGCGCCAGGCCCTTGACGTTCAGGTCTTCGACATAGAGCGCTTGGTTCTCGCGCACGAGTGCCGCGACCTGCTTGTTCAGCCAGTCGTCTCGTTTGTTCCGGGTCCGCTCGTGGATCTTCGCGACCGTCAGCCGAGCCTTGGCCCGGTTGACCGATCCCTGCTGCTTGCGTGAGAGCGCCCGCTGGGCCTTCTTGAGTCTGCGTTCCATGGCCCGGAAGAACTTCGGGGACTCGATGGTCTTGCCCCCGCGCAGCACCGCGAACGACTTCAGCCCCAGATCGATCCCGGTCTCGGCTTCATGGTCCTCCAGCGGCTCGGCCAAGTCCACACCGTCGGTGGCGGCGACCACGAAGCTCGCGTAGTACTTTCCGGTCGTGGTCTTCACGATCGTCACACTGGACGGGACGGCCGGCAGTTCCCTGGACCATGCAACCTTCAGGTCACCGATCTTCGGCAGGCGCAGCCTGCCGTTGTCCAGCACGTTGAATCTGGCGTTGCGGGTAAAGCGGATCGCTTGGCGCGCGGCACGGCGCTTGAACCTCGGCAGCCCCACACGCGCCCCGGCCCGGTTGCCTTTCAGAGAGGCGAAGAAGTTCTTGTATGCCCGGCCAGCGTCAGCCAAGGCCTGCTGCAACACCACCGCCGACACCTCGCCCAGCCAGGACCGCTCAGCGGTGCGCTTAGCGTCGGTGATCAGCGCCTTCGACAGCGCCGCCGCGGTCGGGTACGGCAGGCCCTTGGCGTGGGCGGCCCTGCGCGCGGCGACCGCGTCGTTGTACACCACCCGAGCACACCCGAACGCCTTGGCAAGCGCGGCGCGCTGCGGGACAGTCGGGTAAACCCGGAAGGAATACCGAAGGTGCACGACCGGAACCGTACCGGTCAGGTACGACAATCCAGCGGCTCCCAGTCCCGCTCCGCGGGACCGCGAGCAGACAACCGACCCGGATTCACCTCCGGCCTGAAGGCCGGAGCACTCCCCGGGAAACCGGTAGCACAAGTCATAACGCTTCGCGAGCCCGGACCATTACTCGGTCCGGGCTCGGTCGTTATCCGGGTACCCTCGTATATGTTCCTCGGTTCTGCGAAGGAGGCCTGATGTTCGACGTCGTGCTGCCCCCACCGCCCCGTGACTCCGGCTGGGAGTCCGACGATCTGGACATGTACGACCTTCCGGATCACGTCGAACTCATATACGGAGCCCTTGAACTCATGATGAGCCCCCAGCGCTCTTGGCATCACCAGATCATCCGCAGACTGGCGAACATGCTTGAAGACGCCGCTTACCCGGATTGGCGCGTCGAGCAGGAGATGACCATTCGCATCGACCGAAAGAGCCGACCCGAACCCGATCTGCTCATGGTCGCTCCTGAGCCGGATTACAACTCCGCCACCAAGTGGTTCCGCCCCGAGGACGTCGTGCTGGTGATGGAGGTCGAGTCACCGGAGTCAGAGGCGCGCGACAGAGAGCTGAAGCCGATGATGTACGCGCGGGCCGGCATCGGCGTTTATGTGCGGGTGTCGGAAGGACCGGATGCCGTGCCCGTCATCCACCGGTACCACCTGGAGAACGGCAAGTACCGGTTGATCGACGAGTATCAGGGCCGTCTGGTGCTGGACAAGCCGATCCAGATCGATTCAAAGATCAGACCGACCTGGTGAGCACACGGCAGAGCGCCAGGGGCGGCGGGCCTTCGGCCCGCCGCCCCCTTCAACGTTCGTCTTACTTGGCGAACCAGACCGCCGAGCCGGCCGGGAGGCGGCCTTCTGCGAGATCGGCGCTCGCCAGGAGCACCTCGCCGTCGAAGCCGTCCAGGCTCACCGGTTCGTCGCCGAAGTTCACGACGCACACCACCGCGCCGTTGTCGAACGCGAGCGTGTCGGCACTCGGCTCGTCGAGCCAGGTCAGGCCGCTCGCCTTGTGGGCCTTGCGCAGCGCGATGGCCTGGCGGTAGAACTCGAGCGTCGAGCCCGCGACGCCGTCCTCGGCCTCGACGGACTTCTCGGACCAGCCTTCGGGCTGGGGCAGCCAGCCCGCGGCGTCGCCGAAGCCGAGCGACGGCCCTTCGGTCTTCCACGGGATCGGCACCCGGCAGCCGTCGCGGCCGATCTGCTCGCCGTTCGTGCGGAAGAACGTCGGGTCCTCCCTGACCTCGTCGGGCAGGTCCAGGACCTCGTTCAGGCCCAGCTCCTCGCCCTGGTAGACGTACACCACGCCCGGCAGCGCCAAGAGCAGCTGCGTGGCGGCCTTGGCGCGGGCCAGGCCGATCGGGCCGTCGCCGTAGCGCGTGACGTGCCGCTGCACGTCGTGGTTGGACAGCACCCACGTGCACGGCGCGCCGACGCCGGCGTTGTTGGCGATCTCGGCGTCGATGGCCTTGCGGAAGTCGACCGCCTTGAACGGCGCCAGCACGAGGTCGAAGTTGAACGCCTGGTGCAGCTCGTCGGGCCGCAGGTACAGCGCCCGCCGTTCGGCCGAGTCGGTCCAGGCCTCGGCGACGAAGATCCGGTCGCCGTCGTACTCCTCGATGACCGGCCGCCACGTGCGGTAGATGTCATGGACGCCGTCCTGGTCGAAGAACGGGGAGCGGGTCGTGCCGATCATCTCGATCGTGCCGTCGCCGCCGGTGTCGGGCAGCCCTTCGGCCTTGACCATGCCGTGGGCGACGTCGATGCGGAAGCCGTCGACGCCGCGGTCGAGCCAGAACCTGAGGATCGACTGGAACTCGGCGTGGACCTCGGGGTTGTCCCAGTTCAGGTCCGGCTGGGAGGAGTCGAACAGGTGCAGGTACCACTGCTTGCCGTCGGGAGTCCTGGTCCAGGCGGGGCCGCCGAAGACCGACTGCCAGTTGTTCGGCGGCGTCTCGGGCTTCGCCGGGTCGACGTCGCGGAAGTGGTAGCGGTCGCGCTCGGCGCTGCCCGGCCCGGCGGCCAGCGCGGCCTTGAACCACTCGTGCTCCGAAGAGGAGTGGTTGGGGACGAGGTCGACGATGAGGCGGATGCCCGCCTCGTGGGCGGCCTCGAGCATCGCGTCGAAGTCGTCGAGGGTGCCGAACCGCGGGTCGATCGCGCGGTAGTCGGCGACGTCGTAGCCGGCGTCCTTCTGGGGGGAGGCGTAGAAGGGGGACAGCCAGATCGCGTCGACGCCGAGCGCCGAGAGGTAGGGGATCCGCGAGCGGATGCCCGCGAGGTCGCCCATGCCGTCGCCGTTCGCGTCGGCGAAGGAGCGCGGATACACCTGGTAGATGACCGCCTCGCGCCACCAGTTGTCACTCATCTGGGAGTTCCTTTCTCATCTTCGGGGTGCCGCACCGGTGGAGCCGCGTACGACGAGTTCGGGCCGGAAGAGGTATTCCGACGACGGCGTGGGCTGCCCGGCGATCTCGTCGAGCAGCGCCCGGGCGGCGGCGGTGGCGATGTCGCGCACCGGCTGCCGCACGGTCGTGAGCGGGGGGTTGGTGTGGGCGATGAGCGGGGAGTCGTCGTAGCCGACGACGGAGAAGTCCCCCGGCACGGCCAGGCCGCGCTCGGCGGCGGCGCGGACGGCGCCGAGGGCCATCATGTCGGAGCCGCACACGACGGCGGTGGCGCCGCGGTCGATGAGGCGGGTGGCGGCGGCGTGGCCGCCCTGCTCGCCGAAGAGGGTCAGCTCGATCAGCTCGGGGCCGATGCTCTGCATGGCGTGCCGGTAGCCGCGGATCTTGCGCTGGACGGGCCAGTAGCGGTCGGGACCGGAGACCAGGCCGATCCGGCGGTGGCCGAGACCGGCGAGGTGCTCGACGGCGATGCGGGCGGCGACGGCGTCGTCGCAGGAGAAGGAGGCCGCGTCGACGCCTTCGGGATGGCCGGTGACGAACGCGACCGGCAGGCGCTTGTCCTTGAGCTCCTGGTAGCGGTCGGTGCTGGCGGCGGTGTCGGCGTGGAGCCCGGAGACGAAGATGATGCCCGCGACGCTCCGTTCGCGCAGCATCTCGACGAACTCGTCCTCGGAGACCCCGCCGGGGGTCTGCGTGCACAGCACCGGCGTGTAGCCGGAGCCGGCGAGGACGTTGGAGATCGTCTGCGCGTACACCGGGAAGATCGGGTTCTCGAGTTCGGGCACGACGAGGCCGATCAGGCCGATGGCGTGCTTGCGAAGGGCCTGGGGCCGTTCGTAGCCCAGCACGTCGAGGGCGGTGAGGACGGACTGCCGGGTCTGAGCCCCGACGCCGGGCTTGTCGTTGAGCACCCGGGACACCGTCGCCTCACTCACCCCGGCCTGTCTGGCGATGTCGGAGAGTCGAAGCCGCATGATGACAGCGTAGCCTATCTGAAATTTGGCAACAGTTTGATTGCAAGGGTTTCCTGTTTCTGAAACATATTGCTAACCTTCGAGGTGTCAGGGGCTGAGCCCATGATCCCCGTCACGGCCCGCGTTCCGCCGGCCGCCCTCAACGAGGAGAGGTACTGAATCATGCGTAGAAGGACCATCGGCACCGCGGCCGTCTCCATCGCCGCGCTCGGCGCTGCCGCCGCCTGCGGCTCCGATGACAGCGAGGGCGACGAGAACGGCTCCGGCGAGCAGGAGTTCTCCGGCGAACTGGTGATCTGGGCCGACGAGACCCGCACCCCGGTGCTCAAGGAGTACGTGGCCGGCTTCGAGGCCGCCGTCGGCGTCAAGGTCACCGTCGAAGAGCACGTGGAGACCCTCCGCGAGGACTTCCTGGCCGCCGCCGAGCAGGGCCAGGGCCCCGACATCATGGTCGGCCCCCACGACTGGACCGGGCAGCTCGCCGCCGACGGCGTCATCACCCCCATCACCCTCACCGAGGACCAGAAGGCCGCCCTCAACGAGGCCAGCGTCAAGGCCGTCACCGTCGAGGGCCAGGTGTGGGGCGCCCCGTACGCCCTGGAGAACCTGGCGCTGTTCCGCAACACCGACCTGGCCCCCGACGCGCCCGCCACCTTCGAAGAGCTGATCCAGATGGGCACCGACGCCGGCACCGACGAGATCCTCACCATGGAGATCAGCGTCGACGGCAACGCCTACAACGGCTACCCGCTGTTCTCGTCCATGGGCGGCTACCTGTTCGGCGACGACGGCCAGGGCAACCTCGACCCCACCGACGTCGGCGTCGACTCCGAGGGCGGCATCGCCGCGTTCGAGAAGTTCGCCGAGCTCGGCGCCGCGGGCGTCCTCAAGACCACCTACGACGCGTCCAACACCATCCCCTTCTTCGTCGACGGCAAGACCGCGTTCATGATCTCCGGGCCCTGGGCGGTCACCGACGCCCAGAACGCCGGGCTGACCTACGAGGTCACCGCCATCCCCGGCTTCGAGGGCCAGAACCCGGCCGCGCCGTTCCTCGGCGTCCAGGCGTTCTTCCTGTCCGCCAGCGCGAAGAACCTCACCTTCGCCCAGGAGTTCATCACCAACTACGTCCTGCGCGAAGAGGACCAGCTCACCCTGGCCGAGGCCGGGAACCGGCTGCCCGCCCTGACCTCGGCGGCCGAGACCTTCACCGAGGGCAACGCCGACGTGACCGGCTTCGCCGCCGCAGGCGAGCACGCCGTCCCGATGCCGAACATCCCGGCGATGAACGCCGTGTGGGAGCCGTTCGGGCGCGCCCAGGCCGACGCCATCGACGGCGTCTCGACCGGCGAGGAGGCCGCCACCACCGCGGCCGGGACCATCCGCGACGCCATCGCGGCCTCCTAGAACCGGGGGACGCACCAGTGCTCGACCAACGTTCCCGGGCGGCCGGGTCGCACACCACCGCGGGCCTGATCGTCAAGATCACCGTGCTCGCCGTCGTGGCGGCCCTGGCCGCCTGGGCGGCGTTGCCGCTCGTCGAAGCCCGGGCCTGGTGGGGTCTGGCGCTCGAGGCGGCCGTCGTCGCGATCGTCTTCTACACCTACCTGCAGCGCCGGACCATCCCGCTCAAATACCTCGTCCCCGGGACGCTGCTGCTCATCGCCTTCCAGATCCTGCCGGTCGTCATGACGATCGGCACCTCCTTCACCAACTACGGCGACGGCCACCGCGTCGACAAGGAGCAGGCGATCGAGGCGATCGTCGCCGCCGGCGTCCAGCCGACCCCCGGCGGCACGACCTACCTCCTCGCCGTCGGCGAATCGTCCGACGGCGAACTGGCGCTGCTCTTGACCGACACCGCGGACGGGAGCGTGTGGGTCGGCACCGAGGAGGGCCTGGACGAGCTCGACGACGCCTCGACCGACGAGGCCGGCCGCGTCACCGCCGCCGACGGCTACGAGGTGTGGGACCTCGCCGAACTGAACGAACGCCAGGCCGAGGTCGCCGAACTGGCCGTGCCGACCGGCCCCGAGTCCGGCATCAGGGTGCAGGGCCTGTCGGCGTTCGAGGGCGCCTCGACCCGCTCCTACGACGACGCCTGCGACTGCATCACCGACGAATCGACCGGCACGGTCTGGTACGCGGACGACGAGGCCGGCGCCTTCACCACCGAGGACGGCGAGGCCGCCCTGGTCGGCTGGCGGGTCGGCATCGGCTTCGAGAACTACCTCCAGGTGCTGACCGACCCCGAGATCCGCGGCCCGTTCTTCGGCGTGTTCGCCTGGAACCTGGCGTTCGCGGCCGGCAGCGTCCTGTTCACCTTCGCGATCGGCCTGGGCACCGCGATGGCCCTGAACCGGCCGGGCATGCGGGGCACGAAGCTGTACCGGGCGATCATGATCCTGCCGTACGCGATGCCGTCGTTCGCGATGCTCCTGGTGTGGGCGCAGATGTTCAACCGCGACTACGGCCTGATCAACGAGATGCTGGGCCTGGGCGTCGACTGGTACGGCGAGACGTGGGCGGCCCGCGCGATGGTCCTGATCGCCAACACGTGGCTGGGCTTCCCGTACATGTTCCTGATCAGCCTCGGCGCGCTCCAGGCGCTCCCGGCCGACTCGCTGGAGGCGGCCAGGATCGACGGCGCCACCGGCGTGACCGCGTTCCGCACGATCACGCTGCCGCTGCTGCTGGTGGCGCTGACGCCGTTGCTGATCTCGAGCTTCGCGTTCAACTTCAACAACTTCAACGCGATCGAGCTGCTCTCGGGCGGCAACCCGTTCAACGCCGGGGAGACGGTCGGCGGCACGGACCTGCTGATCACGTACGCGTTCCGGCAGGCGTTCGGCTCGTCCAGTTCGGACTACGGCTTCGCGTCGGCGGTCAGCGTGTTCATCTTCCTCATCGTCGCCACGATCTCGGCGGTCATGTTCCGCGCCACCCGAGCACAGGAGGACGTCTACTCATGACGCGTATCGCGCAGCCGCGCCCCGACGTCCCCCTCCGGTCGGCCCCGCCGAGGCGGCGCCGCTCGGGCTTCGCCCGCTGGGCCGGCGACACCGGCTGGCGGCACCTGGTGGCCGTGGTGGTGCTGGTGTTCGCCCTGATCCCGATCCTGTACGTCGTCTCGGCGGCGTTCAACCCGAACGGGACGCTGTCGACCACGAGCCTGCTGCCCTCGAGTTTCGGCCTCGACAGCTTCGAGCGGCTGTTCTCGGAGCCGAACGTGCCGTTCTGGCGGTGGTTCGGCAACTCGCTGGTGATCGCCGTCCCGGCGGCGTTCATCTCGATCCTCATCTCCTCGCTGGCCGCTTACGCGTTCAGCCGGTTCCGCTTCGCCGGGCGCCGCCCGATGCTGCTGTTCCTGCTGCTGATCCAGATGTTCCCCGCGTTCCTGGCGGTGATCGCCCTGTACCTGATCTTCGGGTCCATCGGCGACTTCTACCCCATGGCCGGGCTCAACTCGAAGCTCGGGCTGATGCTCGTCTACATGGGCGGGGCGCTGGGCGTCTCGACGTGGCTGATGAAGGGCTTCTTCGACACCATCCCCAAGGAGCTCGACGAGGCGGCCACGATCGACGGGGCGAGCCACGCCCAGATCTTCTTCGGGATGATCCTGCCGCTGGCCGCGCCGATCATCGCGATCTCGGGGATCCTGGCGTTCGTCGGCACGATGAACGACTTCATCCTCGCCAGCCTGTTCCTGACCGACCGGGAGGAGATGACGCTCGCCGTCGGGCTCAAGACGCTCGTGGCCGACAACTCCCCGGCCAGTTACTTCGGGGTGTTCGCGGCCGGGACGCTCATCACCTCGGTGCTGACGGTCACGGTGTTCATGAGCCTGCAGCGCTACATCGTCTCCGGGCTGACCGGAGGCGCGGTGAAGGGCTAGGGGACCGCGGCTCGACACGCCGCGGCCCGCCGCGAGGCGGGCCGGGGCCCGGTCGGCGGGCAGCCTCCCAGCGCCGCCGACCGGGCCGTTGCACGTCCGGCGGCGGGGCGGCGGATGCTCAGTTCCAGTGGGGCGGGCGTTCGGCGAGCAGTTCGAGGTCGCGGGGCGAGAGCGCGCGCCGCGCGCTCGGGCGCCGCGGCGCGGGGACCTCGCCCCAGCCCAGCTCGGACTCGTCGGAGGTCTGGTCGGGGAGGACCTTGTAGTCGTCTTCGCCCAGTTCGACGGAACGGTCGTCGTCGGAGACAGCCATGCCCCGACTCTACGCCAGGACCGTGAACGGGCCGCAACTTGAAAACGCCCGCCGGGTGTCGGGCAGGCCCCGACGCCCGGCGGGCGTGCTCGCTCCGGTGTTCAGTCGGCACTCCGGCGACGCTTGCGAGCCGTCAATTGGCAATGCCGACGAGTTCGTAGCCGGCCTCGTCGACCGCGTCGCGGACGGCGTCGGTCGACAGCGTCTCGGCGCTGACGACGGTGACGCGGCCGGTGTCGACGGCCACGTCGACGTTCTCGACGCCGGGCAGGGCCGAGACCTCCTGGGTGACGGCGCCGGCGCAGTGGCCGCAGGTCATTCCCTTGACAAGGTACGTGGTCTCCATGTGCGCTCCTTACGGGTTTCAGGTCCTGAGCAGCCTGGCGACCGCGTCAGTGGCCTCCTTGACTTTCGCTTCGGCCTCGGCGGGATCGCCTTTCACCTGCGCTTCGGCGACGCAGTGCGAGATGTGGCCTTCGAGGAGGTTGATCGCCACGGCCTGCAGGCCCTTGGTGGAGGCCGAGATCTGGGTCAGGATGTCGACGCAGTACTCGTCTTCCTCGACCATCCGCTGCAGGCCCCGGATCTGGCCCTCGATGCGCCGCAGGCGCCGCTGCAGCGCCGCCTTGTCGCCGTGGTACCAGTATTCGCGGCCGTGGCCCGTCTCGTCGCTCGCCATGGTGTCTCCCTCCGTACCGCCAGTGTATACCCCTGCGGGGTATAAAGGCAACTGCTCGTCATTCCTGTGACGCGGCCCGTAGTATTCCGTGCCATTCCAAGAGAAATTCTCCCCCCGCCCTTGTCACCGGACGTCTTCTGGTTCTAACGTGAAGCCGTCGCGTCGGAAACTTCGGCCGCACCCCGCGGTCGCCGCGCGACACCGCCGAATCGGAACCGCCCATCGCGGCGAAGCGTGCGAGCCGTGCACGGGCACAGCGGAACCGAACCGGGGAACCAGGGCGATCAGCGCCGCGCCTCGCGCGGGGCCGATCGGGGTGAATCCCGCCCTCGGGCGGGTAGGGCGAACCTTCTTCCCGCCCGAATCCGACAGCTAACCCGGTAGGCGGCAAGAGGAAGGAGCGCATCACTGGTGCGTACCCGGCAACTGGTCGCCGCATTGACGGCCGCCGTGTTCCTGCCCGCCTCCGCGGCCGTCCTGACCGCGAGCGAGGCGACGGCCGAGCCGACCCCCGAAGAGGTCGAGGCCGACATCGAGGAGCGCAACGCCGAGCTCGAACTCGTCATCGAGGACTACAACGCCAAGAACGAGGAGCTCGAGGACGCCAACGAGCTCATCGCCGAGATCGAGGCCCAGCTGCCCGATCTCGAAGCGGCCGTGGCCGAGAGCGCCGAAGCGGTGGCCGAGATCGCCGCCGCCGCGCACACCGGCGGCGAGTTCGCGATGATGAACTCGATCCTGGCCGGCGACCCCGACGACTTCGCCGACCGCATGATGCTCCTGGAGAACCTCAACGCCACCGAGAACGCCGAGCTCAGCGCGCACCTCCAGCAGGTCGCGGACCTCGAGAGCCGCCAGGCCGAGCTGGAGGCGCTGCAGGAGGACGCCGACGAGATCCTCAACGACCTCGAGCAGCAGCAGAACGACATCGAGGCCGAGATCGAGGACCTCGAGGTGCTGCTCGACGAGGTCACCCCCGACCCGCCGCCGGCGGACAACCCCGACTACAGCGGCGACTCCGCCGTGGTCGACTTCGCCTACGCGCAGCTGGGCGAGCCGTACGAGTACGGCGCCGACGGGCCGGGCAGCTGGGACTGCTCGGGGCTCGTGCAGGGCGCCTGGGGCAACGCGGGGGTCTCCCTGTCGCACAACGTCGAGATGCAGTGGAACGAGACCGCGAGGGTCTCGAGGGACGAGCTGCAACCGGGCGACATCGTCTTCTACTCCGGTCTGGGGCACGACGGGATCTACATCGGCGACGGCCAGATCATCCACGCCCCGCACACCGGCGACGTGGTGAGGATCGCCGACATGGACATCATGGACATCCAGGGCTACGGCCGGCCGTGAGGCCCGCCGCCGCATAGACTCCCCGGCGTCGGCGCGGGCGATCCCGCTGCTGACCTGCTGCTGACCCGCATGACGCAAGCGCCGCCGCCGGGGGCCACCTCATCGTAGAGACCACCACGAATCGGCCCAGGCCACCCCCTGGACGAACGGTGTCATGACAACGGTGGAAGACAGCGGATGCGGAGTCGACCTGCCAGACTCCGCATCCGCGCCTCTCCAGGCGGCTATTCGGCCGGGTGGCCCTTGAACTCCAGGTCGAAGCGCCGGCGCGCGCCGCTGCCGCCGGTCTGCCAGGGCCGGGGGCCCTCGAGCGGGCGGTAGGCGACGCCGAGCGCGTCGAGGCGCGGCAGGTGGTCGTCGAGCCGCTCGAGCACGGGAGCGGCCTCGCGGGCCTCGGGTGCGGCCCAGGCGACGTCGGCGAGCACGGCCAGGCGCGGGAACGCCCCGTACTCGACGTCGCGGGCGCTCGGCATGTACTCCGACCACAGCTGGCATTGGACGCCGAGCACCGCGGCCGGGTCGACGCCGGGCGGCACCGGCTCCCAGGCGGCCACCTTCGCGGTGGGGGTGAGCCCGTGGATGCGCAGCGGCTCGTCGGGGCCGTCGCTCTCGTAGTGGTCGAAGTAGACGTAGGTCTCGGGCGAGACGATGACCCGGTGGCCGGCGTCGACGGCCTTCTTGACGTAGGCCTCGTTGCGCCACACCGCGACGACGGCCTCGGCGGGGGCGCCGCCGTCGAGGATCTCGTCCCAGCCGATGACGCCTCGCCCCAGGGAGGTCACGTGCTCGGCGAAGGCGCGCGTGAACCAGGCCTGGACGCCGCGGACCTCGGCGATGCCCTCGCGTTCCATGAGCTCGGCGGCGACCGGCGAGGACTCCCACTGGGCGGTGGGGACCTCGTCGCCGCCGATGTGGATGAACGGGGCGTCGAAGACCTCGGCGACGGTGTCGAGGACGTCGCGGGCGAACTGGAGGGAGGCCTCGGTGGGCTCGAGGACCTCCTCGAACACGCCGAAGGTGGTGGCGACGCCCTTGCCGTGCCCGGTGCCGAGCTCGGGGTAGGCGGCCAGGATGGCGCGGGCGTGGCCGGGGAGGTTGATCTCGGGGACGACCATGATGTGCCGTTCGCGCCCGTAGGCGACGATCTCCCGCAGGTCGGCGAGCGTGTAGTAGCCGCCGTGCGGGGTGCCGTCGGCGCCGGCCTCGTCGCGGGCGTGGCCGATGACGGTCTCGGGCCGCCAGGAGGCGACCTCGGCGAGCCTGGGCCGGGAGGGGACCTCGATGCGCCAGCCCTGGTCGTCGGTCAGGTGGAGGTGGACGACGTTGAGCCGGTGGATCCAGGCCCGCTCGATCATGGCGAGCACGAACTCCTTGGGCTGGAAGTGCCTGGCGACGTCGACGTGGACGCCTCTCCAGCGCAGGCGCGGGGCGTCGTCGATCGCGACGCGCGGGACCACCGGCTCGGCGGCGGGGGCGGCGCGGAGGGCGTCGGCGGGCAGGAGCTGGCGGAGCGTGGCGATGCCGCGGGCGATCCCGGCGGGATGGGCGGCGGCGAGGTCGACGCCGCCGTCGTCGACGCGGAGCCGGTAGGCCTCGGCCTCGCGCGTCAGGTCCGCGGGCCGGGGGCCTTCGAGGCGCAGCCGCACGGCCGGGCCGTCGAAGGCGGGCCGGACGTCCAGGCGCAGGCCGGTGCCGCGGGCGAGGAGGTCGGACAGGAGCCAGGCGAGGCCGGTGGCCTCGGGGTCGGCGGCGACGATGGCGCCCAGGGAGGAGAGGTCGAGCTCGCCTCCGGCGTCGGCGAGGTGCTGCGGCTGCGGGATCAGCGATATGCGGCGCTGCATGCGGGGGCTCCTGGTTCGGCTCGGCGGACGGCGGGCGGGGCCGCCGTCAGGGTCGGCCGGCAGGCCGACATTAATAGTTCAGTTTATTTATAATATAGCTTGGGAGCGCGGGCGGCCAGCCCCCGGCGCCGACGCTCGCGAGCCGTGGCGCGCGCGTCGGACCGACCGCCCCGCAAGCCCCGCGTCCGCCCTAGCCGACGACCGGGAGCTGCTGCGTCGAGTCCAGGTCGGAGGGTTCCCGCTGCCGGTTGATCGGGACCCGCGACGGCGGGGGCGGGGTGTCGTCCTCACCGGCGACGAGGCCGAGCTGGCGGCGCAGGTCGCCCAGGTTCGACCCGGCGCTGTCCCGCTGGCGCTCGAGCGTCTCGACCTCTTCGGCGAGCGGCTGGACCCACTCCTCGGCCCGCTCGGCGGCGCTGCGGCGGATCCGCTCCGCCTCCGCCTCCGAATCGGACTTGACCGCCCTGACCTGGTCGACCGAACGCTGCATCGTGTCCCTGGCCTGCTGGTCGGCCTCCTCGCGCCGCTCGATCGCCCGGTTCTCGGCGGTGCGGGCCCGCTCCTCGGCGAGCGCGAGCCGCTCCTCGGCCTCGGAGACGATCCGCTGCGCCGTTGCCACGGCCGTCTGGTGGCGGTCGACCTCCTCCTTCTGGGCGCGTTCGCGCCGGTCGGCCTCGGCGAGCGTGAGCTCCTGGGTGCGCCGCTTGCGGAGCTCGGCGGCCTCGGCGGTGAGCCGGTGCGCGGCGGTCCGGTGCTCGTCGGCCTCCCGGGAGGCGAGGGCCTTGAGCTCGGTCACCTCGCGTTCGGCCGTCGCGCGCAGGACGGCGATCTCCCGCTCGGCGCGGCTGCGGACCTTCTCGACTTCGGAGCGGGCCTGCCCCTGCGCGGTCTGGGCTTCGCGTTTGGCGTCGGCGCAGGCCAGGTCGTGGTTGCGGCGGGCGTTCTCGCGCAGCTCGGTGGTCTCGGCCGTCGCGCGGGAGCGGATCTCGGCCACGTCCTGCTCGGTGGTGGCGGTGGTCTCGGCGGCCTCGACGCGGGCCGAGCGCATCATCGCCTCGGCTTCGGCGCGGGCCTCGGTGAGCATGGCGGCGGACTGGCGCCCGGCCTCGTGGCGCTGGACGGCGGCGTCCTGCTCGGCGGCGCGCAGGATCTTCTCGACGCGGGCGCCGAGCCCGGCCAGGGTGGGCTGCTCGGCCTCGGCGATCTGCGCGGCGCGGTCGGCGACGCGGCCCTCCAGGGCCGTGATCCGCTCCTCGGCGCGGCGCAGCTGCCGCTCGGCGGCGTCGAGGGCGGTCTGGGCATCGGTGTGCTGCTGCTGGCTGGTCTGGATGTTCCGGTAGAGCCGGGTGGTGAACTCGTCGACCTGCTGGCGGTCGTAACCGCGCATGCTGACGGCGAATTCGGGCCCGGTCTCCTCGAAGAATTTCGACATGATCTTCCAGTTGACTCGGTCACGGGAAACGGTTGATGAGTCATGATCACGCCTGAAGACGGCGAAAACGGCGACGACACGCGCGCCAGGCGTGTCGTCGCCGTTCTTGGCGGAGCCGGACATCGGCGGAGCCGTCCAGGGCCGCCCGGCGCCTCGCGCCGGCGCCCCGGCCGTCAGCCGACCGTGTCGGTCTCGTCCTCGAACTCGCCCATGATCTCCTCGAGGAGGTCCTCCATGCCGACCAGGCCGGTGATCTCCCGGCCCGGGCCGGTCACGAGCGCCAGCTGCGAGCGCTGGCGCCGCAGGAGCGTCACCGCGCCGGCCACGGTCGTGTCGGCCCCGACCAGGAGCGGCGCGGACGCCAGCTCGGTCACCGGCGTGAGCGGCGCGGCCTGCACGGCCTCGCGGACGTGCACGAGCCCGACCGGGCGGCCCTCCTCGTCGACGACGACAAGGCGGGAGCGGCCGGTCTCGCGGCTGCGGTCCTCGGCCTCGACGGCGGTGGCCGTGTCGCGGATCGTCACCACCTCGGGCCAGGCCACCGCGACCTCGCCGACGGGGCGGCGCTGCACCTCGATGGCGTGGGCGAGGATCTGATGCTCCGGCTCGCCGAGGACCCCCGCCTCGGCCGAGGACCGCAGCAGGTACCGCAGCTCCTGCGGCGAGTGCGCCTGCGCGACCTCATCGGCAGGCTCCACTTTGAACAACTTCAGGATCGCGTTGGCGCCTTCGTTCAGCGCCAGCAGGAGCGGCTTGGTCACCGCCACATAGGCGGCGAACGGCCAGATCAGGATCATCGCCGACGCCTCGGGGTGGGTGATCGCCCACGACTTCGGCATCATCTCGCCGACGACCATGTGCAGGAACACCACGACGACCATGGCGATGGTGAACGCGATCGGATGCGCGGCGGCCTCCAGGCCGATGCGCTCCAGCGGCACCTCGATGAGGTGCGCCAGCGCCGGTTCGGCGAGCGCGCCGAGCCCGACGGTGCAGGCGGTGATGCCCAGCTGCGCGCCGGCGAGCATGATCGACAGCCGCTTGGTGCCCCTCAGCGCGGCCTTGGCGGCCCTGGAGCCGTCCTGTTCGAGCCGGTGGGGCCGGGAGGCGACGAGCGCGAACTCGGCGGCCACGAAGAACGCGTTGGCGATCAGCAGGAACAGCGAGAACCACAGTGCGGGCCCGGTGCTCATCGGTGCTCCTCCTCGACGCGGACGCGCTGCGGCTGCAACTCGATGGCCTGCGGCACGTGCCGGGAGCTGGAGACGACGACCAGCCGCACCGAGCGCAGCGGGCCGTCCTCGGCCTCGAGGTCGACCTCGACGGCGTCGCCGGGGTGCGCCACGCGCCCCAGCTCGGCCATGACCAGCCCGGCGATGGTCTCGTAGTGGTCGCCTTCGGGCAGCTCCACGCCGGTGGCGTCGGCGACCTCGTCGATGCGCCAGCGGCCGGGGATGAGCCAGGCGCCGCCGGTCAGGGAGACCGGGACGGCCTCGAAGCGGTCCTGCTCGTCGCGGATCTCCCCGACGAGCTCCTCGGCGACGTCCTCGAGGGTGACGATCCCGGCGAAGCCGCCGAACTCGTCGACCACGCACGCCAGCTGCCGGTGCTCCGAACGCATCCGCTCCAGCAAGGCCGGCAGCGGCAGCGAGGCGGGCACCAGCAGCGCGGCGTCGGCGACCTCGCCGAGGCGGACGGTGGCGCGCTCCTCGCGCGGGACGTCGATGAGCTGGCCGATGCCGACCACGCCGCGGATGTCGTCGACGTCGTCGCCGACGACCGGGAACCGCGAGTGGCCTCCGGCGAGCGCCTCGACCGCGTCGGCGACGCTCGCGTCGGCCCGCAGGGTGTGGACGTTGACGCGCGGGGTCATGGCCTGCTCGGCGACGATCTCGGAGAAGTCCAGGCCGCGGTCGAGCAGCTCGGACAGGCTCGCGTCGAGGGCGCCCTCGTCGCGGGAGACGTCGATGATCCGGTGCAGGTCTTCGGGAGTGGCCGAATGTTCGAGCTCTTCGACGGCGTGGATGCCGAGCAGTTTCAACAGCCGGTTCGAGGCGGTGTCGAAGAAGCGGATGATCGGCCCGCACACGGTCAGGTAGGCGCGGGTGGGGGCGGCCAGCGCCAGCGCGAGGGCCTCGGTGCGGGCGATGGCGAGGTTCTTGGGGCCGAGCTCGCCCAGGATCATCTGGACGGCGTTGGCGAAGACGATCGCGATCGTGACGCCGAGGGCGATCGAGACGCCGGCCGGGACGCCGGCGAGTCCGAACGCGTCGGCCAGGCCCTGCCCGAGGTACGGCTCGGCGAAGAAGCCGACGAACAGGGCGGTGACGGTGATGCCGAGCTGGGCGCCCGAGAGGGCGAAGGACAGCCGCGAGCAGATCTGCGCGGCGCGCCTGGCGCGCGCGGCGCGGCGGGCGTCGCCGCCGGCCGCGATGTCCTCCAGCCGGGAGCGGTCGACCGCGGTGTAGGCGAATTCGAGGGCCACGAAGAAGCCCGTGGCGGCCGTGACGGCCAGGATGATGACGAGACCGAGCGCGATCAGCACAGGTCACGCCCCCCAGGGAGCCCCAGAGAATGGGGCTCCGTATCGGCGGAGGGTGCCGCCTTCCGGTGTCTTCGTTTTCGTCTTTCTCTGGACATGCGAAGATCCTAGCCGCATTCGGCCCGCGATCACAGTGCCATCGACGCGGCGGGGGCCGGCGGCCCGGACATCACTGCCGTTTGCCCTGCCACAGCACAATGTCGGTGCTGCGGCGCTGGAACGGGCCGGCCATGGCGCGCAGTTCGGCGAGCTGGGCGCGGGAGGCGCGCAGCTCCTCGACGGCGGCGGCGAGCTCGGCCCGCATGACGGCGACCTCCCGCTCGAGGTCCATGATGCGTTTGATGCCGGCGAGGTTGACGCCCTCGTCCTGGCTGAGCCGTTGGATCTCGCGCAGCTGCGCGACGTCGCGGGCGGAGTAGCGCCGCCCGCCGCCGGGCGTGCGGGCGGGCTCGACGAGGCCGAGCCGGTCGTACTGGCGCAGCGTCTGCGGGTGCATCCCGGCCATCTCGGCGGCGGCCGAGATCGCGAGGATCTTCGCGTCGAAGTCGATCTCGACGTCGTCGACGGCGGTGCCGCGCTGGTGGTAGGTGACCTCGACCACGGTTCGCACTCGTGATGCGCGCGCGCCGCCCGGGCGCCGGTCGCCGTTCTCGGAAGCGGTCACGGTTCACTCCCATCGGGTTCGGTTCGGGGGCCGCGGACGGCCGCGGCGGGCGGTCCGGCCCGTCGCAGCGGTCTGCGGGCGAACGTCATTGGCCTGTCAACTGTTCCAGTTTCGAGCGGTCGGCGGGCGGGGCCGCCGCGGCGTACTTCTCGAGCGCTTCGAGGGCCTCGGGCGAGAGCTCGGCGGGCACTTCGACGTCGACGGTGACGAGCAGGTCGCCCTTGCCGGGCACGCCGCGGCCCTTGAGGCGCAGGACCCGCCCGGTGGGCGTGCCCGCGGGGACCTTCATGGTGACCGGGCCGTCGAGTGTGGGCACTTTGATGCGGGCGCCGACGGCGGCCTCCGGGAAGGACACCGGCAGGCGCAGGGTCACGTTGTCGCCGTCGCGGGCGAACAGCGGGTGGGCCCGCACGCCGACGCGGACGAGCAGGTCGCCCGCGGGGCCGCCGTGCTCCCCGGGCGCGCCGCGACCGGCGAGGCGGATGGTCTGGCCGTCGGCGACCCCGGCGGGCACGCGGACGGTGATGACGCGTTCGGCGGTGACCGCGCCGGTGCCGCCGCAGTCGGGGCACGGGTCGGTGACGACGGTGCCGGTGCCCTCGCAGTCGGGGCACGGCTGCGCGAAGCTGAACGCGCCCTGGTTCTCGGTGACCAGGCCCGAGCCGTTGCAGCGCAGGCACCGCGAGGGGCTCGTGCCGGGCTCCGCGCCGGTGCCGTGGCAGGTCTGGCATTCACCGGGCGCGCGCATCCGCAGCTCGGTGGTGGTGCCCTTGACGGCGTCGGCGAAGCCGAGCGTGATGTCGGTGCGCAGGTCGTTGCCGCGGGCGGCGCCCCTGCGCCGGCGGTGCGCGCCGCCCGAGCCGCGCCCGAACAGGTCGCCGAACAGGTCCCCGAAGCCGCCCGTGGGGCCGCCGGAGCCGAACAGGTCGTCGAGGTTGATGTTCGACCCGCCGCCGAAACCGCCGAAGCCGCCGCGGCCGGACTTCATCAGCTGGATCTGGTCGTACTCGGCGCGCTGCTTGTCGTCGTGGAGCACCGAGTAGGCCTCGGAGACGCCCTTGAAGCGCTCCTCGGCGTCGGGGGCCGGGTTGTGGTCGGGGTGCAGTTCGCGGGCGAGCTTGCGGTAGGCCCGCTCGATGTCCTTCTTGGAGGCGTCCTGCGGCACGCCGAGCTCGGCGTAGAAGTCCTTCTCCAGCCATTCCTGCGATGCCACCGGACGCCTCCTTCGATGCTGATCGTCAGAGCGGACTCAGGAGTCCTGCTCGCCTTTAGGATCCTTTGCGGAGCCCTCGCCGTCGTCGGCGGCCTCCGCCCGAGGCGGTTCGGCCTCGGCCTCGGCGGCCGCTTCGGCCTCCTCGCCGTCGTCGGCGGCCTCGACCGCGCCCTCGGGCTCGGGTTCGACGAGCGGCTCCTCGGCCTCGCCCTCGGGCTCGGCCTCGTTCCCGGCGGGCGGGTCGACCGGCTGCGGCTCCTCGAGCGGCTCGTCGAGCGGTTCGGCGACGGCCACCAGGGCCGCGCGGAGCAGCTTGTCGCCGAGCCGGTAGCCGCGGCGCATCACGTCGATGCAGGTCGGACCGTCGACGTCGCCCATCTGCATGTGGGCGACCGCCTCGTGGATCGTCGGGTCGAAGGCGTCGCCCTTCTCGCCGAACGAGGTCAGGCCCTGCTTGGCGAGCGCGCCGGTGAGCTGCTCGGCGACCGAGCCGAACGGGCCGGTGAGGTCGCCGTGGTCGCGGGCGCGGTCGAGGTCGTCCAGGATCGGCAGCAGGCTCGAGAGCACCGCCCCCGTCGCCTGCTCGCCCGCGCGGGACTTGTCGCGCTCGACGCGCTTGCGGTAGTTCTGGAACTCCGCGTTGAGACGCTGGAGGTCCCTCGTGCGCTCCTCGAGCGTGGCCTGGAGGACCGCGACGGTGTCCTCGGCGGCCTGGCCGTCGTCGGAGGCCTCGGCGAGGATGTCCTCGACGGTCAGCTCGTCGTCGGTGTCGGCGGCGTCGTCGCCACCGCCGGAGTCCGGGGCCGCCTCTTCGGCTTCCCCGGACTCATCGGGCTTGCGCTTGTCCTCGTCGCTCACTTCTGGTCCTTGTCGTCGTCGACGATCTCGGCGTCAACGACGTCGTCAGCACCACCGGCGGCCTCGGCGCCACCGGCTTCGCCGCCCGCGGCCTGCTGCTCGGCCTGCGCCGCTGCGTACATGGCCGCACCGGCCTCCTGGCTGACCTTGGACAGCTCCTCGGTGGCCTTCTTGATGGCCTCGATGTCGGACCCGGCCAGCGCGGACTTGAGCGTGGCGGTGGCGTCGTTGATCCTGCCCTTGGTGTCCTCGGGGATCTTGTCCCCGGACTCGGCCAGCAGCTTCTCGGTCTGGTAGACCAGGCCTTCGCCGGTGTTGCGGGCCTCGGCCTCCTCCCGGCGCTGCCGGTCCTCCTCGGCGTGCTCCTCGGCTTCGGCCATCATCCGCTGGATGTCGTCCTTGCCCAGGCTGGAGCCGCCGGTGATCGTCATCGACTGGGCCTTGCCGGTGGCGGTGTCCTTGGCCGAGACGTTGACGATACCGTTCGCGTCGATGTCGAAGGTGACCTCGATCTGCGGCATGCCGCGCGGCGCGGGCGGCAGGCCCGTCAGCTCGAAGGTGCCGAGCTTCTTGTTGTAGGCCGCGATCTCGCGCTCGCCCTGGAAGACCTGGATGAGCACGGACGGCTGGTTGTCGTCGGCGGTGGTGAAGACCTCCGAGCGCTTGGTCGGGATCGTCGTGTTGCGCTCGATGAGCTTGGTGAAGATCCCGCCCTTGGTCTCGATGCCGAGGCTCAGCGGCGTGACGTCGAGGAGCAGGACGTCCTTGACCTCGCCCTTGAGGACGCCGGCCTGGAGGGTGGCGCCGATGGCGACGACCTCGTCGGGGTTGACGCCCTTGTGGGCGTCGCGGCCGATGAGGCGCTTGACCAGGTCGGAGACGGCGGGCATGCGGGTCGAGCCGCCCACGAGGATGACGTGGTTGATCTCGGCGACGTTGATCCCGGCGTCCTTGACGGCCTGCTCGAACGGCTTCTTGCAGCGGTCGAGGAGGTCGGAGGTCATCTGCTCGAACTCGGCGCGGCTGAGGCCGACGTCGAGGTGCAGCGGCCCGTCGGGGCCGGCGGTGATGTAGGGCAGGTTGATGGAGGTGTTCGTGGCGCTGGACAGCTCGATCTTGGCCTTCTCGGCGGCCTCCTTGAGGCGCTGCATGGCCATCTTGTCCTTGGACAGGTCCACGCCGTACTGGCCGTTGAAGGTCTTGACCAGGTGCTGGATGATGCGGTCGTCCCAGTCGTCGCCGCCGAGGTGGTTGTCGCCGCTGGTGGCCTTGACCTGGATGACGCCGTCGGCGATCTCGAGCAGGGAGACGTCGAAGGTGCCGCCGCCGAGGTCGAAGACGAGGATGGTCTGCTCCTCCTCGCCCTTGTCGAGGCCGTAGGCCAGGGCGGCGGAGGTGGGCTCATTGATGATGCGCAGGACGTTGAGGCCGGCGATCTCGCCCGCCTCCTTGGTGGCGGTGCGCTGCGCGTCGGAGAAGTAGGCCGGGACGGTGACGACGGCGTCGGTGACGTTCTCCCCCAGGTAGGCCTCGGCGTCGCGCTTGAGCTTCATGAGGATGCGCGCGCTGATCTCCTGGGCGGTGTAGGACTTGCCGTCGATGTCGACCGACCAGTCGGTGCCCATGTGGCGCTTGACCGAACGGATGGTCCGGTCGGGGTTGGTGACCGCCTGGCGCTTGGCGACCTCCCCCACCAGGACTTCGCCGTTCTTGGCGAACGCGACGATGGACGGGGTGGTCCTGGCCCCCTCGGCGTTGGTGATGACAGTGGCTTCCCCGCCTTCGAGGACACTGACCACGGAGTTCGTGGTGCCGAGGTCGATGCCGACCGCACGTGCCATGTTGCTCTCCCGGAATAGTGGAACAGATGTCTGGATGTCTCAGTCGGCCGGGCGGGCCCGGATCCAAGTTGAGTCAGCTAGACTCATGTTCTTCCGGGGAGCGGGCGCTGTCAAGGAAAACGCGGCGATTGTGACGAACAGCACGAAAGTTGAGTCTCTCTGACTCAACTTTCAAAAACCAGCGACTCCGCACCGCACACACAAGCCCGGACACCACAAACCCACCGCGCCCACCGGCACCACCGGAAGAGAGCAGACCGGACATGGACGCGGGATGACGGAGGAATCGCCGGGCACCGCCGAAGCCACCCGAACCGGCGGCAGCCTGACGAGGCGAGGCTAACCGGCGTCGGCCGCGGCCTGTTTGGCGGCCAGTTGAGCGGACTCGCAGCACTGGTTGATGAGGTCGTCCGCTATCTCCCAGGCGTCGCAGGGCCAGGCCTGCTTGCAGGAGGCGCAGTCGACGCCGAGCAGCTGCTCGGGAAGGTGCTCGCGCCACAGGGCGGCGGCGAGCTCCCAGCCGGTGATCTCCGCGATGCCGGGCGGGGCCTCGAACGGCGGCGGATCCTCGACGGAGAAGAAACCCCCCGGCGGCTCGCTCCTGGAACGCCGCCCGCGAGCGGGGGCATTGTCGCCGGACGACCCATCGGCGGTGTGGCGCGAGGAGCGGCGAGGCGGAGCGCTGCGGTCCTGGCGCGGAACCCCGCGCCCCCCGCCCGAGGACTGGGGAGTCAGCGACACCGATCTCACTGAATGCTGCATGCTCACGCTCTCTCCTGATTTGCCATCGCTTCCATGCCCTTCGTACTCCTACACCCCGCTTAACGGTCGAGACGCCGCAGAGGACACGGGCATGAGCCGGATTCGACACTCTAGTTTGCTTGCGAACGCCACACACACGTGCGACTAGTCGGCCAATCCCAGATCACAGGCAACACCGATGACCTCCCGCTCGCTTATCCACAGGTGAGGAAGGGAACCGTAACCGTCCCCCGCCCCCGCCGCCACAACAAGGACCAGCCAGAACACCGACCGCTCCGGCAGTTATCCACAGGCGGAAAAAGAACCCTTGAACGTCTTGACGACGCGTGGGAGGGTCCATGCAAAAACAGATACCGGACACAGCCGCCCCATGACGGTCGTTCCCCTAGGTGGTCGGCAGGCCAGCGGTGCAGTGGGATCCGCGGACACCGCAGACAAGCTCGCGCGGGGTCGCCCCCCGCGCGGCGCCCGCCGACCACCGCCGCGGTAAACGGGGCGTGGGTGGCCGGGCGCCCGGCCACCCACGCCCCACCATCCCACCCGGCCCCGCCCCGATGTCTCACCACACCACCGCACCCAGTGCCGCCCGGGCGCCCCGCTGCTGCTGCTCCACACCGACTGTCACTCCCCCAGCAGCCCCACCGGGACAGGCCCTTCGTGGGCCGGTGCGCACGCGTGCCGATCCTGCCGCGCCACACGATCCCGATCCAGAACGAGCAGACCGGAATCACATCGGGCGTTGACAAACGACGCTGTGGACACTCCCATTGCCAATGTGGCACAAGCACGTTACGATGCACGTGCATTCGGATCGGCAGACGGGGCAACCTCACCGCCTCCAAGAAACGCTTTCCGAAAAGAGTAACCGAGACCGCACCGAGTGCATTGGATCACTCCCGAGCTGGTATTTCACAGCGGCCCCGCTTGCAAAGTCTCGATTAACTTTGCGTTACGTCGTCTGTTTTGCCCGAATGTGTCCTCTTCGCGTGTGGCATGATTGATTCATGCAATCTCCTTCAGAAGAAGTACAATGGACTGTTGATGGTGGATTGATCAATCCTTACTTCGAAATCAAGTCCACGTTCCTCCGCCGCGCCGGAAATGAGCATCAGCGCGACCACGCCTACATTTACGGCCTCAAGCTGGAAGGCGACGGGGAGATCGCCATGCGGTTCCGGCCCGAACACCGGCACCAGCACTCCGAGGCCTCGCTCACCATCCGGGTCGACGAGACCAATTGGGTGAAGACCAGCGCCGAATACCTTGGGGGCCAACACCTTGTCAGCACCGTCACCACCCGCGACCACACCGACTGGTCGCTTTCCCCGGTCGACTCCGCATCCGACGAGATCTGGCTGCGCCTCATCCGCAGCGGCGGCACCGTGACCGTGGCGCACGCCGACGACGGTGTCGACTACACGACGATCGCCTCGACCTACCTGCCGGGCGGTGTCTCCGCCATGGCCGGCATCGCGAGCGCGCGCCCGGTGAGCGAGGGTTTCTGGGACGCCGCACAGGATCTGGACATCGAGGTCTACTGACCCTCGAAGGGCCTGCACTCAGGGCAATGGCGCTCTGAGCATAGAGGTCGGGCCCGGCGGCGCAGCCGGACCCGACCTGTGTGCTCAGCGAAGTTCCCCAGGTGGCGCTCGCGAGCCGAATGTTCAACTGCGCGTCGGCCGCGCCGCGAGCGATGCACCGCCACCTCGACTTCGCCGAGGCTCCTGCTGTTCTTTTCGGCCGCAATGACATTTGCCAAGGGGGCGGGCTCGGTGCCGCCCGTCTGCTTCACGCTGCCGCGGGCGTGCCTTCTCGTCTGTCGGCGGCCGTTCCGCGCACAGAGCGGCGCGTCTTCCACCGTGGGCCCGTTCTTGTTCGCGCTCACCGGCCGTTCCGCGAGCGGGTACGCCGGCGCCGCGATGCCCACCCGCGGGGCCGCCACCGGCCGTTCCGCGAGCGGGCGCGCCACTGGGCGGCTTGGCCGGGGTGCCGGTCATGGGGATCGTTCCGTGCGAGCGGGTACGCCCCATGGAGGTCGGGTCGCCCAGGTACTGACCGGGATCGTCCCGCGCGAGCGAGGACACCCGGACGTGACCGGGCTCGGCGAGTCCCGCAAAAGGCCGCCCCGCGCGAGCGAGGGCACCTCCTCCTGCCGCGCGTCGAAGCGGACGCGCAGGCCGGACCGTCCTGCGCGCGAGCGGGTACGGCCGCCGTTCGTCGTCCTCCCACCGGTGTCGCTGTGGCCGTTCCGCGCATGCGAATGGGCGCGCCTCCGCCGAGAGCGGAGGCGCGCCCGTTGCGGGGGCGCCCGGGTCGTCGGGCGCCCTCAATTGCCTTTCTTACTCGAACAGGTCGGCATAGGTGGAGTACGCCGTGGCGACCTCGACCTGGTGCCAGTACCGGTGGTAACTGAACTCCGGCGCCGGCCCGGTGCAGCCGCCGTCGATGTACGCCTGCACCTGGTCCCAGCCTTCGAACTCCTTCATGAAGGACCGGATGTCGATGAAGCTGACACCGGGCTCGATGACGTCGCCGTTCGGCATGGTGCCCGACCAGCCGTCCGGGATGTGGATCTCGTCGCCGAAGCGGCAGTAGTCGGCGCGCTGCTCGGGCTGGGTGACGCCGATGCCGTCGTTGTACGACCACAGCGCGTCGAGCAGGTCCGCGACGGTCTGCTGGAGCTCGGTGTCGTTGGTGGCGGCGGCGTAGTACGCCAGCACCTTGGCCGTGGCGCCGGCCACGCCCGGGTCGGTGGACTGGGTGGCGACCGAAGCGCTCAGGCTGGAGCCCGGCTCGCCGGACCACTCGAGGTCACCGGGGAAGGAGTACTCGGTGGGGGTGATGGTGCTGTTGGCCAGCACCCATTCCACCCACGAGTCCATCAGGGCCCCGGCGCGCTCGTCACCGGTGTAGTAGTAGTACTGCGAGACGCGGTCCATGCCCCAGGCCTGGAAGCCGAACCAGCGGTTCGACGGCGGGTCGTTCCACACCGGCTGCCAGTCGTAGGCCATTCCGTTGAACTGCGCGGAGGAGTCCGGGGTGCCGTAGTTGCCCTGCCAGTTGTTGGTGGCACCGCCGGCGATGGCGCCGGCGCCTTCGCTGCCCTCGGGGACTTGGAGCCATTCGAGGAACTCGAGTTGGGTGTCGAGGCTGGTGGCCCAGTCGTCGGCCGCGGTCGGGGAGTCGGGGGCCATGTCGCCCGACAGCGCGTACGCCGCCATGACGTTCTGGTAGCCCTGGTGGATGCCCGATCCGCCGATCCGGTAGGACCAGTCGCCGTTCATGCCGGCGCCCCACGAGTAGTACCAGCTGATCAGGTAGTGGAACGAGTTCTTGCCCGTGCCGGCGGGGCAGGTGTCCGCCCCGACGCAGTCGCCGATCTGCTTGAAGTACTTGTCCGCGAAGGAGTAGCGCAGGTAGTCGCCCATCTTGGAGGCCTTCTCGAGCGACTCGGTGACGGCGCCCTCGTTGCCCTGCTCGGCGGCCCACTGCTCGGCGAGCCAGGCGACCTGCACGGCGCGGGCGTCCGCGTCGGGAGCGGCGGTGTAGCGCTCCTGCTGTGCGTACTGCTCGTCGCCGATGAACAGGTCGAGGAAGCCGTTGGGTCCGCCGAAGTCGAAGGTCTCGCACGACGGGTGCGTCACGGTCTCCCACGTGGACTCCTGGAGGCCGCGCTGGAAGGTGTTGATGTAGGCGGGTTCGGTGGTGCCGTCGCCGCATTCGCCGAAGCCGTAGGCGTTGTCGACGTCGAGGATCCAGTGCATGCCGTAGATCTGGTTGGTCCCGTAGGTGGAGGCCAGTTCGTCGGCGAGCGGGTCTTCGCCGACCGGCACGTCGAAGTCCAGCTGCGTCGGGTACTGGTCGGGGCTGTCGGCCTCGGGTGCGTACGTCGCGGGGCTGGAGGGGTTGTAGTTGGTCGGGTTCATGTCGGGGATGGCGTATTCCTCGACGGTGTTCCACGATTGGTTGTAGGGGTCCCAGTCGCCGGTGATCTGCCCGTAGGAGGCTTCGAGCCACATCAGGTAGCTGAGTGCTTCCGAGGTGGTCTGGTGGCCGTAGTCGGGGGCTTCAACGATGAGCTCCTCGACCGAGTGGTAGGGCACGCCCGATTCGTGGAGGTAGGGCGAGTCCGTGCCGGTCAGCTGGTCGTAGAGGGTGAGGAACCGGTCTTCGTTCTGGGTGACGTCGCCGAGGTCGGAGACGGTGGCAGTGACTTCGACGGGTTCGAAGCCGTCGGCGGCGACGGTGAAGGTCGCCGAGCCTTCGATGCCGTCGGCGGCGGCGATGGTGACCTCTTGCGGGTCTTCCCAGTTGTCGGGGCCGAAGTTGAGTGAGGCGCCTTCGGAGACGCCGATGTCGGTGGTGCCGCCGGAGTGGGTGGTGGTGACTTCGACGTCTTCGGTGAGTTCGGCGGTGAAGCCGACGTCGAAGCTGACGCTGGAGCCGGCGTCGAGGACGAGGTTGGCGCGCGAGACCGTGAGTTCGGGCTCGGTGGGGTCGGGGTCGTCGTCGCCGTCGCAGGATTCGCCGTTGACGGTGAATCCGGTGGGGACGGTGGCGTCGCCCGAGCCGATGAACCCGAAGACCTCGCGGGTGTCGCCGGCTGCGATGGTGCCGTTCCATCCGACGTCGGAGCCGGTGAAGTGGCCGCTGCTCTGGTTCCAGTCGACGTTCCATGCGGAGGTGACCTGGGTGCCGGCCGGGAAGTCCCATTCGACGTCCCAGCCGTCGAGGCCGGCGGTGCCCGCGGTGAGGGAGACGTTGGCTTGGAAGCCGCCGTTCCAGCTGGAGACGACTTGGTAGTCCACGCCGCCGCAGTATTCGGCGGCGAACGCCTGGGGTGCGGTGATCGCGCCGAGTGCGCCGACCAGGGCGATCGGCAGGCCGATCGCGGCGCCGCGGCGCCATCGGCGGCGTCGCCTCGGCGGCGGTGCCGGGTTATCGAGTTCCATTGGGTTACTCCTGAGAGCTGGTCTGAATGTCCGGTTCTGGTGGGAGCGCTTGTGTCGCTCCGGGGCCGTCATACGACGCGGGTGGAACGAAACGGACCTTCGAAAAGAAGCGCTCCCACGCTATCCTCGCAAGACTCCGACCTAGATGTCAATACATTGACATCTCTAAATTTATTTTGCGCGCATTGCCCAAGGATGTGCAAAGGCATCGAAATACCTGGTAGCGAACGCTCATCGCGACGGTCGTAGCGAGGTATTCAAGATCGCCGATCGCATGGCTCCCACGGGCGAGGTAACAAAAAAGTAACTCCTCCCACGGCCGGGCTTGCGTCATGCATCACGCTCCCGTAAGCTGCTGGTATCGCTCCCAAAGCGATGACGTCCTCTATCACCCGGCCGGGCGCCCGCGCCCGGCCCCCTCGACCCTCGTGGTCGACCCCTGTTGAACCGACGACTGCGACAACCCCTCCCACAACACGGCGCCACCGGCGCCTGGAAGGAAACCAGCGAATATGCATCTCCTCAACAGACACCGCGGCAAGGCGGCCCTGGCGGCGATCGCCGCGGGCACGCTCGCACTGAGCGCCTGCAGCGGCGACGGTGACGACGGCACGACCGAAGACGGCAAGATCCAGCTCACCGTCCAGGGCTTCGGCACCCTCGGCTACATCCAGGCCGGACTCGAAGAGCAGTACGAGAGCGAGAACCCCGACATCGACGTCGTCTTCGAGGGCGACGGGCTCAACTTCGAGAACGACTTCCGGCCCGCCATGGAGGCGGCCCTCCAGGCCGGATCCGGCGCCGGCGACGTCATGGCGATGGACGAGCAGGCCATGGCCCAGATGATGGCCAACGAGGACTACTGGGTCGACCTGGCCGAGTACGGCTACGACTCCCGCGCCGAGGAGTACCCGCAGTGGAAGTGGGACCTCGGCCACACCCCCGGCGGCAAGCTCGCCGGATTCGGCACCGACGTCGGCGGCATGGGCATGTGCTACCGCACCGACCTGTTCGCCGAGGCCGGCCTGCCGACCGAACGCACTGAGGTCGCCGCGGCCTGGGCCGACTGGGAGGGCTTCACGACCGTCGCCCAGACCTTCGTCGACTCCGGCGTGGACGCCGCCTTCCTCGACAGCCCGACGCAGCTGCAGAACATGCTGCTGGGCCAAGTCGCCGGCCAGTCCGACGGCCAGATGTACGTCGACGCCGAGGGCAACCTGACGCTCGACTCCGAAGCCGTCCAGACCTCGGTCAACACCATCATCGAGCTCAACGAGATGGGTGCCATCGGCACCTTCGTCTCCTGGAGCGAGGAGTGGATCGCGGCCCAGGCCGAGGGCGGCTTCGCCACCATGCCGTGCCCGGCGTGGATGCTCGGCATCGTCGAGGACAACGCCGGCGACGCCGGCGCCGGCAACTGGGACTTCGCCGCGGCGCCGGGCGTCTCGGGCAACTGGGGCGGCTCGTGGCTGCTCGTCCCGGCCCAGAGCCCGAACCCGGAGGAGGCCGCCGCGCTGGCCGCGTGGCTGACCGCCCCCGAGCAGCAGGTCGCCGCCTTCGAGTCCGGACCGTTCCCGTCCACCCTCGAGGGCGCCCAGATGGTCTCCGACTACACCAACCCGTACTTCAACGACGCGCCGGTCGGCGAGATCATCGCGGCCTCCGTGGCGGAGTTCCCGGCGCTGGAGTACACCGAGCTGCACCCGTCCGTGAAGGGCGCCGTGGAAGGGGCCCTCAACGGCCTCGTCGACGGCACTTACAGCTCCGACGACATCTGGGACGCCATCCAGTCCGAGGCCGAGAACGCGGTGGAGCTCGGCGGCTTGTAACCCGAAGGCGCCCGTCCCCCAGTGACGGCGCCGGTCGCCGCCGGGAGCGGTGATCCCCAGGCACCGCTCCCCACCTCTTCGGCGACTCACGCTCCGGCCCGCCGGCCCGCCTCCGCGCGACAGCACTCCCCCCGCGGAGGCGGCCGGCGGCACCGGCGCCGTGTCGGCCCGCCGCGCCCCAACCCGCGGCGGGCCGACTCCTTCGGACCGATGAGAGGAACCATGACCACCGCAGTCGACACGGCTCGAACGCACCGGCGCCAGACCTTCCGCGACCGGCTCCACAAGTTCGACCTCAAAGGCACCCCGTATCTCTTCGTAGCCCCGTTCTTCCTGCTGTTCGCAGTGTTCGGACTCTTCCCGATGGGCTACACCATGTACGCCTCGCTCCACGACTGGAGCACCCGCAAGCCCGACCAGACCTTCGTCGGTCTGGACAACTACCGCTTCCTGCTGTTCGAGTACGATCGCTTCCCCTGGTCGATCGTCAACACGCTCGGCATGTTCGCCATCGCCACCATCCCGCAGCTGATCGTGGCCCTCATGGTCGCCAACGCGCTGAACAAGCGCTTGAGGGCGCAGCTGACCTGGCGCATGCTCGTGCTCGCCCCGATCGTCACCTCCGTGGTCGCCGTCGGCGTCGTCTTCGCCCGCATCTGGGGCCAGGAGTACGGCATGGTCAACGGGCTCCTCGGCCTGGTCGGCATCGACAACATCAACTGGCAGGCGGAGCGGTGGAGCTCCTGGATCGCCATCTCCTCCATGGTGGACTGGCGTTGGATGGGCTACAACGCCCTGATCTTCCTGGCCGCCATGCAGACCATCCCCAGGCAGCTCTACGAGGCCGCCGCGATCGACGGCGCCGGCTCCCGGCAGCAGTTCTGGAAGATCACGGTCCCGCAGCTCAAGCCCGTCATCATCTTCACCACGTTCATCTCCACGGTCGGCGGGATGATGCTCTTCGTCGAGCCGATGATGTTCGACTCGGGCCGCTTCTCCGGCGGCAGCGACGGCCAGTTCCAGACCACCTCGATGGTCCTGATCGACCTGCTCCGCACCCACGGCAACTACGGCATGTCCGCCGCGGCCGGGTGGCTGCTGTTCGTCGTCATCCTGCTGCTCGCCGGATTGAACTTCCTCGTCGTCAACCGCATCCAGGGGAACAAATGAGCACCGTCCTCAAACCGCCCGCGCCCGCCTCCACACCGGCGAGGCCCGCGAACCAGAAGCGTCCCAAGAAGCGCCGCAAGGGAGCCGGCGCGCACGTGCTCGAACCGACGGTGCTGACCCGCGTGGGCCTCATCGGCGTCATCGCGCTGTCGATCTTCCCGCTGTACTGGATGATCGTCATCGCCTCCCGGGACACCGCGGCCGCCTCCCAGTTCCCGCCGGTGCTGCTTCCCGGCGGCAACCTGGGGGCCAACGTCGAGCGGGCGCTGACCGATCCGCAGGCGAACCTGCTGCTGGGCCTGCAGAACTCGTTCATCATCACCGGCACCGTCACCGTCTCGGTCGTGCTCATCTCGAGCCTCGCCGGCTTCGCCTTCGCCAAGCTGCAGTTCAAGGGCTCCAAGCTGCTCATGTTCTTCGTCATGGCGATCATGATGGTCCCCATCCAGCACCTGGGCCTGGTCCCGATGTACCTCATGATGGTCGAGCTCGAATGGCTCGACACCTACCAGGCCGCGATCCTGCCGTTCCTGGTCAACGGTTTCGGGATCTTCCTGATGCGCCAGTACACCCTCCAGTCGGTTCCCGACGAGCTCATCGAGGCCGCCCGCATCGACGGCGCCTCGACGCTGCGGATCTGGTGGCGCATCGTCCTGCCGGCGCTGCGCCCGGGCATGGTCGTGCTCGGCCTGCTCACCTTCATGCTCAACTGGAACGAGTTCCTGTGGCCGTTCCTGGTCCTGAGCAGCGAGACGCCGACGATCCAGCTGGCGATCCGACAGATCTCCGTCGGCCTGTACTCGACCGACCTGTCGATGGTCTTCACCGGCACCCTGATCTCGATCATCCCAATCACGATCCTGTTCATCATCTTCGGACGGCAGATCGTCAGCGGCATCATGGAAGGTTCCACCAAACAATGACCACCGACATCGACAATGCGACAGAGGGCGAGGACGCGCTCGCCGCCCGGTTCCCAGCGGGCTTCACCTGGGGCGCGGCCACCTCCTCCTACCAGGTGGAGGGGGCGACGACCACGGACGGGCGGGGGCGGTCCATCTGGGACACGTTCGTGGCGGAGCCGGGGAGGGTCGTCGACGGGTCCAACGGCGACAAGGCCATCGACTCCTACAACAACATCGAGGGCGACGTGGCCCTCGTCGGCGAGCTCGGGCTCAACAGCTACCGCTTCTCGCTGTCGTGGCCCAGGGTCTGCCCCGACGGCGACTCCCGGGTCAACCGGGCCGGCCTGGACTACTACTCGGCCCTGGTCGACGCGCTGCTCGAGGCGGACGTGACGCCGTGGGTGACGCTCTACCACTGGGACCTGCCGCAGGCGCTGGAGAACGCCGGCGGCTGGCCCAAGCGGGACACCGCCGAGCGCTTCGGCGAGTTCGCGCGGGCCGCGCACGCGGTCCTCGGCGACCGCGTCAAGCACTGGATCACCGTCAACGAGCCGTGGTGCGCGGCGTTCCTGGGCTATGCCTCGGGCGAGCACGCGCCGGGGCGGCGGGAGCCGGCCGCGTCCATCGCGGCGGCGCACCACCTGATGGTGGGGCACGGGCTCGCCGCGCGGGCGATCAAGGAGGCCGATCCGGCCTCGACGGTGAGCATCGGCTTGAACTTCTACCCGGTGTACGCCGCCTCGGACACGCCGGCGGACGTGGACGCGGCCCGGCGGATCGACGGGGTGCAGAACCGGTGGTTCACCGACGCGGCGCTCAAGGGCGCCTACCCCGAGGACATCGTCGAGGACTTCGAGGCGGTCACGGACTTCTCGTTCGTCGAGGTCGGCGACATGGAGCTGATCAACGCGCCGCTGGACTGCCTGTCGGTGAACTTCTACAGCCAGTTCACCGTCACCGCCGCCGAGGGCGGGGCGGCCTCGGCCTCGGCGGCGCCGACGAACGCCGGTTCGCCGTGGCCGGCGAACGAGCACATCGGGTTCGTGACCACCGGGCTGCCGCAGACGGACATGGGCTGGGAGATCGCGCCGCAGGGGCTTACTGAAACGTTGAAACGCCTCCACGCGAACTATCCGCAGGTGACACTGGCGGTGACCGAGAACGGGGCGGCGTTCCCCGATAAGCTCGTCGAGGGCCAGGTGGCCGACTCGGAGCGGCTCGACTACGTCCGCGACCACCTGGAGGCGTGCGCCGACGCGATCGAGGCGGGGGTGCCGCTGGTGGGCTACTTCGCGTGGTCCCTGGCCGACAACTTCGAATGGGCTTGGGGGTATACCAAGCGGTTCGGACTGGTTTATGTCGACTTCGAAACCGGACAACGGGTCGTGAAGGACTCGGGCAAGTGGTACGGCGACCTGGTGCGGCAGGCTCGTTCGAACGGTGAGGCAAAATAAGATCACGCAACGGAGCCCGAGGTGATGCACGATGACCGACACCCGATCTGACGAACCAGGCACTGGTTCGCCGCAGCCCGCACCGCAGACCCCCAACGGCAGTACCAGGCGGGGGCGCGGGGCCGGGCGCCCCACGCTCGACACCGTCGCGCGCCACGCGGGTGTCGGTCGGGGCACGGTCTCGCGCGTCATCAACGGCTCCCCGAAGGTCGCCGAGGACACGCGGGCGGCGGTGCTGGCCGCGATCAAGGAGCTCGGGTACGTCCCGAACCAGGCGGCGCGGACGCTGGTGACGCAGCGGACCGACACGGTCGCGCTGGTCGTCACCGAGTCGCAGGAGTGGCTGTGGAGCGAGCCGTTCTTCGCGGGGGTGCTGCGCGGGATCACCGAGCAGCTCGCCGAGGAGAACATGCGGCTGATGCTCACGTTCGCGCCGCGCGACGGCGACCGCTCCCGTCTGGAGTCGTACCTGATGGGCGGCCACGTCGACGGGGTCATGATGGTCTCCAGCCACGGCGGCGACCCGCTGCCGGAGCGGCTCGAGGACGCCGGGATCCCGATCGTGCTGTGCGGCACGCCCGTGGGGTTCAGGCCGCTGGCGTACGTGGACTGCGACAACCGGTCTGGAGCGCGACAGGCCGTGGAGTACCTGGCCGAGCGGGGGCACAGCCGCATCGGCATCGTCGCCGGCCCGCAGGACATGGCCGTGGGCGTCGACCGCCTCAACGGCTACCGCGACGGCCTGCGGGGGCACCGCCTGCCGGTGGAGGAGCGGCTCGTGGCCGTGGCGAACGGTTTCGACGAGGCCAGCGGCATCAAGGCGGCGCGGCAGCTGTTCGACGCCGCCGGGGAGCTGGACGCGGTCCTGGCGGCCTCGGACCCGCTCGCGATCGCGACGCTGCGGGTGGCGCGGGAGCGCGGCTTCTCGGTGCCGCAGGACCTGGCGCTCATCGGCTTCGACGACTCGCCGCTGGCGGAGGTCGCCGAGCCGCCGCTGACGACGGTGCACCAGCCGACCGAGACGATGGGCCGGGAGATGGCGCGGCTGCTGTGCGGGCGCGTCCGCGGCGAGGAGGCGGGGCCGCTGGTGACGATCCTGGGCACCAGGATCGTCGTCCGCGAATCGGCTTGATCGATACAGCAGCGGGCGGGGCCGGAGCGATGCGCTCCGGCCCCGCCCGTTTCCTGGTTTCCGTGTTCAGCGGTCGGCGCCGACGATCGGCGGGGTGAGCGTGGGCTGCCTGGCCTCGAGCTGGGCGGCGAGGTGCCGGTCCCGTTCGGTCTCGGGCGGGAAGGCGTCCAGGAGCAGCCGCATCCGCTGCTCGAGCAGGGGGAGGATGTAGCGGTCGGTGTGGACGTACAGTTCCCCCTCGCGCACGGCGGCGAGGACCTGCTCGCCGACCTGGTCGGGTTCGAGTCCGGCCTCCTGGAGCAGCCGGTGGCCCTGTTCGGCGAGTTCGCTGCCGTCGACGCCTTCGGCTCTGGCGCTGTTGCGCAGGACGTCGGTGCGGACGATGCCCGGGCACAGCACCGTCGCCCCGATGCCGGCGGCGGCCAGTTCGGGTTGCAGGCGCAGGGACTCGGTGATGCCGACGACGGCGAACTTCGAGGCCACGTAGGTCAGGTTCCTGGTGCCGACGAGGCCGGCCCCCGAGGCGGTGTTGACGACGTGGCCGGGGCCGCCGCGTTCGAGCATGCGCGGCAGGACCGTCTGGACGCCGTTGACGACGCCGCCGAGGTTGACGTCGAGGACGTGGTCCCACTGCCGGTAGTCGAGCTTGGTGACGGTCCCGGCGACCGAGCCGAGCCCGGCGTTGTTGCAGATGACGGCGACGGGGCCGAAGCGGTCTTCGGCGGCGTCGACGGCGGCGGCGAAGGCGGTGCGGTCGCGGACGTCGAGCGCGTACGCGGCGACGCGGTCGCCGGCCTCGGCGGCGAGGTCGCGTTCGGCCTCGGCGAGCCGTTCGGTGTCGAGGTCGGTCAGGGCGATGCGGGCGCCCGCGGCGGCGAAGGCGCGGGCGATGCCGAAGCCGATGCCCTGGGCGCCGCCGGTGATGAACACGTGCCGGTTCGCAAGGTCTCGCATGAAGCCTCCAAATTCTGGGAGTTGCTCTCACTTTTACACAATAGCAGGAGTCGCTCTCATTTGGGAGTGACTCCCACTTCGGTGGCTGCTAGGCTCCGGCCATGGAGGAACGAGTCGGTCTGCGCGAGCGCAAGCGCCGGGCGGCGATGCGGCGCGTCCAGGAGGTCGCACTGGACCTGTTCGACGAGCACGGCTTCGACGCGGTGACGGTCAAGCAGATCGCCGAGGCGGCGGGCGTGGCGCCGAGCTCGGTGTACCGCTACTTCGAGACGAAGGAGGGCATCGTCCTCTACGACCCGAACCGGATCGTGCTCAGCGAGCCGGCCAGGCCCGAGGAGGACGGCCTGCGGCTGTTCGAGGCGCTGTACCGCACGATCACCGCCTTCGTCGCCGAGCACGGGGACGAGGTGATCGACCGGCGGCGGACGCGATACCTGATGGAGGTGCCCTCGGTGCGGACGGCGGTGGCCGAGCGGATCTTCACCGACGTGCCGACGATGGCCTCGTTCATCGCCGAGCGCACGGGGCGGTCCGTCGACGAGCTCGAGGTCCAGGTGGCCGCCGGGGCCTTCGCCGGAGGGCTGCTGGCCGCGGTCCGCCACTGGCACGCCGAGGACTACGCCGAACCGCTGGGCGAGCTGCTCGAGCGGACGCTCGCGACGCTGCGCGACGGCCTCGAGGTGAGCCTCGAGTGAGCCTGTCGGCGACCGCGGGACCGGCCCGGCTCGACATGATGGCTACTGATCAGTAACATGTATCGTGATCGAGAGCACCGTCCCGTTCGAGCACTGTTATTCGAGCACCGTCGAGAGGTCGCCATGGGAGTCGTCCAAATCGTCACGGCCACGATCGCCTTCGCCTACACGGCGCTCGCGATCGGCCTGTTCGCCCGCGCCGTGGTGCGGCTGCTCGCCACCGTCCGGCTCGGCACGGCCGACCGCACCCGCGGCGGGGACCGCGGCAGGCGCGTCGCCACCATGCTGCGCGAGACCGTCGGGCACACCAGGATGCTCCAGTGGACCTGGATCGGGGCCGCGCACTGGTTCGTGTTCGTCGGCTTCTTCGCCCTCTTCCCGGTCCTGGCCACCGCCTACCTCGAGACGCTCAACCCCGAGTGGACACTGCCGTGGGTGGGCCACTGGGAGCCGTGGCTGCTGCTGTCCGAGATCATCGCGACCGTCACCGGGCTCGGCATCGTGTTCCTGTTCGCCGTGCGCGTGGCGAGCCAGCCGAAGGCCCACCGGGTGCCGCCGGAAGGGCTGGCCTCGGCCGACGGGCAGCGCTCCTCGTCGTCGCGGTTCGAGCACTCCCGGCAGTGGCAGGCGTTCTACATCGAGGCCACGATCTTCGCGATCGTCGCCTGCTTCTTCACGATCCGGGCCAGTGAGTTCGCGCTCGGCGGGATCGACGCGGCCTGGGCCTCGCCGATCTCGGCCGGTCTCGCGAACCTCCTCGACGGCGCCTCGACGTCGGCGCTGCACACCGCGATCACGGTCACCGCCGGGGTGAAGATCCTCGTGTCCTGGACGTTCTTCCTCATGCTCGCGCTGGTGCCGAGCATGGGCATCGGCTGGCACCGGCTGACGGCGTTCTTCAACATCTACTTCAAGCGCCACGCCGACGGCGCGCCCAGCCTGGGCGCGGTCAAACCGATGCTCATCGACGGCGAACCGGCCGACTTCGAGACCGCCGACCCCGAGACGCAGCCGTTCGGCGTCGACACCATCACCGACGTCAGCTGGAAGGGCCTGCTCGACTTCACCACCTGCACCGAATGCGGGCGGTGCCAGTCGCAGTGCCCGGCGTGGAACACCGGCAAGCCCCTCTCCCCCAAGAAGCTCGTGACCGACCTGCGGGACCACCTCTACGAGCAGGCGCCGTACCTGAAGGCCGCCGCGGAGGCGAAGCGGCGCGGCGGCGACGGGGCCGAGATCGAGCCGATCTCGATCATCGGCTCGGTCATCGACCCGGACGTGCTGTGGTCGTGCACCACGTGCGGGGCGTGCGTCGAGCAGTGCCCGGTCGACATCGAGCACGTCGACACGATCATGGACCTGCGCCGGCACCAGACGATGATCGAGTCGGCCTTCCCCGGCGAGGCGCAGACGATGCTGCGCAACCTCGAGAACAAGGGCAACCCGTGGGGCGAGAACCCGGCGAACCGCCTCAAGTGGGCCGAGCCGCTCGACTTCGAGGTGCCGATCGCCGAGGCCGGCGGGGACTGGGAGTACCTGTACTGGGTGGGCTGCGCGGGCGCCTACGACCCGAAGGCGCAGAAGACGTCCAGGGCGGTGGCGACGCTGCTGCACGAGGCGGGCGTGAAGTTCGCGGTGCTCGGCGAGGCCGAGACCTGCACCGGCGACCCGGCCCGCCGCATCGGGCACGAGTTCATGTTCCAGATGTTCGCCGAGCAGAACGTGGAGGCGATCAACGGGACCGGCGCGGTCAAGATCGTCGCGACCTGCCCGCACTGCCTGAACACCATCGGCAACGAGTACGGCGAGCTGGGCGGGAACTACGAGGTCGTGCACCACACGCAGCTGCTGGCCGACCTGGTGGAGTCCGGCAGGATCGAACCGGTGGAGCAGCACGATGGGAAGCTCACCTACCACGACCCCTGTTACCTGGGCCGCCACAACCGGGTCTTCACGCCGCCGCGGGAGCTGCTCGGCTCCTTCGCGGAGGTGACGGAGATGCCGCGCAACGCCGAGCGGTCGTTCTGCTGCGGCGCGGGCGGCTCCAGGATGTGGCTGGAGGAGCCGCTGGGCAAGCGCGTCAACCGCGACCGGGCGGACGAGGCGGTGGCGACCGGCGCGCAGACCGTCGCGGTGGGCTGCCCGTTCTGCTCGACGATGCTGCGCGACGGCGTGGCCGACGCGGGCAAGGAGGACGAGGTCGAGGTCGTCGACATCGCGCAGCTGCTGGCGCGGAGCCGCGAGCGGCGGGCCGGGGCCGCCGCGGCGAACGAGCAAGCGTGAGAAATACTCGCGATAAGTAGCCGATAAAGTACGAACAGTGGTGGCCCTCGCGAGTGAAATCAGATAGTCTGATAACATGAAGCTCATGACAGCAACCGAAGTGTCACGGAATTTCTCCGCCGTGCTCGACGCGGTCGAGCACGGCGAGACCGTCACCATCACCAGAGGCAGCGTCCGGGTGGCCACCCTTAGTCCCGCGCCCCCGTCGAACGGAAAAGCGTTCAAGGAGTTCATGGAAGCCTGGCGGGGCAAGCTGGACGACGAGTGGGAAGCCGACGTCCTCTCCGCCAGGGAGTCCGCCATCGATGATTTCAAGGACCCATGGGACGAAAACTGATCCTCGACACCGGCGTGCTCATCGCAGCTGAGCGCGGCCGGTTCAGCCTGTCCGCATTCGCCGAAGACGACGATCTGGCGATCGCCGCGATCACAGTGTCCGAGCTGCTCATGGGCGTCAAATGCGCCGACGAGCGCAGGCGGCCGAAGCGGCAAGAGCACTTCGACCAGCTGCTGAAAGTGCTCCCAGTGGAGAACTACACGCTCCAGACCGCAATAGCCCATGCCAAGCTGCGCGTCCACGCGAAGCGGGCCGGTCGACCCCGCGGCACCTTCGATCTGATCATCGCGGCCACGGCGCTCGCCACGGGACGGGTACTGGCCACCACGGACAAGGCCGCCGGCTTCGACGACCTCCCCGGGCTCGACTGCATCGTGTTGCAACCCTGATACGGCAAGGTCGGCACTGAAGCCGCGGATGCGAAAGGGCGGTACGGGGTTCCCGTGCCGCCCTTCGACTGACCGCCCGCCGTACTACTTGCGCGGGCTCCGCCGCAGTGTTACCCGTTCGGGCTCCGCCCGAAATAGCCCTTGAGGAGCTTCGCCGACTCCTCGGCGAGGACGCCGCCGTAGACCTCGGGGTTGTGGTTCAGCCGCGGATCGCGCACCACGTCCCACAGCGAGCCCACCGCGCCGGTCTTGGGCTCCCACGCGCCGAAGACGATCGCACCGACGCGGGCCAGCACCGCCGCGCCCGCGCACATCGTGCACGGCTCCAAGGTGACCACCAGCGTGCAGCCCTCGAGCCGCCAGCCGTCGCCGTGGCGGGCGGCGGCCTCGCGCAGGGCCAGGATCTCGGCGTGGGCGGTGGGGTCGGCGAGGGCTTCGCGCCGGTTGGCGGCCGCGGCCAGTTCGCGGCCGCCGGGGTCGTAGACCACCGCGCCCACCGGGAGGTCGCCACCGGAGTCCGCCGCGGCCTCCAGGGCGCGGCGCATCAGGCGCCGGTGGGCCTCGCGGCGGGTCTCGTGCACGGTGCCGGGGAGGCTAGGCGCCCGAGGCCGATTCGAGGGCCTCGGCGAAGCCGAGCGCCTCGGCGACTTCGGAGACGACGTCGGAGGGCATCATGCCTTCCTTGGCGCACAGGGCGAGGAGGGTGGCCCCGCCGACGCCGAGGTCGCCGAGCAGGTCGGCCTCGCCCACCGGCTCGGCGTCGAGCTCGGTGGGGCGGGCGCTGATCGACTCCTCGTCTTCGGTGTCGATCTCGTCGGTGTCCTCGGGCTCCAGGTCCCCGAGCAGCGCCTCGCCCAGGCGCGACTGCGAGGCGTACTCGGCATCGGAGCCGAAGGTGCGCAGGTCGTCGCCGTTGTCGAGACGCATGACGGTCAGGTACTCGTCGTCGGCGTCGACGAAGAGCAGCGTCAGGTCGGCGTCAGGGTAGGCCTCACGCATGACCTCGGCGGCGTCCTCGATGTCGGCCACGTCGTCGAGATCGACCTCCGTGGCGTCCCACTCGTCGCCCTCGCGGCCCACAGCCACAGCGAAATACGACACGATCCGTCCCCGTTTTCTGTTCAATGGACCAGCTTCTCAAAGGAATCAGCTGCCCGGACGATCAACTGAAGGATGTGGTGGCCTGGGTTGGCATTACCACAGGATCCAATTGCCGGTCAGCACAAGGTACAGCTCGACTGAGAGTCCCGTGACTCCAGCGGCTGTCCCTGCGACGGCGGCTACGCCGACCGCGACACCGCGGTCACCGTAGCGCGCCAGCGCTGCTGCCACGACAGTTGCGATCGTACTCGCGGCCAAAGTCACCCAGGCGAACCCCGCCCCCGTTCTGGCGAAGGCGAGGAGCCACAGCATCACCCACAGCGCTGTGAGCGCCGAACCCACCGCGACCGCCCCGACCCTGATCGGGTGGGGTTCCCTCCAGTGCGGCCTGCCGGAGCGCGCGGTGGGCGCGCCGGGGCCGGGCCAGGAGGTGGCGCGGATGGGTCCGTCATGCATAAGAGACAGGGTACGTGGGCGGGCCGGGCGGCGGCGGGGGCTGCACGGATGGGACCGGCAGCGGCATGACCGGCAGCGCGGGCGGCTCGACGGCGCGGACCTTCCCGTCGGGGAAGGTGACGTGGTAGCGGGTGCCGTCCCAGGTGGCGGCGGGCATCTGCGGGTCGCGGCCGGTGTAGGCGCCGCGGGCGGCGGCCATGCGGTACAGGTCGGAGCCGATGCGCTGCTGGTCGTAGCGGCCGCCGATGGCGGCGACGTCGAGCTGCTCGGCGGCGTCGGAGGCGGACTGCTGGAAGTCCTTCATGGCCCGTTCGCCATCGGGGCCGGCGACGCGGCGGGCCCAGGCGCGGGCGGCGGCGCGGCGGGAGAACGTCGCCAAAGACGCCAGCTCGGGCGGGGAGATCAGGCCGCTGGCGACGTAGGGGGCCAGGACGGTCTGGGTGCGGCGGGCGTCGGCGGCCCGCAGCCACAGCGCGAGGCCGACCATGGTGAAGAACAGGGGCATGAGGAACGCGGGGTAGAGCGCGAACCACAGCGCCGGCAGCTCGAGTTCGGCACCGATGACGGAGGAGCCGTTCCACAGGGCGTGGAGCGCCATGCCGCACAGGAGCATGCCGACGATCCAGGCGGCCTGGACGCCGGTCCTGCCGGGGCGCCGTGCCGCTTTGCCGAGGCCGATCGCGGACAGGCCGATCATGAGCGGGTGGGCGAACATGGTGGCGAGGCCGCGGAGGAGGACCAGCTGGGTGACCAGGGCGATCCCGGCGGACTCGTCGAGGATCTGGGTGCCGGAGACGTAGGTGCCGGAGGCGTACAGGACGTTCTCGGCGACGGCGAAGCCGGCACCGGAGAGGCCGCAGTAGACGATGGCGTCGAGGGTGCCGGTGAAGTGGGCCCGGGCGAGCCAGAGGACGAGCAGGGGCCCGGCGAGTTTGGTGATCTCCTCGATGACGGGGGCGCTGACGACGGCGGCGAGGTCGGTGCTGAGGCCGTTCTCGTGGAGGAGGTAGGCGGCGCCGGTGTTGACGCCGAGGGAGATCGCGGTGGAGACGCACGCGCCCCAGCCGAAGCAGAACGCCAGGACGAGCCAGGGGCGCCTGCGGTGGCGGCCGAGCCACACGAAGGTGGCGATCAGGACCGGGGCGGGCACGAACGCGGCGACGAGGCCGACGCCGGCGGCCTCGGCTCCGGCGCCGTCGACGATGGACCAGCCCAGGACGGTGAGGCCGCCCGCGAAGAGCAGGGCGCAGCCGGTAGCGGTGAGGGCGCGCGCCCGCCTGCGGTGGCCGGCGACGGCCAGGACGGCCCCGATGAGGGCCAGGGCGGCCGCGGCGGTGAGGACGAGGAGGAGTTCGCGGGTCTGGTCGCTCACGCGGGGGCCTCCGGGCCTGGTTCGGCGCCCGGGTCGTCGCGGATGACGAAGTGCTCGCCGATGCCGGAGACGGCCAGGAGCCGTTTGAGGAAGTCGCCGAGGTTGGCGAGGACGAGGACGGACCGGGAGCGGGCGGCGGCGCGGCTGAGGACCACGAGCGTCCCCAGGCCCCGCGAGTCGCAGAAGGTCACGCCCTCCATGTCGAGGACGACGCGGACGGGGTCCTCCCCGAGCGCCTCGTTGACGGCGTCGGACAGCCGCGGAGCGGTCTGGAGGTCGATTTCGCCGGTCAGCGCCACGATCGTCTCGTTCGATTCGCGGTAAACCGAAATGTCGAGCTTTTGGTGTACCACGCCCCCAACCCTAACTGAAAACTAATCGGTGCCGGGTTCGAGGAGCGCGAGGATCTCGGCGATCTCGTCGTCGGGGCCGTGTTTCTTCTGCCACTCGGCGAGGTCGCCGTAGGCCCTGCGGAGGCGCCTGATGAGGCCGTCCTCGCGTTCGCGCAGGTCGCGGGTGCGTTCGGAGGTGTGGCGGAGGGCCTGGCCCTGGGACCACAGGTCGATGAAGACCTTGACCTTGGTGCGCAGCATCCAGGGGTCGAACGGTTTGGTGATGTAGTCGACGGCGCCGACGGAGTAGCCGCGCATGGCCAGGTGGGCGTCGCGGTCGGCGGCGGTGAGGAAGATGATCGGCGTGTGGCGGGTCTTCTCGCGCTGCTTGATGTGGCGGGCGGTCTCGAAGCCGTCCATGCCGGGCATCTGGGCGTCGAGGAGGATCGCGGCGAAGTCCTCGGACAGGAGCCGCTTGAGGGCCTCCTCGCCGGAGGTGACGGCGATGGTCGCCACCGGCAGGCCCTGGAGGATCGCCTCGAGGGCGAGGAGGTTCTCGGATCTGTCGTCTACGAGCAGTACGCGCGCTGTGCTCATGCGGTGTCTCCATCGGTCGGGGCGTCATTCTCTCCCCGCTCGCCGCCGCCGCCGGTGGCGGGGTCGTCTTCGCGGGGGGCCGTCCCGATCCACTGTGACATGGTGTCGAGGAGCAGGTCCAGGTCGACCGGTTTGGTGAGGTAGGCGCTGGCGCCGGCCGAGACGGACTTCTCGCGCTGCTCGGCGAGGGCCTGGGCGGTGAGGAAGATGATCGGCAGCTCGGCGAACTGGGGCATGCGGCGGATGACGCGGGTGGTCTCGTTGCCGTCCATGCCCGGCATCATCGAGTCCATGAGGACGACGTCGATGTCCGGGTGGTGCTGGAGGGCGTCGATGCCGTCGGCGCCGTTCTCGGCGTAGTGGACGCGGATGCCGTGCAGTTCGAGCGCGGCGGTCAGCGCGAAGACGTTGCGGATGTCGTCGTCGACGATGAGGACGGTGGCGCCGTCGAGGTGCTGGGCGGCCGCCGACGAGGACGGCGTCTCGGGCGCGCCGGTCAGGATCGAGGGCCCGCGGGTCTCCTCGACGGGCGGCAGCTCCGTGGTGTGGACGGGGAACTCCTCGTCGTCGTCGATCTCGGCGGGGACGACGAAGGTGAACACCGAGCCTTCGGAGCCGGTGCGTTCGATGAAGACGTCGCCGCCGAGCATCTGCGACAGGGACTTGGAAATCGACAGGCCGAGGCCGGTGCCGCCGAAGTTGCGGCGGGTGGTGCCGTCGGCCTGCTGGAACGGCTCGAAGATGATGGTCTTCTTGTTCGCGGGGACGCCGATGCCGGTGTCGATGACCGAGAACGAGACGCGTTCGCCGGCGGAGTTGAGGCGCGGGGCGTCGAAGCGCAGGTCGGAGGGGACGCGCCTGACCGCGAGGGTCACCGAGCCGGTGCGGGTGAACTTGACGGCGTTGGACAGCAGGTTCCGCAGGACCTGCTGGAACTTCTGGCCGTCGGTCTGGAGCACCACCGGGACGCCGGGACCGACGTCGACGGTGAAGCGCAGGTCCTTGTCCTCGGCCTGGGGCCGGAAGGTCGCCTCGATGTCGCCGAGGGCTTCGGCGAGGTCGAGGGGGTGCACGGAGACGTCCATGCGCCCGGCCTCGATCTTGGACAGGTCGAGGATGTCGTCGATGAGGGTGAGCAGGTCGGTGCCGGCGTTGTGGATGGTGCGGGCGAACTCGATCTGCCGGTCCGAGAGGTTGTTGTCGGCGTTCTCGGACAAGAGCCTGGCGAGCAGCAGCAGCGAGTTCAGGGGCGTGCGCAGCTCGTGGGAGACGTTGGCGAGGAACTCGGACTTGTACTTGGAGGCCTGGGCGAGCTGCTCGGCCTTCTCCTCGATGTCCTGGCGGGCGGATTCGACCTCGAGGTTCTTGACCTCGATGGCCTTGTTCTGCGCGGACAGGAGCGTCGCCTTCTCCTCGAGTTCGACGTTGGTCTCCTTGAGCCGGTCGGACTGGGCCCGGAGCTCCTGGGCCATGCGCTGGGACTCGCGCAGGAGGACCTCGGTGCGGGCGTTGCCCTCGATGGTGGCGAGGGTGACGCCGACGTTGGGCGCGAGCGAGTCGAGGAACTTCTTGTGGAGCCCGGAGTAGGTGTTGAACGAGGCGAACTCGATGACGCCGCGGACCTTGTCGCCGAACTGGACGGGCAGGATGATCAGGTCCGTCGGGGTGGCCTGGCCGAGCCCGGAGGAGATCTCGAGGTAGCCCTCGGGGATGTCGTGGAGGTGGATGGTGCGCTTGGAGGCCGCGGCCTGCCCGACCATGCCCTCGTTCTCCTCGATGATGATCTTCTCGCCGGGGCTGGGGTGCCCGTAGACGGCGTTGAGCCGGTAGGTGACGTGCCCGGAGACGTCCTCGTGGCGGACGTAGAACGTGGAGGTCTGGGCGTCGATGAGGCTGGTGACCTCGTCGAGGATCATGCGGGTGACCTCTTCGATGTTCCTGCGGCCCTGGAGGAGCGAGGAGACGCGCGCGAGGTTGGAGTTGAGCCAGTCGGCGTCGGTGTTCTGGCGGGTCTTGTCCCGCAGGGCGGTGATCATCTGGTTGATCGACTCGGTGAGGTCGGCGATCTCGCCGGCGGCCTCGAAGTCGACCGACTGGGTCAGGTCGCCTCGGGCGACGGCGTGGGCGACGTTGGCGATGGCCCGCAGCTGGAGGGTCAGGGTCGCGGCGAGCGAGTTGACGTTGCGGGTGAGGGCGAGCCAGGTGCCGGCGACGCCGGCGACCTCGGCCTGGCCGCCGAGGTTGCCTTCGACGCCGACTTCGCGGGCGACGCGGGTGACCTCTCCGGCGAAGCTGGAGAGCTGGTCGACCATGGTGTTGACGGTGTTCTTGAGTTCGAGGATCTCGCCTTGGGCGTCGACGGTGATCTGGCGGGTGAGGTCGCCGCGGGCGACCGCGGTGGTGACCTCGGCGATGTTGCGGACCTGGCCGGTGAGGTTCGAGGCCATCGAGTTGACGTTGTCGGTGAGGTCCTTCCAGGTGCCCGAGACGCCCGGGACGTTGGCCTGGCCGCCGAGGCGGCCTTCGGTGCCGACCTCGCGGGCGACGCGCGTGACCTCCCCGGAGAACTGCGAGAGCTGCTCGACCATCGAGTTGAGGGTGGTCTTCAGTTCGAGCATCTCGCCTTGGGCGTCGACGGTGATCTGGCGGGTGAGGTCGCCGCGGGCGACCGCGGTGGCGACGGAGGAGATGTTGCGGACCTGCGCGGTCAGGTTCGAGGCCATCGAGTTGACGTTGTCGGTGAGCGCTTCCCAGATGCCGGAGACGCCTTGGACGTTCGCCTGGCCGCCGAGCTTGCCGTCGGTGCCGACCTCGCGGGCGACGCGCGTGACCTCGTCGGCGAACTGCGAGAGCTGCGCGACCATCGAGTTCATCGTCGATTTGAGTTCGAGCATCTCGCCGCGGGCGTCGACGGTGATCTGCCGCGACAGGTCGCCGTCGGCCACCGCGGTGGCGACGGAGGAGATGTTGCGGACCTGCGCGGTCAGGTTCGAGGCCATGAGGTTGACGTTGTCGGTGAGGTCCTTCCAGGTGCCCGAGACGCCCGGGACCTCGGCCTGGCCGCCGAGCTTGCCGTCGCTGCCGACCTCGCGGGCGACGCGCGTGACCTCGTCGGCGAAGCTAGAGAGCTGGTCGACCATGGTGTTGACGGTGTTCTTGACGTCGGCGACCTCGCCGTAGGCGCGGACGGTGATCTTCTGGTTCAGGTCGCCTGCGGCGACGGCGCTGGTGACCTTCGCGATGTTGCGGACCTGGTCGGTCAGGTTCGTCGCGAGCTGGTTGACGTTCTCGGTGAGGTCCCTCCAGGTGCCGGAGACGCCGAACACCTGGGCCTGGCCGCCGAGGCGGCCTTCGGTGCCGACCTCGCGGGCGACGCGCGTGACCTCGTCGGCGAAGTTCGACAGCTGGTCGACCATGGTGTTGACGGTGTTCTTCAGCTCGAGGATCTCGCCTTGGGCGGACACGGAGATGGTCTTGGTCAGGTCGCCGCGGGCGACGGCGGTGGCGACGGAGGCGATGTCGCGGACCTGGTCGGTGAGGCTGGAGGCCATCGAGTTGACGTTGTCGGTGAGGTCCTTCCAGGTGCCGGAGACGCCGGGGACCTCGGCCTGGCCGCCGAGCTTGCCGTCGGTGCCGACCTCGCGGGCGACACGGGTGACCTCCCCGGCGAAGACCTGGAGGGTCTCGGTGAGGGAGTTGATGGTGTCGGCCAGTTCGGCGACCTCGCCGGAGGCGTTGACGGTGATCTTCTGCTTCAGGTCGCCGGCGGCGATCGCCTGGGTGACCGTGGAGATGGAGCGGACCTGGTCGGTCAGGTTCGAGGCCATCGTGTTGACCGCGTCGGTCAGGGACCGCCAGGTGCCCGAGACGCCCTTGACGTCGGCCTGGCCGCCGAGCTTGCCGTCGGTGCCGACCTCCTGGGAGACGCGGGTGACCTCGGCGGCGAAGCGGCGCAGCAGGCCGACCATCTGGTTGACCGTCTCGCCGAGGCGGCGGAACTCGCCTCTGAGCTGCTTGCCCTCGAATTCGAGCGCGGCCTCCTGGGTGAGGTCGCCGGCGGCGACGGCCTCGAGGACGCGGCCGAGCTCGGTGGTGGGGCGGACGAGCTCTTCGACGAGGCGGTTGACGCTGGCGGCGCCTTCGCGCCAGCCGCCGTCGAGGTGCTCGATGTCGAGCCGGTGGTTCCAGGAGCCTTCCTGGCCGACGACGCGGGCGATGAGCGCCAGGTCGCGGCTCTGCCGGTCGGCGCGTTCGACGACGGCGTTGAACCGGTCGACGACCTCGCCGGCCAGGCCTTCACCGCGGGGCAGCCGGACCGAGAAATCGCCCCGTTCGACGGCCCCGAGGGCGTCGGCGAGGCTGCGGAGCAGGTCGGATTCGTCTGTGGGGTTCGCGGGGGCTGTTCTGGAAGCGGTGTCCGTCATGGCTCTCTTCCTCAGCTGCGGGTACAGGCTCGCCTAACAGGTTGTCACACGAAGGCGGCAAACGTGAAGGCAGGTTACGCAGGGCAGTGCGTCCAGTCACGTCGAGTGACAGCAGGAAAACTGACAGACATTCGCAACCGGTGGTCACCGCGGGGCGTGTGCGTTCTGGCGGCACCAGGGGAGGGTGAGTCATATCAGTGGACTCTCGCCTCGGTACCGCTCAAAACCGAACAGAAGACTCAAGGAGTTCAATGCCAACCCCCCATAAGACCGGTCTCCGCGCCGCCGGAGCCGGCATCGCCGCAGCGGCCCTCACGCTCGCGGCCGGATCCCCGCCTTCGCCCAGGAAGGCGCTGACTCCTCTGTCGATGCCTCTTTCAGCCTGTACGTCAATACTGTCTGGGGCTATGACGAAGGAATCTACGAAGACGGCCAATTCGGCCATTTCTCCTACTACATCGACGAGACGACGATCTCCGAGGAGACCGAGCCGTTCACCGTCGAGACCGTATTCGACTTCTCGGCCTCCGAAGGCATCGTCGAGGTCGAACTGCTCGACGACGAGCGCTGCGAACGCGCCGGCTCGGTGATCACCTGCACCGATGAGGACATCGACCTCGATAAGCTGTGGGACCTCGATTTCGGCGAATACCGGTTCCGCGTCAGCGTCGGTGAGAACGGGCAGGCCGGCGACCAGGCGCCGTATCGCGGGACCGTGGCGATCGACGGGACGATCGTGGACGAGACCGAAGATCACATCCAGATCAGCGACGAGTACGGCACTTGGGAATACGACCCGAGCATGGACCACTCGACCGAGCACGAACCCGGCGATTACGACCTTTCGGTCTCGGATCACGACATCGAGGGCGCAGTGGGCGACACGACGACCGTCTCGGTCGACATCGCCAACCTCGGACCGCTCGACGCGGTGGCGCCGGTGCACAATGGCGCCGGCGAAGGATCCTACAGTGTCCGAATCCAGCTGCCCTCGGGCACCGAGTCCGCTTGGGAAGGGGACGGTCCCGACGACTACTTCTCGCAAGACGGCGTCTATTGCAGCCTCGCGAGGCCGTACTACCTGATCGACCGATCGCTGCCGACCGACACCGGCATCACCGAAAGCGACATCCGTTGCTTCTTCGACAGCATCTCGGTCGCCGAGGGCGCACACCTCGAATTCCCGGTGACCGTCACCGACGCCGCTCCTTCTGAGGACGGCATCATCGCGATCACCGAGTCGATGGAACTCGACGCCGACTACGGCAACAACGTCGCGGTGCTCAGCCTGAACGGCGCTCAGGCCACCCCCGGCGGCGACGGCGGCACCGATGAGACCGACGCGTCCGGCAAGCTGCCGGCCACCGGGAACAGCTCGACGATCATGATCTCGGCCGCCGCGGCCGCGATCGCGGCCGGCGCGGCCGTGTTCTTCGTGATGCGGCGCCGCCGCGTCGCGCGGCATTGGGAGTGAGTCCGGCCACAAACGGCAGAAGAAACACCAGGCGGGCGGCGGCCGCCCCGGATTTCCACCACCGGGGCGGCCGCCGCTCCGCGTCTCCGGCGGGCGCGGCGCGGGCCCGCGCCGCGCCCGGAAGTGGCACGGGCGCACCGCGACCCGACCAGGCGTGCGGCCCCGTCGCGCCCGTCCGGCCGCACCTCGCCGGGCGGGCGGGCCGGGCGCCGACCAGGGACGGTGCGGTACCCGACGCCCATGTGCGAGGGTCATAGACTGGAGCCCGTGACGTACCCCGAGAGGGCCACTCGCCGGCTGCGGCTGCCGGCCGACGACCGCTCCCCCGCCACCGCCCGCGCCGCGGTCCGAACGGTCCTGACCGAGGCCGGGCTCACCGAGCTGCTCGACGAGACGCTCCTGCTCACCACCGAACTCGCCACCAACGGCGTCGTCCACGCCGGCACCGACATCAACCTCGCCGTCGCCGCCGACTCGATCGGCGTGCGCGTCACCGTCACCGACTACCGCTCCGGCGGGATCGAACCGGCCGACATGGCCATGCCCGAGGTCACCGCCGAGGGCGGCCGCGGCCTGCTCCTGGTCGACCGCTTCGCGTCCTCGTGGGGCACCACGCACGACGCCACCGGCAAGTCCATCTGGTTCCGCATCGACCGCGACCCCGAGGCCCCGCCGCCCGAGCGGCGCACCCCCGCGGCCGAGATCCCCGGCGCACCGGTCACCGACCTCGCGCAGCTCGCCGCGCTGCTCACCATCGCCCCCGCGCTCCAATCGCGCCTGCCGGTCGAGCAGCTGGTGTCCGAGCTGCTGGCCCGCCTCCACGACGCCACGGCCGCCGCGGGCGGCGCCATCGAGTTCGACCCGGGCGGCGGCTCGGGGACGGGCGTCCTGGCGAAGTTCGGCGACGTCACCGACGAGTCGGTCGCCGTCGCCGTGCCCGTGCCGGTGACCGCGCCCGCCACCGGGCGCCTCGTCCTGACCGGCGAGGCCGGGCCCGAGTGGCGGCCCCTGGCCGAGCTCACCGCCGAGCGGATCGCGCTGGCCCTCCAGATCGACCGGATGCGCACCGACGAGCAGCGCCGCTCCGGCTGGCTGACCTACCTCGCCGAGGCCGGGGAGCTCCTCGCCCACTCCCTCGACGAGCACCTCACCGTCGCGCTCATCCCCCAGCTCGTGGTCCCGCAGCTCGGCCGCTGGGCCGCCGTCCACCTCCGCAAGGACGGCGGCGGGCTCGAACTCGCCGCGCTCAGCCACACCGAGGAGGCCGAGCTGGAGCCGTGGCGGGCCCGGCTCGCCGCCGCCGGGAGCGCCCTGGAGGCGTCTCTGGCCTCGGACGGGTGGACCGGCATGGAGCTGCCGCCGCCGCGCGGCATCGACGGCATCGCCGTGCCGCTGTCGGCGCGCGGGACCACCATCGGGGTCCTGTCGGTGGGGCGCCCGGACGACCGCCAGCACACGACCGAGGAGCGGGCCGTCGTCGCCGACCTCGCGAAGCGCTCGGCGCTGGCCTTGGACAACGCCCGCATCCACGCCGAGCGGGCCGCCGTGGCCCACGAGCTCCAGTCGGCGCTCATGCCCGGGACGCTCCCGGAGGTCGCCGGGGTCAGCTTCGCCGCCGAGTACCTGCCGGCCGAGGCCTTCGGCACCGAGGTCGGCGGCGACTTCTACGACGCGACGACGCTGCCGGACGAGCGGCTGTGGGTGGCGATCGGGGACGTGTGCGGCAAGGGCGCGCAGGCCGCGGCCGTCACCGGTGTGGTGCGGGACGTCCTGCGGGTCATGGCCCGCGACGGCCGGCCCATGCCGCGGGCCCTCGAGCTGCTGAACTCGACGCTGCTGGAGCAGCCCGGCGATCTGCGGTACGCGACGATCGCCTCGGCGGTGCTCGACCGCGAGGACGAGGCGATCGGGGCGACGCTGTGCCTGTCGGGGCACGACCGGCCGCTGCTGCTGCGCGCGGACGGCGAGGCCGAGTGGGTGGGGCACGAGGGCACCGCCGTCGGCCTGTTCGAGCAGGTGAAGGTCAACCCGGAGCGGGTGCGGCTCGAAGTGGGCGACGCGCTCGTGTTCTTCACCGACGGAGTGACCGAGCGGCGGGATCTGTCGGTCATGTTCGGGCACGAGCGGATCGTGCGGGCGGTGCGGGACGTGGCCGGGAAGTCGGCGCGGGCGATCGCGACGGCGCTGTTGGAGGCCGTCCAGATGTTCTCCTCGGATTCGCCGCGCGACGACATCGCGATCCTCGTCGTCCGCTGCGACGGGCGCTGAGGCGCGGGGCGCCGCCCCGCCGAGGGACGCGGCGACGGGCCGCCCCGTTCCCGGAGCGGCCCGCGCGGGTGTCGGTTCGGCCTATTCGCCGAAGTCGGTGACCCTGCCGGCGCCGTAGTAGACGTTGCCGTGGTCGACGGGCACGACCTTGACGACGCTGTTCGAGTTCGGGGCGTGGACGATGTAGCCGTTGCCGATGTACATGCCGACGTGGCTGAGGCTGTTGTAGAACACCAGGTCGCCCGGCTGGAGCTCGTCGCGGGAGATCCGCATGGTCGAGTTGTACTGGGCGGCGGCGTTGTGCGGCAGGGAGATGCCGATCTGGGAGTAGGCGGCGAGCATGAGCCCGGAGCAGTCGAAGGCGTCGGGTCCCGAGGCGCCCCACACGTAGGCGTCGCCGGTCTGGTCGAGGGCGTAGAAGACGACGTCGGCGCGGTCGCCGTCCATGTACGGCAGGTCGTAGTCCTGGACGGCCTCGCCCGAGACGGTCTGCCACTCGGCTTCGAGGTCGTCCATGCGGGTCTCGATGTCGTCGATCATCGTCTCGAGCTCGGCCTGGTCGGCCTCCTGGTCCTCCTGGAGGTCGGTGAGCAGTTCGAGCTGGGCGGTGTACTCCTCGGTGGCGGTGTTGAGCTCGTCCATGAGGTCGAACTCGTACATGTTGGCCGAGTTGAGGCGGTCGAGGCGGTCGACGAAGGCCTGCGGGGAGCCGGCGTCGAGGATGAGCGCGGCGTCGCCGATGCCCTGGTCCACATAGGTCTCTGTGATGAAGCCGGCGAGGCGGTCCTGGAGCTCGGTCAGCTCCTCCTCGGAGGCGACGAGGTCGGCCTCGACGTCGGCGATCATCTCCTCGTTGTCGGCGATCTCCACCGCGAGGGCGTTGTACTCCTCGATCTTCGTGTTGAGGTCTTCGTCGACGTCCTGGATCTCTTCTTCGACCTCTTCGCGGCCCCGCTCGGCCCAGGCGGGGCCCGCTGCGGCGGCTGATACGAGAAGACCGCCCACGAGGGCGGCAGAGGTCCACTTGCGTCGGAGGGACGGCTGGTTCACGAGGAGGGTGCTCCTTCGGGCGTCTGAAGTCTGGGGGAAGGACCGAAGATGAGCCTAGCGCGCGCCGAAGACGCCGTGAAGGGCCTCGGCGTGACAAATTCGCAGGGTGACGCCGGTTCCACGGAAGGTGCGCCCTGGCTGTGAATTCCCTGGGAGTTCGGGTACGATGTGCGGCATGGATTTCACGATGTGTCGCCTGCGGCGGTGTTGTCGCGCCTGTTGAGCCTGCCGCTCGCCCGCCGCGCACCCGTTCCGACGCATCGAAAGCCTTCCTCCATGTCTGATCAGACGCTCTCCGTCCTCACCGCCGGCCGCCTCGAGTCGCTGGCCGCCTTCTACGCCGAGCACCTCGTCCTGCGCCCCCGCTTCACGAAGGGGAGCCGCTGGGCCCGCCGGGTCCTGTCGGGCCCGGGCCACGAGGCGTGGCTGCTGGGGTGGCTGCCCGGCCAGGGCACCGAGCTGCACGACCACGGCGGCCTCGAGCGGCCCGCCGCCGCGGCGGTCGCGGTCGTCTCGGGGCGGTTGACCGAGTACACGGTCCGGCCCGGCGCGTTCCCGGCGCTGGCGCGCGCCGAGCTGGGGCCCGGCGCGGTCACGGCCGTCGACGACCGGACCGTGCACGCCGTGCGGAACGACTCGAGGGCTCCGGCGGTGAGCCTGCACGTCTACTCGCCGGGCCTGGACGCGATGCGGACCTACCTGTTCGACGAGACGGGCCTGTCGCCTTCGAAGATCAAACGCGCCGGCGAGGACTGGTAGGGCCGCGGCCGTCGCGGCGCGACAGGACCGTGCCGACCGCGGCCGGCAGGGCGGCGGCGATGTCGGAGGCGGTGACGGTGCGCCGCCCGGCCGAGGCGAGGCGGACGGCCCGCCCCTGGAGGAACGCGGCGGCGACGGCGGCGCGCGCGCCGTCCATCCCCGAGGCCAGCAGCGAGGCCAGGAAGCCGCCGAGGACGTCGCCCGAGCCGGCGGTCGCCAGCGCGGGGCGACCGGTCTGGTTCGCGTAGACCGCGCCGTCGCTCGCGGCCACCACCGTGTGATGTCCTTTGAGGAGCACGGTGCAGTTCAGGCGCTTGGCGAGCGCCGCGGCGGCCCCGGCCCGGTCGTCGCCGGGCGGTGAGCCGTAGAGGCGCTCGAACTCGCGGTCGTGCGGGGTCAGGACCACCGCCTCGGACCGCTCGGCGAGCAGCGAGGGGTGCTCGCCGATGAGAGAGAGCCCGTCGGCGTCGATGACCGCGGGGATGGGGCGCGCCAGGACGGTCCGCAGCTCGGCGAGCCCGTGCTCGTCAGTGCCGAGGCCGGGGCCGACGAGCCAGGCCTGGGTGCGGCCGGCCTCGGCGGCCGAGTCGGTGCAGACCACTTCGGCGCGCCTGATGCGCACGTAGTCGGCCGCGGCGCCGGCGTAGCGGACGTACCCGGCCGGGCCCGCCATGGCGCCGCCGACGGCGAGCACCGCGGCGCCGGGGTAGCGGTCGGATCCGGCGGCGACGCCGACGACGCCCCTCGTGTACTTGTCGTCGTCGGCTCTCGGTTCGCGCCACCAGGCGGCGATGTCCTCCTCACTCGCGATCTGGACGGGCGGCTGCGGGTCGAGATGGGGGGCGAGCCCGATGTCGACGAGTTCGAGACGGCCGGTGCGCAGCGCGGCCTCGCCGAGGACGTGGCAGGGTTTGCGAGCGCCGAAGGCGACGGTGACGTCGGCGCGCACGGCCGCGGCCGGGACGGCGCCGGTGTCGACGTCGACGCCGGAGGGGACGTCGACCGCGACGGTTCGCTCGGCGTCGATCCGGGCGATGAGGTCGGCGGCGCGGTCGGGGAGCCCGGGGCGGCCGCCGATGCCGAGGACGCCGTCGAGCAGCAGGTGGCACGACGGCGGCGGCTCGTCCGTGAGACGCCCGCCGGCGCGGACGAGGGCCTCGGCGCCGGGGCGGTGGACGCGCGATCCCATGACGGGGACGGCGTGGACGGCGGCGCCGCGCTCGGCGAGGCGGGCGGCGGCGTAGAGGGCGTCGCCGCCGTTGTCGCCGGGTCCGGCGAGGACGATGACGGTGGCGCCGTAGACGTGCCCGGGGGACCGCCGGAGCTCTCGGACGCAGGCGGCGGCGAGCCCGGCGGCGGCGCGCTGCATGAGCGCGCCGGGCTTGAGCTTCGGCATGAGTTCGGCTTCGGCGCGGCGGACCGCCGCCGATGACCAGGCACCGTCCATGGCTTTCAACGCCTCTCGCTGTTCGTCACGCCGCTTCGGCGATGACCACCGCTGTCGCGATACCGCCATCATGCGACAGCGAGACATGCCAGCGCGACACGCCACGCTGCGCGGCGGCCTCGGCCACCGATCCGGTGATGGCCAGGGAGGGGCGCCCGTCGGCCGCGGAGAGGATCTCGCAGTCGGCCCAGTGCATGCCGCCGGGGGCGCCGAGCGCTTTGGCGACGGCCTCCTTGGCGGCGAAGCGGGCGGCGAGGGACTCGGTGCGGCGGCGCGCACCGTCCGGGGTGGAGCGTTCGGCTTCGGTGAAGAGCTTGTCGGCCACGTGCGGCGTCCGTTCGAGGACGCGCTCGAAGCGTTCCACTGCCACTACGTCTATGCCCACCGCGACGATCATCCGTCAAGAGTGCCACGGCTTTCGCCGGATCGCCCCCTTTCGGGGCGGTTCATCGCCTCGGGGGAGGGCCGATGCCGATGGCGGGCAGGATGGCCTGGTCGACGATGTCGGCGAGGTAGTCGTCGTCGACGGCGCCCGTGTCGAGGATCCGCTGGGAGACCAGGGCTTCGCCGATGCCGACGACGACGGGGGTGAGCCGGGCCGGGTCGAAGTGCCCGCGTTCGGCGTAGTGGCGCAGGACGGTCTGGGTGAAGGTGCCGCCGCGGGCGGCGAAGACGCGTTCGTAGAGGGCTTCGACGATGGCCGGGTCGCGGGCGGGGTCGGTGAGGATGGCCATGACGGCCCGCCCGGCGGGGCTGAAGCACCAGTCGACCATGAGGCGCAGGGAGGTGACGAGGTCGCCGCGGAGGTCGTCGGCGCCGATGGCGGGTGCCTCGACGGGGTGGAGTTCGCGAAGGGCGTCGAGGAGCAGTTCGACCGGGTCGGACCAGCGGCGGTAGAGGGTGGTGCGGGCGGTGGCGGCGCGGCGGGCGATGCCGTCCATGGTGAGGCGTCCGGCACCGACGGCGGCGACCTCTTCGACGGCGGCGGCGTAGATCGCGTCGAGCAGGTCCTTGCCGCGGCGGCGCGTCTGAGCTGCGGCTTCGGCCACGATCCACCCCCGGGTGCAATTGGGTACACGAGTGTATCTTATATTTTTAGATACAGGGTTGTATCTAACTTTGGAGTCGAGATGTCACTCTCCCCGCCCGCCATTATCCGGACGGCCGTCCCGGTCGCGCAGCGCTCCCTCGCACCCGACCTCGCCAGGGGCCTGATGCTGCTGCTCATCGCCGTCGCACACGCCCACATGTTCCTGGCGCACGAGATCACCGGCTACCGCGGCTACGCCGTGGACGGGACGCCGCTCGACCGGATCGTCGCCGGCGTCCAGGTCCTCCTCGTCGACGGCCGCGCGCTGCCGATGTTCGCCGCGCTGTTCGGCTACGGCCTCGCGCGCATGGCCGACCGCCAGATGAGCGACGGCGCCGACTGGGGCGCGACGAAGCGGGTGGTGCGGCGGCGCAGCGCCTGGCTCCTCGCCTTCGGCTTCGCCCACGCGCTGCTGCTGTTCTTCGGCGACATCCTCGCCGCCTACGGCCTCATCGGCCTGCTGGGCGTGGCGCTGCTGCGCGCCCGCGACAAGGTCCTGTTCGCCACGGCCGCGGTCACCCTCGTCATCCACATCGGAGTCGAGGCGCTGCTGGGCTTCTCCGCCGAGGCGGCTGGCCACGAGTCCGCCTACCCGACGAACATCGCCGACCCCTTGGAGGCCATGGCGATGCGGCTCGCCGTGTGGTCGGGTCTGACCTGGGCGTACCAGGTCACCGTCATCCCCGCGCTCGTCTTCGGCATCTGGGCGGCCCGCCGCCGCCTGCTCGACGAGCCCGAGCGGCACCTCGCGCTGCTGCGCCGCATCGCCGCCTGGGGCATCCCGATCGGCGTGGTCGGCGGCGTGCCGCTCATGCTGTTCGACACGCAGCTGTGGATGCCGGGCCCGGCGCTGTCGGTGCCCTTCTACGCGCTGCACAACGTCACCGGGATCGCCACCGGCTTCGGCTACGCCGCCCTGATCGGACTGATCGCGGCCCGGCGGAACGGCCACCGCGCGCCGGGCCGCCTGACGACGGCGCTGGCGGCGTGCGGGCAGCGGTCGCTGACCTGCTATCTGCTGCAGTCGATCGCGTTCGTCGCGGTCTTCGCGCCATATGCGGGCGGCCTCGGCGCCGACCTGGGCGACGCGGCGGCCTCGGGCATCGCGGTGCTGGTCTGGGCCGCGACCGTCGCCTTGGCGGCCCTGATGGCGAAGACCGGCAACCGGGGCCCGGCCGAGAACCTGCTGCGGCGACTCACATACGGCCGCAGGAAGTGACGAGCAGGAAGTGAAGACGGGTGGTGGGATTGGGGCGGAGCGGGGGCGTAACGATGGGTGCTTGCAGCGGTGTCGGCGCAACGGGGATGCCCCTACCGCAGAGGGGAATCGGCAGCCATGGCGACTTGCGGTGCCGGTGCGTTTGGGGCCCGCTGTGGTTCAAGCGGAGCGCTCCGACCTCGGGTTGCGGTCCCGGTGCGCCTGGGGATCCCGGTGGTGGTCGCGCGGGTGTGGGCGGCTTCGTGCTCGGTGGGTGGTCGCTGTTCGAGCGGGCGGCGACGACCAGGCGGCGGCAGCGCGAGGAGGGGTCTTCGTCTGGGTGTGCGTTGGGGTGGGGCTTCGA
>NZ_ATYW01000009.1 GCF_000427885.1 Glycomyces tenuis DSM 44171
AATCGCGGGCCCGGGTCGGATCCTCGGCTGACAACGCCCTCGCCGAATCGTTCAACGCCACGCTCAAACGAGAAGTCCTGCAAGGACGCCGGACCTTCGCGAACGCATTGGAGGCTCGCTTCCAGGTCGAGTCCTGGATCACCGATTACAACACGACCCGGAGACACTCGTCTCTGGGCCAGATCTCACCGATCGACTACGAACAACGGCAAGCTAGCCTCGCCATCGCCGCATAGGACGGTGTCAACACCAAAGGGGTAAGCCCCCCGTCGTGAACGACTCGACACTGCCGCACTCACCCGACTGCTCGCCGACCTCGCCGAGCAAACCGGGACGAACCCACCCCAGCAGCACCCGACCCCGTTCCACCCCGACCGCCCGGACGGAACAGAGAAGGACTAACCCGATGACCAAACCACGACCCCGCGCCGTCGCCTACCTGCGCGTCTCCACCACCCGCCAGATGGAGACCGACTTCGACCCCGACGGCAACTCCATCCAGACCCAACGCGAAGACTGCCAGGCTACGGCCGACCGCTACGGCTTCGACCTGGTCGACGAGTACTTGGAGCCCGGCAACAGCGCCACCTCGATCACCAAGCGCCCGGTCTTCCAACGCCTCCTCAAACGTATCAACGAGACCGGCGACATCCAGGCGGTCATCATCTACCGCCGTTCCCGCGCCTTCCGCGACGAGTGGGACGCGGCCATCACCGGTCGCGAACTCAAAGACCACGGCGTCCGCCTGATCTCCGCGCACGACTACACCGACGACACCGCCGAAGGCCAACTGGTCGCCTCGGTCCTGGACAGCATCAACGCCTACCAATCCCGCGCCCAAGGCAACGACATCAAACGCAAGATGGCGGGCAAGGCTGCCCGCGGCGGCACCCCCGGCCGCGCCAAACTCGGTTACCTGAACACCCGCGAAGGCATCGACGGCCGCACCGTCGCCACTATTGCCATCGACCCCGATCGGGCCCCGTTCATCCACACCGCGTTCGAGCTGTTCGCCACCGGCAAGCACAGCCTCCGGTCGCTGCGCGATGCGCTCACCGCCGCCGGGCTGCACAACCGGCCGACGAAGGCCCACCCGGCGGGCACCGAGGTCGCCGCGAGCCAGTTGGAGAAGATCCTGCGCGACCGCTACTACCTGGGCTATGTCGTCTGGAAAGGCCAAGAATATCCCGGCCGCCACCAACCCTTGGTCGAGCCCGAGCTGTTCGCCCAGGTCCAAGCAGTCCTGGACCGCCGTCACCGTGGCACGCGCGAATCGGTGTGGCGCCACTACCTCAAGGGTCTGCTGTGGTGCGCCCGCTGCGGCGCTCGACTGGTCTTCGAGCCCGCCCGCTCCCGCGACGGCCGCCCGCACTTTTACTACCGGTGCATCAACCGCCAAGGCCACCGATGCGACCTGCCCCGCTTGCGACTCACGGTCATCGAACACGCCGTCGAGGCCCACTACGCCACCATCGCCATCACCGAGACTGAACGGACCGACATCCGCGCCGCACTCAGCAAGCAGATGCAGGCCCAGCAAGCCACCACCAAGGAACTGCGCAGGCAACTCCGCACCGAACTGACCCGCCTCGACCACCGCGAAGACGCCTACCTCGACCTGGTCGGCGACCCGGCCTGGCCCAACGAGAAACTCACCCGGAAAATCCAGGAGATCCGCCTTGAACGCGACCGCCTCCACCAACGCCTCGCCGAGGCCGAAACCACCGACTACGCCACCGCCGAGCGCCGCATCACCGCCCTGCTCGACCTCCTAACCGACCCTCGCAAGCTCTACCGATCCATGCCCGACGACCACCGACAAGCCTTCAACGACCTCTGCTTCGACAAGCTCTACGTCGACGCCGACACCCCCGACGATCCGGCAATTACCAGCGCCGACCACGCCGCCGCCTACGCGCCACTGGGCCGCTACTGCGGCAAGCCCATCACGAACCTGTCCGGCAACAGGCAAAGGGACCGCAGCTTTCGCCACGGCCCCTCGCAAAGTGCCGAATGTTCAAACGAACGTTCTATGGTCGGGCTGACAGGACTTGAACCTGCGACCCCTTGACCCCCAGTCAAGTGCGCTACCAAGCTGCGCCACAGCCCGTTTTGCCGCCTTGACGGCGGCGGTGACAACTTTAGCCTATCGCTTGGGGTGCCTCTGAGGCGAGGTCCCCTCTGTGAGGCGGGCTATTTTCGTTTGCGAGGTTCGCGTGGTTTGACGGCGAGTTCGATCGGGGTGCCTTTGAAGCCGAAATCCTCGCGCAGGCGGCGCTGGAGGTATTTCAGGTACTGCTTGTCGAGCTTCGCGGTGGTGAAGAGGATGAAGCGCGGCGGCTCGGTGCCCGCCTGGGTGGCGAAGAGGATCTTCGGGGCCTTGTTGGCCCGGACCGGGTGCGGGTGGGCCGACTGGAGGGCGCTGATCCACTGATTGAGCTCGCCGGTGGCGATGCGCTGGGCCCAGCCGTCGAGGGCCTCGCGGAGGGCAGGGGCGAGCTTGGCGATGGCGCGACCGGTCAAGGCGGAGACGTTCACACGAGGAGCCCAGGCGACCTGTGCCAGCTCGCGGTCGATCTCCTTCTCGAGGTAGTAGCGGCGGTCCTCGTCGACTAGGTCCCACTTGTTGAAGGCGAGGACCATGGCACGGCCGGACTCGACCACTTGGGTCAGGACGCGCTGGTCCTGCTCCGAGATCGGCTCGGAGGCGTCCAAGAGGACGACGGCCACCTCGGCGGCCTCGACCGCGGACTCGGTGCGCAGCGAGGCGTAGTACTCGGTGCCCGAGGCGAACTTGACGCGTTTGCGCAGGCCGGCGGTGTCGACCAGCACCCAGTCCTCGCCGTCGATCTCGACGAGGGAGTCGACCGGGTCGACGGTGGTGCCGGCGACGTTGTCGACGACGGCGCGCTCCTCGCCGGAGAGGCGGTTCAGCAGGCTCGACTTGCCGACATTGGGGCGGCCGACGAGAGCGACGCGGCGCGGGCCGCGTTCCTTGAGCTGGCCGGTGGGCTTCTCGGGGAAGGCCCAGACGACCTGGTCGAGCAGGTCGCCAGAACCGCGTCCGTGCAGGGCCGAGACCGGGTGGGGTTCGCCCAGGCCGAGGCGCCACAGGTCGGCCACATCGGCGTTCTGGCGCTCCGAGTCGACCTTGTTCGCGACGAGGATGACCGGCTTCTTCGCACGGTGCAGGATGCGCGCGGCGGCTTCGTCGGCGTCGGTCGCGCCCACGCGCGAGTCGACGACGAAGAGCACTACGTCGGCGGTGCGGATCGCCAGTTCGGCCTGCGCGGCGATCGCCGCGGCCATGCCCTCGGCGTCGGGGTCCCAGCCGCCGGTGTCGACCAGGCTGAAGTCCCGGCCCGCCCACTCGGCGTCGTAGGCGACGCGGTCGCGGGTGACGCCCGGTTCGTCCTGGACGACGGCAGCGCGGCGGCCGAGGATGCGGTTGACCAGCGTCGACTTGCCGACGTTGGGGCGGCCGACCACGGCGACCGTCGGGACCGGCCCTCGCTCGACCTCGTCGAGTTCGGCCCAGGTCGCTTCGTCAGTCATTGATGTCCCTGTTGTTCAGCAAAGCCAAGATCTTCGCGACGACCTCGACGATCGGCAGCTCGGTGGAGTCGATCACCGTGGCGCCGTCGGGGGCCTCCAGCGGTTTCGTCGTCTTCGAGTCCGCCCCGTCGCGGCGGGCGATGTCGGCCTTCGTGACCGTTTCGTCTGCCCCGAATTCGAGGGCGCGCCTCCTGGCGCGGGCGTCGGGGTCGGCGGTGAGGTAGACCTTCACGTCGGCATCGGGGGCGACGACCTCGATGATGTCGCGGCCCTCGACGACGATGCCCTTCTTCGCCTCGGCGATGATGCGCTGCTGCTCGGCGATGAGGAACTTGCGGACGGCCTTGTTGCCGGCCACGGCGGAGACGGCCTTGGTGACCTCGTCGCCGCGGATGGCCAGGCTCGCGTCCTCGCCGTCGAGGCGGGTGAAGGGGTCTTCGGGGGTGGTGCCGAACTCGAGTTTCGCGTTCTTGACGGTCTTGGTGACCTGCGCGGTCTGGGAGGGGTCGACGCCGGCGTTGAGGACCGCGAGGGTGGCGGCGCGGTACATCGCGCCGGTGTCGAGGTAGGCGGCGTCGATAGCGGTCGCGAGTGTCTTGGAGACGGTGGACTTCCCCGCTCCCGAGGGACCGTCGATCGCGACGACCGGTGCGCTCGTGTTGTGCTCAGGCACTGTCTCGCTCCGTTCTTCTACTGCAAACCACGCAAACCTACATCATGCCTGGATGCGGTGTGGTTCATCCCCGACGGCGGCGCGTCAGGGGGCGTCGACGACGCGCGCGCCCATCGGCCACAGTGCCAGCGGGATCATCTTCCAGTTCGCCACGGCGAGCGGGATGCCGATGATCGTGATCGCCTGGAGCGCACCGGTGACCAGGTGCGCGAGCGCCAGTTCCCAACCGAACAGCACCAGCCACAGGACGTTGCCGAGCAGTGAGAGGCACCCGGACGAGGGGTCGCGCACGACGGTCCGCCCGAACGGCCACAGCACGTATCCCGCCAGCCGCATGTTCGCGATCCCGAACGGGATCGTGACGATGAAGATGCAGAACAGGAGACCCGTGAAGAAGTAGCCGATGGCGAGCCACAGGCCGGCGAGCACGAACCAGATGATGTTGAGAATGGTCTTCACGCCGAAAGCCTAACGGGCCCTTGCCGGGCTTGTCGGTACAGCTGGCTAGAGGGTGGCCGGTGGATCGGGGCGAGGCGGTGTCCGAGTCCGTTTGTTCGCTCGCAGTGCCAAGGTACGGCTCGCCAGCGTTGCCAAGAGGGCGGGGCGCCCGGATCCCGGTGTTGGATCCGGGCGCCCCGACAACGCAGCCTTCCGAGCGCAGCGAGCACGATGTCGGGTGGCGGTGGGCGACGGGCGGGCCGGATAGCGCCCGTCCTGATCCGCCGGCCACCTTCTAGAGTCCGACCTCCCGGTACAGCTCGCCCACCTCGTCGGGGGTGAGCCTGCGGATGGTGCCGGGTTTGAGGAGCCGCAGCTTGACCGGGCCGATCTCGGTGCGGACCAGCCGCGAGACGCGGTGCCCGACCTCCTCCATGAGCCGCCTCACAATATGCTTGCGTCCCTCGTGGATGGTGATCTCGATCAACGACTGCCCCGCGTGCTCGTCGATGATCTTCAGCTTGTCGGCCTTCGCCGGGCCGTCCTCGAGTTCGACGCCCGCCAGCAGCCGGTTCCAGGTGGGCTTGTCCAGGATTCCGTTGACCTGCGCCCGGTAGACCTTCGGCAGGCCGTGCGAGGGGTGCATGATCCGGTTGGCCAGCTCCCCGTCGTTGGTGAGCAGCAGCAGGCCCTCGGAGTCGGTGTCGAGCCGCCCCACGTGGAAGACCCGCTGCTCGATGCCGCCGGTGAAGTCGCCCAGGCAGGTGCGACCCTCCTCGTCCTCCATGGTCGAGACGACCCCGCGGGGCTTGTTGATCGCGTAGTAGACGGTGTCGACGTCGGTGATCACGCGCTTGCCCGAGACGTGGATGACGTCGTTGGCGGGGTCGACGCGCTGGCCGAGGCGCGCGGCCTCGCCGTTGACCTTCACCTTGCCCCTGGCGATCAGGTCCTCGGCGGCCCGCCTGGAGGCGATCCCGGCCTGGGACAGCACCTTCTGCAGGCGAATGCCCTCTGCGTCAGCGTTGTTCATCATCCTCGATATCCGTCACGTCGTCCGGCAGGAACGGGGCCAGATCAGGCAGCTGATCGACCGAGTCCAAGCCGAGTTTCTCCAAGAACAGGGTGGTGGTGCGGTACAGCGTCGCCGTCGAGTCGGGGTCGGAGCCGCACTCCTCGACCAGTCCGCGCGCCAGCAGCGTGCGGATGACCCCGTCGCAGTTGACCCCCCGGATCGCCGAGATGCGACCCCTGGTGACCGGCTGCCGGTAGGCGACGACCGCGAGCGTCTCCAGGGCCGCCTTGGTGAGGCGGGCCGAAGCGCCGTCGGTGACGAACCGTTCGACGTAGCGGGCGTAGTCGGCCCTGGTGTAGAACCGCCATCCGCCGGTCTGGCGACGCAGGTCGAACCCGCGCCCGTCGCCAGTGTATTCGGCGCTCAATCGGCCGAGCGTCTCGCGGACCTGCGTTAGTGGCCGCTCCAATACCGAGGCCAGGAACTCCTCGGCCAGCGGCTCCTCGGCGACCATGAGGATCGCCTCCAGGACGGCGCCGAGGTCGACGTCGTCGGGCACGGGCATCGGGGCCGCCCGGGGCGGCTCCTCGGCGGCCGCCCGGGGCGGCTCGGGGGCGTCCTGCGCGGCGACGGCCTGCGCGTACTCGTCGCTCGTGTCCGCCGGCTCGTCGTCCGGAGTGTCGGGCCTGGCCGCGGCCCCCTCCTCGCGCTGCCACGGCGGCCGCCACTCGGCGACCTGAGCCTCCAGGGAATCGGGCTGCTCACTCATCTGTCTGGTCCTCCCCCGTCTGCGGACTGCCCGCGTACTCGTCGACCTCGATCTCGGTGGCTCCGGTGCCGCCGAGCCAGCGCACCGTCAGCTCGCCGAGCGCCTGCATCTGCTCGAAGCCGACCAGCGCCTCCCGGTAGAGCTCCAGCAGGGCCAGGAAGCGCGCGACGACCTCCAGGTGGGTCTCGCAGTCGGAGACCAGGGCCCGGAAGGTGGCGGTCTGGACGCGCTGGAGCCGCCTCGAGAGGATCACGGCGTGCTCGCGCACCGAGACGCGCTGCTGGTGGACGTGGTCGGTGCCGACCTGGGGCGGCGGTTTGGGCTTCATCGCCCTGCCGGCCAGGGCGGCCAGCTGCTCGGGGGTGATGTCGAGGTCGAGTTCGGGGAGCAGGCCGCGGAACCGCTCTTCGAGGCCGGCCGCGCGCGGCATGCGCGCCGAGGCGGTCTCGGCGAGGGCGGCGAGGTGCCCGGCGGCCTCCTTGTAGGCCTTGTACTGGAGCAGGCGGGCGAAGAGGAGGTCGCGGGCCTCGAGCAGCGCGAGGTCCTCTTCGTCGTCGACGGCGGTGTTCGGCAGGAGCCTGGCGGTCTTGAGGTCGAGGAGGGTGGCGGCCACGAGCAGGAACTCACTGGTCTCCTCGAGGTTCCAGGCCTCGTCGAGGGCGGTGACGTAGGCGATGAACTCCGAGGCGATCTGGTGGAGGGCCAGTTCGGTGACGTCGAGCTTGTGCTTGCCGATCAGCTGGAGCAGCAGGTCGAACGGCCCCTCGAAGTTGTCGAGGCGGACGTGGAAGCCGGTCTCGGCCTCCTCCGGTTCGGCCTCCCGCCGGGTCGGGACGGAGCTTCGCTGCTGGTCGGTCACGCAGGCAAGCTTAGACGGCGGGCAGAGCACGGTCCTTGTAACGGTCCGTACCGGAGCCGCGGGGAGGAATCGGGCGGTCTCCGGCGCTCACTTGTCGGTGGCGGCTATCAGCTCTCTGGCGAGCTGTCGGTAGGCGCGGGCGCCGGAGGAGGCCGGGGCCCACGTGGTGATCGGCTCGCCGGCGACGGTGGTCTCGGGGAACCGCACGGTGCGGGTGATGACGGTGGAGAAGACCTTGTCGCCGAAGGCCTCGACGACCCGCTGGAGCACCTGCCTGGAGTGGGTGGTGCGCGAGTCGTACATGGTGGCGAGGATGCCGTCGAGCTCGAGGTCGTAGTTCAGCCGCTCGCGGACCTTGTCGACGGTGTCGAGCAGCAGCGCCACACCGCGCAGGGAGAAGAACTCGCATTCGAGCGGCACGAGGACCGAGTGCGCGGCGGTGAGCGCGTTGACCGTCAAGAGGCCGAGCGAGGGCTGGCAGTCGATGAGCACGAAGTCGAAGTCGGGGATGACCGGCCGCAGCACCCGAGCGAGGGTCTGCTCGCGCGCGACCTCGTTGACCAGCTGGATCTCGGCCGCGGACAGGTCGATGTTGGCCGGGAGGAGGCGCAGGCCCGCCACGTTCGTCTTCATCATGACGTCGTCGATGTCGACGTCCTCTTGCATCAGGAGGTTGTAGACGGTGAGGTCGAGCGTGTGGGGGTTGGTGCCGAAGCCGACGGACAGCGCGCCCTGCGGGTCGAAGTCGACCAGGAGGACCTTGCGGCCGTACTCGGCCAGCGCGGCGCCGAGGTTGATCGTCGTGGTGGTCTTTCCCACACCGCCCTTCTGGTTGGCCATGGCGATGACGCGGGCGGGACCGTGGCGCTCCAGGGGCTGGGGCTGGGGGATGTCGCGTTTGCCCGTGTAGGTCTCGGGGTCGGGCGAGGTGAAGTCGCCGTCCGAGTCAGCGGGCGGCACTTGCGCGGAGCGCAGGGCCTCCCACTTGTCATTGCTGTCCACACTGCTCATTTCTTCACGCCTCCGGGTGCAAGGACGGCACCGGGTGCCGGGCGTCTCACCGTTTGCCTGTTACTGCGACTGTACGTCAGTGTATCGATGGTGTCGACGGCTTGGGAGACTCCGAGGCACCCGGCGTGAGATCGCCCGCTGTCGGCTCGGGTTCGGCCTGGGGACAAGCGGATTCAGCTCGCGAGGACGCGCTCCACCGATGTCACCGGAAGGTGGTGGGTGAGCGCGACCGGTTCGTTGGTGACCTCGCCGGCGTGGGTGTTCAGGCCGCGGGCGAGCGCGGGGTCGGAGGCCAGCGCCTCCCGCCAGCCGAGGTCGGCCAGCTTCATGACATAGGGGAGCGTGGCGTTGGTCAGCGCGTAGGTGGAGGTGTTCGGGACCGCGCCGGGCATGTTGGCGACGCAGTAGAAGAGCTTGCCGCCGTGGGTGAAGGTCGGCTCGTCGTGGGTGGTGGGCCTCGAGTGGGCGAAGCAGCCGCCCTGGTCGATGGCGATGTCGACGAGGACCGCGCCGTCCTTCATCTCGGCGAGGACGTCGTCGTCGACGACGGTGGGGGCCTTGGCTCCCGGGACGAGGACGGCGCCGATGACGAGGTCGGCCTCGCGGCAGGCGCGCTTGATCTCGAAGCGGTTGGAGACGACGGTGCGCAGGCGGCCCTGGTAGAGGTCGTCGGCGACGTGGAGCTTGTCGTTGTTGAGGTCGAACAGTTCGACGTCGGCGTGCATGCCGACGGCGATGGCGGCGGCGTTCATGCCGGACACGCCGGCGCCGATGATGACGACTCGCGCGGGGCGCGTTCCCGGCACGCCGCCCAGGAGGATGCCGCGGCCGCCTTCGGGCCGCTGGAGGTGGTAGGCGCCGGCCTGGACGGCGAGGCGCCCGGCGACCTCGCTCATGGGGGCGAGGAGCGGCAGGCGCCCGTCGGCGGTCTGGACGGTCTCGTAGGCGATGGCGGTGACGCGGTGCTCCAGGAGCGCGTCGGTGCATTCGGCGCTGGCGGCGAGGTGGAGGTAGGTGAACAGGGTCTGGCCGGGCCGCATGCGGTGGTACTCGCCCTTGACGGGCTCTTTGACCTTGAGGACGAGATCGGCCGCGGCCCAGGTCGCGTCGGCGTCGGGGAGGATGAGCGCCCCGGCTTCGCGGAAGTCGTCGTCGGTGATGGCCGAACCGAGGCCGGCCCCGGACTCGACGGCGACGTCGTGGCCGGCGGCCACCAGTTCGTGGACGCCGGCTGGGGTGAGGGCGACGCGGTACTCGTTGTTCTTGATCTCGCGGGGGACGGCGACTTTCACGGCACGGGTTCCTTCCGAAACGTTGGGCCTGTTCACCAGTCGGTTTGCGACTCGTGGAGGCAGTCTATGTCGCGCCGTGCCCGAACTCGCGGCTTTCCCTTGTGAGGAGCCGCGCGTCGTCGGGTGGCGCCTTCGCCGATGATCGTATCGGTGCGATGCCGCCCTTGGCTATGAGAACAACGTTTCGAAACTATGTCGCCTTCACTTCGAAGCCTCGAGGTGGAGTCTGGCGAGGTTCAAGGCGAGTGCGCACACGCCGTTGCGGATCTCGCCGTCGGCGACGGCGGCGAGGGCCTTGTCGAGGTCCCACCAGACGAGTTCGATGTGGGTCTCCTCGTCGGTGCGTTCGTGGCGCTCGGCCTCGGGGACGCGGCTGAGCCCGCTGGCGAGGAAGTAGTGGATCCGCTCGTTCGAGATGCCCGGGGTGGTGTAGAACTCGCCGAGGCGCACCCAGTGGTCGGCGCGCAGGTCGACCTCTTCGGCGAGTTCGCGGGCGGCGCACACGGCGGGGTCCTCGCCTTCGACGTCGCGCAGGCCGGCCGGGAACTCCCACAGGACCTCCTTGGCGGGGACCCGGTACTGGCGGATGAGGCCGACGCGGCCGCTCTCGTCGAGCGGGACGGCGACGACGGCGCCGCAGTGGACGAGGAACTCCCGGCGGGCAACGTTCGGCGACGCTTGCGAGCCGTCAGTTGGTCCAGCCGACGCCGGCGAGCCGTCAATCGGCCCGGCCGACGCCGGCGAGCCGCCGCCCGGCATCGCGACGGTCTCGGCGACCAGGTCGTAGCACCAGCCGTGGTGGATCTGCTCGGTCTCCAGAACTCGGTATTCATGCACGGCGCCCACCTTAGCCGCGCCCGGGGGCGCGGGCCAGCGCCACGAGCGCCCCTACCGGCCGCCGGATTCGGTGATCAGCCGTTCGAGGACGGCGTCGAGGAGCTCGCGGCGGGGCAGCGGCAGGCCGGACAGGGCCGAGAGGAACAGCCCGTCGCCGACGAGGCGGACGATCTCGGCGGTCACCGGGTCGTCGATCGTCTCGTGGAGCGCCTCGGACCATCCGTTGAAGATGAACATGAGGTCGTCCCTGGCCCGCTCGGAGAGCTCGTCGGCGCCGCGCAGTGCGGTGAACAGCGCCCACAGGGCCGCCTCCGACTCCTCGGATTCGAGCTGCGAGGCCCGGATGAAGGCCTCCACCACGCCGGTGCGGCGGGCCTGGGCCAGGCGCTCCTCCTCCAGGACGCGGAAACGGCCGGCCAGGCCGTCGTAGAGCTCGGCCTTGGATTTGAAGTGGTAGAGCAGGCCGCCCTTGGACACGCCGGCCTCGGCGGCGACCTTCTCCAGGGTCACCCCGGAGCTGCCCTCGTCGACGAGGATCCGCTGCAGCGCGTTGAGAATTCGGTCACGAGTCGTGATCTGCGGTTGCGTCATGGCCCCTCCACGCAGATACTATACCGTCCGGACGGTACAGCACTCCAATGCCGTTTCACACCTTCGACCCACCGCCGTCACAGCAAAGGAGGCACCGATGACCGATGCGGACCGTGCCGCGCCCCGCCGGGCGCGCCTCACCGGCCGCCAGTGGGCGGCGCTGGCGGTCCTCGTGCTCCCGGTGCTGCTCATCTCGATCGACATGACAGTGCTCGGCTTCGCCGTGCCCTTCCTGTCCGAAGACCTCGCCCCCACCAGCTCGCAGCTGCTGTGGATCGTCGACGTCTACGGCTTCGTCCTGGCCGGGCTGCTGGTCACCATGGGCTCGATCGCCGACCGGATCGGGCGCCGCAGGCTGCTGATCATCGGCGCGGCCGCCTTCGCGGCCGCCTCGGTCGCCGCCGCCTACGCGCCGACGGCCGAAGCGCTCATCGCCGCCCGGGCCCTGCTGGGGCTCGCGGGCGCGACCCTCATGCCGACCACGCTGGGGCTCATGCGGAACCTGTTCACCGACGACCGGCAGCGCCTGTTCGCCATCGCCGTGTGGGGCACGGGGTTCTCGGCCGGTTCGGCGGCCGGGCCGGTCCTGGGCGGCTGGCTGCTCGAGCACTTCTGGTGGGGTTCGGTGTTCCTGATGGCCGCGCCGGTCTCGCTCGCGGTGCTCGTCGCCGCCCCGCTGCTGCTGCCCGAGTCGCGCAACGCCGAGCCGGGCCCGGTGGACTGGGGCGGGGTGGTGCTGTCGTTCCTGGCGATGTTCCCGTTCGTGTACGGCGTCAAGAGCTTCGCCGAGCACGGCCTCTCGGCCGTCGCCGTCGGCGCGATCGGCCTCGGCGCCGTGGCCGCCTGGCTGTTCGTCCGGCGCCAGCGGCGCCTGGATCACCCGCTGATCGACGTGGCGCTGTTCGGGCTGCGGCGGTTCAGCGCCTCGATCGCCACGAACTTCACGATCGTGTTCGCGCTGATCTCCTCGCTGTTCCTGCTGACGCAGTATCTCCAGTTGGTCCTGGGCTACTCCCCCATGCGGGCCGGGCTCCTGCTGCTGCCGGGCATGGCCGTCTCGATCGCGGCCGGCCTCGTCGCCGTGCGCCTGTCCGAGCGGTTCGGGCTGGTGCGGATCATCGTCGGCGGTCTCGGCTTCGTGATCGTCGGCTTCGGGGCGCTGGCGTTCATCGGCGTCGAGTCGGGCGCGCTGCTGGTCGTGGGCGCGTTCGTCCTCATCAGCGTCGGCGCTGGCCTGGTGCAGACAGTCACCAACGACGCGATCATCGCCGCCGCGCCCGCCGAGCGGGCCGGGGCGGCCGCCGCGATCTCGGAGACCGCGTACGAACTGGGCGGCGCGATGGGCGTGGCGCTGCTCGGCAGCGTCGCCACCGGCATCTACCGCAGCGAGCTCGACGCCGCCCCGGGCGGCGCCCCCGAGGCGGCGAAGGAGACGCTCGGCGAGGCCGCGCACGTGGCCGAGACACTGCCCGCCGAGGCCGGGGAGGCGCTCATGGACGCGGCGCGGACCGCGTTCACCGACGGGCTGCGGGCGACCTCGGTCATCGGCGCCGTCCTGGTGGCCGTGGCCCTGGTGTTCGTCGGCCGCGCGCTGCGCGCCAGAGCGGCCGAATAACGGCGCAGGCGGTGGCGGGGCCGGGCGACGTCGTTCGCCCGGCCCCGCCGTTCGCGCGTCAGGCCGCTTCCGTCCCGAGGTCGAGCTGCTCGGCGGCGGCGCGCTTGAGGGCGGCGGCCACGAGGCCGTCGAACAGCGGGTGCGGGCGGGTCGGCCGCGACTTCAGCTCCGGGTGGGCCTGCGTGGCGACGAAATAGGGGTGGGTCTCGCGGTCGAGCTCGATGAACTCCACCAGGCGGCCGTCGGGCGAGAGCCCGGAGATCACGAAGCCCGCCTTGGTCAGCTGGTCGCGGTAGGCGTTGTTGACCTCGTAGCGGTGCCGGTGCCGCTCGGTGACCTCGGTGACCCCGTACGCCTCGGCCACCAGCGAGCCCTCGGTGAGCCTGGCGGGGTAGGCGCCTAGGCGCATCGTCCCGCCCATGTCGCCGCGCCCGGCGACGATGTCGGTCTGGTCGGCCATCGTGGAGATGACCAGGTGCTCGGCCTTGCCGTTGAACTCCTCGGAGTCGGCCTCGTCCAGGCCGCACAGCTCGCGCAGCCCTTCGATGGCCATGCAGTGCAGGCCCAGGCAGAGCCCGAGCGTGGGGACGAGGCGGGTGCGCGCGTAGGTGAGCGCGGCGATCTTGCCGGGCACGCCGCGCTCGCCGAAGCCGCCGGGAATGACGATCGCGTCCACACCGGACAGCGCCTTCGCGGCCCCGTCCTCGGTCTCGCAGCGGTCCGAGACGACCCAGCGGACGTTGACCTTGGCGCGGTGGGCGAAGCCCGCGGCGTGCAGCGCCTCCACGACGGACTTGTAGGCGTCGGGCAGTTCGACGTACTTGCCGACGATCGCCACCTCGATGGTCGAGGCGGGGTTGTGGACCCGGTCGAGCAGGTCGTCCCAGGAGGTCCAGTCGACGTCCTTGAACGGCAGGTCGAGCTTGCGGACCACGTAGGCGTCCAGGCCCTCGGAGTGGAGCGTCTTGGGGATGTCGTAGATCGAGGGGGAGTCGGGCGCCGAGACGACCGCGGCGTCGTCGACGTCGCAGAAGCCGGCGATCTTCTGCTTCAGGCCCTGGGGCACGGGCCGGTCGGAGCGGCAGACGATCGCGTCGGGCTGGATGCCGATGCTGCGCAGCTGCGCCACGGAGTGCTGGGTGGGCTTGGTCTTCATCTCCGAGGACGCGGCCAGGTACGGCACCAGGGAGACGTGCAGGAAGAAGCAGTTGTCGCGGCCGATGTCGTGGCGGTACTGGCGGATCGCCTCCAGGAACGGGAGCGACTCGATGTCGCCGACGGTGCCGCCGACCTCGGTGATGACCACGTCCGGCACGCGGCCGGTCTCGGGGTCGGGGTCGGCCATGGCCGCCAGGCGGGCCTTGATCTCGTTGGTGATGTGCGGGATGACCTGCACGGTGGCGCCGAGGTAGTCGCCGCGGCGCTCCTTGGCGATGACGTCGGAGTACACCTGGCCGGTGGTGACGTTGGCGCGCTTGGACAGGTCCCGGTCGAGGAAGCGCTCGTAGTTGCCGATGTCGAGGTCGGTCTCACCGCCGTCGTCGGTGACGAACACCTCTCCGTGCTCGTAGGGGTTCATCGTGCCGGGGTCGACGTTGATGTAGGGGTCGATCTTCTGCATCACCACGTACAGGCCGCGCGCGGTCAACAGGTTTCCGAGACTGGCTGCGGTCATGCCCTTGCCGAGGGCGGAGGTGACCCCGCCGGTGACGAAGAGGTGCTTCGTAGAACGAACCTGACCGTTGACGGCGCTGGCCAAAGCGAACTCCCGTGGTTATCCGTGCTGATCGAGCGGTTCGCCGCCGAGGCGCAGCCGCCGGTGGATCGCATCATCCACGGGATTCCACACTAACACTTTCCCCGTCGTTCTCCTCGTCGACCCACGAGGGCGCGTCGACGATCATCGCCGAGTACTGGCCGTCCTTGACGTGGGCCCTCGCCAGCACCCGGTGGCTCATGATGATCGCGAGCGGCACCATGACCGCCAGCGCCGAGCCCAGGCTCATGAGGCCCTTGCCCAGGAGGAGGCCGGCGATGGCGGAGCCGACGACGGCCGCGGAGAACGCGGCCCGCAGCGGCGGGTAGAGCCCGAAGGCGCGCCGCAGGCCCCCGCCGGGGCGCAGCAGCACCATCCAGCAGTACAGGCCCGCCATGACGGCCAGGACGCTCAGCGGCGAGGTGAAGACGGCGACGACATTCGAGCCGACCCCGGCGCCGATGACACCGCGCGTCTCACCCATGAGGTCGGCCAGGAACGCGCCGAGCGCGCCCCGCTCGGCGACGGGCCGCTGGTAGTCGATCCACGACAGGCCCAGCAGGACCACCGCGCCGGCCAGGCCGGACCAGAGCAGGCGGGCGAAGGTGAACCAGCCGCCGGTCGCCAGGGCGGCGGCCAGGCAGGTGCCGACGGTGAGGGCGACGGCGGCGGGCACGGAGTCGCCGAGGAAGCCCGCGGAGACGACCATGACGCCGAGGCAGCCGATGCCGGCCATGACCGGGGACTGGAAGCGGCGCGGCAGCCGCGAGGCCGCCACGGCGGCGAGCAGCCACAGCGAGGCGATGAACATGCCGGTGGCGACCGGGCCGAGCTCGCCGGAGGCCGAGTCGGCGACGGTGTAGTCGCCCAAGAGCGTCCCCAGTGGAGCGGAAGCGTGGATGAGCATGGCCGTCATGGTGACGAGCAGGCCGAACACCGAGACGGCGACCATGAGCGCGGCCGGGGTGTGGCGCCGGGGCAGGATGATCGCGGCCACGGCGCACACGGCGCTGACGGCCAGCGCGGTGGCCGGGCCGACGAGGTCGGGTCGCGGGGCGTTCCACCAGCCGAAGAAGTCGGCGAGGATCCCGGCGGCGACGAACATGGCGCACACGAGGGCGACGACGATGTTGGCGCGCATGAGCCACAGCGGCGGCGGTTTGACGCCCGGCTCCCCGGCCCGGCGCAGCAGGTGCAGCAGCGGCCAGGCCACGAAGGTCAGCGCGAAGAACAGCAGCACTTGCAGCCATTGCGTGTTGGGTGCGGCGTCGGCGGCGGCGATGAGCCTGGTGTCGGTGTCGTCGAAGACCGCCTGGCGCTCCTCGTACGGCAGCGTGTCGGAGACGGCGCCCGCGGCGGCGCCGGTGACGTTCTCGGGCAGGGGCGCGTCGAGCAGCGTCAGGATCGTCGCGGTCAGGTCGGTGAGGTGGAGATAGCCGGGGCGTTCGGCGGACAGGTCGAGGAGGTTGTGGCCGTCGTCGCCGCCGAAGTTCGCGATCGCGGCGAGCAGCCGGTTGGGCTCGGTGGTCTGGCTCATGCCGGCGACCATGAGGGCGGTGTCGCCCTCGCGGGCGTCCATGAGCTCGCCGACGGTCGCGTCGAGGGCGGTCAGCGCGGCGGCGCGCTGGCTCTCCTCGATCGGCAGGACGCCGCCGTCGACGACGGTGAGCGGGCATTCGGCGAGCAGCTCGGTCAGGGCCTCGCCTTCGGGCAGGTCGGTCTCGTAGTCGGAGACGCGGCCGACGGAGTTGGCGGTGGCGTAGGCCGCGCCGGGGCCGACCGCGGTGGCGCACGAGGTGCCGGCGGCGAGCATGCCGAGCTCGGTGCCCTGGTCGAGTTCGCGGTTGAGCTCGACGATGTCGGTGAGGCCGTCGACGGTGGCGCCGGCGTCCTCGGCGGTGATCTGCTCGGAGCCGGCGGGGCCGCAGCTGGGGGTGTCGCCGAAGGCGGTGCTGGTGGCGGGCGAGCCCGCCGAGAGGGTGAGCCAGCCGTCGAGCGTGCAGGTGAAGTTGCGGGCCGAGTTGGTGTTGAGCTCGGCCAGGGAGCCGTCCGCGGCCAGGGCGCTCAGGTTCGGGGTGGTCTCGGGGTCGATGTCGGTCCAGGTGAGGCCGCCGACGCCGAGGAAGGTCACCGATTCGACGGCGTCGGGGACGCGCTCGTCGGTCGGTTCCGGCAGGATCTGCCAGGCGGCGAAGGCGGCGAGGACGGCGACGACCGCCCATGCCGCCACGGTGGCGCGGTGGTGGGCCGCGGATCTGAGGAACCGGCGGACGAAGCGTCCGGGTTCGAACTTCTCCAGCACAGGTCGGCTATCTTCCGGTCAGTTCGAGGTAGAGCGCGTCGAGCGCGTCGAGCATCTGCGCTTCGTCGGGCCAGGTCGCGGCCTTGGCGAGGCCCGCTTCGCGGAGCGAGGCGAGGCGGGCGGGGTCGGCCAGGAGCGAGCGGACGGCATCGTCGAAGGCGTCCGCGTCGCCGGTCTCGGTCAGGACGGCCGCGTCGCCGACCAGTTCGGGGATGCCGCCGGTGCGGGTGGCGACGAGCGGGACGCCGGCCTGGAGGACCTCCTGGGCGAACAGCTGGCGGGCCTCCCAGCGGCTGGTGACCACGGCGAGGTCGGCGGCGGCGAGCAGGTTGCCGACGTCGGTGCGGTGGCCGAGCAGGCGCACATCGGCCCCCGAGGCGTCGATGAGTCCCTGGAGGCGCCCGCGCTCGGGGCCGTCGCCGGCAATCGCGACCACCGGGGCTCCACTGAAGGTGCGAGCGCTGCTCGCTCCGGTTTGGGGAGCGGCGTCGCTTGCGACGCCGGCGGGCGGGGCGACGGGCGCGGGCCTCGAGGCGCCCCAGCGGCTCGCGACGCCGATGAGCATGTCGTAGTCCTTCTGGACGTGCAGTCGCCCAACCGAGAGGACGAGGGGGCGATCGCCGATGCCGAGCTCGGCGCGGATCGCGTCGGCGTCGCCGGTGGGGAGGCGGGGCGGGGCGGCGACGGGCGCGAGCCTGGCGTCGGCCGCGCCGAGGGCGACGAGGTGGTCGTGCAGGTCCGAGGAGGCGGCGAGGGCGACGTCGACACCGCGGGCCAGGCGCTTCTCGATCTGGTCGGCGAGCCTGCGCTTGAACCCCGAGGTGATGAGCTGGTTGTGCCAGGTGGTGACGAGCGCGGCGTGCCTGGGGCGGGCGGCCATCGCAGTGATCCCGGCGGTCAGGCCGTGGGCGTGGACGACGTCGACGCCGCGGCCGGTGACGCCGCGCAGGGCGCCGCGGGCGGCCCAGACGGCCAGCGGCAGCTCGGGCGAGGGCTTGGCGGTGATCGGAGCGGGCGCGAAGCGGGCGCCTCTGGAGCGGAAACCGAAACGCTCCTCGGTCTCGGGAGGCCCGACGACGAGGACGGCATCGCCGCGTTCGACCAGGCCGGACGCCACGGAGGCGACATGGGTGCCGATGCCGCCGGTCGAGGGTCCCAGCACCAGTGCGATGCGTCGGTGGCTCACTGGTCTTCTCCGCTCTGCTCTGCTTCTTCGGTCGCTCGTATTGTGCCAGCCCTGCGCCGCACCGCACGAAGTACGGCGTGGTGGTCGACGAGCGCCGCCACCCCAACGTAGACGAGGGCGGCGACCGCTCCGGCCGCGACGCCTTCGGCGACGGCGAGGGCGATCGAGCCCGCGTGGCCCCACCACTCGATGAGCGCCCGCGCGGCGGCGACGGCGGCGGCCGTCGCGCACAGCGCGGCGGCGAGCGCCCTGCCGAGGCCCTTGAGGCTCGCGGCGCCGGTGTTCCTGGCGACGGCGGCCGTGAGCGCGATCCCGGTGACGGTCATGCCGATCGACCAGCTGATGGCCAGGGCGAGCGTCCGGTGCTCGACGTCCATGGTGCTCGAGAGGACGATCGCGCTGACCGCGGCCGCGGCCCATCCCGCCACGGTGGCCGCCGCGGCGGCGTAGGCCCGGTCGACGGCGTACAGGCCCCGTGAGTAGACGGCGAACATCGAGTAGCCGAACAGGCCGAACGCGAAGCCGGTCAGGGTCGCGCTGATCTCGGCCTCGGGGGCGCCGTGCTGGACCTTCCCGAGCACTGTGGCGATCGGTTCGGCCACGCCGGCGAGCGCGGTCACGCCGAGGCCGGAGAGCACGAGCACGACCCGCCCGGCGGCGGCGATGGTGCGCTGGTAGGCGCGGGTGTCGCCGACGGCGTGCGCCTCGGACAGGTTCGGGTAGGCGGCCGTGGCGAACGGCACGGCGAGGACCGCCCACGGCAGCAGGAAGAACGTCTGGGCGACGGTGAAGACGACCACCGGCCCGGGACCGGCGTCGTTGGCGAAGCGCAGCAGCACGAACTGGCACAGCTGCTGGGCGCCGAGGGTGATGATGCCCGCGATCGCGAGGGCCTTGACGCTGGCGTTGAGCTCGGCGTCGAACTTCCACGTCGGCCGCAGGCGCAGCCCGAGGCGGCTCAGCGGGATGAACAGGCATCCGGCCAGGACGGCCACGCCGAGCGTGGTGCCCAGGGCGAGGAGCAGCAGGTCGTTCTGGGAGACCCGCTCGGCCTCGCCCTCGTTGCCGGTGAGGACGCCGTAGGCGACGTACACGCCGATCATGGTGACGCTGGACAGCAGCGGCGCCAGGGCGGGCCAGGCGAACCTGCGATGGGCCTGGAGGACGCCGGTGAGGACGACCGCGATGCCGTACATCGGCAGCTGCGGTGCGAAGAGCACGAGCATCTCGGTGCCGGTGTCGATCGTGGCGGGAGTGACGTTGGCGCCGGCGACGAGTTCGACCAGCGGCCGGGCGAAGAGCGCGACCGCGGCGGCGATCGGGATGAGCGCGCTCAGCGCCCAGGTCAGCAGCGCCGAGGCGATGCGGTCGACCTGCTCGGTGTCGCGGCGGGCGAGCGGGGCCGACAGCAGCGGCACCGCCAGTGCCGCCAGCGCGCCGCCGGCGACGAGCTCGAAGATGAGGTTGGGGATGGCGTTGGCGCTCTGGTAGGCGGTGCCGAGCGTGGCGTACCCGACAGCCCAGGTGAACACCAGCATCCGGCCGAATCCGGCCAGGCGGGAGCCTATGGTGATCGCACCGATGAGGGTGGCGGCACGACCGACTTCGCGTCGGGTGTCCGTCACGCCTTGTTCCGGCCCATTTCGTCCAGTTCACGCAGCACCGGGGTATCGGCGATGACCTGGGTGAAGCTGACGCGCTCGCTCGCGGCGATGAGCGCGGCGATGCCCACGAGCGCGACGTGGCGTCCCACCGGTCCGGTGCGGGCTATGTAGGACAGGCCGAGCAGGGCGCCGACGGCGTTCGCGCCGCAGTCGCCGAGCATGGTCTTGCCCTCGAGGTCGTCGCCCATCGCGGCGGCCGCGGCCGCCGACACCGCCAGGGCGGTGTTCGCGCCGCTGGAGGCCGTGCTGCGGGCCTTGGGGCCCGCGGGGCGCGAGAGCGGAGCGGCGACCGCGGAGGCCACCTTGAGCGCCCGGCCGGGCCGCAGGTCGAACAGGTTGAGGAGGTTGGCGGCTCCGGCGATGACGCCGCCGCCGACGCCGATGTTCCACAGCCGGGCCCATCGGCCCTCGGGGCGGCGGTCGGAGACGGTGTCGACGAGCGCGGACGAGGCCAGCCCGGTCGCGGAGATGCCGACGATCTTCACCAGACCGGCCGAGACGCGGCCCTTGAGCAGGGCCGAGAGGTGACCTTTGAAGCCTTTGGCCTTCTCGCCCTTGGTGTCCGCCATGTCGTCGTAGAGTCCGAGCGCGCCGGTGGCGAGCCCGGTGGCGGCCGCGGCGGCCGCGTAGGCCGGGGAGGCGGCGCCGGCGACGGCGGCGGCGGTCGCGCCGATGGTGACGCCCGGTCCTTCGGCCAGGCTGACCGTATCGCCTCGGTGGTTGACGCGTTCGAGGTCCTTCGACCATTTGGAACGGCGGACGGCGCTGATCGCGGCGATGGTGCCGCCGGCGGCCAGGCCGCCGAGGAACGCCCGTCCAGCTGCGCGGGTTAGCTGGCTCATGGGCGGAATCCTAGGCCGCTCCGGGAAGCTGGCCTTCATTGCCCTCCCCGGTGCCCAGGTGGTACACGCTGCCGTCGGTGATGAGCTCGACCAAGGCGATGACGGCGGCGATCTGCCCCTGGGCGGTGTTGACGTTGTCGACCGTGGAGACGGGGACCTCGACGTCCTCGCCGCGCAGCGCCAGGACCGGGTTGCCTTCGCCGGCGGAGACCGAGGCGGCGTAGACGGTCGGGTCGTCGACGGCGAAGGCGGTGGCGACGCTGACGACCCCGGTGTTGCGCTCGTCGGCGTCGGAGTCGGTGGCGACCGCGCCGCCCACGAGGATGACCCCGGTGGCGTCGCCGGTCGGCTCGGATTCGACGGTGAGCGTCCCGAGCTCGGTGAGGCCGGTGGTGACGGTGGTGATGTCGGCGGGGGTGATCTCGACGGGCGCGCCCTCGAAGCTGCCGGTGGTGACGGCGGCGAGGACGGCGCTCATGGCGGCGACGCCGTCGTAGGTCACGGGCGCCTCGATGGTGTCGGGGGTGACGCCGTCGACGAGGCCGGCGAGCTGGTCGTTGTTGGCCGGGTCGAGGAAGTCGTCGAGCAGGGAGATGCGTCCGGCGCTGGCGGCGCCGGAGTAGCCGAGCATCTCCTCGACCTCGTCGACGACCTCGGTCTCGGCGCCGGGCATGGCCACGAGGAGGATGTTGTGGCCGGCGAGCCTGCCGTCGAGGTAGGAGGGGGCGATCTCGGAGGCGAAGGACTGGTCGTCCTCGAGTTCCTCCTCCAGCGCGGCGATCTCGTCGCGCATCGCGTTGTTGCTGTCCCGCAGGCTCTGGCTGGTGGCCTCGAGCGCCTCCATGGCCGGCCCGTTGAGGGCGGCGGTGCCGAGGATGAGGCCGATGGTGAGGGCCAGGAAGACCGCGGTGAGCGAGACGAGGTGGTAGCGGAAGTTGATCACGAGAAGAGCCTTTGGATCTGGAAGAGCAGGCCGTCCCACCAGTCGGCGATGACGTCGATGAAGGAGCGCCCGACGGTGGAGATGGCGACGGCGGTCGCCATGGCCGCGAGAGCGGAGACGATGAGCAGCAGCAGCGCGGAGATCGACATGTCCTGGCGGTAGAGCCGCGAGACGCCCTTGGCGTCGACGAGCTTGCCGCCGACGCGCAGCCGCGTGAGGAACGTGGAGGCCATGCCGCCGCGGCCCTTGTCGAGGAACTCGACCATGGTGACGTGGGTGCCCACGGCGCAGATCAGCGAGGCGCCCTTCTCGTCGGCCATGAGCATGGCGATGTCCTCGGAGGTGGCGGCGGCCGGGAACGGGATGGCCGGGACGCCGAGCTTGTCCATGCGCTCCATGCCCGGCGCGCGCCCGTCGGCGTAGGCGTGGACGACGATCTCGGCGCCGCACCGCAGGGCGTCGTCGGAGACCGAGTCCATGTCGCCGACGATCATGTCGGGCGTGTAGCCGGCCTCCAGGAGCGCATCGGCGCCGCCGTCGACGCCGACCAGGACCGGCTTGAACTCGCGGATGTAGGGCCGGAGGACGTCGATGTCCTCCTTGTAGTTGTATCCGCGGATGACGATGAGCGCGTGGCGGCCGTTGAAGTCGGTCTTGACGTCGGGCACGCCGACGCCGTCGAGCAGGAGGTCGCGTTCGCGCTTGAGGTACTCCATGGTGTTGGCGGCGAACGCCTCCAACTGGACGGACAGGCCCTCGCGGGCGGCCTCCATGTCGGCGGCGACGCTCTTCTCGGTCTGGAGTTTGCCCGCACCGATCTCGTTGCCGCCGAGGAGGATTCGTTCACCCTCCACGGTGACGGTCTTGCCTTCGCGGACCTTGTCGAAGATCTCGTCGCCGACGTCGTCGATGAGGACGACCCCGCCCTTGATGAGGACCTCCGGGCCGAGGTTCGGGTAGCGCCCGGAGACGGACTTGGCGGCGTTGACGACGGCGGCCACGCCGGTGGCGACGAGGGCGTCGGCGGCGACGCGGTCGAGATCGACGTGGTCGATCACCGCGATGTCGCCGGGTTCGAGGCGGCCGCACAACCGCTTCGTCCGGCGGTCGAGTCGGGCAGTGCCGACCAGCCGGTCGTCCCCGGAGGGCGACTCCGGGTTCCGGCCGGGCAAACGCAAGCTAGGTACACGCATCGTGCATCATCATGCCACTCGTACTCCACAACAGGGCAGCGGCGCGCCCTCTCGGCGGGCCCGCGAGCCGTGTTTTCTCCCTCGCGGCGAGCCCGCGAGCCGTGCGTGCGCCCGGCTGCGGCTCGGGAGGTCAGGCCTTCATTTTGGCAGCTTCCGCCAGCAGTTCCTCGGCGTGGGCCACACCCAGGTGGGAATCGGGCATTCCGGCGAGCATGCGAGCAAGCTCACGCGCCCGCGCGGCGTCGTCGACGACGCGGACGCCGGAGACGGTGACCGCCCCGGAGGTGTCCTTGCTGACGACGAGGTGCCGGTCGGCGAAGGCCGCCACCTGCGGCAAGTGGGTGACGACGAGGACCTGGTAGCGGCGGGCGAGCTTGGCCAGGCAGCGGCCGATCTCGACGGCGGCCCGGCCGCCGACTCCGGCGTCGACCTCGTCGAAGACCAGCACCGGCGGGCCACCGATCCCCGCGAAGACCACTTCGATGGCGAGCATGACGCGGGACAGCTCGCCTCCCGAGGCGCCCTTGTGGAGCGCGGCGGGGACGGCCCCGGGGTGCGGCTGGAGCAGCAGTTCGACGTCGTCGGCGCCGTCCTCGGTGGCGCCGGAGATCGCGGTGTCGACGACGAGGTCGACGCCGCCGCGCCCGGCGGGGCGCGGCTCGACGGCGGCGGTGACGGCGGCGTGCGGCATGGCCAGGCCGCCCAGCTCCGCCGAGACGGCCTCGGAGAAGCGCTCGGCGGCGGCCAGGCGCGAGGCGCGCAGCTGCGCGGCGGCCTCGCCGGCGCGGGCCGAGAGCTCGGCGCAGCGGGCCTCGAGCTCGGCGACGCGCTCGTCGGAGACGTCGAGCTCGCCGAGGCGCTTAGTGGCGTGCTCGGCCCAGGCCAGCACGCCGGGCAGGTCTTCGGCGTACTTGCGGTACAGGGATTTCAGGGCCGCCTGGCGCTGGTAGATCTCCTCCAGGCGGCTCGGGTCGGCGTCGAGCTCGTCGAGGTAGCGCGAGAGGTCGACGGCGGCCTCGGACAGCAGCGCGCCGGCCTCGGCGAGGCGCTCGGCGAACTCGGCGAGCTTGGGGTCGTCGGCGGCGTCGTGCTCGAGGGCGCGGGCGGCGCCGCCGACGGCGTCGGCCGCTCCCCCGTCGCCGGTGGCCGGGTCGCCGGTCAGCGCGCCGTGGGCGGTGGCGGCGGCCAGGCGGAGCGTCTCGGCGTTCTGGAGGCGGCGGGCCTCCTCGGCGAGCTCGGCGTCCTCGTCCTCCTGCGGGTCGACGGCGGTGATCTCCTGGAGGCCGAGGCGGAGCATGTCGGCCTCGCGGGCCATGTCCCTGGCGCTGGTGCGCAGGCGGGACAGCTCGGCGGTGCTCTCGTTCAGTTCGATGTAGATCGCGCGGTAGGCGTCGATGAGCTTGCCGTGGTCGGCGCCGGCGAAGCGGTCGAGGGCAGCGCGCTGCTCGGCGGGCTGGAGCAGCCGCATCTGGTCGGACTGGCCGTGGACCGAGATGGCGAGCTCGCCGAGTTCGGACAGGACGCCGACGGGGGCGGCCCGGCCGCCGACCCAGGCGCGCGAGCGCCCTTCGGCCGAGACCGAGCGCGACAGCAGCAGTTCGCCGTCTTCGAGCTCGGCGCCGGCCTCGATCGCGCGTTCGCGCAGTTCGAGGGAGTCCTCCCCGACCACGAAGCGGCCTTCCACGACGGCTTTCTCGGCGCCGATGGGGGCACGGGAGGCCCGCCCCCCGAAGAGCAGGCCCAGACCGGCGACGACCATGGTCTTCCCAGCGCCGGTCTCGCCGGTGATACAGGTGAGGCCGGGGGCAAGCGGAAGCGTGGCGTCGGCGATCACGCCCAAGTTCTGGATGCGAAGCTCGTCCAACACATCCCCGAGCCTATCCGGTCGCTCCGACAGGCGCCGCCCGACGCACCCGCCGATCTTGGTACACCGGTTCGATATGCGGCGGCGCTACATGCGACCGTGGCGCCAACCGTCCACAGGCAGGGAGAGTTTCGAGACCAAACGGGACGGGAAGGACCGCTCGGACATGCGCACCAGCTTCACCGGGCGCGGCGAGCGGCGGATCGTCACGGTCGAGCCGGCCGTCAGCTGGGCGATCTGCTTGCCGTCGGCGATGAGCGCCCCGGCCGTCCCGATCGACTCGACGCCGATGCGGATCTCCGAGGAGGAGTGGATCACCATCGGCTTGGCGAACAGGGCGTGCGCGTTCATCGGCACCACCACCAGGGCGTCCACATCGGGCCACACGACCGGTCCGCCCGCGGACATGGCGTGCGCGGTGGAGCCGGTGGGGGTGGCGCAGAGGACGCCGTCGCAGCCGTAGCGGGAGATGCGGGAGCCGTCGATCTCGATGATCACTTCGAGCATCCGCGCGGGCTCGGCCTTCTCCACGGCGATGTCGTTGAACGCCCACGAGGCCGTCCGCTCGCCGTCGGCGCCGGTCGCCTCCACGGCGAGGGTCGTGCGCTCCTCGACGGTGTAATCGCCTTCCAGCAGGCGCGAGACGACCGTCTCCAGCTCCCCCGTCTCGGCCTCGGCCAGGAAGCCGACCTTTCCGAAGTTCACGCCCAGCAGCGGGACGTCGGACTCTGCGGCCATCTTCGCCGAGCGCAGGACCGTGCCGTCGCCGCCGAGGGCGAGCACGATGTCGGCGGCCGCGCTGGAGCCCTCGTCGGCCACCAGCAGCGCGTCGGGGCGGCACAGCGATTGGACCTCGCCGGAGAGGATGCGCGCGGCCACGCCCGCTTCGCGGAGGGCGGCGGCGATCTTCTCGGCCAGCTCGGCCACGTCCTGGCGGAGCGGGTGGGTCACCACCAGGACTCGGCTCGGTTTCTGCTGCACAGCGCTCAACCGCCTTCCCTTTCCGACGCCACCGCTTCGAACACCGCCTCGGGGGCCAAGGTATCCGCGCCGCGGCGCATGCGGCAGAAGAACTCTACATTCCCCTTGGGGCCGGGCAGCGGGCTCGGCACCACGCCTGTGGTCCCCCACCCAAGCAGGCGGGCCGCCTCGATCACCTTCAGGACCGCGTCGGCGCGCCGCGCCGGATCGGTGACCACCCCGCCCGAGCCGACCTGGCCCTTGCCGACCTCGAACTGCGGCTTGACCATCGGCAGCATCGTGCCGTCCGGTCTCGTGCAGGCGGCCAGGGCGGGCAGGACCAGTTCCAGGGAGATGAACGACAGGTCGCCGACGGTCAGGGCGACCGGCCCGCCGAGCCGCTCAGGGGTCAGGTGCCGGACGTTGGTCCGGTCGTGGACGGTGACGCGCTCGTCGGTCTGGAGTCTCCAGGCCAACTGCCCGTAGCCGACGTCGACGGCGAGGACCTCGGCCGCGCCACGGCGCAGCAGGACGTCGGTGAAGCCGCCGGTGGAGGCGCCCGCGTCGAGGCAGCGCATCCCCGCCGGGTCGACGCCGAAGGCGTCGAGGGCGCCGATGAGCTTGTGGGCGCCTCTGGAGACGTAGTCGTCGACCTCGCCGACGAGTCGGATCGAGTCGTCGCCGGTGACGCCGGTGGCGGCCTTGGTGGCCCGGATGCCGCGCAGGTGGATGCGCCCGGCCGCGATCAGCTCGCGGGCGTGCTCGCGGGAGCGGGCGATCTTGCGGCGGACGAGTTCTGCGTCGAGTCGGTTGCGCGCGGGCATGAAGTGGTGGCAGTCTTTCCAGGCTATGGCGTCGGGCGATGCGAATCAGTCGGCTCTCGTTGCGGCCTCTGCGAAGCCGTCAATTGGCACCCACGGCGATGCTTGCGGAGCCGTCAATTGGCATCGTCGACATTGCTGAGGACCTCCGAGAGGCGCTGCTGGACGCCTTCGAAGACGGCGACGTGGTCGGTCACGGCCAGCTCGGGCAGCGATTCGAGCTGCCCGAGGGCCGTTTCGACCTCGGCTTCGATGTCGGCGTCGACGCCGCCCGTGTCGGCGCTCAGCCGCCCGGCCAGGTTCGCCGGCGTTGGCGCGTCGCTCATGCCGGCTCGTCGGCCTGCGGCTCAGCGGGGCTCTCTGCGCGCTGGGCGGTGAGGGTGGCGGGCGTCCGAGCGGCGCGGGCCTCGGCTTCGGCCAGGCGCGTGCGAAGCTCCCGGATCTCCTCCTCGTAGTGCTCGAGGCGGAGGTTGATGTCGTCGAGATCGGTCTGCGTGGCGACGCCGAGCCGGGTCAGTCCGGCGTCGACCTCGGCGCGGATGAGGCGCCCGATGTCGGTGACGGTGCGCGAGCCCTGGCTGCGGACCTGCTCGGCACCCGAGCGGACGTCGGTGCGGAGTCGTTCAGCGCCGCTCTTGAGGTCCTCACGGACCTTTCCGGCCATGTCGCGGGCGCGCTGGCCGGACTCGCCGGCCATGCTGAAGACGGTGTCGAAGTAGGCGCGGGCGGTGTCTGCCATGGCGCTCTCCTCCCTGTTCGACTGGATACTCGACTCGCAGGTGTCGCCGCCGGGCCTGGCCCGGCTACACCAACGGTACTGCCACGGTGTCCGGAGCGGATCGCCACCGACACGCGGGAGTCCGCGGGTGGCGGCGAGCCGCGAGTCCACAGATCGCGGCGCTGGCCGCTCTCCGTGTCCACCGATCACCAGCATCATAATGATGCGAATTTCAGTCTACACGATGTCATCACGATGTCAATTCACAGAGCATCGGCATCACCGCTCTGCCGATCCACGGCTCGGAAGCGTCGCCGCAGCGCCCATTCACGGCTCGCAGGCGTCGCCGTCCTGCACACTTACGGCTCGCAAGCGTCGCCGTGGTTGTACCGACCGGTAACCTTCTGGTGGGGCGCACCGCCGCGTCTCCGCTCGAATCGAACAGGAGGGCACCATGGCCACCGTCGACGAATGCCGGACCGCCTTGGAGCAGTTCGCCGCCAATCTCGCCGCGAATCCGAAATCCGTCCGCAAGCTCACCGGGTTCCAGCGCACGCTGGCCTGCGACATCACCGACTTGAGCACCTCGTTCCACGGGAGGTTCGACGGCGGCAAACTCGTCGACATCACCGACGGGGACGAGCCGGACGCGCAGATCCGCATGATCGTCTCCTCCGACGACCTGGTGAAGCTGGTGGCCGGCGAGCTGGACTTCATGAAGGCCTTCAGCGCGGGGCGCGTGAAGATCAAGGCGAACATGATGGACCTGATGAAGCTTCGCGGGGTCCTGTAGCGGACGCCGCTCACCGGGCCGGCGGCCGCACGGCCCGCCGGCGCGGTCGACGATGTCCGATATGCCTGGTCACCGACGTCACCCTCCGTCACCGTGTTGTGGACTCCCGGTCGGACGCAAAGGCTTCGGCGGCACGTTGTAATCTTCTGCCGAGCCGAGCTCTTCGTGCTGAAACTGATCTGATCGGGAGGACCGTATGGCCACTGTAGACGAATGCCGCAACGTACTGGAGAAGCTGGCGGGCAAGGTCGCCAAGAAGTCTGGCGACTTCGACGGACTTGACGGGTTCGAACGCACGCTGGCCTGCGACATCACCGACCTCAACGTGTCCTTCAACGCCAAGATCTCCGAAGGCAAGCTGACCGACCTCATGGACGGCGACAACGCCGACGCCGAGGTTCGCCTCTTGGTCGCCTCCGACGACCTGATCGCGCTCTCGAAGAAGGAACTCAAGCCCGCCAAAGCGTTCCTGACCGGCAAGATCAAGGTCAAGGCCAGCGTCAAGGACCTCGCCAAGCTCCGCAAGGCCCTGAAGGTCGACTGAGGACCGCCCGGCTCCCGGGCGTTCCGAACGAGAGAGCAATGAGCCCGGACCGCGGCGGCGGTCCGGGCTTTTCGCTACCCCAGCAGCTTCTCGGCCGCCGCGCCGACCGGCTTCGGCGGCCGGTTCGGATCACACTGCCGCATATCGCTTGCGGCCCAGGTCAGTTCACATAGAGCACGCCAGCCGTCCAATTCGGCTCCTTCGCCGCTGAGCCGCACGACTCCGTCGTGGAGGGCGGCGGTCCAGCCGCCGCACTCGACGCTGTCCACCTCCTCGTTCCACTGCGGCTCAAGGTGGGTCTCGGTCAGCGCGGCGATGCTCCACCCCAGGTGGGTGGAGCGCTGCTCGGGCGGCAGCCGCAGTGCGTCCTTGGGGGCGATGACGCCGGTGAACACCAGCAGGGAGTCGATCCCGACGCGGTTGGCCCCCTCGATATCGGAGTCCGGACGGTCGCCGACCATGATCGCGCGCCCTTCCGGCTTGCGGGCCAGCGCGGTCCGGTAGATCGGCTGCTGCGGCTTGCCGGCGACGAGGTCCGGGCCGCGGCCCAGCGCGGTCGCGACGGCCTGCGCCATCGCGCCCATGCCCGGCAGCGGACCGTCGGGAGTCGGCAGGGTGGCGTCGAGATTGGCCACCGCCCAGAACGCGCCCCCGCGGGCCGCGAGCGTCACGTCCGCGAGGTCGCGCCAGGTGGTCTCGGGGGTGTACCCGAACGCCACGGCCCGGGCCTCGCGCGGCTCGTCGGTGAGGGTGAGGCCGGCGGCCTCGACCGCGTCGTGCAGCGCCTGCGAGCCGGTCGACAGGACCTTGGCACCAGTGCCGAGGCGCTCGGCGATGCCCGCGGCGACCACCTGCGCCGATGTGAGGACCTCGTCGGCCTTGGCGGGGATGTCCATGCCGCGGAGGGCTTCGGCGACGGTCTCGGGGCTGCGAGAGGCGTTGTTGGTGACGAACACCGGCTCGCAGTCCAGGCCCGGCAGCGCCGCGACGGTGGGGGCGGCCTCGGGGATCGGCTCGTGGAGCAGGTAGACGACGCCGTCGAGGTCGAGCAGCGCCAGGTCGTATGCGGCGGCGAGCGCCTCAGTCGCGGCGTTCAGTCGCGTCATCGGATTCCTTAGGAGTGGGGGTCGTGTCACCGGCTTCGGGTTCGGTTTCCTCGCCGGTCTCGGCGTCGTCGTCCGCGTCCTCGTCGTCGGTGTCTTCGTCGAGCTCGTCCTCGAACTCGTCGTCCAGTTCGTCTTCGAATTCGTCGAAGTCGACGCCTTCGAGTTCGAGCAGCCGCTCGGCCGCGCCGGTCTCGCCCGAGACGTCGGCGGCGACGGCCTTCGAGAGCCATTCGCGGGCCTCATCGTCGCGGCCGTCGGCGAGCAGGCCCTCGGCGTAGGCGTAGCGCAGGCGGGCCACCCACGGCTCGGTCTTCGGGGAGTTGAGGGCGGCGACCTTGAGCATCGCGGTCGCGGCCTCGCCCATGCCCATGTCGCGGCGGGCGCCCGAGGCGACGATGAGCAGCTCGACGCGGGACTCGGGGTCGATGCTCTCGTCGTCGCCGTGCTCGCGGTAGAGGTCGACGGCGCGCTCGGGGTGGCCGGAGGCGCGCTCGCAGTCGGCGATCATCGCGATGTGGTCGCGGTTGCCGCCGAGCCGCTGGGCGGCGCGGAGCTCGTTCATGGCCAGCTGCCATTCGCCGGCGCCGTAGGCGGCCACGCCGGTGACCTCGCGGACGATCGCGACGCGGGAGGCCTTGCGGCGGGCGTAGCGGGCCTGTTCGAGGGCGCCTTCGATGTCGTCCTCGGCCAGCAGCGCGGCGGTGGCGATGAGCCGGTTGCCGACGGCCTCGGCGAGCTGCTTGTTCAGGCTGCGGAGCCCGGCCTTGGTCTCCTTGTCGAGCTGGTCGAAGCCGTACTCGAGGCCTTCGGGGAGGTCGGGCGCCTGGTCGGACTCGCCGCGGCGGATCGGGCCCTCGTGGCCGGCCTCGCGCTCCTCGAGCGGACGCAGGGCGTCGCGGCCTCGGCGCGGCTTGCCGTCACGGCCGACCCGGTCCTCGTCGTCGAAGCGACGGCGGTCGTCGCGCCCGGGGCGGTCGTCGCGGCGGTCGAACTGGCGGCGCCCACCGCGGTCGTCCCGGTCCCGCCTCGGACGGTCGTCCCGGTTCCGGTCGTCATACCGGCGAGGACGGTCGTCGCGGTCGCGGCGGGGCCGGTCGTCATTGCGGTAGCCGCCTCGGCCGCCGCGGTCGTCGCTGAAGCGGCGCTCGCGGTCGTCGCGGCGGTCGAACTGGCGGCGCCCACCACGGTCGTCCCGGTCCCGCCTGGGCCGGTCGTCGCGGCCCTCATAGCGCCTCGGACGGTCCTCGCGGTCCCGGTTGTCGTACCGGCGGGGCCGGTCGTCCTCGCGCCTCGGGCGGTCGTCGCGGTCGCGCCGGGGCCGATCGTCGCGGCCCTCATAGCGCCTGGGGCGGTCATCGCGGCCGTAGCGGGGGCGGTCGTCGCGACGGTCGCCTCGGCCGTAGCCGCCGCGGCCGGACCTGCCGTCGCGGTCGCCGTAGCGGCGCTCGCCGCCGCCCTGCCGGTCGCGATCGCCGCCTTCCCTGCGCCCGTAGCCGCCCCGGCCCCCTCGCCGGTCGTCTCCGCCCCTGCGGTCACGGCCATCCTCAGCCACGTGGCTCTCCCCCCATGTTCACCCGAGCAAAACCAATCAAGTGTATGCCTCAGGCGAGCAGCTCGACTCCGGCGACGGTCTTTTTTCCGCGCCGGATCACTGCGTAGCGGCCGTGCAGCAGGTCAGCGGCGTCGAGCGCGGCGCCCGCGTCGGTCACCCTGACGTTGTTCACGTACGCGCCGCCCTCCTTGGCGGCTCTGCGGGCCTCGCCGAGGCTGGCGACCACGCCGGACTCCTTCATCGCCTCGGCGACGGTCACCTCGGGCTTGTGGAGCTCGGCCATGCCGGCCTCCACCAGCGCCGCGCGCAGCGTCGCCTCGGGCAGCTCCGCGAGCTCGCCGCGCCCGAACAGCGCCTGCGAGGCGGCGACGACGTGCGCGGTCTCCTCGGGGCCGTGGAGCAGCGTCGTCAGCTCCTCGGCCAGCGCCTTCTGGGCCAGTCGGGCGGCGGGCTGCTCGGCGGTGGCTCGCTCGAGCTCGGTGATCTCCTCGTGGCTCTTGAACGAGAAGTACTTCAGGTAGCGCACCACGGAGTCGTCCGCGGAGTTGAACCAGAACTGGTAGAAGGCGTACGGGCTGGTCAGTTCGGCGTCGAGCCACACCGCGCCGCCCTCGGTCTTGCCGAATTTGGTGCCGTCGGCCTTGGTCACCAGCGGCGTGGCGAGCGCGTGGACGCTCTCGCCGGAGCGGCGGCGGATGTAGTCGACCCCGGCGGTGATGTTGCCCCACTGGTCGGATCCCCCGAATTGGAGGGTGCAGCCGTGGCGACGGTGGAGCTCGTAGAAGTCGTTGGACTGGAGCAGCTGGTAGGCGAACTCGGTGAAGGAGATGCCCGACTCCAGGCGGGCCTTGACGACCTCCCTGGCGAGCATCTTGGAGACCGGGAAGTGCTTGCCGACGTCGCGCAGGAAGTCGACGACGCTCAGCTCGCTGGTCCAGTCGAGGTTGTTGACCGCGACGGCGGCGTTCGCACCGTCGTAGGTGACGAACGGGGCCAGCTGCCCGCGGATCTTCTCGACCCATCCGGCGACGACCTCCGGCGGGTTCAGCACCCGCTCGCCGGTCTCCTTGGGGTCGCCGATCTGCCCGGTGGCGCCGCCGACGAGCAGCAGCGGGCGCAGCCCGGCCAGCTGGAGTCTTCGGGCGGTCAGCACCTGCATCAGGTGGCCGACGTGCAGACTCACCGCGGTGGGGTCGAAGCCGACATAGAACGTCACGTGCCCCGCGTCGATGTGCTCGCGCAGAGCGTCGAGGTCGGTCGATTCCTGGATGAGGCCGCGCCAGGCGAAGTCGTCGAGAATATGCACGGTCCCATTGTGCCTTAGCGGGTGAAACGCGTTTTCGGATGTTCAGGGGATCTCGTCGGCGCCGGCGGCCTCACGCAGGCGCAGCGCGGCCTCGATGTGGACGCGCATGATCTCAGCGGCGGCGTTCTTGGCGGCCTGCTTGGTCGGGCCGAGGCCCTTGGCGTCGAGGTCGACGCCGCTGTCGGCGAGCCGGGCGACGGTGCTGCACGTGAAGACCCGTTCGTGCGCGGGGCCTTCGGAGAGGAACTCCCAATCGAGGCCGCGGATGATGCCGCGGGACGCGTAGATCTGGACGGCCTCGACCGGGCTCCGCTCGGGGTCGACCAGGGCGGACTTCGGCGGCTCGGCCGGGGCGGGCCCGGGTCCGTCGTCGAGGGACAGGTCGGGCAGTTCGGCGAGCGCGGCGGCCAGGGCCAGGGCGGCGTGGTTGCGGGCGTCCTTCTTGGTGCGCTGGACGCGCTCGGGTGAGCGGCGCCGCCGCTCGTCGAAGCGGATCTCGAGCGCGGCGGCGAAGGCCGGGGCCCCGGCCCGGCCGGCGGATTCGAGCTCCCAGACCATGTCGGCCGCTCCGATGGGGCCGCCGAGGCGGTCCTGGAGGTACTTGTTCACCAGTGAGATCGCCTGGTGCGGTTCCTCGGCGAGCCGCCGGTTGAGCGTCGCGCGGAGCGCGGCGAACGCGGGGGCCTTGCCGTAGAAGTAGACCTCGGCGAACTCGCGCAGTTGGAGCTCGCCGGCATCGAGGCGCCGCTCGGCGTCCGCGGCGAGCCCGGCGGGCGCCTCGCCGCGGTCGACGGCGACGCGCAGGACCTTCGCGAACTCCGTATAGGTGAGCGCGGCGAAGTCGGCCCCTCCGAGGCGGCGTTCGGCCTCTTCCTTGGCGCGCTTGCGGAAGTGCTCGCTGGTGCGCTCGCGCTCGGCGGCGATGCGCGCGTTGAGCTCGTCGGCGAGGACGGTGAGCTCCGCTGCGGTGTACGGGCTGGGCTCGCCGGCGACGGCGGCCAGGAGGATCCGCTGCGTGACCAGGTCCGGGTAGCGGCGGATGGGGCTGGTGGCGTGGGTGTAGACGGGCAGTCGGAGGCCGTGGTGGCCGTGGACGGTGGCCCCGTAGGTCGCCGAGCGGGCGACCATGCGCATGCGGGTGCGCAGCATCTCGAACGCGGCGGTGTCGCCCGAGGCGGCGACGGTGTCGAGTTCGTCGCGCAGCTCGGACGGGTCGCCCGCGACGGCGGCCAGTCGGTGGTTGCGGAACAGGATCGGCAGGTCCCGTCCGGCGGCCCAGGCGGCGATCCGGGCATTGGCGGCGACCATGAACTCCTGGACGATGATGTACCCGGAGTTGCGTTCGGCGGCCTGGAGCCTGACGAGGTGGCCCTCCTCGTCGGTGGCGAAGCCGCTGAGGAGGTCGTAGAACGCGAGGGCGCCGGTGGCGCGGCGGGCGGCGAGCATGGTGTTGGCGAAGCGCAGCGCCAGCGCGAGGGTCGGGTGCAGCGGGTGGGCCGGGTCGGCGGCGGCGTCGGCGGCCTCGCCGTGGGTCATGGCCCAGGAGCGGGTCAGGCGTCCGGGGCCGAGCTCGACGTCGCGGACGCGGCCTTCGGCGTCGACGCGGAGGTGCACGGCGAAGGTCTCGTTGACGCGGCCCGCTTCGAGGGAGGCGAGGTCCTCGACGGGCTGCGGGAGCATCCGCTTGGTGTACTCGGCCCGGTAGCGGGTGTGGACGCGGCTGCGGGCCTCGAGGTCGGCGGGGAGGCCCGCGGGGACGTGGTCGGCGACGCGGGCGATGTGGACCCACACGTCGTATCCGTCGCCGCGGGGTTCGATCCAGATGGCGTCGTCGCGGTCGACGGTGGTCTCGGCGTCGATCATGACGCCGGTCTCGGCCGGATTGTAATCGCCCAACTGCGCTCCTTCGGTGTCCAGCGACGATGGTAGTCGCCGCCGGACACCGAGGGTAGTCACGGGCGCAGGTCGAACGCCTCGAGGCGTCCGCACATGCCCCAGCGGCGGGCCGGAGCGCCCGCGTTGGAGACGTGCGCGTCGCACAGGTGCGTCCCGTCGGCGCGGGCGAGCGCGTCGAGGTGTCGCCCGGTGGCGTCGGCCTGGGCCTTGGGCCCGCCCTCCCAGAGCGGGCGCCAGGTGTCGACGCGGCCGGAGACGAGCGAGGCGGCGGCCGTCCACAGCGGCTCCATCGCCTCGGCGCCCTCGGATTCGACGCGTTCGCGCAGTTCCAGGTAGCCCTCGACGGCGAGGTCGCGGCGGCGGCGGGCGGCGGTCTCGCGTTCGTCGTCGCCGAGGCCCTCCGCGGCGGGCGCGCCGGTGACGGCGGCGTAGGCCTCGGGGTCGGCGAGCGTGTCCGCCGGGTAGGTGAGGACGGCGTCCCCGGCCTCGGGGATGCCCGCGTTCTGCATGACGACGGTGACCTCGAGGTCGCCCGAGCCGTTGATGAGCCGGTGGACGGTCCCGGGCGTGAACCACAGGACGGTGCCGCGGGCCAGCTCGTGCCGTGCGAAGCCGTCGGCCGAGAGCGTCTCGACCGCGCCGGTGCCGCGCGTGACCACGTAGCCCTCGGTGGAGGCGGTGTGGAGGTGCGGGGAGCCGCCGGCCTGGCCGTCGGCGGTCGGCCAGTCGTAGACGGTGACGATGGAGACGGCCGTGCCGCCGGGGAATCCGCCCACGGCTACCCCAGCCCGGCCAGTTCGGCGGCGGCGGTCTCGGCGGCCTTGGCGGCGCCTTCGACACCGGTGTCGCCGTTGACCACGGCCACGGCGTGGCGGAGCGTGACGGTCTGGCCCGGTGCCATCGGCAGCTCGGTGTCGAAGAACGGCGCCGGGCAGACCGCGGCGAACGGGGTCGATCGGACGAACCACTTGACCGGCGCGCCGGGGTTGTCGGGGTGGTCGGTGAACACGAGCGTGGAGGAGGCGTCGACCGAGTCGTGCCTGCCGCAGAAGGCCATCCAGTCGCCGCGCACGCCCATGAGCTCGTCGCCGCCCTCGCCGTCGGCGGTGTAGACGCGGCCTTCGGTGAACGAGCGCGGTCCGCGCCAGAAGAAGCCGCCGTAGCCGGCGTTCTCGCGGCCCTCGGTGGTGGGGCTGCCCATGACGACGGTGTCGCCGGTGTCGTTGGTGAACGCGGTCGAGAAGGACAGGGCCCAGGACTCCTCGGACAGGACGGCGACGGCGAAGGCGCGCCGCTCGGTGAAGAAGTGGCGCTTGTCCTCGGTGATCCACTCCAGTTCCTCGACGACGCGGACGCCCTGCTCGTCGGTGGTCAGCTCGGTGAAGGAGCGGTGCTCCATGGAGCCGTCGTTCTTCTCGTCGACGTATCCCTTGCCGCGGCGGAAGGTGCGCCCGCCCCAGAAGTTCTCGGGGCCGCAGTTCGGCAGCGACAGCGCGATGCCCTTGTGCCACACGTGGTCGTGGGGCCGGTAGAGGCTGACCTGCCGGCCGGCGAGGTCCCGGATGGGCTCGAAGTAGGGCCGGGGGGACTCGAACTGGTCGTTGTCGGGTCGGTAGACGTAGCGCAGGAGCTCCAGTTCGCCCTTGGCGATCGAGAGCGCGGTGCCATTGTCGTCGAGCTTCAGCGTCATCGTTGTACTCTCCGGTTGCTTCGGTCGGTGGTCTGGGCGGTCACTTGCGGTCGGGCCAGGGGGCACCGGACCCGTCCATGCGCTGGTAGAACGGCGAGGTGGGGTCGATGTCGCCGGCCCGGACGGGCTTGCCGGTGAACGCCGAGGCGTAGACGGCGGTGATCAGCTCGAGGGTGCGCCGGGCGTCGTCGACGGTGACCGGCGGGGCGGTCTTGCCGTCGAGCGCGTCGGCGATCGCGGTGAACTGGGCGCCGTGGCCGGAGGCGCGGCCCCGCGGCTCGCCGGCCCAGGCCTGGTTCACCTCGTCGGCGCAGGCCTCGAGCGGGGTGATCGTCCAGTTGTCGTCGCCGTAGCCGTAGAGGTGGTCGAGTTCGACGGTGGCGCAGTCGAAGTCGAGCCGGATCTGCGAGGTCTCGCGGGGGCTGAGCAGCGAGTTCGTGATGGATACGCTCGCGCCGTTCTCGAGGGTGACGATGGCGTGGGAGACGTCCTCGGTGTTGGTGGTGCGGCGGTGCCGGTGGGCGGTGGCGACGACCTCGGCCCAGGGGCCGACGATGGACAGCAGGGTGTCGATCTGGTGGATGCCGTGGCCCATGGTGGGGCCGCCGCCCTCGGTCTCCCAGCGGCCGCGCCAGTCGACGGCGAAGTAGTCCTCGGGCCGGTACCAGAGGGTGTCGCATTTGGCGACGGCGAGGGCGCCGAGCACGCCGGAGGCGAGCATGTTCCGCACCCGTTCGGCGGCCGAGCCGAAGCGGTGCTGGGAGATCACCGTGAAGTCGCCTTTGGAGGCGGCCGCGGCGGCGGCGATCCGGTCGTGCTCGGCCAGGCTCAGCGCCGGGGGCTTCTCGCAGATCGCGCCCACGTCGGCTTCGAGGGCGGCGACGGCGCCGTCGGCGTGGACGCCGGGCGGGGTGCACAGGTCGACGAGGTCGAGGTCCTCGGCGGTCAGGAGCCCTTCGATCGAGGCGTAGCCGCGTTCGACGCCGAACTTGTCCTTGAAGGCTTCGAGGCGTTCGGTGTCGGGGTCGACGGCGGCCACCAGTTCGATGCGCCCGGCGAGGCGGTCCCTGAGGCTCTCGGCGTGGAGGTGGGCGATGCCACCCGTCCCGACGATGGCGAGGCGGTAGGGGGAGGACACAGGAGAGCTCCTCAATGCGAAGTGTGTAAGCGTTTTCTTGGCGTTTACTGCATACTAACCGACTATGGCGTCGGTCTCCAGGCGCCTGGTGCCGGGCTCGATGCGCCTCGACTCGGTGACCTGGACTTCGAGGGTGCCGACGATGTCGTCGGCCGAGCGCGCCAGGCGCAGTTCGAGCGAACCGGCCTCGACGACCCACTCGCCGTCGACGCCGATGAGCGCGGCCATGTCGAGGGGCATCCTGAACCGGGCCTCGGCGGACTCCCCGGCTCCGAGCCTGAGCTTGGCGAAGCCGACCAGCCGCTGGACGGGCCTGACGGTCGAGGCCACCGGGTCGTGCAGGTACAGCTGGACGACCTCGACGCCGGCCCGGGGGCCGGTGTTGCGCACCCGGACGGCGACCTCGACGGTCCCCTCGGGCGCGACCTCGGCGTTCGAGCGCAGCTCCGGCTCGTCCCACTCGAACCGCGTGTAGGACAGGCCGTGCCCGAAGTGGAACAGCGGCGTCGGGTCGACCGTGGAGACCTCGCTGCGGCGGGCCAGCTGGGGGCCCAGGTAGGTGGCGGGCGGCGAGTCGGCCCGCGCGGGGACTCCCACGGGCAGCCGCCCCTCGGGCTCGGCCGCGCCGCAGAGCACCTCGCCGATCGCGGCGGCGCCCTCCTCCCCCGGCAGGAACGCCTGCACGATCGCGGCGGCGCCCGCCGCGGCCTCGCCGAGCGCGTACGGGCGCCCGGAGACCACGACGACGACGGTGGGCGTGCCGGTGGCGATGACCGCTTCGAGCAGCTCGGCCTGGCGGCCCGGCAGCGCGTGGCTGGCGGCGTCGCACCCCTCGCCCGAGGTGCCGCGCCCGAACATGCCCGGACGGTCGCCGACGGCGACGATCGCCAACTCGGCGCGGGCGGCGGCGCGGGCGGCGGCCTCGATGTCGGCGTCCTCGGCGTCCAGGACCGAGCCGCCCGCGGCGTGCTCGATCCGGGCGCCGGGCAGTTCGGCGGCGAGCCGCTCGACGAGCGTCGGGACCTCCACGCCCAGGTCCACGTGCGGGTACCGGCTGTCGGGGCCGGGAGCCTCGGCGTCGGTGCGGCCGTGGTGGTTCGGGAAGGCGTAGCAGCCGAGCATGACCGCCTTGTCGTCGGCGACCGGGCCCACGACGGCGAGGTGCTTCGGCGATGCCAAGGGCAGGGTGCCGTCGTTGGACAGCAGCACGATCGAGCGCCTGGCGCACTCGGCGGCCAAGGCGCGGGCCCGCGGCGGGTCGAGGTCGACCTCGGTCGGCGGCTCGGGCAGCTCGTCGAGCAGGCCGAGTTCGATCTTCTGGGTCAGGACCCGCTCGGCGGCGCGGTCGACGGCGTCCTCCTCGATCGCGCCGGAGCGCACGGCGTCGAGCAGCGGCGCGCCGTAGCAGTCCACATTGGGCAGCTCCACGTCGACGCCGGCGGCCAGGGACAGGCCCGCCGCCGCGGAGCGGTCGGCGGCGACGCCGTGGAGCGAGTTGAGGAAGTTGACGCCGAAGTAGTCGGCGACGACGGTGCCCTCGAAGCCCCACTCCTCGCGCAGGACGCCGGTGAGGAGGCGGTGGTTGGCGTGGGAGGGGACGCCGTCGTTGGCCGCGTAGGAGGCCATGACCGAGCCGGCGCGGCCGATGCGCACGGCCATCTCGAACGGCGTCAGGTAGGTCTCGGCGATCTGGCGGGGGCCCATGTGGACCGGGCCGAAGTTGCGGGCCGCGTGCGAGGCCGAGTACCCGGCGAAGTGCTTGATCGTGGCCAGGACCCCGCCCTCCCGGAGCCCGGCGACGTAGGCGCCGCCGACGGTGCCGTTCAGATACGGGTCCTCGCCGATGGTCTCCTCGGTGCGGCCCCAGCGGGAGTCGGCCACGACATCGAGGACGGGCGCGAGTCCCTGGTGGACGCCGACGGCGCGCATGGTCTCGCCGATCTGGCGGGCCACGGCGCGGACGAGCTCGGGGTCGAAGGTCGCGCCCCAGGCGAGCGCGGTGGGGAAGATGGTGGCGCCGTGCGCCATGAACCCGGTGAGGCACTCCTCATGGACGAGCGCGGCGATGCCGAAGCGGTTGGAGCCCTTGATGTGCCGCTGGAGCGCGGCGAGGCGGGCCGCGCCTTCGGCGGGCTCGACGGCCGCCGACCCGAAAGGGCGCGTCAGCTGGCCCAGGCCGTGGACCATGGCCTCGTTCTCGTCCAGACCGCCGGTCTGCTCGCTCTGATGGGGGGCCATGTCGCCGGCGTCGCTGTCGACGCCGCGCCACAGGCCCACCAGCTGTGCGCATTTCTCCTCAAGCGTCATCCGCTTGACCAGACCGGCCGCTCGCTCGCTCGGCTCTGCAGGGGTGTCGGTGTCCATGCCACTCCACTCAACGACCCGCGCGATGCTACCTGGGGGGCGGCGACAGGCCGATAGTTTCTGAAAATTTTCTGATCGATTTCGATACAGGTTTGCACACCATAACATTGATTACGCGGGACTTCTAGCACCAGATGTCTCCGAGAATCCGAGTCGCGGACGGCGAATCACTCAAGCGGACGCCGAAAGTTTCGGACACGGGGCGGGACCACCTGGTATCCGCTATAGGATGTCGACGGCTACCGTGGAAAGCATCGACACCGGGAGGACCCTTGACTGAAGCCGAACACGGGCGGGTCACGATCCGCACCATCGCGGACGAGGCCGGCGTCAGCGTGCCCACGGTCTCCCGCGTCATCAACGGCCGCTCCGACGTCGCCCCGGAGACCCGCAAACGCGTCGAAGAGCTGCTGACCGAGCGCGGCTACCAGCGCCGACGCTCCACGCGGGCGCCCAGCCGCAACGCCCGCCTGGTCGACCTCGTCTTCAACGAGCTCGACAGCCCCTGGGCCGTCGAGATCATCCGCGGCGTCGAGGACGCGGCCCACTCGGCCGGAGTCGGCACCGTCGTCTCCGCGGTCCACCGCCGCCGCGCCTCCACCGAGCAGTGGCTCGACAACCTGCGCACCCGCGCCTCCGACGGCGTCATCCTCGTCGTCTCGCAGCTGTCCTCGCCCATCCTGGAGCAGCTGCGGCACCTGCGCGTGCCCATGGTCGTCCTCGACCCCTCCGGCGGGCCCACGATGGACGCGCCCGCCATCGGCGCCACCAACTGGGCCGGCGGCCTCGCCGCCACCGAGCACCTCATCGAGCTGGGGCACCGCCGGATCGGATTCATCCACGGCCCCAAGCAGGTCCTGTGCTCACGGGCCCGCTTCGACGGCTACCGGGCCGCGCTCGAGGCCGGCGGGATCGAATTCGACCCGGCCCTGGTCTACGACGGCGACTTCTACCACCAGTCCGGCTTCGACGCCGCCAAAGAGCTGCTGGGGCTCGACGACGCGCCGACGGCGATCTTCGCCTCCTCCGACCAGATGGCCTTCGGGGCCTACGAGGCGATCCGCCAACGAGGGCTGCGCATCCCCGAGCACGTGAGCGTCGTCGGCTTCGACGACCTCCCCGAGTCGCGCTGGACCTCACCACCGCTGACGACGGTGCGGCAGCCGCTGTCCGAAATGGGAGCGCTGGCAGCGCGGACCGTCCTCGACATGGCCGCCGGCAACGACGTGGAGACGCCGCGAGTGGAGCTGGCCACCGAGATGGTGGTGCGCGAGTCGACCGCCAGGCCCGGCCGCTGAGCGGAGCCGCCCGCGCTCAGGCGTTCGGGGCCCTGTCGGTGCCCGCGCCCCGGCGACGCACCCGGACCGCCTCGCGCACCGCCTCAGGCGCCTCCTCGAGGCCGAGCGGCACCATCCCGGCGTCCGCGATGAGCTCCAGGTCCTCCTTGGCGGCCTGGCCCTCACTGGTCAAGTAATCGCCCAGGAAGATCGAGTTGACGATCTGCAACGCCAGGCCCTGCATATGCCGCAAGTGGACCTCGCGCCCGGCTGCGAGCCGGACCTCGGCGGCCGGATTGGCCAACCGCACCATCGCCAGGATCCGCAGGCAGCGGCGCGGGTCGAGCTCCCAGGTGCCCTCCAGCGGCGTGCCGTCGAAGGGCAGCAGGAAGTTCACCGGGATCGAGTCCGAGCCGAGCTCCCGCAACCCCAGGGCGACCGACACCAGGTCGGCGTCGGACTCCCCCATGCCCGCGATGAGCCCCGAGCACGGCGACATGCCGGCCTCGCGCGCCGCGCGGACCGTGTCGACCCGGTCGGCGAAGGCGTGCGTCGAGCAGACCTCCGCGTAGGCGTCCTCGGAGGTGTTCAGGTTGTGGTTGTAGGCGTCGGCGCCCAGCTCGGTCAGGCGGGCCGCCTGGCCCTCCCCCAGCAGCCCGAGGCAGGCGCAGACCTCGACGCCGGGACTGGCACCCTTGACCGCGGCGATGGTCTTGCCGACCCGCTCGACGTCCATATCGCTCGGTCCGCGTCCACTGGCGACCAGGCACACGCGCGAAGCGCCCCCGGCGACGCCGGCCGCGGCCTGCGCGGCGGCCTCCTCGGGAGACAGCCACGTGTACTTCAGCACCTCGGCCTTCGAACCGAGCCGCTGCGAGCAGTAGTTGCAGTCCTCGGGGCACAAGCCGCTCTTGAGGTTCACAAGGTAGTTGAGCTTGACCCGGTTCCCGAAGTGGCGGAAGCGGAGTCGGGCGGCGGCGGCCACGACGTCCATCAGCTCGGCGTCGGCGCTCGACAGGACCGCTTCGAGGTCGGCGGCGGCCGGGGCCCCTCCGGTGTCGGCGGCTGCGGAGAGGCGGTCGAGGGCGTCGGTGACTCCTGGCATGGCCAGATCCTGCCACACCCCGGGCGCCGCCGGTCCCCGGCCACGTCGGCGGCCGAATCACCGGCGCGGCCGAGGGCGACCACCGAGCGGCGCCCCCGGTTTCCGTGCTCGATCCGGCCCGCGCCGCGAGGCGACTGCGAGCGACCGCTCACTCGCAGTGCCGCTGTGCGGAGCCGCAATACCGTGTATACTCTGAACCGGTCAAAGGCGAGAACCAAGCCGAGAAGGCCCTACCGCAGGACATGCGGGACGTCAAGCTTGTGGAGTCCGTGACAGACCGCTGAGCAGCGGCGATGGACGCAAACACCCGCGAGGGAAGGAAGCAGGAACCCGCCCGTAGCGCCACCGTCCCGTACGGAGGCCGAGCCGGGAATCTTCGTCCTTTCAGGTCGAAGAGGATGTCAGATTTAGTGACGGTCGTAGGCGACAACCAAGCCGAACTGGCCGTACCGCAGGGCCTTCGGTGCTGATAGCGCGCGGTAGTGGGCAGGCCCTCTGCCGCGCAAGACATCTGAACCACCCGACCGTTCCGGAGAGAATCAAACGTGCCGATCGCACCAGGACAACCCGCGTTGATCGCCGTGGCAGTCGCCACCCTGTGGGCCCAGCCTTCGGCCCCGGGTCCCGAAGACCGACTGGCGCTGGGCGTCCCGTCGGCCATCAGGGAATGGGTGGCCCGGCTCACCAGCGACGTCCGCGCCCACGGGCTCAAGGGCCGGGTGCGCACCCAGTGCCTGCTGGGCACCGAGGTCGAGGTCATCCAGCTCGGGGACCGCTGGGCGGAAGTGGCGTGCCCGACGCAGGAGACGTCCGGGTGGGTCCCGATCGACCAGCTGGTCAATCCCGCGGAGGACGACACGAAGGGCACCGAGCACCTCGTGAGCGCCACGGCCACGGCCATCCGCGACGAACCGGGCGGCGACGTCGCCATCCCCGGCGTGACCATGGGGACGCGGCTGCGCGTGGTCGGCCCCGGATACCGCGGATGGGTGCCGGTGGCGCTCCCCGGGCCGCAGCAGCCCGGCTGGGTGCCCCAGCGGGACCTCTCCCCCGAGCCGGTCGGCGCTGCCGAGGGCGAGCCGCCGGCCACCGGCATGGCCACGGCGGGCCTGGACGCGGTGAAGCTCGCGCAGCAGCTGCTGGAGATCCCCTACCTGCACGGCGGCATCAGCGCCTACGGGATCGACGCGCCCGGTCTGGTGTGGATCGTCTACCGCCGGCTCGGCATCGAGACGCCGCGGTTCAACGAGCGGCTCGTCGAGACCGGCGAGGCGATCGACTTCGACGACGTCCTGCCCGGCGACCTGCTGTTCCTCGAGCACGGAGGCGACCCGCGCATGCCGGCCATCGTGGCCGAGCGCACGCAGGCCGATCTCCCCGAGGTGATCTTCTCCTCGCCGGTCTACGGCAAGGTCGTGATCGAGTCGCTCAAGGACTCCGAGCTCGGTCAGATCACCGCTTGCCGACGTCTGCCGTCTCGGGCGTCGGCGTAGACTCCCTCGACTCGACGGCGAACAGCTCGGCCCACGTCCGGCCCTCGCGGCGCAGAATGATCCAGTTGGCGACCACCACGGCGGTCAGGACGGCGGCGATGAAGCCCAACGACAGCCAGATGGGCACGTGCGGGAGGTGGAGGGGCTCGCCCCCGTTGAGGAACGGCAGCTGGTTCGCGGCCAGGCCGTTGATGATGAGCTTGATGCCGATCCAGCCGAGGATGGCGGCCAAGCCCAGCGACAGGAACCGCAGGTGGCGCAGGAGCCCTGCCAGCAGGAAGTAGAGCTGGCGCAGGCCGAACAGCGCGAAGAGGGTGGCCGTCCACACCAGGTACGGCTCCTGCGTGAGCCCGAAGATCGCCGGAATCGAGTCGAGCGCGAACAGGATGTCGGTGGAGCCGATGGCGAGCATGGCCAGCATGAGCGGTGTCACGTAACGCTGGCCGTCGACGCGTGTGAGCAGACGCCCCTTGTCGTAGTCCGGGGCGACGCGCAGCCGCGACTTGGCCCACCGCATGAATCTGGTGTCGGGCGCGGTCTCCTCGTCATTGCCGCCTTTGAGCTGCCCCCACGCCGTCCAGATCAGGATCGCCCCGAAGATGAGGAACACCCAACTGAAGCGCTCGACCAGGACCGAGCCGAGGCCGATGAAGACGCTGCGCAGCACGATCGACAGCACGATGCCGACCAGCAGCACGCGGGACTGGAGCTTGTCGGGGACGCGGAATGCCTGGATGATCAGGAGGAATACGAAGAGGTTGTCGACCGAGAGGGCCTTCTCGATGAGAAAGCCGCCCAGAAACTGGGCGCCGAACGCGGAGCCCTGCGTCACGAACATGACGCCGGCGAAGACGAAGGCGGAGGCGATGTAGACGCCCGACCAGATGGCCGCCTCGCGCATGCTGGGACGGTGGGGGTTTTTGACGGCAAGCGTGAGGTCCAGAATGACGACCGCAGTCAGCACTGCGACGGTGAGGGCCCAGACCCATGCTGGGAGTTCCAATGTGTTGCCTTCCTTGTTGCCTGGAGGGTCACATGGTCTCTCCCAATCCGCAGGATCAGCGCCACCGGAGTCTGTCGGCAGGCTCGTGCATTGACGATGACACTAACAACGCTGCCTCGCGTTGCGGGATACTCCCCATATACCGATTTTGTTTTGCTGGAGCCAATTATGCACGGGCATATCCGACTCGCCGTCAGTCGGATATGTGACTCGTCTCTCGAGACAGCGTCTGGTTTACTGAAGGGTTCAGCGTCTGTGCGAGGCTCCGCTGGTGGTCTTGGAAATCGCTGAAATCAGTATCACCCCCGGTCAAGAAGACGCTTTCATTCAAGCTTACCGTGGAGCCAGGGAGCACGTCGCCGTCTCGCCCGGGCTCCGCTCGATGCGCATGACGCGGGGCGTCGAATCGCCGAGCCGGTTCGTGCTCCTCATCGAGTGGGACTCGGTCGAGGCCCACGAGCAGGGCTTCCGTGCGACCGAGCGCTTCGGCGCCTGGCGCGCGGCCATTGGGCCGTACTTCGCGAAGCCACCGGTGGTGGAGCACTTCGAAGACGTCGATCAGTGATGCGGTGATTGGCGGGCGGGCCACGGCTTGGCCGGCCGTGTCCCACCCGCCTTGTTCGGTTGTGCGCGCGGTCTGATGCAGGTGCCGCGGCGCGGGTGCCACCCCGCGTCGCGATCTTTCGGCGGTCCGCGCGGCCCCCATCAACCGCCTACCTACACCAAAACTGAGCCCAGCGTTTCATAGGAAGTCAAGACCTTCAAGGAAAAGTTTTGCCCTGTGGATAACTTCGGGATCCGGCCTCGTCCAGTCGGCGCTTCGCCTGAAGTCCGAGCGGCACGGCCGCGAGGTCAGGCTCCGGCCTCGTCCAGTTGGCGCAGTTCGCGCTTGAGGTCGGCGATCTCGTCCCGGTAGGCCGCGGCCAGCTCGAAGCGGAGCTCCCTGGCGGCGGCGAGCATCTGCTCGTTGCGTTCGTCGATCTGCTGGACGATCTCGGAGCGGACCTTCGCCGTTCCCTGTTCCTGCTTCGCCTTGCCGCGCTGGGGCCGGGTCTCCTTGACGAAGCCCTCGGTCTCGGCGGCGGTGTCGTAGAGGTCCTCCATGATGTCGGCGATGCGCTTGCGCAGCGGCTGCGGGTCGATCCCGTGCTCGAGGTTGTACGCCACCTGCTTCTCGCGGCGCCGGTCGGTCTCTTCGAGGGCGGCCTTCATCGAGTCGGTGAGGTTGTCGGCGTACATGAGGACCGTGCCCGAGACGTTGCGGGCGGCGCGGCCGATGGTCTGGATCAGCGAGGTGGAGGAGCGCAGGAAGCCCTCCTTGTCGGCGTCCAGGATCGCCACGAGCGACACCTCGGGCAGGTCGAGGCCCTCGCGCAGCAGGTTGATGCCGACCAGGACGTCGAAGTCGCCTCGTCGCAGTTCTCCGAGCAGTTCCACGCGCCGCAGCGTCTCCACTTCGGAGTGGAGGTACTGCACACGGATCGAGTTGTCGAGGAAGTAGTCGGTGAGGTCTTCGGCCATCTTCTTGGTCAGGGTGGTCACGAGCACCCGCTCGTCCTTGGCGGCGCGTTCGCGGATCTCGTGCATCAGGTCGTCGATCTGGCCCTGGGTGGGGCGCACTTCGACCTGGGGGTCGACCAGGCCGGTGGGGCGGATGACCTGCTCGACGAACTGGCCGCCGGCCTGTTTCAGCTCCCAGGGGCCCGGGGTCGCCGAGAGGTACACCGTCTGGCCGACGCGCTCGCGGAACTCCTCGAAGCGGAGCGGCCGGTTGTCCTGGGCGCTGGGCAGGCGGAAGCCGTGCTCGACGAGGTTGCGTTTGCGGGAGGCGTCGCCTTCGGACATGGCCCCGATCTGCGGGACGGTCTGGTGGGATTCGTCGATGACCGTCACGAAGTCCGAGGGGAAGTAGTCCAGCAGTGTGTGCGGGGGCGAGCCGGCGGGGCGTCCGTCGATGTGCCGCGAGTAGTTCTCGATGCCGTTGCACGACCCGGTCTGCTTCATGTTCTCCAGGTCGAAGACGGTGCGCATGCGCAGGCGTTGGGCTTCGAGGAGCTTGCCCTGGGATTCGAGTTCGTTCAGCCGTTCTTCGAGCTCGGTCTCGATGTCGCCGATGGCGCGGGCCATGCGTTCGTCGCCGGTGGCGTAGTGCGAGCCGGGGAAGATCAGGACCCGGTCGACCTCGCGGATGACTTCGCCGGTGAGCGGGTGCAGGTAGTAGAGCCGGTCGATCTCGTCGCCGAACATCTCGATGCGGATCGCCAGTTCCTCGTAGGCGGGGATGATCTCGATCGTGTCGCCTCTGACGCGGAAGGTGCCGCGGGTGAAGGCGATGTCGTTGCGCGAGTATTGGACGTCGACCAGGCGCCGCAGGAGCTTGTCGCGGTCCCATTCCTGGCCGACGGCGACCTCGGTGGCCTGTTCGAGGTATTCGGCGGGCGTGGCGAGGCCGTAGATGGCCGAGACGGTGGCGACGACGACGACGTCGCGCCTGGTCAGCAGCGAGTAGGTGGCGCGGTGGCGCAGCCGTTCGACCTCTTCGTTGATCGAGGCGTCCTTCTCGATGTAGGTGTCGGTCTGCGCGACGTACGCCTCGGGCTGGTAGTAGTCGTAGTAGGAGACGTAGTACTCGACCGCGTTGTTCGGTAGGAGTTCTCTGAGTTCTTTGGCGAGCTGTGCGGCGAGGGTCTTGTTGTGGGCCATGACGAGCGCGGGCCGTTGGAGCCGCTCGATCAGCCAGGCGGAGGTGGCCGATTTGCCGGTGCCGGTGGCGCCGAGCAGCACTACGTCGCGTTCGCCGGACTCGACGCGCTCGGTCAGTTCGGCGATCGCCGCCGGTTGGTCGCCGGCCGGCTCGTATTCGCTGACGACTTGGAAGCGCCCTTCGGCGCGGGGAATGTCGAATGCCACGTGCCAACCGTAGCCCGGGCCTCCGACATCGGTCCCGCTCGGCGGTGACTTTTCGGGCGCTGGCTCGTTGGACTCTGCGTGAGCACCACTAGACGAATGCGCGGCTCCGTGGGCGCGCCGCCTTGGAAATCGGCCCTGATGTGGGTCATGGCCGTCATCATCGCGATCGGGGCCGTCGGATGGTTCGCCGTCTCGTGCGGGGCCGATCGCGCCGGTGCGGAGCGCCCGGTCACTGAGGAGGAGGCCGCGGAGCTGGCCGCGTTGCGCTACCGGAATCACACGTCGGGGCCGGTGGCGGTGCGCATGGTCTTCCCTGCGGGGGGTGAGGAGGTCGTCGTCGACGGGTTCCTGGATTGGGGTCGTCCGCTGCTGTACGCGCGCATGCCGGGCGCTGAGGGCGGGCAGCGTCTGGTGCAGGCGGTTCCGGGGCTGGTGGCGACGCACGCCGACGATGAGGCGTTCGACGGGGCGCGGGTGCCGGATTCGGGGTGGACTTCGCGGCAGATGCTGGTCGGCGGTTCGGAGCCGGCCGACTCGGTGTTCGATGTCTTGGCCTCTTCGCTGTTCACGTTGACCGCGGAGAGCGGCGACGATCCCGCCTATCTGGCCGAGCATGCGATGTGGCGGGAGGACGGCGTCATCGACGGCGAGCCGGTCGACACGTTCCGCGCTCCGATCATGGTGGAGTCGAGCGAGGAGACGAGCGCGAGCCCGGAGGCCCTGTATTCGCTGGACGATCAGGGTGACATCTGGCGGTTCCAGGTCAATGTCGGCGGTTCGGAGCTGGCGACGGTCGATTTCCTGCGGAAGGTCGACTTCGACGCCTCGGGTCTGCGTCCGGTGGATCTGCTCGGTGGTCCGGCGGTCTCGCCTGCGGCGGTCGATGGTGATCTGGCGAGGACGATCGCGCAGGTCAGGTCGGCGAACTGGGCGGAGTCGGCGGTGGTCGAGATGACGGTGCCGGTCGCGGACGGTCAGGTGGCGCGGGTGCACGGCTCCGTCGACTGGCGCACGATGACGGCGTATCTGAACGTCGAGGAGGCTGAGGGGCATCGTTTGCTGCTGGCCCGGCCGGGCGGTATGGCGAGTATCGGGGCCGATTCGTCGGAGTTGCCCGATCCGCTGCCGGCGGAGGGCTGGGAGGCGCATGCCTTGGATGAGGAGGACATCGCGGAGTATTTCGGGCCGGTGGAGACGTTGGCGTACCGGCTGCTGGAGATGAGCGCCGAGGAGGCCGCGGACGCGGACGAGGTGGCGGAGCAGGCTTCGCAGCTGCGTGTCGACGAGGCCGGCGGGGAGAGGACGCATGTCGTGGAGTTCCCGGTGGCCGGGGATGCGGAGGCGGCCTCTGGTGAGTCGGCGTTCCGGTACCACATCACCGGTGAGCGGCTGTCGGAGGTCGAGATGATGACGTCGTTCGGGGTGGCGAGCGCGGAGCTGGAGTACGAGGACTATCCGATGGTGGCGATCCCGTGGGCGGTCAGCGACGTGATCGGCTGACGGGGTGGGTTCGGGTGGATCCGGCCGGTCGGCCGGATCCACCTTTTTCGTGTTCGGGGCCTGGTCTCAGCAGACCGGGGGGTGCCAGGCCGTCTGTTCGGCCCAGCGGTTGGCGCGGGGCCAGGCTTCGCGCACGAACCAGGGTTCCTTGGCGTCGGCGTAGGCCGTGGCCGAGTCGACCTTGGCGGCGAGCATGCCCTTCTCTTGGGCGTAGTCGGCTCTGGCTTGCGGTTCGGCGCGGAGCCAGTCGCGGAACAGCAGCGCGAACCGCTGGCCGGGGCTGTCGATCGGCCGGAAGTGGACGTGGGCGAGGTTGCCTGGGTCGGCGTAGCCGTAGAAGCGTTTCTCCCATTCGGAGACGTCGGGCTGCTCCGGTTTGGGGTCGTCGAAGGCGGCGCGGCCGAAGAAGCCGGCTTCGCCGAGCGCGTTCTCGAGCATGTCGACGGCTTTGAGGGTCACGACGGTGACCTGGATGTCGATGATGTCCTTCGCGGGCAGGCCGGCGACGGCCGTGGAGCCGACGTGGTCGATGCGGACGGCGCTGGGGCCCATGACGCGGCGCAGGCGCGCGGCGAGGTGTTCGAAGCGGCGCGGCCAGGCCGGGTCGGATTCGACGAACTGGAGTTTCTCGGGCCGTTTCTCCTTGGTGCCGAGGCGCAGGTTGTCGGCGAAGGGGACGATGCGTTCGTCCCACAGCATCGCCACGCGCCGTTCGATCTCCTCGAGGCCTTCGCCGTTGTGGAGGACGACGTCGCATACTTCGCGGCGTTCGGCGTCGCTGGCTTGGGCGTCGATGCGTCTGAGGGCGTCGGCGCGGTCCATGCCGCGTTCGACGAGCCGTTCGAGCCGGAGCTCTCGCGGCGCTTCCACGTCGATGGCGAGGTGGAAACTCGGTGCTCCGCCGGTTTCGGCGAGCAGGGGGATGTCTTGGACGACGATGGCGTCGTCTTCTTGGGCGGCGGTGAGCTCTCGGGCTCTCTGGCGGACTCGCGGGTGGATGATCGCTTCGAGTTCGGCGCGGGCGTGCGCGTCGTTGAAGACGATGCGGGCGAGTCGGGCACGGTCGAGGGCCCCTTCGGCGTCGAGGACGCCGGGGCCGAAGCGGGAGACGACGGCGGCGAGGCCGTCGGTGTCCTGGGCGACGACGTCTCTGGCGAGTGCGTCCGCGTCTATGACGTAAGCCCCCAGTTGGGCGAGCTTCGCCGCGACCGTGCTTTTACCGGCTCCGATGCCACCGGTCAATGCGACTTTAAGCACATGTAGAACACTACCCGCCCCGGGCGAACAACCTGGGACGGGTAGTGGTCTGTCAGCTTAAGGAGTGACTAGCTTCCGGCGAGTTTCTCGCGCAGTGCGGCGAGGGCCTCGTCGGTGGCCAGCGTTCCCGAAGGTTCGGCCGGGGCCGACGTCTTCTTCTCGGCGGACTGCTTCTTCGCGCCCTTGTCGCCCTTGGGGGCTTCGCCCTCGGCGGGCTTGGCGGGAGCCTCGGTGATGACGCGCTCGGCGATCTGCTTGCCGTGCTCCTCCCAGCGGGTGCGGGCTTCGGCGTACTGGCGCTCCCACTCTTCGCGGGCCTCGTCGTAGCCTTCCATCCACTCGCCGGTCTCCGAGTCGAAGCCCTCCGGGTAGATGTAGTTGCCCTGGTCGTCGTACTGGGCGGCCATGCCGTACAGGGTCGGGTCGAACTGCTCTTCGTTCTCGACGAAGGCTTCGTTGGCCTGCTTGAGCGAGAGCGAGATCCGGCGGCGGTCGAGGTCGATGTCGATGACCTTGACCATGGCGTCGGAGCCGACCTTGACGACCTGCTCGGGGACCTCCACGTGGCGTTCGGCCAGTTCGGAGATGTGGACCAGGCCTTCGATGCCGTCCTCGACGCGGACGAACGCGCCGAAGGGGACGAGCTTGGTGACCTTGCCCGGCACGATCTGGCCGATCGCGTGGGTGCGGGCGAACTGGCGCCACGGGTCTTCCTGGGTGGCCTTCAGCGACAGGGAGACGCGTTCGCGTTCCAGGTCGACCTCGAGCACCTCGACCTCGACCGGCTGGCCGACTTCGACGACCTCGCTGGGGTGGTCGATGTGCTTCCAGGACAGCTCGGAGACGTGGACCAGGCCGTCGACTCCGCCGAGGTCGACGAAGGCGCCGAAGTTGACGATCGAGGAGACCGTGCCCTTGCGGACCTGGCCCTTGGCGAGCTGGTGCAGGAACTCGGTGCGGACCTCGGACTGGGTCTGCTCCAGCCAGGCGCGGCGTGACAGGACCACGTTGTTGCGGTTCTTGTCGAGCTCGATGATCTTGGCTTCGAGCTCGCGGCCGACGTAGGGCTGGAGGTCGCGCACGCGGCGCATCTCCACCAGCGACGCGGGCAGGAAGCCGCGCAGCCCGATGTCGAGGATGAGTCCGCCCTTGACCACTTCGATGACCGAGCCGCGGACGACGCCGTCCTCGTCCTTGATCTTCTCGATCGTGCCCCAGGCGCGCTCGTACTGGGCGCGTTTCTTGGACAGGATCAGGCGGCCTTCCTTGTCCTCCTTCTGGAGGACGAGGGCCTCAACGTGATCGCCCACAGCGACGACGTCTTCAGGGTCCACGTCGTGTTTGATCGACAGCTCGCGCGAGGGGATGACGCCCTCGGTCTTGTAGCCGATGTCGAGTAGGACTTCGTCCCGGTCGACCTTGACGACGGTACCTTCGACGATATCGCCGTCGTTGAAGTATTTGATGGTCGCGTCGATCGCGGCAAGGAGATCCTCGTCAGAGGCGAATTCGTCGACCGTGGTGCTGTTTTCAGCGTTGCTCGAGGTGGCCTCGATGCTGCTCGTCATGTGGGCTGGTGCTCCGGATACGTTCAGATTCGTCAGCTCGCGCCCGCGCCATCCCAATGTGCGGCTCCGTAGGCGTCGCCGTTGAGTGCCAAATGTACAGCTCCGCAGGTGGTTGCCGCGAGACGCGAATGCTCGCATTTACATTGCGCCCGGCCGTCCTGCCGTTAGCGGCCTCGTGTCCTGCTCCCTACCGAGGACACGGACAGACCCGGGCCAATCCAGGTTACCGTGCGCGATAATTCCACGCCAGTCCGGGCTGGTACTGGTGTTGATCGACACCGCTAATGCGCCGCCGCCTCCCAGGAATCGCCGAATCCGGCCGAGACGGTGAGGGGGACGGCGAGTTCGGCCGCGCCGGACATCTGCTCGCGCACGAGATGCTCGAGCCGCTCGGCCTCCCCGGGGGCGACTTCGCACACCAGTTCGTCGTGGACCTGGAGGAGCACACGGGAGTCCAGGTCCGCCTCGCGCAGCGCCCGGTCGACGCCGAGCATCGCGGTCTTCATGATGTCGGCGGCGCTGCCCTGGATGGGGGCGTTGAGCGCGGCCCGCTCGGCCATCTCGCGCCTCTGGCGGTTGTCGGAGGCCAGGTCGGGGAAGTAGCGGCGCCGGCCCATGATCGTCTCGGTGTAACCGGTCTTGCGGGCCTGTTCGACGACGGTGTGCAGGTAGCTGCGGACCTTGCCGAAGCGGTCGAAGTAGTCGTCGGACAGCTGCTGGGCCTCTTCGGTGGAAACGCCGAGCTGCTGGCTGAGCCCGTAGGTCGACAGGCCGTAGGCGAGGCCGTACGACATGGCCTTGATCTTGCGGCGGTGCTCGGCGGTGACCTGGGCGGGGTCGACGGCGAAGACTTTGGCGGCGACGACGCGGTGGACGTCCTCGCCGGACTTGAACGCGTCGATGAGCCCTTCGTCGCCGGTGAGGCTGGCCATGATGCGCATCTCGATCTGGCTGTAGTCCATGGTCATCAGCGATTCGAAGCCGTCGGAGACGACGAAGCCCGCCCGGATGTCGCGCCCGGCCTCCGAGCGGACGGGGATGTTCTGGAGGTTCGGGTCGGAGGAGGACAGGCGGCCGGTGGCGGCCACGGTCTGGTGGAACGTGGTGTGGATGCGCCCGTCGGTCTGGATGGTGGCGCGCAGGGTGGCGACGATCTGCTTGAGCTTCTCGACGTCGCGGAACCGCAGCAGCCGCTCCAGCAGCGGGTGCCCGGTCTTGGCGTAGAGCTGCCCGAGTGCCTCGGCGTTGGTGGTGTAGCCGGTTTTGGTGCGTTTGGTCTTGGGCATCTTCAGCTCGTAGAAGAGGATCTCCTGGAGCTGCTTGGGCGAGCCGACGTTGAAGGGGCGCCCGACGATCTCGTGGGCGGCGTCGGTGGCCTCCTTCGACTGGGCCGCGAAGCTCGCCTCGATGTCGGCGAAGTGGCCTTCGTCGGCGGCGATGCCGGTGATCTCCATGCGCGCCAGGACGCCGGTGAGCGGGTATTCCATCGCTTCGGCGAGGCGGGCCTGCTGGCGTTCGGCGAGCCGCTCGGTCTGGACGGCGGCGAGCGAGCCCACGGCGCTCGCGGCGGCGCAGTCCGCTTCGAAGCGGGACTTGTCGTCGGCCATGGCCGCGTCGAGGCCGACGAGGGTGCCCTCGCCGGTCTCCTGCGCGGCGGTCTCGATCTCCCGGCCGAGGTACTGCATGGCGAGGTCGCCGAGGGCGTAGGTGCGCTGCTCGGGTTTGAGGAGGTAGGCGGCGATGACGGTGTCGGCCCGCAGCCCGGCCGGTTCGGGCCAGCCTGCGGCGTCGGCGCCCCAGTTGAAGCCTTTGACGTCGTGGACGATCTTGCCGCGCGAGGCGTCGGCGAGCCAGTCGGTCCAGGCCCGCTCGTCCTCGGCGTCGAGCTGGGCCGGGTCGAACCAGAGCGCCTCGCCGCCTTCGGCCAGGGCGATGGAGTCGAACGAGCCCGCGCCCGAGGCGAAGGCGCCGGCGTAGGCGATCGCGACGTCGCCTTCGCGGGAGCCGAGCCAGGCGGCCATGCCGCCGGGTTCGAGGCGCGCGGCCCGGACGTGGTCGACCTCGGCGTCCTGCGGGGCCGCGCCGCCGACGGCGCGGTCGCCGAGGCTGGTGTTGATGCGGTCGCCGAGGGTGCGGAACTGGAGGGCGTCGAACAGCCGGTTGGTCTCCTCGACCGACCAGCCCTCCCAGGCCAGGTCGTCGACGCCGCGGGGCAGGTCGAGGTCGCAGACGAGGCCGTTGAGCCGGTAGTTGCGCAGGACGTCGTCGAGGTGCTCGCGCAGGTTCTGGCCGGCCTTGCCGCCGATCTCGTCGACCTTGCCGACCAGGCCGTCGAGGGAGCCGTATTTGACGATCCACTTCGCGGCGGTCTTGGGGCCGACGCCGGGGACGCCGGGCAGGTTGTCGGACTTCTCCCCCACCAGCGCGGCGAGGTCCCGGTAGCGGGCGGGTGTGACGCCGTACTTCTCCTCGATGAGGGCGGGGGTGTAGCGGGCGAGGTCGGTGACGCCTTTGACCGGGTAGAGCAGTGTGACCGATTCGCCGACGAGCTGGATGGTGTCGCGGTCGCCCGAGGAGATGAGGGTGTGCGCTCCGGCCGCCTCGCCCTGCGTGGCGAGGGTGGCGATGATGTCGTCGGCCTCGTAGTGCTCCTTGCTGAGCCACGCGATGCCGAGCGCGTCGAGGAGTTCCTGGATGATGGGGATCTGGCTCTTGAACTCCGCGGGGGTCTCGGCCCGCCCGTCCTTGTACTCGGCGTACTCCTCGGTGCGGAAGGACCGGCGCGAGACGTCGAAGGCCACGGCGATGTGCGTCGGCTTCTCGTCCCTGAGCAGGTTGATGAGCATGGACGCGAAGCCGTAGACGGCGTTGGTCACCTGGCCGTCCTCGGTCGAGAACTTCTCGGCGGGGAGCGCGAAGAAGGCGCGGTAGGCCATCGAATGGCCGTCGATCAGCAGGAGGCGGGATTGCGAAGCGGTCACGCCCCAGAGCCTAGCGAGTGCCTCCGACAAGTCCGGTGCAAGCCCGGGGCGGCATGTCCGCTATTCGGCGTCCTGGGCTTCCTTCTCCTTGGCCTCTTCGATGACGCGGGTGGCGACGTCCCGCATCGACAGGCGGTGGTCCATGGCGGCGCGCTGGATCCAGCGGAACGCGTCGGGTTCGGCCATGCCGTACTGGGTCATGAGCAGGCCCTTGGCGCGGTCGACGAGTTTGCGGACCTCGAGGCGTTCGGTGAGGTTGTCGACCTCTTTCTCCAGGGCCGTCATCTCGGCGAAGCGGGTGAGCGAGAGCTCGATCGCGGGCACCAGGTCGGACTTCTGGAAGGGCTTGACGAGGTAGGCCATGGCGCCGGCCGAGGTGGCGCGGCTGATCAGGTCGCGCTGGCTGAACGCGGTGAGGATCACGACGGGGGCAATGCGGGCGGAGACGATCTTCTCGGCGGCCTGGAGGCCGTCCATGATAGGCATCTGGATATCGCAGATCACCAGGTCGGGCTGGTGCTCTTGGGCGAGCCGGACGGCCGCCTCGCCGTCCGCGGCCTCGGCTACGACCTCGTAGCCCTCCTCGGTGAGCATCTCGGCCAGGTCGAGGCGGATGAGCCCCTCGTCTTCGGCGATGAGCACGCGCTTTCGCGGCTCCTCGGCGGCCTTGCTCGTCATGCGTGTCCGTACCTTTCATGCGCGTCTGGTCGGTCGGGCGTGCGGCAGTGAAGGCACACCAGGAAGTTAGCTTATCCGGCGCGGCGGGCGGGCGCATCTCCCTATGTCGAGCGTTTCGGACAGTAGGCCCCATCAGTCACCGGCCGTATCGCGGGGGTATCATGTTCTGCGGTCCAGGCCTCAATGGTCGGAACCGGGCCCGGTATTCCAATTGGCAGAGAAGACGGATTCAAAACCCGTACAGTGTGGGTTCGAGTCCCACCCGGGCTACCACAGGCACCGCACCTGAACAGCGGAAACGGCACTTCGACCTGAAGTGCCGTTTCTCGTTTCGCGCGCTGTTCCCAGGCCCCGTAGCAGGGCCCGCAGCGGCATCGCCGAACAGCGCCCGCCGCTTCGGGCGTTTCGCGTGCTGGTTCAGGGGGTTGTGGGATCGGTCGTCTTGCGGCGGAGCGCGGCGGCGGCGATCACCGGGCCGAGGAGGCACACCGCGGCCGCCGTGGCGAAGGCGGCCCGCAGCCCGCCGAGGGTCGCCAGCTCCCCTGCCGTGGCGGTGAGCGCCTCGGTGCGGGCCGCGGCCACGGCGGTCAGTCCCGCGATGCCGACGGCGCCGATGAAGGTGGGCATCTGGGCGAGGCCGCCCGCGACGCCCTGGTCGGCCTCGTCGAGCCCGGAGGTGATGGTGGTGATCGCCGCGACCACCGTCAGCACGTGTCCGAAGCCCATCACCGCCGAGCCGGACAGCAGCAGGGCGAGCCCGCCGGCGGCGGGCAGGAACGCCAGCGCGGCGGTGCCGGCGGCTTGCGCGGTCAGACCGATCGCGATGGCGGCGGGGGCGCCGCGGGAGCCGATCAGGCGCGAGGCGATCGAGCCGGCGGCCAGTGCCGCGGCGCCTTCGCCGAGGAAGGCCAGGCCGGTCTGGAGCGCGGTGAATCCGAGGACGTCCTGCATGTGGACGCTCAGCAGCAGTGTGGCTCCTCCGCACATGCCGAAGGTGATCAGTCCGACGGCCATGCCCCACTTGACCGTGCCGCGGCGCAGCAGCCGCGGCGGCACCAGGGGGTTGGCGTGCCGGGACTCGACCGCGAGGAAGGCGGCGAGCAGCGCGGCCGCGCCGGTGAGCGACACGAGTGCGGGCGGGGCGGACCAGCCGGTCTCGCCGCCGGTGGTGATGCCGTAGACCAGGGCGAACAGGCCGGTGCTCGCCAGGACGGCGCCGGGGACGTCCAATCGGGCGGCGGTGCTCGGGGCCGGGTCGGGCAGCACGGTGAGCGCGCCGACGATGATGAGGGCGCCGATGCCGAACAGGAGCAGCATGGTGGCGCGCCAGTCCATGCCGGAGGTGATGAGGCCGCCGCCGATCGTCCCGACGACGAAGCCCAGGGACAGCAGGGCGCCGTTGACGCCCATCGCCTTGGTGCGTTTGGGGCCTTCTTCGAACGCGGTGGTCATCAGGGCCAGCGCGGTCGGTCCGATCGCGGCGGCGGCGACGCCCTGCCCCGCCCGGGCGGCGATGAGCATCGCGGGTGAGACGGCGAGCCCGGCCAGCAGCGAGCAGGCGGTGAAGCCGGCGACGCCGAGGACGAACAGTCGGCGGCGGCCCACCAGGTCAGAGGCTCGGGCGAACAGCGGCATGAGCGCGGCGGTCGGCAGCAGGCAGGCGGTGGCGACCCACTGGAGGCCGCCGGTGGTGGCGAAGTCGAGGTCCCGGCCGATCTCGGGCAGGGCGACGGTGATGATCGAGTAGTCGAGGCCGGTCATGAACGTGGCGCCGCACAGGGTGATCAGGATTAGTCGTTCGCGCGCGCCGAGCCGTTCGCCGGGGCGGCTTGTGATGGAGTCGGTTGCCATGACGGCGATCCTGCGGTGGAACGGGGCCCTTGGCCAGAGCCCTGTCGGGGGTACCACTGGCAGGTGCAGCTTGCGGATCGGCGAGGCAGAATGGTCGGCGTGCCTTCTGCTTCCCCCATCGGCGCGTTCCTGCGTTCGCGGCGCGCCCGGCTGCGGCCCGGCGACGTCGGCCTGGGCGAGGGCGTGCGGCGGCGCCGGGTCCCGGGATTGCGTCGTGAGGAGTTCGCGCCGCTCGCCGGTGTCAGCGTCGGCTATTACACCCGGCTCGAACAGGGGCAGACGCCGAACGTGTCCGATGCGGTGCTCGACGCGATCGCCAGGACCCTCCGGCTGGACGAGGAGGAGCGCGCCCACCTGTACCGCCTGGCCCGTCCGGATCGCCGAGCGAGCCCGGACACCGGCCCGGACCGGCTGCTGCCGGGGCTGCGCGCCGTGGTCGACTCCATAGTGGATCTTCCGGTGCTGGCAGTGGGACGTGCAGCGGATTACCTGGCCTGGAACAGGTTGGCGCACGCGCTGTTCGCGTGGAACCAGGATTTCGCGGCCGCCGGGCGGCGCGACCCGATGGCCAATATCGTCCGGCAGGACTTCCTCGACCCGATGGCGCGTGAGCTGCACGTCGATTGGCGGCAGAAGGCCGTCGACGGCGTGGCCTACCTCCAGGTCGCGGCCGGGCGGTATCCGAGGGATCGCGCGATCGCCGCCTTGATAGCCGAACTGCGCGAGGCCAGCGGGGAGTTCGTCGAGATCTGGGAGACCCATCCCATCGGCACCTGCGCCACGACGACCCGCCGCTACCGCCACCCGGCCCTGGGCGAGTTGACCCTCACGGCCGAATTCCTGCGTTCGCGGGACGACGCCGGGCAGGGCGTCTCGATCTTCAGCGCCGCGCCGGGCTCGGAATCCGAAGCGAAGCTGCGGCGGCTGGCCGCCGAACTCGCTCAGGCGTCCTGAGCAGTGGCCCGGCGGGGCCACTGCTCAGGACGAGCGGTGTCAGGCGTTCCGTGGTGTCGGGAGGGTGGCGTGGTCGGCCATCGACGGGCCGATCAGGTCGAGGGCGGGTCTCCAGAGCGACACCGGTGCGGACTGCGGTGAGCCGGCGTCGAAGGGGGGCCGCGGGTCGTATTCGAGGGCCAGTTGCACCGTCTTGGCCGTCGTCGCATCGCTTGCCCGAGCGAGCAGGGCGAGCGCCATGTCGATGCCGGCGGACACCCCGGCGGCAGTGACGACCTTGCCGTCGACGACGACTCGGTCGTCCACCGGAACCGCGCCGAACCCCGCCAGTCCGGCCCGGAACGCCCAGTGGCCGGTGGCGCGGCGACCGGTGAGGAGTCCGGCGGCGGCCAGGAGCGTCGATCCCACGCAGACCGACGCCGTCCAGTGGCTGTGCTCGTGCGCCTCGCGCAGCCAGGACAGCAGCTCCTCGTCCCGGACCGCGTTGAGCGCTCCGGGACCGCCCGGCACCAGGACCACGTCGGGGCGGGCGATCTGGGCATAGGCGGCCTCGGCGACCAGGTTCAGGCGCTCCCGGTCGTCGCGGACGGGCCCGACGGCGCCGGCGACGAAGGTGACCGTCCATCCTGGCGCGAACGCCAGCACGGTGTAGGGGCCGACGGCGTCGAGGGCGGTGAAACCGGGATACAGCGGGATGGCGACGTGCATGGTGATTCCTTCGTTCGTGGGTTGTGCGTGGCGTGTGCATGGGGTGGCGGTGCGGCGCTCACCGCCGCTCGGGCGGCGGGGTCGACGCGATCGCCGCGGCGAGCCGGTCGGGGTGTGTCAACTGGGGATGGTGACCGGCTCCGGGGATGACGGTCGTCCTCACGTTCGCGAGCGCGTCCACCAGCGGCCGGGCGTCCGGCGCGAGGGGATCGTTTGCGCCGACGACGAGGTGCACCGGGCCCCGATGCCGTTGCAGCAGGGCGCGGAGCCGCTGACGCCACTTGCGGTCGGAGGCGGCGGACGCCAGGCCGGCCACCCTCTCGGCGACTCCCGGTCGCCGCAGGTCACTGACCACGGACTCGAGGGCCGGCCCCTGGGAGCGGTCGCCGGTCAGCAGTTCCGCCAGATCGGCCGCGTCGGCCCGCCGCAGTTGCCACCGGATCAGGGGTCGCGGCGCGGCGCGGCGCGGCTGGAGGAAAAACGGCGACACCAGTGTCAGGCTCGGCCGGCGGTCGGGGTGCGCGGCGGCCGCTTCCAGGGCCACGGCGGCGCCTATCGACTGGCCGATCAGATGGACGCCCTCGCCGCCGTCGGCGAGCAGCGCCGCCGTCCACCGGTCCCAGCCCGAACGGCCCGTGCCCGGGCTCATTCCGGTGCCGGGCAGGTCGACCGCTCGCGTCTCCGGGAGCAGTTCGACCACGCGCGCCCAGGAGTCGGCGTTGACGGGAAGGCCGGGCAGGATCACGCGCTGCGCTTCGGCGTCGCCGAGCTCGAACGTGCGGGCGCCGCCGACCCGCGTGAACCTGCGGCCCGGTTCCGGCGCGGCCCCGAAGCGGTGCGCGGCCAGGTGATCGGCCCAGGCCAGGATCGAGTCCATCGTGTCCGGTTTCTCGAGCCCGTGGCGCTCGGCCAGGGCGTTCGCCGCGTCCGTCGGATACCGGTCGTCCGACAGGAAGGTGAGCGTCTCGGGGTCCGCCTTCGTCAGGCGCCGTGGGAGCCGCTTGAGGACCTGGGCCGGCACCCGTGTTCGGGGCACGCCGACGCGGTAGTGCGCGCCGACGCGGCCGAGGAGCTCGGGCAGCGGCGGCGTGTGCTCGTCGAGCAGCCAGTATGAGGTGTCGACGGTGCTGGGGTCGGTGGGGAGCATCGCCATGAACCTCGCCACGTAGTCGACCGGGATCACCGGGACGAACGTGGTCGGGCCGCCGGGAAGCGCCGGCAGGCCTCCGCGCCACAGGTGCTCCAGTGTCGTCGCCAGGCCCAGCTGCTGCTCGGCCTCCCCGGTGCGGCTGTCGCCGATCACCGTGGCGGGGTTGACGATCGACCACGGCACGCCCAGCTCTCGCGCGCGTGCTTGCACGACGGCGTCGGCCTCCTTCCGGGAGGCCTCGTAGGGGCCTTCGCGGTAGGCCTGCTCGATGCGGTGCTCGCTCCAGGGCACGGCCGCGGGGTCCTGGCCGCCGACCCGGTACCCGGACACCTGGACCAGTCGCTCCAGTCGCGGGAGCCGCGCGGCGAACGCCACGACCGCCTCGGCACTGCCGACATTGGCGCGCCGCGCCTCCTCGACGCTCATGCCGAAGCGGTAGGCGCCCGCGCAGTTGTGGATCTCGGTGATGTCCGTATAGGCCGCCGGGCCTCCTGGCAGCAGGTCCGCGGCCTCGAAGTCGACGCGGACGTCAGTCGGCGCCTCGGGGGCGCCGTGCGCCGCGAGCCAGGCGCGGAGCCGCTCGTACGATGCCGGGGTTCGGGTGGCGACGCTGGTGCGGGCTCCGGCCCGGAGCAGTTCGAGCACCAGGTGCCGTCCAATCTGGCCTGAGGACCCGAACACCAGGGCATGCCGTTTCGCGTCCGTCACGGCCCGGTCCTCTCGAGCATCGTGGACAGGAGTGTCTCGGCGGCCCGCAGTGGTCCGACGTCGCGCTGCGCGCGCGAGACGATGGTCGCGCCTTCGACCATGCTCACCACGGCCGTCGCCAGTGAGCGGGCCTTGTCGACCGGGTGTCCCTCGGCCGCCAGGAGGGCCGCGAACGAGGCGATCCAGGTTTCGAAGGCCTTCGCGCACGCCTCGCGGAGGCGGTCGTCATCCGCCCCCATCTCCAAGGTGACCACCGATACCGGGCAGCCCAGCCGGAAGTCGCTTCGCGTGAGGATCTCGCACAGCACGTCGACGACCCGGGAGAGGACCTCCCGTGGTGTCGCCGGGCCCGGTTCCGTCCGGTCGATGAGGGTCTGGAACCGGGAGGCCGCGAGCGCGATCGCCGCTTCCCCCATGGCGCGCTTGCCCTCGGGGAAGTGGAAGTACAGGGAGCCTTTCGGGGCCCGGGCGTGCGCCGTCACCGTGTTCAGCCCGGTGCCGGCGTAGCCGCTTGCCTGGATGAGCTCCAGCATCGACTCCACGAGTCGCTCCCGGGTCCGGGCGCCTTTTGAGGTGTCAGTCATGATGAGATAATAGACCAGTCTACATATTTTTTGCATCGGGGGTCCGGGGCGAAGGACCGAGCCGAATCGCGAGCTCCGCGGCACGGGACTTCCCTTCCATCCCACGGGGTGTGCGGGTGCACCGACGAGCGGGGCGGGCGCCGCCCACCGGTGACATCCGGTGGGCGGCGCCCGCCCCGCAAGGCGTGGCCGGCTCGGAGGGCCGCCCGATCCTCGGCGAGGGGGCGGGGAGGGTATGGAGCCGCTCGCCGGCGCCCCTTGCTCAAGGGGTCAATCGGCCCGGCTCTCGCCCGCGGCGTTGAGTTGGTCCACCGCCGCGACGATCTCAGGAGTGTCGCATTGCAGACCGGACCTCCAGCCGACGTTCTGGAGCGGGTACTCGTTGATGAGGATCAGGGTCTCCTCGGTGTTCGCCAGCTCGGCATAGCCGCTCGCGATCGCCGCCGTGATCTGCTCGACGAGCTTGCGCTTCGCGTCGAGGTCGTGGAACTCGGGCGCCTCGATCGAGCAGACCGGCCGGACCGGTTCGGCCCCCACCTGGCCGTCGACGGCGATGTTCTCGGCCGGATGCTCCCGCAGCCATCCCCGGTGGTCGGGGAACCGGTACGTCTCGTGCATCGCGCGAGTGACCTCTGCGAGGACCTGCCGCTTGGCTTCGGGCGCCGCCCCCTCGGGGACGTCGATCGTGAACACGGGCATGGGTTGTGCTCCTTCTTGTCTGGATGGATCGTCTGGACGGATGTGGCGGATCGCCGCTCGGCCGCAGGTGGCGAACGCGAGGCCGCGCGGCGGGAACTGGTCACATGGCGACCTCCTGCGCGTGGGGCTCGGGAGGGAGCGGGTCCGGCAGATCGAAACCCGCCAGGATGCGGCGTTCGCGGAATACGACGATCCCGCTGAGGGCGGCCCCGGCGGCGTCGAGCACGTGGAGGCTTTCCGGCCGCCACTCACCGGTCTCGCCCTGCGCGTAGAGGACGACCGCGGGCTGAGTGTTGGCGGCCGTCGCCACCGCCCGCCAGCGCCGTTCCCCGATTCGGGCGCCGAGGAACGCGCCGACGTCGGCGCGGCCGCGGAACCAGGAGGGGTTCGGCGGCATCTCCAGCGTCACGTCCTCATGGAGGAGCGAGACCAGGCCGTCGACGTCGGAGGACACGAACGCCCGCGCGTACGCCTCCAGCCGCTCCAGCTCACGCTGCTCCTCGGGCTCCCGAATCCGCTCCGCGGCGGGTGCCGCCTCGCTCAGGCGGCGCCGAGCGCGCTGCAGGTGGTTGTTGACCGAGGGCACGGTGAGGTCGAGCATCCCGGCCACGTCGGCGGCCGGGAACATCAGCACGTCACGGAGCACGAGCACCGCCCGCTGCACCGCCGAGAGGTGTTGCAGCGCCGCCACGAACGCGAGCCGCATACCGGAGCGAGCGGCCGCCTGCGACGCCGGGTCGGCCCGATCGTCGTCGAGCGCGCGACCCGGCAGCGGCTCGATCCACAGCGTCCCCGGCGCTTCGTCGCCGAGCCGACCGGTGTCGACCGGCGCGGACAGGTCCGAGGGGAGCGGGCGCCGGGCCGCGGCCCCGCGGGCGTCGAGGCTGACGTTGGTGGCGATCTTGTAGAGCCAGGTGCGCATCGAGCTCCGCCCTTCCCATCGATCACGGAACCGGAAGGCCCGGAGCAGGGTCTCCTGCACCGCGTCCTCGGCGTCCTCGGCCGAGCCGAGCAGGCGATAGCAGTGCGCCAGCAACTCGGTCCGGTACCGGGCGGCCGGCTCGTCGAGCTCCCTCGGGCCGGCCGCGGGCCCGTCGGATATGCGGGCGATCTCTTCGGTCATACATGGGTAGACCGTTCTCGGCCCGGATTCTGCTCGCTCGCGACCGATCCGTACCGCGACCGGGGCGGGTCTATCGTGGGGCTCATGAACGATCGCATCACCGCCGACGGTGCGGCCTGGCCGCGGTTCGAGGCGGCCGTGGAGGACTTCTGGTCGCTCGGCGGGGAGGTGAGCGCCCACGACGGCTATGAGCTCGTGCGCCACCGGGCCGCACCGGACCATCCACTGGGCAACTTCTGCCGCGGGCTCCGCACCGCGGCCGCGGCGGAGAGCATCCGCGCCCACGGCGACGACGCGGCGGCGCCGCTGCCGCCGCGTGTGATCATCGACACCGAGGCCCCGCCCGCGGTCGAAGCGGTCCTCGCCTTGAACGACTGGGCGCTCGAGCGGCTCCTGGTCCTCGAACTGGCCGCCGATGTGCCCGTTCCCGAGCCGCACGGCCTCCAGGTGCGGCATGCCGACGGCGAGGAGGACTGGCGCGAGATCGAGCGGCTGTTCCGCATCGACCACCTGGAGGAGGACGCCCGCCACGGCTCGCCGCCGCGTCCGCCCGAGCTGACGCGCTCGGCGGTCGCGCTGCGGCGCGCGCTCGGACCGCAGGTGCGCTACCTGCTCGCGGAAGGGGACCGCAGTGTCGTGGCGACGATCGCGGTGTGGGTCGGCGGCGAGGGCATCGGGCTGATCGAGGACGTCTTCGTCCACCCCCGGGAGCGGGGCTCGGGGGTCGCCACGCAGATGCTTCGCCGCGCCGTCGCCCACGCCCGGGGCCGCGGCGCCGGCTCGGTCCTGATCGGAGCGGAGATCGACGACACCCCGAAGCACCTGTACCACCGGTTCGGCTTCCGCCCGGTCGGCGTGCAGCACAGCTACCACAGGCCCACGCCCTGACCCGCCCGAGAGCCGGTGTCACCGGCCGAGACCGCCTGCGGCCGCAGGCGCCGGCGGCACTCCCTACAATCGACCGGGTCGTGATCACGCCGTCCGCATCGTTCCTGGAGGTATCCGAATGCGCTGGTCCCAGCTGTACACGCCGACACTCCGCGAGGACCCCGCGGAGGCGGAGGCGGCCAGCCACAGGCTGCTGGTCCGCGCCGGGTTCATCCGCCAGCTCGCCGCCGGCCACTACACCCTGCTTCCCATGGCGATGCGGGTGCGCGAGAACGTGGTCCGGATCATCCGCGAAGAGATGCAGCGGATCGGGGGCCAGGAGTTCCTCCTGCCGACGATGCACCCCGCCGAGATCTGGAAGCGCTCGGGCCGCTACGACTCGGTCGACGTCATGTTCAAGCTGACCGACCGCAAGGGCAACGAGCAGGTCCTCGGCCTCACCCACGAAGAGGTCTTCGCGACCCTGGGCGCCGAGCTGCGCTCCTACCGGCGGCTCCCGCAGATCTGGTACCAGTTCCAGACCAAGTTCCGCGACGAGGCCCGCCCGAAGGCGGGGCTGCTGCGCGTCCGCGAGTTCACCATGAAGGACTCCTACTCCTTCGACCTGGACGAGGCGGGCCTGGACGCCTCCTTCGAGGCCCACCGGGCCGCCTACGAACGCGTCTTCGCCCGCCTGGGCCTCCCGGCGATCGCGGTGAACGCCTCCTCAGGCGCGATGGGCGGGTCGGCCTCGACCGAGTTCATGTGCCCCTCCGAGGCCGGCGAGGACTTCGTCGTCCGCTGCCCGGCGTGCGGCTACGCGGCGAATGTCGAGAAGGCGGGCTCCCGGCTCGATCCCGTCCACGACCCGGACTCGACCGAGCTCGCGCCGTTCGACACCCCCGGGGTGCGGACCATCGACGACCTCGCGCGGGTCCACGGTGTGGCCGCCGACCGCCAGGTCAAGACCCTCGTCTACGTCCTCGACGGCCGGCTCACGCTCGTGCTGCTGCGCGGCGACCACGCCCTGGTCGAGCAGAAGCTCGCCGACGCCACCGGCGCGGCCCGGATCCGTCCCGCGCACGACGAGGAGATCGCCGAGGCGCTCGGCGCCCGACCGGGCAGCCTCGGCGGCGTCGGCGTCACCGGGCTGCCCGTGATCGCCGACGCCGCGCTCCGCGGCCGCCGCGGCATGGTCACCGGCGCCAACCGCGACGAGGTGCACCTGCGCGGCGTCGACGTCGAGCGCGACATCGCGCCCGGCCGGTGGGCCGATCTTCGGGAAGTCGCCGCGGGCGAGCCCTGCGGGGACTGCGGGAGCGCGCTCGAGGTCGTGAAGTGCATCGAGGTCGGCCACATCTTCAAGCTCGGCCGCAGGTACGCCGAGGCGTTCGGCGTGACCGTGCTCGACGCCGAAGGGCGGGCGGCGACACCGATCATGGGCTCCTACGGCATCGGCGTGGAGCGGGCGATCGCCGCGATCGTCGAGACCCACCACGACGAGTCGGGGATCGTCTGGCCCGCCGCGGTCGCCCCGTTCCAGGTCGACATCGCCGCCCTGGGGGACGATCCCGAGGTCGTCGAAGCGGCCGACCGTCTCTACCGCGAACTGGCCGAGGGGGGCGTCTCGGTCCTCCTCGACGACCGCGACGAGCGGCCCGGCATCAAGTTCAAGGACGCCGAGCTGTGCGGCATCCCGCTGCGGGTCACCGTCAGCAGGCGGGGCCTGGGCGAGGGCACCGTGGAGGTCACCGAGCGGTCCACCGGCGCGACCGAGCGCCTCGCGCCGGGCCGGGTGAAGGGACACGTCGCGGCGAGCCTGAGCGGCTCGTAGTCCTGCGCGGCCCGGGCGTCCGCCGCCTCGCGGAGACGGCCACGGCGCGGACCGCCCATATCGGATATGTCTTCGTCGCCGGGTGAACAAGCATGCTCCGGTCGCTGAATTGGCGCGGAAATGTCGATCAGCGCATTTCGATGGAATGGCCTTATAGGTACGCTCCAATTGATTGCAAGTCGCTTTCGAACTCCCCCGAGATCGGAGAGATCCATGCTCACCCGACTGACACAGGGCCTGATCGGTTCGGCGATCATCGTGTCCATTGCGCACTTCGGCGCCGCCCCCGCGGCCGCCGAGGACCCCGTCCCTTCGCCCGAGACGGCGGCGTCGGCCTCCCACTGGTCGCAGGGCACCAGCACGCTGACGCTGGAGAACACCACCCTGGCCACCTTCGAGTTCGAGGGCGTCCGCCACTTCCCGCTCTTCGCCGACAAGACCGTCGACGGAGCCACCACCTACGCGTTCGACGTGGTCGGCGACCCGGGCGACGGCACCACCGAGCTGTTCGGCGGCATCTCCTTCTACCGCGACGGCGGTTGCGCCATCGTCTCCGACCTGGTGATCGACCCGGCCGGCGACACGGTCACCGGCCGGGTGAACTTCGGCGAGCCCGTCGCGCTGTTCGTGCTCGGCGGCGGCACCGATGAGGGCACGGCCTGGCACTTCACCGCCGACGGCGCCGCCGCATTCAACGAGGAGCTGGGGATCACCTCGTTGCGGCCCGGCCGCATCCTCGGATACGACGCGACCGCGATCGACTGACCGGAACAACGATTCACGGCCTCGGGCCCCGGCGAAACCCAATCGACTCGCCGGAGCCCGAGGCCTTTCATTTCGCGCGGATGGAATCGCGCAGAGCATGGTCACAGCAGATTCGGAAACAGACGCATGGCGGCCTCATAGACATTCCACAGGACCGCCGCCATGACCGGGAATCCCATGATCCAGGTTTCACGGCGACCCAGTCGATGCTTCGTCCACAAGAGTCCCACGAGCGCGACGGCGAGCGCCTGGAGCCACAGCACCAGCTCGAACCATCCGCCGCTGTCCTCCGCCATGGCGATCTCGTCGGAGGTGACCGGTTCGACGGCGATCGCCTCGGTCACCGCCCCCGCGGCGAGGGTCCGGTCGGTGAGCGTCGCGTCGACGTAGATCGTCTCGGTCGGCCTGAACGGGTCCCCGACGGCGGTGACCAGCACCAGCCAGGTCCCGCCCGGTTCGCGAGCGGCGATCGGGTCGCCGTCGCGGCGGACCCGGTCGACCCGGAACACGAATTCGCCGTCGGGCGTGACGACTTCGATCTCGTCGCCGGGGTCGAGCCGGTCCAGGTCGGCGAACGGGGCGCCGAAGGCGGCATGGCGGCCGTAGATCACCGACAGGCCGGTCTGCCCCGGCAGCACCGAGTCGCGGCGGTGCCCGAGGCCGGCCGTCAGGTCCTCGGCGGTCGTGCCCTGCACCACGACCTGGTGCTCCAGGCCGATGGCGGGGATGTCCACCGACGCGATCGGCGTTCCGGGCGGGATGGACTCCAGCACTTCGCCGGGGTCGGCGATCTCGGCGTCCATCTCGTCGCGCAGGACCTGCTGTTCGCGGTCGGCCTGCACCGGGGACAGGGCGACCGCGAACAGCACCAGGCCGAGCGCGCCGACCGCGACACGGGCCAGCGCCGGGGCGACGGCCCGGGCGACGCCCCTGACGGATGAGGGTCGTCTCATCGCGCCCCTCACCTCCGCCGGACCAGGGACGCGCTGAAGACGAAGGCTCGCTTGAACGGTCTGGCGGCGAACCGGAGCAGGCGGCCGGTCCGGCTGTCCGGATCGGTGCCGATCGCTCCCGCCGAGGCGGAGGCGAGGAGGGCGGCCGCTCCGACGGCGAGCGCGACGGGCAGGGCCCAGGTGGCCCAGCCGGCGCCGATGGCCTCGGTGGATCCGGCCTGTGCGAACTCGTCGCCGGTGTAGGCCGGGCCCTGGGCGTCCTCGTCGGCGGGCGGCTGCTCGCCGCCGGCGGGGACCTCGCCTCCGGTGCCTCCCGGCGGGACGTCGCCGTTGCCGCCGCCGGTCGTGCCGTCGCCGCCCGGCGGGGTCAGCTCGCCGGGGTCGTCGATCGGCGGCAGGACCACCTCGGTGCCGTCCTGCTCCCGGACGGCCTGCGCGGCGGCCAGGGTCTGCTGGGCGAGTTCGGGCGGCAGCGCCAGGTAGCCGGGCGGGAGCCAGCCTTGGGCGAGGCCGTAGACCTGCCCCGGCCCGGCGGCGTATTCGAGGAGGTTCGCGTAGCCGTCGGCAGTGGTCTCGTCGAGTCCGGTGGTGGGCGCCGCCCCGTAGACGAGCATGGTGCCCGGGTAGCCGCCGGTCTGGGCGAGTTCGTCGTAGTCGAGCTGGATGGTGCCGCTCGTGTCGTCGAGCGTCCCGGACTGGACGGCCCGGAACATCGCCGTCTCGGTGGGCGAGGCGAAGACCGGCGCGCCGTCGGCGGCGGTGCCGCCGGTGGACAGGTTCGCCAGTGGCAGGCGGTACCGCTCCGCGGTGGCGAGGTCGACCAGGCCGATGATGCTGCGTTTGCCGACGACCTGCGGAGCAGAGCGATCGGAGAAGGCGCTGCTGCCCACCTCATCGACGGCGGTCTCTTGGAGCGGATGCGCGTTGACGATCGTGCGGGCCCCGATCTCGCGGAGGTTGGTGCTGCTCTGCGCGAGCAGGTCGTGGAGGATCTCGCCGACATAGGGGCAACTGCCGACGCTCGGGCCGGCATCGCCGCAGCGGAGTCCGACGGGGTCGTACGGCTGCGGGACCGCGGGGTCGTCGGGGGCGATGCTCCAGTCGTCACGCCATTCGAACGCCTCGACCGGCAGTTGCCAGTCGGTGAAGACCGGGTTCACCCGCATGCCCCATGGGTCCTTCTCACCGGCGAGGAACGCCGCCGCGTCCGGGTCGGCCAGGATCCAGCGGGTGACCGCCTCGGGGACGTCGCCGACGCCGGAGGGGAGGACGAGCGTCGCCATCGGGGCGCCGTCGTCGCCGTCGACGCCGTGCCCGGCGTCGAGGTCGATGTGCGGGTTGAGTTCCTGGAACTCGTCGTCCGCCAGGAGGTCCGTCGGCTGGTTCGGCAGGAAGTCGCAGAGCCAGCGCTGGCCGTCATTGCAGAAATTCCCGCGGTAGCTCTGGGTGAGCAGCTTGGCGACGAGTCGGGCGTTCAGGTTCATCTCGGTGACCTGTTTGCTCTCGGCGTCGTCGATCATGAAGGCGATCCCGAATCCCGATACGGCCATCGGGGCGTGCACGGTGGGCCGGTCGGCCCCTTCCACCGGGCGGCTGCCCAAGGTGAAGTCGTGGCCGCCGCCCAGGTACTGCGCGCGGGCCAGGCTCTCGCCACTGGGCGAGTACGCGACCGGCGTGCCGTTCTCGGCGCCGCACATGGCCGGGATCCAGCTGTACATCGCCTCGGCGGCCAGCTCGCTGCCGGCGGTGGGGAGGCGTTCGGCATCGGTGAGCTCGCAGTAGCCCTCTTCGGGCGCGAAGGTGAGCGGGAAGACCACCCGGTTGCGCCAGTTGGAGCCCGACAGTGCCACATCGAGGTTGCGGCTCCTGGCGAGGTTGGTGTTGGTCGGGGCCTCGATGCAGGTCAGGCGTTCGGAGGGAGAGAGGGTCTGGTCGCAGTCCATTTCGCGCACCGGGACCACGACCAGGGAGCACTCGGTCACCGGCTCGCCTTGGGCGGGGCTGCGCCCGCAGCCGAGCGAGATGGGGCTCTCGTCGCCGGTGCGGACCTGGAAGTCCATCGCGCCGGTGCCGTCCTGGGCCGTCATGGCGACCTGGTTCGCCTTCCCGAAGGTGCGCCAGTCGTCGGGGTAGTCCTGGCTGCCGGGGAAGATCTCGTAGCTCCGGCCGTAGACGTCGACGAACGGCACGTTCAGCGAGAGCGGTTCCGGAGCGGCCTGGGGCTCGGCCAGGTCGAGTTTCGGGGGTATCCTCCGCTCCTCGGTCATGCACTGCTCGCGCACCGGTGCCTCACCCGCGGCGTGGTGGCATTGGAACACGACGACCGGGAAGTGCAGGTCGTTCACGCGGTTGCCGAGGCCCACCGGCACGTCCTGCGAGGCGGTGGAGGGCAGGAAGCCGGACCATTCGATCCGCACCGCCTCGTTGCGCAGGTCCTCGGTCTTGCTGACGCTCACTCGGCCGGTGCCGCCGTCGGCAAAGTCGATCTGCCGGCTCTCACCGCCGGTCTCCTGGGCGGCGGACGGTTCGGGTGCGGGTATCGGCAGCACCGTGACGGCGGTGACCGCCGCAGTGAGCGCGAGCGCGGCAGTCAGAGCGCGACCGAGGCGCGCCCGCGGCCCTCGTCGCAATGTCGGGAATCGCATTGGGATCAGCCTCCGTCAGCCGGTTTCGGTCGATGGTCGGGACGCCCGCCGAGCGGCGCGGCCGGTCAGGTATCGGGCCGCGAGCGTGGGGACGATGAGGATGGCCAGCAGTTGCACGGCGGCCAGGACCGCCGCCGACATCGGCAGCGCCTCGGCTTCGGCGGAGGCGAGGTCGGCGCCGCCGAGGCCGCCGTCGCCTTCGCCGCCGCTGCCGATGGGCAGGCCGGTCTCCGGGTCGATCAGGGCGCCGTCTTCGCCGGTGGCGCCCGCGGTCGTGCCATCGGTGCCGTCGGCGCCGTCGGCTCCAGCGCCGGTGCCGTCGGTGCCGCCCCCGGTCCCGTCCGTGCCGGTGTCGTCGCCGCCCGAACCGCCGCCACCGCCGGATTCGTCACCGCACGGCCCTTGCCCCTGGCGGTCGCATTCGGGGATCTCGGGGGCGATCTCGGCCAAGAGGTTGCGGTCCGGGTCGCTGCCGTCGAAGGTCGGGTTGTTGCACTTGGCGGGGTCGGTGAGTTCCTCGCCCTCGTTGCCGGGGATGCGGTGGACCTGCTCGAAGCCGGCCTCCACCAGGTTCAGCGGCAGCGGCGAGTATCCCAATGGTCCGGCGCGGCGCTGCCCCTCGCATAGGAAGTAGAAGGCGAATCTGCTGAGCGCCCGTCCCTTGTCCTCGTTCATGCCCTCGCTCGTGTCGGTCGGGAGGATCATGTACGAATAGGACGAGAGCGGGTAGGCGCGCTGGTCGGAGTGGTTGTAGACGCCTTCGAGCTTCTGCGTCAGGTACACCGCGGGGTCGGTGTTCGCGGTCTCGATCTCGGCCTCGGTCAGCGCCACCGCCACGTTGTACTGCGTCGGATGGACGTAGTACCCGGCGTCGTTGAGCACCTTGGCCACCGGCCAGTCCCGCTCCAGCGCGTACGAGTACTCGACGAAGCCGATGGCGCCGTCGCCGTAGGAGGCGCTGACGTAGCGCTGGATGCCGTCCGATCCGCTCTGGGCCACGAACTCGTTGCCGGGGTTGGGGTAGTACGAGGTCAGGCCCGAGCGTCCGAAGAACGGCCGCCAGATGTCGGGGTACTGGCTGTCCAGATAGGTGGTGAACTGGGCGGTGGTGCCCGAGCCGTCGGAGCGGACCACCGGGATGATGTCCTTGTCGGGCATCTCCACGCCGTTGTTGTCCTCGGTGATCGCCGGATCGTTCCACTTGGTGATCTGGCCGGTGAAGATCTTCGCGATGGTCTCGCCCGAGAGCCGCAGGCCCTCGTACGGCTCGCCGCGGACCTGGATGTTGTACATGAACGCGGTGCCGCCGGCGACGATCGGCATGTACCCGAAGCCGCGTTCGGGGATGCCGTCGCTTTCGCCGCGCTCGTCCCTGCCGCCCTGGTAGGGGATCTCGGTGACGCCGAAGTCGGTCTGGCCGCTTCTGAAGTCGGCCCGGCCGCGGGTGGAGCCGACCGGGTTGAAGTTGACGGTGATGCCGTTCGAGGCGATGTCGCCGATCCAGGTGTTGAGCGCGTTGAAGCTCCAGGTCGAACCGGAGCCGTTGATCGGCGGCAGCCGCTGGGCGCTGGCGGAGCCGGCGGCGCCGAACACCATCACCAGCACCGCGGTCACCGTGAGCGCCAGCAGCCTGGAGAGCCGGCCGCGGTGTGTCCTTGCGAGCGTCATGAGCGTCTTCCTCCGCGGTGGGTCGCGATGATGCGGGAGATGACGAAGAGGATCAGCACGATGGTCAGCAGGACCGAGGCGGCGCCGAAGGCGCGCACCACCATCTCCTCTTCGGGGAGCCGGGCGTTGTTGTAGATGAACGGCGGCAGTGAAGTCTGCCAGCCCGAGAGCGGGTTGGCGTTCAGGAAGTTCGTGTAGCCGGCGGTCAGCACCACCGGTGAGGTCTCGCCGACGCCGCGCGCCACGCCGATGATGAGCGCGGTGGCGAGGGCCGGCCTGGCGGTCGGGAGGACCACGTGCCATACCGTGCGCCATTGGGAGGCGCCGAGGGCGAGGCTGGCCTCCCGGAGCCCGCCGGGGACCAGCCGCAGGCCCACGTCGGCGGCGCGGGTGATGATCGGCAGCATCATCACCGACAGCGCCAGGCTGGCGGCGAGGCCGCTCTGCTCCACGCCGAGGGCCAGGATCAGGGCGACGAGGATGAACAGGCCCGCCGCGATCGACGGCAGCGCGGTCATCGCCTCGACGATGGTGCGCACGATGCGGGAGAGGCGGCCGCGTACCTCGCTGAGGAACACGGCGCAGGCCACGCCGAGCGGGAGCGTGAAGGCGATGGACAGGCCCATCATCTCCAGGGTGCCGACGATGGCGTGGCGGATGCCGCCCTGGGAGAGGTCGGTCGAGTCGTCGAAGACGAGGTCCTCGGTGTAGAAGTTGGCGTGGACCAGCGCCTCTCCGCCGCGCCAGAAGGTGTAGGCGATGACCGTGACCAGGGCGGCGGCGACCACGACCGCCGCCGAGCGGACCACCGCGGCGGCGATGCGGTCGACGAGGACGACGCGGCCGTGCCGTTGCACGGTGACCAGCGCGTACAGCAGCAGGAACGCGATCCACCAGCACAGGACGAAACCCAGGAGGCCCTCGGTGGGCAGCACCCGATGGTAGAGGATCCACACCAGGCCGAGCGAGCCGGCGGCGCTGCCGACCTGGGCGATCCGGTCGTCGGCGTCGGCCGAGCGGATCCGCCTGGGCGCGTCGGCCTCCTCGACGGCCGGCTCGTCCGGGTCCGGTTCGGTCGCTTGCGCTTCGGGCGGTTCGGTGTCCGCCCCGGTCTCCTTGGTGGCGACAGTGGTCATGGGCTCCCTCAGATCTCGGTGGCCGCACCGCTGCGGCTGCGCGACACCACTGCCGCGGCGATGGTGTTCACGATCAGGGTGAAGACGAACAGGACGAGGCCCGCGAACATGAGCGCGGACAGCTGGAGCGGGGACGATTCGCCGAAGCGCAGGATGATCTGGGAGGCGATGGTGATCGTCCCGTTCTCGAGGATGCGGAGCTTGACGTCGAAGGCGGGGACGATGATGAGCGCGATCGCGATCGTCTCGCCGAGGGCGCGTCCGAGTCCGAGCATGGTGCCGCCGACGATGCCGCTGCGGCCGAACGGCAGCACCACCGATCTGATGACGCCCCAGCGGGTGCCGCCGAGCGCCAGCGCCGCCTCCCGTTCGCCGGCGGGCGCCTGCGAGAACACCTCGCGCATGACGGCCGCGCAGACCGGCATGACCATGAGCGCGACGGCCACGCCGGCGATGAACGCCGAGGAGGTGTACTGGTGGGCGGTGTTGTTCCAGTTGGTGGTGTCGGGGTCGGCGCCTGGCACGTCCAGGATCGCGATCCAGCCGAAGAAGTCGTGGATCCATCTGGCGATGTCGGCGAGGTAGGGCTGGAAGAGGATCAGGCCCACCAGGCCGTAGACGACACTCGGCACGGCGGCCATGAGGTCGACCAGGGCGATGAGCGTGCGCCGGGCCCGGAGCGGGGCGTACTCGGTGATGAACAGCGCGGTGGTCAGCGCGAACGGCACCGCGATCGCGATCGCCACCGCGGCCACGGTGACGGTGCCGACCAGCAGCGACAGGACGCCGAGCTGGTTGGTCTCCAGGGCCCACCGGTGCTCGGTGAAGAAGCTCCAGCCGAACTCGTCGAAGGCGATGCCGGACTCGGAGAACATGAACACGCCGATCGAGGCCATGATGGCCAGGACGAGCAGGCCGACGGCGCGGGCGCCGCCGCGGAAGACGCGGTCGGCGACGGGGAGGCCGGGGTCGATCGCGCGGGGAGTGTCGACGTCGACGGTGGCGGTGCCGACGGGTTTCGCGTTGGTCACCGGAGTGCCTCTTCTCTGTTCGCTCGGGTGCCGATGCGCCGGCGCGGTGCGGTGCTATGCGCCTCGGCGCGGCGGGCGCGCGGCGGGCGCTTCGGCGAGGCCGGATTGGAAGTCGTCGGCCAGGTCGACGAAACGGTCGATGGCGCGCAGGCAGTCGATGCGGCGGGAGTACGGGGCCGCCGAGCGGGCGATGGCCTCGCCGCCGTCGTCGAGCGACCACGACCAGGTGCCGTCGTCCTCGTGCACCAGTCGGGGGCGCTTGACGAGGGCCACTTCGGCCACGCGCCGCATCTGCGCGGTGCATTCGGCCCGGGTGGCGCACTGGCAGCCGCCCGTCGCCATCGTGCGGTTGTTGCCGCTGAGGAGTCTCCAGAGGAACCCGCCACCGTTGGCGGGCCGTATGTCGAAGCGAACCATGGGCATCTGCTTCTCGTGTGGCGGCCTCGGCGGCCTGCCCGGTCGGGGCGGGGTCGGGCCTTGTTCATGGGCATGGTCGCCATCCGTCCGCTAGCCGAATCGGCCGTGGATGTAGTCGGAGGTGCGCGGGTCGCTGGGGGAGCCGAACATAGTCTCGGTGTCGGCCTGCTCCACGACGGAGCCGGGGCTGCCCTCTTCGGCGAGGAAGAACGCGCAGTACTGCGAGACGCGGGCGGCCTGCTGCATGTTGTGGGTGACGATGACGATGGTGACCTCGTTGCGCAGTTCGGCGATGGTCTCCTCGATGCGGCGCGTGGAGGTGGGGTCGAGCGCCGAGCACGGCTCGTCCATCAGGAGCACGTCGGGCTGGACGGCGAGGGACCGCGCGATGCACAGCCGCTGCTGCTGTCCGCCCGAGAGCGAGGATCCGGGTTGGGAGAGGCGGTCCTTGACCTCGCGCCACAGTCCGGCCTTGGTCAGGCACCGCTCCACCAGTTCCTGCCGTTCGTCGCGGCGACGGCGGCCGCCGGTGAGCTTGAGTCCGGCGGTGACGTTCTCGTCGATCGACATGGCGGGGAACGGGTTGGGTTTCTGGAAGACCATGCCGATGCGGCGCCTGGTCTCGGTGACGCGCTGGCCGGGCGCGTAGATGTCGGTGCCGTCGAGGCGGACCTCGCCGGCGAGGGCGGCGCTCGGCACCAGTTCGTGCATCCGGTTGAGGATGCGCAGGAATGTGGACTTGCCGCAGCCGGAGGGGCCGATCAGCGCGGTGACGCTGCCCGGCTCCATGGTGAGCGACACGCGTTCGAGGACCTTGTGGTCGCCGAACCAGGCGGAGACGCGGTCGGCCTCCAGCTTCGCGCCGAGCGCGTCTGGCGCCTCCGCCTTCGGTTGGACGGCGGTGACGTCGGGGACCTCGGGCAGGACCGCCGTCGCCGTGCCGGCGGCTGGCGCCGGGGACGGGTCGTCCGCGGTTCCGGAAGACTCATTCGAATGCATTGTGGGGGGTTTCCTTTGCGGGCTCATTGCATGATCACCACTCGCAATCCAAAGAGCACGGTATGTCCCGGGAGACACAAAGGAGTGAACGCGAAGTTCACTGGGCATGGCCTGTGATTTACCCCATATGACATATACGGCAAAGGGGGCGAAGGCGTGTCAGGCGAGGGCTTCGGCGGCGTCTCGGCGGCGGCGGCGCGGCGATGAGCCGCCCACCTGGGGGCGCAACGGCTCCTTAACCATCCGGGCATGGCCAGTTGACGAACACTTGGCCGTCATGTGGTGGCAACCGAACCTGTGAGCGACGACGCTCGTAATTGCTTCGATGCGAAGCGTCAACCATGACAGGGATAAGGAGTCCCCCATGCGAATCATGGCAAGAGCCGCCGCCGCGGCCGCCGGGCTGGCGATCGCCGCCGGCAGCGGATTCGGCACCGCGTACGCCGACCCCGGCGACTACACCCCGCCGTTCCAGCCGGACGGCGGCGACATCATCGGCGTCGGCTCCGACACCACCCAGTTCGCCCTCAACGACCTGGCCCAGGCCTACAACGCCACCGAGACCGTGCCGCCGCGCGTGGCCTCGTGGGACGCGTTCAACCCGGACACCGGCCTGCCCGGCGACGACATCTGGGTCGAGGACACCGACGGCGACGGCGTCCAGGACGCGAACGAGACCATCGTCCGCCCCAACGGCTCCTCCGACGGCATCGACGAGCTCCGCCGCGACGAGGCCTGCGACGGGACCAGCGACAGCCTGGTCGAGTTCGCCAGGTCCTCGCGGCCCCGCCGGGCCGACGACAGCCAGTGCGGCGGTGTCGCCGGCGGGCCGCAGGTGCTGTTCTTCCCGTTCGCCACCGACGACCTGCGCTATGTCGTCAACGGCGACAACCAGGCCGTCGGCGAGTTCCCCGGTGACAGCGCCGGCACCAACGCCCCGCTCGACCTGACCACCGCCGAGATGATCGCCATCTACACCTGCGACGCCACCCAGTGGAGCGACCTGCGATCCGAGCTGCCGGCCGAGACGATCAACCCGCTCGCTCCCCAGGACGGCTCCGGCACCCGCCAGGCGTTCCTGGACTCCCTGCAGTTGGACACCTTCGGCTCCTGCGTGGACGACACCGTCCAGGAGCACGACGCGCTGCCGGTCGACGGCGACCCGAACGCCATCGCGCCGTTCTCGGTGGGGCGCTTCAACACGGAGGTCCCGGCCGACGCGAACGGCGACAAGCCGGTGCAGGTGAGCACCGGCGGCTACCTGCTGTCGCGGCCGCTGTTCAACGTGGTCATCGACCAGACTCCCGCCGACGGCACCGCCCCCGGCGGCGTCGACCCGAAGCTGCACGGCTTCTTCGGTGACAACAACGCCGACTTCGGATGGATCTGCTCGGATGAGGCCGCACCGGTCATCGAGGCCGCCGGGTTCACCCCGCTCGGCACGATCGACGAGGGCGAGTTCACCAACCCCTGCGGCATCGGCCAGTAACCGGCACCGCGCATCACCCTCCCGAAGGCCGGTGCGGCGGTCGGGTTCCGACCGCCGCACCGGCCCGAGTCGTGCGGGTTCACACCGCCGCAGCGAGGCGTTCGCACAGTTCGGAGGCGAGCGCGGGCGCCGCGGCCACCACCGAGGCCGAGCCCGGCCCGAACGCCTCGCCGCGGCGGTCGAGCACCGCCGCTCCGGCCTCGCGGGCGATGACCACCCCGGCGGCGACGTCCCACAGGTTCGCCTGCGGGTGCACGGTGGCGTCGAAGCGGCCGGCGGCGACCCAGCACAGCTCCAGTGCCGCCGAGCCGATCAGGCGGATGCGCTGGACGCGCGGGACGAGGTCGGCGATGAGCCGCATCCGCTCGGCATTGATCGCAGGCGAGCGGTCGGCCAGCGCGAAGTCGGGGAGCGCGACCAGGGCCTCGGCGAGGTCGTCGGTCGCCGAGCACGCGATCGCGTCGCCGCTCAGTGAGGCGCCGAGACCGGCCGCCGCGCTGAAGCGCTCCCCCAGCGAGGGCGCGTCGACGACGCCGACCACCGGGTCGCCGTCGCGCGTCAGCCCGAGCGAGACGCAGAACGTCGGCAGGCCGTGCACGAGATTCACGGTGCCGTCGATGGGGTCGAGCACCCATTCGTACGGCGATCCGGTGCCGCCGCTGACGCCCCGCTCCTCGCCCAGGAGCGGGATGTCGGGGGTGGCCTCGGCCAGGAACTCGCGGAGCCGGTCCTCGACGGCGAGGTCGAGGTCCGAGGCGAAGTCCCTGTCGCCCTTGCGTTCGAGCGTCCGCCTCGTCTCGCGGCCGGACTCGATGAGTTCGACGGCGAGGTCGGCGGCGCGCTCCGCGATCGCCAGGTATTCGGAAAGCTGAGTCACGGGCCCCATTCTCACCGACCGCGGCGCCGCGGACCGTGAAATGTGGCCCGGACAACGCGGTCCGGCGCGGCGGGGCGGCCTCCGGCCGCTCGGGCCGGCCGCCGGCTTCCCCTGGGTGAAAAGGCTTTGCGGCCCTGCGGCACGGCGGGCACAATCGCGGTCATGACCGACACGATGCCAGGCTGCCTCGTCCTCACCGGCACCCCGGGGGCGGGGAAGACCACCGTCTCGCAGCTGGTGGCCGAGGCGCTGCCGCGGTCCGCGCGGCTCGACGGGGACGTCATGGCCCACTTGATGGTCAGCGGCTGGGCAAGCTACTTCGACGAGCGGGGCGAGTGGAGTCCCGACCCCGAGGCGCGGCGGCAGTTGCAGCTGCGCACCGTCAACCTCTGCTCCGTGGCGAACAACTTCGCCGAGGCCGGGTACACGCCGGTCGTCGACCACGTGGTGGAGACGCGCGAGGAGCTGGCGTTCCTCACCGACCGGCTGCGGGCCCGGCCGCTCATGCTCGTGGTGCTCGCCCCGCCGCTCGAGGTGGCCCGCCACCGGAACGCCACCCGCCCCGAGGAGCACCGGGTCCACTACGACTTCGCGCCGCTGGCCGCCACGATGCGCCGCGAGCTCGGCGGCGTCGGCTGGTGGCTCGACTCGGGCAAGATGACGCCCGAGGAGACCGCCGCCCGCATCGTGGCCGAGGCCGCCGAACGCGCGGTCGTGGCGCCGGAGGCCCTGGCCGCCTGAGCGGCAGGGCCTCCGAGGCGTCAGGCGACGCGTTCGACCTCGGCTTCGACGGCCTCGGCCTTGCGGGTCTTCAGCATCGTCGCGGCGACGACCAAGCCGACCACGACGAAGACCGCGGCGATCGTGTAGCCGGTCCGGTAGCCTCCGGTCAGCGCCTCGGCGGTCGATCGCCCTTGTTCCAGCAGGCCGTCGGTCCGAGCGGCGACCGCCGTGCTCAGCACCGCCAGTCCGACCGCGCCGCCGACCTGCTGCGCCGTGTTGAACAGCCCGGAGGTGACCCCGGCGTCCTCGGGGCGCGAGTCCGACATGCCCAACGACATCAGCGCCGGCATGGTCAGTCCGAAGCCGAGCGGGGCCGTCAGCATGCCCGGCAGCACGTCCGCGGCGTAGGAGCCGTCGGCGCGCATCTGCGCGAACAGGACGAAGCCGACGACCATCAGCGGAAGCCCGGTGAGGACGAGCGGTCGGGCTCCGAAGCGGGCCAGCAGTCTCGGCGCGACGGCCATCGACACGACGGCGATCACGATCGGGGCGGGCAGGAACGCCAGCCCGGCCGCCAGCGGCGTGAAGCCGAGGACCTGCTGGAGGTACAGGACCGTGAAGTACATGAACCCGAACGCCGCCCCGACCATGAGCGCCTGCGCCAGGTTGGCCCCGGCCACATTGCGGGAGCGGAGGATCCGCAGCGGGATGAGCGGAGCGGCGGCCTTGGACTGGCGCCAGAAGAACCCGGCGACGAGGACCGCGGCGAGCGCGCCGAGACCGAGCGTGCGAGGCGAGCCCCAGCCGTACCGCTCGGTCTCGACGAGGGTGTAGACGGCCAGCATCAGGCCCGAGGTCACGAGGGCCGCGCCGATGACGTCGGCCCCGGCCCGCAGTCCGACGCCGCGGTCGGCGGGCAGCAGCCTCCAGGCGAGCGCGGCGACGGCGAGGCCGATCGGGACGTTGACGTAGAAGACCGCCTCCCAGCCCAGGGCGTCGGTGAGGACGCCGCCGATCACACTGCCCGCGGCGCCGCCTCCGGCGGAGGCGAAACCGTAGACGCCGATGGCCTTCGCCTGGTGCTCCGGTTCGGGGAAGATCGTGACGATCATGCCGAGGAGCCCGGCGGCGGTGACGGCGCCGCCGATGCCCTGCACGAAGCGGGCGGCGAGCAGGAGTTCCTGGGTGTCGGCCAGGGCGGCGGCGGCCGAGGCCGCGATGAACAGCGCGAGACCCGCCAGGAAGACCTGTTTGCGGCCGATCAGGTCGCCGAGCCTTCCGGCGAGGAGCAGCAGGCCGCCGAAGGGGATCACATAGGCGTTGACGGTCCACACCAGGTTCGCCTGGGAGAACGCGAGGTCCTCGCGAATGGCGGGGAGCGCGACGTTGACGATGTTCTGGTCGAGGATGATCATGACCTGGGCGGCGGACAGGACGATGACCGCGAGCCAGCGGGTCCGCAGGCTCTGATCGGTTCGGGTGCTCATCGGGGTTGCCTCTCGGGATCACGTGGGGAACGATTTGTTCCTGAGGCAATGATGTGTTCCAATGGAGGGATCCGTAAGAAGGCACTTCGATGTGCCAGAGGGGACATGCGTGTTCCTCTCCAGGTCGACCGGCCTGGAGGCCGAGAGTGAATTGCGGCACAGGCGTGTCGCCGCCGCGAAGGAGCAGGCCCATGGACGACGACTGCGTCCTGCCGAAGTCCGACGTGCAGGCCGAGGCCTGCCCCATCGTCCAGGTCATCGACCGCGTCGCGGGCAAGTGGGCGGTGTCGATCCTGGTGGCCGCCACGAGGGCCCCGGTCCGCTACACCGAGCTCGAACGCAGCATCCCCGGCATCAGCCGCCGCATGCTCACGCTGACGCTGCGCAACCTCGAGCGCGACGGCCTGCTCACGAGAACGGTGCACGCCACCGTGCCGCCGAAGGTGGAGTACAGCGCCACCGAGAGCGCGCGGGAGCTGTACGCGCACCTCAACGGCCTGCTCGAGTGGGCCGAGCGCCACCAGCCCGACATCATCGAGGCGCGCCGGGAATACGACCGGCTCCAAGCGGCCGCCTGAGCCGGCGGGTGGCTCGGCCCGCGCCGAGCCACCCGCTTCCCTCTATTCGGTCGGCAGCCAGACCCGCATCGTGGCCGGTTCCCTCGTGGCCCGCAGGTGGAACGGGATGAGCCCGACCTCGACGGCCTCGCGTCCGGTCTCGGGGCCCGGATCCGGCCCGTACGGCCAGGCGTCGGCGCTCCGGTGGACGTGGCCTGCGACGGTCACCGCGCCGTCGTGCCCGACCGGGGCCTTGCCCGCGTCCACGGTCAGCTCGGCGACGTCCGCCCCGCCGGGCAGGTCGACCGACTCGGCGCACAGCACGAGCGGGCCCTGCTCGACGGCGACGCAGCCGCGCACCGCGTCGATGCGCGGGTCCGGCCTGGTCCAGCGCGGCGCCACCGGCAGTTCCAGGCGCACCGTGTCGCCGACGGCGAAGTCGGCCGTGACGCTCACCGCGCCGGGCTCGACCTCGCGCCGCTCCCCCGACGGCCCGGTCAGCACCGCGCCCTCGGCCCAGGACGGCACCCGCAGGCCGAGCGTCCACTCGCCGGCCTCGTTGCGCTCGACGCGGACGGCGATCGTGCCGCTGTCGGGGTAGTCGGCCTCGACGGCGAGCTCGACCGGCCCGCCCGCCAGCTCGGTGGCGACGGACGCGGGCATGTACTGGTGGATCTGGAGTCCGGCCTCGTCGGCGGTGGCGACGTACGCCGAGAGGGAGGCGAAGGTGCGGGCCAGGTTCGTCGGGCAGCACGAGACGTCGAACCAGGGCGCGCGCCGCCCGCGCGCCGCCACGTGCGGCATGGCGCGGTCGGCCGGAGGCTCGGGGTCGGCGGTGCGCTGGTGCAGCGGGTTGGCGTAGAAGAACGACTGCCCGTCCGGCGCGGCGGCGCCGGCCAGAATGTTCCAGGCGACCCGCTCGATCATGTCGCCGTAGGCGGTCTCACCCGTCGCCAGGAGCAGCCGCCACGCCGTCATCACCGCGGCGACGCCGGCGCACGACTCGGCGTAGGCCCGGTCCGGCGAGAGCGAGAAGTCCTCCCCGAAGGCCTCGTCGCTGTAGCGCGAGCCCATGCCCCCGGTGAGGTGGGTGCGCCTGGCGAGGGTCCGGTCCCATTGGCGGCGGACGGCTTCGAGCAGCTCGCCGTCGCCGGTCTCCACCGCGACGTCGATCGCGCCCGAGGCGAGGTAGAGCGCGCGGACCGCGTGGCCGCGCAGCACCTCGGCCTCGCGCACCGGCACGTCGTCCTGGGAGTACTCCGGCCCGGGACCGCCCCGGCCGAGGGTGTCCCGGCCGTATCGGTCGATGAAGGCCTTCGCCTGGTCGAGGTACCGCCGCTCGCCGGTGGCGCGGCCGAACTCCGCCAGCGCGACCTCGATCTCGGCGTGGCCGTCGAGGCGTTCGAGGCCGCCGGGCCCGAACACGTCGCAGACGTGGTCGGCGACCTTGCGGGCGATCTGGACGAAGCCGTCCTCGCCGCGGGTGCGCAGGCGCGCGACGGCGGCCTGGAGGAGGTGCCCGTAGCAGTACAGCTCGTGGCCCCATTCCAGGTTGGAGTAGCGAGGTTCCTGCCCGGGGTGCCCGAAGCGGGTGTTGAGGTAGCCGTCCGGTTCCTGGGCGGCGGCCATCCGCTCGGTGAGGCGGGCGAACTCCTCCTCCAGCCCGGGCGAGCCGGTGCGGCCGATCTCCCAGGCCATGGCCTCGGCGAGCTTGTAGACCTCGGAGTCGGAGAACTCGCGTCCGGCGCGCTCGAACGGCTCGCCGGAGGCGGCCTTCTCGAAGTTGGCGATCCAGCCGAGTTCCTCGAGCCAGTGGAGGCAGTGCCGGATCTGGACCTCGGCGTTGGTCCGCTGCCTGCGGCCCCAGTACCCGCCGGTGATCCGGACCTCGTCGATCCCCAGCGGGCGCAGTGCCCCTCGGGAGGGCAGTACCGGTATGGACTTGTTCATCCTTTGATTGCTCCTGACATGAATCCTCGGACATAGTGACGTTGCAGCAGCGCGAAGAGCACCAGGCAGGGCAGGGCCATGACGACCACGCCCGCCTGGGTGGCGCCGAAGTCGACGGCTCCCATCGACTGCTGGCGGAGGTTGGCGATCGCCACCGGCAGCACGGCCTTGTCGGCGTCGCTGACGAGAATGAGCGGCGCGATGAAGTCGTTCCAGGCGGCCAGGAACGAGAACAGGCCGACGGTGATCAGGCCGGGCCACACGGCGAACAGCATGATGCGGGTGAGGACGCGCAGCGAGCCGCAGCCGTCCACCATGGCCGACTCCTCGATCTCCTTGGGCACCGCCTCGAAGGAGATGCGCATCATGAACACCGCGAACGGCAGCTGGTAGAGGGTGAGGACGAGCGCGAGCCCGAACAGGGAGTTGCGCAGTCCTATGTCGCCCAGCTGGGTGTAGAGCGGGATCAGCAGGGTGCTGTAGGGCACCATGAGGATCGCGATGGTCAGCAGGAACAGCGTGTCGCGCCCGAAGAACTTGAAGCGCGCGAAGGCGTAGCCGCCCAGGAACGACAGCAGGAGCGTGAACGCCACCGTCAGCACCGACACGTAGGCGCTGTTCCACAGGTAGCGCAGCAGCCCCGAGTCGTATTCGAGCAGGGTGGCGTAGTTGCCGAAGCCGAAGCCGTCCTGCTGGTTCGTGGCCCCGTGGGGCGCGACGGAGGCGTACCCCGTCCACAGCAGCGGGAACAGGAACAGCACGGCCAGGCCGCCGCCCAGCACGTAGAACGAGGTCGTGCCCCAGATTCCGCGGCGCGTCATCGGTCCCTCCTCAATGCCCGGAACTGGGCGATGTTCAGCACCAGCAGCGCCAGGAGCACCACCACGGAGACGGCCGCCGCGGCGCCGAGGTCGAAGCGCTGGAACGCCTCGCGGTAGATCAGCTGCACCACGGTGACGGTGCTGTTGTCCGGCCCGCCCTTGGTGAGGATGAAGAACTGGTCGAACGCCAGGAGCGATCCGGTGATGCTCAGGATGAGCACCAGTCCGAGCGCGGGGCGCAGCAGCGGCAGCGTGATGTGCAGAAACGACTGCCAGCGGCTCGCGCCGTCGAGCCGGGCGGCCTCGTAGACGTCGGGCGGGATGGCCTGGAGGCCCACCAGGAAGATGATCATGAAGAAGCCGGCGAACTTCCACACGATGAGCACGACGGTGGACAGCAGCGCCATGTTCGGCGTGCCGAGCCACGAGATCGGCTCGTCGGTGATGCCGAGCCCTTGCAGGATCGGGTCGAGCGGGCCGATGGCCGGGCTGTAGAAGCCGAAGAACAGGAGCGAGGCCGAGGCCAGGCCGAGCGTGGTCGGCAGGAAGTAGGCGGTCCGGAGGAAGCCGGTGCCCTTCCTGGTGCCGGACACGAGCACGGCCAGGCCGAGCGAGAGGGCCACCAGGATGACCACGACGATGCCGGTGTATTTCAGGGTGAAGCCGACGGCGGGCCAGAACAGGCGGTTGTCGCCGATGGCGGTGTAGTTGTCGGGGAGGTTGACCCCGAGGTCGCCGGCCAGCAGCGGCCAGTCGGACGCCGACATGCGTCCGACCAGCAGCAGCGGCGCGACGAAGAAGACCAGCACGAACAGCGCCACGGGTGCCGCGTAGGCCGCGCCGGCCAACTTGCGCGAATATCGCATATGGAGTTTCGTCCTAACCGCTCAGCGAGTCCGTGATCGCGTCGTTGAGGGCGCTGAGGTCGGCGTTCGGGTCTCCGTACACCGCCTCTCTGACCAGCGGCAGCCACGGCCCCTGCGGGTCGTTGAAGGTCTGCCCGAAGTTCTGCGAGTACGGGGTGCGGCCGATGGCGACCAGGTCGTTCATGACGACGGCGTTCGGGTTGTCCGCGTAGTGCTCGTTGTCGGCCAGGTCGGTGCGGGCCATGATGTCGCCGTTCGCGGCCAGGACGTCGATCTGCGTCTCCTCCTCCAGGCTCCAGCGCAGGAAGTCCCACGCCTGGTTGGGGTGCTCGGAGTTGGCGCTGATGCCGATGGAGTCGCCGCCGACGAAGGTGGACTGGCCGCCGCTGGGACCGGGGATGGGCGCGACGCCCATGTTCAGGTCCTCGGGCATGAGGCCGAGCATCGTGGAGGGCATGGGCATGACGCCGATGTTCCCTTCGGGGAACAGGCCGGTCCAGGTGGCGCCGGGTTCCTCGGCGTGTCCGGGGGCGACGGCGCCGTCCTCGACCAGGCCCCGCCAGATCGAGTAGACCTCCTGGGCCTCGGGTGAGTCCAGGAGCGACTCGGTGCCGTCCTCGTTCATGACCTCGGCGCCCTCGGCCCAGATGGACGGCCACCACGTGAAGACGTAGCAGCCGCCGCAGTTGCCGCCGAAGAAGGTGCCGTGGATGTCCTCGCCGAGCTCGCTGATCGCGCGGGCGTGCTCGGCGAACTCGGCGAGCGTGGCCGGCGGCTGCTCGGGGTCGAGGCCGGCCTGCTCGTACAGGTCCTTGTTGTAGAACAGGACCGACAGGTCGAGGGTGTGCGGGACCAGGTACTTCCGCTCGTCGACGGTGCCGACGTCGATGTGCGAGGGGGCGAGCGCGTCGGCGTACTCGAGCGAGTCGATCCGGTCGGTGATGTCGAGGTAGGCGCCCGCGGAGGTGAACCGGGGCGCGAACACGACGTCGATGGCGAACAGGTCGGGCAGCTCCTGGTTCCCGGCGGCGGTGCCCACGCGCGTCTGGTAGTCGTCGGTCGGGATGACCGACAGCTCCACCTGGTTCTCGTGGGTGGCGTTGTAGGCGTCCACGAGCGCCTGCGACTGGGCCTCGGTGGCGGCCCTGGTCCACATGGTGAGGGTGGTGCCGTCGTCGACGCCCTCGAGGACGACCTCCTGGTCGCCGCCGCCTCCGCTCCGGCCGTCGCCGCAGGCGGCGGCGAGCAGCGCGACGGCGGTGGCCGCCGCGACCGCCGAGGCGGCGCGCCGAGCCGGGCGCTTGTCGAATCTCATGATGACCTGTGCTCCTAACGGTAAGGGATCAAAGGGGTTCGGGCGGTGGGCTATCGCCTCCGCCAGTACAGGTGGTACGGCTCGCCGTTCGCGATGTGGAACGGCGCGAAAGTGCGGCCGTCGGCGGTGAAGTGCAGCGGCTCCTCGCCGGGTTCGAACGCCGCTTCGAGGTCCTCGCCGACGGCGAGGTCGATCAGGCCGGTCTCGAGGTCGTCGCCGACGGCCTCGTGCTGGATCGCCAGCAGTGTCGGCCCGTAGTAGACGGACTGGACGGTCGGGTCGTCGACGGCCGCCTCGGTGTGGAGGCGCAGCGGCATCGACACGTCGACGACGTCGCCGTCCCTCCAGCGGCGGCTGATCGCGGCGTACGTGCCGGGTTCGGCGTCGATCTCCTGGTCTTCGCCGTTGACGGCGACGGTGAACTCGCTCGCCCAGGCGGGGACGCGGAGCGCCAGGGCGAACCGGCCTCTGCCCCTGCCGTTCAACGTGAGGCGGCTGGCGCCGTCGTAGGGGTAGTCGGTCGACTGCCGGACGGTGAGGCGGCGGTCGGGCCAGTCGAGTTCGGAGGCCGTGTAGAGGTTGACGTAGAGGGTCGTGCCGTCGGCGGCGGCGAAGTAGACCGAGTCCTGGTATTTGGTGTGGTTCTCCATGCCGGTGCCGCCGCAGCAGGTGCCGGTGTTGCCGTACTGGCGCCACCGGCCGGGGCGCACGGGCACGAAGTAGGTGACCTCGGGGCCGGTGGTGCTGTCGGCGTCGCGCCGGGAGGCGAGGATCTGGTTGTACAGGGCCCGCTCGTAGTACTCCATGTACTTCGCGTCCTCGGTGTGGAAGAACAGGTTCCGCGAGAGTTTGAGCATGTTGTAGACGGTGCAGGTCTCGGCGTGGTTGGGGTCGTTCGGGTACTGGTAGAGCGAGCCGGCGATGACGTCCCGGGCGCGGAAGATCTCGCCGACGCCGGTGCCGCCGTGGCTGTAGGCGCGGTGGGGCACCACCATGTCCCAGAAGTTCTCGGCGGCGGTGCGGTAGTCCTCCCCCTCGCCTCGCTCGTACATGCGCAGGTAGCCGGTGAACTGCGGGACGTGCTGGTTGGCGTGCTTGCCGTCGAGGCTGTCGACGCCCGCCGCGGTGTCGGCGAGCAGCGCGGTGTTGTCGAACAGCTTCGCGGTCTCGAGGAACTCGGGCCGGTCGGGGCGGAGCCCCGCGAGGCTCGCCAGGCTCTCGTTCATGCCGCCGTACTCGCCGGCGATGTAGATGGACCACATGCGGTCGAGGCTCTCGCGCGGCAGCGCCGAGAGCCGGGAGTGGATCCATTCGCCCATGCCGGCGGCGATGTCGAGGGCGGTGGCGTTCCCGGCGAGGCGGTGGGCGTCGAGGAGCCCGGCCATGATCTTGTGGCAGGTGTAGTAGGGCGCCCAGATCCCGGCGTTGCCGCCGTAGGCGGCGAACTCCTCGAGCCGGATGAACTGGGTCTCGGGGTAGGCGGCGAGGAAGCCGGGGTGGCGTCCGCCGTCGGTGGGGGCGATGACGCGGGCGTCGCGGCCGTTGCCGGAGGCGTCGGCGGCCACCGGTCCTGGCTGGTCGTCGAAGCGGTACCAGGCGACGTTGCCGCCCTCGCCTTCGCCGGCGGCGAGCGCGGCGACGCGGTCGGCGTCGAGGGCGCTGTCGAAGACGGCGAACTCGTCCACGGTGGCGCCCAGGTATTGGACGCTCCCCTGCGGGTACTGGCCGCGGCCGATCCAGTTGGCGGCGGTCGCGCCGAGCTCGGCGGGGGTGAGCGCGACTTCGGCGGTCCCGGCGGCGACGCCGTTGACGTACAGGGCGGCGGTGCCGCCGCCGAGGGTCACGGCCAGGTGCGTCCACTCCCCCGTCGGCAGCGGCGCTGCGCCGGTGACGCCCTGTTCGGCGTCGGCGCCGCCGGTGGTGATCGTGAAGCGCGGGTACGGTTCGTCGTCGCTCGCGCGCACGGTCAGGCACATGTGCGCCTCGGCGCCGGAGCCGAAGTCGAAGACCTTCGCGCCGTTCGCGAGCGAGGCGGGGTCCTGGTTCGGGTCGGGCAGGTCTTCGGGGTCGACGGCCGCGAGCTCGATCCAGGCGGCGACCGTGATCTCGCTCAGGCCGTCGACGAGGCCCTCGGGCAGCGCGAGGTGCTCGGCGTGTCCGAGGGGCGATCCGCTCAGGCGGATCGCGGTGCCGCTGCGGCCCTCGACGCGGGGCGTCGGCTCGGCCGCGGCGGCGGCCAGCGCGGTCTGGCATTCGGCGAGGCCGTCCACCAGGTATGCGAGTTTGCGGAGGTAGGTCTCGTCGCCCGAGCCGGCGTAGGCCTGGGCGAGCATGCTCAGGAAGTGGCCGCTGTAGTGGCCTCTGAGGTAGCCGGTGGCGTTGTCCCAGCTGCCGGGCGGTGAGGAGCCGTCGGGGAGGTCGATGCCGGCGGCGGCCCGGAAGTTGTGGAGCATCCGGTCCGGTCCGGCGAGTTCGCCGCGGTCGGCCTCGTAGCCGAGCGCGTAGCCGAGCATCCGGTCGCGTTTGGCGGTGAAGACGCTGTCGTCGAGCGTGACCTGGTCGAGGCCGAACGGCTCGACTCGCCGCGGGTTCGCCTTCGGCGGCTGCGCGGTGGCGGCTTCGCTCGTCAGCGCCGCGACGGTCGGCGCGGCGGTGGCCAGGGCGCCGAGTCGCAGCGCGGTCCTTCTGGAGACAGGGAGGCTCATGCCCCGTCACCTCCTGTGGTCTGGTCGACTTTCCGGATGGTGCCGTCGGGGTTGAAGTAGAGCTCGTCGATGGCCACGGAGCGGCGGAAGTTCCCGCCGCCGGGCGCGTCGGCGGTGTGGTAGACCATCCACCACTGGCCGTCGAACTCCATGATGGCCGGGTGGTTGGTCGTGGAGGTGACCTGGCCGAGGACGACGCCGCGGTGGGTCCAGGGGCCGGCGGGGTCATCGGCGGTGGCGTAGCGGACGCACGCGTACGAGGAGCTGGTGACGCAGTCGGATCCGGCGTTGGAGGCGTAGGCCATGTAGTAGGTGCCGTTCCGCTCGAAGATCCACGGGGCCTCCCAGAAGTCGGTCAGGCCCTGCGGGGTCGTGACCGGGCTCGCCAGGGAGGTCATGTCCTGGTCGAGCAGGGCCATGCGCGGCTGCCAGTAGGAGCCCCAGTACAGGAGGATCCGGCCGTCGTCGGCGATGTGGACGGTCGGGTCGATGTTGAGCGCCGAGGAGTTCGGCGTGGCGTCGGAGACGAGCGGGGCGCCGATGGCGTCCTCGTAGGGCCCGAGCGGGTCGTCGGCGACGGCGACGCCGATGTTCATCCAGCCGTCGTCGGTGTTCCCGTCGACGGAGACGAACCAGTAGTACCGGCCGTCGGGTCCTTGGACGACTTCGGAGGCCCAGGCGTTGGCGCCGGCCCAGTCGAAGGTCTCGAGGGAGAGGACGGCGCCGTGGTGGGTCCAGGCGGCGGGGTCGTTGTCGGGTGCGGTGGAGGAGAAGGCGTGCCATTCGTCCATGACGAACGCCTGCTGGCCGGGGGCGGCCTCGTCGCGGCCGGTGAAAATGTAGGCGGTGTCGCCGACGACGAGCGTGGCGGGGTCGGCGGTGTAGATGTCGGTGACGATCGGGTTGGCGGCGGCGCCCGCGTCGGCGGACTCGGTGGTCTGCGCCTGCGCGGCGAGGGCGGTCTGGAGGGCCCCTGCGAGGGCCGCCGCCGAGGCGGCGGCGAGCAGGATCCTCGTTCTGGGTCGCTTCGCGGACTTCAGCATGGCTTGCTCCTTGTGCCGGTCGGAGTTCAGCTGGGTTCGATGACGGTGACGACGGCTTCGGCGGCCAGTGAGGTGCCGTCGACGGTGCCGCCCACGGTGAAGGCGCCCGGTTCGGCGTACTGCGAGGGGTCGATGCCGTCCCAGGTCACGGTGGTGGTGACGTTGTCCTTGGAGCCGTCGTTGTAGACGGCGGTGACGGTGGCGGGCAGCTGCGGTGGGCTGCCGGCGACGGTGGTGACCTCTTCGGCCTCCAGGGCGGTGATCTCGACGTCGTCGTGGAGTCTGACGTGGACGGTGGCGCTCGCGTCGAGGGCGAGCCCGGTGACGAGGCCGCCCACCTCGGTGCTGGTGGCCGGTTCGGCGACGTCGTCCTCGCCGATCTGCTGCCACACGACGGGGAGGTCGAGGCGGGTGCCGTCGGCGTAGACGCAGGTGACGGTGGAGGGCAGTTCGGGGACGACTCCGGCGACGGTGGGCTGGTGGACGTGCCGCACCGATGCGGGGGCCTCGGCGAAGACCTTCCATTCGAGGACGCCGACGGAGGCGCCGTCGCTCTGGAGGACGGCTCTGAGGCCGGTGGTGGTCACCGGGTCGAACGCGACCTGGTTGTACTGGTCGGTCTCGACGCCGTAGGGGCCGTCGGCGGCCACGTCGACCCATTGCTCGCCGTCGCGGTACTGGAGGGTCCACGAGCCCGGGGCGCGCACGCCGCCGCCGTCGTCGAAGAAGTACATGTCGGCGGACTCGACGCGCACGGGCGTGTCCCAGTCGAGCTGGACCCACTGCTCGCCCTGCTCGGGCCAGGTGCCCCAGCGGGGGTTGGTGCCGTCGTTGGAGCGCGGCGGCTCGATGCCGTCGTTGACGGCGTCGGCGTTCTCCCACGAGGAGGTGTAGGACGCCGTGGCCTCGGCGACGGTGGCGACGTTGACGCGGTCGTCCGGCGGCGCGACGGTGAGGGCCACGGTCGAGGAGGCCTGCCGCTCGCCGTCGTCGGCGGTCAGCTGGAGCGTGTACTCGCCCGCCTCGGTGAAGGTGGCGACGGTGGTCGCGGCGGCGGGGTCGTCGAAGACGACCGAGCCCGGCCCGTCGACGAGGGACCACTGGCTGGTCAGCTCGCCGCCGGAGGGCAGGCCGTCGTCTTTGACGGTGCCGGTGAGCGCGGCCTGGAGGGGTTGGCGGAACGTCTGGTCGTGGCGGGCGACGACGTACGGCGTCGCGTTCTCGGCGGCGGGGACGTCCGCTTTGGAGCGGAAGGCCTGGAACTCCTTGAGGCCGGTGGCGTGGCCCGCCTGGTGGTCCATGACGACGCGGATGCGGTCGGTCGTGACGTCGTCGAAGGTGATCTGGTTGTAGTTGGCCTGCGGGATGGCCGGTTCGGCGGCCTGGCCGGTGACGGGCACCCAGTCGGTGCCGTCGTGGTACTCGATCCGGTAGGTCTCGGGTTCCAGCAGGCCGTCCGCGGTTCGGTCGCGGTAGAAGTAGAGCCGGACGCGGTCGACGTGCTCGGCCTTGTCGAATGCCACTTCGTACCAGTCGGTGTCGTTGCCGGACCCGGCGCTGCTCCAGTACGGGGCGTTGACGGTGGTGCCGTCGACGGCGCCGTCGACGCTGGTGCCCTCGGCGGTGTGGGAGGCCGAGGCGGTGGCGCCTTCGGCGAGGTTCTCGGCGTCGCCGGTGAGGTCGGCGCCGGCCTTGGCGAACACGTCGACCACGCGGCCGTCGAGTTCGACGTCCTGGGGGGCCGCCATGTCGGGGGCGGGCCGGCTGTAGAGGACCTCGCCTTCGCCGCCGGTGAGTTCGACCTGGCCGTTCTGCGGGTTCCACACGGCCGGGGCGAGGCTGTCGAGGGTGAAGGCCCGTTCGCCGTCGACGTAGACCGAGTAGCCCTCGGGCACACCGGGGTAGTGGACGGTGCCGTCGCCGGGCTCGTCCCAGGTGATGGTGAGGTCGGAGCCCCGGTAGCGCAGGTGGTTGACGGTGAAGTGGTCCCAGCCGATGTCGATCGGCGAGAGCTCGACGGCGTTGTCGGTCCTGGGCCTCAGGCCCATGGCGTCCTCGACGAAGGTCCAGATGCTCGAGCCGAGCGTGGTGTGGTGGATCCAGGAGCGGTAGTCGATCTGCTGGGTGTCGGGGTTCCAGTCGGCCCAGAACTCGTTGGCGTCGGGCCAGGCGGTGTCGCCGCCGATGTAGGAGGCCCAGGCGTTCCAGTAGAGCAGCGCCTTGTAGTCCTCGGCGGTGATCGCGTCGGTGTCGTAATCCCGCAGCACCGAGGAGAACAGGCGGAACTGGACGGTGGAGTTGATCTGGGAGAAGTTGTTCGAGCCGGGGAAGCCGGCCTCGGCGGCCTCGGCCTTGTCGGCCTGGTTCGCGGTGTAGAAGGGGAACAGCGGGTACTCGGCCGGGTCGGCGAACAGGCGCAGCGCCTCGGTGTAGGGCTCCTCGTTGGGGACGGCGCCGACCGAGAAGGGGTAGTAGTTGTTGATCTCCTTCCACGGGACGTGGTCGCCGGTCTCGGTGTGGACGTGTTCGAACAGCTGCGTCTCGGGGTTCCACAGGACGTCGGTGATGGCGCCTTGGATGTTGTCGGCGATCTCGCGCATCTCGGCGGCGTCGGCCTCGTCTCCGAGGAGCTCGTAGGCTTCGGCGGCGGCGAGGGCGCCGGAGTACTGGTAGGCGGATTCGGCGCGGTCGAGGTTGCCCTCCCTCCAGTGGAAGGAGACCGCGTCGGCGTCGTTGCCGGTCATCGCGCCCCAGTCGTACTCGATGAGCCAGTTGTCGTCGGTGTCGAAGGTCTCGAGTTGGCCTCTGACGTCGCCTTCGGCGTAGCGGGCGAGGTTCTCGACGATCGGCGTCTGGCCGCCGTGGATCTGGTAGCTGCGCCAGGCGGCCTCGGCGATGTACTGGGTGTAGGAGTTCGACCAGTTCTCCGGGTCGCCGGGGTTGTCCATGAAGCGCCCGCCTCCGGAGCTCTCGCCGGTGGAGACCCACGGCCCGTACGAGTAGACGGGGTTCCTCAGGTACTTGAGGTCGTCGATGAACATCGGCACGGTCAACGCGATCGCGTTGTTGTAGCCGGTGACGCCCTCGATCGAGGTCGGGAACTGGAAGTCGTTGCCGGGGATGTCCGCGTCGAGGTAGTTGTAGCGCATCAGCCACCAGCGGTAGTAGATGAACTTCTTGATCTCCTCGTCGGGCACGTCGAAGTAGGGGATGTTCTCGGCCCACCAGCGGTTGTAGGTCTGGACGTGCTCGGCGAAGGCGTCGTCGGGGGCGGCGTCGCGGTAGGCGGTGTACTCGGTGGCCGATTCGGGGATCTCGTCGGTGATCATGCCGAGTTGGACCTTGATGGTGGCCGACTCCCCCGCGTCGAGGGCGAGCTCGCCGGTGAGCGCCCCGTCTTCGGGGGTCAGGCCGGTGCCCGAGAGGCGCGGGAAGACGGTGGTCAGGCGCTCGCCGCGGGAGTTCTGGACGTCCAGGACGCCGGTGAGCTCCTCGCCTTCGGCCTGCCAGGCGAAGTCGGAGCCGACGTGCAGGGGGACGGTGGCGGCGGCGCCGTTGTTGGTGACGGTGACGTTGGCGACCGCGACATTGTCGTGCGTGATGAACTTGTCCACTTCGGCGGTCAGGTTATCGCTCTCATGGACGCTGTGCCAGTGGCTGGGGGTCTGGCGGCGCTCGTCGAGGACCTCGGTGAATTCGGCGTCGCCGATGTCGATGGTGAAGCCGTCGGTGTTGCTGGCGCGGTCGAAGAAGGGGTCGTAATAGGCCAGCTGGCCGCCGAAGCCGATGACGCCGGGCTCGTGGACGCGCATGAGCAGCGCCCGGCCGCGGGTCATCAGCCACTGGTCGCCCGCGGGATCGGCGCCCTCGCGGGCGAGCAGGCGGTCCATCCAGAAGTCGGTGCCGTCGGCCTCGGCCTCGAACATGGCGGGCATCATGCCGTCCACGGTGTACTCGGCGGGCTCGTCGGGGACGGCGTCGCCGCCGGTGAACTCGGGGAATCCGATGGTCTGCTCGGCTTCGGCCCGGTCGCAGGCGGCCATGAGGCCGGCGGCGAGGACGAGCGTGGCGGTGGTGGCGAGGAGTCGGGTGGACGGATGCGTGGGCGCCATTGCGTGCCTCCGTGGGAGCGGCAGGTCGAATCGGGGGAAGGCCGAAAATAACCGAAAACCTTTTCGGGTATGCTGCTGAACGAAATGCTATGGCCTCACAGCGGTCGTTGTCAATGCATTGATCCCAGTGAATTGCAGCCGCGAGGAGACGGCGGGCGTCGCCCCGCCGAAAGGCGGGACGGCAAACTTTCCGCTCGTCGGCTACAGTCGACGCGTCGGCGCCCGAGTCTCGGCGCGCGACCGGCACGAAGGAGGACGTGATGGCCAGACCGAGCGGTTCGCGCGGCGCCCGCACCGCGACGTTGTCCGATGTGGCCAAATTGGCGGGCGTCTCGGTCGCCACGGCCTCCAAGGCCCTCAACGGCCGCAACCATGTGCACGCGCAGACCCGAGCGAGGGTGCTCGACGCGGCGGCGCAGCTGTCGTTCTCCCCCAATTCGCTGGCGCGCGGCCTGCTGGCCGGGCGGAGCGGGACGGTCGGGCTGCTCACCTCGGACCTGGTGGGCCGCTTCAGCCTGCCGATCCTCATGGGCGCCGAGGACGCCTTCGGCGCCGGTCAGGTGTCGGTGTTCCTGTGCGACGCGCGCGGAGACGCGATCCGCGAGCGCCACCACGTGCAGGCGCTGGTCAGCCGCCGGGTGGACGGGCTCATCGTGGTGGGCAGCAGCACCGATCCGCGCCCGCCGCTGGCCGATGCGGTGGACGTGCCGGTGGTCTACGCCTACGCGCCGTCCGAGGACCCGGAGGACCTGTCGATCGTGCCCGACAACGTGGGCGCGGGACGGATGGCCGTGGAGCACCTGATCGCCTGCGGGCGGACGAGGATCGCGCACATCAGCGGCGACCGGGACTACAGCGCGGCCAGGGACCGCGTGGCCGGGGCGACGGCGGCCCTCGATGACGCCGGGCTCGAGCCGGTGGGTCAGGTCTCGTACGGCACCTGGTCCGAGGGCTGGGGGCGCGCGGCGGCGGGGATCCTGCTGGACCGGCACCCCGAGGTCGACGCGGTGCTGTGCGGCAGCGACCAGGTGGCCCGGGGCGTGATGGACACGCTGCGGGAGCGGGGCCGGACCGTGCCCGACGACGTGGCGGTGATGGGCTTCGACAACTGGGAGGTCCTGACGACCGGCGCCAGGCCGCAGTTGACCAGTGTGGACATGAACTTGGAGGAGCTGGGTCGCACGGCGGCCCGGGCCCTGTTCGACGCCATCGACGACGAGCACGACCGCGGCGTGCGGACGATGCGGTGCCGCGTCGTGCTCCGAGGCTCGACGGCCCCGCTGAACTGACCGCCGCGAGCCGTCCGGCGTTGGTACCGTTGCTCCGTTTGCGAGACGAAGGGACCACGGCAGATGACCTCGACGACGTTCGACATCGGCGGCGAGCTGACGGTGCGTCGCCTCGGATTCGGTGCCATGCACCTGATGCCCGCACCCGCGCCGGTTCGCGAGGCCTCCATCGCCGTCGCCCGCAAGGCGGTCGCGCTGGGAGTCACCCTGATCGACACGGCGCACATGTACAGCTGGGGCGGCAACGAGGAACTCCTGGCCGAGGCACTGCACCCCTACCCCGACGAGCTTCACATCGCCACCAAAGTGGGCGTCTCGCTCGTCGACGGCGAATGGCGCTACGACGGGCGGCCGCCGGTGCTCCGCGACGAGGTCGACCAGGCCCTCCGGCGCCTCCGCCTCGACCGCATCGAGCTGCTCCAACTGCACCGCATCGACCCGGACACCCCGCTCGCCGATCAGCTCGGCGTTCTCGGCGAACTTCGAGCGGAGGGCAAGATCGGCCACATCGGCCTGTCCGAGGTCACCGTCGACGAGCTCGATCGAGCGCGCTCGATCGTCGAGATCGCCAGCGTGCAGAACCGCTACAACCTGCTCGATCGGGAGCACGAGCCCGTGCTCGAGGCCTGTGAGGCGGCGGGGATCGCGTTCCTGCCCTGGCGGCCGGTGGCCGCGGGGAACTCCGGGGCGCGGGCCGAGGTGGCCGCCGTGGCCGCCGAACTCGGCGCGACCGCGACGCAGGTCGCTCTCGCCTGGCTGCTCGCCCGCTCCCCGGTGATCCTCCCGATTCCGAGCACCACCGGTTTCGATCACCTCGAGGAGAACCTCGCCGCCGCGCGCCTCGAACTGACACCGGACCACTTCGACCGCTTGGACCTGGTGTCCGAGCGGGGTTGAGGCCCGAGGGCGCCGCGAGTCCCACGATGGCGCCCGGTCCGGGTGACGGCGGCCCCCGGAACGGCCCGTCCCGACTCGCGGAGCGGCTCCTCAGCGGCCTTCGCTCTCCAGCGCGGAGGCCACGTGGCAGTCGGCCAGGTGGTCGTCGACCATGCCGACCGCCTGCATCATGGCGTAGGCCGTCGTCGGCCCCACGAAGCGGAATCCGTTCGCCTTCAACGCCTTCGACAGCGCCTTGGACTCCGGCGTCGTCGCCGGGACGTCGCCGACCGTCTTCGGGCGCTCCCGTCCGGCCGGGGCGAAGGACCAGATCAGCTCCGTCAAGCCGCCGCCGAGCTCCAGCGCGGCCTTCGCGTTGGCGATCGTCGCGGCGATCTTCGCCCGGTTGCGGATGATTCCCGCGTCGCCGAGCAGGCGCTCCACGTCGGCCTCGGTGTAAGCCGCCACCGCCTCGATCCGGAAGCCGTCGAACGCGGCCCTGAACCCCTCTCGCCGTCGCAGGATCGTCAGCCACGACAACCCCGATTGGAACGCCTCCAGGCTGATCCGCTCGAACAGCTCGTCGTCGCCGCGGAGCGGCCTCCCCCACTCGCCGTCGTGGTACTCGCGGTACAGCTCGGGCTCGGCTCCCCACGGGCATCGCGCCAGGCCGTCGGCCCCCACTATCACGCCGTCCTCCACATGGCCTCCTCTCTGCGGTGCCCGCTCGCGCAGGCGCTCTCGACGGTACGGCCGGGTTCCGACACTGCCGGGGCGCGACCGTCCTCATAGATGACCTCGATGGCTCGGCTCGGCCCCGGCACCCGCTGGACGCTGCCGTTCTGACAGTTGCGTGACATGGACAACAAAGGTTACGATTCGAACACTGTCGGCGACCCCACCCGCCGATGAGCTCTGGCCGAGTTGATCCCCATCGGGAGCTCACCGAGGACCAAAGCGACCCTTTGAGGTGACATATGAATACCAGCATGCCGATTCCGACCGTCTCGGGCGCCCGCCCGGTGGTCGGGCACGCCGTCGAGCTCACGCGCGACCCGCTGGGGCTCCTCCGCCGCGGCAGCCGCGAGCACGGCTCCATGTTCCGGCTGCGGCTCCCGTTGAAGGACACCGTCGTCCTCCTCGGCTCCGCGCACAACAAGCTCACCTTCGACGAGACCGACCGGAAGCTCTCGATCCGCACCGCCTACCCCTTCTTCCTGCGGATGTTCAGCCCGGACTTCTACTTCTTCGCGCCCTACGACGAGTACAAGCGCCAGCGCCAGGTGGTGCTGCCGCGCTTCCAGGGCCGCCAGCTCGACACCTACGTCGAGATCATGGAGCACGAGGCGGCGTCGTTCATGGACCGGCTCGGCAGAGAGGGCGAGTTCACCGTCCCCGACGGCTTCGGGCCGCTCATCATGCGCGTCGCGGCCCGCTCGTTCCTCGGGGAGCGCTTCGCCGAGACCACCACCGACTGGTTCGGGGAGTTCCGCCGCTTCTCCGAGGGCACCGACTTCGTCACCCCGGGCTGGCTGCCCGTCCCCCACCTGCTGCGCAGCCGCGCCGCGGGGCGGCGCATCCGCGAGCGGCTCCAGCGGATCATCGACGGGCGCCGGGCCCGGCCCGGCGACGGCGGGGACTTCCTGGACTACTTCGTCGAAGCCGAGTACGACGACGGGACGCCGGTGCCCGACGACATCCTCATCCACCTGATCATCATGCTGGTGTGGGCGGGCCACGAGACGACCACCGGACAGATCTCGTGGGGCCTGATCGACCTGATCCGGAACCCCGCCGAGCTCGAGCGGGTGCGCGAGGAACTCGACGGCCTCCCCGAGACCATGAACGCCAAGGAGGTCCGGCGCCTGGCGCATCTGGACCGGTGCCTCCACGAGTCCGAGCGGCTCCACCCCGTCGCGTCGATGACGGTCCGCAGCACCGTCGAGCCCATGGAGGTCGACGGGTACGAGATCCCGAGCGGCTCGATGGTGATGATCTCGCCGGCGATGACGCACCGCATGGAGGAGGAGTTCCCCGAGCCCGAGTCCTACAGGCCCGACCGGTACGTGGAGGAGCCCGAGCAGCTGCGGCGGCTCATCGGCTTCGGCGGCGGACTCCACCGGTGCCTGGGCATGCGCTTCGCCTACCTCGAGATGACGGTGGTGCTGGCGCGGCTGTTCCAGCGCTACGACTTCGAGCTGCTGAACACGGACCCGCAGCCGATCACCGGCCAGGGCGCCCGGTGGCCGGAGTCGACGAGGGTGGCCTACCGGCGCCGATGATCGCGGCGCGTAATTCGCTTGTCCGGACCGGCCAGCCCTGACATGGTGGGGCGCATGAGAACGGAACCCGCCTGGCACACGTTCGAGCGCGTCGCCGACTCCTACGACGAGGTGCTGCCGTTCTTCACCATGATCGGCGAAGCGCTCGTCGAGGCGCTCGACCCGGCACCGGGCACGCGGATGCTCGACGTGGGCGCCGGGCGCGGCGCACTGGTGGGCCCGGCGCTGCGGCGCGGATGCGCCGTCAGCGCCGTCGACGCGTCTGGAGCCATGGTCGCCCGGCTCCGAGCCGAGCATCCAGAAGCCGACGCGAGGGTCATGGACGCCCAAGACCTCGACTTCGCCGACGGGGCCTTCGAACTGGTCACCGCCGCGTTCGTGGTGCATCTGCTCGACGATCCGGCGCGCGGCGCGGCCGAGGCATTCAGGGTGCTCGCACCGGGAGGCCGGTTCGCGATGACCATCGGCGCCGCGCCGCTGCGGCCCGAGCCCACAGCGATCCAGGACGCGATGGACGCCCTGTTCGCCGAGTTCAGCGCGTACCTGCCTCCGGAGGGCGGCATGGGTTCGGCCATCGCTCCGCAGGAGCTGCTGGCCGAGGCCGGCTTCGTCGACGTCGAAACGCGCCACACCGAGGTCGTCATCGACGTCCCCGACGGCGACGTGCTCTGGGACTGGGCGCTCTCGCACGGGTACCGGGCGTTCATCGAGGACCTCCCCGCGGAGCGGCGGGAGGAGATGCGGCTGCGGATGCGGGTCGTACCCGGCCCGGGCGCGGTCATACAGCGCGCCAATCCGCTCCTGATCGGCCGCAAGCCTTAAGCAAACCCGACCCTACGACCACGGGATCACCATATGACGACCTTTCATGAAACCTGGGCCGAGTGGCTCGAGGCGAACCGCGCGATGTGGGACGAGCGCGTCCCCATCCACGCCGCGAGCGAGTACTACGACCAGGACGCCTTCCGCAAGGGCAAGGACGAGATCCGCGACTTCGAGGCCGCCGAGGTCGGCGACGTCACCGGAAAGCGGCTGCTCCACTTGCAGTGCCACATGGGACAGGACACGCTCTCCTGGGCCAGGCGCGGCGCGGCGAAGGTGGTCGGCCTCGACTTCTCCGAAGCCGCGATCGAGGTGGCACGCGGCCTGGCGGCCGAAGTCGGGATCGGACCCGACCGCGCCGAATTCGTCGTCTCGGACGTGTACGAAGCCGCCTCGGCCGTGCCGGACCCGGACTACGACATCGTCTACACCGGCATCGGCGCGCTCGACTGGCTGCCCGACGTACGGCGCTGGGCCGAGGTGGCCGCGTCGCTGGTCGCGCCGGGCGGATTCCTCTATCTCTCCGAGTTCCACCCGGTCACGCACGTGCTGGGCTGGGGCGAGGACAGGACCATCGAGTACGACTACTTCGACGCCTCGCCTCAGGTCACGGACGAGCCGGGCACTTATACCGATTTCAAGGCCGAGACGGTCAACAACCTCAGCTTCGAGCGGCTGCACACGCTCGGCGACATCGTCTCCGCGATCGCCGCCGCGGGCCTTCGCGTTGAGTTCCTCCACGAGTTCGACATGACGATGTTCCAGCGCTACGCGGGGCTCGAACGCGGCGAGGACGGCTGCTACCGCGCGCCGAAGGGGCAGCCGCGACTGCCGTTGATGTTCTCGCTCAAGGCGTCGCGGGCGGCCTGACCGCCCGACGGCCGCTCAGTGGAAGACGACCAGGCCCGTCTCGCCCAGCAGCGTCGCCGCCAGCGCCTGCCGGTTGCCCGGTTTGATCTGGAGGGTGGCGCCGATCGTCTTGAGGCGGTCCTCGACGGTCTCGGGCTCGGGATGGACGGCCTCGAGGCTGACCAGCGGCGCCACCGGCAGCTCGACGGACGGGTGCGGGGTGCGGCCCCAGTCGATGAGGAACGGGACGAGGCCCCGGTGCCCGTGCTCGTAGTCGAGCGTCAGCCGCCACCTGAGCTCGCCGCCGTCGGGGGTGTGGCGCGACATCACCCACGGCGTGCCTGGGTCGTAGCCCGCCTCACGCGCGGTCTCGACGGCCGCGTCGACGTTCTCGACCTGGACCGCCCAGGTCACCAGCCGCGCCTCGGTGAGCTCGTCGATCCCGAACGGCCGCGGGCGGGACGGTTCGCCTTGGTCGGGGTCGGGCCCGATGATCTCGAGGTAGGCGCCTTCGCCGAGGCCGAGCAGATGGTTGGCGGTGCCGAGGCCGGGGTGCCTGCCGCCGGGCGCGGGCTTCGTGCCGGTGAGGCGCGCCACCTCGGCGACGGTGGCGTCGAGATCGGGCGTGGCGAGGACGAGATGGTCGAGCGTAGACATGCGGTGAGTCTAGTATCGTTCCGCCTCATCCGTATCGGACTCGCGCGCGTGTCAGTCTTCGAAGGTCAGGACCGGCACGTCGTACAGGGCCCGGTTCTTGACCCGGCGCGCCTGGGGGGCGGTGACCTCCACGATGATCATCTCGGTGAGGAACTGCACGGTGGCGGCGAGCAGGTGGCTCGTGTAGCCAAGGGCTCCATGCTGTCTGGCGCCGACGCTGAGGTGGATGTGCGGCGACACCGTCTGACTCTCCTCGTCCCAGGCGAGGCTGCCGGCGCCGACGGCCTCGAGATTGGTGAGGTGGACGGCCGACCACACGGGGGCCTCGGGGTCCTCGGGTTTCTGGCAGGTTCCGGCGAGCTCGGCCTCGGACATCCCGGCGAGGAACAGCGGGATGTATCCCTGGCGGACGCCCGCCTCCTCGCATGCGCCGCGCAGCGCCTTGAAGAAGTCCTCGCCGTGTTCGAAGGTGACGGCTATGGTCCGTCCGATGTCAAGGGGCTTGAGCTTCAATGGACGCTCCTTCGGGTGGGGCGTGCTCGGACCGCTTCGCCCGAGACGTCCCGATGTCTTTGGGCGCACTGCGGTTCGGTGGTCGGACACGGTCGGGAGCGGCGTTGCTCCGGCGATGCCCGGCGCACGGCCGAGAGACCGGTTCCGGGCGCGACACGGCGGGGACGGTGTGGGTTCCGTGGTATCCCTGGCCTTCGGTCACCACACGCGGATGTCGCGTTCCAGTGTCTCCCAGCATACTTCACAGACGACCGCGGTGTTTCCACTCGAGATCGCAGCTCGGCGGGTGACAGCGCGGCTGGGGCCTGTTTGAGCGTTCCGGGCGAGGCGGTATCCGCGTCCATGTGTTCGCTCGCAGTGCCAAGGTACGGCTCGCAAGCGTCGCCACGAGGGCGGAGGGGCGCCCGGATCCCGGTGTTGGATCCGGGTGCCCCGACAACGCAGCCTGCTGTTCAGGGCGAGCGCAGCGAGCACGATGTCGGGCGGTGGCGGGCGACGGGCACACGGCCGGCCGCCGCGCAGCGGCGTCCGGTTCGGGTGGTGGTGGGCGACGGACAGGCCGGGCAGCGCTCGTTGGGGGTTCGCGAGCAGGTCCTAGAGCCGGTCCGGGTCGGCCAGTTCCTCGAAGATCTCGTCCTCGGCATCGCGCAGGACCTGCTCGACCGCTCTGCGCGTGTCGTCCTCGCCGGGGGCGTAGGCGACGCGGCAGTCGGCCTCGGCGCGGGAACCGGTGTCGTGGAAGGCGGTGTCGGGCGCGTCGGACGGCTCGGCCTCCCGGCGCATGAAGTCGCCGATCCCGTGCTCGAGCAGGCGGAACGCGTGCTCGGCGGTGGCGACCGCGTCGGGGTAGATCTCTTCGGGCGTCTCCCCGGCGTGGATGCGCTGGAGGTTGGTCTGGGCGAGGATGTGCTGCGTGTGCATCAGCTGGGTGGCGACCAGGCGAGCGGTCAGCTCGGAGCTGCCCTCTTCGATGAGCGCCTGCGCCAGCAGCTCGGAGGCCTGCCGGCGGTGGTCCATGGCCTTGAGCGCCAGGCCGGGCGTCTGCCTGACGATCCGTTGCACCCGCAGCACCAGCGGGTGCAGGCTGAGACCGGCCATCGGTTCGTGGTGCTTCAGCATGCGAAGGAAGTACGCCCGCAGCGCGCTGTGCGGCGTCTGGCCGACAGGGCGCGACCGCACGACGTTGGCGGGTTCGCTTATATGCGCTTTGCCGCCGGCGAGGACCAGGTCCACCTTGGTCGGGAAGTAGTTGAAGACCGTCGCCTTGGAGACCTCGGCCGCCTCTGCGATCTCGGCCACAGAGACGTTGTCGAAGCCCTTCTCCTCGAACAGGGACAGGGCGGTCTCCATCAGCAGCACTCTGGTGGCGTGCTTCTTGCGCTCCCGCAGGCTGAGTTCTTCCACACTTTCAGTGTACCAGATCAAAATATGAACCGAATAAAAACTTGTACTCGGTCAATCATAGGGCTATGGTTGCCCACATGCCAGAAACCCGTCCATCCCCGTCCGCCTCGGCCGGGGCCCCGCCCGACGCTCCGGCCGAACCCGGCGGGCTCGTCCGGCTGCTGCGCGGCCACCTGAGCCCGTACCGGCGGCAACTCACCATCACAGTCCTCTTGCAGCTCGTGCAGACGCTCGCGATGCTGTACCTGCCCACGCTGAACGCCGACCTGATCGATCACGGCGTGATCGTCGGCGACACCGGATACGTGCTCCGGCACGGCGCGATCATGCTCGGCGTGACGCTCGTCCAGATCACCGCGGCCGGCGCCGCGGTCTTCTTCGGCGCCCGCGTCTCGATGGCCCTCGGCCGCGACCTGCGGAACGCCATCTTCGAGCGGGTCCAGTCCTACTCGCGGCGCGAGGTCGACCGCTTCGGGGCGCCCTCGCTGATCACCCGCACCACCAACGACGTCCAGCAGATCCAGCTGCTCGTGGTCATGTCGCTCATGATGCTGCTGATGGCCCCGGTCATGGGCATCGGCGGGCTCGCCCTCGCGCTCGGCCAGGACGTGCCGCTGTCGGGCGTGCTGCTGGTGGCCATCCCGATCCTGGTCGTGGCGATGCTCGCCATCATCCGCGCCATGATCCCCTCCGCCAGGGCGATGCAGGAGCGGATCGACTCGGTCAACCGGGTCATGCGCGAGCACATCACCGGCATCCGGGTCATCAGGGCGTTCGTGCGCGACCGCCACGAGCAGGACCGCTTCGGCGAGGCCAACGGCGACCTCATGGCCGTCTCCCTGCGGGTCGGCCGCATCCAGGCGTTCTTCGGCGCCACCGCGATGGCCATCTCGAACCTGACCTCGATCGCGGTGGTGTGGTTCGCGGCCGGACGCATCGCCGACGGCGGCATGCAGGTCGGCTCGCTCATCGCCTACCTGAGCTACGTCTCCCAGATCCTCATGGCCGTCATGATGTCCATGGGCGTGTTCATGATGGCCCCGCGCGCCAAGGTCGCGGCCGGGCGCATCCTGGAGGTCCTCGACACCGAGCCGAGCGTCGCGATCCGGCCGGAGCCGGTCACCGCGCTGCCCGGCCGCGGCGAGCTCGAGGTCAAGGACGTCACCTTCCGGTACGAGGGCGCCGAGGAGCCGGTGCTGCGCGGCGTCGACCTCATCGCCGGGCCCGGCGAGACCACGGCGGTGATCGGGTCGACCGGCTCGGGCAAGACGACGCTGCTGAACCTCGTGCCGCGGCTGTTCGACGTGGACGGCGGAGCGGTGACGATCGACGGGGTCGACGTGCGCGAGATGGACCGGGCCCTCATCGCCTCCACCGTCGGGCTGATCCCCCAGCGGGCCCACCTGTTCTCGGGGACGGTGGCCTCCAACCTGCGTTACGGGGACCCCGAGGCGAGCGACGCCGAACTGTGGCGGGCGCTGGAGATCGCGCAGGCCGCGGACTTCGTCCGCGCCATGCCCGACGGCCTGGAGACGGCGATCGGCCAGGGCGGCTCCACGGTCTCCGGCGGCCAGCGCCAGCGGCTGGCGATCGCCAGGACCCTGGTCGCCCGCCCCAAGATCTACCTGTTCGACGACTCCTTCTCGGCGCTGGACACCGCCACCGACGCGGCGCTGCGCCAGGCGCTGTCCTTCGAGATCGCCGACGCCGCGCTCGTGATCGTGGCGCAGCGCGTCTCGACCGTCCGCGACGCCGACCGGATCGTGGTCCTCGACGCCGGCCGCGTGGTCGGGGTCGGCACGCACGAGGAACTGGTGGAGGGCAACCCCGTCTACGCCGAGATCGTCGATTCCCAGCTGTCCCTTCAGGAGGCGTTGTGACCATGATGAGGCCGGGGGGCGACCCGGCGGACGCCCAGGCCGCGGACTTCCGCGGCACCACCCTGCGGATCCTGCGCATGCTGCGCGCCGACCGGCTGCGCATCGCCGGGATCGTCGTCTTCGCCGTGGCCAGTGCCGCCGCGATGCTCGCCGTCCCGCGCATCCTCGGCGACGCGACCGACCTGGTGATCCAGGGCATCGGCGACGGCGGCGTCGACTACGCGGCGCTGGCGCGCCTGCTCGGCTTCGGCTCGGCTCTGGCGGCCGGCTCGTGGCTGGTCACCGTCGCCATGGGCCGGACCATCGCGGGCCTGGCCCAGCGCATGGCGTACGAACTGCGCCAGGCCGCCGACGCGAAGGTCGCCTCGCTTCCTCTGCGGTACTTCGACTCGCGGCCGCGGGGCGAGGTGCTCTCCACGGTCACCAACGACATCGACAACCTGACCCAGACCGCCCAGCAGGTGTTCCAGCGCATGGTGTTCAGCCTGCTGATGCTCCTGGGCGTGCCGATCATGATGCTCACGATCTCGCCCCTGCTGACCCTGGTGGTGCTGCTGACGGTGCCGCTGACGCTGTGGGGAGCGAAGGTCATCGGCAAGCGTGCCCAGCCGCGGTTCGGCCGGCAGTGGGCGGCCACCGGGAAGGTGAACGGGCACGTCGAGGAGATGATCACCGGGCACCAGCTGGTGACGGTGTTCGGCCGCCAGGACGAGTCGGTGGCGATCTTCAAGCGCCACAACGACGAGCTGTACACCGCGGCCACGAGCGCGCAGTTCCTGTCCGGGCTGATCGCTCCGGCCCTGGGCTTCCTGGGGTCGGTCACCTATGTGCTGGTGGCGGTGATCGGCGGTCTGCGGGTCGCCGCCGGGTCCATCTCGATCGGCGAGATCCAGGCGTTCATCCAGTACACGATGCAGTTCTCCGGGCCGGTCAACCAGATGGCCGCGATGTCGAGCCAGATCCAGTCGGCCGTGGCCTCGGGCGAGCGGATCTTCGAGCTGCTCGACGCCGAGGAGCAGAGCCCCGACCGGGCCGCCGAGCCCGGCGCGCTGGACACGGTGGAGGGGCGGGTGGCCTTCGAGGACGTCTCGTTCAGATACCTGCCCGACGAGCCGCTGATCGAGCACCTGTGGCTGAGGGCCGAACCCGGCCAGACCATCGCGATCGTCGGCCCGACCGGTGCCGGCAAGACGACGCTGGTCAACCTGCTGATGCGCTTCTACGACCTGGACGCCGGGCGGATCACCGTCGACGGCCGGGACATCGCGGCGATCACACGGGAACGGCTGCGGCGGCGCATCGGCATGGTCCTCCAGGACACGTGGCTGTTCGGCGGCACGATCGCCGAGAACATCGCCTACGGCAGGCCCGAGGCCACGCGGGACGAGGTGGTCGCGGCGGCCTCGGCGGCGCACGCCGACCACTTCATCAGGACGCTCCCGGACGGCTACGACACGGTGATCGACACCGACGAGGGGAGCCTGAGCGCGGGCGAGCGGCAGCTGATCACCATCGCGCGGGCCTTCCTGATCGACCCGTCGATCCTGATCCTGGACGAGGCGACCAGCTCGGTCGACACCCGCACCGAGATGCTGGTGCAGCAGGGCATGGTGGCGCTCCGGCAGGGCCGCACGAGCTTCGTGATCGCCCACCGGCTGTCGACCATCCGCGACGCGGACGTGATCGTGGTGATGGAGCACGGCCAGGTGGTCGAGCAGGGCAGTCACGAGGAGCTGCTGGTCTCGGGCGGCGCCTACGCCCGCCTGTACACGGCGCAGTTCTCCCAACCGGCCGTTGAGGAAGCGGAGGAGGCTCCTATCGGATAGAGGCAATCGAGCGGAAACCAGCCGGCGCGGCCCGAATCGAGAACACCAGAGCGCGGTTCGGGCCGCGCACCGCGTCAACTCAGGATGCCGGTGGAGCAGCGGCGATGCCACCACGGTCCCGGCGGCGCGTGCGGGTCGGGGAGCGTGCGCTCGAGGAAGCGCCGGTCGATCGGTTCGAGCAGCCGCCGCAGCTCCGACGCGGACTTTCGGGGCACCCGATGGAGGGCGAACTCCAAGATGTCTCTGGGCGGCGGCCCGAAATAGAGGTAGTCGTATTCGAAGTACTCGCAAGGTGCGGTCAGCCAGCGGTAGGGGCCGAACGCGCGTCGCCGCCAGGTCATGAACGCGGCCGAGATGTCCCCCGGGTCCAGGCGGGGGTCGTGATGTTCGAGCCGCCGCATCGCCGCGGTGAGCGAACCGGACGCACCCGGGATCCGGGCTATGCGTATCGGCCGCCAGGGCTGGGGGCGGGAGGGCTGGGAGGCGCGTACTCGCGCGGGCGGCCTACGCGGCATCGCCCTTTCTGTTGTCGATGGTCACGCCGATCATTGTGCCCCATGTCGTCTACGGCCCGGCTGCCTGCGTAGGAACCATCGGGGCCGCACGCCGACCCCGCATCGTCACGGGCCGGTCTGTCGCCACGTCGTTTAGGCGAAACGGTGCGCACACCGCCCGGCGGGAGAGCGGCGTCCTGCCTTCGCCGTCCCGGTCTGCAGCGGCGGGCGCGTACCGGCCGGCAGGGGAACGGCGAGGGCGACGCCGCCGCGGTTCCGGCCGACGGCGCCGCACCGGAGTGTCCCTCAGCTCAGGACCCGCTCGAAACAGATCGACAGGGGCGAATCGCGGTAGTGGCCGAACGGGGGGATCCTCCGAAAGCCCTCGCGTTCGTAGAAGCGCTGCGCGGCACGCTGCTCGGTGCCGGTCTCCAGGCGCAGTGCGCTGCGGCCGTGCTCCATCGCCTTCGCCTCCAGGGCCCGCAGCACCGCGACCGCGGCGCCGCCGCCGCGCGCCCGGGGCGCCACGTACATGCGTTTGACCTCGGCCGTGGCCGCGTCGATCCACCGCAGGGCGCCGCATCCCACGGCCTCGCCGTCCGCGGGGTCGAAGGCCACCAGGAACAGCGCGACGTCCTCTTCTGAGGGAGGCGGTCCGGGCTCGGTGTCGCGGCCGCCGTAGGAGGCGTTGATCTCGTCCCTCTGGCGGGCCCGCAGTTCGCTTCCGGCGGCGTCGTCCCACGGCCGTTGTTCGACCCGCCACCGGGTCCCGGTCGTCTGGGTCATCGTCTGCTCCTCAGGACGTGCGTGCCACGGCTGCGGGCAATGGTACGGGCGCGGGGCCGGTTCGAGTCAGATCAGCATCTCGAAGGTCCCGAGGGCCGCGCTGACCGCTACGGCGGCGGCCGAGACGGCGACCGCCGCCGCCAGGAGGAGCCAGTCGGGCGCTCGCATGCGCTGCACTCTGGCGTGGGTGCGCGGCATCTCGGAGTCGAAGCCCCTGGCGTCCATGGCGGCGGCGAGGCGGCCGGCCCGGCGCATCGCCCCCACCAGGAGCGTGAACATCGTCGAGGCGAACAGGCGGGCCCGCCGCAGCGGGTTCCGTCCGCCCTCCATGCCCCGGGCCCGGCGGGCGGTGGTGATCTGCCGCCACTCCGCGCCGAGGAGCGGGAGCATGCGCAGGGCCGCGAGGGAGCCGATGGTGAACCGCGGCGAGGTGCGCAGCTGCTGTGTGAGGGCGTCGGCCAGGTCGGTCGGGTCGGTGGTGGCGAAGCCCAGCACGCCGACCGTCGCGGCGACGCAGACCCGCAGTCCGATCGCCACGCCGTCGGTCAGGGCGCCCGCACCGATCTCCAAGGGGCCGAGCGACAGGAGGGTCGTCCCGGTCTGCTCGGCCGCGAAGACGGTGTTGGCCGCCGCGACGGCTCCGGCCGCGAACCACAGCCACCGCAGGCGGCGCAGCAGCGGTCCCCATTGGACTCCGCTGAACGGTGTGGCGACGGCGAGGGCCGCGAGCAGGAGCAGCGGCGTCAGCCAGTCGGCGGCGACGAGCGCCGCGGTCGAGACGGCGATGACCGCGAACAGCTTCGTCACCGGGTTGGCGCGGGCGATCGGCGCGTCCGGTCCGCAGATCGGTGCGATGGTCAGCATCGGCGCGTCTCCGAGCGGACCCTGCCGTCTTCGAGCGCGATCTCGCGGCTCGCCAGGGCGGCGACGAAGTCACGGTCGTGGGTGACGGCCAGGATCGCGGTGCCGTCGTCGCGGATGTCGGCGGTGAGGTCGACCAGCTCACCCCAGGTGCGCCGGTCTTGGCCGAAGGTCGGCTCGTCGAGCAGGAGGACGCCGGGGGCGGCCGCCAGCGCGCCGGCGACCGACAGCCGCCGGGCCTCGCCTCCGGAGAGCGTGTGCGGGTTGGCCTCGGCCAGCGGGGCGAGGCGGAGGCGTTCGAGCAGTTCGGACACGCGGGCGTCGATCCTCTCCCGGGGCCATCCGGCGGCGCGCGGAGCGAAGGCGAGTTCGTCGCGGACGGTGGCGGTCACGAACTGGTGCTCGGGGTCTTGGAAGACCGAGCCGACGCGGGTCGCGAGTCGGTTCGCCGGGAGCCGGTGGAGCGGCGTCCGCTCGCCGGGGACGGTCGCCTCGCCCCGGGTCGGCTTGACCAGGCCGCCCGCGAGGAGCGCGAGGGTGGACTTGCCCGAGCCGTTCGCGCCGGTGACGGCGAGCAGTTCGCCCGCGCGGAGGTCGAAGTCGACGCCGTCGAGGGCGGGCCGGTCCGCTCCGGGGTAGGTCAGCGAGAGCGACTCGCCGTGCAGGCGCGACTCGCCCGGAGTGCCGCCGGGATGGGCGGGGAGGGGAGCGCCGGGGACCCAGACGCCCTGCGCGGCAAGGGTGTCGCCGTGCTCGGCGAAGACCGCTTCGGCGGGGCCGTCGGCGAGGAGTTCGCCGCCGGGGCCGAGGGCGACGACCCGGTCGACGAGGTCGAGGATGTCGGCGACGCGGTGCTCGACGACGATCAGTGTGGCGGGGGTGTCGGTCAGCGCGGCCCTCAGTGCCTCCCGGATCGCTCCGGCGCCTTCGGGGTCGAGGTTGGCGGTCGGCTCGTCGAGCAGGATCAGCTCGGGCCTTCGCGCGAGGACGCCGGCGAGCGCGAGGCGCTGCTGCTCGCCGCCGGAGAGGGCGTGGGTCGGATGCCCCATGGGGTAGGGGAATCCGACCGCTTCGAGGGCTTCGCGGACGCGCGGCCAGATCTCCTCGCGCGGCACGGCCTGGTTCTCGAGTCCGAAGGCGACGTCGTCGCCGCTGCGGGCCATGACGAGTTGGGTCTCGGGGTCTTGGAAGAGCATGCCGACGCAGCCGCGTCGGGAGGCCGCGTCTTCGCCGTCGAGCAGGACTCGGCCGTGCCGCTCGCCGGAGTCGGTGGTGAGCAGCCCGGCGAGCGCGGCGAGCAGCGTCGACTTGCCCGAGCCGGAGGGGCCGAGCAGCAGGACCCGCTCCCCCGCCTCGACGCGCAGGTCGACGTCGGCGACGGCCGGGGCTCGGCGCCCGGCGTGCCGCCATGTGAAGCCGCTGAACTCGACCGAGATCATCGGCCGGTCAGATCCTGGCCCGTTCGCGCCCGGCCGGGAAGCGGTCGAGGACGCCGGTCGGCAGCATGGCCTTGACGAGGGCCTTGGAGCCGAGGCCGGCGACGAGGGCGCCCGAGAGCATCGCGAAGGCGATGTAGGGGACCTGGTAGGTCCACAGCTCGTAGTTGGCGTAGTAGACGACGACGTCGTACAGGGTGGCCGCGAGGCCGGCGAGCGCGCCGGCGGCCATGGCGGTCGGGGTGCCGAAGCGCCGGTAGCGTCCGGCCGCGAAGGCGAGTTCGCCGCCGGCGCCTTGGAAGATCCCCTGGTAGGCGATGAGCACGCCCCAGGGGGAGCCGAGGTACAGGGAGATGGTGGAGGCGAGGAACTCGGTGAGCAGTCCGGCGCCGACGCGCCGGACGATCAGCGGGGCGAGGACGGCGGGGATGAGCCAGACGCCGTAGAGGACGCCTTTGAGCGGGAGCAGGAAGGCGAGCGCGGGTTCGAGGCCGGCCCAGGCGAAGTTCCACGCCCAGAAGACGACGCCGAAGGCGACGGCGAGGACGGCGCAGGTGACGATGTCGAGGGTGCGCCAGCGTGCGCTGGAGGCGAGGGCGGGGCTGTCGGCGGTAGGCATGGGCGCTGCCTTTCAAGGTGCATGGACGCGACGCGACAGCGGCAGACGACTTCCTACGCCGGTATTACCCGGATCAGGTGTGAGGGTCTGCGGTCGGTTCCGCACTCTCAGCCAATCGGCTCCCCTGTCAGCTTCGACGTTAACACCACGCGAACGGCCCATAGCGCGACTGGCGCGCCTCAGTGGCGCGCGACGCCCCCGGGGGGCGTGGTGGGCTGCCTCCGCGGGCGCGCCGGCGGACCGTAGATTGGCTCAGATGGCGACAGAGCAGGATTGGGAACTGGTCCGGCGCGTGGTGGCGGCGCTGCCCGAGGGGACCTGGACGTCGTACGGCGACCTCGCCGAGCTGATCGGCACCGGGCCGCGCCAGGTCGGGGCCTACATGCGGGACGGCGACGTCCCGCGGGCCTACCGCGTGCTCACCGCGAGCGGCAAGGTCTCCGCGGGTTTCCGCTGGTCGGACGGCCGGACGGGCCGGGACGTGCCGGATCTGCTGCGCGAGGACGGCGTGTCCGTCAGCCGCGGCGGCGTGGCCGACCGGTCGCAGCGCATGTACGTCTACGACCTGCGTCTGCTCGCGATGGAGCTGGCCGACTGAGCCGGCGGGTCGGCGCGGCGTGAGCGCCGACCGCGTGCTCGGCGCGGATTCGGCTAGTGCAGGTTCTCGTCCGGTTCGACCAGCTGCCAGGCGCTGAACGAGACGGTCAGGCCCGAGCGGGACGGCGCGCAGCAGAACGGCCCGGCCTTCGCGCTCGCGTCCCCGGCGAACGGGGCGAGGCGGACGAGCCGCCACGGCTCGTCGTCGACTCTGGCACGGATGGCCACCGCGTCGTCCATGCGGCTCGCGCGGACGGTGACGTCCCTGCCGGCCCATTCGGGCACGGGCCCGGTGGACCAGTCCGAGTAGGTGTCGGTGACGACCGCGCCGAGTTGCAGTGCGCCGTCGGCGTATTCGACGCCGGCCTTGATCCAGCGCTCCTCGTCGACGCGGATCATCAGCCCGGCCTGGTCGAACTGGGAGTCGAACGCCGCCGCGAAGGTCACCTCGACGGCGCGCTCGCGGTCCCATTCCTCGAGCAGGGAGTGCTCGTTGTCGTTGATGTACCCGTAGGCGGTGCGCCGCCAGGCGTCGCTGCCCTCGGCGGCGGTGACCAGCAGGCGGTCACCCTCTTCGACGGCGCTCACCGGCATGGTCGTCCAGCTGCCGGCCTTCCACGGCACGGCCAATGGTGTATCGGTAGTCACAGTGCCAAAGCGTAGCGGTGCCGCGGTCCGTCACACCAGTGCGGTACAACGGTTGGCATGGCAGGAATCGGGAGCACCGCGGTGAACACGGCCAGAGACGAGGCGGAGCGCCTGCTCCGGGCCTTGGCGGGCGAGGGCGCGCGGCTGCGCGAGGACCAGTGGCGGGCGATCGAGGCGCTGTGCGACGGCTCGGGCCGCCGGGTGCTGCTGGTGCAGCGCACGGGCTTCGGGAAGTCGGCGGTGTACTTCGTCGCCACGGCGCTGCTGCGCCGCCGCGGCGCGGGCCCGACGGTCATCGTCTCGCCGCTGCTGGCCTTGATGCGCAACCAGATCGAGGCCGCCGAGCGGGCGGGGGTGCGAGCGCGGACGATCAACTCGGCGAACCTGGAGGAGTGGGACGCCATCACCGAGGCCATCGCGGCCGACGAGGTCGACGTGCTGCTCATCAGTCCCGAGCGGCTGAACAACCCGGCCTTCCGCGACTTCCAGCTGCCGAAGCTGGCCGCGGGCTGCGGGATGCTCGTGGTCGACGAGGCGCACTGCATCTCCGACTGGGGCCACGACTTCCGGCCCGACTACCGGCGCATCGCCACGTTCATCGACGGCCTGCCCGAGTCGGTGCCGGTCCTGGCGACGACGGCGACGGCGAACGCCCGCGTCAGCGCCGACGTCGCCGAGCAGCTCGACCGGGACGGTTCGGAGACGCTGGTGCTGCGCGGGAGCCTGGACCGGGAGTCGCTGCGGCTGTCGGTCGTCGACCTGCCGGACAACGCCCACCGCATGGCATGGCTCGACGAGCGCCTGCCGAAGCTGCCGGGCTCGGGCATCGTCTACACGCTCACCGTGGCCGCCGCGGAGGAGGTCGCCGAGTACCTCGGGGGCCGGGGCCACGCCGTGGCCTCCTACACCGGCCGCACCGACAACGCCGAGCGGCTCGAACGCGAGGAGGCCCTGCTCGGCAACGAGCTCAAGGCGCTCGTCGCCACCAGCGCGCTCGGCATGGGCTTCGACAAGCCGGATCTGGGTTTCGTCGTGCATCTGGGCGCGCCGTCCTCGCCGGTGGCCTACTACCAGCAGATCGGCCGCGCGGGCAGGGCGTGCGACCGCGCCGAGGTGGTGCTCATGCCGGGCAGTGAGGACCGGGCGATCTGGGACTACTTCGGCTCGCTGTCCTTCCCCGCCGAGGACGCGGTGCGCCAGACGCTGCGGGTGCTGGCCGAGGAGGGCCGACCGCTGTCGACGGCGGCGCTGGAGGCGCGCGTGGACCTGCGGCGCACGCGCCTGGAGATGATGCTCAAGGTCCTCGACGTCGACGGCGCGGTCCGCCGCGTCAAGGGCGGCTGGGAGGCCACCGGCTCCGAGTGGGTCTACGACGCCGAACGCTATGCGACGGTGGCGGCCGCCAGGAAGCACGAGCAGCGGCGGATGCTCGCCTACGAGGCCACCGGCGAGTGCCGCCTCCGGTTCCTCAGGAGCGAGCTCGACGACGAGGGGGCCGCGCCGTGCGGGCGGTGCGACAACTGCACCGGCGAGCGCGCCGAGGCGGACGTGTCGTCCGAGGCCCGCGGCGAGGCCGCCGCGGCGCTGTCGCGGCCGGGCGTGGTCTTCGAGGCGAAGCGGATGTGGCCCACCGGGTTGCAGGCGATCGGCATCGACCTCAAGGGCCGGATCCCGGCCGAGCGGAGCGCCGAGCCGGGGCGGGCGCTGGCCAGGCTCTCCGACATCGGCTGGGGCGGGCCGCTGCGCGAGCTGCTGTCGGACGGCGCGGACCGCGAGGTGCCCGACGACGTGTTCGCCGCGGTGGTCGAGGTCCTGGCGGCCTGGGAGTGGAGCGAGCGGCCCTCGGCGGTGGTGTCGATGGGTTCGCTGACGCGGCCGCGTCTGGTGAACGGCCTGGCCGAGCGGCTCGCGAAGCTGGGGCGCATGGACTGGCTCGGCCCGCTCGGGCGCCCGCCGGGAGCGGCCTGGGCCGCGCGGCGCGCGAACAGCGCGCTGCGGCTCCAGCAGGTCCTCGATTCGTTCACCGTGGGCTTCGCGGTGCCGGAGGCGAGCGTGCTGCTGGTGGACGACGTGCGCGACAGCGGCTGGTCGATGACGGTGGCGGCGGCGCGGCTGCGCGAGGCGGGCGCGACGGCGGTGCATCCGCTGGCTCTCGCGCTCCAGGCTTGAGCTCGGGGCCCGGCCGGGGTCAGAGCGCTTCGCTCAGGGCGGCGTAGTAGCCCGCCTCGTGGCCTTCGGCGGTGGGGTGGAAGGAGCCGGTGCCGGTGTAGCCGTGGAGCCAGGGGTCCTCGTCGCACACGGCGTGGCCCTCGAAGGCCTCCCGCACGTCCACATAGGTGAATCCGTGGGCTTCGGACCGCTCCGCGACGACCTCGGAGAGCATGTCGGCGCCGAGGTTCATCAGATCCTGCTCTTCGGCGCTCACGTGCGGGATCGACTCGCAGGGGCCCTCGCCGTTGAACAGCCGGGGGTAGCCGATCACGTAGACCTCGGCGGCGGGCGCGCGGTCCTTGATGCCCGTGTACGCCTCGTCGAGCAGCGTGGGCAGCTCGTCCTCGATGGCCTTCACGGCGTCGTCGAGCGCTGGGGTGCAGTCGTGCTCATCGGGCATCATGCAGGCGGCCAGGGAGACGCCCCAGCCGATGTCGTTGCCGCCGATGCCGACGGTGACGAGGTCGGTGCCCCGGCTCAGGCCGTCGAGCTGCTCGTCGAGCAGGTCGTCGGTCTCCGCGCCGGAGCAGGCCGCGAAGTCGAAGTCGACGCCGAGGTCCTCGGCGAGCAGTGAGGGGTAGGCCCGTTCGGAGCGCAGGCATTCCTCGTCGGTGTAGGCCTCGGCGCCGGTCCCCGAGGAGTAGGAGTCCCCGAGGGCGGCGTACTCGAAGCGGTCGGTCTGGAAGCGTCCGGTCTGGGCGGAGGCCGCCGAGAGCACCAGTACGACGGTGGCGGCCGCGGCCACCGCGATGGCGGCGACGGCCCCCGCCGCCGCTCGTCCGCCCGGTCTCATGCGATCCCCTCTCGTGTTGTGGTCCTCGCCGATTCTATTGGCGCGCGCCAGGGCCCGTTAACCTCACTCCGGGAAGGGCGTTGAGCGGCGCGGACGTCGACGCCGCCGGCTCGCGCGGATCACAGTGCGGCGGTGATCGCGGGCAGGTAGCCCTTGGCGTGACCGGGACGCTTGGGGTGGTACGAGTCCCCCACCGGGTAGGTCAGGCCGTGCAGCCATTCGTCGTCGTCGCACACGGCGTGGCCCTCGAACTCGTCGCGGACGTCGACGTAGGTGAAGCCGTGGTCGACCGCGGCGCTCTCGATGACCTCGGAGAGCAGGTCGGCGCCCTGATTCATCCGCCGCTGCTCCCCCTCGCCGATCAGCCCGAAGGCGTCGCAGGCCTTCGTGGCGGAGAACAGGCGCGGATAGCCGAGCACGTACACCTCGGCGTGCGGCGAGCGGGCGGCGATGTCGCTGTAGACGGCGTCGAGCAGGCCCGGCAGCTCGTTCTCGGCTATCCGCTCGGACCGCTCGATGTCGCCGGTGCAGTCGTAGGCGGGGATCATGCACGCCACGACGGCCTCGTTCCAGTCGATGTCGTTGCCGCCGACGGTGAGCGTGACGAGGTCGGTGTCCTCGTCGAGGGCGGCGGCCTGTTCGGCGAGCACGTCCCCGGTGGTGGCGCCGAAGCAGGCCTCGAAGCTCAGTTCGGCCCCCAGCCGCTCGGCGAGGAGCGCCGGGTAGGCCAGGTCCGAGCGCTTGCAGGCCGAGTCGGTGTAGGAGCCGGTGCCGCTCCCCGAGGAGTAGGAGTCGCCGAGGGCGACGTAGTCGACGGTCGTCCGGGCGTGGGCGGCGGCGGGCAGCGCGGCGGACAGGGCGAGCGAGACGGCGGCGAAGGTCGTGATACGTCGCAAGGTGTGCATACGGGACTCCGTTCGAATCGTGGTCGACGGCGGAACCGTATACTCAACAGTGGATAATATTCATGAAATCGCCGAAAATCGCGCAGTCGGCCGCTCCGCGCCGTACAGCGCCTTCGAGGCGCATATGCGGCACCGCGGGGCCGCTACCGCACGGGCGGCGCGACCGGTTCGACCGGCTGCGGCGCCGCGGCGGCGACCTCGGCCGCCGCTTCGGGGCGGCGGCTCTTGGACCGCGAGACCGCCACGCCCAGCAGGCACAGCGCCCCGCCGGCGAGGGTCAGCCAGCTCGGCACCTCGCCGAGGAACGCCCACGACATGAGCACCACCAGCGCCGGGACGATGTAGGTGGTGGCGCCCATCTTGCCGGCGGTGGTGCGCTTGAGCGCGTACGCCCACGTCATGAAGGCCAGCGCGGTGGGGAACACGCCGAGGAAGACGACGTGGAGCGTCGCGGCGGCGGGGGCCTCGCCGAGCTCGGAGGCCAGCGCGGGCGCGAACGGCAGGCACAGCACGGCGGCGATGGTGGAGCCGAAGGCGGTGAACTGCAACGGCGAGGTGTGGCGCAGCGCCGGCTTCTGCGCCACGACGCCGATGGCGTAGGTGACGGCGGCGATCAGGCACAGGACGACGCCGAGGACGGAGGTGGCGCCCTCGCCGGACATGGAGAGGCTGACGACGAGCACCCCGGCGAAGGAGACGGCCATGCCGATGAACAGCCGCGGCGCGAAGCCCTCCTTCAGGACCCAGCCGCCGAGCAGCGCGATCAGGATCGGGCCGATGTTGACCACGAGCGCGGCGGTCCCGGCGTCGACCAGCTGCTCGCCCCAGTTGAGGGCCACCATGTAGACGCCGAACCACAGCACGCCGGCGGTGACGATCCCCGGCCACGCCCTGCGGTCGGGCAGGCCCTCGCGCCGCAGCGCCCAGATCGCGAGCAGGACGACGGCGGCGATGCCCATGCGCCCCAAGGTGAGCGGGCCGGGCTCGACGTACCGGCCGGCGTCGCGGATCGAGACGAACGCCGAGGACCAGAACAGGACGGTGACGCCCGCCGCCAGGGCGGCCGCGGTGCTGGATCGTTGGCTCATGGTGAAGCCTTTCTCCATGGGGGACGGGGCGTCGGGTCGGCGCCAAGGCGACGGTAGCACCGGGGGGCGACAGTCGGGAACCGGAATTCTCCCGGAGGCGTCCAAGGGGTATGCATGCACAAATGACACTTTTCAGACTGCTCCCTGTCGCGGCGCTGCTCGCGCTCGCCGCCTGCGGAGCCGGCGAGCGCGGCTCGGACGAGCCGGAAGGCGGATCGGGCCAGGGCGAGGCGGAGGAGACGGTCTACCAGGGCGCGCTGACGGTGCTCGAGAACGAGGAGCACGGCCCGCAGCTGGCGGGCGTCGTGGCCCAGTCCTATCCGCCGCAGGGCGGCGGCCTCGACGTCGCGGGCTGGGACTGGGCGGCCGTCGAGCACGAGGAGGCGGCGGGCACCCGGTGGGGCACGTACCTGGTGACCGGCACCTTCGACGGCGAGGCCCTCGTGCTCACCGAGGAGCCGGTCCCCGCCGGTGAGATCGACATGGCCGACTACCCGCACCTGGAGCACACCGAGCCGCCGGCCCCCGAACCGGCCGAGGAGCTCTCGGACGCAGAGCTCCAGGGCATCGTCGACGACCTCGCCGAGCGCTTCCCTGCGGTGGTCAACAGCGGCCGGCCCGACACCGAGCACGGCGTGGCGCGGATCGACGCGACACTGGTGACCCCCGAGCTCGAGTCGTACGCGGCCGAACAGTACCCCGAGGGGGCGGTCGTGTTCGCTTCGATGCTGAAGCAGGTTCCCTAGGGCCGTTGCCAGCCTTCGGCGTCGGTGACCTCCCGCTCGAGGACCGACGGCTCGAGCGGCCGGTCGTCGTACTGCGTGGACAGCACGATGTGGGTGCGCATCTCGCCGTGCTCGCCGAGCCGCTCGACGAAGCCTTCGAAGTGCGTCAGCGACGCTGAGCGGACCTTGAGCATGGTGCAGTACTCGCCGCTGAGCTTGTGGATCTCGGCGATCTCCGGGTAGTCCTCGGCTCCCGAGGTGCGCAGCAGGCACTGGCCTCTCGCGCACCGCAACTGGACGAACGCCAGCAGCGGCTGCCCGGCCCGCTCGGGGTCGACCCGCGCGGCGTAGCCGGTGATGACGCCGGACTCCTCCAGTCGCCGGACCCGCTCGGCGACCGAGGGGGCCGAGAGGTGGACGCGGCGGCTCAGCTCGTTGTACGACAATCGGGCGTCGCGCTGGAGTTCGGCGAGGATCTTCCAGTCGACGTCGTCGAGTGCTGCCGAACGGAACGCGTTCATGCCCGAATTCCTTTCGTTCGCAACGCGGGCGGGCCCGATCGCACCTCGTCGCCCATTCACGCGGGCCCGGATGCTCCATAACCTCATGGCATGGGAATCCACGGTACTGCCGCGGCCGCCGCGACGGGGCCGCGATCGGACGCGGGCCGCCGCGCGGTCCGGACGCTCTGGGCGGCCTGCGTCATCGGCGGTTTCGCGCAGTCGCTGACCGGGACGGCCGCTTCGCTGCTGGCGCACGAGGTCGGCGGCACCGGCGCCGCCGGGTGGCCGCAGACGGCGCAGGTGGCGGGGGCCGCCGGCGCCGCCGCGCTGGCCTCGCGCCTGACCGTCTCGCTCGGCCGCCGCCGGGCCTTGGCCGCGGGCGCGGCGAGCGCGGCGGTCGGCTCGCTCGTCGTCACCTCGGGCGCCCTGGCCTCGGCGCTGGCGCTCATCGTGGCGGGCAGCGCGCTGCTCGGCGCGGGGGGCGCGGCGGTCATGCTCTGCCGGTACGCCGCCGCCGAGACGGTGTCCGAGCCCATGCGGGCCAAGGCGATGGCCTCGGTCCTGACCGCGACGACGGTCGGGGCCGTCGCCGGGCCGAACCTGCTGGCCCCGGCGAGCCGCGCCGCCGCGGACCTCGGCCTGCCCGCGCTCGGCGGCGCCTACGTCTTCGGGGCGGCGGCGTTCGCGCTCATGGCGGTCGTGCTCGCGGCCGGGCCGCGGGGAGCGGCGGCCGGGGCACGGGCGGCGGAGGCGGACGCCGAGGCCGCCTCGACCGCTTCGGCGGCGCCGGGCCTGACGGTGCTCGCCTTGTCCAATCTGGTCATGGTCGCGGTGATGACGATGGCACCGGTGCAGATGGAGCACGCCGGCGGGCACTTGGGCGGGATCGGGTTGATGGTCAGCGTCCACATCGCCGGGATGTTCGCGCCCTCGCCGGTGAGCGCGCGTCTGGTGGGCCGCTTGGGCGCTCGGCGCGCCGCGGCGCTGGCGGGCTTGGTGATGGCCGCCTCGTGCACTCTGGCGGCGGCCGACGCCCACTCGACGGCGGCGCTCACGGCGGCGATGGCGCTGCTCGGCGCCGGGTGGAACCTCGGCCTGGTCTCGGGGAGCGCGCTGCTGACGGCCTCGCTGCCGCGCGAGGTCCGGCTGCGCCGCGAGGGCCTGGGCGAAGTGGTCATGGGCGTCGCCGCCGCCCTCGGCGGTCTGGCGTGCGGGCCGCTGGTAGCGGTGGGCGGGTACCCCGCGCTGGCGGCGTGCGGCGCGGTGGCGGCAGCCCTCGTCCCCGGTCTCGTCGGCCGTCTGGACCAGCGGGTGTGACTGTGCGAGAATGGCCCGACCCCATCGGACTATGAGGAGCCACCCCCGAATGCGCCGCAAGTCTATGACCACGAACGTGCTCAACGTCCTGTTGAAACCGACGGCGGTGAGCCAGCGCCGCCCCGACCGCGTCTTCGACTCGATCGTCGCGAAGGCCGAGAAGGCCACCGGCGGCGACGCCGCCGCCGTCTCCGGGTTCATCGAGGAGTTCCGCTTCCTGATGCGGTGCTTCACCACCGATTCCGCTCTGAGCCCGATGGGGTGGCAGAGCGTGGTGGGCGACCTGCGAAACCGCATCGAGAACCGCCTGCGCGTCCAGCGCATCCTCGCCGAGACCCCGGCCGTCGCCGATGAGACGATCGAGCGGCCCGTCTTCATCGCCGGGCTGCCGCGCACCGCCACCACCTTGGCCCACAACATCATCGCCAAATCGGCCGACCACCGCGGGCCGGCGCTGTGGGAGTGGATGTTCACCGATCTCGACCGCGGCGAGGCGACGAAGCGCCGCCATATCAGGGACACCCAGCGGATGGTCGGCACGTTCATGCGCCTGGCGCCGGCGTTCAGGGTCATCCACCCGCTCAACGCCGAGAAGCCCGACGAGTGCAACTACCTGCTGCCGCACGGCAGCCACCACCTGGCGCGGGTGCTCATGCCGGAGTACCACGAGTGGCTGAAGGACCGCGACCACCTGCCCGACTACGAGTACCTGAAGCAGGCGCTCCAGGTCCTCCAGTACGGCAGGGAGCGCAAGCGGTGGATCCTGAAGTCCCCCATGCACCTCGAACGGATCCCGGCGATCCTGAAGGTGTTCCCCGACGCGACGATCGTGTGGACGCACCGCGACCCGGTCACGGTGATCGGATCGCTGTGCTCGATGGTCGAGGCGACGCAGACGATGCACGTGCGCCGTCCGGACCTGCACGGCATCGGGAAGATGTGGCTGGACGTCCAGGTGACGGCGATCGAGCGGGGGCGGGAGGCGCGCGTCGCGGCCCCGCGGGAGGCCTTCGTCGACGTGCCCTACACGTGGCTGAACGCCGAACCGCACGAGAAGGTCCCGAAGCTCTACGAGCTGATCGGCGCGAAGTGGACCGAGGCCGACGCCGACAACCTCGACGGCGTGCTGGCCCGGCCCGGGATCGGACGCCAGCACGAGTACGAGCTGTCGCGCTATGGGCTGAGCCCGACCGAGGTCGAGCGGGCCTTCGGGGACTACCCGCAGCTCGTCGAGACGCTGCGGCTCACCTGAGCGGCGGCCGCGGCGGGCGCATCCCTCTCTCACGCCCGTCCGTCGCGGCCGCTTCCCGTCCGCGCCGGAAGCGCGGCCCGCTCCGGCCCGCACCTCACTTGAGACTGCCCAGCGTGACCCCCGAGCGCCAGAACCTGGCCATGGCGATCATGAAGATCGCCAGGGGGATCGTCGAGAGCAGCGAACCCATGATCACCAGGCTCGTCAGGTCGGTGCCCGACTCGACGCGCTTGCCGGCCCACGCGTACAGGCCGAGCGCCAGCGTCCACTTGTCCGATCCGCGCAGCATCATCAGCGGCAGGAAGAAGCTGTTCCAGGCGCCGACGAACGCGAGCAGGAAGATCGTGGCCGCCCCGGAGGTCATGATGCGCACGACGATCTGGAAGAACAGCCGGAGCTCCCCCGCGCCGTCGACGCGGGCCGCGTCGAGCAGCTCGTCGGGGACCGAGGAGTCGCAGTAGACCTTGGCGAGGTAGACGCTGAAGGCGTTGACGAAGGAGGGGATCAGGACCGCCCAGACGGTGTCGACCAGGCCCATCTTGCTGAACAGCAGGTACAGCGGGAAGGCGAGCAGCATGCCCGGCACCAGGAAGGTGGCGACGACGAAGCCGAGGGCGATGCTGCGACCGCGGAAGCGGAACTTCGAGATCCCGTAGCCGGCGGCCAGGGCGATGACCGTGCTGACCAGGGCGCCGACACCGGAGTAGAAGACGGTGTTCAGCGTCCAGCGGACGAAGACGCCGTCGTCGTAGGTGAGGACCAGCTTCAGGTTCTCGACCAGGTTGAAGTCCCCGAACCACAGCCCTTCGAGGCCGGGCGAGGCGTACAGGTCCCGCTGGTCCTTGGTGGCCGAGACGATCAGCCACCAGACCGGGGCGACGGAGTAGACGAAGAACAGTCCGAGTCCGGCGAGGACGAACAGCTGGCCGGTGCGGGACTGCCCGTGCCCGACCGGCATGTCCTCGGCGGCCCTGGGCCGGCGCCGGCGTCTCGGCCGGGAGGGCGGCGCCGCGCGCCGGGCCGTCTCGTGTGCGGTGCTGTCGTCGGCGGTTCTGCTGGGTGCGGTCATGTCGTCGGCCTGTTCGCGAGCTTGTAGTAGACGAAGGAGACGATCCCGATGACCAGGGCCAGCAGCACCGACACCGCGGCGGCGTAGTGGTAGTTGTTGGCGTCGAAGGCCTGGTTGTAGATGAACAGGATCGGCGTGAAGTCCTTGGTGACGGTCTCCGGTGAGATCTGGCGGAACAGCAGCGGCTCGTTGAAGATCTGGACGAGGCCGATGATCGAGAGCATGCCCACCAGGGCCAGGGGCGCGCGCACGTGCGGGATCTTGATCGACCAGGCGATGCGCCATTCGCTCGCGCCGTCGACGCGGGCGGCGTCGAACAGCTCGCGGGGCACGCTCAGCAGCGCCGCGTAGATGATGAGCATGTTGAAGCCGATGGTGTTCCAGATGATCAGGTTGCCGATGGAGACCCAGAGCATCTCCGAGGCGAAGAAGTTCACTCCGAGGCCGAGATCGGCGAACACGGGCGTGAGAGGCCCCGAGCGGGGGCTGTAGATGTAGATCCACATGAGGGCGGCGACGATGCCGGGGACCATGTACGGGACCAGGAAGCCGAGCCGGAAGAACCGCACGGCCCGCCGCTTGGCCATGTCGAGCAGGAGCGCCATGGCGAGGCTGATGGCGAGCATGACCGGCACGACGATGAAGGCGAAGACCAGGACCCTGGTGATCGCCGCCCAGAACGTCGCGTCCTCGAATGCCTTGGCGAAGTTGTCGAACCACACGAACTCGGTGGTGGTGCCGCTCAGGCCGAGCCCGGAGGTCTGCTCTCGGAAGAACGCCTGCCAGACCGCGTAGCCCAGCGGGATGATGAACAGCAGGACGAATCCGGCGAAGAACGGCGCGGTGAACGCCGCGCCCTTCCATTTGAGCGCGGACGTCCAGTGCCGGGGGCGGCGGGCGTCGCCGACGTCGGCGTCGGGTGCTGCGCCTGTGGAGGTCACTGCATCGGGTCCCTTCTGGTCTGCTCGGCCGGGCGGCCGCCGCCGCGGTGCCCGGCGCCTCGTGCGCGGGCCGGTTCGGCGAGGCCCGCGCGGCACGTCCCAGTGTCGTCGACGCCTGACGGGGCGGTCGTTCGTCTCGGGGCGAGCGGTCCATCGGATGATAGATAACGGTCTCTAAAAATCTAAGTGCGGCCGGTCACGAACGCAAGCCGACGATGCGGAATCGTTACCTCATAGTCGACCGGTTCAAGCTCATGAAGGAGAATATGCACTTCAGAAGGCCGCTCGGCGCGAAAGGAAAATTGCCCTCCATGCGCTATCGACAAGAGGGCGGGCTGGCTCTACGGTAGAAACCGATATCTATCCGTGCCGACTGAAGGACCTCCAGTGGCTGATCGACCCCGCGCCCTGTTCGCCATGGGCCCCGAACACCTCCCCCGGTTGTTCCCCGAGCCGTTGATGCGGCGACTGACCGCCGTCCTCGACATCGACCCCGGGACCGTGGCCGAACACTTCGACGAGCCGCGCGCCGCCGCCGCGCTCGCCGAGGCGGAGGTGATCGTCTCCAGCTGGGGAGCGCCGAGACTCGACGCCGCCGCCGTCGAGGCCGCGCCCCGGCTCCACACGGTCCTGCACACCGCCGGCTCGGTCAAATGGCACATCACCCCCGCCGCATGGGACAGGGGCCTCGCCGTCTCCTCCGCCGCCGGCGCCAACGCCGTCCCCGTCGCCGAATACACCCTCGCCTCGATCCTCTTGGCCGGCAAGGGCATCTTCGACCTCCGCGAGGACTTCCGGGCGAAGCGCTCATTCGTGCTCGGCCGCGTCCACCCCCACGTCGGCAACTTCGGACGCGTCGTCGGCGTCATCGGTGCCTCCAGGATCGGCCGGAAGGTCATCGAACTGCTGCGGCCCTTCGACCTCGAAGTCCTCTTGGCCGACCCCTTCGTCGACGAGACCGAGGCCGCCGCCCTCGGCGCGCGGCTCGTCGAACTCGACGAGCTCGTGGCCACGGCCGACATCGTCTCCGTCCACGCCCCCGACCTGCGCGAGACGACGAACCTCCTCGACGCCGCCCGCCTGGCGGCCATGAAGGACGGCACCGTCGTCGTCAACACCGCCCGCGGGAACCTCGTCGACACCGAGGCCCTCACCGCCGAACTGCTCGCCGGGCGCCTGTCCGCCGTCCTCGACGTCACCACCCCCGAACCGCTGCCGACCGAATCGCCACTGTTCGACCTGCCCAACGTCTTCCTCACCCCGCATGTGGCCGGATCGCAGGGCAACGAGCTGTCCCGGATGGGCCTGTACATGGTCGAGGAGGCCGAACGCCTCGCCGCCGGGGAGCCGCTCCGCCACCGGGTGGACCCGGCGACCCTGTGGCGACAGGCTTGAGTGTGACACCGGTCTCACCTGGCTGCCCCGTCGCCGCAAGACGGCTAAGCTCCCGCGAGGCGGCGCTCGGGACGGGGCACGCGCCCGGTGGCGCCGGACGGACTGCATATGAAGGGAACCGTGGCGATGAGCCGAACTGATTCCGACAGCGATCTCTCCTACGTGGAAAATGTCAGCCCTGGCAGTGGGCGCCTCGCTCCTCGTGCTGCGCTGCCGTCTGATGCGGTCGTGTTCGGCCTCGACGGCGAGTGGCGTTTTCGGCTCGCGGCGGGGCTGCATGATCTCACCGAGGGCTTCGAGCGGCCGGACTGCGACGACGCGGGCTGGGAGACGCTTGCGGTGCCGTCGATGTGGCAGATGCAGGATCTCGACGGGGCGGCCCCGTACGGGAAACCGCAGTACACCAACACCGTCTTCCCCTTCCCGGTGGATCCGCCGCGCGTCCCCGACGCCAACCCGACCGGGGAGTACCGGCGCGTCTTCACTCTCCCGGCCGACTGGCCCTCGGCCGGTCGCACCGTCCTGCGCTTCGAGGGGGTCGACTCCTGTTTCGCGGTGTGGTGCAACGGGGTCCGGCTCGGGGACGGGAAGGGTTCACGCCTGCCGACCGAGTTCGACGTCACCGAGTACTTGGTCGAGGGGGAGAACACGGTCGCGGTGCGTGTCCATCAGTGGTCGGCCGGCTCGTATCTGGAGGACCAGGACATGTGGTGGCTGTCGGGCATCTTCCGGCCCGTCGCTCTCGTGCATCGTCCCGAGGGCGGCATCGATGATGTGTTCGTCCATGCCGACTACGACCACACCACCGGGCTGGGCGCCCTCCGCGTCGAAGCCGACGCCGAAGGCGCCCGGGTGAGCGTCCCCGAACTGGGCATCGACATCGCCGTCGGTGAATCGGTCGCGGTCGAGGTCGAGCCGTGGACGGCTGAGACGCCGCGCCTGTACGACGCCGTGGTGTCGACTCCTGTCGAGACCGTCAGACTGCGCTTGGGTTTTCGGACGGTGACGGTCGAGGATGGTCTGCTCAAGGTCAACGGGCACCGGATCCTGCTGCGGGGGGTCAACCGCCACGAATGGGACCCCGAGAACGGACGCACGCTGTCGGCCGAGACGATGCGGGCCGATCTTGAGATCATGAAGCGGCACAACATCAATGCGGTGCGCACCAGTCACTACCCGCCCGACCGGCGGTTCCTGGATTTGTGCGACGAGCTCGGCGTGTGGGTCGTGGACGAATGCGATCTGGAGACCCACGGGTTCATCCATGTCGGCTGGAAGGGCAACCCGTCCGCGGCGCCGGAGTGGCGCGAGGCCTACCTCGACCGGATGGCCCGCATGGTCGAGCGCGATAAGAACCATGCCAGTGTCATCATGTGGTCCCTGGGCAACGAGTCCCACACCGGCGCCAACCTCGCCGCGATGTCGGCTTGGGCCAAGGANCGCGACCCCGGCCGCCCCATCCACTACGAGGGCGACTGGGACTCCGGCTACGTCGACGTCTACTCCCGCATGTACGCCGACCACGCCGAGACCGACCTGATCGGCCAGGGCGCCGAGCCCGCGACGACCGACCCGGCGCTGGATGCGCACCGNNGNNGCNTNCCGTTCATCCTGTGCGAGTACGCGCACGCGATGGGCAACGGCCCCGGCGGNCTCGCGGAGTACCAGCGNCTGTTCGAGCAGCACCCNAGGTGCCAGGGCGGGTTCGTGTGGGAGTGGATCGACCACGGCATCCGCCGGCGCACTCCAGGCGGCCGTGAATGGTTCGCCTACGGCGGNGANTTCGGCGAGCCGCTCCACGACGGCAACTTCGTCACCGACGGCCTGGTCTTCCCCGACCGGACCCCCTCCCCCGGCCTCGTGGAGTACAAGAAGGTCATCGAGCCGGTCACGATCACCGTCGACCCCGGCTCGGCGACCGTGGGCGTGACCAGCGGATACGACTTCACCGACACCGCCCACCTGCGCTTCGGCTGGGCCTTGGAGGACGACGGTGCGACCGTCGCGGAAGGCGAGCTCGACGTGCCGGTCATCCAGGCGGGCGGCTCGGTGCTCGTCTCTTGGCCTGCGGCGCTGCGCGAAGCGGCCGCGACACCCGGCAACGGTGAGCGGTGGCTGACCGTGACCGCAACACTCGCGAAGGATCGCCCGTGGGCCAAGGCCGGACACACGATCGCCTGGGGCCAAGGGCGCATCGAAGCGGGGAAGCCGCTCGCCGAGCGCTCGCAGGCGAAACCGGCCGAGCCGTTCGTCCCCGGCGAGATGCCTACGGCCAGCGCGGTCTTCGACGCCCACCACCGACTGGTGCAACTGGGCGAGCTGGAATTCGAGGGGCCGCGCCTGGACCTGTGGCGCGCGCCCACCGACAACGACCGCCTCGGCTGGCACGGCAGCATCGCCGAACGCTGGCGCAAGGCAGGCCTGCACCGCCTAGAGCACAAGACGCTCGACATCGCCACAGAAGACGGGTGCACCGTGGTGCGCACGCGCGTGGCTCCCGCCGCCACCGACCTCGCGATGGAGGCGGTCTACCGCTGGCGCTTCGAGGGCGCGGCCAGAGCCTGGCTGACGCTCGAGACCCGGCCGCTCGGCGAGTGGGACTTCCCGCTGCCGCGACTCGGCCTCAGGATGGCCGTGCCGAAGGCGTTGGAACAGATCACCTGGTTCGGCGGGGGGCCCGGCGAGGCCTACGCCGACACCCGCGCCGCCGCCCGCATCGGCCGCCACAGCGCCACCGTCGCCCAAATGCAGACCCCGTACGTCTTCCCACAGGAGAACGGCTCCCGCACCGACGTTCGCTGGGCGACCCTGACAGGCGAGGGCCCCGGCCTCACCGTGCACGGCGCCCCGCACTTCGCACTGACCGTGCGGCCGTGGACCTCCGAAGACCTCGACACGGCCGAGCACCCCACAGACCTGGNCGAACGCGACCGGATCTACGTCAACCTCGACGCGGCACTCCAGGGCATCGGCACAGCCTCATGCGGACCGGGCGTACTCCCACAACACCGGCTCACCCCCCGCCCGACCGTATTCACCCTCGGATTCCAGGCAACTGGCCGAAGGTGATGTCGAAGGCCACGCCGAAGTGGGTGACCACACTCATCCGCGCCCTGGCCATCTGAACAGGCGCTACGCTCAAGACGGGATCGGACCGGAGAAGACGCTGGTGGAGAGACTGCATGGAGCTGAATTCAATGGACGAGGTACACCTGGCGCGGTGTGTGGCACTGGCACGGGCCGCGGCCGACGCGGGCGATGGGGCGTTCGGTTCGATACTGGTCGACAGCGCCGGACAGGTTCTGGCCGAGGACCTCAACCGGGAGACGACAGCGGGCGACCCGACGGCACACCCCGAACTGGCCCTGGTCAGGTGGGCGATCGCGTCACTCGAACCGGATGCCCGGGCCGCCTCAACTGTCTACACCTCCGGAGAGCATTGTCCGATGTGCGCTGCCGCTCATGCCTGGGCCGGACTCGGACGCATCGTCTACGCCGCATCGAGCGCGCAACTCGCGCAGTGGCGCGCCGGATGGGGGCTTCCCTCAGCGCCGGTCCGACCACTTTCGATCAACGAGGTGGCTCCGGGAATCACTGCGGTGGGCCCGGTTCCCCCCTTCGACGACCAGATGCGCGAGGTGCACGCGAACGCGCTCCCGAAGTGATTCGAGACCGTCCGGCCCGGCGGGATGCGGGCTCGATAGTCCCCGGTGTTCACCAGCCGGTGGCCTCCAGCACTGTCTGCTCCACAAAGGGCGCCAGCGTCGCCGAGTACGTCGCGGTGATGTGCGACTTGTCGCGGTAGGTCAGGATATTGCCGATCGCGGCCGGGCAGGTCCCCTCCGGGCACACGTACTCGGTGAGGTCGGCGAGGTGGACGTTGTCCGGCACGTTCGCGAGCGCCAGAGCCGGGTCGGTCTCGGCCTGGCTCGGCGCCGCCTCGTCGGCGCAGGCGTCCACGCCGTGCAGGCCGATGCAGTCCTCCGGGTAGTGCCCGATCCGGGGCAGGTCGCGGAGCGCGAGGACGTCGATGCCCCAGTGGTCCAGCTGGTGCCAGCGGTTCACGAAGCCGGTATAGGTCTGCTCGCCGTCTTCGAGCGCCCGGGTCGACAACGTCACGGCCAGGTCCGGGCGCAGCAGCTCCAGCTGGTCCATGACCCACCGATTCCACTCCATGCACTCGGGGTACACCTCGCCGCCCGGGTCGTACAGGACGCCCGTGCTGAACTGGCACGAGCTCTTGGTGAACACCAGCAGCCGCCAGCCGTTGTCGAGCGCGGCCTGTTCGAACGCGGGGAACCAGTGCCCGATTCGCGACGCCCCGACCAGCGCGATCGTGTGCTCGCCGCCGAGGTCGCCGTAGGCGCAGACGCGGCGGGTCTGATTGTCGCAGCCTTCGTCGTAGTAGTACGGAATGTCCTTGATCTCCGCGAGCGGCGGGATCATCGGCATGTCGTCGTCTTCGAGCTGAGCGAACAGCTCCGGGTCGGTGAGCGCCTCGGCGCCCAGGTAGACGTCGCCGCTCTCGAGCGCCTGGTCGATCTTGCCGTCGAGGCGCTCGGTGCGCTCGACCAGTTGCGCCTGCGCCACGCTCGCCACCCCCAGCACCGGGACCAGGAACGCCGCCGCCACCGCGACCGACTTCCCCCGGCTGAACCGGCGCCGCCTGGTCGGCAGTACGCGGTCCTCGACCGCCCACTTGGTCAGGAACGCCGCGCCCAGCGAGAGCGCCAGGACCGCCAGTCCGCCCAGGATGGACGCGCTCCGTTCGGCGTTCAGGTACAGGTACACCACCAGGATCGGCCAGTGCCACAGGTACAGCGCGTACGAGCGGTCGCCGAGCGCCGTCATCGGACCGGAGGCCAGGAACCGGTCGACCGCCCAGCGCTTGCCGGTGGTGCCGGCCAGGATCACCAGGATCGCGGCGCCGACCGGCCAGAGCGCGATATAGCCGGGGAACTGGTCCGACACGTTGAACAGCGCGCCGCACGCGATCAGCGAGAGCACGCCGATCCAACCGAGGGCGAAGCGGATCCACACCGGTATCCGAATCATCGGCAGAGCCATCGCGAGCATCCCGCCGAGCGCGAACTCCCACATCCGCGTCCCGGTGCTGAAATACGCCCAGGTCTGATTCTCGGCGGTCGCGGCGATCGAATAGGGCAGCGAGACCGCCAGCACCAGCGCGCAGGCGGCGAACGCGACCTTTCGCAGATGTCCGCCGACCACCTTGACCACCAAGGCGACCAGCGCCATGAGTGCTATCCACACCAGGTAGAACTGCCCCTGGATCGATAGTGACCAGAAGTGCTGCAAGGGACTGACCGGGTCGCTCCGATTGAGATAGTCGACCGTGCGCGCGGCGAGGATCCAGTTCTCGTAGTAGAGGGCCGAGGCGAGCGTCTCGGACATGACGGCGTGCGTGCGGTACCACGGCATCCACAGCCAGGCGATCACCGCAATGCCGAGCAGGACCACGGCGGCGGTCGGCACGAGCCTGCGCGAGAGGCGGGTCAGGAACACCACCGGCATGAGACGGCCGTGCTTCTCGTAGGAGCGCACCAGCGAACCGGTGATGAAGAACCCGGTCAACATGAGGAAGACGTCGACACCGCCGGATACGCGGCCGAACCAGATGTGATAGACGGCGACCAGTAGAACCGCGAAGGCCCGCAGCCCTTGGATCTCAGGTCGGTACTCATCGCGGAGATCCACCATGCCACCATATGGTACGCGGTTGGCGCAAAGGCGAACTTCCCATGTGAGACGAGCGAACCCCAGCCGAAACCGGTGCGACTTCGGCGAGACCCCGAACAGGAGCTTTTCTTCATCGTGCCGCGATGCCTGCGGGAACCCGTCCCTCATCACGGTCCTGTGGGATCAGTCGCGGGAGGCGCGCTCGACGTGTCGCAGGCGATGGACGCCGCAGCGGTGCTTCTCGGCCGCGTGCTCCGCCGTGATGACGAGGAGAGCGGCCGGTCGCTACAGGCCCTCGGGCGCGTCGCCGAAGTCGTCGATGCGGAGGCGTTCGCCGTCGCGCAGGGCGGACTCGTGGGCCACGAGGCCCGGGAGGGTGTAGCGGGCGGCGGCCCAGGCGTTCACGCTCGGGAGGCGCTGCTCGTTCACGGCGGTCACGAAGTCGTGCGCGAGCAGCTGGTGGCTGCCCATGTGCCCGTTGCCGAGCCCTTTGAACTCGACCGGCAGGAGGGAGGTGTCGTGCACGGGCGCGTGGCCGGAGATGAAGGAGTCGTGCAGCGCCGGGTCCACATTCGCCAGCATCGGGTCGTCGGCGCCCTGGCCGGGTTGCACCAGCTCGGTGAGGTCGTGCAGGGGGCCCGACCGTTCGTGCCAGAAGGTGGAGCGGGAGTTCTGCTCGAGGATGCCTTCGGTGCCGTAGAAGGCGAACCGGGACTCGGGGATCCAGTTGGCGAGGCCGACGCGGCGGAACTCGTTGGTGCGCATGCTGCCGCCGCCGGCCGTCTCGAACAGGGCGGTGGCGTTGGAGAAGTCGTTGTCGAACATGCTCACGGACTTGTCGAAGACGCCGTCGCCGCGCTGGTCGGGCACGCCGATGGCGCTGACACTGACGGCGTGGGTGTTCCAGGCGCCGAGCACGCCGCCGATGGCGTGGGTGGGGTACGTCATCGGCGGGAAGCTGGCGGTGCGCTTCCAGTCCGCGCCGCCGCTGTACTGGTAGGCGGTGTAGAAGCCGTGGTCCATGTCGTGCACGTAGTCGCCCTCGGCGTAGAAGAGCCGACCGAACGCGCCTTCGGCGGCCTTCTGCCTGGCGAGCACGGTGACCGGGTGGTAGAAGCTCGTCTCGCCCATCATGTAGGTGAGGCCGGTCTCCTTGACCGTGTCGATGATCGCGGCGATCTCCTCGACCGTGAAGGCCATCGGCACGGCCGAGTAGACGTGCTTGCCCGCGCGCAGCGCCCGCACCACGAGCGGCCCGTGGGTCCACCGCTGTGTGAAGACCGCGACGGCGTCCACGTCGGAGGCGAGCATCGCGTCGAAGTCGTCCTCGACGCCCGCCAGGCCGAGCTCGCCCGCGAGGGAGGCGGCGCGCTCGGCGAGGAGATCGGTCACGGTGACGCGCGAGACCCCGGGGTGGGCGTTGAACAGTTTCGCGAACGCGCCGGCGAACTGCCCGGCGCCGACGAAGCCGATGGAGAACACGGCGACACTCCTTGATGATCGAGGCTGATGGTGCGACCGGTGTCGGGCGCTGCGGCACCACCGTATAAGTTCTGATCGGAGAACTCTTCACTGATTGGAGCGAGTTTTTCTTGGATCCTCAGTTCGGGATCGCACCGCCGGAACTCGTGGGGTGGGCCGGGCGACCGATCCTCATGGACACCGCCCACCAGCACGACGACCTGGAGATCAACTTCGTCGCCGAAGGCGGGACGATGCTCTACCTGTTCGGCGGCGAGACCGTCGAGATCGGCCCCGGGTCAGTGGCCGCCTTCTGGGCCGCCGTGCCCCACCAGCTCGTCGCGAACGCCGCGACCCGGACTCACTGGGTCCACGTGCCGTTCGCGACGTTCCTCGGCTGGGGCCTGCCGACCGCCCTGATCGGGCGCCTCCTGTCGGGCATGCCGCTCATCGCCCCGCCGTCCGCGGTCATGGCCTCCGACCCCGCGAACTTCACCCAGTGGGCCGACGACCTCGCCAGCGCGCAGCCGGAGCGCCGCCGCATCCTGCTGCTCGAAGTCGAAGCCAGGGTCCGCCGCCTCGCACTGGACGCACCGCAGGAACCGACGCGCTCGTACTCCGGAGGCGATCCGGCGCTGCGCCATGTCGTCACGATGGTCCGGCACATCGCCGAGCACTTCCGCGAACCGTTGACCGTGGCCGACGTCGCCGCCGCCGCGCGCCTGCATCCCAACTACGCCATGACGCACTTCGGCAGGGTCGTGCGCACCACGATCATCGACTACCTCACCCGCTGCCGCCTCGCGGAATGCCGGCGCCTGCTCGTCACCACCGACCTGCCGATCGCGGCCGTCGCCGCCGATTCCGGCTTCAGCTCGGTCAGCCGCTTCTACGCCGCCTTCAAGACCGAATGCGGCGTACCGCCCGCCACCTACCGCCGCCAGCACCGATGACGGCCGGGTGCACACCGGATCTCCCGGCCGCGGTCGATGATCGCACCACCGGTGCACTTCAGACATCCCCTTTGACCAGTTAGGTTCGCACGCAATGGAATACTTCGACATCGAGCACGACGGCCGCGCGCTCCGCGGTGTGCTGCACCTGCCCGCCGCCGCGACCGGCGTCCCGGCGGTCGCGCTCTGCCACGGCTTCGGCGGCAACCGCGCCGAGTTCGGCTACACGTTCGTCCGGCTCGCCGAGCGCCTGGCCGAGCGCGGCGTCGCCGCCTGCCGGTTCGACTTCGCCGGCTGCGGCGACTCCGACGGCGACTTCGACGACCTCACGGTTTCCGACCAGGTCGCACAGGCCCTCGCGGTTCTCGACGCCTTGGCCGCTCACCCCGCGGTCGCCCCAGAGCGCCTGTCGCTCATGGGCATGAGCCTGGGCGGACTGACCGCGCAGCTCGCTGCTGCGCGGCGCCCGGTCCGGTCGCTCACGCTGTGGGCCCCGGCGGCGGGGGCCGTGGACATGGACGAGGCCGCGGCGAAGCGGCGCGCCGACGCCATCGCCGAGTTCGGATACGACGACTTCGGTGGCCTGCCGGTGCGTCAGCGGTTCGTCGACGACGCAGAGGGCATCGACCCGTTCGCCGACGCCGCCGCATACTCCGGCCCGGTGCTCCTGGCCGTCGGCACCGAGGACTTCGTGCTCGGCCCCGAACTCCTCGAGCGCTACCGGAGCACCTACGGCGACCGGCTCCACCGGCACGTCTTCGACGGCGTCGGCCACGGCTTCGAGACCGTGTCCGCACGCGAACGCCTCGTCGAGCTGACCGCGTCGTTCATCGAACGTCGCGCCTGAGCGCTTCAGGGCGGGCCGCGCCGTTCCGTGACGCCGACCGCCCGGATCCCACGGGCTTGCGGTTCACTCCAGCTTCTCGAAGAAGAATTCGTGCTTCATGTACGAGGTGTCGTACTCGTGCCCGGGGTACGGCGGGATGAGCTGGGAGGCCTGGAACAGCCGCCAGCCGTCGCGCAGGGCCTCGGTCCCGGTGTCGTACGGCGGCAGGTCGCTGTCGCCGGTGGTCGGCTCGGTCTTGCCGGTCCCGTCGTAGAAGGCCCAGGCCAGCACCTCCGAGTCGAGCGCGGAGTTGTTCAAGTAGAGAACGAGGACTTGCTGTTTCACGCGACCCTCCCGGGGCGGTTGGCGACGCGGGTCGCCCAGAGATCGATGTCGAAGGAGGCGTCGCCGGTCATGGCGCGCCACAGTTTGATGCGGTTGTAGACCTCGAGGCGGCCGGTGGCGTGTTCGCACCAGGGGAAGTGCCGGCCGAGCTCATGGGCGATCCGCGGGTCGTCGAGGTCGCTCGTGTCCCAAAGCCGCACTTGGGGAACGGTGGGGTTGAAGCGGATCTTGAACATGTAGCGGCGGGTGTCGGAGTCGTTGCGCCGGCCGCCGTGCCAGATGCCGTGGTGGAGGAGGACGACCGTGCCGGCCGGGCAGGTGAGCCGGGACTGGCCGCGCAGGTTCTGGTAGCGGCCGGTGTCGGACTCGTTGGTGCGGCGCAGATGCGAACCGGGGACGGACAAGGTGCCGCCCATGGTGCCGGTGACCTCGTGCGGGTAGTACATGAGCTGGACGTCGAAGGCGTCGGGACGGGTGTCGATGATGGCGTCGGCGTGGAGCGCCTGGGCGGCGCCCTCGCGCGGCTCACGGACATGGAGGGCGTGGTGGTCCACGGTCGGGTCGGGGCCGATGAGGCTGTGCAGCGCTCCGGCGACGGCTGGGGTCTCGATGAGGCGGCGCACGAAGGATCCCTCCTCGTACACCTTCGGGACCGGCTGTCCGTAATAGGCCACCGGGATTCCGGCGTCGAAGACGCCGATGGCCTCTTCGTTGAGGTCGTCGGGTATGACGGCGTCCATGCGGTGGAAGCCGGTCGCGACGAAGCGCGCGACCTCGACCGATGACAGGAGTGGTGCTGTGGTTGTCATGAGACGAGCGTATGGAGTATCTTGCCTGCTGTAATGGGTTGTAATCACCGACTAGTGGTTGGTTTTCACTATGCGGACCGTGGTCTTGCATCTGGACGAGCCGCCCGAGGTCGCCAACGCCGGGGTCTCGGTCCACGGCGTGACCGTGCGGTCCGAGAGCTTCCGTCTGCCCGACCTGTGGCAGCTGCACCTGTACTTCTATGAAGGCGAGCTCGAAGTGGGCGGCACGACCCACCCCATCAAGCCGGGGCGCGTGAGCCTGATTCCGGCCGACGCGGAAGTGCACTTCCGTTACCGCGGCCGCTCCGAGCACCTGTACGTCCATGCGCGCCTTGCCGATCGGGGCGCGGTCCACCAGGTGCCCGTCATGCGGGACGCCGGGGCCGCCGTGCCGATCCTCGACGGCATGCTGCGGCAGGCGATCGCGGCCGCGGCGCACACCCCGGCCCGGGCGAGCGCCGAGGTCTGGGCGTTCCTCTGGCGGCTGACGCAACTGCGGCCCGCGGAGCACGGCGGGCACCCTGCGGTCGCCGACGCGCTCGCCTATATCGAAGGGCGTTTGCCGAAGACGATCACCGTCCCTGATGTCGCGGCGGCGGTCGGCGTCTCCCATAACCACCTCACCCGCCTCTTCAGGGCCGCCACCGGCACCACCGTGGTCGCGCACATCCGACGCCGCCGTCTCGAACGCGCCGCCCACCTGCTGCGCGAGTCCACGCTCTCCATCCCGGCCATCGCCGCCTCGGTCGGCATCCCCGACCTCCAGGCCTTCAACAAGGCCTGCCGCCAGGAGCTGGGAGCGTCGCCGCGCGCGATCCGCGCCGCGACCGGGTGAGCTTCCACTGCCGCTCGGAGCCGCCGTGGCAGCTCCATCTCCGTCAGTCGCCGCCAACGATCGGCGCAAGCCGGTCGGCGACACCGTGCCCTGCGGGGACGGGTTCGGGCATGACGTCGCCGGGACGGGCGAATCCCGGGGAGGTCGGCGCCTTCCGGCATTCTGCGGTCCTTAGCGGTGCGCGGTCACATTGCTCGACCACAATGGATTTATTTGGGCACGCGCGCACCACTGGAAACGGATGTAACAGTCCAACGAACATTTTTCGCTCGCGAAAGCAGATTCCAGGCTTCAGAGGCTTGCCAAAGCACCACCGGCGCGGTTAGCTGTGCACAGATGGCCACACCACGACACATCTCGCGATAACCGAGCACCGATCGGCTGAACGGGCCGACCGCTCCGCTCCAGGCCCGACCCAGGGGGCCAGTGTGCCGACAATCCCATCAGATCCCGGTGGCCCTTCCATGTCCGAACCTGTCCACCTGCGAAAGGGCCATGAACATCCCCCATGAGATGCCGCCCGAGCTGCCCCGAGGCGACGGCAGAACTCCCGAGATCGAAATCCGCTGGAGAGTCGCGACGCCCGCGAGCTCGATGTTCGAGCCCACCGACGAGCTGGTCCTGTGCTGCCTCGACCAGACCACGTGGCGGCCGGTCACCCACCAGCGCGTCATCGGTCTCGGACTGGCCGCGTGCGTCATGGGACAGCTGCTGGCCGCCCGCCAGGTGCACCTGGTCGACCGGTCGATCGTCATGTCCCACTCCGCGCAGGCGCCCACCATGGTGATGCCGCTCGAGGTCTGGGAGATGGTCAAGGCCGAGCACACCGCCCAGCAGGTCAAGACCTGGCTGCTCTTCCTCGCGGAGCAGGGCATGGGAACAGGCCTCTTCGTCCGCGTCACCGAGCGCATGGCCTCCCGAGGGCTCGTCGCGATCGACCGCAGAGGCCGACGCGGTCGACGCACCGCCTACTTTCCCGCCGACCCGTCCGCCGCGGCGTGGCCGCTGGTCCGGATCAGGCAGGGCATCAAGCGCGACGCCCTCGAAGGTCGGGACGCGTTTCTGGCGGGCCTCTTGGCGCGCATGGGTTTCGAGCCGCTTCTCACCGACAGCGGCGCCGACCGGACTCGACTCGACCGAGCGATCCGCGCCATGGAGATGCCCATGCAACAACTCCTCACACATCTCGACGTCCTCGTCGGCCAGGCCGCAATGACGAGGCGCTTCTAATACCTGAAAGAAGGGATACTTCCTTGTCCTCCACCTCTCCGCCCCAGATCGGTTCGATAGCCGATCGCCTTGCCGCCGATCGTCTCGGAGTCATGGGGCTGCTGCACTTCTCGCTCACCGCAGCCACGCCCCTGACCGTCATCGCGGGCGTCACCGTCACCGGATGGGCGCTCACCGGGCAGATCGGCATACCGGTCGCCTTCGCCGCCATCGGCGTCGTCCTGGTGCTGTTCTCAGTCGGCTACACCACCATGGCCCGCCACATCTCCAACGCGGGCGCCTTCTACGCCTTCGCGGCGAAGGGCGTCTCGCCGACCGTCGGCGTCGGCGCCGCCCTGATCGCGTTGGTCGCCTACACGGGACTGTCGCTCGGCCTGTACGGCCTGGTCGGCGTGGCCGCCGCACCGCTCATCGAGAGCTGGACCGGCTGGGCCGCGCCCTGGTGGGTGCCCGCCGTCGGCCTGTGGCTGCTGGTCACCGTGCTCGGCACCCGCGCCGTCGATCTCAACAGCAAGTTCCTCGCCGTCCTGCTGAGCCTGGAGATGGCCATCATCGTCGTCTTCAGCGTCTCGAACCTCGGCCACCCCGTCGAGGGCACCCTCCACTTCGATGCCCTCGACCCCACCCTGTTGTTCACCTCCATCTCCGGTGCGCTGCTGGTACTCGGATTCCTGGGAATGGTCGGCGTCGAGATGCCGACCGTCTACTCGGAGGAGACCAAGAACCGCAGGCGGACGGTGCGCATCGCGACCGTCCTGGCGATCCTGATCCTGGCCGTGCTCTACACGATCGCGTCGTGGTCGATGACCGTCGCCGTCGGCCCGGACAACATCGTCCAGGCCGCCCGCGAGATGGACCTCGGCGTGTTCTTCATGCTCATCGAGGAGCAGATGGGCGCCACCATGGCCACCATCGCGGAGGTGCTGCTGGTGACCAGCGTCGTGGCCGCCGCGATCTCCTTCCACAACACGGTCGCCCGCTACACGTTCGCGCTGGGCCGCGAACACGTCCTGCCCGCCGCCCTCGGCGCCACCTCGGCCCGCACCGGAGCGCCCATGCGGGCCTCCCTGGTCCAGTCCGCGATCGCCGCCGTCGTCCTCGTCATCTACATCGCCGCCGACCTCGACCCGCTGGTGGACCTGTTCTACCTGTTCGGCACCTCCGGCGGTTTCGGCATCCTGGTGCTGGTCACGCTCGTCTCCGGCGCCGTGGTGAAGTACTTCTGGCGGAACCCGCGCGGCGAGACCGCCTGGAACACCCGTCTCGCCCCGGCACTGTCGACGGTCCTCCTCATTGCCATCACCACGATGGCGATCGTCTCGTTCGCCGACCTGCTCGGCGTCGGCCCCGATTCACCGCTGCCCACGGCGGTGCTCGTGATCTACGCGGCCGTGGCGGCCATAGGCATCACCTGGGGCCTGGTGCTGCGCAGCGCCAAACCGGAGCTGTACGCGCGGATCGGCACTGGCCCGGACGCCGTCATGGAGGAGACCGCACCCGAACCCGCCGAGGCCGGTGATCGACCGTGAACGGCGTGATCATCGAGACCGGTCACAGCGGGCCGAGCGCACCCGTCGCCGACCGGGTCGCCGCGGCCTTCAACACCTTGGACGTCGCCGAGTGGCTCGTCCCCGACGACCCCGCGGAACGGCACCGGATCATGGCCGGCCAGTTCGAGATGCTCATCGGCCCCGCACTGGACGGACACGGGCATGTCGACGCCGGCGTCGACCTCGACGGCGGCCTGGTCGGCGTGGCCGTCTGGCTCGATTTCACCCGCGCCGACTTCCCGTCCCCGCCTTTCTACGACGAGCGGCTCGCGGAGCTGTGCGGTGAGCACCTGCCCCGGTTCCAGGCGCTCGACGAGGCGTTCGGACGCCATCACCCGGACCCGTCGGCCGAGCCGCACCTGCACCTCGCGTTCTGCGCCGTCGACCCGGCCCACCAGCGCAAGGGCCTCGGTGCGCTCCTGCTCCAGCAGGGCCTGGCGCGGCTCGACAAGAGCGGCGCCGCCGCCTATTTGGAGGCCGCGAACAAGCCGCTGACCGACTGGTACGGCAGGCACGGCTTCGAGGGTCGCGGCGAACTCGTGCTCCCCGAGGGCCCCAGCATGTACCCGATGTGGAGGGCGCCGCACGGCGCGAAGTCGAACTGAACCGGTCGTTGCGGGGCCGCCGCGCTTGCGCGGCGGCCCCGCAACGATCGCCTCGTCGTGTGTCCAGCCGCCGCCTCGGCTTCGCGGCTTCCGGAGTGCCTGCGTCGCCGCTCATCGCAGTTGAGCGATGAGCCGCAACAGGAGCGGGTACGGAAGGCTGCGGGGGCGCATCTGGTTGACGGTGCCTGCGACGTAGAGGTCGCGTTCGGGGAGGTGGTAGAGCACGCTTCCGAAGGCGCCCGAGTGGCCGATCATCGCCGGGACCGGCGTGAGCGGTGACTGCCAGCGGGGGAGCTGAAACCGCATGATCCCGATGCCGTAGTCGATGGGGACGAGGCGCGAGAACACCGAGTTCCAGTGCGCGGTCATCTCGGCCAGGTACCGCGCGGGGAACAGCTTCCCTCCGATGAAGGCGCGGAGGAATCGCAACTGGTCAGGCGGCGTCGACACCATCGCGCCGTCGGGCGGGAACGAGGCGATCGTCTTCGGGATGCGCAGCGGTGTTCGGCCGTGCAGGATCGTCGCGACCTCGCCGTGGCGATCCAGCGTCCCAGGGGTGAACAGCCACGTGTCGCGCAAGCCGAGCGGTTCGGTGATCCGCTTGCGGACGGCCTGGTCGTAGCTGCCGGAGGTGAGCACCTCGATGACGCGTCCGAGCAGCTGGTAGTTGGTGTCGCAGTACTGCGCCCTACCCGGTGCCGAGGGGGCGAATCGGCTCGGCATGCGCCTCGCCATCTCGATGAAGTCCTCGAAGGACCAGGCGGCGTCGGCGCGGAGCATGTCGCCCATGAAGGTGGTGCCGTCGGGGCGCTTCTGCTCGAAGTAGTCCGGTATCCCCGAGGTCTGCGACAGCAGTTCGCGCACCGTGACGGCCGCGCCGTGGTCGCGCCCCCCGTGCGTGTTCAAGCCGCGCATCGTGTCCTCGCCGAGCAGCTCCGCGGCACGGGTGTCGAGCGTCAGAGCCTCCTCGTCGCGAAGTTGCATGATCATCGCGACGGTGTACAGCTTGGTGATGCTGGCGATGAAGTAAGGCCGGGTCGCGTCCCCGTGGCGCCAGGCGAATCCGGTGGAGGGCTGCTCGATGGCGAGGCTCAGCTCCGACACTCCGGGCTTGGCGGCGTAGCGGGCCGCGATTCGATCGAGCCTGGTGGAGAGCGGCGAGGTCATGGCGTGATCCGTTCGAATCGTCGTTCGGTGGCGTCGAGCCACTCGAGTTCGGTCTTGGCGTGAGCGATGCCGTTGGCGAGCGTGGCCAGACGGAGCGTATGCCCGATCTCGCCGGTGTCCGCCGGGACGGCGATCGCCTCCAAGGCCGCCAGCTGCTCGCCCACTTCCCGTCGGCGGGCGTGCAGCAGTTCGCGTATCGCCTCCGGGCTCATCCTGCCGGCGAAGAACAGGCGCGCCAGGAAGGGTTCGCGCGTCGGCGGCGTCCGCAAAGGCGATGCGAGCCACCGGTCCAGTTCGGCCAGTCCCTGCTCGGTGGCGCTGTGGAGATGCAGGTTGGGGCGTTCGTCCTGCACCACGGTGCGGCGGGACGCCAGGCCGTCCTCCACCAGGCCGGAGAGGGTGCGGTAGATCTGCGACTGGTCCGCCGTCCAGAAGTGCCCGACGCTGTCGTCGATGACCTTCTTCAGCTCGTAGCCGCTCATCGGCTGGATTGACAGGATCCCGAGGATGGCGTACCGGAGTGACATGGGAAGATGCTATCACGAATATATGTGCTGACCTATATGAGACAAGGCATATATACGGGTGCGGTGGACCCCGCTCGAACGGCGTTTCGGCGAGGGGCCCGTCAAGGCTTGAGCCGCCTTCGGCTTCCCTGTGCGGGGGAGAACGGTGCGACGGCCGCCCGCGGCGTCCACGAGGCTCACCGAGTACGGTCATCGGCTTCACGGATCGGCGCGCCGGTCGGCGGCGAGCCGGCTAGGCGGCGACGTCGTCGGTGCGCCTGGTCCAGCAGCGGTGGTCGGCGATCTGATCGGCGAACGAGTCGAGGAACGCGGTCGGCAGCTCGGCGCCGTGCGCCGTCGTGGTGACCACGCCCTGATCGACGACGGGGTCGGTCCCCTCGGCATAGGCAGTGCCGACGCGGGCCGCGCGCAGCACCTTCAGGCCCGCCCCGAACGCGGCGACGGCCTTGGCGTGCTTGTACGCCTCTGCCACGAAGTGAAGCGCTCGGCCGTCGCGGCCGAGCGCTTCGGCGCTGTCGGGCCCGCACGGGACGGCGACGGCGTCGTAGAGGACCGACGCCATGGTCGGGAGCGCCCGGTCGGCCTGGACGTCGTCACCGGCCCCGGCCCGAATGGTGCCGTCGGTGAGGCCGACGACCTCGGGGACGGCTCCCCGTCCGCGCAAGTCCTCGACGAGGCGGGCGAGCCCGGCGCCGTCGACGCCGTCCGCGGCGAGGATCGCGATCTTCCGGGTCGCGACGTCGCGGACGCGGTCGGTGATCTGCGAGAGCGCCGGCGAACGCTGCCCGTGGTTGGGCCTGTCGGTCTCGGTCGGCGCCGGCACGCCGATGCCCGCGGCCACCCTGCGGGCGAGGTCGAGGTCGATGTGGCGCAGCTGCTCGACGACGCGGACGCGGATGTCGTGCCTGGTGACCTTGCCGAGTTCGAAGCGGTACGCGGCGACGATGTGCTCGGCCTCGACATCGGTCATGGAGTTCCAGAACAGCGCGGGCTGGCTGTAGAAGTCCTTGAAGCTCTCCGAACGCCTGCGGATCTTGGCGCCCTCGACCTTCTCGGCGTAGTGCGTGTAGGCGCCCTCGCCGCCCGGTCGCGGCCGGTCGCCGCTGATCGAGTTCTTGTTGTAGGACGTCTCCGAGGTGTGCACGCGGTGCTGGCCGTAGCCGTCGCGCTGGTCGTTGTGGACTTCGGCGACGGGCCGGTTGACCGGCAGCTGCGCGAAGTTGGGGCCGCCGAGTCGGATGAGCTGGGTGTCCAGGTACGAGAAGTTGCGGGCCTGGAGCAGCGGGTCGTTGGTGAAGTCGATGCCGGGCACGACGTTCGCGGTGTGGAACGCGATCTGCTCGGTCTCGGCGAAGAAGTTGTCGGGGTTGCGGTTGAGCGTGAGCTTCCCGACCGGCCTGACGGGGACCTGCTCCTCGGGGATGATCTTGGTGGCGTCGAGCAGGTCGAAGTCGAACGCGAACTCGTCCGATTCGGGGACGAGCTGGACGCCGAGCTCCCATTCGGGATAGTCGCCCGCCTCGATGGCGTCCCACAGGTCGCGGCGGTTGAAGTCGGGATCGGCGCCGGCCACCTTCTGGACCTCGTCCCAGATCAGCGAGTGCGTGCCGAGCTTCGGCTTCCAGTGGAACTTGACGAAGGTGCCGCGGCCGCCCGAGTCGACGAGGCGGAAGGTGTGGACGCCGAAGCCCTGCATCATGCGGTAGCTCCGGGGCAGGGCCCGGTCGGACATGAGCCACATGATCGCGTGGAGCGTCTCGGGCTGGAGCGACACGAAGTCCCACAGCGTGTCGTGGGCGGACGCGGCCTGCGGGATCTCGTTCCGCGGCTCGGGCTTCACCGCGTGGACGAAGTCGGGGAACTTCACGCCGTCCTGGATGAAGAACACCGGGAAGTTGTTGCCCACGAGGTCGTAGTTCCCCTCCCGGGTGTAGAACTTCACGGCGAAGCCGCGCACGTCGCGGACGGTGTCGGCCGAGCCGCGCGAGCCGGCCACGGTGGAGAACCGCACGAACACGGGCGTGGTCCGGCCCGGGTCGGTCAGGAAACCGGCGGTCGTGTAATCGGCCAGCCAGGAGTCGTAGGGCTTGAACTCGCCGTAGGCGCCCGCCCCGCGGGCGTGGACCACGCGTTCGGGGATGCGCTCGTGGTCGAAGTGAGTGATCTTCTCCCTGAAGTGGAAGTCCTCCATCAGGGTCGGGCCGCGCTCGCCGACGGTGAGCGCGTCGTCGGTGTGGTCGACGCGCACGCCCTGCTGCGTGGTGAGGGACTGGTCGTCGTCGACGGCTCTGACGGCGTCGAGCTGTTCGTCCTTGCTGTCGCGGGCGGCATCGTGGGCCATTGCGCATCTCCCCGTCGGCGCTCATGGTGATCGGGCGATCACCTCCATGCCCGTACACGGTAAACGGCCCAGGGCCGGGTCCGAGCCGTTTCGGGCCAGCCGCATGCGAGGGCCGTTCACCGGCCGCCGCTCTCGGCGTCGGCATAGGACACCTGCGTGAGTTCCTCGGAGACCCGCCAGATGCGCCGGGCGTCATCGAGGCCGCGAATGCGGGAGTAGAGCCGCTGCTCTCCAGGGGAGCCGCCCAGGTGGCCGGGCCCGCTCGGCCCGTAGAGCCGGCCGCTCCTGGCGGCGGGGGAGCTCGCGGCGTAGAGCGCCGGAAGCTGCGCGGTCTCGACCGTGCCGACGAGGATGCCGCGGGCCGACATGGCCCGGATCACGCGCACGCCCATCGTGTCCTTCTCGCGCCCGACCTCGGGGCGGGCGGAGAGCAGGCTCGTCGGCGCGACCCCCGGATGGGAGAGGTTGCTCGTGACGCCCCAGCCTGCGGCCCGCGACCGCCGGTCGAGCTCGAGGCCGAAGAGCCCGAGCGCGATCTTCGACTGGCTGTACGCGCGGAAGGCGTGATAGGACCGCTTCCAGTCGAGATCCTCCCAGTTGACGGCGTGCCGCCTCGCCGCGACGGAGATCTGCGAGGTCACGCGAGCCCGTCCGGCCCGCAGGAGCGGCAGCAGGCCCGCCACGAGGGCGAAGTGCCCGAGGTGGTTGGTGCCGAACTGCAACTCGAAACCGTCGGCGGTCGTCTGCCGGTTCGGCGGCGTCATGACCCCGGCGTTGTTGACCAGGATGTTGATCGGCCGGCCCTCCTTTCGCAGGGTCTCCCCGAGCGCCGCGACCGAGGCGAGCGAGGACAGGTCGAGTTCGCGCAGCGACACGGCCGCGTCCGGGTGCCTGCGGCGGATCGCGGTGACGGCGGCCTCCCCTTTGCGCGTGTTCCGAACCGGCAGCAGCACCTCGGCCCCGGCCGCGGCCAGCCTCGCGGCGATGCCGAGTCCGATGCCGTCGCTTCCCCCGGTGACGACGGCGAGAGCGCCGGACAGATCGGGGACGGTGATGTCGATCGTTCTGCGTGGCATGGTTGCGCTCCTGAGTGTCGTGCCTGCTCCTCCATCGTCCAAGAACTCGGCCGCCGTCGTTCAGGGTCGCCGTATCCGGGGATCGTCGATCCGTGGATACGGCGGTGATCAGGCGGTAGAAATGGGGCGGTATCCGAGGAGGCGCGTATGGTGATCGACCGGACCGGGCTCGCGGAGTTCCTCCGGCGCCGTCGGGACTCGCTGCAACCTGAGGACGTCGGCCTGCCGCGCGGGCCGCGCCGCAGGACCAGCGGGCTGCGGCGGGAGGAGGTGGCGCAGCTCTGCCACATGTCGACCGACTACTACACGCGGCTCGAGCGGGAGCGCGGCCCCCAGCCGTCCGAGCAGATGATCGCCTCGATCGCGCAGGGCCTCCGGTGCTCGCTCGAGGAGCGGGACCACCTGTTCCGGCTCGCCGGACACAACCCGCCCGCGCGCGGCTCGGTCGGCGACCACATCGGCCCCGGCCTGCTCCGCATCCTCGACCGCCTGTGCGACACCCCGGCGGAGATCGTCACCGAGCTCGGCGAGACCTTGCGGCAGACACCGCTCGGCGTCGCGCTGACCGGTGACACGACCGGCTACACCGGCCCGGCCCGCAGCATCGGCTTCCGCTGGTTCACCGACCCCGCCTCGCGTCGGATCTACCAGGCCGACGATCATCCGTTCCTGTCGCGCATGTTCGCCTCGGGCCTGCGCGAGGTGGTCACCATGCGGGGGCCGGGCTCTCGCGCCGCCCACCTCGCCGAACTGCTGCTGGCCCGCAGCGAGGAGTTCCGAAAGCTCTGGAGCGAGCACGAAGTGGGAGTCCGCCCCAAGGAGGTGAAGCGCTACCTCCACCCCGAGGTAGGCGCGCTGGAGCTGAACTGCCAGCGGCTGTTCGACCCGGACCACGGCCACTCGCTGCTCGTCTACACGGCCGTTCCCGGCAGCGAGAGCCACGAGAAGCTTCAGCTGCTGTCCGCCGCCGGGGTGCCGACGGCCCGCTGAACGAGCGCGAACGGACCGCCCCCGCGGTGTCTCGCCCGTCGGGCGGCAATGCCCTGGATCCTATGCGGGGACCGCCTGGCGGCGGGTGGTGATGACGGCCGACATCGTCGCGGCGAGGGCCAGTATGTATCCGGCGAAGAGCCATGAGGCGGGCCGCCAGTCGGTGATGGTGAGCAGCGTGATGACCGCGCCGATGCCGATGAGGGGGTAGAACATGACGTGCTCGGAGTGCGGGTCCCTCCACGCCTTGCGGACGGTGGGGACGGCGGCCGCGGCGTCGGCGAGGACCACGAACAGCACGGCCAGGCCGGTGTGGCCGAGTCCGAGCCAGGCGGCCAGGGCGACGACGGCGGTGGAGCCGCAGGCGAGGTCGAAGGCGCTGACCTTGACGGCGCCGTGACGGCTGAGGAACGAGGCGGTCAGGACGATCAGCGGGCTGATGCCGGCGCCGAGGGTCTGCACCGCCGGGAGCCCGATGCCGCCGTCGAGTTGGGCGAAGAAGCCGATGAGCGGCGCGGCCGCCCACAGGGACCAGGTGACGCGGTTGGGGCGGGCGCGCCCGGCCAGGGTGGCGCGAGCGTAGTGGACGCTGCCGAACAGCGACAGGACCGAGCTGAGGAACACCCAGTGCGGATCGAGCATCCGTGAACCCTACGTGATCGTTCCTCTGGTTCCCTCCCGTCGCGCTTCTCGCCGTCCCGCCGACAGGGACGCGGCCCGGTTCAGCGGCGTCGCCGCCAGGGCGCCGCCAAGACGGCCAGCCCCGCGAGGAATGCGACCACGCCGGCCGCCAGCCAGCCGCTCGAGCCGCCGGTGACGGGTTCGCACTCGGCGACGCACAGGATCGGCTGGATCTCCAGCAGCGCCGCGCCCTGCGCGATCCACAGCAGCCCCAGTGCGCTCACGACCGCGCCCGCGGACAGTCTCAACGCTCTACGCCAGTTCACCGATGCACTTCCTCCGGGTCGACGACAGTTCCGCCCGACCGGACCAAGAAGATCAGGCTACCTTATAAGGTAGCCTGATAATATGACCGACGCCAGTACGACCGAGCGGGCGGCCCTGCTGCCGCAGGTGATCATCCAGGCCTTCGACCTGGTCCTCGATGAGCTCTACCGCCATCTGGTCGAGACGGGCCACGACGACCTGCGGCCCACCCACTGCCTCAACGTGTTCCGCTTCATGGACTGCGACGGCACCCGTCCCGGCGTCCTCGCCGCCAGGGCCGGGATGACCCCGCAGGCGATGGGGGAGCTCGTGAGCTACCTGGAGCGGCGCGGCTACGTCCGGCGCGTCCAGGACCCGGGCGACGGCCGCGGCCGCATCGTGGTCTACGCCGAGCGCGGAACCCGCGCCGCCGAGGTCGCCGAGTTCTTCTTCGCCGACCTGGAGCGGCGCTGGGCCGTCGTCGTCGGGGCCGAGCGCCTTGACGAGATGGTCGCCGTGCTCGCGCGGGTCCTCGAGTCCGCGGCTCGGTCCGAGACCGAGTCCGGTCCCAGCGGGCGTTGAGGCGATGCCGTCGAGAAGGGAAGCGGCGCAGCGGTCCGGACCACCCGAGACCATCGCGGGATCAGCGCTCGCGGGCGGGGGCGCGGTGGGAACGCCGCATCGCTCCCGGGAAGCCCGGTGCTGTTCGGCCGAGGTCGCAAGAGGTGTTCGGGCCGGGGCTGAGCGTGTCCATCACGGGCGGATGGAGTACCGGGCGACGGTGCGCCGTCGTCCGTTGCGGAGGCCGGTCGGTGCCAGCACCGTCCGAGGCCCTAAGCCGGGATTGCAGGTGTCGTGCGCCGGGAGGCGCGGGATCTCATGGCAGCAGGCCCCGCCGCATGGCGATGGCCACGGCGTGGGCGCGGTCGCGGGCGTCGAGCTTGCGGTACATCCGCTTGGCGTGGGTCTTCACCGTCTCCTCGGAGATGAACAGATCGCCTCCGATCTCGGCGTTCGACTTGCCCTCGCTCATCGCCGCGAGCACCTGGAACTCCCGCTGGGTCAGCGTCGCCCCGGTCGGCTGCGAACGCCGGCGGGGCGCCGCCACGGCGAGACCGGCCAGATTCTGGCGGGTGAACATCAGCGCCTGGGAGAACGCGACCAGGATCTCGTCGGTTCCCCGCGAAACCGCGCGCAGCACACCCAGCGCCCCGGCGGCGGCCACCGTCGCCGCCGTGCGCGGATCGGCCACTCCCGACAGCAGTACGGCGGTGTGCGGGAAGCGGATGCGGACGGCGCGGACGAACCGGGCCGGGTCGGGCGCGACCAGGGCGACATCGGCGAGCACCATGTCCACCTGGCGCCGCGCCAACTCGACGAACAGCGCCGGCGCGCAGTCCACCGCCCGGACCATCGGGGTCAGGCCCATCCGGCTCGCGCACATCGTTATCGCCTGTCCCGCCCGCGGATCCCGTACATAGACCAATACGGTTTTCACATCATTGTGCCTTCCTGAGGTCGTTCGACCGCCCTCGACCGTCGAGGACGCTGATGCAGCGGCGTCGACGCAGCGGAGCGACCATCCAGGGCCGGACGCGGGGCCGCCCTCGGCACCCGCCACCGGATTGACGACCATCATTCATGCCGCCGCATCATGAATGGCATAACGAGGCTCATGCGTCACGGTTACGGCGAAGACGTGCCATCCGATAGTGAACTTTGGACACCGCTTCCCCGGGCGGCGGCTCAGTCGAGGTCGATCACCATGCCGGTGTCGGCGATCGCGACCTCGCCGTCCCACGCCCGCCCGGCCGCCTCGATGAACGCCTGCGGCTCCGATCCGGGCCACAGATGGGTCAGCAGCAGGCGGCCCACACGCGCCCGCGCGGCATGCCCGGCGGCCTGCCGCGCGGTGGAGAGCTCCCCGGCGAGGTCCGCGGGCATCTCCTCGGCGTAGGTGGCCTCGGCGATGAGCACGTCCGCCCCGCGTGCCAGCTCGGCGATCACGGGGCTGGGCCCGGTGTCGCCGGTGTAGACGAGCGACCGCCCGCCCCCCTCCAAGCGGATGCCCGCGTTGGGCCTCGAATGCGGCAGCAACCGGGTCGTGACGTCGAACGGGCCGATCGCGAACCGTTCGCCCGGGTCGAACTCGTGGAGCCGGTAGGCCTCGTCCAGCATCCCGGGCCGGTCCAGCGCGAGGACCGCCGCGAGCTCTCCGGGCGGCGCGTAGAGCGGCAGCGCGGGCGGCGGGGTGTCGACCATGGCCCTGGCGCGCAGCAGCGGATTGAGATCGGCGCAGTGGTCGGGATGCCCGTGGCTGAACAGCGCCGCGTCGACGCCGTGCGGCGCCGAATGCTCCAGCAACCGCGGGAAAGCGGCATGACCGAGGTCCATGACGAGCCGGAACCCCTCGTGTTCGACGAGGAATCCGCTGCAGCTCCCACCGGCCGACGGCCACGCGCCGCAACTCCCGAGCACCGTGATCCGCACGGCTTCCACTCTACGACCGACGCCGTGCGGAATCCGTGCAGGCCCTGTGCGTATCCGGCACAAGATGCTTCCGAGCGGTGCTCCACGCGGACACGGAGCGCCGCCGCTCGCAACGAGGAGGATGCCATCGTGGACAAGCTCGAACAGGAACTCGACCTGCAGATCGAGGAAGAGGACGCCGAGATGAGTCCCGACGTCAGGGACGACAATGGTGATTGCTGTGCCGGCTGCGTCGGTGACTGCCACACTCGGGTCCCCTGAGCACCGGCACGACATTCGGGGCCGGCGCGCCGGCGGCGTCAGCGCGGCCCCGAACATCCCGATCGACATCGTTCAGAACCGGACACCGAAGCGGAAGGGGCGCAATGGAGGTTCTCGAGTCGCTTGAGAGGCTGGTGTCGCCGTTCGGGGTGGTGTCGGCCGTCAAGTCCTCCGTGGGGTGGAGCCCGGAATCGCTTCACGGATTCGCGGGGACCGTCGGAGTGCTGCCCGAGGACCGCGGGGACTCCCCGGTCGCCTGCGCCGGCCGGTCCCTGCTGTCGCCGGACGACGCGAGACTCAAGGCGATCGCGGAGGGGGCCGAGCGATACGCTGCGGCCGACATCCTGGGGGAGGAGCGCGTTCGGCGCTCCGGCGACGACGTCCGAGACGACCAGGACTTCCTGGAGCCGTGGAGGTACCCCGCCTGCTCGCCGTCCGAGTACGGCGACCCGAGATGCCCGCTCAGGCCCTTCGACGGCGCGCAGCCGATCCGCTGGTCCCCGGGCGTCGACATGCGAAGCGGCCGAAAGACCTGGGTCCCCTCGACGATGGCCACGTACCAGCTCGGCGATAAGACCGAGTCCGAGCGGTTCTCCTATGACATATCGACCGGTTTCGCGGTCCATACGCGACCGGACGAGGCCGCTCTCAGGGGCCTGCTGGAGGTCGTCGAGCGGGACATGGTGAGCCTCGTCTGGTTGCAGCGGCTACGGCTGCCGCTGGTCGATGACGACGCCCGTTCGGAATCGGTTGTCGGTCTCATCGCGTGGCTGCGGCAGCGGTTCGTCGAGACATACCTCTTCGATGCGACGTCGGATCTCAACGTCCCGACGGTCTACTGCCTCTTGACCTCCGAATACGATGACCGATGCTCCCAAGTGGTCGGAGCTGCGGCGGGGCGCCGCATGTGCGACGCGGCGGAGAAGGCCGTCCTGGAAGCCGTGTCCATCATGAGGATCGTGCGAGAGCGCCGAAAGGCCGTCGCCGGGCCCGAGGACATCGGCGATGTCCTCGACGGGGCGAGCTACATGGGTGAACGGACCAGGTCCGGTGCCTTCGACTTCTTGACCGAGGGTGCCGAGAAGCGGCGTCGGCGGTGCCGCGAACCGCTTCCTGAATCGGCGACGGCGGCGCTGAAGACCGTCGTCGACCGCTTGCACCGTCTGGGCTACCGGGCCGTCCGAGTCGATCGGACCGTGAAGGAGCTGCGGGAAGCGGGCCTGACGGCCGTCAACATGGTCGTCCCGGACCTGCAACCGATGAGCCTCGACCCCTTCGCGCAGTTCAAGGCGCATCCCAGGCTCTACGAGGCGCCGGCTCGGATGGGCTACGGAGCGCATGGAGAGGAGGAGCTCAACCCATGGCCGCAGCCGTTCGCGTAGCAGCCGCAGAAGTGATCGCGCTGGACCCGTTCGGGAAGGCGATCGCCGCCGAGCTGGGCCGTCACCGCCCGGTCCGCCGGATCGCCTCGTGGCGAACCCCGGACCAGGTGGCGGGCGAGCACCGCGAACCCCGCATAGTCGCCGGAGGGAAGGACCACCCGAACTGGGACGCCCTCGGCGATCAGGCGATCGCCGACCGGGTCTGCTGGCTTCCCGCGATCCTCAAGGACACGAAGATCGACATCGGTCCCCTGATGCGACCGGGCGGCGGAGTCTGCCACCGATGCGTGCGGACCCGCGAATGGCAGCACGAACCGCATCGACGGACCATCGCGATCCTCAAGGCCGCGGGGGCGGTCTCGGAGCGCCTCGGCTTCCTTCCCGGTCATGTCCGGCTGGCCGCGTCGGTACTCGAAAGAATGCGTTCGGACGACGCGGCGGCGAACCGGATCGTCTCGATCCGGCTGCTGAGCGCCGCGCCCGTCTCGTCGCACACCGTCATCGGTGTCCACGGCTGCGGCACGTGCGCGTCATCGCGGCCCACCGAACCGGATGGAAGGCAGTGAGTATGCGGGCGACGGCGCGGAACCGCCCCTGGAGGCCGCGGCTCAGCCCCGGCGCCGACATCGTCGCGACACCCGAGGGGGCCGTGGTCGCCTCCGGTCCGCGGCGGCTCGTCCTGAAGGGCGCCTCGGCGCCGCTGGTGGCCTCGGAACTCCTTCCCCGTCTCGACGGGGGTCACAGCGTCGAGGACCTCGCCGCGGCCGCGGGCATGGGCGTCCCGCAAGTCGAACTGGTACTCGGCATGCTCGACGAGCGGATGCTCCTCGACTCGGAGCCGGAGCCGCCCGGGGAGGGCCTCACCGCCGAGACGCTCACCTACTACGCGAGGCACCGGCACGCTCTCGGCGCTCACCGCGACACCGCGTCGCTGCTGCGAGCCCTCGATCGCGGCGTCGTATTGTCCGGCGCGACGGGTGCCCTGACCGGCCTGCGGGCGCTGCTGACCGAAAACGGCGTCCGAGCCCATGTGGCGACGGAGGACTGGGCCGAGGAGCGGCGGGGAACCGGCGGGGAGCCAGCACTCGTCGTCGACATCGGACCTCAGGTGGCTTCGGCGCCCACGACGCCGGTCCCGCCGGGCCGAGCGGAGACGCCCCGCCTCCGGGTCCGCCTTTCGGGGACCCACGTCGAGATCGGCCCCTACTTCCTGCCCTCCCTGCCCGGCTGCGACGACTGCATCGACCGGAGCAGACGCCGACACGGCTGGTCGCAGACCGACCACATCGGCCCCCGCGAGGCCGACGTCCACTCCGCCCAAGGTCTGGCGGCGGGCGAGATCGTCAACTTCCTGGCCGGTTCCCCGCTCTTCCTCAAGCCTTACCAGGTGCGGCGGATCGACCTCGAGCGGTGGCACAGCGAAGACCATTGGATGACGCCGTATCTCGATTGCCGCGCCTGCAACGCCGAACCGCATGCCGAACCGGCCGATGACGAAGCCCTGGTGCACGCATACGAACTGGCGCAGGCTCGCCCGCCGCTGCCCGTTCGCACGGACGAGCCGGTGTCGGCCGGGCGGCGGGAGCAACTGCGCGGGCTCGAGCTGGTCCGGGACGCCTTCGAGACGCATCCCCGGCTGAAACTGCCTGAGGTCGACCCGCCGCTGGAGGGGAGGCTCGGCGACCCCGCGCCCGCCGCGGCGACCGGTTTCAGCGCCGATCTGCTCGGCGCCGTCCTGAACCTGGTGGCGGGGTTCCGATCCGAGCCCCCCGGAGAGGACCGCCGATGGACGCCGTCCGGCGGGAACCTCGGCTCGGTCGAGGCTTACGCGATCATCCCGGCCGGTGTGCCCGGGCTTCCCGGAAACCGATTCAAGTACATGGACCTCGGCCACGAACTGCTGGCGGTCACGCCCGAGCCGATCGACTCGGCGAGTCTCGACGCGCTGACCGGACCCGGTTTCGACGCCTCGGAATACGACTGCCTGGTGCTGCTGGTCAGCGACCACCGGCGGATCGCGGAGAAGTACGGCGATTTCGCCGTCAGGCTGAGCCTGTTGGACGTCGGCTGCGCGTCGTCCCAGCTGCATGCCGTCTGCGACGCCCTCGGATGGGACACGGTGTTCGCCCGCGAATGGGCGCCTGAGTTGAACCACGAGCTGCTATTGCACCGGACGGGGCAGGCCATCGCCGCCGTCGCGGGCGTCCGCGGCCGCTGAGAGGAGCCACGAATGCCGATCTTCGCCGAAGACGAACCCGCGGCCGCGGTCAGGTCGATGATGTGGTCGCGCCAAGGGGCGGCGGCCCGACCCCAACGGCGCACCATCGCGGCCGACGCCGGGACGCCCCTGCGCGAGGCGCTCCGCCGCCGTCGTTCCCACCGCGAGTACACGAACGCCCCGGTGCCGGCGGCGCTGATCGACCTGGTGCTGTCGACCGCGCTGCAGACGCACCGAGCGCAATGGGGTGCGCTCGACGACGAGGGAGCCGCCCTGGGGCCGTACCTGCTGGTGCGTGAGGGCCGGGGCCGCGATCCGCTCTACCGGGTGCGATCAGGGCTCGAACGGATCCGCGCGCAGGACACCGGGAAGCTCGCATGCGCATTGGCCGAGCACTACGCGGCGGCGCCGGTCATGCTGCTCATCACCGGCCCGGCCGGTCCCGGCGCGGCGCACCGATACGGCGACCTGCTGACCCGCGCGGGGGCCCTGGGGCACGCGTTCTGGATGGCGGCGGTCGGCTTCGGGCTCGACGGCTGCATGTTCGGCAAGGCCTGCTCCGAGTTCACCGGCTTCCTCCGGCGCGGCGGACGCGATGCGCGGCACCTGCTCACCGTGACGATCGGCTACGGTACGGCGCCCTCAACCGAATCCGCATGAGCGCCGCTCCCGCCGCCGAACCGCAGTGGAACGGGCGCCGCGTCGTCTCGCGGATGGCGAAGCGGTTCCGACCCTACCGGTGGCAGGTACTGCTCTCATCGCTGATGGTCCTGTCGAGTGTTGGCCTCGGTATCGCCGGACCGTTGATCCTGCTGCGCATCGTCGATGAGGCCCTGCCGGAACGTGACCTGGAACTGCTCGCCTGGCTCTGCGGCTCCCTCGTCGGCGTGGGGGCGCTCTCCGGTGCGATGGCGTACTGCCAGTCCGTGCTCACCTCCTGGACGGGGCAACGGGTGATAGCCCGGCTTCGGGCCGACACCTACGATCGGGTCGCGGCCCAGCCGCTGACCTTCTTCGGTCGTGGCCACTCCGAGGTGCAGTCGCGCATGATCAGCGATATCGGAGCCGTGGAGCGGCTCGTCACCACGACCGCCCAGTCGTTCATCGGCTCGCTGGCGAACCTCATCGGCTTCGTCATCGTCATGGTGATCTTGAGCTGGCCGTTGGCGGTCGTCTCCCTGGCCGCCGCGTTCCTGCTCAGCCTCCTCAACAACCGATTCGCCCGACGCAGGAAAGCACTCTCGAAACAGCGGCAGCTGCTGCTGGCCGAGTTGATGAAGCGGCTCGGCGAGCACATGTCGTTCCAAGGACAGCTCCTGTCCAGGACGATGAACCAAGAGGCCGCTCAGCGCGCGAGGATCGTCGCCGGTTGCGACGACATCCGCGACACCGTGGTGAGGCAGGCCATGGTCGGCGCGGCCGCGGCCAGCCTGGTTGCGCTGGCCTTCGCGTGCATTCCGCCGCTGATCTACTGGATGGGTGGAACCTTCTTCGCCGACCTGACGATCGGCACGATCCTGGTTCTGGTCATGATGCAGCTTCGGCTGTCCGGCCCCATCCAGTCGCTCCTGCGGATCAGCGGCAACCTGCAGACCTCCACGGTCGTCTTCGAGCGGATGTTCGAGTATCTGGACCTGCCGATGGACGAACCGGCACCGCGGGAGCCGGCGGGCCCGCGGCCCCCCGCTTCGACCATCCGGCTCCGCGAGGTCTCCTACACGTATCCGGGCCGTGACGGTCCCGCGCTCGACAAGGTCAGCCTGCGTCTCCCCTCCGGGACCGCGACGGTGATCGTGGGTCGGAGCGGCTCGGGGAAGAGCACGTTGGCGATGGTGCTCGCGGGCTTGATGTCGCCGTGCTCGGGAACGGTCGAGATCGACGGCCGGCCGGTGACCCCCGAAGCGCTGCGGCGAATCGTCACCCTGGTGCCGCAGGACCCCGTGCTGTTCGATTGCTCCCTCCGCGAGAACCTCGCCTTCGGAGCGAGAGCGGCTTCGGACGAGGCGATCGAACGGGTCGTGGCCCTGGTCGGTCTCGACCGCATGGTCGCCGCGCTCCCGCAAGGCATCGGGACGCGCGTCGGCGACGGCGGCCGTGCGCTTTCGGGAGGGGAGCGGCAGCGCATCGGACTCGCGCGCGCCATGCTGGCCGACTGCCGGATGCTGGTCGTCGATGAGCCGACCGGCTCGCTCGACGGCATGACCGCTCGGCAGGTGTACTCGGTGCTGCGCGAGCACACCGCCGACAAGGCGCTGGTGCTCATCACCCACCAGGACATCGAGCTTCGGCCCGGAGATCGGGTGGTGTCGGTCTCCGACGGCCGCGCGTCCTATTGCGGGGAGCGGTTTCCAGCCCATGAGCGAATGCACCGGTCAGTGAGCCGAAGCGATGACCTCGGACGCGAATCCCGCCCTCGAGCCTCCTCGTAGGCTCCGTTTCACTCTAACGACCGGCGCCTGCCGGTGTCGGGATCGATCCCGACACCGGCAGGCGCCGGCCTTGCCGTATCCGTGCTTGGCGAGCGAGGAGTGCGCCTCCCGCTCACGAAGCGGGTGCGGCTTTCGCCCGCGACGGATACGGCTTCTCGAACCTCATGGAAGGGCGCGGGGCCGCTCCGAACCGGTGCGGTGCCGCGCCCAGCGCCCCGTCAGCTCCAGCAGGCGGGGTGACCGGGGTTGCCGCAGACCTGGACCTCGAAGTCCGCGCTGGTGGTGGCCTGCGCCGGGGCGGCGGCCAGCATGAGCACGGCAGCGGCCGCGGCGGCCGCCACGGCGGCAGCGCGGCCGAGGTACCTGAATGATTTGGACATGTGTCCTCCTCTGAGTCGGGATTCCGGTGACACCGCTCGGGCGATGAGCGAGCGGTGATCTCCAGATTGGATCGCGCCCGCACGGAAACGGCACGGATCCGCCACGTCCTGAGCGAGACCGTCGACTCGCCCCGGCCCCACGGCCCCGAAGTGGCGCCGGAGGCGGAATACGAGTCGTGGCGGGGATGTTGTCCTCCACATGTGGAACAGCGAGGAACTCGACCTCGGCGCCTATCTCGCCTTCCTGAAGTACGAGGGCGACCGTCTCCCCACCATGGAGACGCTGCGAGCCCTGCAACGCGCGCACGTGCTGACCGTGCGGTGGGGCACGCTCGACAGCTTCCTGCACCGTGAGGTGCGGCTCGACCTGCCTTCGGTGCAGGACAAGCTGGTGCGCCGCGGCCGGGGCGGCTACTGCTTCGAGCACGTCCTGCTCTTCGCCGCCGTCTTGGAGAAGCTCGGCTTCCACTTCACCGCCGTCTCGGGCCGGGTGCAGCTCGGCGCGGACTCCCGCAGGCCGCGCCCGGCGACGCACGCGATGCTGCTCGTGGAGCTGGACGGCACGCGCTGGCTGAGCGACGTCGGTTTCGGCGCCAGCCCCTTGGAGCCCATCGAGCTGGCGGACGGCGCCCGGAGCGAAGCGGGCCCGTGGCCGTACCTGCTGCGGTGGCAGGAGATCACCCACGGATCGCCGGGCTGGGCCGTGCATCAGATCGGCGACGGACCGGAAGGGCCGGAAGGCTGGACGGTGCGGCAGGTCTTCACCGAGAACCCGCAGTACCCCGTCGATTTCGCGGTCGGGAACCACTTCGTGGCCTCGAACGACCACTCCCCGTTCGTCATCCGCCCGTACGTCCAGCGGCTGCGCCCCGACCGGCTCGACGCGCTCGACGCGCTCACGTGGACGACCGAGTACCCGGGCCGGGCCCCGACGAAGGAGACCGTCCGGCCGCACCAGGTGCCCAAGCTGCTCGACGAGGTTTTCGGAATCCGCACGGACCCCGAGGAAGCCGAGCTGCTGGCGAGTCGGCTGGCAGACCTGACGACCTAGCGCCGAAGATGCCCGCTCGGGAGCCGGACGGCGTCGCGGTCGCGCCGACTCAGCGGGCGTCGCGCTTGGCCTGGCGGCGCGCTCCCTTGGCCATGCTGGAGGCGCGGCGTTTCCGCGTCGCGGGGGAGGGGGCCTTGGCTCGTGGCGCGGTGGCCGGTCGGGTCCGCCGCTCAGGTGCGGCAGGCCGTGGAGGCGCGGTGTTCCTCGCCTTGCGGACGGCGTCGAGGCGCAGGTTCTTGAGCTCTGTGGCGCTGCGGCGGGCCGCCTGCGCCAGAGCCCTGCTCACCCTGGCGAGCGCGTCCTCGAACACCTCGGCCTTCTGCGCGTTGCGCAGGTTCTTCGGTCTGGCCTTGCCGCGGCCGCCGTGCTCGACCACCTTCGCGCCGCCCTCGCGACGGTAGAGGCCGACGTACTTGTTCCGGGCGCGCCGCACACGGTCGTGCAGGTGCGCCAGCGCGTCCTCGTCGAGTTCGACCAGCCGTTCCCTCTCGGTCTCGCGGACCAAGGACAACTCGTTCTCGTTGAGTGAGTTGAGCAGTGCCTTCATATGGAGAGCCCCCGTTTCGGTGCGTCGGCCGAGCCGGACGAGGCGAGGCCGACTCATCTGAGCATCGTAAACGCAGACCCGCTCTCGACCTGACGGTTTTCGGATTCGCCGCCGATCACTCGGCGGGTCGGACGACCACCCCGCACATTCGGGAATTCGACCACGAACGCCGCGTCCTGGGCGAGACTGAAGAGAGCTTGCCCGGGAAAGGATGATGGTGATGCCGCAAAAGCAGCAGCAGGTCGTGGTCGGCATCGACGGCTCGGAGCCCGCGGTGCGGGCACTGCGATGGGCATTGGGATACGCCGAGCAGACGGGCGCGAGGATCGAGGCCGTCCATGCCTGGCAGATCCCGGCCATGTACGGCACGGCGGTGGCGGCCGTGCCCAGCGGGGAATTCCGCTCCGCGGCCGAGCGAGTGCTCAGAGAAACGGTCGACGAGGCTCTCGGCGAGCACGGCGGCCTCGACGTCGAACGCGTGACGGAGATGGGACATCCGTCGAAGGTCCTGGTCGAACACTCCGAGGGAGCGGACCTGCTGGTGGTCGGCAGCCGCGGCCGCGGCGGCCTCGTCGGCACCCTGATCGGCTCGGTGAGCCTGCACTGCGTCACCCGTGCCGCCTGCCCGGTGGTGGTGGTCCGAGCCGAGGACTGAGGCCGCGGAAGCCGACTGCCCGGGCGTCAAGGCCGAACCGCCGCTGCGGCGCTCGGTTCACAGGGCGGCGCCGCGAAGATCCCGGAAAGCGCGCGCTTCCGCGGCGGTGTAGTCGTCGTCGGGCGCTCCCGGCCCCCGTGCGGTCCGGTTGCGGCAGATCTCCACTCGCAGCCCCTCGCGGATCAAGGGGACGAGGTCGGCCCGGTCGACCCTTCGCCTGCCGGTTCGGGCGTAGGCGTCGAGGAAGCCCCCGGCTCGTTCGAGCATGATGGCGTTGCCGGCCGGGTTCTTCGACAGCTCCCATGCCGCCCAGGCGAGTTCGCGTTCGGGATGGTCCACCCGCAACTCGTCCCAATCGATCAGCCCCGCGATGGCGCCGTCCCGGCAGATCAGGTTTCTGCGATAGAAGTCCCCGTGCACCGCCAAGGGCTTCGACCGCGCTCGCCGCTCCCAGGCGAGCAGCGCCGCGTCGAGCGCCGGATCGCTCAGGTCCTCCCAGTGAGCGCACCGCTCGCACCGCGGAACCGGAAGCGGCCGTCGCCCGCCGAGGTTCAGCTCCTCGGCCGCCGAGTGGAGCCGCGCCAGCAGTTCGGCGGCCTGCCGACGAGCCCTCGGCTCGTCACGGTCGAGCTGCGCCCCCTCGATCCAAGGCCATACCGAGACCGGTCGGCCCTTCCACACCGCGACCGTCCGGTGATCGGCGCCCCTGAGCGGGGCCACCGCCTCGGGGACCGCGGCGGCGAAGCGCTCGACGACTCGGTACACCCACTCCAGGTCGCTCGCCGACCTGGTCTCCGGGCTGACGCGGACGGCGAATCCGCCGTCCCGCGAGACCTTCCAGATCTCGCATTCGTCGCCCAGGCCCCGGACCGGTGCCGCCCGCCCGGCCGACAGGCCGTAACGCTCCTCGAGGAGCGCCACCAGCGACTCGTTCATCCGCCCGGCCATCACGACACTCTACTGACCGACGAGTCTCCGGTGTGTACAGGTCCGAGCCGCCGTCGACGTAGAGCAGCGCCGGCCGAACACCGCTTCGGACGAAGCCCGCGACCACGCCGACGGTGATCGAGCAGTCGCCGCCGACGACCACCGGCGTCTGGCCGGCCTCCAGGATCCGCGCCACCCCGGACGCGGTCTGCTCGGCGACCTCGGCCACGACGGCGGCGTGCTTGCCGTCGGGACGCTCGTGGTCGGGCCGCCAGCGAAACGCCATCACGTCCCCGTGGTCCTCGGCCCCGCCGGGCAGCAGCTCGACCAGGCCTGCCGCGCGGATCGCCGCCGGGCCCTTCTCCAGTCCCGGTGTGTGCGCCCCCGCGCTCGACGGCACACCGAGCAGTCCCCATCGAACATTCATGACGGTCATCATCACACCGCTCCCCGACAGGTCTCCCTACGGCCGCGGAGATCCGGAGCCCGGCTCCGGCCGTTTGAGTAGAGTGTCGCTGTGGCGAATGAAACGATGCGACAGAACTGGACGGACGGGGCGGCCGGGTGGGTGGCGAACGAGGCGATCCTCGACGCCGTGTTCGCGCCGGTGACGGCGGCGATCCTCGAACAGGCCGCTCCGGTGGCCGGGCGGCGGTTGCTCGACGTCGGCTGCGGGACCGGGACGCTGCTCGCGAAGAGCGCCGCGGCGGGCGCCGAGGTCGTCGGCGTGGACATCTCCGAGGGCATGGCCGCGGCCGCACGCCGCCGCGTGCCCGAGGCGACCGTCCTCATCGCCGACGCGCAGACCGAAGACCTCCTCGCCGAGACCTCCGGGGCGCCGTTCGACCGGGTCGTCTCGCGCTTCGGCGTCATGTTCTTCGAGGACCCCGAGGCCGCGTTCGCGAACGTCCGCTCCGCTGCCGCGCCCGGCGCCCGGCTCGTGTTCGCCTGCTGGCGAAGCGAAGAGGAGAACCCGATATTCAGCCTCGGCTCGCAGATCCTCATCGACAGGCTCGACCCGCAGCCCGAGCCGTCCGCGCCCGACGCGCCCGGGCCGACCGCGTTCGCCGACGCCGGGCGGACGGCCTCGATGCTGGCCGCCGCCGGGTGGGACTCGGTGAAGGCCGACGCCCTCGATTTCACGTGCGATTACGGGATCGACGGCGGCGACGGTGTCGAGGAGCGGCTCGCCACGATCCTCAACGGCGGCACCGGCCGTCTCGCCAAGGAGCAGCTGCTGCCCCGCCTCGGCGAGGAAGGCTGGGAGTCCCTCGTGGACGAGGTGCGCGCCGAGCTGCGCCGCCACCGCGTCGAGGGCGTCGTCCGCTTCCCCGGCGCGGTCTGGATCGTCACCGCGAGCAACCCCGCCTGAGACCGGGCGTTCGAATCGACGTCCCGGCGGCGCTGTCGTACTGGGTTCTTATGCTCCATGGCGTGAACACGACTGACTATCCCTCCATCGCCGGCGAGGACACCGTCGACATCCCCGAATCCTGGGCCTCCGAGCTCCTCGACCGGCGCGGGCGCGGCACGCCCCGGCCCGTCGAGATCGGCCCCGACGCGGTGCGGGAGCTCCAGAACCGCTTCGCGCGGTACGAGAACGACATCGAACGCGCTCTGGCGCGCCTCGAGGACCCCTCGTACGAGGCGCCGATCAGGGCCGGGATCGCCGGGACCGGCGACCCGCTCGAGGCCGCTCTGGCGGCGCAGCTGCTCTCACGGGCCGCCGCCGGACGGCGCCGCGATGTGGGCGACCCGACCAGGGCCTGGATCGCCGGACGCGGCGTCGGCTTCGCCGCCGAGGCCGTACTCGAACTCGCGGCGCACCTGGTGGTCTGGTACGCCTACCACGGGGGCGACGGCCCGGTGTCCATCCGCACCGTCGATGTCTCGAGCCTTTTCCGCAGCCCCGAGACCGTCCGGTGCATCGAGCCGCTGCGCTCGATCCTCGCCGCCCTCCCCGACGAGGAGTACGAGACGGTCCGGGCCGCCGTCGACCGACGCAGGACCACCGAGGCCCACCGCTTCGCGGCCGCGATGCTCATGCCCGAGCAGGAGGACTGGACGCGCGAGGCCGTAAAGCTGTACGCCGCCTCCCGCAAGCGCTGGTCCGTGACCGACTCGCTGTGGGTCATGGTCTCCAGCGGCGTGCACGTCGAGCTCGCGGACGTCACGAAGCTCGACCGCTACCAGGCCCACAACGGCGGCGTCGCCCGCGTCGTCGATGCGCTTGGAGCCGACGCGCTGCCCATCCTGGTCGCCACCCTCGACGACGACGAGCGGCCGAGCGCCGAGTTCCGCGACGAGGCCTACGACGCCATCGGGCGGCTGCCGTCCGAGGACGCGATCGGGTTCCTCATCGAACGCTCGAGCCTGCCGCAGGCGGCTGCGGCGCTCAAAGCCGCCGCCGCGCGCTTCCCGGTGCGGACCCTGAGGGCCGTCGCGGCGCGCTGGACCACCGCCACCGTGTTCCTCAAGGCGCGCCTGGCGGGGCTCGTCCGCGCGGAGCTGGCCGACCGCATGTCCGAACTGGAGCCGCCGGACCGGTCGGCGATCGAACGGCTGCTCCAGTCGACGCGGCCGGCGCCGCCGGCCGAGACCGCGCCACCGGTGTTCACCACGCCCCCGTGGACGCCGTTCAAACCGTCCGCGAAGAAGACCGCGGCGGACGGCCTCACGCCTCCGCCGGTGGACGAGCTCCGCTGGGCCGAAGACGAACGCCGATCGTGGGCCGAGGGCGTCGGTTCGCCGTACGAGGGGCGCCATTACCTGAAGACCGAGGGCTTCTGGCAGCGGAGCCCCTGGGGCGCCACCATCGCTCCGGGCCACTACTACTTCATGGATATGCTGGCGTGGGCCCCCGACGAGGTGGCCCTGCCCGGTTACGAGCGGTGGGAGGGCGCCGCCGACACCGCCTCGCTCGCGACGGTCCGCGCGATCCTCGCCCGCTACGGCGAGGCCGCCGCGCCGAGGATCCAGGAGCTCATCGCCAAGAAGCCCTCCTGTCGGCCCGCGCTGCTGCCGTTCGTGAACCTCGGCGCCGCCCGCATGGCCGCCGCCTGGGTCTCGCGAAGCCGCACCGACCGCGCGCACGGCCGGGCCTGGCTCGACCGCCACCCCGCCGAGGCCGCCGCGTTCCTCATCCCCGACGCACTGGGCAAGAACGCCAAGGAACGGCAGTCCGCCGAGGGCGCTCTGCGGTACCTCGCCGCCGAACACCGGGAGACGCTCGACAAGGCCGCCGCCGCGTACGGGCCCGGAGCCGCCGAGGCGGTCGCCGCGATCGTCGACGCCGACCCGCTCGACCCGCGGCGGCGCGTCCCCAAGCCCGCCGCGTGGGCCGACCCGGCGATGCTGCCGCCCGTGCTCCTGAGCGACGGGCGCGGCCGGCTGCCCGACGACGCGACGCGGACCCTCATGACCGCGCTCGCGCTCGACGACCCCGATCGCCTGTACCCGGGCGCGGACCTGCTCGCCGCCGAGTGCGACCCGGCCTCGCTGACGGCGTTCTCGTGGGCCCTGTTCGAGCTGTGGGCCGCCGCCGGTTCGCCCACGAAGGACGGCTGGGCGATGGACCAGCTGCGGCGCTTCGCCGACGACGACACGGTGCGCCGCCTGACCGCGCTCATCCGCGAATGGCCCGGCCAAGGCCAGAGCCGCAAGGCCGTTCGGGGCCTGGAGACCCTCGGCCACATCGGCTCCGAGGCCTCGCTGCGCGCCGTCCAGGGCATCGCCGCGAACGGGGAGTTCAAGTCGCTCAAGAAGACCGCGGCCGCGCAGATCGAGGTCATCGCCGAGCGCCTGGAGCTGACGCTCGACCAGCTCGCTGACCGCCTCGTGCCGGATTTCGGGCTCTCCTCGGATGAACCGCTCGTCCTCGACTACGGCCCGCGCTCGTTCACCGTCCGGTTCGACGAGCAGCTGAAGCCCTACCTCGTCGACGAGCGGGGGAAGCGCCGCGCGAGCGCGCCCAAGCCGGCCGCGAAAGACGACCAGGAGCGGGCGCAGGCCGCGCACGAGCGCTTCACGACCCTCCGCAAAGAACTCAAAACCACCGCGGCCGAGCAGGTGAGGCGCCTCGAAGCGGCGATGGTCGACCAGCGGTCGTGGAGCCCGGCGGAATTCGGGCGCCGCCTCGTGGACCACCCGCTGATGTGGCAGCTCGCCCGCAGGCTCGTCTTCCAGGCCACCGCGGGAGCTTCGTCGACGTCGTTCCGGCTCGCGGAGGACCGCACGCTCGCGGACCTGGACGACGAGCTGTTCGAGCTCCCGGAGGACGCGGCCGTGCGCGTGGCGCACCCGCTGTCCCTCGGCGGCGAGCTCGCCGACTGGGCCGAGGTCTTCGCCGACTACGAGATCCTCCAGCCCTTCGAGCAGCTCGCCCGGCCGGTCCTGACGCTCACCGACGAGGAGCGCTCAAGCGGCAGGCTCGCCCGCTTCGAGGGCGCGAAGGTCGGCGCCGGCCCGATCATCGGGCTCCTCAGGCGCGGCTGGCGGTACGGCACCCCGACCGGAAGCCGCTACAGCTACTGCGTCTACCACGAGTTCCCCGAGGGCGGCTGGCTGGTGATCGACCCGAGCCCGGGCGTGCACCCCGGTTACGGCGACGACGGTGACCAGGTCCTCCGCGAGGTCGCGGTCGCCCTTCCCGAGGACGGCGCGGTCGACCCGGTGCGGCTCTCGGAGGCCCTCGCGGTCGTCGCGCGCCTCGCCCGCGCCGTCTAGGGAGGTCGCCCGGCACGGGCGCGCCCGTGCCGGGCGACCTCCCCGGGCCGGTTCGGCTCCGCCGCCAGGAGTCCAGAGCGGTCCCGGCGCGGACGCCGAGGCGGCGTCACGGACATGTTCAAGGACGGCGTTCGCTCGGGCGAGGCCGTCTTCAACCGCCAGATCGCCGCCGGACTCACCTCCGGCGCCGTCAAAGACCGAACCGACCGGGAGCACCGATGCACACGACCGTCCACGCCCTGCGCGCCGAATACCGCACCGACTCGCCGTTCGTCGGCGCGCCCCGCCCGCGCCTGTCCTGGAAGACCGAGACGAGCGCACCGGACTGGATCCAGACCGGAGCCGAGGTCGAATGGAGCCGTCCGGGCGCGACCGCCGTCGCCCGGGTCGAGGGCCGCGACTCCGTCCTCGTCCCCTGGCCGTTCGAGCCGCTGCGCCCGCGCGAGCGCGGCAGCGTGCGCGTGCGCGTGAGCGGCTCCGACGGCGCCGACTCGGCCTGGAGCGAGCCGCTCGAGATCCGGGCCGGGTTCCTCGGCGACGGCGAATGGACCGCCCGCTTCGTCACCGTGCCCGAGCCCCCCGACACCGGCCGGCCGGCGCTGCTGCGCCGCGAGTTCGACGTGCGGCCCGGGCTGCGGGCCGCCACCCTGTACGCCACCGCACGCGGGGTCTACCAGGTCGAGCTCAACGGCGTCGCCGTCGACGACGAACGGCTCAAACCGGGGTGGACGGCCTACCGGCACCGCCTCGTCCACGAGACGACCGACGTCACCGCGCTGCTGCGGCCGGGCCCGGCCGCCCTCGGCGCCGCGCTGGCCGGCGGCTGGTACACCGAGCGGTACGGCTTCCACGGCCACGCCAGGCCGTTCTACGGCGAGCACCCCTCCTTCGCCGCGCAGCTCGTCCTCGAATACGAGGACGGCACGTCCGAGACCGTCGCCACCGGCGACGGCCCCTGGCGGGCCACCGCGGACGGCCCGCTCACCGCCAGCGGCATCTACGCCGGCGAGTCCTACGACGCCCGCCGCGCGCTCCCCGGCTGGTCCTCGCCCGGATTCGACGACACCGGCTGGCTCGACGCGCGGCCCGACCGAGCCCGCGCGACACCGCCGGTCGCCCGCACCGCGCCGCCGGTGCGCGCCACCGAGGAGCTCGCGGTCGAAGAGGTCATCACCACCCCCAGCGGGCGAACCGTCGTCGACTTCGGACAGAACCTGGTCGGCCGCCTCCGCATCCGCGTCTCCGGCCGCGAAGGCGACACCGTCGTCCTCCGCCACGCCGAAGTCCTCGAGCACGGCGAGCTCGGCACCCGCCCGCTGCGCCACGCGAAGGCCACCGACTCCTACACGCTCGCCGGCACCGGCACCGAGACCTGGGAGCCGGCGTTCACCTTCCACGGCTTCCGCTACGCCGAGATCCAGGGCTGGCCCGGCCGGTTCGACCCGAAGGACGTCACCGCCGTCGTCGTCCACTCCGACATGGACCGCACCGGCTGGTTCGACTCCTCGCACGAGTCGATCAACCGCCTGCACGCGAACGTCGTCTGGGGCATGCGGGGCAACTTCCTGTCGATCCCCACCGACTGCCCGCAGCGCGACGAGCGCCTCGGCTGGACCGGCGACATCCAGGCCTTCGCCCCCACGGCCGCCTACCTGTTCGACTGCGACGGATTCCTCGCCTCCTGGCTCGAGGACCTCGCCCTCGAGCAGACCCCGGACGGCGCCGTCCCCTTCGTCGTGCCCGACGTGCTCGACTCGACGCGGACCCCGGCCGCCGCCTGGGGCGACGCGGCCACGGTCGTGCCCTCCGTCCTCCACGAGCGCTTCGCCGACCGCGCCGTGCTCGAACGGCAGTACCCCAGCATGCGCGCCTGGGTCGACCACATCGCCGCCATCGCCGGGCCGCGCCGCCTGTGGGAGGGGCACTTCCAGTTCGGCGACTGGCTCGACCCCGACGCCCCGCCCGACGAGCCGGGCAAGGCCAAGACCGATCCCGACATCGTCGCCAGCGCCTACCTCCACCGCTCGGCCGCGCTCCTGGCCCGCGCCGCGGGCGAACTGGGATCCGCCGAGGACGCCCGCCGCTACGGCGCCCTCGCCGAGGAGGTGCGCGCGGCGTGGACGCGCGAGTACGCCACCGCGGCCGGGCGCCTGGTCTCCGACGCCCCGACCGCGTACGCCCTGGCGATCGTGTTCGAGCTCGTCACCGATCCGGAACTGCGCGCGGCGATGGGCGACCGGCTCGCCTCGCTCGTCCGGCGCGACGGATTCCGGATCGGCACCGGCTTCGTCGGCACGCCGCTCATCCAGGACGCGCTGGTGCGCACCGGCCACGCCGAGACCGCGCGGCGGCTGCTCCTCCAGACCGAGAACCCCTCTTGGCTGTACCCGGTCACCATGGGCGCCACGACCGTCTGGGAGCGCTGGGACAGCATGCTCGAGGACGGCACCGTCAACCCGGGGGAGATGACCTCGTTCAACCACTACGCCTTCGGCGCCATCGCCGACTGGCTCCACCGCGCCGTCGCCGGACTGGCGCCGCTCGAACCGGGCTACCGGCGGATCGCGATCGCGCCGCTGCCGCTGGCGGGGATCGAGTGGGCCGCGACGGAGCACGAGACGCCGTACGGCCGAGCCGCCGTGCGGTGGGAGGCCCGCGACGGGCGCGTCACCGTGCGCGCGACCGTGCCGCCCAACACCACCGCGCATGTCGACCTTCAGGGGATCGACCGCCACGAGGTCGGCAGCGGCGAGCACGGCTGGACGATCGACGACCCGCGCTCGGCGGGAGAGGAGTGACACCGGACCGCCGCGGGGCCGGTCTCAGCGCTCGCCGTCGAGCCCGGCCTCGTAGGCGATGATCGCCGCCTGCACGCGGTTCTCGATGCCGAGCGCGGTGAAGAGCGCGCTGAGGTACTGCTTCACGGTGCCCTCCGACAGGTGCAGCGCCTGCGCGATCTGCGCGTTGGACCGCCCCTTGCCGACCTCGGCGAGCAGCTCGCGCTGCCTGGGCGTGAGCGCCTCGACCGCCGCCCGCGCCCGGGTGGCGCGGTCGGCGCGTTCGCCGGTCTGCCGCCGGAGCAGCCAGCGGCCGACCCGGGGCGAGAACGCGGCGCCTCCGGCGGCGAGGGCGCGCACGCCCGCGATCAGGTGGCGAGGGTCGTCGGACTTCAGGAAGAAGCCGAGCGCGCCGAGCCTGATGGCCTCGGCGATGTAGGCCTCGTCGGAGAAGGTGGTCAGCATGGCCGCCGGCGGGGCGGCCCGCTCCCCGCCCATCCGCTCGAGCGCGCGGATGCCGTCCAGCCGCGGCATCTGTACGTCCAGGAGCACCACGTCGAGCATGCGGTGGCGGACCAGGTCGAGGGCCTCGGCGCCGTCGGCGGCCTCGGCCACGACCTCGATGTCCCCGGCGGTCGCGAGAATGGCGGCGATGCCCGCGCGCACGAGCCGGTCGTCGTCGGCCAGGAGCACCCGCACCGGCCGCTCGGGCGTCGGCGCGGGCCGTTCGCGACCGGGGGAGTCGACGGGAGGCTCAGGCATCGGGCGCGATCGTCTCCTTGGAGACGACCCGCTCGTCCGCGAAGCAGATGCGGAAGACGTCGTCGCGTTCGAAGAAGCTCACAGAGGCCTCATAGTAATGGCACTCCGCGCCCGGCGGTTCGGGGACGAACGATCGCGGGGCGTCGAGCATCTCGACCTGCGGCAGCCGACGCTCGGTCTCGACCCTGTCGTCGCCGACCTCGATGGCGGCGAAGCGATCGGGCGGCAGGACCGACGCGACGGTGGCGTACACGAAGTACCCGACGGTGCTCAGGACGAGGAGCAGGAGCATGGCCGAGGGGACCAGCCAGGCCTGCCGCATCGCCTTGCGGCGCCCCCGCTTGGCGTCGGCGGCCTCCTCGGCGAGGAGGCCCAGGCGCGAGGGCCGCTCGTCGGCCGAGGCCGTCGACGGCATCGCCGTGCGGGGGAGCCGCATGGTGAGGACGAAGTCCTCGTCCCGCTCGGTTTCGAGCGCGCCGCCGAGGATCGCGACCCGGTGCCGCAGCGCGAGCAGGCCGTGGCCGCTCGGAGCGGTCGGCGGCCCGGCAGGCGGCGCCGGATTGCGCATCTGGAGCACCACCAGGTTCCCTTCGAGGCCGATGGCGAGGCGCACCTCCGCGCCCGGGGCGTGCTTGGCGGCGTTGGTCAGCCCTTCCTGGAGGGCCCGGAGCAGCGCGGCGTGCGTGTAGTCGCTGAGGGCGTCCTCGACGCTCGGCTCGACGGTGCCGTGGACGGTGACGCCCGAGGCGCGCGCGCGTTCGATCACGTCGCCGATCCGCAGACCGCTGAGCGAGGCCGTGACGCCCTCGGCGCGTTCGCCGAGGAGGTGGACGGTCTCCCCGAGCTCTTCGGAGGCCGCGGCGGCGTTCTCGCGCATCTGCCGCATCTCGGCCCTGACATGCTCGGGGAGCCGTTCGTCGAGGGAGAGCCGGGAGGCCTGTACGGCGATCAGCGTCAACCGGTGCCCCAGGCCGTCGTGGATCTCACCGGCCATCGCCTCCCGCTCCCGCGACACGGCCTGCTCGATCCGGGCCTCCTGCTCCCGCGCCTCGGCGAAGGCCAGCTCCCAGCCGCGCCGGACGTAGTTCCGCCGGGCGCGCGACAGGGCGACCACCAGCGCGGCCGTGAGGAAGCAGAAGGCGTAGACCATGCCGGTGAAAAGGCCGACGATGGAGTCGGACCACGCGAACTGCCCGACCAGCGTCGCGGTGAGCAGCAACGAGGTCACGGTGACCGTGATCTGCGGCATCGGCACGTCCACGAACGCGATGAGCACACCGGCGGTGGTCACGACGACGGCCAGCGCCACCGGCACCAGGTTCCCCGTCCACAGCGTGGCGAATCCGAGGACGATCCCCACCAGGGCCGCGGCGGCCGTGTGCCCCGCGCGGGCGAGCCAGGTCGTCGGAGGCGGATCGTGGTCGAGCATCCCTCTACGATAGGGAGCGCGGCACGGGACGGACACTGACGAAAGCGAGTGTCCGCACTCGCCTTCGGCACTGCCGGTCGGTACGGTGTCCTCCCTAACGTTGCCGGCATGCTCGCCCAATTCACCCAGCTGCTCGACACCGTCGGCGAATACGGCCCGGCGGTGCTCGCGACCGTCTTCGCCGTCGCCGCCGTGGAGGCGCTCTTCGGCCTCGGCGTGTTCGTGCCGGCCGAGACGGCCCTCGTCTTGGCGGCGGTCGCCCTCGCCGACACGCCGCTGCTGGCCGCCGCGGTGATCGCCGCCGCGGCCGGGGCGTTCGTCGGCGACCACCTCGGCTACGGGATCGGAAGAAAGCTGGGGCCGAGGGCGGCGGAGACCGCCGCGGTGCGAAGGCTCGGCCCTCAGCGCTGGGAGGAGGCGATGCGCTTCGTCCGGCGCCGCGGCGTCGGCCTCATCGTCGTGGCCCGCCTGCTGCCGGGCGTCCGGACACTGGTGTCGGCGGCGGGCGGGGCCGCGCGGCTGCGCTACGCGCGTTTCGCGATCGCCACCGCCATCGCCTCCGTGGCGTGGTCGATGCTCTGGGTCCTCGGCGGTGCCTGGATCGGCTCGGCGCTGCTGCGCCTGGTCGACGACGCGACGGTGCCCGTGCTGGCCGTGGCCGCGGTGCTGACGGTCGGATTCCTCGTCTTCCGACGGACGCGGAGGAGCGCATGAGCGGCGCCGAACCGCGGCTTTGGGCGCGCTCGTCCTGGCGGACCGTCCCCAATCTCGTGACCGCGGCCCGGTTCGCGTTGATCGTGCCGATCACGGCGCTGTTGCTGACCGGCGCGGCGCCGTTCGCGGCCGCGCTGCTCGCGGCGGTCTTCGGCGCGACCGACTGGGTGGACGGCCGGCTCGCCCGCCGACTGGGCCAGGTGAGCCGCGTCGGCGCGGTGCTCGATCCGCTCGCCGACCGCATCGGCATCGGGTGCATCGCCCTCGCCCTGGCGCTTGTCGGCGCCGTGCCGTGGTGGCTCGTCGCCGTCTTCCCCGCGGTCGACCTGCTCCTCGCGGGGGTCTTCGCGGCCCGCGGGCGCAGGCCCGAGGTCAGCCGGATCGGGAAGATCCGCACCGGCGTCGCCGCGGTCGCCATCGTCGTGGCGGTGCTTGGCACGGCGCCGGGCCTCGACGCCGTGTCGACGGCGGGGCGGCTCGGACTCGCGTGCGCCGCGCTGCTCCACCTCCTCGCCGGAGCCGGATACCTGCGCCGGCTGCTCTCCGAGTGAGCACCGCGCCCTCGCCGAGCGGGGAGGGGTGCAGTTTCCTGTACCGCGGCGCTCGGGGAAACTGACACCAGGTGTACAGCCAGCGGTATTTCGCGCGATTGGGAGAAACCATAGCGTTGGCCCCATGAGCCAGCGTTTTCCACTCGACACGGCGGGTCCGGCATGGACCCGGTGACCTTCGTCGGCGAGGTCCTGAGCCGCATCGAGTCCACCGTGGTCTCCCTGGGAGCCTCGCCGTGGCTCCTGCTCGTGGTCCTGCTGCTGTGCTGCGTCGACGGCTTCCTCCCGCCGGTGCCCAGCGAATCGATCGTGATCGCCGTGGCGACCCTGTCGGTCATGGGGGAGGTGCCGCCGCTCTACCTCGTGGCCCTCATTCTGTCGGCGGCGCTCGGCGCGTGGTGGGGGGACCTGATCGCCTACTCCATCGGCTCCCGGGTCCCCTTGGAGCGCCTGCGGCTCTTCCGAGGCCCGCGCGGGAGAGCCGCGCTCGCCAAGGCCGCCGACTCGCTGGACCGGCGCGGCAGCACCATCCTGCTCTCGGGGCGGTTCATCCCGGTCGGGCGGATCGCCCTCAACATGACCGCGGGCGCGGTCGGCCACCCCAGGGAGCGGTTCGTGCCGATCGCGGCCGGGGCCGGTCTGCTGTGGGCCTGCTACTCGACCGTCATGGGCATCGGGGCGGGGCACCTGCTCCGCGACAGCCCGCTGGCGGCCATGGCCCTCGGCGTCGCCGCCGGCGTGCTCATGGGCCTGGTCATCGACAAGCTCATCGGCCGGGCCCGCTCGATGCTCGCCTCCCGGCGGGCCGCTGCGGAGGAGCGGCTTCGCCTTCAGCCCACGTCCGGAGCACCGGAACGCTGCTCGGACACGGCGCCTTCGAGGTCGACGATCGAGCGGTCGCCTCGGTAGCCGAGTGCGTCCAGCGCGGCGTGGACGCTTCGCGCGACGAGGACACTGTCGACCGGGGCGAGGCCGGGCATGACCACGTGCATGATGAGCGGCCCGGTGAGCAGGTCGGCGATCCAGCCGGGGTCCGCCCCCTCGGCGATCTCGCCCCTGGCCGCGGCCCGATCGAGGATCACCTGCGTGTAGGCGCGGCGCGGGCCGAGGTACTCGGCGAGGAAGGACGCCCCGCGCTCGGGGTGGGCGTCGATGTCGGCGAGCCATCCGGCGAAGCCCCGTGTCACCACCGGGTCGGTGAACAGCCGCCGCTGGCGCCGTTGCACTTCGACCAGGTCGCCGACGATGGTGCCGGTGTCGATGTCCTCGTCGGTGCCGTGGCGGGAGGCGAGCAGCCGCGGCACGACGTCGGTGAGGCTTCGGAACCGCCGGTAGAACGCGGGCTTGTTGGTCCCGGCCCGTTCCACCACCTCGTCGATCGTGACACGGGGGTACCCGCGTTCGGTGATCAGCTCCGCGACGGCGCGCAGGATGTCCTGGTCGGTGGAGGGCTTGCGAGGGCGACCGGCATGACTCATAATGTTACCAATAGTAACGTAAATATGAGCGGCGGCGTAGGTCGCGATCGGAGGCAGACGTGTACAAGCGGATCGTCAGGGCCAAGGTGCGTTCGATCTTCGAGAAGATCAACGGCGGTGACTACATGCCGATGGTGGACGGGCTGGCCACCTCGTTCGAGTACCGGTTCCACGGCGACCACGCGCTCGGCGGAAGCCGCACGAGCAGGGACGCCATGGTCCGCTGGTGGGAACGCGCCTTCCGGCTGCTGCCCGGCGCCGTGTTCGACGTCCAAGACGTCGTGGTGAACGGCGGCCCGTGGCGCACCCACGTGGCCGTGCGCTCGCGCGTCTCGGGCGAGCTCCCCGGCGGTGCCCGCTACGAGAACACCGTCTTCCAGTTCCTCACCCTCGTCTGGGGTCGCGTCACCTCGGTCGAGACCATCGAGGACCTCCAGGTTCTCGAACGCGCGCTCCGCGCCGTCGCCGAGGCGGGCCGGCCCGAGGCCCTCGAGGCCCCCATCACCGGCTGAGACCGGAACGCCCGGTGCCGCCACAGCGACATCCACGCCGCGCCCCCGGCCGCCGCCGTTCGCCTCCGCTCACGGCCCGGTCCCGAGGGCCGAGTCCAGGATCCGGTCCTTGAGGTCGTCGTGGGCCGAGTCCAATGCGCCGATCGCGACCGCGTCGCCGTACACCGCCGACGGGATGACCCGCTCGCCGAAATCCTCCGCCCTGTCCCGCACATGGCCGAGCAGGGTCTCGCCGCCCGCGCGGGCGATCTCCCCGGCCAGCACGATCTGCGGCGGATCGAGCAGGCACTTGAGCAGCCGGAGCGCCGCGGCCACCCTGGTGGCGTACTCGTCCAGGAAATCCGACGCCCCTTCCCCGACCGCCGCGGCGAGGACGGCGGGGGCGTCGTCGCCCTCGATCCCGTGTGCGCGCCCCAGCTCGGCGACGGCGGGAGCGCCGAGCCAGTCCTGGAACGTCGGGTCGTCCGCTCCGGTGCGGTCGGGCGAGACCGGGACGTAGCCGAGCTCGCCCGCGGCCCCGTGCAGCCCGGTCAGCAGGCCCCGTTGCAGATCGATGCCGACGCCGAGGCCCTCGCGCCCCAGCCACAGCACGACCAGGCCGCCTGCGGCCTCCGGGTTGCGCCGCTCGGCCACGGTGGCCGCGTTGACGTCGTTGTGGATCTCGATCGCGGCGCCCAGCTCGGCCTCGAGCGAGGTGCGCATGCGCAGCTCCGACAGGCCGGGGATGTCGGCGTGGCCGATGGTGTCGGTGTCGGCGTCGTAGGCCCCCGGGACGGCGATGTGGAGGGTCGCGATCCGGTCCGGGTCGATGCCGGCGACCTCGGAGGTCCGACGCAGCAGGTTCAGCACGGCCCGGTCGGGCGGGACGGCGGTGAAGTCGACGCGCATCGCGGACGAGGCCTTCTCGTGCCCCTTGAGGTCGGCGATGGCCACGGTGATGCCGTCGGGCTCGCGCAGGGTCGCCGCGGCGGCGAAGGCGTAATCGGCGTTGACCGTGTAGACCTCGGCCTTGGGCCCCGCCTGCCTGGCGGTGGTGCGCCCCGCCGTGACCGCCAGCCCTGATTCGAGGAGTCGGGACATGACGTGGGAGGCGGTGGGCTTGGCCAGGCCGGTGAGGCGGCGCAGCTCCACCCGGGTCAGCGTCTCGTTGTCCATCAGGTGGTAGAGCGCGGCCCGCTCGTTGATGGTGCGCAGCAGGTGGGAGGAGCCGGATGGGACCGGGGGAGGAGGTGGGCCGGTGCTCCGCATGGACGTCCTTCTTCCGTTGCGTCTGACGACCGCCGGGCTCGCCCCCGCGCGGTGCCGCGGGATCGGGCGGGCGGCATTGGTCATTGTAGTTGACTGTCGTTCTCGCGGACGGTGACGTGGTGTTCCCACATTTGCGCAGCATAGAAGCAATATTGATCTTGATAGATCTATTGACTTCGACCTCACTCCTCCGTAATGTCGCCAGTGATAGTAAAATTACCTAACCAATAAGGGAGGCTGAGATGACCTCGTCCCCGCGATGGCGACGCCTGCTGGGCCTGTTCGCGGTCCTCGCGGTGTCGGCCGCGCTCTACCCGCTCGGATCCGGCGTCGCCAACAGCGACCCCGCCACTCCGCTCACCCCCACCGCGCAGCACGGACGGCTGCACGTCTGCGGGACGAAGCTGTGCGACGAGGCCGGCGAGCCGGTGCAGCTGCGCGGCATGAGCACCCACGGCCTCCAGTGGTACTCGCAATGCCTCGACGGCGCCTCCCTCGACGCCCTCGCCGGCGACTGGGGCGCCGACATCGTGCGCCTGTCCATGTACATCCAGGAGGACGGCTACGAGACCGACCCCGCCGGCTTCACCGCCAGGATGCACGAGCTCATCGACGCGGCCACCGCCCGAGGGCTGTACGTCATCGTCGACTGGCACATGCTCACCCCCGGCGACCCCCACTACAACCTGGAGCGCGCCCGGACCTTCTTCGACGAGATCGCCCGCGAGCACGGCGACCAGGACAACGTCTTCTACGAGGTCGCCAACGAGCCCAACGGCGTCTCATGGGACCGGATCAAGTCCTACCACGAGCAGATCATCCCGGTGATCAGGCAGCACGACCCCGACGGCGTCATCCTGCTCGGCACCGCCGACTGGTCCTCGTTCGGCCTCTCCGGCGACTCGAGCGAGCAGGAGGTGATCGACGACCCGGTGAACGCCTCGAACATCATGTACACCTTCCACTTCTACGCGGGCACCCACGGCGACCGGTACCTGAACGCGCTCTCGCGGGCGGCCGACCGACTCCCGGTGTTCGTCACCGAGTTCGGCACCCAGAACTCCGCGGGCGAGGGCGCCAACGACTTCGCCATGTCCCAGCGGTACCTCGACCTGATGGAGGACAAGGACGTCAGCTGGGTCAACTGGAACTTCTCCGACGACCACCGCTCCGGCGCGGTCTTCGAGCCGGGCACCTGCCCCGACGGGCCGTACACCGGGACCTCCCGGCTCAAGGAGGCCGGCGTGTGGATCCGCGACCGGATCCTGGAGGGCGGCTGAGTCCCCTTCGGCCGCACCGGCACGCCGCCCCGACCGGGCCGCGCTGGTGCGGTCAGGACTCCAGCGGGCCCAGGTCCGGCTCGGCGACGAAGCGGAGCATCGCCTCGTTGCGGCCCCGCCGCGGCACCGGCCCCGGGACGCACAGCGTGCGGAGCGGCCGCCGCGGCGCGGGCCCTCCGCGAGGGGCGCGGCGGTCCGCGCCGGCGGCCGTCTGAAACGTGCTCGGGGCCGCGGACCGGCGCGGCGGCCGGTCGCCGTGGGCGTCAGAGTGCGGCCGCCTGGCCGACCAGGCGGGCGCTCTCGTCCCAGAGCCGGTCGCAGCGGGCCGGGTCGGTGGTGTGCGGCGCGGTGGCGACGGCCTCGCGTTTGACGAAGAACCGCCCGGTGACGCCCTCGACCTCTGGGGAGGTCGCCAGCCACGTCGGCGTGTCGGCGCCCGCCTCGGGGCCGCCCGGCGAGACCATGAGCTGCGAGACCGCCCCGAAGGCCCGGAGCAGGCCGCGGTTGTGCTCAAGCCCCAGGCGAGTGCCTCGGATGACGCCGGGGTGGGCGCCGTTGACCGTGATCGCGGTGCCTTCGAGTCGGCGGGCGAGGGCGTAGACGAACATGGCGTTCATGTTCTTGGTGCGCGCGTAGGCGAGGAAGGGCCGGAAGCTGCGCACGCTGCCGAGGTCGCGAATGGTGTTCAGCTCCAGGTGCTCGACGTCGATCGGAACCCGTGTGAGCCCCTGCGGCGAGCCGCCGACGACCACGAACCGCGCGGGGCGCCCGCCGATGGGTTCGACCAGGGAGCGCATCAGCAGGTAGGGCGCGAGGTGGTTGACCGCCAGGGTGCGCTGGTGCCCCTCCTCGGTGCGGTCCGCGATGTCGGCGATGACGGCGGCGTTGCTGACCACGACGTCCGGGGGCGGGTCGGCCAGCCGCTCGGCGAGGTCGCGGACGTCGCCGAGCAGCGAGAGGTCGGTGCGTTCCAGCCGCAGCTCGGCGTGCGGCACTTCGGCGAGGATGCGCCGACGTGCCTGTCCGAGCCGTTCCTCGCTGCGGCCGACGAGGGCGACCCGCATCCCCTCCGCTGCGAGCTTTCTGGCGATGGCCTCTCCTATGCCGGAGGTGGCCCCGGTGACTACGGCGTTCCTCATCGGTGGCATGGCTCGGTCCCTTTCGATCGCGAATCGGCTCCTGTTAGGTTGATGCTGTCAACCTAAGCCCGTAGGTTGACGTTGTCAACCATGGGAGGCGTGATGAGCAGCACACGTGAAGCACTGGTGGGAGCGGCCGCCCGGCTCCTGGACGAAGGCGGCGTCGAAGCGGTGACCCTGCGCGACGTGGGCCGCCTGGTGGGGGTCTCGCACAACGCCCCGTACAAGCATTTCGCGGGCAAGGAGACCCTGCTGGCGGCGATCGCGGTGGGGGAGCTCCGCGGGCTCCACGAGCTGACGGCCGAATCGATCCGGCGCGAGCCCTCGCCCCGGGCCGCGCTGCGGACGGTGCTGCACGACTACATCGCTTGGGCGCAGCGGTATCCCGAGCGGTTCAAGCTCGTGTTCAAGCCCTGGACCGTCGATTCGGCGGAACTGGCCGAGGCCGCGACGCTGACGCAGACCGCGTTCGTCGAGCTCGTCGCCTCCGCTCAGGAGGACGGCGCGCTGCCGTCCGGCGACTCGGAACGCCTGGCATCGCTGCTCCGCTCGCTGGCGCACGGGGCCGCCGACCTCGCGCTCGCCGGTCACCTCGCCGACGGCGGCAAGGGCAACGCGTCCCCCGGCCACCTGGTCGACGACCTGCTCGGGTACCTGCGAGTCGCCGCCCGCTCGGCCGCCTGAGGAGTCAGTCCATGTTGTGGCCGCCGTTGACGGTCACCCGTTGGCCGGTGACGAAGCCCGCGGCCTCGGACGCGAGATAGGACACCGCGGCCGCCACGTCGACGGGCCTTCCGATGCGGCCCACCGGGACTTCGGACACATACCCGGACAGGTCGGCCTCGGAGAGCTCGCCGTGGCGCTCCACCGGCACCCAGCCCGGCGCCACCAGGTTGACGGTGATCCCGTCCGCCCCGAGCTCCCTGGCCCAGGAGCGGGTCAGGCCCCACTGGGCGCCCTTCGCCGCGACGTACGCCGAGTGGCCGGGCAGGGCGCGCTCGAACATGTCCGATCCGATCTGGATCACCCGCCCGCTCCCGGCCGCCCGCATGTCCGGCAGCACCGCGCGGAGCAGGAGCGTGGGGCTCTTGACGAAGAACTCCAACTGGTCGAGGTGGTCGCGCCACTCGAGCCGGTCGACGGGCGTCTCGGGCTGCGGGCCGGTGGCGTTCGCGACGAGCACCCCGACCGGCCCCAAGGCCGCTCTGACTCCTTCGGCCAGCTCCCGCACGGCCGCCTCGTCGGTGACGTCGGCCCCGAAGGCCTCGGCGGTCCCGCCCGCCGACCTGATGTCGGCGACCACCTGCTCCGCTCGGGACCTGCCCGCCGCGTAGTTGACGGCCACGGCGAAGCCGTCGGCGGCGAGCCGCCGGGCGATGGCGGCCCCGAGGCCACGGGAGGCTCCCGAAACAAGGGCGACGGTCATGGGCTCCTCCAGAGGCGCGGGGGACGGTGTCGGGAGTCGCGCCGGTCGGCGCCACTCGCCCAGCGAGCCTATGCGACGGCGCCCGCGCCGGTGCGCGCACCGGCCGCCCTCTTGCAGAGCTCTTTCACGCCGTCGCCGCGGCGGCGACGGTCACCGTGTCGGACAGGCGGTCGTTCGAGCGCATCAGCCCCTCGGGCCGCTCGGCGAAGCCGTCGACGCCTTCGAGCCCGTGGGTCTGGTCGAACACGGTGATGTCGAACAGGTGGGCCTGGCCGTACAGGGTGACGGCGAAGCCCTCGGTGGGAAGGTCGTAGAACCAGATCCGGCTCGGGGCGTCGGGATCGGCGGGCGGCTCGATCTCGATGGCGGCGGTCGTGCCGTCCGCGAGCGCGACCTCGGCGCGCTCGGGATCGCCGTAGACGGCCAGCCACATCGTGTCGGCCCCGCGAGGCGAGGACACCCGGAGCGTCTCGGAATCGGCGTAGCGCGAGGTGAACACGGCGCTGGGAGGCTCGACGTCGATCGGGTCCGCCGTGCCGTGGCCGCTGCCCGGCAGGGCGGACTCGTTGTAGGCCCTCGGCAGCCCCGAGTCCTCCATGCCGTCCTCGGTGACGTACCCGGCGGTCCAGACGGATCGGTCCCGGTCGATGGACACCCAGGCGGCCACGCCGGTGTCCGCGTCGATCACATAGGACAGGAACGCCTGGCGCGGGCGCTCGTCGTCGAAGCGGTCGACGGCCAGCCCGGCGCCGATCAGCGCCAGCGCGGTCACCGCGGCCACGGCCGGAACGGCCCCGCCGACCCGCCCCTCGAAGCGGCGGCACATCGTCAGGATCGGCAGCGCGGGGGCGGCGAAGAGGACGATCAGGACCGCCGGGACCGCGGCGAGCTCCATGCCGAAGGCCTCGATGAGGTTCGACGTCCAGCTCAACTGCACGACGGCCGGGACGAGCGCGACCGCGAAGAGCGCGTAGCCGAGCAGCCGCGCCCGCCGCGAGCGCGGCTCCAGGAGCATCGCCGCCAGCAGCCCGACTCCGGCGAAGGCGGGCACGGCGAACACGAACGACACCCCGGGCACGGCGAAAGCGGTGACCAGCCCGAGGACGGCGAGCCACACCGTCGGCGCGAGCGCGGCGGCGGCCTCGCCGAGCAGGCCCCGCACGGCCGCGTACCACGCCGTCAGCGCCGCCAGACCGAAGACCAAGAGCGCCAGGTAATACCAGGTGCGGTCGAACAGCAGCCCGCCGGTGTCGGCGTAGCCGGGACGCACGGCCTGGAGCGCGGGCCACAGCCCCATGGCGGCGACGGCCGCGAGCGCCACCGGGACGGCGAAGGAGACGACGGCGACGGCCAGGCGGGGCAGGCTCAGCAGGCGCCGCGCCCGGGCGAGCGCGGCGGCCGCGGCGACGGCGGCGAGGCCGAGCAGCGCCACGGGGACGTTCCAGCCCTCGCCGTAGTGGACGAGGAGGCCGAAGAAGCCGAAGAAGGTCTGATCGCGATCGGTCTCGAGGTCGGCCAGGTCCATGCCGACGAGTTCGCGGGCCGTGCCGAGGGTGTTCTCGCCGTGGTGCTGGAGACTGGCCGGATCGAGGTGCTCGGTGTCGTCGTACGGCGAGTGGTACCAGGAGGCGCCGCCGATGAACGCGTTGTTGAGGCCCACGTACCCGGCCGCGTGGAAGCGGGTGAAGTCGGTGTCGTTGGGCAGCTGCCGGTACGCCTCGACCGCCGAGGAGTCGCCGTGCGGGTGCGGTGCCGCCTCGGCGAACACGTCGATGAGCGCGGCGTTGTCCGCCGAGGTCTCGAACATCAGCGACGGCCCCGAGACGCCGCGCGCCTCGAGGTTGAACACGACGGTCGGCGCTTCGCCCGCCGGATGGGCCCTGGCGTAGGCCTCGGCCCCGAACAGGCCCATCTCCTCGCCGTCGGTGAGCAGGACGACCAGGTCGTTGCGGTACGGCCCTTCGAGACTCAGGGCCCTGGCGGTCTCGACGAGGGCGGCGACCCCGGAGGCGGCGTCGGCGGCGCCCGGCCCGGACGGCACCGAATCGTAATGCGAGGTCAGCAGGACCGTTCCGGTGGAGTCGGCACCGGGGAGCGTGGCGACGATGTTCTCCACGACGCCGAAGCGGATCAGCCCGTCGATCTCCCCTTCGTCGCGGGCCAGCTCGGTCTGCACCTCGACCTCGAAGCCGAGCGCGACCAGCTCCGCCACCAGGAGCTCGCGCACCCGGTCCTTCGCCGGAGTGCCCATCGGATGCGGCTCGACCGCCATGGCCTCCACGGTCTCCCAGGCCCGCTCGGCGCTGAACTCGGAGGCGGGCGCGTCGGCCGGCGCGGGCTCGGGCGAGGACGAGTCGATCCACCAGTTGGCCACGCCGAGCGCCGTCAGCGCCAGCAGCAGCGCGAGCGCCGTCCAAGGCCGGTTCGGCAGGTTCAGGATGCGGCCGCGCATGATCGTTCCTCCAGCCTCGACGCTGATGGGCGCCCTCACTCTACTGCCGGGTGACGCCGGTCACCGGACCGCCTCGACCGCGCGGCGCCCGGTGACACACGGATGTGGACCATCTGAGGCCGCCCGACGATAGCGTCGCACCATGATCGAGAACAACGACCGCTCGCCGAAACGGCGAGGCACCGCACGATTCGCACGCGTCATCGCCGCCGGTTCGCTGGCGGTCGGCATCGCCGCGGCCGGTTTCGGCGCCCCGGCGCTCGCCGACGGGGACGGCACCCGCGTGACCGGAACCGACCCGGACGGCACCCGGGTCACCGGCACGGACCCGGACGGCACCCGCGTCACCAGCTGGGACTGGTGACCCGAGCGCAGCGCGAACAGGGCGCCCGGTCGGGCATCGTCCGGGCGCCCTGCGGCGTTCGGGCGGCCTCAGCCCATGGCGAGGACGAGCAGCGCGCTGATCCCGATGGCCGCCACGGCGATCAGGACCGCGTCGCCGATCACCACGTGGCGGTGCAGACCCGGTTCGGGCTCGGCCGTTCCGAACGTCAAGGGGCGGGCGAACGGCGCACTGCGTTCGAGCATGCTCGTCATCCCCGGACCGAAGCGGTCCACGGTGAACTCCTCCCCGCGCTCGATCGAGCGGGCGCCGCGCTTCGCGACGCGCCGCACCGTGAAGCCGAAGACGAAGGCGGCCATGCCCAGGAGCCAGAGCGGCGCGTCCTCGTCGACGTTCCCGGTGGCGAGCAGTGCGCAGAAGAGCACCACGCCGACGCAGGCGAGCACGGTGCCGCCCCAGAAGAAGAGCAGCCAGGACCGCTTGCGGGACGGCGGAGTCGATGAGGACGGAGACGATGGCACGGTCGGCCTTTCGAGGCGGTGGGGGCGGATCGGTTCGCCGCGTCGGATCCCAGGGATTGTAGTCGGCGAAGGCTCCTCCCGCCCCGGATCACCTCGCCGGTCCGCGCCGCCCTCAGTCGGCGACCATGATCTGTGCGGCGTTCTCCTTCAAGGCGGCGTTGGCCCAACGCAGTTGGCGCAGCGTGTCCGGATGGCACGCCTTCGTGAGCTCCAGCAGCTCGCGGTCCTTCAGCGCTTGGGCGGTCTGCGCGAGGACCTCCCAGTCCAGTGACACGCCGGCGGCCGCGCGGTGGAGTCCGCGCAGGTCCCGTATCACCAGCATGGCCGGGTCGTGGTGGCGGCCGAGCAGCTCGGCGCCCTTCTGCCGCACCGCGGCCAGGATCGCCGGATCGCCCTGCGGCGCGGAATCGAGGTGCAGCCCGTAGTCGCGTCCGACCTCGGCGAGCCTGCGGACGTGCCGCTGGGACCAGCGGGCCAGGTCGCGGCCGAGGTAGAACAGCTCATGGTCCGCCTTGTGCCGGTCCGACACGGCGAGGAGCTCGCCTGCCAGCTCGTTCTCCGAGCGATGCAGTTCCTTGATGGCCATGCCCACGCGCTTCATCGCCCACCTCCGTGCGGACCGCTCGTGTCCTCGCCCGCCATGGCGGGCGCGCCGCCGCGCGTCGGCTCCATCTCCCGCGTCACCGGTGCCGAGCCGGTGTTGGTGGGCGCCGCGGCGGGCGTCCCGTCGCCGGTGCCGATGCGTTCGAGGCGCGCGGCGGCGGTCTTGAACAGCGGCTGCTTCGACGCGGGATCCCAGTCGGTGATGGTCAGCTCGTTCGCCGCCCGCCCGTCCCCGCCCTCCGGCGCGAGACCCGTGGTGTCCCAATAGCCGTAGTGGAACGGCAGGAAGACCACCCCGGGCCGGACGCCGCTGACGCGCAGGCGGGCCTCGACGCGCCCGCGCGGAGTGGCGACCCGGAGCAGGTCGCCCTCCTCCCAGCCGCGCTCCGCCGCGTCCTCGGCCGACATCTCCACCCACACCTCCGGCGCGGCGTCCCGCAGCTGGGGGACCCGGCCGGTCTTCGTGCGCGTGTGGAAGTGGTAGAGCGTGCGCCCCGTCGTCAACACGAAGGGGAAGTCGTCGTCGGGCTGCTCATGGGGCGGCAGGTACTCGGCCGCCTTGATGACCGCCCTGCCGTATGGGTTCATCGACCGGTACTCGTCCGGCTCCAGAGGAGCTCCGGTGACCAGGTCGCGGCCGTAGCTCTCGCAGTACTCGGGGTCGCTCCAGAACCGCCCGTCGGCGTACAGGCGCTCGGTGCCCTCCGGGTGCTCCTCATTGCACGGCCACTGCACGCCGCTGCCGCGGAGCCCGTCGTACGACATGCCGGTGTAGTCGCACGGGCGGCCCTCCGTGCACCGCTTCCACGCCTCGAACGCCTCCTCCGGGCCGCTCCACTTGACGAGCGGCTCGCCGTCCTTGTCGCGCAGGTCCAGGCGGCGGGCGTAGTCGATGAAGATGTCCAGGTCCGAACGGGCCTCGCCCGGTGGGTCCACCGCCTTCTCCGAGAGGTGCACGGTGCGGTCGGCGTTGGTGAAGGTGCCGGTCTTCTCGCCCCACGTGGCGGCCGGGAGTACCACGTCGGCCAGTCGGGCGGTCTCGGTGAGGAAGAGGTCCTGCACCACCAGGAACAGCCGCTCCTGGGCGAGGATCTCGCGGACGCGCCCCAGCTCCGGCAGCGACACCGCCGGATTCGTGCCGCTCACGTAGAGGAACCGTATGGAGCCGTCCTCGACGTAGCGCATCATCTTCATCAGGTGCGTGGGGGCGCTGTAGTGCGGTATCCGCATCGGGTCGATGTTCCAGACCCGCGCCAGGTCCTCCACCTGCGACTCGTTGGACCAGTTGCGGAACCCGGGAAGGTCGCCGTCGGCGCCGCACTCGCGGGCGTTCTCCGCGGTGGGCTGGCCGTTCATCTGGAGGATGCCGCAGCCGGGCGCGCCCAGTTTGCCGCGTACCAGGTGGACGTTGTTGACCTGCACGGCGGCGGCCGTCGCCTGGTGGGACTGGTAGAAGCCCTGGAGCACCGTGGACAGCAGGCGCTCGGCGCCGCCGATGAGGCGCGCCGCCTCGGCGATGTTCTCGGCCGGGACGCCGCAGACGAGCGCGGCGAGCTCCGGGTCGCAGTCGGCGACCCGCTTCGCGAGCTCCTCGAAGCCGACGGTGTGCTCGTCGATGTAGGCGCGGTCGATCCAGTCGTTGCCGATGATGTGGTGGAGCAGCGCGTTCATCAGCATCACGTTGGTGCCCGGCCGCGGGGCCAGGTGCACGTCCGCGGCGGCGGCGACCGGGGTCCGCCGCGGGTCCACGCAGACGACCGCGGGCGGGTTCGGCCCGGCGAGGCGGTCCAGGACGCGGCTCCACAACACGGTCTGGGTCTCGGCCATGTTGTGGCCGTACAGCGCGATGACGTCCGCGTGGTCGATGTCGGTGTACGAGCCCGGCTGGCCGTCGCAGGCGAACGACTCCTTGAGCGAGGCGGCCGCGGTGGCGGTGCACAGCCGGGTGTTGCCGTCCATGTGGTTGGTGCCGATCCCGCCGTGGCCGATGACCGCGAGCGTGTAGTACTCCTCCAGGAACAGCTGGCCGGTGGTGTAGAAGCCGATCGAGCTCGGCCCCGATTCCCGCAGCAGCTCCCCGGTCCGGCCGGCCACCGCCTCCATGGCGGTGTCCCAGTCGGTCTCCACCAGCCGCCCCTCGCGTCGGATCAGGGGGCGCGTGAGTCGGTCGCCGTCGTTGTTGGCCTGCCAGCCGAACAGGTCCTTCGGGCCTAGGCGGCCGTGGTTGACCCTGTCGACCGCGCGGCCGCGCACGCCGGCGATGCGGCCGTCCTTGACGGCGATGTCGAGTCCGTCCCCGTTGGAGTGGAGGATCGTCGACGACTGCACCCATCGGTCGACCTCGGCTTCGCTCAGGCCCTCCTCCAGGTACGTGTCGACCCTGACCGGCCAGGGCTCTCCGGGTGCGTAGGGCGTACGCGTCCCCCATGGCTCCGCGATTCGATCACGCTCGGGCATGTCCACACCAGTACCCGGCGCGCGGAACCGCAAACGCGCGCGCCGGAAGATGTAATATTTACATACTTGACTATATAAATTACTTCTTGTTACGATCCTCATACCGATTGGGAGCGCTCCCGGCACCTGGCCCACGACTCGCTTCGGGCCGGTCTCCGCGCCCCGACCACCCCCGCACCGAAGGATGGACATGCAAGTGAATCGAAACAGCAGGAGACTGGCGGTCACCGCCGCCGCGGTGGCGGCGCTCGGCGCGGGCGCGCTGCCGATCGCCTCGGCGAACCAGGCGCACGCCGCGGCGGGCTGCGAGGTCGACTACCAGGTCATCAGCGACTGGGGCGGCGGCTTCCAGGCGAACGTCGCGATCACCGCCGACGAACCCATCGACGGCTGGGAGCTCACCTGGGACTTCCCGGCCGGCACGACCGTCAACAGCGCCTGGAACGTCGACTGGAGCCAGAACGGCGCCGCCTTCAGCGGATCCGACGTCGGCTGGAACGCCGTCATCGCCTCGGGGCAGACCCGCGAGGTCTTCGGATTCATCGGCTCCGGCAGCGCCGAGGCGCCGACCTCGATCGCCGTCAACGGCGAGCTGTGCGACGGGCAGGCCGACCCGAGCGAGACGCCGAGCGACGACCCGACCACCGACCAGCCGACCGAGCCGGTGTCGATCATGCCGCTGGGCGACTCGATCACCGGCAACCCCGGCTGCTGGCGCGGCAACCTGTGGGCGCTGCTGGACGGCGCCGGGTACGACGTCGACTTCGTGGGCTCGCAGTCCCAGTCCTGCGCCCCCACCGGCTCCGACCCCGACCACGAAGGCCACGGCGGCTACCTGGTCACCCAATCGGTCGCGAACGGCGACACGCGGGCGTGGCTGGAGGCGAACACCCCCGACGTGCTGCTGATGCACTTCGGCACCAACGACGTCTGGTCGGCGATCCCGCCCGCCCAGATCCTCGACGCCTACACCGCGATCGTGGAGGACCTGCGCGAGCTCAACCCGGACGCGATCGTCCTGGTCGCCCAGATCATCCCGCTCCACCCCGACGAGTCCTTCGGCTGCACCGAATGCCCGCAGCGCGCGATCGACCTCAACGCCGAGATCCCCGGCTGGGCCGCCGAGCTGACGACCGAGCGCTCGCCGATCGTCGTCGTCGACCAGCACACCGGCTTCGACCCCGCGACCGACACCTACGACGGCGTCCACCCCGACGAGGACGGCTACGTCAAGATCGCCGCGAACTGGTTCGCGGCGCTCGACGGCATCCTCCCGCAGCCGCGGTCATAGGAGCTTCGAGTGCGCAGCGGCGTCGGCCCCGCGAGGGGTCGGCGCCGCGCCTCCTCGACCGGTGGGCGCCGGTCGGATCAGCCGCCGGCGCCGCCCGCCCGCCGCTCGCGGGNACCTTGTTCCAGTCCCCGGCCGCGCGGGCGCCGGGGCACGGGACGCAGAGAGGGGGCACCGGCCTTGATCGACTCGTTCTTCGAGCCGCTCGGCGCCGTCGCGCACGCGCACATCAGGGACCTGGACGACGGCCGCGGCCTCGGCGTGCGCGAGACCGAGCCGGTCATCCTCGTCTCCGTCATCAAGGTCTTCATCGCCTGGGAGTTCCGCCGCCAGGTGGAGGAGGGGCTGATCGACCCCACCGCCCCCGTGCGGGTCACGGCCGCCGACCGGCTCGGCGGGACCGGGACCGCCGGCTTCCGCCACGACGCCACCCTCAGCGTCGAGGACCTGGCCGCGCTCATGATGGAGGTCTCGGACAGCACCGCCGCCGACCTGGTCACCAGGCACATCGGCGCGAAGGCGCTGCGGAGCCTACCCGCCCGCCTGGGGCTGGAGGGCACGCGGCTCATCGGCAGCCCTCGGACGATCCTGGAGGACGTGGCCCGCGACCTCGGCGTCTCCGACCTGGAGGCCCTGGCCCACGTGCTCGCGAACGGATCGGTCAGCACCGAGGAGCTGCGCGGCACGAGCGCGTGGGACCCGCTGCGCACCAACGTCTCGACGGCGGCCGACATGACGGCCTTCCTGCGCCGCGTGTGGGCCGGGCCCGAGTCGATCCGGCGCGACGTCCGCACCTGGATGGGACGCCAGCTCACCGGCGGGCGGCTCGCCCGTCTCGCGCCCAGCGAGGTGCGCTCCTTCGGACGCTCCGGTTCGCTCCCGGGCTGGCTCAACGAGGTGGTGGTCTGGGAATGGCCCGACGGCCGCCGCCACGCCATCGCGGTCTTCGTCCGGACCGGCCGGGGGAACTTCCGCGAGGTCGAGCTGGCCATGAGCCGGGCCGCCCTGCACCTCGCCGAGCAGCTCGACCGCGAAGGTCAGTAGATCTCCGACCAGGGGCGCGGCGGCTCCGCCCGCTCCTGCGCGGCCGCCCGGCCGACGAGCGTCCGCATCCTGCGGTACCGGCTCAGCAGTTCCGGCGCCTCGCGCATGAGCGTGTGGCCCGCCGAGGTCAGGGACACCTGCTTCCCGCTCCGGTCGAACAGCTCGGCGCCCAACTCCTTCTCCAGGCGCCGGATGCGCTGGCTCAGCGGCGGCTGCTCCATCCCGAGACGCTCCGCCGCCCTGCCGAAGTGGCGTTCCTCACCCACCGCCAGGAAGCACTCCAGGTGTCGCATGATGTCCATGCGGCGACGATATCAATCCCCGTATCGGCCCATATCACCGTTGATATTGGACATATCCGGGCGGCTTCGGCTTGACTGCGGTCATGGAAGAACGACAACAGAGCACTGGAGTGACACGGCGCCGCCTGTGGATCACCGCGGGGACCGGCGCCGCCCTCGTGGCCGGCGGGAAGCTGGTCGGGGACGGCGCCCTCACCGCGTCGGCCGAGGAGGCGGGGCAGGAGGACCGCCCGCCGGTCGAGGCGCGGTGGCTCGGCACCAACGCCTGGGAGCTCAAGAGCGAGCACGCCACGGTGCTCATCGACCCGTGGGTGAGCCGCTTCCCCACCGGCGCCTACAAGGGCGGCGCCGACCCGGAGACCGACATCGAGGTGTACCCCGAGGTGATCGACGAGCACGTCGCGGCGGCCGACTGCGTGCTCGTCACGCACGGGCACTGGGACCACATCGCGGACGTCCCGTACGTCGCCTCCCGGACCGGCGCGACGGTGCTCGGCACCGAGACGCACCTGAACCTCCTGCGCGCCATGGACGCCCCCGAAGCACAGCTGGGGCAGGTGTCCGGCGGCGAGCTCTACCGGTTCGACGGCTTCACCGTCGAGGTGTTCCGCTCCTCGCACTCGGCGAGCGGCGAGCACAAGCGGATCCTGTTCTCCGGCAGCCGCCTCGGCGAAGTGCCGAAGCGGCCCAAGCGGATCGGGGACCTCGTCGAAGGCGGCAGCCTCACCTACCTGGTGGATTTCGGCGGCGTCTCCTTCTTCAACGCGGGATCGGCGAACGTCCTGGGCCGGGAGATCGAGGGCGTCCGACCGACGGTGCTGTTCCTCCAGCCCGGCGGCGGCCACACGCCCGACTACGTCGAGCGCCTGCTGGAGGCGACCGGCCATCCGCCCTATGTCGTCCCGACGCACTGGGACGACTTCGACGAGCCACTGACCGAGCCCGCGGTCCCCGCCGGGGACTGGGAGGCGGTGCGCGACCGCGTCGCCGCCGCCAGCCCCGAATCCGAGTTCATCCTCATCGACCACCTGGAGAGCCATGTCTTCAACTGAGATCACCGTCCGCTGGCTGGGCACGAACGCCTGGGAGATCACCGGGAACGGTGCGACCGTCCTCGTCGACCCGTGGGTGACCCGCTTCCGCACCGGGGCGCCCAAGGGCGAGGAGTGGGACATGGACACCCCCTTGACGATCGACGAGGCGGCGGTGGACGAGCACATCGCGGCGGCCGACTGCATCCTGATCACCCACGGGCACTGGGACCACATCACCGACGTCCCGTACGTGGCCGCCAAGACCGGCGCGACGGTGCTCGGCACCGAGACGCACCTGAACCTGCTGCGCGCCATGGACGCTCCCGAAGCACAGCTGGGGCAGGTGTCCGGCGGCGAGCTCTACCGGTTCGACGGCTTCACCGTCGACGTCTTCGAAGCCCACCACAACTCGAGCGGCAGGCACAAGCAGCTGCTGTTCGCGGGCAGCCGGGTCGGCGAGGTGCCCCGGCGCCCCGAGACCGTCAGGGACCTGGTGGAGGGCGGCAGCCTGGCCTACCTGGTGACGATCGGCGAGGCGCGGCTCCTCATCGGCGTCACGACGAACTTCCAGGAGCGGGAGATCGAGGGCGTCCGGCCCACGCTGCTGTTCATGCAGGCGGGCAGCCGGAACAGCCCGCGCTACGAGGAGCGGCTGCTGGAGGCGACCGGCCGCCCGCCGTACGTCGTGCCGACGCACTGGGACGACTACGAGGAGCCCCTGACCGAGCCCGCGGTCGACTGGCTGGGCGCGGAGCGGTTGGGGGAGAAGGTGTCCGAGCTCAGCCCCGAATCGGAGTTCGTCCTCCTGGACCACCTGGAGTCCTTCACCTTCGAAGGCTGAAGGGGCGCCCTGTTGTGATCTGAGACGTGTGGGACACGAGCGATTTGACAAAGTTGGGTCTTCCAACTTAATCTGATATCGAGGGATGTCGATCAGTCCTGTGTGGCTGCCGTCCCTCGATCATTGTCTACAGATATGGAGCAGTCTCATGCGAGACGCGATGCGATGGACCCGAAGACGGGTCATATTGGCCGTATCGTCCATTGCCGCCGTGTTCGTCGGAATCGGGGTCGCCCTGCCCATGGCCGCCCAGGCGGCCGAGGGGTGCGAAGTCGACTACGCCGTCCAGCACCAGTGGCCCGGCGGCTTCACCGCGAACGTGAGCGTGACCAACCTCGGCGACCCCGTCAACGACTGGGAGCTGGCGTGGACCTTCCCGTCCGGGCAGCAGATCACCCAGGCGTGGAACGCCGCGATCACCTCCTCGGGCGGAGACGTCACCGCGGCCGACGCCGGCTACAACGCCAGGATCGCGACCGACGCGACGGTCTCCTTCGGCTTCAACGGGTCCTGGTCCGGCGCCAACGCCGAACCGGCCGAGTTCACCCTCAACGGCGTCGTGTGCAACGGCGGCACCGGCCAGCCGACCGACCCCACGACCACGCCGCCGCCGACCGGCGGGGCGAACGCCATGGAGACGGTCGCCGCGATGCAGCCCGGCTGGAACCTCGGCAACTCGCTCGACTCGGTCGGCGCCGACGAGACCGCGTGGGGCAACCCGCGCATCACCCAGGAGCTCATCCAGAACGTCGCCGCCCAGGGCTTCAACAGCATCCGGATCCCGGTCACCTGGGACAACCACCAGGGCGGAGCGCCCGACTACGCCATCGACCCGGCATACCTCGACCGCGTCGAGGAGGTGGTCGACTGGGCGCTCGCCGAAGACCTGTACGTGCTCATCAACATCCACCACGACTCGTGGATCTGGGCCGCGGACATGCAGTCGAACCACGACGTCGTGCTCGACCGCTACAACACGATCTGGACCACGGTGGCCGAGCGCTTCCGCGACCACTCCGACAAGCTGCTGTTCGAGAGCATCAACGAGCCGCAGTTCAACAACGTCGACGACGCCACCGCGAACAGCCTGCTCGACGAGCTGAACACCTCGTTCCACCAGATCGTGCGCGACTCCGGCGGCAACAATGCGACCCGAGTGCTGGTTCTGCCGACACTCCACACCAATGCCGATCAGGTGTACCTCGACGCGCTGGCCGGAACCATCGCCTCGCTCGACGACCCGAACCTGGCCGCGACCATCCACTACTACGGCTTCTGGCCGTTCAGCGTGAACATCGCCGGCTACACCGAGTTCAACAGCGAAGTCCAGCAGGATCTGGAGGGCTACTTCGACCGGGCCCACGACACCTTCGTGGCCCAAGGCGTTCCGGTGATCGTCGGCGAGTGGGGCCTGCTCGGCTTCGACAGGCACACCGGCACCGTCGAGCAGGGCGAGAAGCTGAAGTTCTTCGAGTACATGGGCTATTACGCGAACGAGAAGGGCCTCACGCTGCAAGTGTGGGACAACGGTCAGCACTTCGGCCGCACCTCCTTCGAATGGAGCGACCCGGAGCTGTTCGCGATCATGGAGGCCAGCTGGACGACCCGTTCGGGCACGGCCTCCTCGGACCAGGTCTACGTCGAGAAGTCGAGTGCGATCACCGACGCGACGCTGACGCTGAACCTGAACGGGACCTCGTTCGAGGGCCTGCGCCACGGCGACACCGCGCTGACCGAGGGCTCGGACTACACCGTCTCGGGCGACCAGCTCACGATCACCGCATCGGCGCTCACCGAACTGGTCGGCTCGCAGGAGTACGGCGTCAACGCCGATCTGTACGCGGACTTCTCGCAAGGCGTCCCGTGGCGGATCAGCGTGATCAGCTACGACACGCCCGCCTTGCAGGACGCGTCCGGGACGACCGACGCCTTCGCGATCCCGACCCAGTTCAACGGCGACCAGCTCGCCACCATGGAGGCCGTGTACGCCGACGGCAGCGGCAACGCCGGCCCCCAGAACTGGACGTCCTACAAGGAGTTCAGCTACACCTTCGAGCCCGATTACGACGCCGGCTCGATCTCGTTCACCCCGGAGTTCTTCGCCGAGGTGAGCGACGGCAAGCAGGTGAACCTCACCTTCCACTTCTGGAGCGGCGAGACCCTCACCTACACCGTCACCAAGTCCGGAAGCTCCGTCACCGGCTCCGCCGGATAGCGCGGACCGCACGCGCCGGCAAGGGCTCTCACGGCGTGCGGGTAAGCTTGCCGCCGGTCTAGTCAGAAGGAGCGGACATGTCGAACTTGAAGGTCTTGTTCATCGGCGGCAGCGGCATCATCAGCGCCTCGTGCGTGCGCGAGGCGGTGCGCCAGGGCCTCGACGTGACCGTCCTGAACCGCGGCACGAGCACGCTCCGCCGCCTGCCCGAGGGTGTCACCAGGCTCACCGCCGACTCGAACGACCCCGACTCGCTGCGCGAGGCGATCGGCGAGGACCACTACGACGCCGTGGTCAACTGGGTCAACTTCGTGCCCGAGCAGGTCCAGCGCGACATCGACGTCTTCACCGGCCGCACCGACCAGTACGTCTTCATCAGCTCCGCCTCGGCCTACCAGACCCCGCCGAGCCGCATGCCCGTCGTCGAGTCCACGCCGCTGAAGAACCCGCACTGGCAGTACTCGCGCGACAAGATCGCCTGCGAAGAGCTCCTCGTCAAGGCCTACCGCGAGGACGACTTCCCGATGACGATCGTGCGCCCTTCCCACACCTACGACGAGACGCTCCTGCCCTTCGAGGCGAAGTGGAACGTCATCGAGCGGATGCGGGCGGGCAAGCCCGTCGTCGTCCACGGCGACGGCACTTCACTGTGGACCATCACGCACGCCCGCGACTTCGCCGTCGGCCTCGTCGGCCTGCTCGGCAAGGAGGCCGCGATCGGCGAGCCCTTCCACATCACCGGCGACGAGGCCCCCTCGTGGAACCAGATCTTCGAGGACGCCGCGGCCGCCGCGGGCGTGGCCGAACCGAAGCTCGTGCACATCGCCTCGGAGGCGATCGCCGCCGCGGTCCCCGAGTGGGGCCCGGGCCTGGTGGGGGACAAGGCGCACACGATGATCTTCGACAACAGCAAGCTCAAGAACCTCGTGCCCGCCTTCGGGCAGACCACCACGCCGTTCAAGCTCGGCATCCGCGAGGTCGTCGCCTGGTACGACGCCCACCCCGAGCAGCAGACCACCGCGCCCGGCGTCGACGCGATCCAGGACCGCCTCATCGAGGCATTCGGCCCCCGGTCCCTCTAACGCAGCGCCGGGATCTCGAACGCGAGCGTCCCGGCGTCGGCGTCCAGGACCGCCGGAACGCCGAGCGGGACCGTCAGCGACGGTGTGCAGTGCCCGAAGCCGAAGTCCTCGACGACCGGGACGCCCAGATCGCCGACCAGATCCGCCAGGGTCGCGTGCAGACGCCGCTCCCCGTTGTTCTCCACCCACGAGCCGAGCACGATCCCGGCGACGCCGCCGAGCCAGCCCGATCGCCGCAACTGCGTCAGGTACCGGTCGACCCGGTAGTCGTCCTCACCGGTGTCCTCGAGCAGCAGGATGCCGCCCTCGCAGTCGTCGCGGTGCTCGGGCGTGCCGATCCCGGACGCGAGGAGGCTCAGGCAGCCGCCGACCGTGACGCCCCTCGCCCGTCCCGGCGCGAGCGTCCGCGCGCTCGGCGGCGCGATCGTCTGCACCGACTCAGGGGAGAACAGGCTGCGCCGCAGGTGCTCCTGCATCGCCGCGCCCTCGATGAACCGCGACCAGTTCGGCATGGGCCCGTGGAGGGTGGCGACGCCGAGGCGGAGCGCGATCGCCTCGTGCAGGGCGGTGACGTCGCTGAAACCGACGAACGCCTTCGGCTCGGCGTCGGCGAGCGCCGCCCAGTCGACGAGGTCGATCATGCGCTGCGCCCCGTAACCGCCTCGGGCGCACACCACGGCCGTGAACGACCGGTCGGCCCAGGCGGCCTCGAAGTCGCGGGCGCGGTCGCCGTCGCTCCCCGCCAGGTACGGCAGGCGCGGATGGGTCTCGCGGACGTGCGGCATCTCGACCGGCTCCAGGCCCCACGACCGCAAGACGCCCAAGCCCTTGTCGAGCTGGTCCTCCGGGCCCGGCGTGGCCGGTGAGACGACCGCGACGCGGTCGCCCTCCTTGAGCCGCGGCGGCCTGCGCAGCGCCTTGATCATGCCCGCCACTCCAATGCCGCGCCCGCGGGCGCCTCGAAACCGAACACCCGAGCGTACAGCGCGTGCTCGGCCAGGACCGCGCTCACGATCGTGGACGCCCGCCGGAAACCGTGCTGCTCGCCCTCGTACGCGAGGTAGGCGTGGGGGATCCCCCTGCCCTCGACGCGCTCCAGCAGCCGCTCGCTCTGCGCGGGCGTGCAGATCGCGTCCTCCAGGCCCTGCAGCAGGAGGAACGGCGCCGAGATCCGGCCGGCGTGGTTCACCGGCGAGCGCTCGCGGTACCGCTCGGGCACCTCGTCGACCGGCCCGATCAGCGTGTGCAGGTACCGCGATTCGAAGTCGTGCGTCGCGTCGCCGAGCCAGCCCGACAGGTCCAGAATGGGGTACTTGATCGTCGCGCAGGCGTAGAGCCCTTCGGCCGCGGCAGAGGCCAGCGACGCGGCGGAGGTCCAGCCTCCGGCGCTGCCGCCCCTGATCGCCAGGCGCGAGCCGTCGGCGGTGCCCTCCTCGGCGAGCGCCCGCGCCACGGCCGCGCAGTCCTCGACGTCCACCACGCCCCACTGCTCGCGCAGCCGCTCGCGGTACTCGCGCCCGTAGCCGGTCGAGCCGCCGTAGTTCACCTCCGCCACGCCGATGCCCCTCGAGGTGAAGTAGGCCAGCTCCAGGTCGAGGGCGGCCCGGACGTGGCTGGTGGGCCCGCCGTGGACCCAGACCACGTACGGCGGCAGTTCCCCTGCCGGGGCCGCGAAGTCGGGATTGCGCGGCGGGTAGACGTGGGCGTGGACCTCGCGCCCGCCCGGACCGGTGAAGGTCCGGTGCTCCGGTTCGGGGTAGTAGGCGGGGTCGACGGGATCGGCGTGCGGTTCGCCGACGATGCGGACCTCGCCGGTGACGGTGTCGCAGGCGACGATCTCGTAGGTCCGGTCGGGCCCGGCGGCGAGGCCGAACACCGTGTCGCCCTGGGCGAGCAGCGACGGCGCCCAATCGGTCCACGGACCGCCGGCCACGCCGCTCATCGCCCCCAGATCGGGGTCGAGGACGCCGAGCACGCTCTCGCCCCGGCCGTGGACAGTGGCGATGCGGCCGTCGTCGAGGACCTGGAACCACCTCGAACCGATCGTCCACAGGGCCCCGGCGAACTCCTCCTCGGCCGGATACAGCTCGACGGTCTCCCCGGAACCGGGGTCGATCCGGTACAGGTTCCACCAGCCGGTGCGGTCGCTCGCGGCGATGAGCGTGCCGTCGGGCGCCCACTCGGCCTGCGGAACGGACTCCCCGCCGCCCCCGGCGACGGTCCGCACGTCCTTGAAGGCGCCGCCCGAGGTGACGGTGGCGACGCGCAGTTCCGTCTCGTCCCACGGCATGTCCGGGTGGTTCCAGGCGATCCACGCGACCGCCGTGCCGTCAGGGCTGATGCGCGGACCGGTCGTGAAGCGGTAGGCGTCGTCGGTCAGCTCGCGGACCGCCGCGCGGTCCTCGGCGGCCGAGCCGTCCAGCGGCACCGCCGCCAGGACCCGCCGCAGCTGCGTGGACCGCTTCCCGGTGAACTCCTCGAGGACCGCCCACACCTCGTCGCGGCCGGGGGCGAACCCCATGTCGCACCACCGCAGTCCGCTCGGGAACCGCGGCTCCGGGGTGATCGGGCGCGGCTCGCGCCCGCTGTCGGGCTCGAAGACGTAGAGCCGCTGGTCGTCGAAGTTCGAGAAGACGACCAGTGGCCCGTCGCCGGTCATGCGGCCGACCCAGGGCGTCCCGCCGTACTCGTGGACGCGGTTGCGGACGTTCCACGGCTCGGGCAGCACCGACTCGGTCGAGCCGTCGCCGCGGCGGCGGACCAGCGCCCGGCGCCCGCCCTCGGCCGGGCGCGGCTCGGTCCACCACAGCTCGCCGCCGACCGTGCCGAGGAACCCCGGCCGTCCGTCACCCGCCGCCACCATCTCCGCGGTGATCGGTGACGCCCAAGTGCCGCAAGGGGAGCGTTCCACGCTCATGCCCTCCTCAAGAACTCGTCGAGCACGCTCACCCCGAAATGCAGGCCCTCCACCGGGACGCGCTCGTCCACGCCGTGCGCGAGCCTGCCGTAGCCGAACTCGGGCGGCACCTTGAGCGGCGAGAAGCCGTAGCCGACGACGCCCAGGCGCGAGAACTGCTTCGCGTCCGTGCCGCCCGACATGCAGTAGGGCACGACGTGCCCTTCGGGGTCGAACTTCAGGACCGCCTCGCGCGCCGCCGCGAACGTGGGCGAGTCCACCGGCGCGCTGAGCGCCACCTCCCGGTGCTGGAACTCCCAGTCCACCTCGGGCCCGGTCAGCTCGTTCATCGTCGCGATGAACTCCTCCTCCCAGCCGGGCAGCATCCGGCCGTCCACCTGCGCGGCGGCGTGCTCGGGGATGACGTTGACCTTGTACCCGGCCTCGAACACGGTCGGGTTGGCGCTGTTGCGCAGCGTCGACTCGACCAGTTGCGCCGCCGGTCCCAGCCGCGCGAGCAGCGCGTCCACGTCGAAGTCCGCGTCGTCCAGGTCCGCCTCGACGCCGTACACCGCGGCCAGCCCGGTCAGGGCCGCGCGCACCGTCGGCACCAGCCGTACCGGCCAGCGGTGCCGCCCGATGCGGGCGACGGCCTCGGCGAGGATCGTCACCGCGTTGTGCGGGTTGGCCTTCGAGCCGTGCCCGGCCCGGCCGCGGGCGGTCAGGTTCAGCCACGCGGTGCCGCGCTCGCCCGCCCCGATCGGGTAGATCCGCAGCCCGTCGCCGCCGTGGAAGCTGTAGCCGCCCGCCTCGCTGACGCCCTCGGTGCAGCCTTCGAACAGCTCGCCGTGGTGGTCGGCGAGGAAGCCGGAGCCGTACTCGGCGCTCGCCTCCTCGTCGGCGGTGAACGCCACGACGACGTCCCGCCTCGGCCGCACTCCCGCTCTGGCCCAGGACCGCACCGCGGCCAGGATCATCGCGTCCATGCCCTTCATGTCGAGCGCGCCGCGGCCCCACACGATCCCGTCGCGGACCTCGCCGGAGAACGGGTCGACCGACCAGTCGGCGGCCGCGGCGGGCACGACGTCGAGATGGCCGTGCACCAGCAGCGCGTCGGCGGACGAGTCGTCTCCGGCGATCCGCGCCACCACGTTCGAGCGGCCCGGCGCCTTCTCGAGGATCACCGGTTCGGCGCCCGCCTCGGCGAGGCGCTCGGCGGCGTATTCGGCGGCCTCGCGCTCGCGGCCGTCGCCGCCGCCGCGGTTGGTGGTGTCGATGCGGATCAGCTCGGAGGTGAAGCGGACGACCTCCTGGAGCGAGCGCTCGTCGACGATCTGATCGGACTCAGCCATATTCCTCCTCCACCGCCGCGGCGGCCACGGTGGTGACCGCCTTGAAGCATCGGATTCCCTTGTACATCGTCTTGGCCTTGAAGGCGACTCTGCGCTCGTCGCTCTGGGACACCCCCGGAATGACGGTCGCCGCCCCGGCCAGGTGCTCGGCGTCGAACTCGACTTCGAACCGGTGCGGCCCGTTCACGGCCTTGTCGCGGCGCCCGGCCAGCGCCATCGCCTGTTCGGCCGCCCGCCGGATGTCGGCGGCGGTGCGAGCGGGAGGCCGGCAGACCGCCGCATAGCGCGAGACATAGTCCTTGACCGCCACGCCGACGGCGCCCGGCGCGTACCAGCGCGAATCACGGATGGTCTTGTCGTCGCCGGTCACCAGGATCACCGGCACCCCGAACTCGTCGGCGACCTTCGCGTTCAGGTAGCCCTCGCTGGCCGGGTAGTCGTCCAGCCACACGCCGGTGATGCTATTGGCCAGGTAGGTGTGCGCGAGCACCCCTTCGGCTCCGGCCCCCGCGTGGTAGCCGAGAAAGACGACGCCGTCGACGTCGCCGTGCTGGACGCCCTCCATCATGGACAGTTCCTTGTGCCGTCCGGTGAGCATCGAGGCGCGCTCGTCGAGCCGCTCCAGCAGCAGGTTCCGCATCGTCCAATGGGCCTCGTTGACCAGCACCGCGTCCGCTCCGCCGTCGAAGAGCCCGGCGATCGCCGCGTTCACGTCCCCGGTGAAGACCGGCCGCTGCCGCTCCCACTGCGGCCCGCCGGGCAGCACGTCGGCCGGGCACGTGACACCGGTGGCGCCCTCCATGTCGGCGCTGATGAGGATCTTCACGCCGCCGCCCGCCGCTCGATCCGGTGAAGGTGGCAGGCCACCCGGTGCCGCGACGCGTCGGCCGACAGCACCTCGAGGTCCTCGCGCTCGCACTGGTCCGAGACCGCCGAGGCCCGGCCCGAGGCGTACTCCTGGCAGCGCGGCCGGAAGCGGCATCCGCCGGGGATCTTCGCCGCATCGGGCAGCTCCCCGGACAGGACGATCGGCTTCGGCAGCGGCGAGTCGGGCAGGACCGACACCAGCGCCCGCGTGTACGGGTGCCGCGGCTCGGTGAGCACCTGCTCGACCGGGCCCTGCTCGACGATCCGCCCGAGGTACATGATCGCGATCCGGTCGGCGATGCTCCAGGCCAGGCCCAGGTCGTGGGTGATCACCAGCGCGCCGAGGTCCATCTCCTCGCGCAGCCGCAGCAGCAGTGCGAGGATCTCGCCGCGCACCGACGCGTCCAGGCTCGCCACCGGCTCGTCGGCGATGATGATGCTCGGGTCCAGGACCAGCGCGCCCGCGATCACCGCCCGCTGGCGCTGCCCGCCGGAGAGCTCGTGCGGATAGGACAGGAAGAACTTCTCGGCGGGCCGCAGCCCGGCCCGCGCGAGCGCGTCGGCGACCCGCTCGGTCTCGTCGTCGACCAGGCCGTGGATGCGCAGCCCTTCGGCCACCGCGTCGTAGATCGTGTGGCGCGGGTTCAGTGCGCCCGTCGGGTCCTGGAGGATCAGCTGGACCTTGCGGCGGTAGGCCTTCAGCGCCTTGGTGGAGTAGCGCAGCGGCTCGTCCCCGAAGGAGACCGATCCGCGCGTCGCCCGCTCCAGGCCGAGCAGCGTGCGCGCCAGCGTCGTCTTCCCGCAGCCCGACTCGCCCGCCAGAGCGACGATCTCGCCGGGCGCCACATCAAGGTTGACGCCGTCGACCGCCCTGGCCGTCCTCCCGCCCGGCAGGCCGAAGTCCACGCCGAGGTCTCTTGCGGACAAGAGCGGTGATGTCACTGGAGTGCCTCCTCGTCCGTCGAGGCGATCGGGTCGCCGGCCTGGGCCACGAAGCAGGCGCTGCTCCTGTCGCCCGCGCCCGGCAGCCCCAGCAGCTCCGGTTCGGCGTCGGCGCATTCGGCGACGGCGACCGGGCAGCGCGGCCGGAACGAGCAGCCCGACGGCAGATCGGCCGGGTCGGGCGGATCGCCGGCCAGACCCCCCGGCCGTTTGCGGGAGGCCGCGTCGCCGATGACCGGGAACGCCGCCCCGAGCGCGTGCGAGTACGGATGCCGGGCGTCGGCGAACAGCTCGCGGGCCGGACCGAGCTCGACGACGCGCCCGGCGTACATGACCGCGGTCCGGTCGCACGTGGCCGACAGCACCGACAGGTCGTGGCTGATCATGACCAGTCCGACGCCGCGCTCGGCCACGAGACCAGTGATGAGCTCCAGCACCTGGGCCTGCACCATGACGTCGAGTGCGGTGGTGGCCTCGTCGGCGATGATCAGCTCCGGGCCGCACGCCAGGGCCATCGCGATCATGACCCGCTGGCGCTGCCCGCCGGACAGCTCGTGCGGGTAGTTCCGCGCCCGCGAGGCCGGCAGGCCGACCAGTTCGAGCAGTTCGGCGGCCCTGCGGGACGCCTCGGTCTTGGTGACGTGCTCGTGCACCAGGATCGGTTCGGCGATCTGCGGGCCGATCCGCTGCACCGCGTTCAGCGAGTGCATCGCCCCCTGGAAGACGATCGAGGCCCCGACCCACCTGACGGCGCGCAGCCGGCCCCAGCCCATCGTGAGCACGTCCTCCCCGGACAGCAGGACCTCGCCGGTGACGGCCGCGGTCCGCGGCAGCAGCCGCAGGATCGCCATAGCCAGTGTGGACTTCCCGCAGCCGGACTCGCCGGCGACGCCGAGCGTCCGCCCCGCCTCCAGCGTCAAGTCCACGCCCCGGACGGCCGGGACCGCGCCGCGCGAGGTGCGGTAGGTGACGTTGAGATCGCGGATCTCGAGCAGCGTCACGGCGCCTCACCTCGCAGACGGGGGTTGAACACGGCCTCCAGAGCCCTGCCGCACATCATGAACGCGGCGACGACGATGAGGATCGCCAGGCCCGGCGGCAGCAGGTACCACCAGGCGTGCGCCGAGACCGCCCCGTTGCTGGAGGCGCGGTTGAGGATCGAGCCCCACGAGACGACGTTCGGGTCGCCCAGGCCCAGCCACGCCAGCGAGGACTCCATGAGGATCGCCGAGGGCACCAGCAGCGTCGCGCTCGCCAGTACCAGCGGCAGCACGTTCGGCAGGATGTGGCGGGTCATCTGGTGCCAGTGGCCGGCGCCGAGTGCCCGCGCCCGCTCCAGGTAGGGCCTGGCCTGCACGGTCAGCGTCTGGGCGCGCACCAGGCGGGCCGTGCTCGACCAGGACACGAGCGCGATGACGGCGACCGTGGTGGCGAAGCTGCGCCCCAGCACGGCCAGCAGCGCGATCGCCACGACCAGGCTCGGCAGCACCATGAACCAGTCGGAGACGCGCAGCGCGATCCAGCCGTACCAGCCGCCGACGTGGCCGCTGGTGATCCCGACGAGCGTGCCGACGAGGATCGCCGCGACCGTCGCGGTCAGCCCGATGAGCAGCGACAGCCTCGTGCCCCACACGGTCAGCGCCAGGACCGAGCGGCCGGTCTCGTCGGTGCCCAGCGGGAACTCGGCGCTGGGCGGGGACATGCGGCCGCCGGTGGCCTGCGTGACGCTCAAGGCCGAGGCGTCGATCAGCAGCGGCGCGGCCAAGGCGAGGAGCACGATCGCGCCCAGGACCACCAGGCCGACCATGCCGCTGCGCTGGGCGCGGTAGTCGCGCCAGGCGCGCGCCACCGCCCGCCTGCGCCGGGCCCGTCGCACCGCCCGTGGGGACATCGCTCGCGTCGCAGTGCTCATGACTTCCGGATCCTCGGGTCGATGAACCAGTACAGGATCTCCGCGCACAGCACCGCGATGATCGTCGAACTGGAGAACAGGACGAACAGGGCCTGGAGCATGGGCCGGTCGGGGTAGAAGATCGAGGAGACGAACAGGCTCCCCAGGCCCGGCCAGCTGAAGACCGTCTCGGTGATGATCGCGCCGTTGACGATGTTCCCGATCGCCAGGAACACCATCGTGATCGTCGGCAGCAGCGCGTTCGGGACGGCGTGCCTGCGGCGCACCGCGTCGTCGCGCAGGCCCTTGGCGCGGGCGGTGGTCAGGTAGTCGGCGCCGATCTCGTCGAGGATCGAGGAGCGCATGACCATCAGGTACCCCGCGTAGACCACCGCGGTGTAGGTGAGCACCGGCAGCACCATGTGGTGTCCGATGTCGAGCGCCTGCGACAGGAGGCCGTCGGGCGTGCTCGCCGAGCGCATCCCGTTGACGGGGAACAGCCCCAGGTAGCGGGCGAAGACCAGGATGACGATCATGCCGAGCCAGAACGTCGGCGCCGAGTACAGCAGCAGCCCGGCGGCGACATGGGAGCGGTCGAAGCGGCTGCCCTGCTTCCAGCCCGCGCGGGTGCCGATCCAGAAGCCGAGCAGGACGGCCAGGACGACGCCGGTGCCCGACAGCAGCAGCGTCGCCGGGAGCCGCTCGAGGACCAGCTCGGAGATCGGCTGGCGGTACTGGAGCGAGGTGCCGAGGTCGCCGGTCAGGGTGCCGGTGATGTAGTCGAGGAACTGGTTCCACAACGGCTGGTCCAGGCCCAGCTCGGCGCGCATCGCCTCCCGCTGCTCGGGCGTGACCGGGCGCTCGCGGGTGAGCTGGTCGATCGGGTCGCCGGCGATGAGCCGGAAGATGAAGAACGAGGAGAACAGCACCAGCAGCAGGGACACGGCGGCGCCGCTGAGGTGTTTGAGCAGGTAACGTCCGAATCCCGTGGTGACGCGGCCGGTGGGCGCGGTTCCGGGGCCTGCTGCCGGTGCCTGTTCCGCGGACGGGTCCCGGTCGGGGCCCCCGTCCGCGGAAGGTCGATGAGCGGTCATCGGATGCCGGTCACTCCCGTTCGTCGGCGGTGCTCCTGCGCCGCATGAAGAGGAAGGCGCCCCCGGCGACGAGGACCAGGAGGACCGCCCCCGCGCCCATGAGCACGCCGGTGGAGACGCCGCCGTCGTCCTCGCCCCCGACCGGCGTGGCGGACAGGAAGGACCAGATGAAGCCCTGCTGCCCGGTGATCATGCCGCCCTCGGCGGGCTGGACGGTGAAGTCGTCCACCCGCTCATGGTTGTAGGCCTCCAGGACGTTCTGGTAGTAGAGCCAGATGACCGGCGCGTCCTGGTAGAGGATCCGCTGCTGCTCCCTGACCAGCTCGGCGCGGGCCTCGGGGTCGGGCTCGACCACCTGCTGCTCGTGGAGGGCGTCGTACTCCTCGTTGCAGTAGAAGTTCTCGTGCGAGCGCTCCGAGCCGTCGGTGGTGGTCGGCAGCACCTCGCAGGTGTGCATGGCCAGCATCTCGGTCGGGTTGGGGCCCACGCCCCAGCCGGAGAAGGCGATGTCGTACTCGCCGAGGTAGACCAGGTCGTTCAGCGAGCCCTGCTCGATCGGCTCGGAGACGATCTCCAGGCCGAGCTCCTCCCACCACTCGGTCACGAACTGGACCACGTTGGCGTAGTCGGTGTAGTCGGCATGGTGGTAGAAGCGGAAGCTGAGCGGATCGCCGCCGCCGGGCATGGTGCGGATGCCGTCCTCGCCGCGCTCGTAGCCGGCCTCGTCGAGCAGTCGGTTGGCCTCGTCGATGCTGAACTGGACGAGCTCGTCGCCGCCGTCCCAATGCCACTGCTCGAAGATCGCGGGGATGATCGACACGGCCGGATCGCCGTTGCCGTCAAGGACCTTGTCGACCAGCTCCGCCTTGTCGATCGCGGTGTGGAGCGCTTGTCGCACCACCGGGTCGCGCAGCGCGGGATGGCCGTCGCCGTACAGTTCGCCGTCGGCGGTCTGGGCGCCGTGGTTGAGGATCAGCGAGACGAAGCGGCGGCCCTGGGCGTTGTTGACCGTGACGTGGTCCTGGCCTTCGAGGGCCTCCATCTGGGCCGGGTTGAGCCCCCTGACGAGGTCGACCTCTCCGGCCTCCAGGGCGGCGACGGCGGCGTCGCCCTCGCTGTAGTAGTCGTAGACGATCTCATCGAAGCCCGGCGCGCCGTCCCAGTACTCCTCGTTGGCCTCCAAGCGGACGAGCTCGTTGGCGCGGTACTCGCTGACCTGGAACGGGCCGGATCCGACCAGGGGCATCCGGTCGTTGGCGTCGTCGGCCGAGGGATCGGGGTAGGTCTCCCAGATGTGCTTGGGCACGATGAAGATCCCCGCATTGAGGACCTCGGCGGGCGCGGCCTCCTTGAGCGTCAGCACGAAGGTCGTGTCGTCGGGGGCCTCGGCGCTGACGAGGTTGCCCGCGAAGTCGATGTTCCAGTCGTGGATGGCGGGATCGCTGATGAGCAGGTCGTAGGTGTAGGCCACGTCCTCGGCGGTCAGGGACTCGCCGTCGGACCACTCGACGCCTTCGCGGATGGTGAAGGTCCACGTCAGGCCGTCGTCGCTTTCCTGCCACTCGCTGGCCAGGCCCGGCACCGGCTCGTAGTTCTCCGCTCCGGTCCTGATGAGAGTGTCGTACGTCATCAGGTTGGTCTCGTACGTGATGATGTAGCGCGACTTGAAGGGGTTGAAGGTGTCGACCTCCTGGTCGGTGGCGACCAGCAGCCGGTCGACCTCGCCGTCGTCCTGGGCGGCGGCCTGCGTCGACGTCGCGGTGAGGATGCCGGCGGACAGCGCCAGGGCGGCTCCGGCGGCCGAGAGCCGCCGCGTCATCGGTCTGGTTCTCATGAGGGGCGGTACCTCGCATTCGGATCCGAACGGATCGGTCTCCGGTCGTCGGGCTTCGGTGGATCGGATGTGGGGCTCGCGCGCTTCGCCGTGGCCGGAGTAATCGGGCCTTTGGTGTAGGGAACAGGATGACGGAAATCTTCTTCTTTTGTCAATGTTGCGGAGAAAGTTTTCAGGTGTGGCGATGTTTGCGAGCCGTTGACTGGCAGAGTTGGAGTCGAACTGGTATGCATTGACCCACCTTGGCCGACCGTCCCCATAGATTATGCGGAGCGCGGCCCCGGATTCCGCACTGGGCGGGCCGGCGATCGTGGGAACTGAGATGAGGAGAACCGAAGATGATTCGCAGGCTTCAGGCGGTCGCCTTGGACTGCGCGGACGCGGAGCGGCTCGCGGAGTTCTACGCCGTCCTGCTCGGCGGCCGGATCGTGGCGGACCCGGGGGACTCGGAGTGGGTGGAGGTGCACGGCTTCGAAGGGACGCCGCTGGCCTTCCAGCGGGTGCGGGACTACCGCCCGCCGCAGTGGCCGGGGCAGGACATGCCCCAGCAGGTGCACCTGGACTTCGACGTGGACGACCTCGACGCGGAGGAGCGGCGGGCGCTGGAGCTCGGCGCGACCGTGCTGGAGCGCACCGATCAGCTGCGCCCGGGCGCCAACTGGCGGATCTACGCGGACCCGGCGGGCCACCCCTTCTGCCTCTGCCTCCACTGAGGCGGGTGCGGGGCCGGGCCGCGGACCCCGGTCACAGGCGCCAGGCGCCGTTGGTGCTCAGCAGGAGCGAGTACACCGAGTCCGTGGCGCACACGAACAGGCGGTTGCGCTTGGGGCCGCCGAAGACCAGGTTCGAGACGGCCGGCTGGGGGATCGGCAGCGTCGCCAGCGGCGTCCCGTCGGGGTGGAAGCAGAAGACGTCGGCCGCCGCGGCCCACACGCGGCCCTCGACGTCGGTGCGCAGCCCGTCGAAGTTGCCGCCGGGCGATTCGGCGAACACCTCGCCGCCGCTCAGCGCGGCGCCGTCGACCGCGAAGGACCGGATGTGCCCGCGAGCGGTGTCGGCGATGTAGAGGCGCCGCTCGTCGGGGGAGAAGGCGAGTCCGTTCGGCCGCCCGAAGTCGTCGGCGACCCGCTCCACCTCGCCCGAGGCCGGGTCGATGCGGTAGACGTGGCAGCCGTCGATCTCAGGGGAGGCCCGGTGGCCCTCGTAGTCGCTGGTGATCCCATAGGGAGGGTCGGTGAACCAGACCGCCCCGTCGGCGGAGACCACCGCGTCGTTGGGGCTGTTGAACCGCTTGCCGTCCCAGCGGTCGGCCAGGACCGTGACCGAGCCGTCCAGCTCGGTGCGGGTCACCCGCCGCGCGCCCTGCTCGCACGAGACGAGCCGCCCCTGCCGGTCGAGCGTGTGGCCGTTGGTGTAGCCCGCAGGGGAGCGGAAGACGCTCACCGAGCCGTCGGTCTCGTCCCAGCGCAGCATCCGGTCGTTCGGGATGTCGCTGAACAGCAGATAGCGCCCCGACGGCACGTACACCGGGCCCTCGGTCCACCTGCCACCCGAGAACAGGCATTCGAGGTAGCCGTCGCCGGAGACGTCGAATCGCTTGTCGTGGACGTCGAACGACACTGGTGTGGTCTGCATCGGGGGTCTCCCTCGTATAGGCATCGTCGACCGCGAACTTACACCGCCGCGACCGCGCTTGCGGCCGGGCGTCCGCGGTGCTTCAATGGTCGCTCGCCGTGCGACGACGCCGCCCACGCCTCCGCAGGAGGCTCTCCACGGGCGTACCGGGACCTCCGCCCTCGCCTCCGGTGACGGCTGAGCCCTAAAAGGAGGGCCGCGCGAGCGCGCTGCGCCCCGGATGGTCTCCTGTAGCTGTGCCGCCCGCGCGCAGGCTGCCGTCGAGCCCGGACGGCCGGCCACACTTCCACGGACCGCTGGTCGGCAAAGGCCGATAGCGTTTAGCATTGTCGAACGCGGATGATCGAGGAACGGAGGCGCCCGGATGCCCAAGCACATCCAGTCGCTGGAGCGCGCCGCGGCGATGCTGCGGCTGCTCGCCGGGGGCGAGCGCCGGCTCGGCCTCTCCGACATCGCCTCCGCGCTCGGCCTGGCCAAGGCCACCGCCCACGGCATCCTGCGCACCCTCCAGCACGAGGGCTTCGTCGAGCAGGACCCCGACTCGGGCCGCTACCAGCTCGGCGCCGAGCTGCTGCGCCTGGGCACCACCTACCTCGACGTCCACGAGCTGCGCGCCCGGGCCCTGGTGTGGACCGACGACCTGGCCCGGTCCAGCGGCGAGGCGGTCTACCTGGGCGTCCTCCACCAGCAGGGCGTCCTGATCGTGCACCACGTCTTCCGGCCCGACGACAGCCGCCAGGTCCTCGAGGTCGGCGCCATGCAGCCGCTGCACTCGACCTCGCTCGGCAAGGTCCTGTCGGCCTATGACCCGGTGGCGCACAGCGAACTCGTCGAGGTCAAGCGCGAGCCCTTCACCGCCAGGACGGTGACCGAGCTCGAGGACGTCGAGCGCGTGGTCGACGAGACCCGCTCCCAGAGCTACGCCACCGACTACGAGGAGACCTGGGACGGCGTCGCCTCGGTGGCGGCGCCCGTCTTCGACCGGCACCGGCTGGCCGTCGGCGCGGTCGGCATCACCGGCGCGGTGGAGCGGGTCTGCCGCGACGGCGAGCTCCGCGCCGAGCTCGTCGCGGCGGTGCGGGACTGCGCGCGCTCGGTCTCCCGCGATCTGGGCTCCGGCCCCTTCTAAGCCTCGGCGCCCACCCGCGATCACGGTCTTCGGCGGCCTTCTCCTTCGATCCGCTGCCCGAATGGATTTCCCGCCTCGGATTTCCCTATGGGCCGACATGGTTCGGTAAGGTTCGATTTAGTCTGTGCTGTTCATCACACAGGACTTGACGTCGCAGTAACATAGGAGAAAGATTTTCGTACGTTGGTCGACATTGTCGAACACCTATCGCTTCATGGCGTTCGACGAGCCGGTGGGCCGACAAGCCCTTCCGTCGAGGCCGAGGGCAGCGGACGGCTCCCGGGCCCGCCTCGACACTGACAAAGAAGTCAAAGGAGTCACGGGTGTCCACTTCTGACATCATCATCGGCGAAGTCGTCGGTACCGCCATGCTGATCCTGCTCGGCGGCGGCGTCTGCGCCGCCGTCAACTTCAAGCGGTCCAAGGCCTACGAGGCCGGCTGGGTCGCGATCGCCTTCGGGTGGGGCCTCGGCGTCCTCACCGGCGCCTACATCGCCGCCGGCGTCTCCGGCGCCCACCTCAACCCCGCGGTCACGCTCGGCCTCGCCATCGAAGGCGGCACCGAGTGGGCCGACGTGCCGGTCTACATCGCCTCCGAGCTCGTCGGCGCGATGCTCGGCGCCTTCCTCGTCTGGATCGCCTACTACGGGCAGTTCAAAGACCACCTGGCCGAGCTCGACGTCCAGTCGGGCCCCGTCGACCGGGACACCACCGAGGTCCCCGTCCAGAAGGCCGGCCCGATGCTCGGCATCTTCTCCACCGGCCCCGAGATCCGGGCGCCGTTCCAGAACCTCGCCACCGAGATCATCGCGACCTTCGTCCTCGTGATCGCCATCCTCACCCAAGGCCTCAACGACGAGGGCAACGGCCTGGGCACCCTCGGCGTGCTCATCACCGCGCTCGTCGTCGTCGGCATCGGCCTCTCCCTCGGCGGCCCCACCGGGTACGCCATCAACCCCGCCCGCGACCTCGGGCCCCGCATCGTCCACGCGCTCCTGCCGCTCAAGGGCAAGGGCGGCTCGGACTGGGGCTACGCCTGGATCCCGATCGTCGGCCCGCTCATCGGCGCCGCCCTGGCCGGCGGTCTCTATACCGTTGCCTTCGCATAGCCATGAGACCAAGATCGACAGTGACCGACCCGACAACGACGTTCAGGAGCGCACTATGACCGACGCACACACCGCAGGCCCGTTCATCGCGGCCATCGACCAGGGCACCACCTCCAGCCGCTGCATCGTCTTCGACCGCGACGGCCGCATCGTCGCCGTCGACCAGAAGGAGCACGAGCAGATCTTCCCCCGGCCCGGCTGGGTCGAGCACGACGCCGCCGAGATCTGGAACAACGTCCAGGAAGTCGTCGCCGGGGCGATGGTCAAGGCCAAGGTCGTGCGCGAGGACATCCTCGCCATCGGCATCACCAACCAGCGCGAGACCACCATGCTGTGGGACAAGCGCACCGGCCAGCCGGTCCACAACGCGATCGTCTGGCAGGACACCCGCACCGACACGCTGTGCAAGGAGCTCGGCGGCGACGTCGGCCAGGACCGCTTCCGCCGCGAGACCGGCCTGCCGCTGGCCGCCTACTTCGCCGGACCCAAGATCGCCTGGCTGCTCGACAACGTCGAGGGCCTGCGCGAGCGCGCCGAAGCCGGCGACCTCCTGTTCGGCACCATGGACTCCTGGGTCGTCTGGAACCTCACCGGCGGCGTCAACGGCGGCGTGCACGTCACCGACGTCACCAACGCCTCGCGCACCCTGATGATGAACCTGAGCGATCTGAACTGGAACGAGGAGATCGCCGCGGCCATCGGCGTGCCGATGCAGGTGCTCCCCGAGATCCGCTCCTCCTCGGAGGTCTACGGCGAGGTCAAGGGCGGCACCCTCGGCGGGCTCCTCGGCGGCGTGCCGGTCGCCTCCGCGCTCGGCGACCAGCAGGCCGCCCTGTTCGGGCAGACCTGCTACGACGTCGGCGAGGCCAAGTCCACCTACGGCACCGGCACGTTCATGCTCATGAACACCGGCGAGAAGCTCATCCACTCCGAGTCGGGCCTGATCACCACCGTCGGCTACCAGATCGGCGAGGACGACCCGGTCTACGCCCTGGAGGGCTCGATCGCCGTCACCGGCTCGCTCGTGCAGTGGATGCGGGACCAGATGGGGCTCATCGGCACCGCCGCCGAGATCGAGACGCTCGCGTCCTCGGTCGAGGACAACGGCGGCGCCTACTTCGTCCCCGCCTTCTCCGGCCTGTTCGCGCCCTACTGGCGCTCGGACGCGCGCGGCGTCATCGCCGGGCTCACCAGGTACGTCACCAAGGCCCACATCGCCCGCGCCGTCCTGGAGGCCACCGCCTGGCAGACCCGCGAGATCGCCGACGCGATGACGAAGGACTCGGGCGTCGAGCTCGCCGCGCTCAAGGTCGACGGCGGCATGACCTCGAACAACCTGCTGATGCAGTTCCTCGCCGACGTCCTGGACGCGCCCGTGGTGCGCCCGATGGTCGCCGAGACCACCTGCCTCGGCGCCGCCTACGCCGCCGGCCTCGCCGTCGGCTTCTGGCAGAGCACCGACGACCTGCGCGCCAACTGGCGCCGCGCCGCCGAATGGACGCCCTCCATGGACGCCGAGCACCGCGAGGGCGAGTACAAGAACTGGCTCAAGGCCGTCGAACGGACCATGGGCTGGATCGAGGAGTAGAGGAGCAGGACCATGACCACCTTGCAGCGCGTCCCCGCCTCGGGGACGCACCCGACCGACGGCTCGCCCGGGTTCACCACCCTGAACCGGAGCCGTGCCGAGAACCGTGAGCAGCTGTCGAGGGCGACCTACGACCTGCTGGTGATCGGCGGCGGCATCCTGGGCATCTCCACCGCCTGGCATGCCGCCCAGTCGGGGCTGCGGGTGGCCCTGGTGGACGCCGGCGACTTCGCCGGCGCCACCTCCTCGGCCTCCTCCAAGCTCCTCCACGGCGGACTGCGCTACCTCCAGACCGGCGCGGTGAAGCTGGTGGCCGAGAACCACTTCGAGCGCCGCGCGGTCACCCGCGCCGTCGCGCCGCACCTGGCGAAGCCGCTCACGTTCTACCTTCCGGTCTACAAGGGCGGCCCGCACGGCGCGGCCAAGCTCGGCGCGGGCGTGTTCGCCTACTCGGCGCTGTCGGCCTTCGGCGACGGCGTCGGGCACCTGCTGAACCCGGTCAAGGCCAGGATCGACGTGCCCGAGCTGCGCACCGAGAACCTCAAGGCCGTGGCCGTCTACGGCGACAGCCAGATGAACGACGCCCGCATGGCGCTCATGACCGTCCGCGCCGCCGCCGAGTCCGGCGCGATCGTGCTCAACCACGCCGAGGTCACCGGCCTGCGTTTCACCAAGGGCCGCGTCAGCGGCGCCGAACTGCGCGACCGCGTCGACGGCGTCGAGTTCGGCGTCGACGCGCACGTGGTGCTGAACGCCACCGGCCCGTGGGTCGACCACCTGCGCCGCATGGAGGACCCCGGCGCCGCGCCCTCGATCCGCCTCTCCAAGGGCGCCCACCTCGTCCTCAAGCGGACCTCGCACTGGCGGGCCGCGCTGGCGACGCCGATCGACAAGTACCGCATCACCTTCGCCCTGCCGTGGGAGGACATGCTGCTGCTCGGCACGACCGACGAGGAGTACACCGGCGACCCGGCCGACGTGGCGGTCACCGAGGCCGACGTCGACCAGATCCTCGACGAGGCGAGCCTGTCGGTCCAGGACCGCCAGCTGCGGCGCGAGCTGATCACCTACTCCTTCGCGGGTCTCCGCGTCCTGCCCGGCGGGCCCGGCTCGACGGCGAAGGCCAAGCGCGAGACGGTGGTGACCGAGGGCAGGGGCGGGATGTTGTCCGTCGCCGGCGGGAAGTGGACCACCTTCCGCCACATCGGGCGGACCGTCATGCACAAGCTCGCGACGCTGCCGGGCCGCTCGATCGGCCGGGAGATGGAGCCGCTGGCGAACCTGCCCAAGCACCTGCCGCTGCCGGGCATCGCGAACCCGCACGCCGTCGAGCACCGGCTGCTCAGCGACGGCGGCAAGCCGGTCCCGCACCTGGGCGAGGACACGGCCGGACACCTGGCGACCCACTACGGCTCGATCGCCTTCGACATCGCGCGGCTGGCGGGGGAGCACCCCGAGCTGGCCGAGCGGATCCACCCCGAGGCGCCCGAGATCTGGGCGCAGGTCGCCTACGCGCGCGACCACGAGTGGGCCGAGACCGTCGAGGACGTGCTGCGGCGCCGCACCACCCTGATGATCAGGGGCCTGGACACGCCCGAGGTGCGGGCGAAGGCCCAGCGGATGCTCGATTCGAAATGAGGGAGCGCGGGCCGCGCCGAGCGATCGGCGCGGCCCGCTCATTCACGGTCCAGATCGGGGTGGATCGCCACGAACAGCGAATAGGGCTTCGCGCCCGGCCCCGGCTCCAGGTTCGCGAGCTCGTTGAACAGGCCCTTCAGGCGCCGCTCGAACTCCTCGTACTGCTCCTCGTCGAGCCGCAGGCCCAGCCTCGACACGTTCACCTGCGACGGGTCCGCCAACTGCGCGACCTCCGACTGGAACACCTGCAACATGGCCCCGGTCATGTCCGACCAGTACTGCTCGCCGAACTTCAGCCTCCACGACTTGCGCGTCGCCAGGTACGGGATCTCCCGCGCGCCGCGCGCCCCGGAGCGCTCCTCCTGGGCCGCCAGGAAACCCGTGTCGACCAGTTTGCGCACGTGGTGCAGCACCGTGGCCGGGTTGGCCCCGAGCCGCTCGGCGATCTCCTTGTTGGTCAGCGCCTTGTCCAGGCACAGCCTGAGGATCCGCAGCCGCACCGCCGAGGCCACCGCCTTCGCCTCCGCCTCGGTGGCCAGGGGCCGGTCGTCGTTCGCATCCGCCACGCCCTCATCGTAGCGGCATGAGCGATTGACTTTTCCCAATTGATTGGTAATACTCAATCGCATGACCCTTTTCCTCACCGGGGCCCGTTGATGGCCCGCCTCGGACTGCTCCGCGACCACGACTTCCGCGGGCTGTTCCTGTCCACCACCGTCAGCCAGTTCGGCCAGCAGGTCACCATGCTCGCCCTGCCGCTCGTGGCGGTCGTCGCACTCGACGCGAGCGAGTTCGAAGTCGGCGCCCTCGCGGCCATGACCACCCTCGCGTTCCTGCTCATCGGCCTGCCCGCCGGAGCCTGGGTCGACCGGTTGCGCCGCCGCAACGTGCTCATCAACGCCGACCTCGTCCGGGCGGCCCTGCTGATCACCGTGCCGATCGCCTGGTGGGCCGACGTCCTCACCATCTGGCAGCTCTACGTCGTCGCCCTCGTCAGCGGCGCCTTCACCGTCTTCTTCGACGTCGCCTACCAGAGCTACCTTCCCCACTTGGTCGGGAGGGAGAAATTGATCGAGGGCAACGCCAAGCTCGAGACCGTCCGCTCCACGGCGCAGCTGAGCGGACCGGCGCTCGCCGGCCAGCTCATCGGATGGCTCGGCGCGCCCATCGCGCTCTTCGTCGACGCCGTCACCATGGGCGCCTCGGCCCTGTTCGTGGTGCGCATCCGCCGCCGCGAGCCCAAACCCGAAGTCGCCCGCGACTCGAAGATCCTGAGCGAGGTCCGGGAGGGCCTGTCCTTCGTGCTCCGCAACCCCCACCTGCGGGCGATCGCCTGCTCGACCGGGCTGTACAACCTCTGGTCGTCCGGCTTCATGGCGATGCAGCTGGTGTACCTGGAGCGCGAGCTGGGGCTCACGGCCGGACAGATCGGCCTGCTGCTGTCGAGCTTCGGCGTCGGCGGCCTGCTCGGCTCCTTCGTGGCGCGCCCGGTCGCCTCCCGGATCGGCGAGGGCCGGGTGCTGTGGGTCTCCCTGGCGGTGACCGTCCCCGGGCTGCTGTTCGTGCCCGCCGCCGGTCCCGACTGGACGCTGCTCCTCGCCGCGGCGGGCATGGTCCTGCTCGGCATCGGAGCGGTCGTCTACAACGTCACCCAGGTGAGCTTCCGACAGCGGCTGACCCCCGACCGGATGCTGGGGCGCATGAACGCCACCATCAGGTTCCTGGTCTGGGGAGTGCTTCCGGTGGGCTCGCTCATCGGCGGCGCGCTGGGCGAGGCCTACGGCTCGCAGGCGGCGCTGTGGATCACCGGCGCGGGATGCTGCCTGTCGTTCGTGCCGGTCTTCCTCTCGCCGCTGCGGAACCTGCGCGAACTCCCGCGTCCCGCCGAGGAGGCCGAGCCGGCCGCCGTCTGAGCCTCAGCCGAACTCAGCGAAGGCGGGCGGATAGTCGAAGCGGCCCCGCAGCCCCTCGTGCCACGCCGCGAGGGGCCGCACCTGGAAGTGCGGCGCCCAGCGCTCGTCCTGAGGAGTGACGCCGAGCTCCTCGGCGAGCACGAAACCGAAGCGGCCGTAGAACCCCGGATCCCCCAGCAGCACGATGCCCGGCTCGTCGCGGGCGTCGGCGGCGCCGATCACGGCGTGCATCAGCGCCGCCCCGATGCCCTTGCCGTGCAGCTCGGGCTCGACCCCGATGGGGCCGAGCCCGAGGACCCGCTCGCCGGCGAGCCGCCCGTGGGTGCAGACGACGTGCCCGACGACCTTCCCGTCGATCTCGGCCACCAGCGACAGCTGCGGCACCCAGTCCTCGCCCGCCCGCAGCGCGTCGACGAGGTCGGCCTCGCCGCCGGAGGCGTGCTCGGCGGTGGCGAAGGCGGCGTCCTGGACGGCGTGGACCGCGGCCCGGTCGCGTTCGGTCTCGCGTCGAATCAAAGTCACCGGGCGAGTATCGCGGCCGATCCGGCCGACGGCAAGGCTTTTAGGGCACCGACCGGAGGAGACTGACGGTGCCGCCGTCCCGCCGGGCCACCTCGTCTGCGCGCTCAGGGCCCGCTCCGAGCACCCGGTCGCCGGGCCGCAGCGCCCACGACATCAAGGTGAGCACCGCGAACAGCCCGGTCCGGAACACGTGGACGGCTTCCGAGCCCGAGACGAGGTGCGAGCCTGTCACGCCGGCCCCTTCTGGCCGGTCAACACTGATGACCGACCACCCGAGGAGGATGTGACCGATGAGCGACGACGAATTCGCGGTGCAGCGTTTCGAGGAGCACCGCGCGCACCTGCATTCGGTGGCCTACCGGATGCTCGGCTCCGACGCCGAGGCCGACGACGCCGTCCAGGAGACGTGGATGCGTTTCGCCCGCACCGACACCGCCGACGTCGAGAACCTGCGCGGCTGGCTCACCACCGTCGCCTCGCGGGTGTGCCTGAACATGCTCAAGTCGCGCAGGACACGCCGCGAGGACCCGCTCGAGACCAGCACCGCCGCCGCCCGCCCGGCCGACGGCGTCGACCCCGAACGCGAGGCCGTCCTGTCCGACTCGGTCGGCCTGGCCCTGCTCGTGGTCCTCGACTCGCTCACCCCGGCCGAGCGCCTGGCGTTCGTCCTCCACGACATGTTCGCCGTGCCCTACGACCGGATCGCGCCGATCGTCGACCGCACCCCGGAGGCCACCAGACAGCTCGCCAGCCGCGCCCGCCGCCGCGTGCGGGGCTCGTCGCCGGTGCCCGACGCCGGCCACCGGCGCCGGGTGGTGGAGGCGTTCCTCGCCGCCGCCCGCGAAGGCGACTTCGAAGCGCTCTTGGAGGTCCTCGACCCCGAGATCGTGGTCCGCGCCGACGAGGCGTCCGTGCGGGCCGGAGCCCCCGAAGGCGAGGTCACCGGCGTCAAGGCGGTGGCCGCGATGTTCCTCGGGCGCGCCAAGGCCGCCGTCCCCGCGCTCGTCGACGGCGCCGTCGGCGCCATGTGGACGCACCGCGGCGTGCCGCGGGCGGTGCTCCACTTCACCGTCGAGGACGGCAGGATCGCGGCGATCGAGATCGTCTCCGACCCCGAGCGGATCGAGGCGTACGAGCTGTCCGCGCTCAAGGACTGACATCGCGAAGGGGCCGTTCGCGACCGGCATCCGGTCGCGAACGGCCCCTCCACGTGCCGTCTACTCCTCGACCAGGACCCGCACGTCCCAGGCGCCGAGCCGCAGCGTGTCACCCGAGGCGTACGAGCCCTCGCCCAGCGCGTCGCGCACGGCCGAGGGCAGCTCGAAGTCGACCTCGTCCCACGACCAGTTGTGGACGAAGCGCACCGTGCGGCCGTCGCCGGTCCGGCCGCTCGTCGCCGTCACGCTCGGGTGCGAGGGCCGCCAGGCGTCCTCCGGTGCGATCCACTGGAACAGGGCCTTCGCGAAGGCCGGGTCCGGGACCGTCCCGACGTAGGTGACGCGGCCCTTCCCGTGCGCCCTGGTCGAGGCCGCGGTGAACTGGCCGTAGTGCGGGTGGACGTACTCGGCCAGCGCCTCGGCCCCGTCGAGCCGCAGTCCGTCGGCCCAGCGCGTGGCCGCCGCGCCCTCGGGCAGCTCCAGCGGTGAGCCCTCGGCGGCGCGGACCGCCACGCGCCCCGAGAGGTTCGCGAACTCGTCGTACCAGGCCCCGGCCGCCTCGGCGAGCCTGCCCGGCTTGACCTCCAGGCGCGCCCGGGCCTCCTCGTCGCCGTAGCCGGTGCGCGGGCCCACGATCAGGTGGCCGCCCGCCGCGGCGTATTCGCCCAGCCAGTCCAGCTGCGCGTCGTCGGCGATGTAGAGCCCCGCGGCCACCAGCACCGGGTGCCGCTTCGCGAACGCCTCCGGGGCGTCGAGCTGCTCGACGTGGACGATCCTGGTCTGGAGCCCGGCGTCGAACGCGCCCCGGTAGAACGGGTCCACGATCGACTCGTACGACTTCGGGTCCGGGCCGCGGTCGCCGAGCGCCAGCTGCGGATGCGTAGCCAGGCCCCACTGGCTCGCCTTGGAGTACAGCACCGCCACATCCGCGTCCGGCGTCATGTCCGCCAGCAGCTCACCGGCCCGGCGCAGCTCGCCGCCGAGGACCGCGAGCTCGCGGTAGGTCCGGCCCGGCTCCCTGCTGTGCGGCAGGACGCCGCCCCAGTACGTCTCTGCTCCGAAGTGGAGCGTGTGCCAGTGCCAGTACTCGACCATCCGCGCCCCGCGCGAGACCAGCGCCCAGCCGGCCTGCCGCCACTGCCCGTCGTAGGCCGGCTCGTTGCTCCACGGCCCGCCGATCGCCTGCGCATTGGTCTCGGTGACCAGGAACGGCGCCTGCTTCGAGGAGAACAGCCGGTCGGCCGAGTGGTAGAGCGCCCAGGTGCCCTCGGTCATCCAGTCCTGGGCCTCGCCGTCGTCCTTCGGCAGCGCGAACGCGTCCTGCATCCGGTAGTACGGGTTCCCGGCGGTGACGTCGAGCCGCTCGGCGACCGCCCGGTCGTCCACGGCCGGACGCGGATAGGAGATGCACGTGGTCACGAACTGGTCCTCGCGCGCGTACTCGCGCGCGATGTCGGCCTGCCAGCCGATGAACTCGGTGGTCAGCTCGTTCTGGAACCGCCGCCACGCCAGGGCGTACTGCGGCTGCGCGTTGCCGTCGGGCCGCCACAGGTCCGCCCACGTCGAGATCCGGTGCGACCAGTACACCAGGCCCCATTCGCGGTTGAGGGTCTCGACGTCGCCGTAGGCGTGCCGCAGGTAGTCGACGAAGCGTTCGAAGACACCGTGGTTGTGGAAGATCTGGAGGCCCGGCTCGTTGTCGACCTGGAAGCCGATGACGGCCGGGTGGTCGGCGTGGTGGGCCAGGATCGCGCGGATCACCCGCTCGGCGTGGAACCTGAACGCCGGGTGCGTGTAGTCGACCTCCTGCCTCGCGCCCCAGCCGATCCGCTCGCCGGTCCGGTGCTCCCCGGCGATCTCGGGGTAGAGCCGCGCCAGCCACGGCGGCACGGCGTAGGTCGGCGTGCCGAGGATGACGCCGATGCCGCGCTCGCGCGCCCCGTCGAGGACCGGCGTGAGCCAGCCGAGGTCGAAGTCGCCGCTCTGGGGCTCCCAGGTGCTCCAGACCGACTCGCCGACGCGGATGACGGAGAACCCGGCCTCCACCATGAGGTCGAGGTCGGTCGCGAGCCGGTCCCGCGCGGGGCCCGACAGGAGGCCGCGCTGCGACTCCGGCTGGTACTCGTGGTAGTACGCGGCCCCGAACAGGATCGGGTTCGGCCAGTTCTGCATTGGTGGTTTCCTTTTTCTACTCGGAGAAGAGGGCCGGGGGTCGTCCTCGCGTGGCCCCGGCCCGGCTGTGGGGTTCGCTCTACTGCTTGACGGCCCCGGTCATCAGACCGGACTGCCAGTAGCGCTGGAGGAACAGGAACGCGATGATCAGCGGGACGACCGACAGGAGCGAGCCGGTGACGACCAGCGGGATGAGGTCGCCGCTCGCGCCGCCCGCGGCCGCCGCCTGGCCCTGCCAGCGCGCCAGGCCCACCGTGATCGGGTACAGGTCCGGGTCGTTGAGCATGATCAGCGGCAGGAAGTAGTTGTTCCAGGTGTTCACGAGGGTGAACAGCAGGACCGTCGCGAATCCGGGCGCGAGCAGCCGCAGCGTCACCTGGAAGAAGATCCGGAACTCGCCGGCCCCGTCGATGCGCCCGGCCTCCAGGAGGCTGTCGGGCACCGCGGACTGGACGTACACGGTCATCAGGAACAGCCCGAACGGGTTGATCAGCGAGGGCAGGATGATCGCCCACGGCGTGTCGGCGAGGCCGATCTGGCTGAACAGCAGGTACGTCGGGATCGCGAGCGCCGTGGTCGGCACCATGACCGCGCCGAGCACGATCATGAACATCGTCCGGTCGCCCCTGAAGCGGTACTTCGCGAAGCCGTACCCGGCCAGGGACGCCAGCAGCGCCCCGCCTCCGGCGGCGGTGATCGCGTACAGCAGCGTGTTGCCCATCCACCGCAGGAACACGTTCCCGTCGTGGGAGACGGTCCGCCCGATGTTGTCGAACAGGGCGAAGTCGCCGGAGAACCACAGCCCGAAGGTGGAGAACAGGTCCGTGCTGGTCTTGCTGGAGGACACCAGGAGCCAGAACAGCGGCAGCAGGAAGTAGGCCGCGGCGGCGAGCATCCCCACCGTCAGGACGGTGCTGCGCCCGCTCCTGCGCCCGGTGCGCCGTGCCCGCCCGGTGCGGGGGCGCTCGATCATCGTCTCAGCGGTCATGACCGGCTCCTGCGGTTGGTGAGGAACATGAACACGTACGAGCCGACCAGGATGACCATGCCCAGGATGAACGACACCGCGGCGGCGTAGTTGTACTCCTGGCCGACGAAGGCGAGGTTGTAGGCGTACAGGTTGGGCGTGTAGGCCCGGTCGATGACGGTGGGCGCCAGCCCTTGCAGCAGGTTCGGCTCGTTGAACAGCTGGAAGCTGCCGATGATCGAGAAGATCAGGCAGACCATGAGGGCGCCGCGCAGCGCCGGGATCTTGATGCTCCAGGCGGTGCGCCACGGCCCGGCCCCGTCGACCGCGGCCGCCTCGTACAGTTCGCCGGGGACGGCCCGCAGCGCGGCGAACAGGATCACCATGTTGTAGCCGGTGAACTCCCAGAACACGATGTTGGCGAGCGAGCCGAGCATGAGGTCGGCCCCGAGGAAGTCCGGCGCGCTCGCCCCGATCTTCTCGGCGAGCTGCGCGAAGGGCCCGAAGTCGGGCCCGTACAGGTAGCCCCACATGAGGGCCGCGATGACGCCCGGGACGGCGTAGGGCACGAAGATGCTCAGCCGCGCGAACCTGGAGAGGCGGACCATCCCGGTGTCGAGCGCGAGCGCGAGGAACAGCGCCACGACGAGCATGACCGGCACTTGCAGGAGGAAGAACAGCCCGACGCGGCCGATGCCGGTCCACAGCTCGGCGTCGCCGAAGGCCCGCGTGTAGTTCTCGAAGCCGACGAAGACGGTGCCGCCGACGAGCTGCTCGCGGAAGAAACTGAAGTACGCGGCGTAGATCAGCGGCACCAGGAACATCGCGGCGAACACGATCATGAACGGCGCGACGAAGAGGTACCCGGCCCTGCCCGAGCGGTTCGTCCTGCCGCGCCTGGCGGGCGCCTCGGCCCGCGCCTTCCGTGCGGTGGCGGTGGCGGTCATGACCCGGTCACCTCGAATCCCTGGTACTCGGCGTACTCGACGATGCGGTCCCGCCAGGCGCCCAGGGCGGCGACCGCGTCGGTCCGCTCGGTGAAGGCGGTGCCGACGGTCGCGGTGAAGTCGGCGTAGACCTGGTCCTGGAACGGCGCCCACTGGAAGTCGGGCGAGACGGTGTCGCTGATCTCGGCGAACAGGGCGTTGACCTCTTGGCCGCCGTAGAACTCCAGCTGGTCCCCGGTGAACTCGGGGTCTTCGAGGAGCTCCCTGGTCGGCGGGTAGAGGGACTGCTCGAACGCCATCGTCTCGATGCACTCGCGGTCGGTGTTGATGAACTGCGCGAAGACCGCGGCCGGGATCTCCTTCTCTGTGGTCGACAGGACCACCGAGGTGGACCCGCCCCAGTTCGAGGAGACCGGCGGGGCGTCGGCCTCCCACTGCGGGAGCGGCGCGACCCGCCATTTGCCGCTGGTCGAGGCGGCCGCGGTGGTGAGGAACGTCGGGGCCCACGCGGGCGCCACCCAGGTGGCGTACTTGCCGCGGTTGAGCGCCTGGTACCACTGGTCGTTGAAGTCGGCGTCGGTGGAGACCAGGCCCCGCTCGGCCAGGTCGCCCCAATAGGACGCGACCTTGACGGCGGCCTCGGACTCGAGGTCGACGCGCAGGTCCGCCCCGTCGGAGCCGGCGAAGGGGTCGGCGCCGGCCTGCCAGAGCATGGCCGCGAAGAACGCGCCCTGCGAGGGCGCGAGGTTCGTCAGGTACACCTCCGGGTCGGCGCCGTGGAGGACCTCGGCCGCGGCGGCGAAGTCGTCCCAGGTCGCCGGGACCTCGATGCCGTGGGCCTCGAAGATGTCGTTGCGGTAGAGCATGCCCATGGGGCCGGTGTCCTGCGGGATCGCCCAGATCTCGCCGCCGGTGCCGGTCGCCTGCGACCAGGCGAAGTCGACGAACTTCTCCTCGAGGCCCTCCATCGCGTAGGGCCGCAGGTCGAGCAGGTCCTCGGTGATCGCGAAGGACTGGATCATCTGGAATTCCATCTGCGCCACGTCGGGCGCGCCGTTGACCGCGCGCAGGGCCGTGCGGAGCTTCGAGTAGTGGCTGGCGCCCTGGCCGGCGTTGACGAGGTTCACCTTGATCGCCGGGTACGCCTCCTCGAACAGGGCGATCTCCTTCTCGATGCCGGGCACCCAGGTCCAGAACGTGATCTCGGTGGGGGTCCGCATGGCCTCGTCGATCTGGGCCTGCGTGACGCTGGTGGGATGGTCGGTCTTGTCGCGGGCGCAGGCGCCGAGCGCGAGTGGCGCGGCGACTGCGGCGGCGAACCCCTTCGCCGCCGCGCGGCGACTGAGGCGGGGATTCATGGCGCTTCCTTTCGTGGAGGGGCTTCGTTCTGCCGGTTCGGAGGTGGTGCCGTGGAGCCGCGGACGACCAGGCGGCGCCGCGGCTCGGCGTCGTCCGGCTCCGGGCCTCGGGGCGGCTCGCCGCGGAGGAGCCGCAGGAGGGCGTCCAGGCCGAGAGCGGCGTCGCCCTCGAAGTCCTGGCGGACGGTCGTCAGCGGCACGGTGAGGTAGGCGGCGGCGGGGACGTCGTCGAAGCCGACGAGGCTGACGTCCTCGGGGACGCGCCGCCCCGCCTCGGTCAGCGCCCGGACGCATCCGATGGCCATGTCGTCGTTCGCGCAGAACACGGCCGTCGCCTCCGGGAGCGCGGCCAGGCGCCGCCCGGCCTCGTACCCGGAGGCGGGGGACCAGTCGCCCTCGAAGTGCGGCGGGGGCTCCAGGCCCCGGTCGAGGTGGGCGGCCCTCCAGCCGTCGAGCCGCTCGCCGGCGGCCCACCACCGCTGCGGCCCGGCGACGTGCCAGACGCGGCGGTGCCCCAGGTCGAGCAGGTGCTCGGTGGCCTCGCGGCCGGCCGCGCCGCCGGACGCGCCGCCGGGGATGATCCGCTCGGCCGGGACGCCGGGGGCGTGCCCGAAGCTGATGAGCGGGACGTCCGGGTCCAGGCGCAGCCGCTGGCCCTCGTCGACGGGCTCGGAGATCACGATCCCGTCGACGCCCTGCTGGAGGAGCCAGTCGATGCCCGACTGGATCGAGTCCGGCTCGCCCGCGGCGGTGTTGGCCACCATGACGGAGAACCCGGCGGCGCGGGTGGCGCGCTCGAACGCCACGAGCAGCGAGGCCGGGCCGTACAGCGCGGTGCCCAGGGAGACGACGCCGAAGCGCCCGAAACGCCCGGTGATGAGCGCCCGTGCGGCCGTGTTCGGCCGGAAGCCCAGTTCGCGGGCGGCGCGCAGGACCTTCTCGCGGGCCTCGGCACTGACGTAGCGCTCGTTGTTGACCACGCGCGAGACCGTCTTCTGCGAGACTCCGGCCAGCCGCGCCACGTCGGTCATGCCCGGCGGGCGGCGCCGGGCTCCGGCCTCGGTCGGCGGCGGGGGCTCTGGCACGGCGCTCTCCTCACGGCTCGTCTGACTACGTAGTCAGAGGTACGGTACGCAGCGTCTCCCGATGCTGTCAAGATCACACGTGAGATTTTCCCGAAATCATCGGTGGGAGCGTTTGCGCAGCTAGTAGTCCACTTCGCACCGGCGCACGTCGAGGCCTCCCGTGGCCGGCGGCCTCACGGCCCCTCGTCCACCGGGACGTCCTCGGCGAGCTCGCCGAGCCGCACCGGCGCGGCGATCGGCCGCCGCGCGAAGGCGTCCGCCGTCTCCGGCAGGCCCGCCAGCTCGGCGACGCTCCGGCCGCAGATCCGGCCCTGGCACAGCCCGAGCCCCGCGCCGGTCGCCAGCTCGAGCACGCGAGCGTCGCCGACGTCCAGCTCCTCGACGGCGCGGCGGAACGCGCCGTACGCGACCTCCTCGCAGCGGCACACCGGCGTGTCCTCGCGCAGCCACTCCCGCCAGCCCGGCCGGAGCGGGTACGCCTCGGCCAGCGCGGCGGCGAACCGCCGCCCGGCCCTGACCCGGCGCATCGCCCCGATCGGGGCCCGCACCCGGGCGCCGAGCAGCTTCGCGGCGGCGGCGCCCGCCACCGCGCCCTCGGCCGCGGCCAGATCCGCGCCGCCGACGCCGGTCAGGTCCCCGGCGGCGAACACGCCCGGCACCGAGGTGGCCTGCGCGGCGTTCACCGCCACGAAACCGTCCTCGAGATCGCACCGGGCCGCCACCGCCAACTCCAGCTGCGGCGTGAAGCCGAAGCCGACGGCGACCGCGTCGACCTCGAAGCGCCGCAGGCTGTGCGGGACCGGCCGCCAGTCCCTGTCGAGCCGCGCGGCGAGCACCGCCTCCACCCGGTCCTTCCCGAACGCGGCGATGACCGCGCTGCGGCGGCACAGCGGGACGTCGTGGCGCGCCAGCGTCGCCGCGTACCGCGCCAGCTCCCCGGCCTTCGTCCAGCCCGCCAGCGCCCCGCCGGGGCGGGTGATGAAGCCGGGGACGGGGTCGCCCGCCTCGAAGATCGCCGTCACCCGCGCGCCCGCCTCGACCAGCGAGACCGCCGCCGACAGCAGGAACGGGCCGGTCCCGGCGACGATCACCCGCTCGCCGACCGCGATGCCCTGGTCCCGCGCCATCGCCCGCGCCGCCCCCGCGGTGCAGACGCCCGGCAGGTCCCAGCCGGGGAACGGCAGTGCCCGGTCGTGGGCGCCGGTGGCGAGGACCAGCGCCCGCGCCTCGATCGCCCGGCCCGTCCGCTCCGGGCCGTCGACCGGGCCGGTGCGCACGTGGACCCGGTGCCCGCCCGGCACCGGCTCGATCGCCCACACCGCCGATTCGGGCAGGTGCTCGACCTCGTCGGGCAGTTCGGCCCGCGCGCCCGCCCCGCGGGCGTCCCACCGGTGGCGGCCGCCGGGCGTCGGTGCGGCGTCGATCAGGACGACCTCCACGCCGAACGACGCGGCGGCCCTCGCCGCGGCCGTCCCGGCCGGGCCCGCCCCCACCACGACGACCCGCCTCACGAGGGCACCTCCGCGCCGTCCTGCGAGCGGATGTCGTCGCCCTCGGCCACCGGCCGCAGGCAGGCCCGCACGTCCGGCACGCCGTTGACCACCACCAGGCAGTCGAAGCACACGCCGATCCCGCAGAACAGCCCCCTCGGGCGGCCCCCGAACCGCGTGGTGCGCCACGAGTCCCGGCCTGCGGCCAGCAGCACGGCGGCGACGGTCTGCCCCTCCTCCGCGATGCGCTCCTCACCGTCCACTCGCACTCTCATGCGCCCGCCTCCAACGCCACCTCGGGCCGGTCGACCCGGAACGGTTCGGGGTCGACCACCGGCTCGCGGCCGGTGAACAGGTCCGCCAGCAACCGCCCGGTGGCCGCCGCCAGGCCGATCCCGGCGCCCTCGTGGCCGGTCGCGTGCCACAGCCCCGGCATCCGCGGATCCTCGCCGATCACCGGCAGCCGGTCGGGCGTGCACGGCCGGAAACCGCCGTAGGCCCGCATCACCGGCACCCCGGCCAGCCTCGGGAACAGGCCGATCGCCCCGCGCGCCAGGCGCCGCAGCACCTCGACCTCGAGGCCCTCGTCGAAGGAGGTCCCCTGGCGGCTCGACCCGATCAGCACCGTGCCCGATGCGGTCGACTCGACCACCGCCGAGAACCGCGGCTCGGCGTCCCCGCCGGCCACGGTGTCGACATGGCCGGAGTCGTAGACCTTGCGGCCGACGAAGCGCGGGAGCGGCGCGGTCACCAGGACCATGCCCCGCCGCGGCAGCACGTCGACGGGCGCGCCGACGGTCTCACTGAAGTGCCCGGCCCACGGCCCGCAGGCGTTCACCACCGCGCGGCAGGGGATCGCGTCGACGCCGGTGCGGACTCCGGCGACCGCGCCGGCGCGGTCGGCGACGATCCCCTCCGCCATGACACCACTGTGGACCTCGCCGCCGCGGGCGCGCAGGGCCGCCAGCAGCGCGGCCGTCGCCGGCACCGGCTGGAGCTGCGCGTCGTCGGGAAAGTGCGCCACGGCGGTGAGCTCCTCGGTCAGGTACGGCTCCATCTCGCGGGCCCGGTCCGCGTCGAGGTCCTCGACCGCCACACCGGCCGCGCGCTGTGCCGCGGTCAACGCCGCGAGCGGCCCGACGGCCTCCGCGGTCGTGGCGACCACCAGGCCGCCCTTCGGATCCCACCCGATCTCGGCCCGCCCGGGGCCGAGCAGTTCGCGCAGCTCGTCGAGCAGTTCGGGCCAGCGCCGCCGCGAAGCCGCGGCCAGCTCCAGCGCCGGTCCGGGCTCCTTGTCGGAGACGAGCACGTCGCCCTCCCCGGAGGCGGTCGTCGCACCGGCCGGTGCGCCGCGGTCGATCACGAGGACCCGCACACCGGCGGCGCTGAGCGCCTCGGCGCACGCGGCGCCGATGATCCCGGCGCCGATCACCACGACATCGGCCGACTCGATCCCGCTCACCTCCGACCCGTTCGCTCGCCTCACTGCCCAGAGTGGCACAGGAACGGCCGGGTTTGGGAGGTTCCGCGCGGGAGGCGCGCCATATCCCGGATCACCGGACGCCGCTCCGACCGGCACCCGCGCACGAGAGGCCCGGCCGGTGCGTCGCACCGGCTGGGCCCGCGGATCCGGTCAGCGCTCGCCCAGCACCTCGTCCAGCGCGGAGGCGTTGAGGCCGAACGCCTCACGGATCGCCGAGTCGTCGACGACGAACGGCCGGTCCGACATGTAGCTCATCTCCCGGAACTCGCTCCAGACCGGATCGGTGTGCCCCAGGAGCGACAGCTCCCGTTCGGTGAACTGCTCCAGCCGCGGCTCGGGAGCGCCCCGCAGCGCGGCGAGGCGGCTCGCGACCTCCCGGACCGTCGCGAGGATGACCGGGGCGTGCCACGCCCGGCCCCACGCCTCCTCACTGCGGCCGACCGCGACGAGTGCCGCGGCGACGTCCCCGATGTACGAGAACGAGTGGACCGCGTCGGGATTGCCGTCGACCAGTGCCAACTCGCCTTTGAGGACGTGCGGCTCCACCAGCCAGGTGAACGCCGAGAACGATCCCGCCCCGAGGAACTGGCCCGCCCGCACCTCGGTGACGCGCAACCGCCCGGCGTCGTGGGCCGCCTTGGCCCGCCGCCACAGCTCGGCGCGCACCTCGCCCTTGCGCGTGTGCGGCTCCATCGGGGAGTCCTCGGTGACCGTCCCGGTCGTCGGGCCGTAGCCGTAGTGGTTGCCCAGCATCACGTAGCCGGCTCCGGCCCGCTCCGCCGCGTGCAAGACGGACCCGAACAGCGCCGGCATGGTCTCGGGCCAGGTGTGATACGCCGTCGCGGCGGCGTTGAAGACGGTGGCCGCGCCCGCGACGGCCTCGGCCAGCGCCTCGGGCTCGCTCGCGTCGAGCGCGATCCGCTCGATTCCCGGGTGCTCGGGCCCGCCGCCGCTGCGGGTGATCAGACGGACCCGGTCGCCGCCGTCGGCGAGGAGGCGGGCGGTGGCGATCCCGGTCGCGCCGGCCCCGATCACGACTTGCTGTGCCATGGCGTGGTGCTCCATTCAGAACGGTGTTGCCAGTGGGTGAACCGCGGTGAGACGCTCACCGCCGGACCAACTCTCCGCCGCGGAGCGCGGGTAGCCTAGTGGCCTGAACGCCAGTCTTCCCAAGGATCCAGCCATGTTGAAGATCGCCGTGGTCGCCGTCCCGCCCGTCAAACCGTTCGACCTCTCGATGCCGTCCACCATGTTCGAGAGCGCCGTCGTCGGCGGCGAGCCCGGGTACGCGGTCACCGTGTGCACCGCCGAGCCCGGCGTGATCGCCTCCGGAGCGGGATTCGACCTGGTGGTGCGCAACGGACTCGAAGCGGTCGCCGAGGCGGACACGGTGATCGTGCCCTCGACCGGCAGCCGGTACGGCACCGACGAGCACGTCCTGGAGGCGCTGCGGGACGCCGCGGCCTCCGGCAAGCGTGTCGCCTCGATCTGCAGTGGAGCGTTCGTGCTCGCCCAGGCCGGCCTCCTCGACGGCCGGACGGCGACCACCCACTGGGGCCTGGCCGAGGAGTTCCGCCGCGCCCACCCAGGAGTCGACCTCGACCCCGACGTGCTGTTCGTCGACGAGGGGCCGGTCCTGACCGGCGCGGGATCGGCGGCCGGAATCGACCTGTGCCTCCATTTGATCCGCACCGACTACGGAGCGGCCGTGGCGAACTCGGCCGCCCGAGCGGCGGTGGTGACCCCCGTGCGCCAAGGCGGCCAGGCCCAGTTCGTCGAGACCCCGCTGCCGCCCGAGACCGGCTCCCCCTTGGGCGAGACCCGCGCCTGGGCGCTCCGGCACCTGGACCGCGCCATATCCCTGGAAGAGCTCGCCCGCCACGCGAAGGTGAGCCCGCGGACCCTCACCCGCCGGTTCACCGCCGAGACCGGCGTGACGCCGTTCCAGTGGCTGCTCCAGCAGCGGCTGCACCGCGCCCGCGAACTGCTGGAGTCCACCGGTTTCACCGTCGACCAGGTCGCGCGGCGCAGCGGCTTCGGCACCGCCGAGTCACTGCGGCAGCACATGGCCCGCCATGTGGGTCTGACGCCGAGCGCCTACCGCAGCGCCTTCACCCGCACCCCGGCCGGGCGCTGAGGCCGGTCCGCGTCGAGGGAACCCGAAGGCCTCGGCGCGGCATCGGGGGCGAGCCGCCGAGCTCGCTCAGTGCCGCCGCGGCGGCGTCCCCCGCACCGGCCGGTAGTGGTCGTGCTGGGCGACGAACACCGCCTGGCCCCGCGTCACCGACGGCAGGCGGGTCTCGAAGCCGACGACCGCCTCGGTCGCCATCGTCCCCGACAGGTACCCGGTGGTGGCCGTGCCGAACTGGCCGGCGATGTCCGCGGCGGCGTCGCGCAGCAGCTGGAGGACCACGCTCGACGAGCCGGCCGGGAACTCGATGTCGAAGCGGTGCACCGGCTCGAACACCCACGTCCCCGCCTCGGCCGACATCTGCTCGAGCAGCAGCCTCGTGACCTCCCGGAAATCGCCCGCGCTCGCCACGCCCAGATACCCGGCTGCCGTCAGCGCCACCCGGCAGTCCGTCACGGCCCAGCCGTAGGGCCCCCGCCGGAGCACCTCGTGGACGGTCTCCTCGACGGCGGCGTGCTGCGCCCGGGTCAGCGAACCGCGCTCGACCTCCAGCTCGTACCGCAGCCCCGAGTCCGGCTCGCCCGGCTCCAGCCGCAGCCCGACCGTCACCGGGCGCGAGGTCTGCGCCCAGGGGCCCAGCTCGTGCAGCGCCTCGACCGGACGGACGACACGTTCGATGTGGATCGCCCGGGACTGCTCGAACTCGACGGCGATCCCGAACTCCTCGGCCAGGAGCGAGGCCACCACCTCCTTCTGGACCTCGCCGTAGAGCCGCACCGCCATGTGGCCCGCCAGCTCGTCCAGGTGCGGGTCCACCAGCGGGTCGCGCTCGGCCAGGCTCGCCAGGGCCCCGCGGAGCCGGATCCGCTCGGACGGGTCGACGGGCCGGATGACCGTCTCCAGCGTCGGCGGCGTGAACAGGCCGCCCGAGGGCAGCTCGTCCGGCGAGCCGATCGCGTCGCCGATGCGGACCTCGCGCAAGCCGGTCACCTTCGCGATGCCGCCGGGCGGCACGGCGCCGTTCGCGGTCGCGGTGCCGCCGGTGAACACCTCCACGCCGGTGACCTTGCCCTTGCTGGTCTCGAGCTCGCCCTCGGCGCCCCGGCGGTAGGCCGTCACCCGATCGCGCGGCCGGAGCGTCCCGCTGCGCACCCGCACGTACGCGAGCCGCCGCCCGCGCTCGCCGTGCTCCACCTTGAACACCGTGCCGCGCGCCCGGCCCGAGGCATCCGCTTCTGGGGCCGGCAGGTACCGCCGGATGCCCTCGGTCAGCGCCGCGACGCCCGCGCCGGTCACCGCCGAGCCGAAGTACACCGGGTGCGTCACGCCGCGCCGCGCCTGCGCGGCGAGCTCGGCCTCGCAGTCGAGCGCCGCCAGTGGGTCGGGCTCGGCCAGGTAGGCGGCGAGGAACTCGTCGCTGCCGGCCGTCAGCACCTCGGCGGCCCGCTCGAAGTGCTCCTGGTCCTTGAACGCGTGCGGTTCGACCTCGGCCCCGGCGGTGCCGATGCCGCGGACGGCGCCCATCGGCAGGACCTGCGGCGTCAGCTTCGCGGCGATGTCGCCCAGCAGCTCGTCCTGCCGGGCGCCGAGCCGGTCGATCTTGTTGACGAACAGGATCGTCGGCACCCCCAGCCGCTTGAGGGTCCGCATGATGACCCGCGTCTGCGCCTGGACGCCCTCGACGGCCGAGACCACCAGGACCGCGCCGTCCAGCACGCGGAGGGCGCGCTCGACCTCGGCGATGAAGTCGGTGTGACCGGGCGTGTCGATGAGGTTGACGGTGAGATCGTCGAGGGCGAACGCGACCACCGCCGACTGGATGGTGATCCCGCGGCGCCGCTCCAGCTCCATGGAGTCGGTCTGCGTGCTGCCCGCGTCGACGCTCCCGACGCTGTCGATAATGCCCGCGTCGAACAGGAGCCGTTCGGTGAGACTGGTCTTACCCGCGTCGACATGCGCGAGGATCCCCAGGTTGAGATAGTTCAATGAATGTCCTCGGAAGAGAGATCTGCTGCCCTGGCGTGAAGAACTCCGCAGATTGGCGCATTGCGATCTCCCTTGTCGTCCGAGTTGACGTTCGGCCCGAGGCTAGGGCGCCGCCACCGCGGGCGCAAGCGGTTTTCCGGCGAGCACGATGGCGGTAGGGTGCGGGGCATGCGCATCACCGAGCGGAGAACGGCGATCGAACGGGCGCTCAAGCCCCGGGAGGTCAGGGCGGCCAACGAGCTGACGCGGCGGTGGTTCGCCTCGCGCCCGCATCCGCCGGCGGCGGCATCGGGGCTCGGCGTCTGGCCGCTGCTCGCCACCCTGGCGACCGGCGCGAGCGGCGAGACCGAGGCGGAGCTGCTCGACGCCGCCGGAATCGAACCCGAGCGGGCCGGCGCGATCGCCGGGACGCTGCTCGGCGCGACCCGCTCCTCCGACGCGATCCGCCTGGCGCTCGGCGTCTGGGCCGGCTCGGGGATCACGCTCGACCCGGACTGGGTCGAGGCGCTCCCGGTCGAGGCCGTCGGGACGCTGACCGGCGAACCGGACGCGGACCGGGCCACGCTGGACCTGTGGGCGTCCGAGGCGACCGACGGCATGATCGAGCGGATGCCGCTCGACCTGACGCAGCGGATCGACCTGGTCCTCGCGAGCGCGCTCATGGTGCGCACGCGGTGGGCCACCGAGTTCCGCGACATCGCGACCCGGTTCCGGGAGGGGCCGTGGTCCGGGCTCGGGCAGTGCCGCGTCCTGGCGAACACGATCCACGACGACGTGCTGCGCGTGACCGACGACGTCGCCGTCCTCACCGTGCCCGGCCAGGGCGCCGTCGACGTCCTGCTCGCGCTCGGCCGGGAGGGCCTCGAACCCGGGCGCGTCTTCGACGCCCTCGTCGACGCCGCGACCGACCGCACCTGGGGCCGCTCGTCCGAGGACATGGCGCCGGGGGAGGAGGCCCCGGGCGTCACGGTGACCGAGTACCGCTCCTCGCAGCCGCAGACCGCCCCCGAGGTCGGCGTCCAGACCGTCAGGTTCTCCGTCTCGGCCGACCTCGACCTGTCCGAGGACGCCGCCGCGCTCGGCCTGGTGCGCGCCTCCGACGAGGACCGCGCCGAGTTCGACCGCCTCGCCGCCGATCCGACCTACCTCAGCCAGGCCAGGCAGAGGTGCGTCGCCACGTTCAGCGCCACCGGTTTCGAGGCCGCCGCGGTCACCGCCATGGCGATGGCGCGCGCCGCCGGCATCCCGCAGATGAAGCACACGCACCGGCGGGCGTCGATCGTGTTCGACCGGCCCTTCGCCTACCTCGCCCGCCACCGGCCCTCGGGCCTGCTCCTCGTCGGCGGCTGGGTCGCCGAGCCCGAACGGGCCGCCTGAGCCCGCTCGGGCGGGCAGGTCCGAAGTCGACGCCGCTCCATAACATGGGGTGATGGACGAGAGGACATCGACGCTGCTGGGCGAGCCGCAGCGGTTCTGGGCGGCGGCCGAGGGTGCCGCCGCGCCCTCCCGGCGACCGGCGCCGGACCTGTCGGACCTCGCCGAGTTCACCGCTCGCGTCGAACTGCGCTCGCCGCGGTGGCAGGGGCCCGCCCTGCTGGCCGGGCTGGCGGTCTTCTGCGCCGTCTACGCCGCGATCCCCGCCGGCACGGGCCTGCTGACGCTGTCGCCGCAGGACCGCCGGATCGCCCTGGCAGTGCTCGCCGCGGCCTTCGCGGCGGCCGCGGTGGCGGTGCTCGTATGGGATCTGCGGACCAGGGCCGGCGCGTACCGCCGGGCCCATGCGGTCTTCCTCGAGCGCGGGATCGTCGCGCAGGGCTACACGACCTCCCTGGACGTCGGCCACGAGGAGTACCGGCCGGCGTGGGTGCTCATCGACTCCCGCGCGCCCGACGAGCGGGCGGCCCGCCTCTACTCGGCGTTCGACGCCTGGATCGACGCCGTCCTGGCGGACCGGAGGCTCCGTCGCCGGGTGGTGACCTGGCTCCGCACGGGCAGCGGGATCATCCCGAGCGAATCGCTGTTCGGCGCTGACGCCGCCGGCGGGCACCTCGTCGGTCCCATGTCGCGGGGGCACTGGAAGCTGCTGCTGCCGTCCGCCGGAGGCAGGTGGAAGGCGCATTCGATACTCTTCGCCGATCCTTCGGGCGAACCGCCACCTACGATCGGGTCGGGGGACTAGAGCCTACCGCTCGTCCTCCGGCGCCGCGTGCCAGCGCCATTCGGTCAGCCGCGCCCGCCCCGGCAGTGCCGTCCTCCCCGTGGACCACAGCAGCGCGGGCCACGGCTTCGCCTCGGTCGGCGCGTCCGGGAAGAGCCTGGCGAGCACCCGCTCGCACAGGTCCGCGGGCGGGTTCCACTCGAGGCCGAGCCCCTCGGCCAGGTCGTGCGTGTGGACCAGGATCTCGACGACGCCCATCGCCGCGAAGCCCTCCCGGTCCGCGAGTCCCATGGGGTGATAGGCCCGGACCTCCGGGGACACCGTGCGCACCATGGCGCTCAGCAGCGCCGCCGACGCCTCCAGCACCTGGAGCAGGCCCTCGGGGCCCGACTCCCGCTCGGCGAAGACGGAGCTCGCCGGACCGCCGCCGCGCCGCGCCTCGCACACGAACGGCACGACGCCGTTGATCGGCGGATGGCGCGGGCCCATCTGCACGGCGAAGGCGAACAGGTCGTCGGCGATGTGCTCCACGGTCTCCCAGCAAGTCCACTTCAGCCTCCCCGCCCGGTAGCTCCAGGCGTCGGGCTCGGCGCTCTTGAGCAGGTACACGGCCAGGTCGACGGCGAGATCGACGTCCTCTGCGGAGACGGGAGCGGCACTCATGAGAGCACGATACCCGTCGGGCGCCCTGCCGGGTCCGCCGCGGATATGCGAACCGCGGGCGGGCATGAGCGCGGCGACTCGGGGCGGCCTGCGCCCGTTCCGGCCGCCGCCTCGGTTACGGTGATGATCCCGGACCCCGCCACCGTCCCGGCGGGTCGGGCACCGCATCCCGAATCGCCCCGGCGACCGGTACGGAAGTAGGACTGATGGACACCCCCAAGCCGATCGGATACTGGCTCAAGCACCTCGACAACCTGATGGAACGGCAGTTCCAGGCCGCGCTCGAGGATCTCGCGCTCGACCGCCGCCACTGGCAGGTCCTGAACGTCCTCTACGGCGGCGCGCGGCCCTTCGAAGAGCTCGAAGCGGCGCTGGCGCCGTTCTGGGACGACGACGGGCCCGACCTCGAGGCGGTGCTCCACGGCGAGGGCGGCCTGAGCCCGCGCGGCTGGATCCGCCGCTCGGACCTGCTGGTGGGGCTCAGCTACGAGGGGTACGACGCCTATCAGAAGGTCGCCTCGCGCGTCGAGGAGACCCGCGAGACCATCCTGACCGGGATCAGCGCCGAGCAGTACGCCGAGACGCTCCGCGTCCTGTCCGTCATGTCCTCCAACATCGAGCGCGCCCTCCGCAGGCCCCGCTGACGGAGCGCCGAGAAGGGCGGCGGGGCCCGGCCGATCGCGGCCGGGCCCCGCCCGTCGCTCAGGCGGGATCGCGGACGCCCAGCAGCGTCCGCGCCTCCTCCGGCGCCATGGCCGGGCGCTGCACCAGGTCCGCCGCCTCCGCTGCCCGGCGGACCAGCTGGTCATTGCCCGTCACCGGCTGCCGCCTGGCGAACGACACCGTGTCCTCCATGCCCACCCGCAGGTGGCCGCCGTGCGCCAGGGAGGAGAACATGACCGGGAGGGTCGTCCTCCCGATCCCCGTGGCCGAGAACGTGGTCCCCGCGGGCAGGTGGCGGCGGACCGCCTCGGCGAAGGCCGTCACCGTCGAGGCGTCCCCGGCCGCGCCGCCCGGCACGCCCAGCACGAAGTCCACGTGCACGTGGCCGCCGTACGGCATGCCGTGCAGGTCCAGCAGCCGCTCCAGCGCCGCCACGTGCCCCAGGTCGAACAGCTCGTACTCGGGCACGATCGCCTTGTCCTGCATCCGCTCGTGCAGGCGGGTGACGAACGACCACCGGTTCAGGAACACGTCGTCGCCGAAGTTCACCGTGCCCATCGTGCACGAGGCCATGTCCGGCGCCGCGTCGAGCACCCTCAGGCGGTCCTCCTCGGGGTCGGTGACCGCCCCGCCCGTCGACAGCTGCACGACCAGGCCGGTCGCCTCACGCAGCGCCCCGACCGCCTCGCGCAGCCGCCCCGTGTCGAGCGTCGGCCGCGCCTCGTCGTCCCGCAGGTGCACGTGGATCACCGAGGCGCCCTCGCGTTCGCACGCCGCTGCCGTGGCCGTCAGCTCGGCGAGCGTGACCGGCAGCGCCGGGACCTCCCGCTTGTCGAGCTCGGCCCCCGTGGGGGCCACCGTGATGAGCGTCCCGGCCATGTCAGGCTCCGGCGTCGGCCGAGGAGGACGCCTGCCGCTCGCTCGCCTCCCGCGACCTGGCCGCCGCCTCGTCGCCGTCGGCCCTGACCCGCTCGGGCGACTTCATGTTCCGCCACCATTCCTGGCCGGCCTTCGGGAGCGTGTCGATCGGGTCGTAGAAGGGGTAGCGGCGCGTCAGCGCGTCGGGGTCTTCGGCCTCGATCGAGGTCCGGTAGTTCTTCGTCCAGTACGAGATGCCGAGCTCGCGGTCGTACTCCGAGAGCTGGTGGACCCAGCGCTTGCCGACCATCGGCACGTCGCAGATGATGCGCGGCGTCGCGTACCCCGGCAGGTAGCCCATGATCGCGGTCTGGAGGTCCTGCGCCTGCGCCACCGAGGTCCGCCAGTGCTCGGCGTTGGGGATCATGTCGCACATGTAGAAGTAGTACGGCAGGATGTTCGCCTCGCCCTGCATCGCGAAGCACAGGTCGAGCAGCGCCTCGGGGGTGTCGTTGACGCCGCGCATGAGCACGCCCTGGTTGCGCACGTCCCGCACCCCCGCGTCCAGCATCGCCGCCGCCGCGGCGGCGACGGCCGGGGTCACCGAGTTCACGTGGTTGATGTGCGTGTGGATCGCCAGGTTCACGCCCTGGCCGGCGGCGCGCTTGGCGACGCGGCCCATGCCCTCGACGATCTCGTCCTGGAGCCAGTGCTGCGGCAGGCCCATGAGCGCCTTGGTCGCCAGGCGCACGTCGCGGATCGTCTCGATGTCGAGCAGCCGGTCCAGGAAGGACTCCAGGTGCTTCCACGGCAGGTTCGCGACGTCGCCGCCGGAGACCACGACGTCCCTCACGCCGGGGTGCTCGCGCAGGTAGTCGAGGATCGCCGACTGCCGGTCGACCGGCTTGAGCGAGAGCCTGCGCTTGTCGACCGTCGGCGTGGAGTTCCCGACCAGGTCCATGCGAGTGCAGTGCCCGCAGTACTGGGGGCAGGTCGACAGGAGCTCGGCGAGCACCTTGGTGGGGTAGCGGTGGGTCAGGCCCTCGACGGCCCACATGTCGTGCTCGTGGAGCGAGTCGCGCGCCGCGAACGGGTGCGAAGGCCAGTCGGTGCGCCGGTCGGAGGCCACCGGGAGCATGTAGCGGCGGATCGGGTCGGCCGCGAGCGCGTCGGTCCACGAGCCCGGGGCGGTGTCGTCGAGCTCGGGCACCATCGTGTTGAGCATCTGCGGCGGCAGCAGCATCGACATCGTCGCCGAGTTCGCCATGTCCGCGGCCAGGTCCTCGTAGAACGACTCGTGCAGCCGGTCGCCGACCACCTCGCGCAGCTGCCCCACGTTCTTCACGCAGTTCACGCGCTGCCACTGCGCCGAGGACCACTGCTCGGCGGTGACGTCGGCCCAGCCGGGGAACCGCGTCCAGTCCGGTTCGACCAGCGTCCGCCTGCGGTATTGGTAAGGCTGCTCGATCGCGGTGGGCTGTTCGCCGTCGTGCGCTCGTCCGATCACCATCGCACCTCCATGTCCGGGATGTTGGCCCGGGAAACCTGCGAGACGGCGGATGGCCGTCTTGTGACGAGGATAACCTTCCGTTACAGTTGAGCGCCAGGTCTCGCATATTGAGATCCTATAAATTCCTTGCCATTGGAAGGGCGGCAACGATGTCGACAGGCTCACCAGTCGGATCGCACCGAGTCGTCAGCCCCGCCGGGGTGCTGCCACAAGCAGCGGATGAACTGGACGACAATCCCGATATAGCCGAAAACGAGGTCAGGGTCCGCGTCGAGCGCCTCAACCTCGACGCCGCCTCCTACCGGCAGCTCCACACCGCCCACCGCGGCGACGGCGCCGCCATCCGGGCCGAGGTCCTCGAACTCATCGAGCGCCGCGGCAAGATGCACAACCCCCGCACCGGCTCCGGCGGCATGCTCATCGGCACCGTCGACGCCGTCGGCGAACGCTCCCCGCTGGGCCTCAAATCTGGCCAGAAGATCGCCACCCTCGTCTCGCTCACCCTCACGCCGCTGCGCATCGACGACGGCCTCGAACGCTGGGACGGCCTGAGCGAACAGGTCCCCGCCTCCGGGCACGCCGTCCTCTTCGCCCGCTCCATCGCCGCCGTCCTCCCCGAGCACCTGCCCGAGCCGCTCGCCCTCGCCGTCTTCGACGTCTGCGGCGCGCCCGCCCTCGTCCGCCGCGTCGTCGCCCGCCGCGCCCACGCCCGCGCGGCCGTCGCCGTCCTCGGCGCCGCCGGCAAGTCCGGCTCGCTGTCCCTGGCCGCCGCCCGCGACGCCCGCGCCGCCACCGTCCTCGGCGTCGTCCGCGACGAGGCCGAGGCCGAGCGCCTCAAGGCCACGGGCCTCGCCGACCGCGTCGCCGTCGCCGACGCCACCGAGCCGCTCGCGCTCGCCGAGGCGGTCACCGACGCCCTCGACGGCCGCGGCGCCGACGTCACCGTCGTCTGCGTCGACGTCCCCGGCTGCGAGCACGGCGCCGTCCTCTCCACCGCCGCGGGCGGCACCATCGTGTTCTTCTCCATGGCCACCTCCTTCTCCGCCGCCGCCCTCGGCGCCGAAGGGCTCGCCGCCGACGTCGAGATGCTCATCGGCAACGGCTACGTCCCCGGCCACGCCGACTACGCCCTCCAGCTCCTGAGCGCCAACCCCGCGCTCATCGAACTGTTCGAGGACCGGACCGCTGTGCCAATCGATGGCTCGCAAGCGTCGCCAAGGGTGCCAATCGATGGCTCGCAAGCGTCGCCAAGGGTGCCGATCAACGGCCCGCAAGCGTCGCCAAGGGAGGGCGAGGCACGATGACCGCCGCACCGCTCCTCCCACTCGACCCCGACCTGGTCGACCGCGCCCGCCGCCTCGCCGCCCAGGCCGGACGGCCCGTCGTCGACATGGCCCGCGGCCGCACCACCGTCTCGGTCGAACGCGCCACCCTCCGCCTCGCCGGGCTCACCGGCGCCGACCCCGACGGCATCCCGTGGGTCAACCGCCTCGTCGACGCCGTCGCCGAGCAGACCGGCATCGAGCACGGCGCGGCCCTGCCCGTCTTCCACGCCCTCGCCCGAGGGCACCACCCCGACCTCACCCGCCTCGCGCACGCCAGTGCCGCCGGCGGCGTCGAGTTCGAACTGCCCACGGGCAGAGCGGCCGAGACCGCCCGCGAGCTCGCCCGCGCCGCCGTCGGCACCGGACTCGACCGGATCGACGCCCAGCGGCGCGCCCGCGCCGACATGGTCGCCGAGATCGGCGACCCGCCCCAGCGGCCCTGGATCTACCTCATCGTCGCCACCGGCGACATCTACGAGGACATGCCCCAGGCCCAGGCCGCCGCCAGAGCCGGGGCCGACATCATCGCCGTGATCCGCTCCACCGGGCAGTCCCTCCTCGACTACGTCCCCGAAGGCGCCACCCGGGAAGGCTTCGCCGGAACCTACGCCACCGGCGAGAACTTCCGGCTCATGCGCGCCGCGCTCGACGAGACCTCCCGCGAGCTCGGCCGGTACGTGCGGCTGTGCAACTACGCCTCGGGCCTGTGCATGCCCGAGATCGCCGCGCTCGCCGGGATGAACCGGCTCGACATGATGCTCAACGACTGCATGTACGGCATCCTGTTCCGCGACATCAACCCGATCCGCACCTTCGTCGACCAGCGCTTCAGCCGCCAGATCCACAGCAGAGCGGGGATACTCATCAACACCGGCGAGGACAACTACCTCACCACCGCCGACGCCGTCGAGGCCGCCCACACCGTCACCGTCTCCCAGCTGCTCAACGAGTACTTCGCGCACGAGGCGGGACTGCCCGACGAACTCCTCGGCCTCGGGCACGCCTTCGAGATCAACCCCGAACTGCCCGAGTCGTTCCGGCTCGAACTGGCCCACGCGCTGCTCGCGCGCCGGCTGTTCCCCGACGCGCCCCTGAAATGGATGCCGCCGACCAAGCACATGACCGGCGACGTCTTCCGCGGCAACCTCCTCGACGGCTTCTTCAACCTCGCGGGGGTCATGACCGGGCAGTCGATCCTGCTGGTCGGCATGATGACCGAAGCGGTCGTCACGCCCTGGCTCTCGGACCGGGACATCGCCCTCCAGAACGTCCGCTATGTCTTGAACGCCTGCTCAGGGCTGGTCGAGGACTTCCACCCGCCCGCCGGCGGCTTCATCGCGAACCGCGCCGGCCAGGTGCTCGGCGAAGCGGTCGATCTCCTGGAACGCATCGTCGACGACGGGCTCCTGAACGCCATCGCCGACGGCACCTTCGGCATCATGAAGCGCCCCGCCGACGGCGGCCGCGGTCTCGAAGGCGTCGCCGAACGCGCCGACGACTACTTCAACCCCGCGAGCGAAGCCCTCGAATCCGGCGAGGGGGACCGATGAGCGGGATCGTCCGCCCCTACGGCGACACCACCGGCGACGGCATGGTGCAGCTCTCCTTCACCCTCCCCGTGCCCCACGACAAACGCGCCGAGGGCGCTGCCGCCCAGCTCGCGGCCAAGATGGGGCTCGACAACGCGATGATCGTCCACGCCAAGGCGATCGGCGCGGGCCACACCTTCTTCGTCGTCTACGGCGCCGCGAGGCACCTGGTGAACCTCGACGAGGTCGAGGTCGTCGAGCGCGACTACCCGCTCTTGAGCCCCAAGGAGGTCAACGACCTCGTCAAGGAGCGCCTCGGCCGCAAACTGTGCGTCGTCGGCGCCTGCATCGGCACCGACGCCCACACCGTCGGCATCGACGCGATCCTCAACATCAAGGGCGTGGCGGGGGAGAAGGGCCTGGAGTACTACCGGGAGCTGCGCGTGGTCAACCTCGGCGCCCAGGTCGCCGTCCCCGACCTCGTCAACCGCGCCCTCAAAGAGGAGGCGGACGCCGTCCTGGTCAGCCAGGTCGTCACCCAGAAGGACGCCCACCTCCACAACACCCGCGAGATGGCCGCCGCCTTCCGCGAGGCCCTCCCGCCCGGCAAGCGGCCCCTGCTCGTCGTCGGCGGTCCGCGCTTCGACGAGCGCGCCGCCGCCGAACTCGGCGTCGACCGCGTCTTCTCGCGCGGCACCACACCGGGCGACGTCGCCTCCTACCTCGTCCACCGCATCATCAAGGAAGCAGCCGCATGACCAGCCACGACGGACTCACCGTGACCCACCGGCGCTACGTCCCGCACAGCCACGCCCACTACGGCGGGAGCCTCGTCGACGGCGCCTACGCGCTCGGCATGTTCGGCGACGTGGCCACGGAGATCTGCATCCGCACCGACGGCGACGAGGGACTCTTCGCGTCCTACTCGGACGTGCAGTTCAAGGCCGCGATCCGAGCCGGGGACGTCGTGGAGGCGACCGGGACGGTCACCCGCACCGGCGCCCGCAGCCGCACCGTCGAGTTCACGTTGACCGTCGTGTGCCGCGCCGACCCGGACCGGAGCGAATCGGCCGCGACCGTCCTCGGCGAGCCGATCACCGCCACCACGGCCACCGGCACCGTCGTGGTGCCATGACGAACGCCGTCATGTGCGTCGACGTCGGCTCGACCTACACCAAGGCCGCCGCCGTCGACGCCGCCACCGGTGTGCTCCTCGGGACGGCATCGCATCCGACCACACTCGGCACCGACGTCATGGACGGTCTGACCGCGGCCGCCGAGGCGGCGGTCCCGCCAGGGGCGAACGTGATCGACACCTTGGTGTGCTCCTCGGCCGGAGGCGGCCTGCGGCTGGGGGTGATCGGCAACGAGCCGCTGGTGACGGCCAGGGCGGCCTACCGAGCGGGGCTCTCGGCCGGAGCCAGAGTGGTGGAGGTCTGCGCCGGTGCCATCGGAGCGGCCGACATGGAGCGGCTCGCCGAGGCCCGACCGGACGTCCTGCTGCTGGCGGGAGGCACCGACGGCGGCGACGAGACCGCGCTCAGGACCCATGCCGAGGCCCTGGCCGCCTCCGGGGTCCGCGTCCCGGTCGTCTTCGCGGGCAACGCCGCGGCGGCGGCGGACATACGCAAGCTCCTCACCGGTGCCGGACTCGATCTGACCTGTGTGGACAATGTCCTGCCGCGCATAGGCGACCTCAGCCCCGTCCCCGCGCGGACCGCGCTCCGCGAGGTGTTCCTGCGCCATGTGATCGCGGGGAAGCACCTCTCGGCCCGAGCCGACTTCACCGACATGGTCAAGGCCGCCACCCCGGACGCCGTTCTGACCGGCATCGAGCTCCTGACCGACCTGCTCGGTGAGGACCTGCTCGCGGTGGACGTCGGCGGCGCGACCACCGACGTGTACTCGGTGCTCACGCCCGACGCTGAGCGCAGTGGTCCGCGCGCCGAAGCCGCCGGAACCGCCTGGCGCTCGAGAACGGTCGAAGGCGACCTGGGCGTGCGCCACACGGCGACCGGCGTCGTCGAGGCGGCCGAGGCCGACGGTCTCGATGTCCCCGCCGCGATCCGCGGCGCCGCTCGCCACCGCGCCGAACACCCCGACTTCAGGGCGGAGACCGAAGCGGAGCAAAGGATCGACGCCGAACTGAGCGCGCTCGCGGCGACCGTGGCGGTCGGCCGCCATGCCAGAGGCGAGCGCATCGGCGGCCCGACCGAGCCGCTCCGAGGCGGCAAGGACCTGGCCGCGGTCGAACTCGTGATCGGCTCGGGAGGCGTCCTGCGACGAGATCCCGAATCACCGCAGTGGCTCAGCGAAGCGGTCTGCGACCACACCGCCGGAGGATTCCGCCCGCCGACCGCCGCCAGAGTCGTCATCGACGCCTCCTATGCGCTCGCCCCGGCCGGACTCCTGGTCACCGCCGGGCACCGGCAAGCCGCCGAGGCACTGCTGCTGTCGGCCTTCGACGTCTGAGAACGGCCCCGTTCACGGGCGCGGCCGGAGCCCGTCGAAGACCACCCCCAGCGCCCGCCCGCGCAGCGCGCGGTCGCTCCGCAACTGCTCGGCGGTCCGCGCGGCTCCTATGAGGATGGCGTTCAGCTCCTCCACGCCCACGTCGCGGCGCACGGCTCCGCCGTCCTGTGCGCGCGCCAGCAGGCGTCCGACGGCGGCGGTCAGCTCCGCCCTCGCCACCGGGTAGTCCCCGCCTGCGGCTCTCGCGGCCACGTCGACGCCGGTGGCGGCGAGGGCGTCGGCGAAGGCGTGCTTGGTCGCGGCCAACTCCGCCCACGTCTCCAGAAAGCCGAAGAACGCGCCGCCGGGATCCGGCGAGTCCGCCAGCTCGCGAGCGCGCTCGGCCAGCCGCCGCAGCCGCCCGATGAACACCGCCTCGACCAGGTCCGGCTTGGTGGGGAAGTGTCTGAACACGGTGCCGACGGCCACCCCGGCCTCGCCGGCGACCGCTTCGGTCGAGGCCTCCGGCCCCTTCGCGTCGAAGACGGCCTCGGCCGCGGCGAGGATGCGCTCGCGGTTGCGGCGCGCGTCGGCGCGCAGCGGCCGGCCTTCACCCGCCCTGGGTTCGCTCATGCGGTCCGCCTCTCCGGTACGTTGACAAGATGAGTCTCCACTCATATTATAAAGATGAGCTTTCACTCATCTTATAGGAGACAACACCATGACCACTGTCGTGATGACCGGCGGCACCTCGGGAATCGGCGCGGTCGCCGCCGCGCGCCTCCGCGAAGCCGGAGCGAGACTGCTCATCGGCGGACGCACCGCCGGCGACGGCGTCCTGCGGCTCGACCTCGCCGACGCGCGAAGCGTCCGCGCCTTCGCCGCCACGGCCGCCGACCGCCTCGACGGCGCCCCCATCGACGCGCTCGTGCTGAACGCCGGCCTCTCCTTCGCCACCGACCGCAACCGCACCGCCGACGGCGTCGAGACCACCTTCGCCGTCAACCACCTCTCGCAGTACCTCCTGTTGCGGCTGCTGCTGCCCCGCCTCGCCGAAGGCGCGCGCGTCGTCCTCACCTCCAGCTCCACCCACGACCCCGAGCACGCGGGCGTCCTGCCCGCGCCCCGCCACGCCGACGCGGCGCTGCTGGCCGACCCCGATCGCGACCCCGCGCGAGACCCGAAACGGGCCGGCGGGCACGCCTACACCGCCTCCAAACTGTGCAACGTGCTCACCGTCGAAGCGCTCAACACGCGGGCCGAGGCCAGAGAGCGCCGGATCACCGCGATCGCCTACGACCCCGGCCCCACGCCCGGGACCGGCCTCTCGCGGGACTTCAGCCCCGGCGTCAAACTCGTCTGGACCCTGCTCGGATCCCCGCTCGGCCGCCTGATGCCGCGGTTCAGCTCGCGCGCCGCCGCCGGAGGAACCATGGCCCGGCTGGCCCTCGGCGAGATCGAACCCCCGGCAGGCCGCCGCTACGTCGCCCTCAGGCGCGGCAGGCCGCAGTGGACCGACCCTTCGGAGCTCGCCCGCGACCCGAAGGCGCGCGACGCGCTCTGGAACGACAGCGCCGCGATGCTGGACCTCGAAGCCTGACTGCGGTACAACTGCGAGGGCCCGAGCCGCGTCCGCTTCCGAGGAGGCCCGCATGTCCGCCGATACTCCGTCTCCGCCGCGCTGGCACCGGCCGATGGCCCCGCGCCGCGCCGACGAGGCCCACCGCGCCGCCACTCCGCTCGAACTGCTCTACGACCTCGTGTTCGTCGTCGCCATCGCCCAAGCGGCCGTGGGCCTCCACCACGCCCTCGCCGAAGCCCACTGGCAGAGCGGGATCGTCGGCTACGCCATGGTCTTCTTCGCGATCTGGTGGGCCTGGCTCAACTTCGCGTGGTTCGCCTCGGCCTACGACACCGACGACACCCTCTACCGGATCGCGGTCATGGTCCAGATGGCCGGGGCGCTCATCCTCGCCGCGGGCATCGAATCGGCCTTCGAGCACCGCGACTTCCTGGTCGTCACCATCGGCTACACCGTGATCCGCCTGGCGATGGTGTCCCAGTGGCTGCGCGCGGCCCGCGCCGACACCGGGCACCGCGCCGCCTGCCTGCGATACGCCGTCGGACTCACCATCGTCCAGATCGGATGGCTGTCGATCCTGGCGCTGCCCGACTCGGCCCGCGGCATCGCCTTCGCGGTCATGGTGTGCGCCGAACTGGCCGTGCCCGTCATCGCCGAGCGGGCCTCCGCCACCACCTGGCACCCCCACCACATCAGCGAGCGCTACAGCCTGTTCACCATCATCGTGCTCGGCGAGACCGTCCTGGCCTCGACACTGGCCGTCAAAGCCGCCTTCGACACCGGCCACGACCGAGTCCAGGTCCTCGTCACCGCGGCGGCCGGACTGGTCGTCCTCTTCTCGATGTGGTGGCTCTACTTCGACCGGCCCGTCCACGACCTCCTCACCAACCTGCGCATGGGATTCCGCTGGGGCTACGGCCACTACTTCGTCTTCGCCTCGGCCGCCGCGGTCGGCGCCGGTACGGAGATCGCCGTCGAATCGATCGAGGGCGAGACTCACCTCGGCCCGATCGCCTCCGCGGCCCCCGTGGCGGTGGCCGTCGCCGTCTACGTCCTCAGCGTCTGGGGCCTCCAGGTCCTGCCGCGCGGCCGCGGCCAGTTGGCCTGGGCCTATCCGCTGTGCGCGGCCCTGGTGCTCGCCTCCGCCTTCGCGCCCCAGACCCTCGTGGTCATCGCGCTGCTCCTGGCGGGACTGGTGGCCTGGACGGTCGCCGTCAATCACCGCGAGGCCGTCCGGTTCCCGGCGAGCTGAGCCCGCGCGCCCCGCGGCCGATACGATGGCGACACGATGCGAGTGGAGATCCTGGGCCCCCTGCGAGTGCGCGACGACGCCGGCCGCGACATCCATATCGGAGGCAAACGGCTCGGCGCCGTCCTGACCCGCCTCGCCCTCGACCCGGGGAAGACCGTCGCGGCCGCCTCGCTCGTCCGCGCCGTCTGGCCGGACGGCGGTCCGAGCGACGCCGCCCACGCGCTCCAGTCGCTCGTCTCCCGGCTGCGCCGAGCACTGCCCGACGGCGCAGAAGTACGCTCCGCGGACGACGGCTACCGCCTCGCGCTGCCGCCCGACGCCGTCGACGCCCACCGCTTCGAGCGCCTCGCCCGCGAAGGGCGCCTCGCGCTCGAGGACGGCCGCCGCGAGACCGCCGCGGCCCTGCTCCACGAGGCCCTCGCCCTCTGGCGAGGCGAGCCCCTCGTCGAGCTGCCCGACATGGTCGCGGCCGCCACCCGCCTCAACGAACTCCGCCTCACCGCGCTCGAAGACCGCTTCGCCGCCGAGGCGCCGGACCGCGCCGCCGAGTCGATCCCCGAACTCACCGAGCTGACCGAGGCCCATCCGCTCCGCGAACGCCTGCACGCCCTCCTGATCGACGCGCTGCGCGCCGACGGGCGCGGGGCCGAAGCGCTGGCCGCCTTCGAGCGGATCCGAGAGCGCCTCGCCGACCGCCTCGGCGCCGACCCCGGGCCGCAGCTGCGCGAAGCGCACCTCGCCGCCCTCCGGGCCGAGCCGACCGAACGCCGAGGCAACCTCAGAGCACCGATCAACCGGCTCATCGGCCGCGACGCCGAACGCGCCCGGATCGCCGAGCGCCTCGACACGGGCCGCCTGGTCACCCTCGTCGGGCCCGGGGGAGTGGGCAAGACCCGCCTGACCACGGCAGTCGCCGCCGAACAGACGCACCCGGGCGGCGTCTGGATGGTCGAGCTCGCCGCCGTGACCGACCCGGCCGACGTCGGCCAGGCCGCCGTGGCCGCGCTCGGCCTGCGCGACACCGCCATGCCGCGCGAGGCGCTGACCAAGCTGTCCGAAGCGCTCGGCGCCGGTGAGACGCTGCTGGTGCTCGACAACTGCGAACACGTCGTCGACGCCGCCGCCGCACTGGCCGCCGAGCTGCTCGGCCGATGCCCGAACCTGTCCATCCTGACCACCGGCCGTGAGCCGCTCGGCATCACCGGCGAGCTGCTGGTGCCCGTCCTGCCACTCGACGCCGACGCGGCCGTGCGGCTCTTCACCGAACGCGCCAGGGCGGCGCGGCCCGATTTCGAACCGACCGCGCTGGTCGCCGAGCTCTGCGAGCGCCTCGACCGGCTCCCGCTGGCGATCGAACTGGCCGCCGCCCGCCTGCGCACCATGCCCCTGGACACCATCATGTCCAAACTGGATGACCGTTTCGCGCTGCTGCGCGGCGGCAGCCGCACCGCCCTGCCCCGCCACCGGGCCCTGAGCGCCGTCGTCGCCTGGAGCTGGGAGCTGCTCGACGAGGACGAGCGGTCGGGCGCCGAACGTCTCGCCGTCTGCGCCGGAGGGTTCACCGCCGATGCGGCCGAACACCTCGACGCCCCACTGGGATCCCTGGTGGACAAGTCGCTGGTCCAGTTCGACGGCGACCGCTACCGGATGCTGGAGACGGTCAGGGAATACACCCTCGCGCAAGCGAAGAACACCGAAGCCGCGCGCGCCGCCCACGCCGCCTACTTCCTCGACCTCGCCGAACGCGCCGAACCGCGACTGCGCGGTCCCGAGCAGCTGCCTTGGCTCTCGCGGCTGACCGCCGAACGCGACAACCTCAACACCGCCGTCGACTACGCCTGCGAGAGCGGCGACGCCGACACCGCGATCCGCCTCTGCGCCGCCCTCGGCCACTTCTGGGCCATCCACGGCGAGCACGGCGCCGCGCTCGCCAGACTGCTCGCCGCCCACACCCTCCCCGGCCCGGCCCCGAGCGGCTCACGAGCCGCCGCCACGACCCTCTGCCTGTTCCACGCCCTGTTCGCCGGGGAACCCGACGCGGTGCTCACCGCCGAGCCGCCGCTGCGCCCGGCCGACCCGATCGGCAAGGCCCTCCACGCGATGCTCACCGGCGCCGAGACGCCCGTGCCCGAACTCGCGGCCGTACCGCCAGACCCCTGGAAACGCGGCATGTTCGCACTGGTCAGGGCCCTCGGCAGCGGCAACGGCGGCACTTTCGAGCAGATGCACCGCGAACTGCTCGCCGCCAGCGCCGGATTCCGCGAGGCCGGCGACCGCTGGGGGCTGGCCAGCGCCTTGACCTACGCCGCGCTCGCCACCGTCGCCTTGGGCGACTTCGAGACGGCGCTGGAGGAGATCGACGAGGCCGTGGCGGTCGCCGCCGAACTCGGCTCCAACGACTACCAGCGGGTGTGGCGGGCCGTCATCCGAATCGGCGCGGGCCGGCTCGACCGGGCCCGCGATGAGCTGAGCGGCATCGCCGCGACCGCCGCCGGACTGCCGGCCGCCATAGCCGGCGTGTCGCTCGCCGAACTGGCCCGCCACGCGGACGACCACCGAGCGGCGGAGCGGCACCTCGACGGCGTTGCCGGGCACACCGCCGCCGACCCGATGCTCCAGACGATGCTCTGGGACGGGCGCGGGCGCCTCGCGGTCGAGACCGGCGCGGCCCGCGAGGCGGCGACCGCGTTCAAGCGCGCCTTCGACCTCGCCCGCTGCACCGGCGACATGGGCCTGGTGGCGGCGGTGGCCGTGGGGATCGCCATGCTGCTGCACCGCCGCGGCGAACCGGTCACCGCGGCGGAGCTGCTGGGAGCGGCCTCTCCGTGGGACCTCGGCATGTCCGGCCTCGACACCAGGCGCCTGGCGGAGCACCTGCGCGCCGAACTGGGCGAGCGCGCCTTCGCCGAGGCCCGGGACCGTGGCCGAGACCTCGGCCGTGAGGGCACGCTCGCCCTGGTGGAGACTCAGACCCGCCGCTGGTAGGCCCAGACCGACAGCGGCACCAGGACCACGAGGAACCCCGCCGACCACAGCAGCGTCGCGGTCACCGGCCCGGCCACCGGGCCGCCCACGAGCAGACCCCGCACGGCCTCCACGCCGTGCGTGACCGGGTTGACGTCGACCCAGGCCCGCAGCCACCCCGGCATGGTCTCGACCGGCGCGACCATGCTGGTGCCGAACGCCAGCGGGAAGATCCCGAGGAACGCGACGGTCTGCACGATCGCCTCCTCTTTGATCAGCACGCCGACGAAGACGCTGATCCAGCTGAGCGAGAAGCCGAGCGCCACCGCCACGCCGCAGGCGGCCAGCGCCGAGGGCAGATCGGTCTCGACCCGGAACCCCATCAGGTAGCCGACGGCGAACAGCGTCACCAAGGTGACGACGTACCGCGCCGAGTCGGCGACCACCGACCCGATCAGCGGCGCCGAACGGCCGATCGGCATGGAGCGGAACCGGTCGAAGACGCCCTTCTTGATGTCGCGGTTGATGCTCATGCCCGTCGCCAGCAGCCCGGCCATCACCGTGGTCATCACCATGATCCCCGGGAAGAGATAGCGCAGGTACTCGCCGGTCGAACCCGCCACGGCCCCGCCGAACAGGTAGACGAACAGCAGCAGGAACATGACCGGCATGAACAGCGCGTCGAGGAAGATGCCCGGATTGCGCCGGACCTTGGTGAGCTCGCGGCCGGTGAGCGCGAGACTGTGCCGGGCGAGCCGCCACCGCTTCGGCTCGTTCACGATGGACGGCCTGGTCTGCTCGCGGACGTCGGTGGTCATGCCGCGGACTCCTCTCGTTCGTCATGGCGCCCGGTCAGGGCGAAGAACACCTCGTCGAGACTGGGCAGGCGCAGCGACAGTTCGGCCACCTCGACGCTCGCCGCGTCGAGCGCCTGCGTGATCTCGGTGAGCGCCCCGGCCGCGTCGACCGGGACGGTGAGCGTCCCGCCGCCGGTCGCGGTGGGCTCGCGGCCCGAGACGGCGCGCAGGACCTTGGCGGCGACCCCCGCCCGCTCGGGATCGGCGGAGCGGACGGCGATGGTCAGGCCGCCGACGATCCGCTTGAGCTCGGCGGGCGTGCCGTGGGCGATCACCCTGCCGTGGTCGATCACGGTGATGTCGTCGGCCAGCGCCTCGGCCTCCTCCAGGTACTGGGTGGTGAGCAGGACCGTCCTGCCCTCGGCCGCCATCGCCCGGATGGTGCGCCACAGGTCCTCGCGCTTGCCGGGATCGAGCCCGGTGGTCGGCTCGTCGAGGAAGACGATCCGCGGGTCGCCGATCATGCCCGCCGCCAGGTCGAGGCGCCGCCGCATGCCGCCCGAGTAGGTCGAGACGCGCCGCGAGGCGGCGTCGGCCAGCCCGAAGCGGCCGAGCAGCTCGTCGGCCCGGGCCCCGGCGGTCGCCCGGCCCATGTCGAGCAGCCTGCCGAACAGGACGAGGTTCTCGCGGGCGGTCAGATCCTCGTCGACCGAGGCGTACTGGCCGGTCAGCCCGATCAGGCGCCGCACCTCGGCGGCGCGTTTGACGACGTCGAGGCCGCCGACCTCGGCCCGCCCCTCGTCGGGGCGCAGCAGGGTCGCGAGGATGCGGATGGCCGTGGTCTTGCCCGCGCCGTTCGGCCCGAGCACGCCGAGGACGGTCCCGGATCGGGCGGCCAGGTCGACCCCGGCGAGCGCCGTCGTCTTCCCGAACCGTTTCACCAGTCCTTCTGCTTCGAATGCGTAGTCCATGCCCCGAAGGCTCCGCGCCCGCCTCACAGCACGCTCACACGGCGCTCACACCGTTCGCGCCCGCCTGTGAACCCCGACCGGGCGGCGCGTCGACAGCGGGTGCCGCTCATCGAAGGCGCGGCGAGGCAACCCGATCGGGCCCCGGCCGCGTCTTACCGTCGTACACCGCCGCTCCGCCGCGATGCCGACGGACGGCGGCGGCGCACGAACCGCGATCCCGGTGGTGGTGGACCGCCGGGATCGCGGTGCGAAACGCCCGCGCCGCCGTCAGTCCAGGCCGAGGAGCTCATCGCGGTCGAACCGCTCGGCCGCGGCCTGCGCCAGCCGCGTCCGCGTCCAGCGGTCGTGCCCCCGCGAGGTGCGGATCTCCAGCGCGAAGTCCTCCGCCAGGCGCGTCCACAGCCATTCGGTCCCGCCCGCGAGCGGGACGCAGGCGTACGACTCCTCGCCGGTCTCGGGCACCGCGTCGAGCCGGTGGTCCCCGCGCACCACCGCCAACCGTTCCTCGGGCGTGGTGCCGTGCCTGCGGGACTCCTCCTTCGCGGCGGCGGTGTGGCCGATCGGCCGCCCGGAGAGGATCAGCAGCGCCGCTTCGACATGTGAACCGTCGTCCAGGACGAACCGGGCCCGCGCGTGGCCGAAGTACGGCCGCAGCGCGGGGACCTTCGGATGGAGCGAGTCGAGGCGCACCACCTCCGCGACCGGCCTTCCGGTGACGTCGGCGACCTGACCGGACGTCAGCGGATCCCGCTCGCGGCCCCCTCGGGGCCGCAGGTGGTCGTACATGGCCTGCGTGCCGCCGACCGGCTCGCACCACCGCGTCACGCGCGTCCAGCCGACGGCCATGGCGACCGCCAGCACCACCGTCCCCCCGATCGCCACTACCGCGGTGGGCGTTCCCGAACCGAGCAGCCACGCCCCGGCCATGAACACCAGACCCCACACACCGATGTAGAGCAGCACCCGCAGCAGCACCCGCACGAGCAACGGCAGTGGGAACTCGGCCGGCCAGCCGCCCTTCGGCGCCCGAGCCCACGCGACCGGCGTGAACGACAGCGCGCCGACCGCCACCGCCGTCGCCAGACACGCCCAGGCCGTCGCCCACGGCCCCCACTCGAGCTCGTAGTGGAGCGCCACGGTCAGGAAGAGCGGCGCCGCCGCCGTCGCCGCGGCCGCCACCAGCGCCAGCAGCGCCCGCACGGGGCCGGGCAGCCGGGCGGGAGGCGGATCGGGGTAGGAGAGCACGTCGGCGTCCGGTGCGGTCATACCCGGAATCGTATTGCGCCGCATCGGTAAAACCCAACGACCTGGCAATGTTGAAATCCGGCAGTGAATGTCTCTATGCTCTCGCACACCGATCGAACGGAGCCAGAAATGACCACTGAGGACACCCTCGCCTACTACACCGAACCAGGCCCGCTCACCGCGGCCGGACCCCACGAGGCCGCCTTGCGGGCCCTCCCCGCGAGCCTTCCGGAACTCTTCGCGGCCGTGCAAGGCCTGCTGATGCACGACTTCTGCCGCGAGGCGTACGGCCTCGAACGCGTGCCCGAGTACACCGACACCGCCCACCTGCGGTCGACCGAGCACATCATCGGACGCCTCCTCGCCGACGGCCGGTCCCTGAACGAGCGGCGGGAGCCGCGCGACCGGCTCGGCGGCAGCTGCCGCCACTTCACGCTGCTCGCCGTCGCAGCCCTGCGGGCCCAAGGCATCCTCGCCCGCGCCCGCTGCGGCTTCGGCACCTACTTCGAGCCCGGCTGGCACATCGACCACTGGGCGGTCGAACGCTGGGACGCCGCGACCGGCCGCTGGATCCTGTGCGACGCGCAGATGGACCAGGTCATCACGCCCGGCCTGCCCGTCGCCATCGACCCGCTCGACCTCGCCCGCGACCATTTCGTCGTCGCGGGCGAGGCGTGGCGGCGCTACCGCGCCGGTGAGATCGATCCGGCTCGCTGCGGACTCTCCGGAGTCGAAGGGAAGGCGGGCTGGTGGTGGATCGCGGGCAACCTCGTCCGCGACGTCGCCGCCCTCGCCAACATGGAGCTGCTGCCGTGGGACGTGTGGGGCGGCATGCCCGCGCCGGACGAACCGGCCTCCGGCGAACTCCTGGAATTGCTCGACGAGCTGGCCGCGATCACCGCCGACCCCGACACCGCCGCCGAGGCCCGCGGCCGTTACGGCCGCGACGACCGCCTGCGCGTGCCCGAGCAGGTCTTCAACGTCCTGCGCCAGGCCGACGAGCCGGTCGCCGCGCCCGCATGACCGGTGGCTCGCCCGGCGATGATCCGGGCGAGCCGCTGTGAGATACGGTTCCCTGCGTACATGACGACGAAGGAGTGACCGATCGTGGATGTGGAACGCACTGAGCTGCCCGGCATCGGCGTCCGATTCGAATTCGAGACCAAGCGAGGCGTGCATCTCGGCATCGTCGCTCACCGCGAGGGACGGCGCGACTTCATCATCTACGACCCGGACGACCCCGACTCCATGCTCGACTGCATCGTCTTCGACGCCGACGAGTCCGGATCGGTCGGCGAACTGCTCGGCGGCGCCCGCATCGTCGAGAAGATCAACCAGCTTCACCACGAGATCGAGAACCTCGTCTCCCGCCAGCTGCTCATCGACGCCACCAGCCCTTACGCGGAGCGCCCGCTCGGCGACACCCGCGCCCGCACCCGCACCGGCGCCTCGATCGTCGCGATCGTGCGCGACTCCGGCGTCGAGACCGGCCCGGCCCCCTCCGAGAAACTGCACGTCGGCGACCGGCTCGTCACCATCGGGACCGAGGAGGCGGTCGAAAAGGTCGGGCGTATCCTGCGCGGGCTCGAGTAGCGCATGGACCATCTCGTCGAAGTATTCCTCCAGCTCGGCCTGCTCATCGGCGCACTCGGCATCCTCGGCGCCGTCGCCGGCAGATTCGGCATCTCGGCCATCCCGCTCTACCTCCTCGCGGGCCTGGCCTTCGGCGACGGCGGTCTGCACGACCTCGACGCCATCCAGAACTTCCTCGACATCGGCGCCGAGGTCGGCATCGTCCTGCTGCTGTTCGCCCTCGGACTCGAGTACACCCCCCGCGAACTCCTCGGCACGATGCGCACCTCCTGGAGGGCCGCGATCGTCGACCTGGTCCTCAACGCGACCCCGGGCGTGGTCTGCGCGCTGCTGCTCGGCTGGGGCCCGCTGGCCGCGGTCGTCTTCGGCGGCGTCACCTACGTCTCCTCCTCGGGCATCATCGCCAAGGTCCTGTCCGACCTGGGCTGGCTCGGCAACCGAGAAACCCCGACCGTGCTCTCGCTCCTGGTCGCCGAGGACCTCGTCATGGCCCTCTACCTGCCGATCGTCACCACGATCCTGGCCGGTCTCGCCTTCGCCCAGGCCGCCTGGGGCCTCGCGCTGGCCCTGCTCGCGGTCGGCGCCGCGTTCTTCGTCGCATCGAGGGGCGGCAGCCTCCTCTCGCGCTTCCTCGCCTCGCCGAGCGACGAGATCCTGATGCTCAAGGTCCTCGGCATCATCCTGGTCGTCGCCGGGCTGGCCGAGCAGGTCCACGTCTCGGCCGCGGTCGGCGCCTTCTTCGTCGGCATCGCCCTGGCCGGAGAGGTCTCCCACCAGGCCGAACGCACCCTCGAACCGTTGAAGCACCTCTTCTCGGCGGTGTTCTTCGTCAACTTCGGCCTCCAGACGGATCCGCAGGACCTCCCACCGGTCCTGGCGATCGCCGCCGTCCTGGCCGTGGTGACGATCGTCACGAAGTTCGCCACGGGCTGGTGGGCGGCGGGCCAGGCCGGCTCGGCCTTCACCGGGCGATTGCGCGCCGGCACGGTGCTGCTGCCGCGCGGCGAGTTCTCCATCGTCATCGCCGGGCTCGGCGTCTCCGCCGGACTCGACTCGCAACTGGGCTCACTGGCCGCGGCCTACGTGCTCATCCTCGCCGCGCTCGGCCCCATCGCGCCGCGCCTGGCCGACCCGATCGCGGCGAAGCGCCGCCGCAGGATCCGCGAGCGGAAGGAGCGGGCCGCCGCCGAGGCGAGCCGTGCGGCGTGAGGCCGCAGGTGCGGGCTTGATAGAAATCAACGATGGCAGCAACCGAGAACCCGCCCCGCCCCGCGGATGAGGTCGTCGAGATCGCGCGCGACCTCATCCGCATCGACACCACCAACACCGGCGACCACGCCACCTCAAAAGGGGAGCGCGCCGCCGCCGAGTACGTGGCGGAGAAACTCGCCGAGGTCGGCCTCGAGCCGAAGATCTACGAGTCCCTCCCCGGCCGCGCCTCCGTCGCCGCCCGCTACCCCGGCGCCGACCCGGCCCGCGGAGCCCTGCTCCTGCACGGCCACCTCGACGTCGTCCCGGCCGAAGCCGACGAGTGGAGCGTCGACCCCTTCGGCGGCGAGATCTCGGACGGCTACCTGTGGGGCCGCGGCGCGGTCGACATGAAGGACTTCGACGCGATGCTCCTGGCCGTCGTCCGCGGCTGGCGGCGCGCCGGCAAGGTCCCCCCGCGCGACCTCGTCCTGCTGTTCACCGCCGACGAGGAGGCCGGCTCCGACCACGGCGCCCGCTTCATGGTCGAGGAGCACCCCGAGGTGTTCGAAGGGGTCACCGAGGCGGTCGGCGAGGTCGGCGGCTTCTCCATGACCCTCGAGAACGACCTGCGCGTCTACGTCGTCCAGACCGCCGAGAAGGGCCTCGACTGGCTGCGCCTGCGCGCCGCCGGCCGCCCCGGCCACGGCTCGATGCTCCACGACGACAACGCCGTCACGCGCCTGAGCCGGGCCGTCGCGAACATCGGACAGCACGACTTCCCGGTCGAGATGACGCCGACCGTGCGGCAGTTCCTCGAATCGGTCTCCGAGCTGACCGGCGTCGAGTTCGACCCGAACAAGCCCGACGAGACGGTCGCGAAGCTCGGCCCCGTCGCCCGCCTGGTCGGCGCGACGCTGCGCAACACCGCGAACCCGACCCGCCTGAACGCCGGCTACAAGACCAACGTCATCCCCTCCTCGGCCGAGGCCGTCCTCGACTGCCGGTCCCTGCCGGGCCGCAACGACGAACTCGAGGAGAAGCTGCGCGAACTGGCCGGCCCCGGCATCGACTTCGACTACGAGATCCGCCAGCCCGGCATCGAGACCTCCTTCGACGGCCCGCTGGTCGACGCCATGGCCGAGGCGATCCGCGAGTCCGACCCGGGCGCCAGGACCGTGCCGTACATGCTCTCCGGCGGCACCGACGCGAAGGCCTTCGCGTCGATCGGGATCCGCTGCTTCGGCTTCGCCCCGCTGAAGCTCCCCGCCGACCTCGACTTCACCGCGCTCTTCCACGGCATCGACGAGCGCGTGCCGATCGAAGGCCTCGAATTCGGCGTCACCACCATGCACCGCTTCCTTTCGCAGTGCTGAACGAGTGATCCGGCCGGTGCGGTGAGCACGCTCACCGCACCGGCCGCCGCCGTCCTCTGGACAAGACCCCGCAGCGCCTCCTAAGGTCGTATCCATGTGGCTTTACCTCCGTTAGCAGTCTGCAGGGCTTCGCGTCGAGCACCGCTCCGCGACGGCCCGAGGCGCGCACGCCACGGCTCCTTGATCGCTCACCGCTGTGCCCTTCCGCGCGCCGCCGCTCCTCCCTTTCCCACACCGTGATCGGCCGCTGCCTGGAGGCGCCATGTTCCGCCACACTCAACTATCCCTTGTGGAAATAACCAAGCGCTACGGCGACAACCTCGTCCTCGACCGGGTCTCCTTCACCGTCAAACCGGGGGAGAAGATCGGCGTGGTCGGCGACAACGGCTCGGGCAAGTCCACGCTGCTGCGGCTCCTCGCCGCAGCCGAAGAGCCCGACAACGGCGAGCTCACCGTCCGCTCACCGGGCGGCGTCGGATACCTGCCGCAGAGCCTCGACCTGCCCGACGACCAGACCGTCGCCGACGCGATCGACCTCGCCCTGGCCGAACTGCGCGACATCGAGGCCGCTATGCGCGAGAGCGAACGCGCCCTCGCCGCCGGTGAGGACGCCGCCGAGGCGTACGCCGAGCTGCTGGCCCGCTTCGAGGCCCGCGACGGCTGGGAGGCCGAGCTGCGCGTCGACCGCGCCTGCGCGGCCCTCGGCCTGCCCGAGCTCGACCGGGACCGCCCACTGGGGACGCTCTCGGGCGGTGAGCGCTCGCGACTGATGCTGGCCGCGACCCTCGCCTCCCGCCCGGCGCTGCTGCTGCTCGACGAACCGTCCAACGACCTCGACATCGAGGCGGTGACCTGGCTCGAAAGCAAGCTGCGCACCTACCCGGGCACTGTCGTGGCCGTCACCCACGACCGGGCGTTCCTCGACGCCGTCACCACCACGATGATCGAGATCGCCGACCGCAAGGCCCACCGCTACGGCAACGGCTACACCGGCTACCTCGCCGCCAAGGCCCTCGAACGCCGCCAGGCCGAGGAGGCCTACGAGGCGTGGGCCGCCGAGGTCGAACGCCAGCAGGGCATCGTCGACGCCAACGTCGGCAACATGGACGCGATCCCGCGCAAGCTCCCGCTGGCGAACATGAGCACCGGGGCGTTCCGGGCCCGCAGTCGCGGACACGGGGCGGGCAGCCGCATCAAGATCGCCAAGCAGCGGCTGGAACGGCTGCGCGCCGAAGCGGTCCCACAGCCGCCCGAACCGATGCGCTTCACATCGGACATCGCCACGACCGGCACCGGCACCGGCCGCCCGGCGGTGTCGCTGACCGGCGTCCGGGTCGATGGCAGGCTCCGCCTCCCCGAACTGGTCGTCGAGCACGGGGAACGCGTCCTCGTCACCGGTCCCAACGGCGCGGGCAAGACCACGCTCCTGCGGGTCATCGCCGGTGAGCTCGAACCCGACGAGGGCACCGTGGTGCGCGGTGGGGCGGTCGGCCACCTGCGCCAACGCTCCGAACCCGGTTCCGATCGCCAGTCGGTGCTGCGGGCCTTCGCCGACGGCCGTGTCGGCACGCTCGAAGAGCACGCCGAGGCGCTGCTGCGCTTGGGCCTGTTCGAAGCCGAGCAGTTCGGGACGCCCGTGGCCGCCCTCTCGGTCGGCCAGCGCCGCCGTCTCGAACTGGCCCGCCTGGTGACCAGGCCCGTCGACGTGCTCCTGCTCGACGAACCGACCAACCACCTGTCCCCGGTGCTCGCCGAGCAGCTCCAGGAGGCCCTGGCCTCCTACACCGGCACGGTGATCCTGGTCAGCCACGACCGGCGCCTGCGCGAGTCCTTCACCGGACGCCGCCTGGAGATGGACGCCGGAGCTCTCATCGGCTCGCCATGACCAGCTCGCGCCCGGCCGATGCGCACTGCTCCGCGTACGCGGCCGGGGGCGAGCCGATCAGGTCCTTGAAGTCGTGTGTGAAATGCGCCTGGTCCGACCAGCCCAGCTCGGCGGCGAGCCGGGCGAGGTCGACCGCCGGGTCGGCGGCCAGCCGGTCGGCCGCGTCGTGGATCCGGTAGCGGCGGATCAGCCACTTCGGGCCCAGGCCGATATAGGACTGGAACAGCCGCTGGACGCTCTTCGGCGATATGGCGAACCGCTCGGCCGCCTGGTCGACCCTGGTGATCGAGCGGTCCTCCAGCATCGCCGCGACGATCCGCAGCAACCGCTCGTACCGCGGATCGGGCCGCTCGGGCAGCCGCGCGGACAGGAAGGCGGAGACGAGCCGGGCCGCGTCCCGGTCGCCGCCGCTCACGACGACCGCGTTCAGCTCGTCGGCCTCGGGGCCGTACAGGGCGGCCGCGCCGATCGTCCAGTCGGGGAGGGCGGCCGTCTCCTCACCGGTGAAGGCCGCGAAGCCGCCGGGCCGGAACTTCGCCCCGAAGACCCGTCCGGCCCCGGTGAGCGGGTGCCGCGAGATCGCAGTGCCGGGCCCGTGGACCTCCGCGCCGAGCACCGGCATGAAACTGAGGTTGACGGCCGGATGGGGGATGACCACCGACTCGTACGAGGCGCCCTCCGGCAGGTCCCAGCGCACCGACCAGAACCGCTCCACGTACCCGCCCAGAGCACCCTCGACCGGGTATCTGCGCAGCTCGATGTACCGGGCGGCCTCCTGTGGCCGCAGCAGGCCCTTGTCACTGGCGGTGCGTCGTTCCACGCCTCCGATGCTATGCCGCGGCTGTGTCGTCTTTTTACAAGCGCGGGCCGACGGCACCGACGAGACTGGTCCCATGAGCACTGATTTCGCAAAAGACGCCAATGTCGATCCGATCCCCGAGGGATACCACTCGATCACGCCGTTCATCGTCGTCAACGAGGCCGCGAAGGCCATCGAGTTCTACCGGAACGTCTTCGACGCGAAGGTCCTCACCCGCAACGACGGACCGGACGGCTCGGTCATGCACGCCGAGATCCAGATCGGCGACTCGATCGTCCAGCTCGGCGACGCGAACCCGGCGTTCGGCATGGCCTCGCCGGACCCCGAGCAGATCACCGCCAGCCTCGTGCTCTACGTCCCCGACTGCGACGCCGTCTACGCCAAGGCCGTCGAGGCCGGGGCGACCGTCCGCGAGGAGCCCTCGGTGTTCCTGACCGGCGACCGCTACGCCTCGATCGCCGACCCCTTCGGCCGCCGCTGGTCGATCATGACCCGCGTCGAGGACGTCTCCCGCGAGGAAGGCGAACGCCGCGTCAACGAGTGGATCGCCTCCATGGGCTCCGGCGAGGGTCAGTAACTCTCCGGATAGCCCACCGACGGCGCCGAGACGTCGTCGAGGGCCAGCCGGATCTCCGGGGGCAGGAACAGCTGCTCCGCGGCCAGGGACGCCCGCAACTGCGTCGCGTTGCGGGCGCCCACGATCGCCGAGGCCACGCCCGGCTGGTCCCGCACCCACGCCAGCGCCACCTCCAGAGGGCTGACCCCCAGCCCCTCGGCGGCGGTGGCGACCGCCTCGACGATCCCCGCCGACCGCTCGTCCAGATAAGTCGTCGCGAACCGCGACCACTGCGCCGAGGCCGCCCGCGAGTCCGAGGGCCGCCCGAAGCGGTACTTGCCGGTCAGCACGCCCCTGCCCAGCGGCGACCACGCCAGAAGGCCCAGCTCCATCGCCAGGCACGCTGGCAGCACCTCGCGCTCGACTCCCCGCTGGAGCAGCGAGTACTCGACCTCCGAGGCCACGACCGGCGTCCGCCCCGGCCAGGCCGACTGATGAGCGCACGCCCGCGCCGTCTGCCAACCGGTGTGATTGGACACCCCCACATACCGGACCTTGCCGCTGCCGACGGCCATGTCCAGCGCCGACATCGTCTCCTCCACCGGCGTGTCCGGGTCGTAGACGTGCAGCAGCCACAGGTCGATGTAGTCGGTGCCGAGCCGCCGCAGCGAGTTCTCCAGGCAGCGCATCAGCCACCCCCGCGAGGTGTCCCGCTTGCGGTCCGAGCCGTCGGTGCGCACCCCCGCCTTCGTGGCGATGTGGATCTCCGAACGCGCGACCACCTTCCCGATGAGCTGCCCGATCGCGGCCTCGGCCGCGCCCTGCCCGAACACGTCGGCGGTGTCGACGAGGGTCCCGCCGGCCTCGACGAAGGTCTGCAACTGCGCGGCGGCGTCCTCCAGGCCGACCTCGTCGGTGGTCCACGTCATCGTGCCCAGCCCGAGCGAGGAGACCTCGATGCCGCTGCGTCCAAGTGGTCGGCGTTCCATGACCACACAAGGTACATCGAGCAAGTCTCGGAAAGCTACGCGCTTTGCCCGCTCCGGGGCCGCTCCCGCCCCCGGCCGTTCGGCCGGTCCGGCCCCGCGCCGCTCCTCCCGAGGGATGAATCCGGGATCGGCTCGACGGCCGAAGCCGCAGCACGCTGCGGGTCAATACCCTTATCGCCGGGCCGCGCGGGCACCGGCGTCAGATGCGGCCCCGAGTCGGGGCCCGCTACGCTGTCGGACGTTGAAATCTGAAGGGAACGCGACTTGGAAATCTGGCAAGCGATCATCCTCGGCGTCGTCGAGGGCATCACCGAGTTCCTGCCCGTCTCGTCCACCGGACACCTGACGGTCTTCGCGGCCTTCATCGGGCTCGACCCCGCCGCCGAGGAGATCATCGCCTTCAACGCGGTCATCCAGGGCGGGGCGATCCTGGCGATCCTCGTCTACTTCCTCAAGGACATCGTCGACATCGCCAAGGGCTGGACGATCGGGGTGTTCAACAGCGACCGGCGCGGCCGCGAGTACCGCTTCGGCTGGTACGTCATCGTCGGCTCCCTCCCGATCGTGATCGCCGGACTGCTCATCGAGGACTACATCGACGCCGTGTTCAACCTCTACGCCGTCGGCATCGGCGCGATCGCGTGGTCCTTCGTCATGTGGTGGGCCGAGCGCGTCGCCACCCAGCAGCGCGGCGAGGCGCACATCAACATGAAGGACGCGCTCTTCGTCGGCGGCATCCAGGTGCTCTCGCTGTTCCCCGGCGTCTCCCGTGCCGGAGCGACGATGACCGCCGGGATGCTGCGCGACTTCGACCGCACCACCGCCACCCGCTTCTCCTTCTTCCTCGGCATCCCCGCCCTGGTCGGCGCCAGCGCCCTCGAGATGAAGGACGCCGTCGGCGGCGACCTGCCGCTCGCCTCGCTCATCACCGGCGTCATCGTCTCCGCCGGCGTCGCCTACGCCTCGGTCGCCTGGCTGATGAAGTTCGTCTCCAACCACACCTTCATGCCGTTCGTCTGGTACCGCATCGCCTTCGGCGTGATCATCATCGCCATCGTCGCCGCGGGCCTCGTCCCGGCATGACGCTGGCCGCTGCCGCCTGACGCGAACTACGATCGCCGCTATGGAATCTTGGACCGCACCAGACGTACCCGCCCTGCCCGGCCACGGACCCGCCCTGCGTCTCCACGACACCGCCACCGGCGAGCGGCGCGAGACGGTCCGGCCCGGCGGCGAACGCGCCTCCATGTACGTGTGCGGCATCACCCCCTACGACGCGACCCACCTGGGCCACGCCGCCACGATGATCACCTTCGACCTGGTGAACCGCTACTGGCGCGACCAGGGCCTCGAGGTCGACTACGCCCAGAACGTCACCGACGTGGACGAGCCGCTGTTCGAACGCGCCGACAGGGACGGCACGGACTGGCGGGTCCTCGGCCTGCGCGAGACCGCGCTCTACCGCGAGGACATGGAGTCCCTCAAGATCGTCCCGCCGCGCCACTACATCGGCGCCATCGAGACGATCCCCCTGGTCGGCAAGGCCGTCGCCGAGCTCCTCGAATCGGGCGCGGCCTACCGGCACGAATCGGGCGACGTCTACTACTCCGTCGCCGAGGCCCCCGGCTTCGGCGCGGAGTCGAACTACGACCGCGACACCATGCTCGGCTACGCCCGCGAACGGGGCGGCGACCCCGACCGCGAAGGCAAGCGCGACCCGCTCGACCCGATCCTGTGGAACGCCCCGCGCGAGGGCGAACCGTCGTGGGACTCGCCGGTCGGCCCCGGCCGGCCCGGCTGGCACATCGAATGCGCCTGCATCGCACTCGAACACCTCGGCGCCACCATCGACGTCCAGGGCGGCGGCTCCGACCTGATCTACCCCCACCACGAGATGTCGGCCGCTCATGCCGAGTCGCTCACCGGCGACCGGCCCTTCGCCCGCGCCTACGTCCACACCGGCATGATCGGCCTCGACGGCGAGAAGATGTCCAAGTCCCTGGGCAACCTCGTCTTCGTCTCCAAGCTCCGAGCCGAAGGCGTCGACCCCGCCGCCGTCCGCCTGGCGCTCCTGGCCGGGCACTACCGCGCCGACCGCCAGTGGACCCCCGCCGGCCTGGCCGAGGCCGAACTGCGCCTCGGACGCTGGAGGGAGGCCTGCTCGCGCGAGTTCGCCGTCCCCGCCGGAGCCGTGCTCACGGCCGTCCGGGAACGCCTGGCCGACGACCTCGACACCGCCGGAGCGCTCGCCGCCGTCGACGCCTGGGCCGCGGAGACTCTCGGCGCTGGTGGTGACGACCCGTCGGCGCCCGCTCTGGCCCGCGACACAATCGAAGGATTGCTCGGAATAGACTGCTCACGCTTATTGTGCGATATGTCGAGTCCCGGTACGCTCCAACCGCAGAGCGTCACCGACTCCCCACGCCGCCAGAGGAGTCGCAATTGAAGATCCTGCTGCTGGTATCGGCCTTCAACGGTCTGACCCAGCGTGTCTGGTGTTCCCTGCGCGAACAGGGACATGACGTCGGCGTCGAACTCGCCCCCGTGTTCGACTCGCCCGAATCGCTGACCCGCGAGGTCGCGCGGATCGACCCCGACCTGATCCTGTGCCCCTTCCTGAAGCACCGGGTCCCCGAGGAGGTGTGGCGGCGGTGGACCACCGTCATCGTCCACCCCGGGCCGGTCGGCGACCGCGGACCGTCCTCACTGGACCACGCTATTCTCGACCGGCGCGCCCGCTGGGGCGTCACCGCGCTCTCGGCGGTCGAGGAGATGGACGCCGGCCCCATCTGGGCCACCTCGACCTTCGACCTGCCCGAGGCCATCGGCAAGAGCGCCCTGTACAACGGCCTCGTCGCCGACGCCGCCATGGACTGCGTCGCCCAGACCGTCCGCAAGTTCGCCGCCGGCGAGCAGCCGCTGCCGCCCGCCGAAGTGCCGCGGGAGATCCGCGGCACCACCGAGCTGCCACTGCTGCGCCGAACAGCCTTCGAAATCGACTGGTGGGCCCCCGCCGACGAGATCGCCCGCCGCATCGCCGCCGCCGACGGCGCCCCCGGCGCACCGGCCGAGCTGGGCGGCAGGCGCTACTGCCTGTTCAACGCGGCCGCCGTCGGCGAGCAGTACGGCGCCACCCCCGGCACCATCGTCGGACGCAACCTCGAATCGATCGCCATCGCCTGCGGACAGGGCACGCTGTGGATCGGCTACGCCGCCACCCTCGACGCCAAGAGAGGCCCCAAGCTCCCCGCCACGATGGTCGTCGACGCCGCGGGCGCCCCCTTCCTGCCGCTCCCCGAGGCCCTCGCCGAGTCGACCTACCGCCGCGAAGGCGACATCGGCTACCTCACCATCCGCTCCTACAACGGCGCGATGCACACCGAGCAGTGCCGCCGCTTGACCGCCGCCGTCGAGAAGGCCCTCACCGAGGACACCAGGCTCCTCGTCCTCACCGGCACCGAGCACGCCTTCTCCAACGGCATCCACCTCGGCGTCATCGACGCCGCCCCCGACCCCGCCGCCGAGGCGTGGGCCAACATCGGCGCCATCGACGACCTGTGCGCCGCCATCGCCTCGGCCGAGCAGGTCACCATGGCCGCCTTCAGCGCGAACGCCGGCGCCGGCGGCGTCATGGCCGCGCTGTGCGCCGACGTCACCGTCTCCCGCGACGGCGTCGTCCTCAACCCGTACTACGACATGGGCATCTTCGGCTCCGAGCTGCACACTTGGACCGTCGCCGGACGCGTCGGCCCCGAGCGCGCCGCCTCCCTCCTGGGCGACAAGCTGCCGATCTCGGCCGCCGAGGCCGCCCGCATCGGCCTGATCCAGGCCGTCGGCCCCCGCGACTGGTCCTCGTTCCGGTACTGGCTGAGCGCCGTCGCCGTCGGCTACAACGAGCCGGTCAGCCGCGGACGCATGTTCGCGGCCAAGGAGCGCCGCCGCGCCGAGAGCCGACCGCTGTCGTACTACCGGACGATCGAGCTGGCCGAGATGGCCCGCGACTTCTTCGACGACCGCCACGGCTTCGAGGCCAAGCGGCGCGCGTTCCTGCGCAAAACCGCCCCGACCGAGACGCCCGCGAAACTCCGCTTCGCCTAGGCCGGACCGAACCGCCCGATCGCGTTGACAGGCCGCCACAGACCTGGTGAACTGGCGGTATGTTCGAAGAAGGACAGTACTTCGCGCCGGTCAACACCGACGCAGACGGCACGGTCGTCGTGGAACTGGGTGAGACCCACCCGGGCTTCGCCGACCCCGAGTACCGCGAACGGCGCAACGCCATCGCGGGACTCGCAATGGAGTGGGAGCCGGGGCGACCCATGCCCGAAATCTCCTACACCGAGACCGAACACGGGATTTGGCGGCTGGCCAGCGCCGAACTCGCCGTGAAGCACCGATCGCTGGCCGCGCACGAGTACCTGAACGGCGCCGAGCGCCTGGAACTCCCGGCCGATCACATCCCGCAGCTGTCCGAGGTCTCCGAGGCCCTCGAACCGCTCACCGGCTTCAGCTACCTGCCCGCCGCGGGGCTCGTGCCCCTGCGCGAGTTCTACGGGGTGCTCTCCGACGGGAAGTTCCACGCCACCCAGTACATCCGGCACCACTCGGTCCCGCTGTACACGCCGGAGCCCGACGTCGTCCACGAGGTCATCGGCCACGCCAACGCCCTCGCCTCGCCCCGGTTCGCCGCGCTCTACCGGGCGGCGGGCGAGGCGGCCCGCCGGGTCCACTCCGAGGACGCGCTCGAGTTCGTCTCCCGCGTCTTCTGGTTCACGCTCGAGTTCGGGGTCATCCGCGAGAGCGACGGCCTCAAGGCCTACGGGGCGGGCATCCTGTCCTCGTACGGCGAGATCGACGAGTTCCGGGACATGACGATCCTGCCGCTCGACCTGGTCACCATGGGCACGATCGAATACGACATCACCCATTACCAGGACAAGCTGTTCGAGGCCGCGTCCATGGACCAGCTGGAGGACGTCGTGGGGGAGTTCTGGACGAGCTGCGACGACGACATGATCGAGCGGCTCAAGGCCGAGGCTACGGTCTAGGAGCCCGGCTCCGCCGCTTGTCGGCGTCCTCGATGGCGTGGCGCACGGCCAGCCGGACGATCCAGTACGTCGCGGCTATGCCCGCCGCGAACATGAGGAGGTAGATGAAGGGTACGAGAAGCATGCACGCGATCGTATCGCGCGCACGCGGGCCGGTCAGTACAGCTGCTTCTCGTACTGCGTGCCGTAGTACTCGGTCAGCTGTTCGAGCGTCTCCTCGACCCGCTGCGTCTCCTTGACCATCTGCGCGTGCGACGGCAGCGCCTCGGGCGTCCATGTCTCGGGCTTCCAGATCCCCGAGCGCATGGACGCCTTGCCGCAGTGGAAGAAGATCGTCTCGATCTCGACGACGAGCGCGAGGATCGGCCTGTGGCCCTTGACGACCATGTCGTCGAAGAACGGCGCGTCGGACACCACGCGGGCGCGGCCGTTGATCCGCAGCGTCTCCCTGCGCCCCGGCACGAGCGAGAGCAGTCCGACGTGCGGGTTGGACAGCACGTTGTGGTAGCCGTCGACGCGGTGGTTGCCCTTGCGCTCGGGTATCGCGACCGTCGAGTCGTCCAGGACGTGGACGATCCCGGCCGGGTCGCCCTTGGGCGAGGCGTCGCAGTTGCCCTCGGCGTCGGAGGTCGCGATGACGCAGTACGGCGAGGCGGCGAGCCATTCGAGGTCCCGCGCGTGGAGCTTCGGGCGTTCCTTCTGCGCCGCGCGCGGCTTGACCTCGCCGACGATCTCCCGCAGCTTCTCCGGATCGGTCACTTCAGTCCACAAGCGAGTATCGACGGTGTCCATCTGCGTCCCTTCGACGAACGGGTGCATCACGACCCGATGCTACGCCCGCGTGGCGCCACCGGCCCCGGCCATTCCCACCAGGTGACCGGCTACCGCCGCCACATCGGGATCAGCACCGGCCCGTCCTCGGGGAAGGCGATCCGCGACTCCTCTGCGGTGAAGCCGGAGCGCTCGTACAGCCGCGCCGACCGCTCGGTGCTGGCCTCCAGGTAGACGGGCATCCCGGCCTCGTCGGCCAGTCGCAGCCGCTCGGCCAGCAGGGCCGCCCCCGCTCCGCGGCCGCGCCGCCGCGGGTCCACGGCGATCGAGTGCAGGTACAGGTGCGGGTAGCGGCGGGGGTGGGCCGCGGCGACCATCCGCAGGGCGCGGACCCCTCGCCGAAGGACGGGCAGGTCGTGCTCCTCGGCCACGGCCGCCAGCTCGTCCGCCTCGGCCTCGAAGCGCGCGACGTCGTGGACCTCGATCCACACGGCCACTCCCCAGACCTCGTCGCCCGCCTTGGCGATCCACACCTCGTCCTCGTCGATGGACCGGCTGATGAACTCGGCGAAATAGCCGGTGACCATCTCGGGCGGCAGCGGCAGGCCTCCGTACAGCCACGCCCGCACCGCCTCGTCGGCACTGGCCTCGTCGTAGGCGGCGGCGACCCGCTCCCGGTCGGCCGCCTCGGCCTTGCGCACGTTCAGTCTCGGTTCCATCGGTTGCACCTTTCCGTACGTCGTTCACGTGACCTTGAATCTAGCTACGCCGCATCGCGACGACTAGAATTTCGTCACATATTCGAGCGTGACGAAATGAGGCCGCATGGACCACTGCGACGTCTGCGGCGAGGCCCTGCCGCCCACCGGGCGCGGCCGGCCTCGCCGCTACTGCTCCCGTTCCTGCCAGGGGCGCGCCTACCGGGCCCGGCAGCGCTCCCGCCCCGTCGTGCGCCCGCCTCGGCCTCAGACCCTCACCCCGGCCCGCCTCACCGCCGCGGCGATCGCGCTGGCCGACGCCGAGGGCGTCGAGGGGCTGACCATGCGCCGCCTGTCCACCGCCCTGGGCGTCGCCACCACGACGCTCTACCGGCACTTCCCGAGCCGCGACGCCCTCGTCACGGCGATGGCCGACACCGTCATGGGCGAGATCGAGGCGCCGGATCCGGCCGGGACCTGGCGAGAGCGGCTGGAATCCGCGGCCTGGGAGGAATGGAAGCTCTACCGCCGCCACCCCTGGGTGCTGCCGGTGCTCGCCACCACCCGGCCGCCCTTGGGGCCCAATATTCTCGACGCGGTCGAACGGGTGCTGAGCGCCGCCGCCGACGCCGACCGGCCGCCCGCGGCGGCCATGAGCGTCTACCTGACCGTGTCCGGGCTGGTGCAGGGCCTGGCCCTGCTGCCCGCCACCGAGAACTCGGCCGCCGCCGCTTCGGGAGAGAGCATGGAACGCTGGTGGCAACGCCAGGCCGAGGCGCTCGACGACCTGGTCGGCGGCGGCGCCTTCCCGCGGCTCACCGCGACCACGCCCGAAGCGTCGATCGGCGACTTCGACGCGCTCTTCGAGTTCGCGCTCACCGCGCTCCTGGACGGCCTCGACGCCGGTGTGATGCCCATCCTGTGAAACCTGCGTCCCAGCCTGCGGCACCCCGAAGTACCCTTGAGGGCGTGTCTGCATCGAACAGCTTCCTCGAGACCCTCAGCCGCCGCGTCGTGATCGCCGACGGAGGCATGGGCACCATGCTGCAGACCTTCGACCCCACCCTCGAAGACTACGACGGCCACGAGGGCCTCTCGGACATCCTGTGCCTGACCAGGCCGGACATCGTGCTCGGCATCCACGACGCCTACCTCGCGGCCGGAGCCGACTGCGTCGAGACCAACAGCTTCAGCGCCAACTACGGCGGCCTGGTCGAATACGGCATCACCGACCGCGCCCGCGAGCTCGCCCGCGCCGCCGCCGGGCTCGCCCGGCGCAAGGCCGACGAGTACGCCACGCCCGAGCGGCCCCGCTTCGTCCTCGGCTCCATGGGCGGCGGCACCCGCCTGCCCACCCTCGGCCACGCCCCCTACGCGCTCCTGCGCGACCACTACCAAGAGTGCTCGGCCGGGCTCATCGAAGGCGGCGCCGACGCCCTCCTCGTCGAGACCGCCCAGGACCTCCTCCAGGCCAAGGCCGCCGTCATCGGAGCCAAACGCGCGAACACCGCACTGGGCACCGGCGTCCCGATCATCGCCCAGGTCACCGTCGAGACCACCGGCACCATGCTCGTCGGCGGCGAGATCGGCGCCGCCCTGACCAGCCTCGCCGCTCTCGGCGTCGACGTCATCGGCCTCAACTGCGCCACCGGCCCCGACGAGATGAGCGAGAGCATCCGCTACCTCTCCCGCCACTCGCCCGTCCCGATCTCGGTCATGCCCAACGCCGGCCTGCCCGTCCTCGGCCCGGACGGCGCGGTCTACCCCCTCACCCCCGAGCAGCTCGCCGACGCCCACGAGGAGTTCGTCACGAACTTCGGCGTCAACCTCGTCGGCGGCTGCTGCGGCACCACCCCCGAGCACATCCGCGTCCTGCGCGAACGCCTCGACGGCGCCGTCCCCGCCGAGCGCGAACCGGTCCTCGACGTCGGCGTCTCCTCCTCCTACCACCACGTCCCCTACCTCCAGGACGCCTCGATCCTCAACGTCGGCGAGCGCACCAACGCCAACGGCTCCAAGGCCTTCCGCGACGCCATGCTCGAGGCCGACTACGACCGCTGCGTCGAGATCGCCCGCGAGCAGGCCGGCGGCGGCTCCCACCTGCTCGACCTGTGCGTCGACTACGTCGGCCGCGACGGCGCCGAGGACATGCGCATCCTCGCCTCCCGCTTCGCCACCGCCTCCACGCTGCCGATCATGCTCGACTCCACCGAGGCGCCCGTGATCGAAGCCGGCCTCGAAGCCCTCGGCGGCCGCTGCGTCGTCAACTCCGTCAACTTCGAGGACGGCGACGGCCCCGACTCCCGCTACCAGCGCATCATGCCCGTCATCGCCGAGCACGGCGCGGCCGTCGTCGTCATGTGCATCGACGAGGAGGGCCAGGCCCGCGACCGCGACTGGAAGGTCCGCATCGCCGCCCGCACCATCGACGATCTCGTCGGCAACTGGGGCATGAAGGTCCAGGACATCTTCATCGACACCCTCACTTTCCCCATCACCACCGGCCAGGAGGAGACCCGCCGCGACGGCCTCGAGACCATCGAGGCCATCCGCGAGATCGCCCGCCGCTATCCCGGCGTCAACTTCACCCTCGGCATCTCCAACATCTCCTTCGGCGTGAACCCCGCCGCCCGCCAGGTCCTCAACTCCGTGTTCCTCAACGAATGCGTCGAGGCCGGGCTCACCAGCGCCATCGTCCACTCCTCCAAGATCCTGCCGATGGCCTCGATCCCCGAGGAGCAGAAGCGGGTCGCCCTCGACATGATCTACGATCGCCGCACCGAGGACTACGACCCGCTCCAGAAGCTCATCGAGATCTTCGACGGCGTCAGCCTCGCGGGCACCAAGGAGGCCCGCGCCGAGGCCCTCGCCGCCCTCCCGCTCGACGAGCGCCTCGCACAGCGCATCATCGACGGCGACAAGAACGGCCTCGACACCGACCTCGACGCCGCCCTCGCCGACGGCAAGCGCCCCCTCGACATCATCAACGACCACCTCCTCGAAGGCATGAAGGTCGTCGGCGACCGCTTCGGCGCGGGGGAGATGCAGCTGCCGTTCGTCCTCCAGTCCGCCGAGGCCATGAAGTTCGCCGTCGCCCACCTCGAACCCCACATGGACAAGGCCGACACCGCCGACAAGGGCACCATCGTCCTCGCCACCGTCCGCGGCGACGTCCACGACATCGGCAAGAACCTCGTCGACATCATCCTGTCCAACAACGGCTACACCGTCGTCAACCTCGGCATCAAGCAGCCCATCAACGCCATCCTCGACGCCGCCGAAGCGCACGGCGCCGACGTCATCGGCATGAGCGGCCTGCTCGTCAAGTCCACGGTCATCATGAAGGACAACCTCGCCGAGATGATGGCCCGCAGCATGCACACCCGCTGGCCGGTCCTCCTCGGCGGCGCCGCCCTCACCCGCGCCTACGTCGAGGACGACCTGCGCGAGATGTTCGAGGGCGGCCAGGTCCACTACGCCCGCGACGCCTTCGAAGGGCTCGCGCTCATGGACCGGGTCATGACCGCCCGCCGCACCGGCGTGCCGGTCACCGACCCCGAACGCGACGCCAAGATCGCCAAGCGGCGCGAGAGGCGCGCCAAGCAGGCCACGCTCGTCGCCGAGTCCCTCCCGGACCTCGACGACACCTCGGTGCGCTCCGATGTGGCCACCGACGTCGACGTCCCCGTGCCGCCGTTCTACGGCTCCCGCGTGCTCAAAGGCATCGCCCTCGCCGAATACGCGTCCATGCTCGACGAGCGCGCCACCTTCCTCGGCCAGTGGGGCCTCAAGCCGACCCGAGGGGACGGGCCCTCCTATGAGGAGCTCGTGGAGACCGAAGGCCGTCCGCGCCTGCGCTACTGGCTCGACCGGCTCCAGACCGACAACGTCATCGAAGCGAAGGTCGCCTACGGCTACCTCCCGGCCTACTCCGAAGGCAACTCGCTCGTCGTCCTCGACGAGAACGGCCACGCCGAAAGGGCCCGCTTCACCTTCCCGCGCCAGCGTCAAGGCCGCAGGCTGTGCCTGGCGGACTTCTTCCGCGCCAAGGACGGCGAACGGCTCGACGTCCTCGGCATGCAGCTGGTCACCCTCGGCCCCAAGGTCTCCGAGTACACCAGGGAGCTGTTCGAGGCCAACGCCTACCGCGACTACCTCGAAGTCCACGGCCTGACCGTCCAGCTCACCGAGTCCCTCGCCGAGTACTGGCACCGACGCATGAGGCGCGAATGGACCCTGCCCGGCGGCGGCACCGTCGCCGACGCCGACCCCGGTGATCTCAAGGGCATCCTCGACGTCGACTTCCGCGGCTGCCGCTACTCCTTCGGCTACCCGGCCTGCCCCGAACTGTCCGACCGGGCCACGCTCGTCGACCTCCTCGGCGCCGACCGCATCGGCGTGGAGCTCTCCGAAGGCGACCAGCTCCACCCCGAGCAGTCCACCGACGCGATCGTCCTGCACCACCCGGAGGCGAGCTACTTCAATGCCAAATTACGGCTCGCAAGCGTCGCCGTGGGTGCCAAATTACAGCTCGCAAGCGTCGCCATGAGTCTCACGTTACGGCTCGCAAGCGTCGCCGTGAGTGCCGAACAAGGGCAGGGCGGGCATGGCCCCCAGTGCCAGACGGCTCACAGGGCACAATGGCGGCATGTCGCACGAACTCGTCGCCTACCTCGGTGTCATGGACGCCGGAAAGTCCACCCTCGCCCTCCAGTACCACCACTCACTGGGAGGCGACGGCGTCCTCTACACCACCATGGACCGCAGCGGCGAAGGCGTCATCTCCAGCAGGATCGGCCTGGAGCACAAGGCCAGAGAAGCCACCCCCGACCTCGACCTCTACGACGACCTCGCCGAGCTCCGCCCGCCCTACGTCGTCGTCGACGAAGTCCAGTTCCTCACCGCCCCCAAACAGATCAACCACCTCGCCGACGCCGTCGACGGCCTCGGTGTCGACGTCTACGCCTTCGGCCTCAAAACCGACTTCCTCGGACGGCTCTTCCCCGCCTCCCAGCGGCTCATCGAACTCGCCGACCGCGTCGAAGAGCTTCCCGTGCGCGTCAACTGCTGGTGCGGCGAACGCGGCACCCACAACGCCCGCCTGCGCGACGGCGTCATGGTCTTCGCCGGCGACCTCGTCGAAGTCGGCGACATGGACTCCTACACCGTCCTGTGCCGCCGACACCACCGGGCCGGACTCGCCTGACACTTGTGAGCCTGCTCGCGACGGCGCGCCGAACCCGTCGGCCCCACCAGTCACCGCCGTACCGTCTAAGGCGTGAATGACTTCCCGCAGGCCGTCTTCTTCGACATGGACGGCACCCTCCTCGATTCCGAGCCCCTCTGGGACGTGGCGCTGGAAGAGCTCGCCATAGAGCTCGGCGGCACGCTCGAACCCGAGGTCCGCGCCCGCATGGTCGGCACCAACGAGGAAGCCTCGGTCATCATCCTCCTCGAAAGCCTCGGCGTGCCCCTCGACCGGGCCGCCGAGTACCAGGAGTGGCTGCGCGCCCGCATGCGGGAGATGTTCGCCGCGGGCGCCCCTTGGAAGCCCGGCGCCCGCGAGCTCCTGCTCGAGGTGCGCGCCGCCGGCCTGCCCACCGCGCTGGTCACCTCCACCCCGCGGGAACTGGCCGACCTGCTGCTCCGCCACCTCGGCCCCGGCAACTTCGACCTGACCGTCTGCGGCGACGAGGTCGAGCACCGGAAACCCGACCCCGAGCCCTACCGCACCGCCGCCGAGAAACTCGGCGTCGACATCACCCGCAGCGTCGTCCTGGAGGACTCCTTCTCCGGCGTCACCTCGGCGCTGGCCGCCCGCGCGGTCACCATCGCCGTCCCCAGCGAAGTCCCGCTCCCGCCCGGCCTCGAGGTCCTCACCCTCCCCAGCCTCGTCGGCGTCGACCTCGCCTACCTCCGCGGACTCGGCGCCTGAACGGGCCGACAACGCCTTGACCCGGACGGCGGGGGCACGGCCGGACCGCATGGCGCCCGGCCACGCCCTCGGCAAAGCCCTCGTCGATCCCGACCGCCCGAAGGCCTTCGCGCGGACCGCCCTGGCAGCGCCTCACACCTGCGACACCACGGCCTCACGGTGCTTGTCGCCCCACTCGCCCAGCGGCGCCAGCGCCTCGTTCAGAGACTCGCCCAGCGGCGTCAGCGAGTACTCCACCCGCGGCGGCACCTCCGCGTACAGCTCCCGGTGCACGACCCCGGCCGCCTCCAACTGCCGCAGGTTCTCCGCGAGCACCTTCTCACTCACCCCGTCGAGCATCCGACGGATCTGCCCGAACCGATGCGGACCCTCGCCCAGCACCCACATCAGGTGCATCTTCCACTTGCCGCCGACTACGTCGATCGCGATCGACATCCCGCAGATTTGATCTGCGCCACTCATGGTCTGCACCGGATTCCCCCCGACCATATTTCGAACCTGACGGTAAGTAACCCCACCGGAAAGTGCGGTCTTGCGAAGCCTACCCGCCGGAGCCACGATTGCCCCGGCACCAAGCGAACCATTGCCACCGCACCCGAAGGGACACAAGATGGCTCAGCACAAGCGATCCGTCACCGTCATCGGCCTCGGTCCCATGGGCCGTTCCATGGTCAAGGCCTTCCTCGACGCCGGTATCGAGGTCACCGTCTGGAACCGCACCGCCTCCAAGGCCGACGACCTCGTCGCGCTCGGCGCCAAGCGGGCCGACACCGTCGCCGACGCTCTCGACGCCAACGAGCTCATCGTCGTCAGCCTCGCCCACTACCAGGCCATGCACGACGTCCTCGGCCAGGCACCCGACCACATCGAAGGCAAGGTCGTCGCGAACCTGTCCTCCGATTCGCCCGAGCACACCCGCGCGGGCGCCTCCTGGGTCCTCGATCACGGCGGCAAGTTCCTGACCGGCGGCTTCATGTCAGAGGGGCCGAACATCACCCACCCGGACTCCTACCTCTACTTCAGCGGCCCCCAGGACGTCTTCGACGCCAACAAGGACCTGCTGCGCCCGCTGAGCCGCCAGGAGTACCTCGGTGAGGACTACGGCCTCGCGCAGGTCTTCTACCAGGCCGAACTCGCCCTCTTCAACGCCTTCATGCTCGGCTGGGAGCAGGCGCTCGCCATCGTCGACCGCTCCGGCGCCGACCTCGACCGCTTCGTCGCCAACGCAGCGGAGCATCCCCACACTTACCGTGACTTCATGCGCCAATGGGCCGAATTCGCCAAGCAGGGCGGCTGGGCCGACGCCGACAGTCTCAACCTGATGTACAACGCCACCCAGCACATCATCGAGACCAGCGAAGCCCTCGGCGTCGACGCCGAACTCACCAAGACCATCCAGGACTATCACCGGCGGGCCATCGCCGCCACCGAGAAGGCCGGCCACCCGGTATCCGTCTACCGCGTCCTCCGCGGCGACGCCGAATAGGAAACAGCGCGGTCTCGAACCCGACGGCCCCAGGCGCCACCGGCGAGCGCGATCTCGCGAAGCCCACCCGGCCGACCACGAAACCCGACAAGACCCACATGAAACCATCGAACACCGAGAGGCACGAAATGTCCGCCAAGAAGTCCGTCACCGTCCTCGGCCTCGGCCCGATGGGCCGCGCCACCGTGAAGATCCTCCTGGAGGCCGGACTCGACGTCACCGTCTGGAACCGCACCCCGGGCAAGGCCGAAGCACTCGCAGAACTCGGCGCCGCACCCGCCGCCACCGTCGCCGACGCGATCGCCGCCAGCGACACGGTCCTGCTCTCCCTCATCCACTACGACGCCATGTACGGCGTCCTCGAACAGGGCCCGGCCGACCTCACCGGCAAGACCATCGTCAACCTCTCCTCCGACTCCCCGGCGAACACCGCCAAAGGCGCCGCATGGGTCCTCGATCGCGGCGGCCGCTTCCTCACCGGCGCCTACATGACCCAGAGCGACGACATCCGCCACCCGGCCTCGCACCTGTACGTCAGCGGCCCCGCCGAGCTCCACGACGAGCTCCGACCGCTCCTCGAACTGCTCTGCGCCAACGTCTACCTCGGCCCCGACTACGGCCTCGCCCAGCTCTACTACCAGGCCGGGCTCGCCATGTTCCACGCCTACCTCATCTCCTTGCAGCAGGCGCTTGCCATGATCGAGCGCGGCGGCGGCGACATCGACACCTTCCTGGAACTCAGCAAGGACGACGCCGACAGCCAGCGCGACTTCTCCGTCTACTTCGCCCAGGCCGCCAAGCAGGGCGGCTGGGGCGACCTCGCGAGCCTCAAGATGATGCACGCCGGCGCCCAGCACGTCATCGACACCAGCGAAGACGCGGGCACCGACGCCGAACTCACCAAGACCGTCCAGGACTACTACCAGCGCGCCCTCGACGCGACCGAGCGCACCGGTGCCATCGTCCCCGTCTACCAGATCATCCGCGGCGACAACGGAAACGAATAGGAAACAGCACACCATGTCACAAGGCACCATCAGCATCCTCGGCCTCGGCAACATGGGCTCGGTCATGACCGAGCGCCTCCGCGCGGCCGGCTACACCACCACCGTCTGGAACCGCACCGCCGCCAAGACCGAACCGCACGTCAAGGCCGGATCGACCGCCGCGGCGACCGTCGCCGCCGCGGTCGCCGCGAGCGACCTCATCCTCGTCGTCCTCCTCGACCACGCCAGCGTCCGCGAACACCTCGACCCCGTCGCCGCCGAACTCGAAGGCAAAGTCGTCGTCAACCTGACCACCACCACGCCCAACGAGGCCCGCGACACCGCCGCCTGGGCCGCCGACCACGGCATCGTCTACCTCGACGGCGCCATCATGGCCACCCCCGACATGATCGGCGAAGCCGGCTCGCTCCTGTTCTACTCCGGCAGCGAGAACGCCTACGCCATCGCCCGGCCCGCCCTCGAGACCTTCGGCACCGCCCAGTTCGTCGGCACCGACGCCGGCGTCGCCTCCCTCAAGGACATGGCCCTGCTCTCCGCGATGGACCTCATGTTCAGCGGCTTCGTCCAGGCCATCGCCATGATGCGCACCGCCGGCGCCACCGCGGTCGACACCGCGGTCGAAGTCGAGGCCTGGCTCGCCGCCATGCTGCCCCACGGCAAGGCGCTCGCCGCGATCATCGACGGCGGCACCTACGACACCGGCGGCCAGAACGTCGACTTCGCCCTCACCGGCTCGACCTCCATGATCACCGCCAGCCGCGAACAGGGGATCCGAGCCGACCTCCTCGAGTCACACCACAAGTTCCTCAAGGAGCTCTCGGCCACCGGACACGGAAACAGCGACTGGCTCCGGGTCATCGAGCTGCTCACCATCCGCTGACCGCCGCTGGGGTCAGGCCGCCAGGCCCGACCCCAGCAGCCGCAGCTTGTCGTGATCGTCCGTCCCCGGCGAAGCCGACAGCGTCACCAGCAGCAGCCCGCTCCCGTCCGCCACCCGGAACTGCTCCTTGTGCAGCGCCAACAGCCCCACGATCGGATGGTCCACCACCAGAGCCCCGCTGAAACAGTCGCGCACCTCCGCCCGCGCCCACAACTCCCGAAAATCCGCGTACTTGACCACCAGCTCACCGATCAGCGAGGTCAACCGCTCGTCGTCGGAGAACAGCGCCGCCACCTTGCGCAGCTGCGCCACCTTCTCGGTCGCGCACGCCGGCCAGTCCGGGAAGAACTGCCGCGAATCCTCGTCGAACAGCAGCCGCGCGAGATTCGGGTGCCGCTCCAGATCCCAACCGATCGGCCGGTACAGCAGATCCGCCATCTCGTTCGCCGCCAGCACATCGTGCCGGTGATTGAGCAGCAACGCCGGGAACGCCTCGATCGCCTTGACCATCGTCCGCAGCTCCGGCCGCAGCTCGGCCGACGGATCCCCCGGCTCCAGACGCGAAACCCCCGCCAACCGATGCAGATGCGCCCGCGTCGTCGCGTCCAACCGCAGTGCCCGCGCCACCGCTTCCAACACTTGATCGGACGGCCGCTTCGCGCGCCCCTGCTCCAGACGCGTGTAGTAATCCACGCTCACCCCCGCCAGCAACGCCAGCTCCTCCCGCCGCAGCCCCGGCACCCGCCGCCGCGAATCCTCCGGCAGACCCACATCGGACGGATTCACCCGGGCCCGCCGTGCCTGTAGGAACTTGCCCAAATCGGCCACATCCTCGAGCCGATGAATCGCCCCCGCGTCCGGTTCCATGCGGACCACCTCCGTCGCCAAGTATCACCGGCCCCGCGCCCCGGTGCCTAGGACCGTCAGTCCTAGGAGCGAACGACCACAGGTCGAACAAGTGTCTGGCAGCCTCCCCGAAACGCCCGCAGCATGGTGCCCATGAAGATCCACATCGTTTACGCACACCCGTCCTCCGCCTCGCTCAACGCCTCACTGCGAGGCGACATGACCGAGACGCTCGGCCGCCTCGGCCACGAGACCACCGTCAGCGACCTCTACGCCATGAAGTGGAAGGCCGTCGCCGACTACGACGACTTCGGCCCCACCGAAAGCGACCACTTCATGGCCGCCGCCGGCGAAGCCTACGAAACCGGCACGCAGTCGGCCGACATCACCGCCGAACAGGAGAGGCTCCTGGCCGCCGACGCCGTCATCCTCCAGTTCCCGCAGTGGTGGTTCTCCATGCCCGCGATCATGAAGGGCTGGGTCGACCGGGTCTTCACCAACGGCTTCGGCTACGCCCCGAGCAGCACCTGGAAGCGCTACGGCGAGGGCACCCTCGCCGGCAAGCTCGCGATGGTCGTCACGACCTCAGGCGCCTCCGAGTCGCAGCTCTCCGAGCGGGGCATCGGCGGACCCATCGACGACCTGCTCTTCCCGCTCCAGCACGGCGTCCTCTTCTACACCGGGATGCGCGTGCTGCCGCCCTTCGTCGTCACCGGAGCGCCGATGCTCGACGAGGCCGGCTACGCCACGACGACCGCCCGCCTCCGCCGCCGCCTCGAGACCCTCGCGGAGACCGAGCCGATCGCCTACCGCACCGAGAACAGCGGCGACTACGACCACGCCCGCCGACTCAAACCCGGTGCCGAGCGCCCCGGCACGAGCGGCTTCGCCCTCCACACCGCCTGAACACGCGAAAGCCGGAGCGGCACAGAGCCGCTCCGGCCGCGAAGCCCATTCCTGCCAGGGCGACGACTCCAGGGGGACGAACGGGCACCGCCGACGCGGCGGCTCCCCGTCAGAGCTCGAACGGGAACTTGTCGGCGAACGCCGGCTTCAAGTCGTCGACCCAGACCGCGTTCTCGTCGTACTTGGCGAAGAACGGGCGACCGACGAGATCGGGATTGCGAGCCTGAAGCATCCGCAGAGCGATCACCTTCTCGCCGTTGATCTCCACCACGCCGTCCACGGCGACCTTCCCGGGCGTGGCCGACATCGACGGCCCGCGCACCGTGCGGCACAGCCCCGACACCTGGCTGAACGCGTCCCGGAAGACCTCCCAGGCCCGCACCAGCGGCACCGAGAAGTAGTCCTGCGGGCCGGTGTCGCGCTCGACGAACATGTAGTACGGGATCATCCCGAGCCGGTGCTGGGTCCGCCACATCTTCGCCCACTGGTCCGCGTCGTCGTTGATCGTGCGGATGAGCGGCGCCTGCGTGCGGATGATCGCCCCGGTCGCCTCGATCCGGCGGACCGCCTCCTGGACTAGCTCGGACTCCAGCTCCTTGTGGTGCGAGAAGTGCGCCATGAACGCCAGGTTCCGACCCGACTTCACGACCTCCTCGAACAGGCGCAGCGTGTCGTCCGCGTCGGGGTCGGTGACGAACCGCTGCGGCCAGTAGGCCAGCGCCTTCGAACCGATCCGGACCGACTCGACGTGGTCCATGCTCAGCAGCGGCTCGATGTACCGGCGCAGGACCGGTTCCCCCATGATCATCGGGTCGCCACCGGTCATCAGCACACTGGTGACCTCCTCGTGGCGCCGGACGTACCCGGTCAGCTGCTCGACGTCGTTGTTCGCGATCTTCAAGTCGTCGATCCCGACGAACTGCGCCCACCGGAAACAGTAGGTGCAGTAGGCGTGGCACGTCTGCCCCTGCTGGGGGAAGAACAGCACCGTCTCCTTGTACTTGTGCTGGAGACCCTGGATCGTCTCCTCGCCGGCCTTGGGGATGTTCAACTGGATCTGACCGGCCGGATGCGGATTGAGCCTGAAGCGCACCTGGTTGGCCGCCGCCGTGACCTCCTGCTTGGAGGCGTCGTTCTTCAGCAGCTTCGCGATGTGGTCGACGTCTTCGGACGGCAGCATGTCCTCCTGAGGGAAGACCAGACGGAACATCGGATCGTCGAACGCGTTGTCCCAGTCGATGAGCTCATCGACGACGTAGGTATTGGTGCGGAACGGCAGCACCGACGCCACCGCCCTCGTCCGGAGCCTCTGCTCTTCCGTCAGCGGCGCGCGCTTCAACAGGTCATCAAGATGACGGATGGTGTAGGCGCGGAATCGCCGACCGGTGCTCTCGGGAGTAGTCACGACGCACTCGACCTCCTCTACGTGTGAGTTTTTCAGCTGGGCAGACAAGCACACTTACGACTATGTGCGCGAAACCCACCTCCACCGTGTCGATCCCCGGTTGGGCCCCGTCCGGGGATCGACACCGTGATACTGCGATCACGGATGGTGCACATGGTGCCTTCGCGCACAGTGTGCGATCAATATGAAGATTTGTAACGCTTGGGATCGACCCTAACCCAGGGTCGCTTCAAGCGTGATGGGGACCGCCTTGAGTGCCTGGCTCACAGGGCAGCCGTCCTTGGTGGCCTCCGCGATCTCGGCGAACTCGTCGGCCCCGAGTCCCGGGACGGTGGCGCGAACGCTGAGCGCGATGCCGGTGATCCCGGTGCCCGGCTTGAAGTCGACGGCGGCCTCGGTGACGATCTCCTCCGCCGTGTGGCCCGCCTTGCCCAAGCCGGCCGAGAGCGCCATGGAGTAGCAGGAAGCGTGGGCCGCCGCGATGAGCTCTTCGGGGCTCGTCTTGCCCTCAGGGTCGTTCGCGCGAGCCGCCCAGGTCACCGGAGTGTCCGGGAGACCGGACGAAACGAAGCTGGTGACACCGCCGCCGCTCTGGAGGTCTCCAGTCCAGCGGGTGCTTGCGTTGCGAGTGACTGACATGCCTTCTCCTCTGATGATGTGCGGAGTAGTTGGTGCTCGCAGGCTAACAGCCGAAGTTCCGGGCGGGGGAGTGTCCGCGGAGGCGGCCGGGCATGTCACCGGCTCGGGAATCTGGTCGAAAACCTTGATGTCTGCCCTGTTCAGGAGTATCGTGAAGTCAAAGACGGACCCCCTGGTTTCACGCTTCCCAGGGGCGTGTATATTTGTCTCTGCCCGCGGGGGAACGGAACAGCCGAGAAGGCCGGTCCGGAGATCACGGAGGCACGCGACAAGCTCAGGAGAGCGCTGGCGCGGTCCGTGGATCGAAGCGCGGGGATCACCTGAGACTCGATATAGAGGCTCAACTGCCTGTGTGCAGGGTCATCATCCCTGTATTAGACGGTGCAGTTTGCGACTGCTAACGTAGTCAAGTTGCCTCGGCTGAGGCTGATCTGAAGTATTTTCAGTATCGCTTGGTTGTGGCGTGTTGTTTGAGAACTCAACAGGGTGTTTGGATGGTCAGCGTGTGGGCTGGCTGTGGATCTTTCGGGGTTCATGGTTGGTACTGTTTTTGACTGTCTTTTCCTTGGGGCGTACTGGTTTGCTGAACTGGTGGGTCTCGGATGATCGGTCAGGGCATGCTTCGGCACATTGCTTCGCGCTGATGCTCGGTTTCGGGTGTTGGTGTGTTTGGTTTTGGTTGGAGAGTTTGATCCTGGCTCAGGACGAACGCTGGCGGCGTGCTTCACACATGCAAGTCGAACG
>NZ_ATYW01000010.1 GCF_000427885.1 Glycomyces tenuis DSM 44171
AAATCACCGCCGTAGGCGAACCATTCACGGCCGCCTGGAGTGCGCCGGCGGATGCCGTGGTCGATCCACTCCCACACGAACCCGCCCTGGCACCTCGGGTGCTGCTCGAACAGCCGCTGGTACTCCGCGAGGCCGCCGGGGCCGTTGCCCATCGCGTGCGCGTACTCGCACAGGATGAACGGCAGGCTCCTACGGTGCGCATCCAGCGCCGGGTCGGTCGTCGCGGGCTCGGCGCCCTGGCCGATCAGGTCGGTCTCGGCGTGGTCGGCGTACATGCGGGAGTAGACGTCGACGTAGCCGGAGTCCCAGTCGCCCTCGTAGTGGATGGGGCGGCCGGGGTCGCGCTCCTTGGCCCAAGCCGACATCGCGGCGAGGTTGGCGCCGGTGTGGGACTCGTTGCCCAGGGACCACATGATGACGCTGGCGTGGTTCTTGTCGCGCTCGACCATGCGGGCCATCCGGTCGAGGTAGGCCTCGCGCCACTCCGGCTCTGCGGACGGGTTGCCCTTCCAGCCGACATGGATGAACCCGTGGGTCTCCAGATCGCATTCGTCGACCACCCACACGCCGAGCTCGTCGCACAGGTCCAGGAAGCGCCGGTCGGGCGGGTAGTGGCTGGTGCGGACGGCGTTGATGTTGTGCCGCTTCATGATCTCGAGGTCGCGGCGCATCGTCTCGACCGACAGCGTGCGCCCTGCGTCGGGGTCCCATTCGTGGCGGTTGACGCCGCGCAGCAGGATCCGGCGGCCGTTGACCTTGAGCAGGCCGTCCTCGATCTTGACGGTGCGGAAGCCGATCCGCAGCCTCGCGCGCTCGCTCGCGGTGGCGACCACGGCGTCGTACAGGCGCGGGGTCTCAGCCGTCCACGGTTCGACCCGGGCGGTGGCGCTCTCGCCGACGGCGATGTCGATGCCCAGTTCGGGGACGCTCACCCGGGCGCCTTCGGCGTCGGACTCGACGCGGAGGGCGCCCAGCCCGGTGGTGTGGTCGTAGTCGGCATGGACGAACACATCATCGATACCGCCCTCGGGACGATGCACGAGAGCGACGGGCCGGAAGATCCCCGACAGCCACCACATGTCCTGGTCCTCCAGATACGAGCCGGCCGACCACTGGTGGACACGCACCGCGACCGTGTTCTCGCCTTCGCGGAGATGGCCGGTGACATCGAACTCGGTCGGGAGCCGTGAACCCTTCCCGTCCCCGAGCCGGACCCCGTTGCACCACACCGCGAAGCAGGAGTCGACCCCCTCGAAGCGCAGCACCGTGCGACCGGCCGACGGCCAATCGGCCGGGAGGGTGAAGACGCGCCGGTACTCCCCGGTCGGATTCGCATCCGGCACCCGCGGCGGGTCGACCGGGAAGGGGAAGACGGTGTTGGTGTAGGCGGGGGCGCCCAGGCGCGGCTCCTCCGGGATGCCGGTCATCTGCCACATCGAGGGCACCGGGAGCGTCTCCCAGCCCGCATCATCCCAACCCGGCTCCTCGAAGCCCTCAGTGAGATCATGCAACCCCGCCGCGAGCCGAAAACGCCACCCGCCGTCAAGGCCGAACACGACCGCATCAGACGGCAGCGCAGCACGAGGAGCAAGCCGCCCGCTACCGGGGCTGGGGTCCTCGATGTAGTGGAAGTCGGGGCGCAAAGTCGGGGTCCCTTCAATGGTGGTCGGACAGGTGATTTCGGCAAAGCGGCACCGACGAGGGCGTCGATCCTGCGCGTTTGCCGGGTCGGGGTGCGTCCGAGTGAGCCGACGAGTCAGAACCCAACGGAAATCCCCGGAAAACCAAGTCGGAAATATTGACATGTCTGACTGCTCAGCTTATGGTCGATATGACTGCGCAGTCAGACGACAGTCTAGCCGACTCGGCCTCGGTTCACCAGAGCCTGAGCCAGCGTAGACGTCCACAGGCCGGTCGCGCCCATCCGCGCTCGAAAGGAGGACGCCGCCCGATCCGGCCCTCAACCTCTCCAATCTGACGAAAGGCCCTGAAAGATGCCATCACGCAGAACCGTTCTGGCGACTGCATTCACCTCGGCGGTGGCTTCGGCGCTGCCGATCCGAGCCGCCTTCGCTCAAGCGCAACCGGGCTACCTCATGGTCCACTTCACCGGCGAGCAGACCGACGGTGAGCAGATCTACCTGTCGCACAGCGGCGACGGCCTGCACTGGACCGACCTCAACGGCGGCGATCTGATCCTGCACTCGACACTCGGCACCAAAGGCGTCCGCGATCCCGCCCTGATCCGCTCCCCGCAAGGCGACCGATACTGGATCCTCGCGACCGACCTCCACATCGGCTCGGGCACCACCTGGTGGGAATCGGAGAACGAAGGCAGCACCGCTTTGGTGGTGTGGGAGTCGACCGACCTGGTCAGCTGGTCGGACCCGTGGCTCCTCGACGTGGCCGGCGGGGTCGGCGACGCCGGCTGCGCCTGGGCGCCGGAGGCCATCTGGGATCCGGCCCGCGGCGACTACATCCTCTACTGGACCATCTTCTCGACGCTCAACGGGATCAAGAAGCACCGCATCTGGTATGCGCGCACCAGCGATTTCACCAGCGTCAGCGCGCCACAGCTCTACATCGACCGGCTCGGTGGGCAGGGCCTGATCGACACCCAGATCATCGAAGGCCCGGTGGACGGCCCATGGCGTTACTACCGCGCCTCGCGGGACAACGAGATCACCATTGAAGGCTCGGACAGCCTCCTCGGCGCGTGGACCCGGCTGGGCGACCTCTCGCACCTGGGCCTCCACGGCGGCAACGTCGAAGGGCCCATATGGACCAAGTTCAACGATCGGGACGAATGGGCCCTGTGGGTGGACCAGTTCTTCACCGACGGCGGCTACATGCCGGTCACCACCGACGACCTGTCCGACCCCGGAAGCTACGGCACCGTCGCGGAGTGGGACCTGGGCGGCACCCACAAACGCCACGGCTCGATCCTGAACCTGACCGCGGCCGAGGAGGCCCGGGTCCTCGATCGGTGGCAGCACACGTCTTCGATGCGCCTCCAGTCGTTCAACTTCCCGGACCGCCGCGTTCGACACTACGACTTCGATCTGCTGCTGGAGCCGAACATCACCCCCGAACAGGACGGTCGGTTCCGGATGGTCCCGGGCCTGGCCGACCCCGACGGGATCTCGTTCGAGTCGGTCAACTACCCCGGCCACTACCCGCGCCACTGGGACTTCGACTTCGCACTCGAGGCTGACGACGGCTCCGCCCAGTTCGCGGCCGACGCGACCTTCTACCGCGTGGACGGCCTGGCCGACGGCTCATGGAGTTCGTTCCGGTCGTACAACTTCCCCGACCGCTACCTCCGCCACTACGACTACCGGCTGCGACTCGATCCGGTCGCCACCGCGTCTGACCGCGCCGACGCGACCTTCCGAATCATCACCTGAGTCATGCGGCCCGAGCCGCAGGAAAAGGACAAGGAGCGCTCATGCACAAGCTGAAGCAACGATGGCGAGTAGGGCTTCTCGCCGCACTCCTCACCTTGGCATTCACGCTGGTGGGACAGCCCGCCCAAGCGATGGAAGGCCAGCCGCGCGTCCTGTTCGAACCGCAGGGCGACTGCTCGCGCGACTACTGCGTGACCTACGCCAGGTCGGCCGAGCTGCCGAGCGGCACACTCGTGGCGACCTTCGAGGACAACAACCAGCCCGCCGAGGGCCAGGTCTTCCCGATCTACTCCAGCTGGGACGACGGGCAGACCTGGACGAGGACCTCCGAGGTCCCGGACACCTCGCCGCGCGGCTGGGCGCTGTGGGCGAGTCCCCAGCTCTACGTCCTTCCCGAACCGATCGGCGACATGCCCGCCGGCACGCTCCTGCTCGCCGGCATCGCCTCGCCCGCCGACCATTCCGAGACGGCGCTCGAGCTGTACCGGAGCGACGACGAGGGACAGTCGTGGTCGTGGGTCAGCGAGATCACCGTCGGCGGCGGCGAATGGGGCTCGGCCGACCCGACGCCGATCTGGGAGCCGTTCCTGCTGGCGACCGACGGCAAGCTCATCGTCTACTACTCCGACGAGCGCGACAAGGCGAACCACGACCAGAAGCTCGTCCACCAGACCTCGACCGACGGCGTGAGCTGGGGGCCGATCGTCGAAGACGTCGCTCTGGCCGATCGGAACCTGCGCCCCGGCATGCCCACGGTGGCGCAGATGTCCGACGGGCGCTACATCATGACCTACGAGGTGGTCGGCCGGCCCGACATACCGAACAACTACCAGATCTCCGATGACCCGGAGCAGTGGAACCCACTCGACGAGGGCACCACGATCGACCACGGCGGCAGCCCCGTCGTGCTCGCCCTGCCGGACGGCAGACTGGCGTACAACTCGGGAGGCTCCCCGGACATCCGGATCAACTCGACCAACGGCGCCGGGGCGTGGACGCCGGTACAGACGAACATGCCGGCCGGCTACAGCCGCTGGATGCAGCCGGTGTCCGACACCGGGCGGGTGCTCATCCTGTCGGTGGAGTGCTTCTGCTCGGGCCATCGCAACACCATCTACTACGGCGATGTGGACCTCGGCAATTCGGCAGGCCCCTACTACGAGATCGTCAACCGCAACAGCGGACAGGTCCTCGACGTGTTCGACGCGAGCATCCAGGACGGCGCCTCAGTCGTGCAGTGGCCGGGCAACGGCGGGGCCAACCAACGCTGGCACGTCAGCGACACCGGCGACGGGTACGTGAACCTCTTGGCAGGTCACAGCGGCCGCGCACTGGCGATCGGCGGCTCGGACACCGCCGACGGCACCGATGCGCTGACCTGGGTGGAGAACGGCTTCGACGACCAGGACTGGCGACTCGAGCCGGTCGACGGCGCCTACGTCGAGATCGTGAACCGCAATAGCGGCAAGTGCCTCGAAGTCGAAGGCTTCTCGACGGACGACGGCGCACCGGTGCAGCAATGGGACTGTCACGGCGGCCAGAACCAGCAATGGGAGCTCGTTCAGGTCGGATAGGCCGATTCCGGGACCTTGACAATCCTGTCAGGGGCTCGTAGGTTGAACCTGACTGCGCAGTCAGAAATTCGACGGGAGCTAGATGTGAACGAACCTTCCCCACCCAGCGAGTCCGCCGGTCGCCGCAAGGCCCCGGACATGTACGACGTCGCCCGCCTGGCGGGGGTCTCCCAGAAGACCGTGTCGCGGGTGGTCAACAACGAGCGGTACGTCAGTGACGCCTCCCGAGAGAAGGTGATGCGGGCCGCGCGCGAGCTCGGGTTCCGCCCCAACACGGCGGCGCGGGCTCTGACCACGGGCCGCTTCCACCGGATCGGCGTCGTCTCGCTGAGCACCGCCGGCTGGGGTCCGGCTTCGCTGCTGGTCGCGCTCGAACGCGGTGTGCGCGAAGCGGGGTTCTCGTTCTCGGTCGCCCACACCACGGAGGGCCGACCGCAGTCGATGCAGGAAGGCATCGACCGGCTGCTGGAGCAGGGGGTCGACGGCATCATCCTGTCCGAACCGATCGACGAGCCGCAAGGGCGCCGCTTCGAGGCCGACGTCCCCATCGTCAGCCTCGGATACACCGACGGCCTCCCGCCCAAATCGGTCGTCCCGACCGACGCGCACGTCGTCGCCGACGGGCGGGAGGCCACCGACCACCTGCTCGACCTCGGCCACGCCAAGGTCTGGCACATAGCCGGACCGCAGAACTGGTGGGCCGCGCGCGAGCGACTCGAGGGCTGGCGCCAGGCGCATCTCGACCGGGGCATCGAACCGCCGCCCCACATCGAGGGCGACTGGTCGCCGGCCTCCGGGTACGAGATCGGCAAGCAGCTCGCCGCCGACCCCGAGGTGACGGCCGTCTTCTGCACCAACGACGACACGGCCACCGGCCTGATCCTGGCGCTGACAGAGGCGGGACTGCGCGTCCCCGAGGACGTCAGCGTCGTCGGATTCGACGACATCCCGGCCGCCGCCTACCTGCGACCGCCATTGACGACCGTCCGCCAGACCTTCGAGGCCGACGCGAACCAGGCCATCGCGGCCCTGCTGAGCCGCATCGCCGGAGCGCCCGACTTCGACCTTGAAGGATCAGACGGAGACGGCTCCGACCGTCCCCTGATCATCCGCGCCTCGACCGCGCCTCCATGGCGTCACCGGGGCGCGCCCCTCCCAGAGCGCCGTGGCGCTCCGATCGAAAGGACTGATTCGTGACCACCGTCCTCACCGAGCCGGCGGTCGGCGTCGACCGCGCCCGGGCCGCCCGCGGGCGCAGACCCAGACCCCCGCGCGATTGGCGTGGTTGGCAGTTCGCTGGACCGTTCGCGGTGGTGTTCGTGCTGGTGTTCATCGCGCCGCTCGCCTACGCGCTGTGGTTGAGCCTGTTCCAGACACGCATGATCGGCGGGACCGTGTTCGTCGGTTTCGACAACTACGCGACCGCGCTGGGCGATGCCCAGTTCTGGGACGGCTTCAGCCGGGTGTTCGTGTTCCTGCTGGTACAGGTGCCGATCATGCTGCTGCTGGCGCTGGTGGCGGCTCTGGCGATCGATTCGGCGCGGCTGTACGCGAGCGGGTTGTTCCGGCTGGTGATCTTCCTGCCCTATGCGGTCCCGGCCGTGGTGGCGGTCCTGATGTGGGGGTTCATCTACGGCGACAACTTCGGGCTCGCCGCCGACCTCAACGACCTGTTCGGGACCGATGTCATCCGGCCGTTCGCGCCCGAGTGGATCCTCGGCTCTATCGGGAACATCGTGACCTGGGAGTTCGTGGGCTACAACATGCTGATCTTCTACTCGGCGTTGAAGACCGTCCCGTATGAGCTGTACGAGGCCGCCGAGATCGACGGCGCGAGCGGCTTCCAGGTCCTCAAGGCCGTCAAACTCCCGGCCGTGCGCGGCGCGGTCGTGATCGCCACGATCTTCTCCATCATCGGCAGCTTTCAGCTGTTCAACGAGCCCAACGTGATCGCCCCGCTCGCGGCCAACGTCATCACCAGTGATTACACGCCCAACATGTACGCCTACAACCTCAGCTTCGCGGGCCAGCAGTACAACTACGCGGCCACCATCGCCATCATCATGGGCCTGATCACCGCCGTGATCGCCTACGCCGTCCAGCTCCGCGGCACCCGCAGAGAGGACCGCTGATGCGCACCATCAATCCGAAGGTCCACCGCCGGCCGCACTCGATCACTCACCCGCGCAAGTCGATCGCGCTCACGTTGATCATGATCCTGTTCCTGGCCTACGCGCTGGTGCCGCTCCTGTGGCTCGTGATCAACGCCAACAAGACCCAGACCGAGCTGTTCACCGTCTCCGGGCTCGCCCCCGGCGGCTCCTTCGCCCTGTTCGACAACATCGTCGCGACCTTCACCTACCGCGACGGCATCTTCGGGCGCTGGCTGGGCAACACGCTGCTGTACGTCGTCGCCGGCGCGGGCGGGGCGACGTTCCTGGCCACCCTGGCCGGGTACGGCCTGGCGAAATACGCCATGCCCGGACGCCGGGCCTACTTCGCCGTCGTCCTCGGCGCGATCGCCGTGCCCGGCACCGCGCTGGCCGTCCCGACCTTCCTGCTGTTCAGCCGCCTGGGCCTGACCGACACCCCGTGGGCGATCATCATCCCCTCCCTGATCAGCCCGTTCGGGCTGTACCTGATCTGGGTGTACACACTCGAATCGGTGCCGAAGGAGCTGCTGGAGGCCGCCCGCATCGACGGCGCCAGCGAGATGCGCATCTTCTTCACCATCGCGATCCGGCTGCTGGCGCCAGGGATCGTCACCGTCGCCCTGTTCGCGATCGTGGCGACCTGGAACAACTACTTCCTGCCGCTGATCATGCTCAGAGACCCCGACTGGTACCCGCTCACCGTGGGCCTGAACCAGTGGAGCGCCCAAGCCTCCGGGGTCGGCGCCGAACCGATCTACCACCTCGTCCTGGCCGGATCGGTGATCACGATCGTGCCGATCATCGCGGTCTTCATCCTCCTCCAGCGCTTCTGGCAGTCCGGCCTGAGCACCGGCAGCGTCAAGGGATGAGCCGTGACCGAACCCCTCGCAAGGCCGGGGGCGCCCAAGCGCCCCGGCAACTTGAAGTGAAAGGAACCACCATGTCGACCTCTCAACCGCAGCGCCTGGCGCGCCGCACCCTCTTCCTCGCCTCGGGCACCGGGCTGCTCGGCGCGGCCCTGACCGCCTGCGGCGACGACGCAGGCCCCGCCGAGAACGGCGAGCCCGCCGATCTCGACGCCGCGCTCGAAGAGGGGGGCGAGCTCACCTACTGGACCTGGACGCCCTCCGGCCAGGCCCAAGTCGATGCGTTCATGGCCGCCCACCCGAACGTCACCGTCGAACTGGTCAACGCCGGCACCGGCACCGACCAGTACACGGCCCTGCAGAACGCCGTCGCCGCCGGCTCCGGGGCGCCCGATGTCGCCCAGATCGAGTACTACGCGCTCCAGCAGTTCGCGCTCTCCGAGGCCCTGGTCGACCTCACCCAGTACGGCTTCGCCGACTTCGAGGCCGACTACACCGCCTCCACCTGGTCGGCGGTCAACCTGAACGGCGGCGTCTACGGTCTTCCGCAGGACTCCGGCCCGCTGGTCATGGCCTACAACCAGGCCGTGTTCGACGAGTTCGGCATCGCCGTGCCCGCCACCTGGGAGGAGTACATCACCGCCGCCGAGGCCCTGCACACCGCCGATGCGGACCGCTACCTCACCAACGACGCCGGCGACGCCGGATACGCCCAGCCCCTCATCTGGCAGGCCGACGGCCGCCCCTACGAAGTCGACGGCGAGAACGTCACCATCGACCTCCAGGACGAAGGCACCCGGCGCTGGGCCGACGCCTGGAACCGCATGCTCGAACCCGGACTGCTCGCACCGATCCCCACCTGGAGCGACGACTGGTGGCAGGCCCTGTCCAACGGGACCATCGCCAGCCTCATCACCGGCGCGTGGATCCCCGGCATCCTCCAAGGCTCCGTCCCCGACGGCGCCGGCCACTGGCGCATCGCGCCCGTCCCGTCCTACGACGGCAGCCCCGCCACCTCCGAGAACGGCGGCTCGGCGCAATCGGTCCTGCAGCAGTCCAAGAATCCGGCGCTCGCCGCCGCGTTCCTGCGCTGGCTCAACCACTCCGAAGACAGCGTCGGCGTCTTCCTCGACAGCGGCGGCTTCCCGGCCACCACCGCCGACCTCGAATCGGAGGAGTTCCTGGGCGCCGCCCCCGAGTACTTCGGCGGGCAGCAGATCAACCAGGTCCTGGTCGAGGCGGCCGGGAACGTCGAGCCCGGGTTCCAGTACCTGCCCTTCCAGGTCTACGCCAACAGCATCTTCCCCGACACCGTCGGCACCGCCTACGTCGACCGATCCGACCTCAACACCGGCCTCCAGGCATGGCAGGAGCAACTCGTCACCTACGGCAACTCACAAGGCTTCAAAGTCAACTGACGGGACAGGTCCGTTGAGAGGGTTTCCAGCCGGGTCGGTGATCGCCATGCCGTTCATGTCATCGCACCCCCGGAACAACTGTCGGGCCGCCGAACAGTAGACCCCGGTAGCGGCCGGGCGCACCCCGAAAAAAGCGCCCGGCCGTCTCCACAAGGGGACATCGGGCCGCAAAGGACCCAAGACATTCATATATCGGAATATACAAGTTCAACGAGTTCATCTCCATCACGTGCACTACCGCACGGGAAAGGTCGACACCATGAGACTCCCCCCTCGCTCCGACGTCCCACGCGCACCGCGACGGCGGCGCACCCTCGCAGGCGGCATCGCCCTGCTGATGACCGTGGCCCTCGCGCTGACCGGACTGCTCGTGACCACTCCGGCCTCGGCGCTGGAAGGCGAGATCCTCCTGCACGACCCGAGCGTCATCAAGGCCGACGGCTGCTACTACGCCTACACCACCGGCTTCGAGAACGACCCGAACAACCGCAGCGGGTCGGTCATGGTCTTCCGCACCTGCCAGGCCACGCCCGCCGGCGGATGGGAGAAGATCGGCAACGTCTGGGAACAGACCCCGCAGTGGATCACCGACGCCCACGGCGGGACCACCCCGCCCAACATCTGGGCGCCCGACATCAACTACTTCGACGGCGAATACCACCTCTACTACGGCACCGCGATCTGGGGCATCCCCCACGCGGCCATGGGACTCGCGACCGCCCCCACACCGAACGGGCCCTGGACCGACCAGGGCATGATCACCGACCTGAACTACCCGATCGACCCCGACGTCGTGCGCGGCGAGGACGACCGCCTCTACGTCGCCTGGGGCTCCTGGAACGGCATCTACATGCACGCGCTGGACGAGTCCACCGGGAAGTTCTCGACCACCGACGACGACCTCCATCGCCTGGCCGTCAACGTCGAGGGCACCTCGATCGTCCAGGACGGCGGGTACTTCTACCTGCTGGCCCCCACCGGAAGCTGCTGCATCGGGACGGACAGCACCTACCACACCGTCGTCGGCCGAGCGACCTCCGTGACCGGCCCCTACTACGACCAGAGCGGACGGAACCTCGTCGACGGCGGCAGCTCGACCGTCCTCATGCGCGGCCCCTGGCCTCACGTGGCGGCCGGCGGCGGCGACGTCTACACCGACGGCGATGAACGCTACTTCGCCTACCACTACTACGACGCCGACAACTACGGCCGCGGGACGCTCGACATTCGGCAGCTGACCTTCGCGGACGGCTGGCCGATCTTCGACGCGCCCCTGGGCAGGACCGACGCGGTCCTGCAAGCGCGGCACTCGAACCTGTGCGCCGACGTCTGGGCCCATAGCACCGCGAACGCGGCCGCGGTCAATCAGGGCGACTGCAACGGCGGCGACAACCAACTCTGGCAGGTCACCCGCGACGGCGAGGTCTACCAGTTCCAGGCCACCCATTCCGGCCAATGCCTGGAGATCTACGGCGCCTCGACCGCCCAAGGGGCGACGGCGAACCAGTGGCCGTGCAACGGCGGCGACAACCAGAAGTGGGAACGGATCCCGGTCATCGGCGCCTACTCCATGCTCCGCAACGTCGCCACCGGGCAGTGCCTCGAGGTCTCCGCCTTCAGCACCGCGGTCGGAGCGGCCCTGAGCCAGTGGCCGTGCAACGGCGGCGACAACCAACTCTGGCTCATGGGATGACCACGCCCGGAGCCATGACCGTCCTGCTGTCCCTCTCCATCACGTGCACTGCCGCACGAGAAAGGTCGACATCATGAGATTCCTCCATCGCCACGACGCACCGCGACGGCGCCGTCGGCGCACCCTCATCAGCGTTCTCGCCGCGCTGGCGCTGGTGCCGGTCACCGTGCTGGCCGGCGCCGGGACCGCGAACGCCGACACCAGCCAGTTCCGCGGCTTCAACTGGGCCGTCCTCGGCGACAACTTCCAGACCGGACCGCTCGTGCTCGACGGCCTGGACGCGTCGGACGACTACGAGACCGTGCGGGCCAAGGCCGACACGGTCTACGACGCCTTCGAGTCCCAGTTCGGCGCCAACACCGTCCGCCTCCCGATCAACACCCACACCGTCGGCTCGGCGTGGTGGAACGCCTACCGGGCCACCATCGACGCCGCCACCGACCGCGGCTTCAAGGTCATCCTCGCCTACTGGGAGGACGGTGTCGCCTCCGGCGGGCGCATCACGGACATGGCCGCGTTCAATTCGATGTGGTCCACCGTGACCAGCACATACGGCCCCAACGAACTCATCTACTTCGAGCCGATGAACGAGCCCCACGGCTACAGCTCCCAAGAGTGGCGCGACCTCGCGGCCGACTGGCTCGACTACCACTACTCGGCGCCGCCCGGCCGCGTCCTCATCGGCGGGGTCGGCTTCAGCCAGGACCTGCGCCCGATCTGCGACGACCCCCGGTTCGACGGCACGCTGCTCTCGCTCCACCACTACTCGTTCGACTATGGCGAGAGGACATTCGAAGGCTGGATCGACCACATCGAGTCCCGCCTGGGCGACTGCGCGTCACGAGCGATCCCCACCGAGTTCGGCGCGCCCATGGACAGCGGCCTCGATTACGGTGATCCGAACAGCACGAACAACTACGTCCGCTACATCAGGGCGATGACCGAGGTCATGCGCACCAACGACATGGGCGGTGTCTACTGGCCCGCCATCGGCGGCAAGACCAACGACACCTACTACGACTTCTACTCGATGTTCGAGCTGACCGGCAGCGGCACCGATCTGCGCCTGACGGTCCGCAACCCGTCCGCGGCCGACCGGCTGCGCTACGGCTGGGGCGACGACATCGACGGCGGCCGGTTCACCGCCATCGTGAACCGCAACTCCGGAAAGTGCCTCGATGTCGCGGGCGCCTCGACCGAGGACGGGGCCGAGATCATCCAGTACGACTGCCACGGCGGGTCCAACCAGCAATGGCGCCTGCGGGACCTCGGCGGCGGCTACCACCAGGTCGTCTCGCAGACGTCGGGCAAATGCCTCGACGTCGACTTGGCCTCGACCGCCGACGGCGCAGCGGCCATCCTGTGGCCGTGCACCGGCGGCCGGAACCAGCAATGGGAGCTGCGGGAGGTCGGCGGCTTCGTCGAACTGGTCGCCCGCCACTCCGGCAGGTGCCTCGAAGTGCTCGACCAGTCCACCGCCGACGCCGCGCCGGTGCAGCAGTACTCGTGCTGGGGCGGCGCCAACCAGCAATGGACCATCGCGACATGACGCCGAGCTCGGCTGATCGGGCGGGGGCGTCGGTGGCACCGACGCCCCCGTTTCGGCTGCGGAGTGACTTCAGCGGGTCAAGTAAGGTGTTCCGTGCAAGCGTTCGCGCCAGGCGGGTTCCCGAGGAGGATGGGTTGAGGGCGTTCGGGTCGGAGGTTCGCAAACCCACCCTCGTCGCGGTGCTCGACCTGATCCGCGAGCGGGGCACGGTCAGCCGCGTCGAGCTGGCCGAGGCGACCGGGCTCACGCAGACGTCCATGACGAACGCCATCCGCAAGCTGAGCGAGTTCGGGTTCGTGCGGGATGCGGGGAAGGAGCGGATCAGCCGGGGCACGCCGCGGCGGCTGCTCGAACTCCAGCCTGAGGCGTGCTACATGGTCGGCGTGCAGTTCGACCGATTCACATCGGTGGGGGTGCTGGTCGACCTGGGCGGACGCATCGTGATCCGGCGCGAGCTGCCGGTGGCGGGCGAGCGGGACCCGGACGAGGTGCTGCCGGAGCTCACCGAGGCCGTGTCGGCCATGATCGACGCCTCGGGAGTCCCGCGCTCCAAGGTCCGCGGTATCGGCCTGGCGACCTACGGGCCGCAGGACCGCGGTGCGGGTGTGCTGCTGACACCGCAGCCCACTCCGGCCTGGCGGGGGTATCCGCTGGCGGCGACGCTCACGGAGGCGACGGGTCTGCCCGTGGTGATCGAGAACGACGCGACCGCCGCCGGGATCGGGGTCGAGGCGCTGGGCGAGGCGTCGTCGAGCTTCGCGGTCGTGTTCATGGCCGGCGGCATCGGCGGTGGCGTCATCATCGACGGCAATCCCTATCGCGGTGCGAGCTCCAATGGCGTCGAGCTGGGCCACATCACCGTGGATCCGAACGGTCCGGTCTGCGATTGCGGCAACAACGGCTGCCTGGACAACCTCTCCGGCCCGCGGGCGATCTCGACTCGGGCGCTCGAGCACCCGTCATTGGGCTCGCGGCTCGCCCTCGGTGAGGACGAGCTCCAGAACTTCCTGGCGATCGGACGCGCGGGCGTGGCCGGTGACGCCGATGCCGCCGCCCTGCTGGAGACCTCGATCCGGTTCCTCGCCATCGGTGCGGTGACGCTGGTGAACATGTTCGACGTCGGCGAGGTGATCCTCGCGGGGAGTGCCTTCGCCGACTTCGGCTGCCGCTACCGGGACGCCGTCCAGGACCGGCTCGACCGGTCGGTGTTCATGCGTCACGTGCACGACGTGAAGGTGGGGATCGCCGAGCACGTGGACGACGCTGCGGCCTTCGGCGCGGCGATGGTGCTGCTCCGAGGCCTCCTGGAGACGCCGAGCCCGGCGATCTGACGAACGACTGCGGGCGGCCGCCGCAAGGCGGCCGCCCTGTCGTCCTCTCGTTGACGCTTCCTAATTGTCAGGGCCGGTTGGCGAGGGCCTCCTTGATCCCTTCGCCGTAGCCGGTGGGTGTGCCGTCCCAGTCGCTGATCAGGCCTGGCATGTCGCAGTTGGGGTACCAGCTCCAGGCCGTCCAGCCGATGCCGCGGGCATCGGCCCAGGCGATCAGGCCGTCACTCCAGTCGTGGTCGCAGCCGCCGTCACCGAACTCGCTGAAGACGGTGGGCACCTCGGCGGCGATCGGCGCGATGTCGCGATCCCAGCAGTCCTGGGTGTTGCATCCGGTCCCCTCGTAGACGTGGACACCGGCGATGAGGTTGCCTTCGGGGTCGGTCGGCATGAAGTCGAGGTAGCCGCCGCAGCCGTTGCCCCAGCCGTTGCAGGTGACCATCACCGGCTGGGTGGCGCCGGTGGAGCGGACGGCGTCGACCAGGTCCTGCATGCCGGCGGCCTCCCAGCCCTCGGAGGTGGTGCAGCCGTCCCTCCAGCACTCGTCGGAGATGTCGTGCGGCTCGTTGTACAGGTCGTAGACGACCGCCGGGTTGTCCTTGAACCGCTCGGCGACCGAGGCCCAGAAGTCGGGGGTGTTGTCGGCGTCGGCCATCAGCCGCTGACCGTCGGCCAGTTCGGTGCCGGGTGAGCTCCAATGCAGATCGAGCACGGCGTACATGCCCGCCTCGGTGATCCGATCCACCCAGTCCTCGATGAAGGCCCGGTAGTGCTCGCCGGTCCACTCCGGCGTCGTCTCGCCGTAGCCGAGCCAGCACTGCTGGTTCATCGGGACGCGGATCGTGTTGGGCTCCCAGGAGGCCATGAGGTCGATCGCCGCGTCGTCGGAGGGCCCGTCGATGAAGCCCCAACCGTGGATGCACGGCCATTCGGTGCCGGTGCGGTTGAAACCGTTGAGCACCACCGTCTCGCCTTCGGCGTTGACCAGCCGGTTGCCCTCGGCGTGGAGGGCGCTGGGCTTGCCCTCGGGAGGTTCGGGTGTCTCGGTCTCAGTGGGGGTCTCCGACGGCTCGCCGTCCTGCTCGCCGCAGACGACGCCGTTGACGGTGAACTCCTCGGGGGCCTCGGTGCTGCCCGCGCCGACGAATCCGAACACCTGCCGGGTCTGGCCGGCGGCGATGGAACCGTTCCAGCCGACGTCGGTGCCGGAGAAGGCGCCGCCGGTCTGGTTCCAGTCGACGTTCCAGGCGCTGGAGACGGTGGTGTCGCCCGGGAACTCCCAGCCCAGGTCCCAGCCGTCGATCGCCTCACCGGCGGTGATGCTCACATTGGCCTGGAACCCCGAACCCCAGTCGCCGGTCACCTGGTAGTCGACCTCGCAGCCTTCATTCGCTGCGGCCTGCTGGGCGACGGCGAGGCCGAGTCCCGTCGTCATGATGGCCGCAGCGGCGACCGCGGTCAGTGCCAAGCCCTTTCGCTTGGCTCGGTTGATGTGCATGGCGTTGTCCTTCGGATCGATGTGAGGAATGCTCCACAAGAGCAGTAATAACGATGCTCATCTATATTTGATATTTTGTCAACCAGCTTTAGAAAAGATTCGCGGATGCGTTCACCGCACGCGAAGGAGCCGCCCGCCTCATCATGGTCCAGACCCTGCGCACACCTCCGAGCGGAACAGTCGGGCGGCTCAGGAATCCGCCGCCCCCACGCTCACCGACTCGTGGGCCCGCTTTCGGCTCTCGATCCGCTTCGCCGCCGTCGTAGCGCCCAGCGCTCCCAGGACGAAGAGGACGCCCAGGACCAGCCAGCCGATGTCCCCGGCGGTGAGGACGAACGCGCCGATCAGTATGGGTCCGACGGATTCCTGAGCCGACCGGCCCAGGTTGAACACCGTCAGGTAGGCGCTCCGCGACCGCTCGGGCGCCAGCACATACGACAGTTCCCACGCGCCCACCGCCTGCCACAGTTCGCCGCACGTCAGGAGCAGGCAGGCGAGGAAGACCACCGCGATGGCCGCGACCGCGCCGTCGAGACGCCCGCCCGCGGCCAGGACCGCGCAGCAGCCCGCCAGCGACGCGGCCGCCCGCCACAGTGCGCTCCTGGCCCGCGACGCGCCGGTGACGCCCTTGGAGAACGGCACCTGCGCGAAGATCACGGTCACCGTGTTCACGAACAGCAGCACCGACACGAAGCCGTCGCTCACGTCGGGATCGGCGGCGACGTACAGCGGCAGCCCGACGGTCAGGAGTGTCAGGTGCATGGCGAGGACCCCGTTGGCTCCGGCCATCGCCAGGTACCGCCAATCGGCGACCGCCCGGAGCCCGGCGAAGGGGCGCCTCGCCTCCACCTCCGGCTCGGTCTCCGGAACGGTCACCAGACACAGGATGAGGCCTCCGGCGAGGAACGCCGCCCCGGTGCCGATCAGCAGGGATCTGTTGAGCCACAGGTGATCCGAGACGATCAGGGGAGCTGCCGCGAGTGCGCCGATCGAGAACCCGGCGTTGCGGAGCGAACGGATCTGGGCCATCGTGCGCGTCCGCGTCCGGTCGTCCATGACCGACCCGACCAGGGCTTGCGTGATGGGACTGGCGGACTGCTGCGCGGCGGCCTGCGCCGACGCTACGAGGACCAGCCCCGCCACATCGCCGACGAACGCGAGCGCGGCGAAGCAGACGGCGCGCCAGACGAAGATGAGGACGAGCATGCGCTTGGCCCCGACCCAGTCGGCGATCGAGCCGATCGGCAGCGAGGCCGCAAAGCCGATCGCGGCGGCGATGCCGAGCCCGAAGCCGAGCTCGGACTCGGACAGGCCGACCGTCCTGGTGAAGAAGATCGCCGAACCGGCCAGGAACATGCCCGTGCCGAAGGAGCTGACGAGCATCGCGGCACACAGGATCGCCGCATCGCGGCCGGCCGGAATCCACTGCTTCAGGTCCAATCGGGGCAAACGCTCGCTCCTCACTGCTCGGTGGTGATCCGGATCAGCTCAGCCGCGGCCCTGGCGCGCCGGTCCGCCTGTCCCGGCGTCTCGCCGGTGGCGATCACGTGGCCCGAACGCTCCCAGGAGTTGGTGACGGTCCCGGTTTCCGAGCCGACTGCGACGGACACGTCGCCTTCGACGACGCCCGGCGCGAGGCGGGCGCGTTCGAGGCCGTCGACAGCGCTCACCCGTCCGGTCGGGGCGGTGAGGAACCGGATCGCGGCCGCCCCCTTGGGACTCGCCGGGACGGAGGGCCGCCCGCCCTCGAGGACGCGCAGGTACTCGCCTGTCAGATCGCAGGGGCGCGACAGGTCGATGAGCTGGACGATGGCGTCGCCCGGCAGCCTTCCGGCGCACTCGACCAGGTGCGGGCGCCCGCCGAAGCGTATCCATTCGGCGTGCACGACGCCTGTGCGGAACCCGGTGACCTCCACCAACCGCCGGGTGGCCGCGATCAGCTCCTCGGCCGGTGCTTCGGGCAGGTCGGCCGGCACGACGTGACCGGCCTCGACCGGGCTCGGCCCATGGCGGACCGACTTGGCCGTGACATTCGCGAACTCGAGCGTCCCGTCCGCCACCAGCGCCTCGACGCTGTACTCGGGCCCGTCCAGGCGCTGCTCCACCAGGTATTTGGGCGGCAGGGCATACCCGGCTCGCTGCCGCGGCTCGTCGGCGGCCGTCGTCGCGGCCCAGACCTCGGCGGCGTCGTCGGTGGCGCCGACAAGGCGGACGCCGACGCTGGCCTGGCGGTTGGCGGGCTTGACCACGCAGCGACGGCCGTACCGCTCGCGGAACCGCTCGATGCCGTCGGAGCCGCTCACGACCTCCCATTCGGGCTGGTCGATGCCGCCCGCCGCGGCCCGCTCGCGAAGGAGCGCCTTGTCCCGCAAGAGCCTCGCGGCGGGAATCCCGGCTCCCGGCACCCGCCACGCCTCGGCCAACGCGGCCGCGGCGACGACGCCGTACTCGAGCAGCGGGACCACCGCCCGGAGCCGGTCGGGCCGGGGCAGCAGGCCGCTCAACCGCTCGGCCCGCCGTTCGTCCTGTGTGGGCGCTTCGAGGATGCCGGCCAGGCAGGCCAGATGAGCGGTCCGCTCGCGACCGCGCCGGGCCCGGAGCGTGTCGGGCTCGTCGAGGACGAGGACGCTGCGCGCGGGTAGGAGCCGATCGATGCCGGTCAGGAACACGACGCTCAGCCCGACGGCGACGTGGGTGACGGCACTGAGGTCCGGTTGCTCTTCCATGGTCTCGCTCCGATCCGGGTTCACCGCTCCGCCGCGCCGAGGCGCCGCAGCCGCTCCCAAGTGCGCTGCGCGGCCTCCTCGTCCGCGGCGGTGAAGTGGACCTCGCTGTAGGGGCGGTCGGCCGGGTCGACGAGCTCGGCGAACCCGGGGAGGTCACCGAGTCGTTCGCGCAGACCCGGAACGTCGGGTATCTGCGACCAGCCGAGGATCGGCGGCCGCAATCGCCCACCGGACGCGGCGGGCGTCTCGCCGAGCGCGGCCCGGACGAACTCGTCCCACAGGTCGATACCACAGGCGCGCTGGATCATCCTGGCGATGCCGAGCCCGCCCGGTCGCATGGCGATCTCGCCGATCAGCGGCCCGTCGGCCGTCACGAAGACCTCCATGTGGGTCACGGCGTCTGCCAGGCCGAGGGCCGCGGCGGCCCGCCGATGCAGGTCGAGCAGTTCGCGAGCGACCGGTGAGGCCTGGTCGACGAGGTGGCCGCCGTAGACGCCGCCGGCGGCGTCGAGCGGCGCGACCGCGTAGCGCGAGACGAGGGCCTGATGGACCGCGCCGTCCCGAACGATGCCGTCGCAGTGGTACTCGCGCGCACCGGTGACCTGGTGTTCGGCGAGGACCGGTATGCCGCGAGCGGCGAGGCCGTCGAACGCGCCCTCCCTTCGGCGCCTGGCGAAGTCTTCGGCCGAGGCCACGCGGTGAGTGGTGGCCGCGAGGGCGCCGAAAACCGGTTTGAGCACGATCGGCCAGCCGACGAGCTCGGCGGACCGCGGCACGTCTTCGAGCGTCGCGGCCTGGACGTAGGGGGTGACGGGCAGCCCGGCCGCGCTCAGCCGATCTTTCATGACGCGCTTGTGGGTCAACGCCAGGGACTGGTCGAAGGTCGCTCCCGGGACGCCGAGGAGGGCGCGGACGAGTCCGGCTGCGGGAATGCTCTTCTCGGTGGAGGCGATGACGCGTTCCGGGCTCTCGTGCCCGGCGAGCGCGTAAGCGGCCTCTCTGACCTGCGTGAAGTCCTCGAAGCTGTCGACCAGCTCGGTGCGGCACCCTTCGTAGAGCCCGGCGTACTTCGCTCTGGTGACCACTTGGAGCCGCACGTCGGGGCGCGAGCGGAGCGCCGCTATGACGTCGGGTTTGTCGGAGTTCATCAGCAGCACGGTTCGGCTCATCGGTGGCTCCAATCGGCGTTCACGTGCGGCCCGGGCAGTGGTAGGTGACGGTGGCGGCGGCCTCGTCGACGACCGCCCACGCCGGTGAGGGCCCGCGCCCGGGCGCGGGCTCGGTGACCGAGCCGACGTTGACGACGTAGCGCGCCCCGGCTTCGAGCTCGAACGGTTCTCCGAAGCGGGGCACGGTCGTCCGCGGTCCGGACAGGTCGGGGCCGAGCCGGTGGACGGCGCTGCGGTGGTGGTGGCCGTGGACGAGGACCCTGCCGCTGAACGACGCTTCGGCGGGAGACCACATGCCCGGTTCGACCTCCTTCCACGGCAGGTGGTGTCCGTGGCAGTAGGTGGCGAAGCCGGTGCGGCGCTCGAGCGGCGCGTCCAGCAGCCGATGCGTCCATCGGGGAAGGTCCGAGTCGGGGACGAGCGAGACGATCCGCTCTTCCTGATTGCCCCGCAGCACGAACGCGCCGTCGACGAGTTCGGCGAGTTCGGGGTCGGCGTCGAAGACCTCGGTGGCGGCCCGGTATCTGAACGCGTCGACGCTGGACTTGCCGATCTTGCATTCGAAGAGGTCGCCGAGGCTGATGACGTGGTCGACGCCCTCGCGGCCCACCTGTTCCATGACGTCGCGGAGCCGGGCGGCATCGCCATGGACATCGGTCACGACCGCGTAGCGCATGCTCACCGCCCCGTCTCGATCACGACGCGGGCCGCGAGCGCGTCTGCTCGGGCGGCGGCGTCGGACGCGTCCTCGCCGGTCACGAGGACGTACCCTGCCCGGTCCTCGGACTGGCGCACGGGCCGGACGGTCTCGCCGACCTCGACGTTCAGTCGGACGACGTCGTCCGGGTGAGCGGGTTCGGGAACCTCGATACGGCGGACGGTCCCCGGCTCGGGCGCGAGGAAGCGGATGGCGGCCCCGGCCGCGGGCGGCGGCACCTCGGCGGGCGGCTCGGCCAAGCCGAGTGCGCAGGCCACCGTCAGAGCCGGGAGGTCGAGCCCGTAGCAGCGGCGGACGAGCTCCCGGATCTTGTCTCCGCCGATTCGATTGTGCGACTCGATGATTCGCGGCCCGTCCGCGGTGAGCCGCAGTTCGGTGTGGGCGGGGCCCTCTCGGAGCCCGACGAGGTCGAGGAAGTCGCGGACCAGCGTCTCGGCCCGTTCGCGCTCGGCCGGCTCCAGTGCGGCCGGCATCGTGTGGCCGGCTTCGACGAACGAGGGCCACACCGCCTTGCCGGTCACGGCGACGACGAGGTGCCGCCCCGCGTGGGTGAAGGTCTCGACGCTGACCTCCGGCCCGTCGAGGTACTGCTCGGCGAGCGGGTCGGCCCCGCCGAGTCGGACGAACCGGTTCCACGCGCGCTCGGCGTCGTCGGCTCCGTCGACGCGGACCACTGCCCGGCTCGCGGATCCGTTCGCGGGCTTGAGGACGGCCGGTCCGCCGATGGTGCGGCAGAACGCCGCCAGCGCCGCCGCGTCGCCGGGCGCGCTCACCGCGGTGGGGCTGAGCCCGGCGCCGTTCAGCAGCTCCCGCATCCGCCGTTTGTCCTTGAGCAGCACCACTGTGGCGAGGGGGTTGCCCCGCAGCGCGAGCTGTTCGGCGGCTTCCGCGGCCGGGACCAGGCCGGGCTCGGTCAGCGACAGGACCCGGTCGAACGGGTCCTCCGCGTGCGCGGCGGCCAGTCGGCGGTGCAGGTCCTCGGGGTCGGCGAGGTCGACCGGGATCGTCTCGTCGGCCTCCTTCGCGCACTCGGGGACCGGCGCGGCCGCGTCGTGCACGAGCGCTGTCCGGACCCCGAGGTCGCGGGCGGCGCGCACCAGCGCGGGCGTGCCCGCGACGACGGCGACCCGCGGGGCACCCGAGGGCGCTGCTGCTGTCACTCCGGGTCCTCCGGCGCGACCGATCGCCCGTAGCGCTCATTGAGGTAGGCGATGATCTCGGCGTTCTGCTTGAGCTTGCCGGGGATCACCGTGTCGCCGTCGACGAGCGCGGGGATGTACTTGGAGCCGGTGACCCGGATCAGTTCGTGCCGCTCCTCGCGGATCTTGGGCACGTTGACGTTCATGTACGAGATCTGGAGTTCGGTGAGCAGCTCCCGGACGGGTCGGCAGTCCGGGCACGGCTCGCGTTGGAACAGGACGAGCATCAGTTTCCCTCCTCGTGGACGGTGCGGATGATCGCGCCGGCGGCCGTTCCCGGCTCCATGTCGTGACCGCAGCCGAGCAACGCGAGCTCCAGGGCGCCGAAGACCGCGCACAGGTCGAGCGCGTCGACCGCCCCGACGTGCCCGATCCGGATGAGCCTGCCTTTGAGATGCGCTTGGCCGCCTGTGACGGTGACGCCCCAGTCGGCCGACATGGATTTCAGCAGGCGCCCCGAGTCGATCCCTTCGGGCGCCAGCGCGGCGGTGATGACGTTGCTGCGCCGATGCGGCGGTTCGATGAAGGTGCGGAATCCGAGGTCGAGCAGGGCCTGTTCGGCGGCCCTGCCGAGCAGCGCGTGCCTTGCCCGGAAGGCCTCGACGCCCTCCTCGCGGAGCATCTCCAGTGATTCGCGGAGCGCCAGCATGAGCGAGACCGCCGGTGAGGACGAGGACATCGGGTAGAACTTCCGCAGGCGCTCGAACGACCAGTAGTAGCTCGGCCCGCCGCCGCGTTCGACGGCGGCCCAGGCCTTGTCGGAGACGGCGATGAACGCCAGGCCGGGCGGCAGCATGAAGCCCTTGTGGGATGCGGCGAGCACCACGTCGAGGCCCCATTCGTCCATGTCGAGCGGGTGCACCAGCAGGCCGCTGATCGCGTCGACCACGACGACGACGTCGGTGCCGCGGAACAGCTCCCCGATCGCCCGCACGTCGTTGAGCGCCCCGGTGGAGGTCTCGGAGTAGACGACGAGCACGCCGCGGGCACTCGGGTGCTCCCGGTGTGCCGCGGCGACGGCCTCGGCAGGGACGCTGGTCCCCCAGGGGCTCTCGACGAGGTGAGCGGTGAGCCCGTATGCCGATGCCATGTCGGCGAACCGCTCGCCGAAGTACCCGTTGGAGACGACCAGGACCTCGTCGCCCGGCGCGAAGCAGTTCGCGACGGCGGCCTCCATGGCGCCGGTCCCCGAGGAGGCGATGCTGTAGACCGGTGACGCGGTGCCGAACAGCGGCGGCAGCGCGGAGCCCACTTCGTGGTTGAGCTGCTCCATTTCGGTCGACCGGTGGTGGACGATCTCCTGGGCTCCGGCCAGGAGCAGCCGCTGCGGGACCTCGGTCGGTCCGGGTGTGGCCAATCGGAGTCGCTTCACCGTTCCTCCTCGTCGGTGGCCGGCCGCGGCGGGTCGATGAGGACCCGGCGGGTGGCCGGTTTCAGGTCGAAGTCGAACAGGACGACCCGATGGGTCGCCGACATGCCCATTTCGCCACCGACCCAGGGCACCAGGAGACTGGTGCCGAGCAGCGAGCATTTGAGGTGCGCGAAACCGTTCGGGTCGCCGGTGGTCAGCTCGTGCAGGTATCGTCCGCCGCCAGGGCTGGTCGGGGCGAGGGCGTCGAGCGCGGCGAGCAGGTCCTGAGCGGCGCCGGGCTCGTAGCGCATCACCGTGAGCCCGACGGTGCTGCCGCGCGCGAACACCCCCGCGAGGCCGTCGCCGGCGCGGTGCTCGGCGAGGACGCGGGCGATCTCGTCGGTCAGGTCGTAATGCGAGTTCAGTCCGGTGCTGGACACGGTCAGTTCGATCATCGTGCCGCCACCCCTTCGAGTTCGGCGATCACGTCGGCGAAATCGCCGGAGGTCAGGTCCCCCGGCCCGGACACGTCCCAGGCCGGGACGCGCGCGAGCGCGGCGACCGCGGCCGAGCGGTCGGACTCGACGCGGGCCCGCTCGTCGTCGAGGTAGGCGTGCCAGCCGGCCCCGTCGAAGGCCGATTCGAGGTTGGCGTGCAGCACTTCGGCCTCGGCGTCCACGCTCGCCCGCCGCGCCGTGACCTCGGTCCGCTCGCCGGGTCCGATCGCCGGGTGCAGCACGGCCGCGACCGGCGCGAGGGCCCCCGCCGGCGCGTCCGGGAAGCGGCGGCGGAAGCGGCTCGGGTCGACCGCGAACTTCCCGTACGGGGAGAACTCGTGGTCCGGCGGCGGCCGGTGGTCGGCCGCGATGCCGGCGATCTCGGGGAGCCCGGGGTACTTCGCGACCGTGGCGTAGCCCAGGTGCGGGTAGTCCGGGGTCCCGGCGGCCGCGACCGCGCCGTCGGCCCGGAGCCGCAGCACCGTCTTGTCGCCGCTGAGCACGCGGTAGCCGTAGTGCTCGACCAGTTCGAGCAGGAGTGTGCTCTTGCCGGCGCCCTTCACGCCGGTGACCAGGACGGCTCGGCCGTCGCGCCAGGCGGCGCTGGCGTGCAGGACGGCGGCGCCGGTGTTCTCCTGGTGTTTGAGGACGAGGTCGCGCAGGAGGTGGACCAGGTCCATGCGCGCGTCGCGACCGGGCGCGATCTCGATCCGGGACGAGGCCCGGTCGAAGACGAACCTGGTGCCGGTTTTGACGCACTGGACGTACTGGCGGCCGTGCGACTCCGCCCGCCGAGCCGGGATGCTGAAGAAGTCGTTGGCGCTCTTGCGGACGTAGATCTCCTCGGTGGCCTCGTCCGGGGGCGGGAGGTGCCGCTCGTCGGCTTCGGCGGCGATCCGCAGCGTCGCTATCGGGCCGCCGTGGTCGTGCTCGGACCGCGCGGTGTAGTGGGTGCCGACGAACTCCAGGACGTCCTGGATCTCGGCTCCCGTCTCGACCTCGAGGTCGAGACGGGAGCCGAGGAACGCGAGGTGCAGCAGCCGGGTCATTGACCGGCCTCGGTGAGCTCGCGGCCCAGGTCCTCGTAGCGATCCTGTTGCTGGAGCATCTGCGGCACCCGTTGGAGGTCGAAGACCTCCTTGAGCGGGGCCAGTTCGCTCTCGACGTGGCAGCTGGTGCCCTCCCGGTGGATGCGGGTCAGCACCTCTCGCATGGCCCGGATCGAGCTGCGCAGCGCCTGGTTGGCGTAGATCGCCATCGCGAAGCCGCGCTGCTCGAGCTCGTCGGCGGTGACGTTGTTGTAGGTGGTCGGCACGACGATCACCGGCAGGTCGCCTTCGTAGGCCTCCCGGAAGGCGTACACCTCGCCGGGGTCGGTCTTCTTGGAGTGGATGAGGATCGCGTCGGCGCCGGCGCGCTCGTAAGCGTCGGCGCGGCGCAGCGCTTCGTCCATCCCGAGCCCGGAGATGAGCGCTTCGAGGCGGGCCACGACGACCAGTTCCTTCCGCACTTCGGTGGCCGCCCTGATCTTCCCGGCGAAGTCGTCGATGGGGGCCAGGTCCTGGTTGCCCTCGACGAAGCTGTTCAGCTTCGGGAACTGCTTGTCCTCGATGCACACGCCCGCGATGCCGCGGGCCTCGTAGCTGCGCACCATGTGGATGACGTTGTTGACATTGCCGAAGCCCGAGTCGCAGTCGGCGAGCACCGGGATGTCGACGGAGGCGGCCATTGCGGCGGCCGCGTCCAGGCATTCGGACATGGTGAGGAGGTTGGCGTCGGGTACGCCGGCGGCGGCGGAGATCTCCAGTCCGCTCGACCAGACGACGTCGAAGCCGACCTCTTCGGCGAGGCGGGCGCCGAGCGGGGTGTGCGCGCCGATCGCGCGGACGAGTCGGGGCCCGCGGAGGGCGTCGAGGAGTCTTCCGGCTGGGGTGTTCGCGGCGGGTCGGGTCATGACGAGGCCTCTTCCATGAGTTCACGGCACACGTGCTCGACCTCGTCGTCGAGTACCTTGTGCGGCTGCTTCGCGCCGATCCGGCGCCCGACCTCCCAGGGGTCGAGCCCGAAGCGGGCGCTGATCTTGTCGATGCGGCTCTGAAAGTAGAAATGGTGGTCGTTGACCCCCGCGGCGATCTCCGCCCGGCGCACCGTCATGGGACGTGGTAGGACCTGCTCTGCCACGTATTCCGAGGCCTTGCACACCATTGGCAGGTCGGAGTGGGTCTGGTGCTCCGGCATGGCCTGGAGGAAGGCGGCGGCCTGCTCGGTGGCGAGGTTGCCCGCTCCGCGGGCCATCGCGCCGAGCGAGGCGTCGAGCCAGGTCGCTCCGGCGTCGAGGGCGGCGAGCGCGTTGGTGACGGCGAGGCCGAGGTTGTTGTGGGCGTGGATGCCCACGGGGATCGGGAGCCGCTCGGTGATCAGGCGCATCCGCTTCGACACGTCGTCGGGTGTGAGGGCGCCGAAGGAGTCCGCGATGTAGAACACGTCGGGCGTCTCGTCCCGGACCTGTTCGACGATCTCGGCGAGTTGGTCGATCGTGGTGTAGCTGACGGCCATCAGGTTGACGCCGGCCTTGAGGCCGAGCCGGTGCACGGCGCGGACGTAGTCGCCGACGGCGGCGATGTTCCACGGGTAGGAGGCGATGCGGACCAGAGCGATCGGGCTGTCGGCGAGGTCGGCGAGCGCGTCGATGGGGCACACCGACGGGACGACCATGACGGCAAGTTCGGCGTGCCGGGTCTCGGGTAGGGCCGAGAGATACTCAGGCGAGCAGTCCGCCGAGGGCCCGGCGGTGTCGCTGGCCCGGCTTCCGGAGCCTCCGCGGTAGCCGACTTCGATGACGTCGATCTTCGCGGCGTCGAGCGTGCCGACGATGGTGCGGACGTCGGTCGGGGTGAACTGCCAGTCGTTCTGGTTGCCCCCGTCGCGGAGGGTGCAATCCAGCAGTGTGGGTTTCATCCGGTCGGGGTCTCCTCGTTCTTACGTGCCAGTTCGGTCTGGAAGCGGGCGACGAGCTGCTGCGGGGAGGGCTCCACGCGGCGGCCGGCCCGGTGGCTGCGCGGCGCGCAGGGGATGTGGAGCAGGGTGGGCGCGCGGGTGAGTTCGACGGCTGCGATCCGGTCGGCGGTCTCGATTCGGTGTGCGGCGGCGTACCCGCAGGCGAGCGCCATGGCGACGGGGTCGCCGAGGGCGGCGGTGCGCTGCCCGCCGGTGCTCTCGTGAGCGCCGTTGTCGAGAACAGCGTGGACGAGGTCTGGGCGCTGCTCGCCGATCATCGGCAGGCAGCCGGGGTTCATCGCGAAGGAGCCGTCTCCGTCGAGAACGAGGACGCGCCGTCCGGGTTCGGCGACGGCGATGCCGAGTCCGAGGGGGGCGGCGATGCCCATGGTGCCGACCAGGTAGAGGTGTTGCGGGCGGTCTTCGAGGTTGTACAGGTCGCGTGTGATGTAGCCGCAGGTGCTGACGACGAGAGCGGAACGGTCGCGGTCGAGCAGCGCGCGTATGGCGTCGCGGATGTCGAGCATTCAGATCCCGTCGGGTACCAGCAGGACCGAGGTCCTGGCGTGAACGTCGTGGTCGTCGAGGAACCGCTGGGTGCATTCGGCCGGGCGGTCGCGGTCGAGGACGGTCCAGGCGAGGCCGAAGACGTCGAGGAGCCTGGTCAGCTCGCGGCCGATCACGTCGTGCTCGACCGCGTCGTTGTCGTCGTGTCCGCGCCAGCTCACGATGAGCGGCAGGTGGACGTCGTAGATGAGGTTGAACGAGGTCACGACGTTCAGTGAGTAGCCGAGGCCGGAGTTCTGCATGAGGACGACGGGCCGGGCTCCGGCGACGGCCAGTCCGGAGGCGACTCCGAGCGCACTGTCCTCGCGGGGCGCCGGAAGGTACCGTGCGGGGCACTCGGGGTCCTCGAGCAATCGGAACAGGCCTTTAAGGAGCGAGCACGGCACACCGGTGAAGTGGGTGGTTCCATTAGCCAGTAGGGTGTCCATGATTATTTCGGCGGCATTCATCTTGAGTTCCGGCGATAGCGCTGGAGGCGGCATCGGTTCCCTTTCTCGCCTGGGATGGCGTGCCTCGGCTTTCGCCGACGCGGTTCCGGTTCCTGGCGTAAACGTTTGAGAACGTACCGGTGAAACCGTGCGGTGAACAAGAGATGAAGACCTGGTTGTCGGGATTCCGACCAACTTTGTCGGAATCACGACATGATGGGATGCCATGTGCCGGAACGGCTTCGACTCTCCTTAGCGGTCCAAGCTGCACTTTCCGCTGTGTGACGAGGCTCGATTCCCTTCCTCGGCAACCTGTCCCTCAGCGGTCACCGCAGCCTCTGGAGCCACAGCCCATATCGAGCCCCTGCACCGCGAGATGCCCGACGGCATCGGCCCGCTCGCCGATCCGAAGGCCCCCGACAGGCCGCCGACGTGTGGTTCGATGCCCACCAGCGGACTCCGGAGTCCGTTTCGTCAAGTATGTACTCATACTTCACAGTGACCAGTTGAATAGCCAGGAATACTTGTCCTCAACCGGCCACCCACAAGCAAGAACACGCCCACAAGACGACTTTCAACATGCACTGCAACAGAATATGGGACACCGCTCAAGCCAAATCGCAAGCTAAGATTGACGACGGTGTGAACACCTCCATACGATCCCGATCTTCTCTGAGAAACGACGTCGACTTTGGAAAGTTGTTGAGGCATGACTAGCGCTGATCAGGTCACCGCCAACAGGTCCGAACCACTCGCGGCGATCACTTCCCGGCAACAGGAGATCCTGATCGGCATGGCCAAGGGACTCAGCTACCGGCAGATCGCGGCACGGATGTTCCTATCGGATCGAACCGTCGAGCGGGAGGCGGCCAGGATCGCCAAGACGCTCGGGGCGCAGAGTCAGGTGGCGGCCGGCGCACTGGCCTATGCGTACGGTCTGCTCAGCATGGAGGACTGCAGGCCCTGAAGCGAACACGAATCGGCGACGCCCCAGTTCGCAACGCCGGAGCGATCACTTGGCCAAGCGACCTGACGCTCCCAAGTCTTGGTCGACCGTGGAGCGCCGGCGGAATTCGACGGCTCAGCCAATCGCGACGCCGCTCGTCATGAGTGAGATGACCGAACTCGGAAGCACCTCGGCGCCGTCGACGCTGAGTACGGACTCGGGGTGGAAAGGCTGGCAAGCCGCCGAGATGCTCCGCTGGCTCGGGGCCGGCCCCGCCCGCCCCAAGGCCGTCTCCGCGACCTCACGGTCGTAAATGGGTCCGCCGATCCATCTATGGTCGATGCTGGAGTGGCCGCGCAGCCTGGTGGCGGCGATGCCGAACCGCCATGAGCCGCGAACATTCGGGGCCGGTGCAGCAACCGGAGCGTCCAGCCGATGGCGAGGCGGTCCACGATGAGCACGGGCGTGGTTTGGTCGAACCGAGGAGCTCGGTTCCGCTAGGCGGTGATGGGATCGCTGTAGTTGTGGTAGGCGGTGGTCCCGCTCTGGGAGGCCCAGATGTGGATCCGGAACGTCTTGCCTTCGGCCACATTGCGGTTGCAGATGGTCTCACCGCTGGTGGAGGTGTCATCGAAGCACACGCCGCCGTGGTTCGCCCAGTACTGGTATCCGGAGGAAGACCACTCCAGCGTCTGCAGCTGGGCCCGCGTGCCCAGGCCGTCCCCGAAATAGTCGATGACGTTGAGGTTCTCGCCGCTGCTGCGGGTGTCGGCGAATCCTCCCGCCTGCCCGGAAGGCTTGAACCAGCTGATGCCGGTGTATGCGGCTTGCGCGGGGGTGGCGGTCAACCCCACCAGGACGAGGATCGAGGTGGCGGCGATGACGAGGCCTCGCACGGCGGTCCTGCGCAGTCGTGTCGACATTGGTTCTCCTGACTCGGCATGCCGCACTTGCGACTTTGAACGGGGGCACGAAGGGGACCTGCAGTATTCTACGCCGCAGAAGTGGGAGCGGTTGCACCCTGGAACGAAATTTTCCATGGATTCGCGGCGCGCCGGACTCAGTGCGTGAGGAACCGCACGCGGGCGGCGACGGTCTCGGACAGTCGCAATCGGATTGCGATCGCCGCCGGCGCCGTCGAGATCCACCCGCAGCCGACCGAACGTGCGGTCAAGGCCCGGTTCGCTGCGGCGATGCATCTTGTGGCTGAACGCATTGGCGTCCAGGTCGATGAATGAATCGACACCGAGAGCGAGGTGCGGGAGGAGCTCAGTGAGCTTGTTTCCTCCTGTCCGGGCTTCGTAGTCGTCGAGAACCTGGACGGCTTTGGCGATCTCGGTGGCCCGGTCCGGGTACAGCGGAACAGGTCGAAGACCGACCATTTCTTGAGCTGCGCGAACGCCCGTTCGCCGGGTGTGCGTAGCCGGGTCACCGCCGATGTGCTCGACCTCGCCATCAAGCTCTTGAACCTCGCCTTGCCCGAGCCGAGTCAATGGTCACCCTACGTTGACGAATTCGACCGGTATGGCGCCGGGCCCACGCTTCAGGCCGCGCTCTGCAACCAGATCGCTGCGCAGCTGCGTAGTCAACGGCATCATGAGCCAGTCGAGACCTTCGGTTTGACGAAGGGGTCTTCGGTCCGGGCGGCGAGTTGTTCGGTTGCACTGCTCATCGCTGCTCCAACGGAGTGAGGCGGGCCTGACGCCTCCGACGCTATAGTCTGCCCCCGCGGTGAGAGCCGAGCCCGAATTCGGAACCGTCGTGCTCGACCGGACCTTGCGAGCCCCACAGGTTATGGAGAGCCGCTGATGCCCAGACCCTCTAGGGATTCGAGTAGGCGACGGCTAGCATTGCGGCGTATGAGCGAACAGGACGATCTACCGTCGTGGTGGGGCCGTGGGCTTCCCGAGCCTCCCCCGCCGAGTCGGTCGCGGGCAGCTGCGGCGACCTCGTTGGTTTCGCTGGCGCAGCTACTGGCGGCGGTCGGCGTGTTCGCCGTCTTCTACGCCATTGGCACCAACGCCGCCGGGGGCTCGGACGATCCCTTCGCCGGGTTCGGGTTCTTCATGTTCGCGGTGTTCGGAGCCCCGCTGGCCGCCCTCGTGGCCGGTCCGATGACGGCGAAGATCCTGCGGCTCCCCTTGCCCGCGCTGTATCTGCTGCCGGTGGTCGTCGGCACCGTGCTCGCCCTGGTCGTATTCCTCACGCTGCTCGGCATCATCGCGACTCTGCTCGCGGCCGTCGCCGCCCCGGCCGTCGGCGATCTGCTGATCGGTCTGGCGACCTTCGACCGCATGCGGTGAGGCTCACGGATTCGAACACCCCTGGTCCTCAGGTGAATTCGCTCGGAACGAATCTCCGCTGCCATCTGACCGACGAACCAAGATTCTGCGCGCGGCCGGACCCACCACCGGAGCGCAGCCGGCGCTCTTGGTTCGAGTACAAGAATCGCCATGCAGACCTGCATGGGGTTCATACCCGACTCGAACGGGAAGGCCGGTTCCTCAAATGCGTCGGCCATCGCCGCACCGGCGTGCGGAAGCATCGCCGTCAGACGTCGATGTATCCGAATCGCAGCCATGGTGGCAACTGAAATGCCCGGCGGCCTGCATCCACGCCACTCCGACGGCCACGAGAACCAGCACAAACCGCAAGAGGAGGCGGTACCACGTCGCCATGTGCGCCCCAGCCACCCGATGCTCACCGGTCGCCACAGCTTAGGGGTGTGACCGAGGTTCCCATATCCAGCGACACGTGGGCTTCCGGCCCTCGCTGCGATGAACGGCCGTCTCTTACCGGTTCGCGTCGTGAAGTTGGGCACTCCATGCGAGGATCTCGCGGGTGGCATCGATCCCCACGGCACCGGTCGGCTCGCCGTCAGCATTCGCGAAGGCGGTCACAGCAGGCTCGCGGGAGACGAGGCGCTCGGTGCCGTCGGGGATCGCGGTCCCGACGCCGGTGACGGTCGTGCCGTAGAGGTTCACCGAATAGCGGCTGCGCGGCCGGTACGGGCCCGGGTCGTCGCCGTCACCGAGGTCGTGCAGCAGCGAGCGGGCGACGTGGGTGCCCTGAGCTGCGGCGTCGTCCCAGTGGTCGATGCGGAACCTCCTGGCCCCCATCGGGAAGAGGGCCACACCTCCTGCGACGTACAGTCTCGTGTCGGCGGTGCTTCGCAGCCGGTCGTCGACCTCGACGCCCGGGGTGGCCCATCCCATGCCGGGCGGCGCGGGGACCGTGCCGTGCGCGGTGATCGTCAGGTCGGACTCGATGACCGTGCCGTCGTCGAGATGCACGTCGAGCACGTCCGAGCGATGGTGGAACGCCGCCACCGTCCTCCCGAACAACGCGGTGACATGGTCGCGGTGGAGGGCGGCGACGTGTTCGGCCACAACCTGGCCGAGGGTCGGCACCAGTGGGGTCTGGGACCGGGCCACGAGGGTGACCTGGTGGCCTGCCCGGTGGAGCAGGCTCGCGGTCTCGGACCCGACGAGCCCTGCGCCAAGGACGGTGATCCGCGCGGTGCCGGCTTCGAGTCGGTCGTGGACCCGGCGGCCGTCGCGCGCCGAGTGCAGGGTGACCAGCCGCCCAGTGGTGAGGGCTCGCCCGAGCCCCGGAAGGCCGTCAGGCAGTGGTCGGGGACGGCTGCCGGTGGCGATGATCGCAGCGTCGAACCGCAGCTTGTCCCCCGAGTCGAGCGAGACGTACGACCGAGCCGTGTCGAGGCCGCGGACGGTATCGAGCAGGCGATCGACTCCTTCGGCCGGCGGCAGTGCCATCTGCTCGTCGGTGAGGAGCCCGGTCATCAGCCCCTTGTTCACCAGGGTGCGGTTGTAGGGCGGCGTGCCGTTCTCGCCGATCACCCGGACCCGGCCGTCGAAGCAGAGCCGGGTGAGGGTGCTCGCGGCGGACGACCCGGCAGCGCCGCCGCCGATGATGACGACCTCGCGTGTGCGCATCGGTGTTTCCTTCCGGGGTGGCCTTGCATCTGATACCCCTATAGGGTATACATGTCTCCAAGAGATACCCCTGAGGGGTACCGAATTGAAGGGAATGACCATGACCGCCAACGAGTTCACCGTGACGGGTATGACCTGCGGACACTGCGAGATGTCCGTTCGCCAAGAGGTCGACCGCATCGCCGGCGTGAAGCAGATCGACGTGAGCGCCGCCACCGGTCGCCTGGTCGTGACGACGAGCGAGCCGGTGGCCGACCAGGCGGTCATCGACGCCGTCGACGAGGCCGGCTACCAAGCCGTGCGGGCCTGACATGGGCGCTTCACGACGGATCGGCCTCTACGGCGCGGGGCTCGCGGCGGTCTTCGCCGCGGCCCTCGCCGTCGGAGGCGCGGTGATCCCCGAACAGACCGTCCAAGACTGGAACCAGACGCCAGAGGAACACGACATGGAAGCAGCACCGGAGCACGGCGGGCACGCACCCGCGGCCACCGAGCCACGCGGGCTCGGGATTGAGCAGGACGGCTACCTGCTCGGCGCGGTGACCGCTCCGACCGGCACCGGCACGCCGGGTACCTTGGCGTTCACCGTCACCGACGCCGAAGGCGCGCCGGTCACCGAGTACGAGCGCTCGCATGAGAAGGACCTGCACCTGATCGTGGTGCGCACCGACGGCACCGGCTTCCAGCACGTGCACCCCCACATCGACGCCGACGGCGTCTGGTCACTGCCGTGGGAATGGGAGACGGCGGGAAGCTACCGCGTCTTCGCCGACTTCGTCCCCGCCGCCACCGGCGAGGACATGACCCTCACGCGCACCGTCGAGGTCTCCGGCGAGACCACGGCGACCGAACCGGTCGCGCCTTCACTCACCGACACGGTCGACGGTTTCGACGTCGCCCTGGAAGGAGAGCTCCACACCGGCGAGTCCTCACCGCTCACGTTGACCGTCTCGCGCGGCGGTGAGCCGGTCACCTCGCTGGAGCCGTACTTGGGCGCCTGGGGGCACCTGGTCGCGCTCCGCGAAGGCGACCTGGCCTATCTGCACGTCCATCCCGAAGGCGCTGAACCGGAACCGGGCGAGACGTCCGGGCCCGAGATCGCGTTCGCGACCACCGCGCCCACACCGGGCAGGTACCTGCTGTACCTCGACTTCCAAGTCGACGGCCAGGTCCACACCGCGCAGTTCACCGTCGAAGCCCACTGATCCACGAAGGAGTCCCCATGGCCACCTCACCGGCCGAACCAGGCATCCACCTTCCGACCGCCGAAGGCGCCGTCATCGAGCTGGAGATCGGCGGCATGACCTGCGCCTCGTGCGCCATGCGCATCGAGAAGAAGCTGAACAAGCTCGACGGGGTCAGCGCGAGCGTCAACTACGCCACCGAGAAGGCCAAGGTCTCGGCCCCCGCCGGGACCGACACGTCCGAGCTCATCGCCGTGGTCGAGCAGACCGGCTACACCGCGGCCGTCCCGCGCGCCGCCGAGCCCGAGACCGCCGAGACCGGCGAGGCCGAGCGGCCCGATCCCGCCCTGACCGGCCTGCGCGACCGGCTGATCGGCGCGGTCGTGCTGTCGGTGCCGGTCATCGCGATGGCGATGGCACCGGTCCTGCAGTTCGACTACTGGCAGTGGGCGTCGCTGGCGCTGGCCTCGCCGGTGATCTTGTGGGCGGCCTGGCCGTTCCACAAGGCCGCGTGGGCGAATCTGCGCCACGGCGCGGCCACGATGGACACACTGGTGTCGGTCGGCGCCTTGTCCGCATTCCTGTGGTCGCTCTACGCGCTGTTCCTCGGCACCGCCGGGGTACCTGGCATGACGCACCCGTTCGAGCTGACCGTGGCCCCTTCCGACGGGACGGCGAACATCTACCTCGAGGTCGCCGCCGGGGTGACGATGTTCGTCCTGGCCGGACGCTACTTCGAGAAGCGCTCGAAGCGGCGGGCGGGTGCGGCGCTGCGAGCGCTGCTCCAGATGGGCGCCAAGGACGTCGCCGTCATCAGAGATGGCGTCGAGACGCGCGTACCGGTCGCAGAGCTGGCCGTGGGCGAGGAGTTCGTGGTGCGCCCCGGCGAGAAGATCGCCACCGACGGCGTCATCACCTCGGGCACCTCAGCGATCGACGCCTCGATGCTGACCGGTGAATCGGTTCCCGTCGAGGTCGCCGAGGGCGACGAGGTCACCGGCGCCACCGTCAACGCCGGTGGCCGCCTGGTCGTGCGCGCCACTCGCGTCGGCGCCGACACGCAGCTGGCACAGATGGCGAGGCTCGTCGAGGACGCCCAGTCCGGCAAGGCCGAGGTCCAGCGCCTGGCCGACAGGGTCTCGGGGATCTTCGTGCCGATCGTCATCGCGATCGCCGTCGGCACGCTCGGGTTCTGGCTCGGCGCGGGGTTCGGCGCCACCGCCGCGTTCACCGTCGCCGTCGCGGTGCTCATCATCGCCTGCCCGTGCGCCCTGGGCCTGGCCACCCCGACCGCGCTGCTGGTCGGCACCGGTCGGGGCGCGCAGCTGGGCGTCCTCATCAAGGGCCCCGAGATCCTGGAGTCGACCCGCAAGGTCGACACGATCGTGCTGGACAAGACCGGCACTGTCACCACCGGGAAGATGACCCTGACCGAGGTCGTAGCAGGTGAGGGCGCTGACCGCGCCGAGCTGCTGCGCCTGGCCGGTGCCTTGGAGAACGCTTCGGAGCATCCGATCGCCCAGGCGATCGCCAAGGGCGCCACCGAAGAGGTCGGCGAACTGCCGACGCCCGAGGACTTCGCCAATGTCGAAGGCAAAGGCGTCCAAGGCGTCGTCGACGGGCACTTCGTGGTCGTCGGCCGCGGGTCGCTGCTCGCCGACTGGTCCCAAGAGCTGGGCCTGGATCTGGCCGAGGCGAAGGCGAAGGCCGAACGCGAGGGCAAGACCGCCGTCGCAGTCGGCTGGGACGGCAAGGCGCGCGGCGTCCTGGTCGTGGCCGACACCGTCAAGCCCACCAGTCGCGAGGCGATCGGCCAGTTCAAGGCGCTCGGCTTGACCCCGGTGTTGCTGACCGGCGACAACAAGACCGTGGCCGAGCAGATCGCGACCGAGGTCGGCATCGACCGGGTCATCGCCGAGGTCCTGCCGAAGGACAAGGCCGACATCGTCGAACGGCTCCAGGCCGAGGGCAAGGTGGTGGCCATGGTCGGCGACGGCGTCAACGACGCCGCGGCCCTGGCGAGGGCCGATCTCGGCCTGGCGATGGGCACCGGCACGGACGTGGCGATCGAGGCCGCCGACATCACGCTGGTGCGCGGTGACCTGCGGGCCGCCGCCGACGCGATCCGGCTGTCGCGCCGGACACTGGGCACGATCAAGACGAACCTGTTCTGGGCCTTCGCCTACAACACCGCCGCGATCCCGCTGGCCGCGCTCGGCCTGCTCAACCCGATGCTCGCCGGAGCCGCCATGGTGTTCTCCAGCGTCTTCGTGGTCGGCAACAGCCTCCGCCTGCGGACCTTCAAGTCCAAAGCGCACTCAGGACTCGAGCGCTCCGCATCATTGTCGGAAACGCGCGCCGACCACTACGTGTAATCGATCCGATTGAAAGGAAGACCGTTCATGACAACGCACGACCACCACGGACACCGGCACACCGAGGAATCCGGCCGCTGCCGCGGCCATGGAGCATCCGAGGAGCAGCTCGCCGGGGCGGGCGCCGAAGAGGTCGCCGAGTGCCCCGTCATGCCCGGCAGCACCGTTGTCAAGGCCGACGCCGAGGCGCAGGGTCTGTTCCGCGACTACGCGGGCGCCAGGTACTGGCTGTGCTGCGACTCGTGCGGCCCGCTGTTCGACGCCGACCCGGCCAAGTACGCGGCCGCGGCATAAGCGAGCGACCAGGGCCTGCGGCACGTCGAGGACGTGCCGCGGACCTGTGTCGTGGCCGGTACATGGGCCGCAGGCTGAACGACAGGACGTCCGGGCCTCGTCGGCGGCGGCGTGGACCAGGCTGTACAGCGCGGTGGCCATCTACAACAGGGGCAGGTCGGTGCGGAACGCCCCATCTTCCCCGCCTCGGGCGATCAGCTGCTCGACCCGTTGCAGGATCGGGTCATGTCGTTGCCGCAGCCACTGTGGATCTAGATCACCGACCACGTTGTTCCGCAGACTGCGGTTCCGTTCCATCAGGTACCACTGCTCGCGCAGGAGCCGGTCGAGCGCTTCGTCGGCGGGACTGCGGTCTCGGCGGAGGCCCATGCGGCCTCGGTCTCCTCGAAGGCGCGTCCCCCGAGGAAACCCGGACGAATCGCTACTGCGGCGGCGCGGGCGAATGATCGGCATGCGACGACGCTATGCGCCGACCGTGCTGACCACAATGCGATATGAGGCCATTTCGCGTCGCATTGAGGACATAGGGTGGATCCATGGTCGAGGCCGTCGTGGGCGCCGTCCCGCCCGGGCATTGTGCCTGCCCGCAGGAGTCGTCCACCGCACCGGCGCGACCAGCGACGCGGCGCTGTGCAGTCTCTACCTCGAGCCGGACCGATGCGGCCTGGACTGATCGAGCTGAAGCCAGTCGGCGTCAACGGACTGCTGTCCCACTTGATCAGCCACCTCAACCGTGATGACCTCGCCGACGCGGCGCGGCTGCGCACTGAGGCGGTCGTGCTTGACCTGCTGCAGCCGTTGCCGACCATGCCCATCGATGTGCCGCGTCCGGTCGACGAACGCGCATGCTCCGTGGCCGATGTGCTCCTGGCCGATCCGGCGGACCAACGGAGCCTCGACGCCCACGCGCGATCCGTCGGCGCAAGCCGCCGCACCCCGACCCGGCTGTTCGTCGGCGACACGGGCATGAGTTTCGATCACTGGCGCACCCATGTGCGGCTCCGAGCCGGCCTGGCACTGCTCGCCGAAGGCCGGCCCGTATCCCGTGTCGCGCGCCGTGGGGCACGCGACGCCGAGCGCGTTCCTCGCGACGTTCCGCCGAACCGCCGGCACCACGTCATGTGGAGCGTCGACGATGGCCGCCTCCCAGTCGTAGACGAGCATGCGGACCGGCACGATGGGCGTGGCCTTGACCCGCACGCCCAGTTTGAGCTTCTTCGGCAGGTAGTCGCGCATGGGGCCGTGCCGCAACCCTTTCTGGGAATACAAGAGCCTGTAGACCCGTTGCATCGCTTGGTCTTCAGTGATGTCGATCATGGACTTCCTTTCATCTCGGTGTCTGATTTCAGCCATGGGGGCACTGGACACGCCAATTCGTGGACACGTACGCGCCATGCGGTCATGCTTTGGACAGACACCCGAGGACATACCCGACAGGGGTACCAGGCTCATCGGGCGAGCCCATGGGGAGGAGATGTTTTGATCACCGTTGACTACAGCTTCGTCGCATTCCGCCACTGCATCGCTGGCCTCAAAGCCGAGCCAACCGAATTGCCAGGCGCCCTGGGCGCCGACATCGCGCCTGGCCAGGAGAAGGTAAGCGTGCTCGTCGACGATCTGACCGCCGCTGACGCGCTCTGGGACGTCGGCCGGGATGCCGTCGACGCCACTTCGGGCAGCGGGCACAACACTATTGATATACCCCCTACGGGTATGCTATAACTGACCGGCGGCCTTCAAGCCGCCGGTCTTCTGGCTTCAGGAGACCGAAGCCCAGCGGAGTAGTGCCTCCATGGCATACCCCCTACCGGTATAAGGAGTGAGTGTCATGTCGCAATCGACGACACCACCGGCCTCACGGCGCTGGATCGCACTCGCGCTCATCGCCTTGGCCCAGTTCATGGTCATCATGGACACCTCGATCATCGGTGTCGCTCTACCGAAGATGCAAGCATCACTCGGATTCACCCAGGAGAACCTGTCGTGGGTGTTCAACGCCTACGTCGTCGTCTTCGGCGGCCTGCTGCTGCTCGGCGGACGACTGTCCGACCTGGTCGGCGCGCGCCGCATCTTCAGCTTCGGCTGGGTCATCCTGGCTGCCGGATCGCTCGTCGCCGGCCTCGCCCCGAACGTCGCCGTCGAACTGACCGGCCGTGGCGTCCAAGGCATCGGTGCGGCGCTGATCGCCCCCTCGGCCCTGACGCTGCTCATGATGCTGTTCGGCGCCAACCCCAAAGAGCTGACCAAAGCATTCGCGTTCTATGGGGCCGCAGCACCCGCAGGCGGCACCGCCGGCGTGTTCCTCGGCGGCCTGATCACCGAATACGCCTCCTGGCCATGGGTGTTCTACATCAACATCCCTGTCGCCGTCCTCGCACTCGCCACCGCCCCCGCGCTGCTGCCCGGCGGGCGGGCCCAGCGTGGCTCGATCGACCTCCTCGGCGCGGCCATGGCGACCCTCGGGCTGGCCGGCGCGGTGTTCGCGATCGTCCGGGCCCCAGATGTCGGTTGGGCCGATCCAGCCACCTGGGGCGTCCTGCTCGCCGCCACGGCACTGCTCGTCGGCTTCGTCGCATTGCAGGGCAAGCGACGCCAGCCGCTGATGCCGCTGTCGATCTTCCGCGCGCCGAGCCTCGGCGCGGCCAACCTGGCGCAGCTGCTGCTGGGCGCGGCGTGGGTGCCGATGTGGTTCTTCCTCAACCTCTACCTGCAGCAGGTGCTCGGCTTCTCAGCGTTCCCCTCGGGGGCGGCGCTGGTGCCGATGACACTGCTCATCATGGTGGGAATGGTGGCTCTCGCACCCAGGCTCATGGCGCGCTTCGGCGCCAAGGCGATGATCGTGACCGGCCTGGTCCTGCTGGCCGGCGGCCTGTACTGGCTCTCGTTCATCCGAGTCGAGGGCACGTTCTGGGCCGATGTCCTCCCCGCCTCACTGCTGGCGGCGCTGGGCATGTCCCTGGCGTTCGTCCCCTCGCTCCAGACGGCGATCTCCAGCGCCAAACCTGAGGAGGGTGGTCTGGCCTCGGGCATCGTCAACACCGGCTACCAGATCGGCTCCGCGCTCGGCCTGGCCGTGGTGACGGCCGTGGCGGTCTCCTACGGCGCAGGTCAGGTCGGTGACCCGGCCGCGTTGACCGACGGGTTCTCCGTCGCCTTCATCGCGGCGGCCGTCATCGCCCTCGCAGCGGCCGTTCTGGCCGCTGTGGTCATGCGACCGGCCAAGGCCGCCCAACTGACCAAAGCCGCCTGAACAGGAGGTGAGCGAACACTCTGCAAATCACGGCGGGTCCGGGGCGTGCCCCGGACCCGCCGACTCATTTCATTCCAATATCGGGTTATAGCGCCATATGGCGTCCTGGCCGCCACCGATCACGACGTGGCCCTGTGCCCGGTCTACGACCCCGGGGCGGCCGGGAAGGTCGCGTCATGTCGGCGCCGACCACCGACCGCCGCGCAAGACTCGACCAGCACAGCCTCCGCCTCGCCTATGTCACCGCCGGATACAGCCTCATCGAAGGCATTGTCGCCATCGCACTCCGCGAAGGCATGAAGGCATGGCGCGGCGAACACTGCGCCGTCCCGACCGTCGCATCCAATCAGACCGGCACCTGCTACGCCGACACCACCGCCGAGGACTGATCCGGACCTCTTCGGCCGTGGCAGAGAGTGTCGGAACCTTGGCTCTGTCGCACTTTCGGGGGTGGCGGTCAGTGAGTGGATCCGAGCAGGATTCGGTGGCGGAGGAGCCGGAAGCCTGCCCGCCCGTACATCTGGCGCATGATCTGCTTGGTCTTGGTGTTGACGCCCTCGGTGCGGCCGTTGTGGAACGGGAGGGTGATGCCGGTGGTGACGGCGGCCCGGTCCTGTTCGAGGCCGCGGGTGAACGAGTGCAGGTGGGGCAGGTCCTCGTCGCGGACGGCGGCGATCCACGCTTCGAGTTGATCAGCATTGGATTTCTTGGGGCGCAACAGCATCGCGAAGTCGTAGACGTGTCCAGTCAGGGCCTTCATCTGGGGACAGCGGCCGGTGAGCTCGTCGACCAGTTCGCGCTGCTTGTCACTGCGGTGCGCCGGATTGGTGAGGATCAGGGTGGCCAAGGTGCGTACGGAGATCGGGCGTCGGACGGCTTCGACGCGGCCTTGGTTGATGTAGCGGTGGAGCAGGTTCGAAGTGCCTGTGTAGCCGAGCTCGGTGATCTCGCGCAGCAGCTGCGCCACCGGCACTCCGGGCTCGGATTCTCGGCGTGCGCGCGGGTAGTCGCGGTAAGGGTCGACCAGAGTGGTCCGGTACTGCAGGGCCGAGCGCAGTCGTTCGGGTGTGGGCGCCCTGGCGTACCGCTTGACGGTGTTCAGCGACAGTTGCAGGCGCCGGGCGCAGTCGAGAAGCCCTACACCCTGGTCGAGCAGGTCGTGGACAGCGTGCCAGCGTTCAAGGGTGGTCTGGGCCCGTTTGGTCGCGGTTGAGGCTGGCCCGCCCTTGGACCAGCAGGATCCATGCGCGGCGACCTCCTTGAGCGCGGCCTCGCCGAAGTTGTTGGGTCGGGTCGGGGCGCCCTGCCGGGATTGCTCCCGGTGGGTTTCCCCGACCCGACCCAACAACCTGCGACGCCGTCGACCGTGCACCCCACCCTGACCCCGGAGGAGTGAGTGCTCTCGTCAGAGCTTGCCGCCTTCGATGGCAGGGCCGGAGACCGTCCCTGGGGCGTGGAGCAGGGCCAGCGCTTCGTCCTCCTTGAGGACCTTGGGCTCCGAGATGTCGAGGCCCCCTTCGGTGCGGATGCGGTCGATGCTGCGGCGCATCGACAGGGGCGTGAACATCACGCCCGCGACGCCGACCACCAGGACCGGGATCGAGGTGACGCGCAGGATCGGCGTCCAGTTGCCATCGAGGCCGATCGTGGGGAGGACGAGCCAGCCGACGAGCATTGCGGCCAGCCCGAGCACGCCCGTGAGGGCCACCGCCCGCGCCACGCGTTCGTAGCGCGCGGCAGACTCGTCGAGGGCGTCCTCGACGGCGTACAAGTCCGCAAGCGCCAGGCGCCGCGTGGTGGCGTAGCGGAGGTACTTCAGGCCTTTCGGCGCCTCCTGCTGCGGGTTCGAGTGATCCAGTGCCTTCGGGTACGTCTTGATCGCCGTGCCGTCTGTGGCGAGGTGCCACTGGTAAGTCCGGGGCCGCTGCCGTGTCATGTTCCCTGCCTCGCCGTCGATTCGTCGTGCCTCGCCGACGAGTATGGCCCTCCACCGCCCACCGCACCAGGGGGACCCGCGTGCGCGGGACGCCAGTCGCCGCCATGCCCCATCTCGGCAAGTGAAGGATTCAGCCTCAGTGACCCGAGATCTACTTTCGCGACGATCGGGAAATCCTCACAGTCGGGCGGGCAGTCGTGGAGGTGGTATGCCCAGCTCAGGCCGCTAGGGCCTGCCCTGGTGAATGATTTCGCCTGAGGCACAATCGCCTTGTGCTTGGTCGTGGTGGGTTGACTGAGTCCGCGTGGCGGCAGATCGAGCCGCTGCTGCCCGCTAACGGCGGCCCTGGCGTGCAGTGGTGCGGTCACTGGACGGTGATCAACGCGATTCGTTGGAAGCTGCGGACTGGTGCGCCCTGACGGGATCTGGCCACCCGCTGGGCGAAGCGGGCGACCCTCTACCGCGCGAGCCTGGTCATCGCCGCAGCCATGATCTGGCTCAACCATTCGCAGGACAGGCTCTAGGCGATCCCAATGGCGGTCTTTTTGGCTGCTCGCGGCCCCGGCGGTATCCCCCGGGGACCGCGCCCGTCTGCAAACGGTACGAAAAAAGGCCCTGTGACCAGGGCCTTCGTCTGTGCGCGAGGGGGGACTTGAACCCCCACGTCCGTTAATAGGACACTAGCACCTCAAGCTAGCGCGTCTGCCATTCCGCCACTCGCGCGGGCACACAGAGAGTGTATATGGAGTTTGTTTTGCCTGCCAGTGAGGTGTTTCGACCTCCCCGGCGCGCGAGATGAAACTTTACACGACGTCTGAGGTGTCGTCACAGGGGGGTTCGCGGTCGGCCGCCCGGGCGCGGGGCGGTTACGCTTGTGCCATGACCGTGACCGCGCCTCGACTCCCTGACGCGGCGCTGGCACATTGGGACCTCGGCCAGATCTACCGCATGCAGCGGGTCCAGACCGGTCTGATGAACCGGAGTTGGCGCGTCGATGCTTCATCGGGGTCGTACCTGCTGAAGCTCTTCCGGGATGTCACCGGCTCTGAGCTGCAATTCCAGTTCCATGTGCTGCACACCTTGGGGGCCTCCGGGGTGCCGGTGGTGCTGCCGACGCCGAGCCGGACGGGGATGTCGACCATCCTGCTCGAAGGCGAGGAGTTCGGGGTCTTCCCGTGGGTCGGCGGCCGGCACCGGTCCGGCCTGTCGATGTCGAAGGACTCGTGCCGGGAGCTCGGCTCGGTCATCGGGCGGCTGCATCGGACGCTGCACACCGCCATTCCCGCCGATCGGCCGCCCAAGGTCGAGACGCCGCCGACGACCGAGGCCGCGTTGCAGAAGGTCGACCGGCTGCTGGATCTGGTGGCCGCCGGGCGCGGGGACAAGACCGGCTTCGAGGCCACCGCCGAGCAGACGCTCCGGCTGAAGCGAGGTCTTCTGGTGCGCCTGGGCGATCGGCGCCCCCCGGACATGGCGCCGCAGTATGTGGGCTATACGCACGGAGACCTGCACCCGCACAACGTGCTCCACGGGCCGGACGACGCGGTCTCGGCGATCCTGGACTGGGACCGGTTGACGGTCGCCTCCTATGCCCGGGAGATGGCCCGGGCCGCCGTGTTCTATTTCACGTACGGTGACGAGCGGGGCCTGGACTGCGACCGGATCCGGGCCTTCGCCGGCGGATACCGCTCGGTGTTCGACGTGGGCGAGCCCGAGATCGGGCTCGCCACCCATCAGCTGTGGTGGGACCGGCTGACGGACAACTGGGTCATCGAGTGGCATTACGTGCGTCACAATTCCGCGTGCGACCATCTGCTGCCGGGGCAGACGGGGCTGGTCAAGTGGTGGACGGTCCACTACTCGCAGGTCGAACAGGCGCTCATGGGACGCTGAATGGCGAGTGACATACAGTGTCGCTTCTGCCACAATGACTGCCATGAGTGAACTTCCCCTCCTCCATCTCCAGGGCAGCCCCTATCGCCAAGGCGTGCAACACGGGCGGCAGCTGAAGGGCCAGATCGCGAGCAACGTCGAGGTCTACCGTTCCCGGATGCTCACCTCGGGGCTCAAGGAGGACGAGCTCGCCGAGCGCTCGCAGCGGTATCTCGGGCTGTTCACCAGGGAGGACGCCGCCTACCGGGCGATCATGGACGGCATCGCGGAGGGCTCGGGCCAGGCGCTGCTCGACATCGCGCTGCTCAACGCCAGGTACGAGCTGCTCTACAGCGCGTGGAGCGAGTTCGGCAAGCCCACGGCCGAGAGCATTCGCAGTGAATGCACTTCTTTCGGCGGGCGGGAGGCGTTCGAAGGCGGCGGGGTCCAGCTCGGCCAGAACTGGGACTGGTTCACCGGCATCGAGGGCGCGCTCCTCCAATGGAAGAGCGGCGAGACGACAGTGCTCGGCTTCACCGAGGCCGGCGTCGCGGGCGCGAAGATCGGCCTCAACAGCGCCGGGTTGGGCCTGTGCGTCAACGGCCTGGGAGCGAGCGCCGACGACTGGAGGATCGACTCCGTGCCGTTCCACCTCAGGACGTGGCGGATATTGCAGTCGACGAGCCTGGAGCAGGCCGTCGGGTACGCCGCCGCCCCAAGGCCGGCGTGTTCGGCGAACTTCTTCGTCGGGAGCGTCGACGGCGGGGTCGCGACGGTCGAGACCTCGCCGCTCGGCTCGCGGGTGATCTACCAGGGCGGCTCCGCGCCGCTGGTGCACGCCAACCACTTCCGCTCCCCCGAGGCGCTCGGGGTGTACCAGAGCTGGCTCGAGACCGGACGGGTCTCCACGTACCACCGCTGCGAGCGCATGGAGACGCTGCTGGAGAAGGAGGCCGCGCCGGTGTCGGCCGAGCGGCTGCACGCGGCAATGCGCGACCACGACGGCGGCCCCATAGCGATCTGCCGCCACCCGGTCGAGAGCGACCCGGTGGAGCTGCGGACGCACACCGCGCTGGCGGTCCACCTGGAGCTCGACGCCCGCCGCTTCCACTACACGTGGGGCCCGCCCTGCGAGTCCGAGTTCACGACGGTCGGGCTCTAGGTTCGGGCTGCGACAGTTCCCAGCAGGCCACCGAGGTCGCGGCGGCCACGTTGAGCGAGTCCACGCCCGCGTGCATCGGGATGACGACGGTCCGGTCGCACGCCTCCAGCGCCGCGGCCGTCAGGCCGGGCCCTTCGGCGCCGAACATCAGGGCCGGGCGGCGCCGATCGGCCTCGCTCACGCTGCGGAGGTCGATCGCGCCCGCCGAGGGGCTGAGACCGATGAGGGTGAACCCCGCCTGCCTGATCTCCTTGAGTCCTTCGGGCCACGGGTCGAGGTAGGTGTAGGGGATCGCGAAGACCTCCCCCATGCTCACGCGCACGCTGCGCCGGTACAGCGGGTCGGCGCAGCCGGGGGCGAGGAGGACGCCGTCGAAGCCGAGCCCGGCCACGACGCGGAAGATCGCGCCGATGTTGGTGTGGTTGTTGATCCCTTCGAGGACGACCAGGCGGCGCGAGCGCTCCAGGATCGCAGCGGGCTCGGGCAGGGGTTTGCGGTGGAAGGACGCCAAAGCGCCGCGGTGGACGTGGAAGCCGGTGACCGACTCCAGGACCTCGGGCCCGGCGGTGTAGCACGGCGCGCCCTCGGCCAGGCCGGCGAGCTGGTCCGCGCGTTTGGCGTCGATGAGCATGGAGCGCATCCGGTAGCCGGCCCGCAGGGCCCGGGTGACGACCTGTCTGCCTTCGGCGATGAACAGCCCGTGGGGCTGCTCGAAGCGGGTGCGCAGGGCGAGGTCGGTCAGGGCTCGGTAGTCGCCGAGCCGCTCGTCTTCTGGATCGTCGATCGGGATCACGTGGTCGGGCACCCTCCGATTGTGCCCGAGGTGCTCGAAACGGAGGCGCCCCGGACCTGGCCGGTCCGGGGCGCCTCGATCGTCGCTACGCGGGGTTCGGCGGGGGCGGGAGCTCGTTGTCCCGCATCTTGCCTTCGCCGATGTCCTTCACCTCGCTGGCGGCCTGCTGGGCGGCCTCCAGCGCCTGGGCGGCGGACTCGTCGAGTTCGAGGGCGCTGGTGTCGACCTCGATGTGCTCCTCCTCCTCGGGCACCTCGATGTTGCCTCCGAAGGCGTTGCCGAGCGCGCCGAGGCTCTTGGTGAGCTCGGCGGGGATGACCCATACCTTGTTGGCGTCGCCGGCGGCGATCTGCGGGAGGGTCTGGAGGTACTGGTAGGCCAAGAGCTTCTCGGTGGGCTTGGCGTTGTGGATGGCCGCGAAGACGGTCTGGATGGCCTTGGCCTGGCCGTCGGCGCGGAGCACCTCGGCGTCGCGCTCGCCCTTGGCGCGGAGGACGGCGGACTGCTGCTCGCCTTCGGCCATGAGGATCGCCGAGCGCTTGGTGCCCTCGGCGTTGAGGATCGCGGCGCGCCGGTCGCGCTCGGCCCGCATCTGCTTCTCCATGGCGTCGCGGATGCTCATCGGCGGCTCGATCGAGCGCAGCTCGACGCGGGTGACCTTGAGGCCCCACTTGTCGGTGGCCTTGTCGAGCTCGGTGGCCAGGCGGGAGTTGATCTCCTCGCGGCTGGTGAGGGTCCGCTCCAGGTCCATCGCGCCGACGACGTTGCGCAGCGTGGTGGTCGTCAGCTGCTCGACGCCGGCGAGGTAGTCGTCGATGTTGTAGACCGCGGCGGTGGGCTGGGTGATGATGTAGTACAGCACCGTGTCGATCTGGACGCCGAGGTTGTCGGCGGTGATGACCGGCTGCGGGGGGAAGTTGACGACGCGTTCGCGCAGGTCGACCTTGGCGCGGACGGAGTCGACGAAGGGCACGAGCAGTCGCGGGCCGGGTTCGAGCGTGCGGCGGTAGCGGCCGAGGCGCTCGATGATGTAGTTCCACTGCTGAGGGACGATCCTGATCGATCGTGCGAGCACGATGACCATGAATACCACCACAACGAGCAGGAGTATGCCGAGCGGGTCCATGGTTGAGTTCTGCCTCCAGAGTTCGCCGGTATGTTGACGGGTTTCCTGTTACGTCTGTCGCCAGACGATGACGGTGGCTCCCTTGATTTCTACCACTGTCACTCGGTCGCCGGGTTCCAGCACCTGGTCGGGCTCCAGGGGGTAGGCGGTCCAGTTGTCGCCGGAGATCTCGACCAGGCCGCCGCTGGCGTCGACCTGCTCGAGGACGAGGGCCTCTTTGCCCTGGATGGCCTTGGTGCCCATCGTCTGGTCGTCGTTTCCGGAGTCGAGGGCCTGCTTGAGGAAGGGGCGCAGGCCCCAGATCGAGGCGGCCGAGCCTGCGGCGAAGAGGATCGCCTGGACCCACAGGGGCGCGCCGAGCCCGGCGCCGATGGCGGCGAGGACGGCGCCGCCGGCGACCATGGCGAGTACGAGGGTGCCGGTGAACAGTTCGGCCACGCCGAGGATCACGGCGACGATGATCCAGATGAATGCGGGTTCCACGAGTACAAGGATGTCACGAGTCACGATCCGCGAGTGACCCGGTTGTAAGCCGGAAAAGACGGTCGGCGCCCGGGCGGGACAAAACGGCCGCCCGGGCTCACCGCTAACGTCCTCGGTGCTTCTCGGGCGCCGGGGGGCGGCGGGCGGGGCAGCAGCCCTCGACCATGGGGTCCCACACCGGCAGCTTGCCGAGGCGCCGCACGGGCGCCCCGGCGACCCGCTCGGCGACCAGGTCGCGGAACATGCCGACGAGGTCGGCGCCGATCTCGGGCGTTCCGGCGCGCAGGTAGCGCAGGCCCAGGCCGGCGGCGGTCTCGGCGGCCTCGTTGTCGAGGTCCCACAGCACCTCGATGTGGTCCGAGAGGAAGCCGACGGGGCTGACCACGACGGTGTCGACGCCGTCGGCGGCGAGGACCTTGAGGTGGTCGTTGATGTCGGGTTCGAGCCACGGCATCGCGGGCGGGCCCGAGCGGGACTGCCACACCACGTCGAACGGGCCGGTCCATCCGGCGTGCTCGGCGACGAGCGCGGCGGCCTCGGAGACCTGGTCGGAGTAGCGGGCGCCGACGGGCCCGGAGCAGTCCTCCATGGCCGCCGGGATCGAGTGGGCGGTGAAGACCACGCGGGTGCGGGACTGGTCGGCGATCTGGTCGAGGCTGCCGCGCAGCTGCCCCGCGAAGCCGCCGATGAAACCGGGGTGGTCGAAGAAGTGGCGGACCTTGTCGATGACCGGGGCCGACTCGCCGACGGCGGCGCGGGCGGCGTTGATGTCCTCGACGTACTGGCGGCACGAGGAGTACGAGCCGTAGGCGCTGGTGCACACGGCCAGCGCGCGGCGCACCCCGTCGGCGGTCATCTGGGTGACGGCGTCGACCAGCATCGGCGGCCAGTTGCGGTTGCCCCAGTAGATCGGCAGGTCGATGCCGCTGGAGCGGAACTCGGCGCGCAGGGCGTCGATGACCTCGCGGCACCACTGGTTGATCGGCGAGACGCCGCCGAAGTGGTGGTAGTGCTCGGCGACCTCTTCGAGGCGCTCTTCCGGGATGCCGCGCCCGCGCGTGACGTTGCGCAGGAACGGCAGGACGTCGGCCGGTCCTTCGGGTCCGCCGAAGGAGACCAGGATGACTGCGTCGTATTCAGGCATGGATCGGCCCGTCAGTTCTCGGTGCGTTCGACTCCGACGGCGTGGAAGCCGCCGTCGACGTGGACGATCTCGCCCGAGGTCGCGGGGAACAGGTCGGACAGGAGCACCGCGCAGGCCTTGGCGACCGGCTCGGAGTCGGTCAGCGACCAGCCGAGCGGGGCGCGCTTGGTCCAGGCCTCTTCGAAGGCTTCGAAGCCGGGGATGGACTTGGCGGCCATGGTGCGCTGCGGGCCGGCCGAGACGAGGTTGACGCGGATGCCCTTGGGTCCGAGGTCGCGGGCGAGGTAGCGGTTGGCGGACTCCAGGCCGGCCTTGGCGACGCCCATCCAGTCGTAGACGGGCCAGGCCTGGGTCGCGTCGAAGGTCAGGCCGACGATGGAGCCTCCGCTCCCCATCAGCGGCAGGCAGGCGACGGCCAGGGACTTGTAGGAGAAGGTCGAGACCTGGACGGCCTGGGCGACGTCCTCCCACGGGGTGTTCAGGAAGTTCCCGCCGAGCGCCGAGGGCGGCGCGTAGGCGATGGAGTGGAGGACGCCGTCGATGCCGTCGACGTGCTCGCGGACCTTTCCGGCGAGGGCGTCGAGCTGCTCGGTGTCGGTCACGTCGAGTTCGATGACGGGCGCGGGCTTCGGCAGCTTGCCGGCGATCCGCTCGACCAGGGACATGCGTCCGAAGCCGGTGAGGACGACTTCGGCCCCCTGCTCTTGGGCGTACTTGGCCGCCCCGAACCCGAGGGACTGCTCGGTGATGACACCGGTGATGAGCAGTCGTTTGCCGTCCAAGATTCCAGACATCAAGTTCCTCCGTCAAAAACTATTGCACTTGTTCGAGTGTGGGGCGAGGCGTCAAGGCGCGAGGGGCCCGGGGCCTAGTGGCCCATGCCCAGGCCGCCGTCGACGGGGATGACCGCGCCGTTGACGTAGCCGGCCTCGTCTCCGGCGAGCCAGGTGACCGCCCCGGCGACCTCCTCGGTCGCGGCGAAGCGCTTGGCGGGGATCGCGTCGAGATAGGCCTTGCGCTGGGCTTCCGGGAGTTTCTCGGTCATGTCGGTCTCGACGAAGCCGGGGGCTACGACGTTCGCGGTGATGCCGCGGCTGCCGAGTTCGCGGGTGATGGACCGGGCGAGGCCGACCAGGCCGGCCTTGGAGGCGGCGTAGTTGGTCTGGCCGGCGTTGCCGTAGAGGCCGGTGACCGAGGAGATGAAGATCATGCGGCCGAACTTGGCGCGGAGCATCTTGCCGGAGGCCCGTTTGGCGACGCGCCAGGCGCCGGCGAGGTTGGTGTCGACGACGCGGTCGAACTGGTCCTCGCTCATGCGCAGGATGAGGGTGTCGTCGGTGATGCCGGCGTTGGCGACGAGGATCTCGACGGGGCCGAACTCGTTCTCGATCGCGGTGAAGGCGGCGTCGACCGAGTCGGCGTCGGTGATGTCGCACTGGACGCCGAAGAGGCCGTCGGGGGCGCCGGAGCCGCGGTGGGTGACGGCGACGTTGTCGCCGCGCTCGGCGAATGCCCGGGCGATAGCGAGACCGATCCCGCGATTGCCGCCGGTGACGAGGACGGTGCGCGCCATTGTTCGAACTCCCTCATGTTCTTTGTATGAAGCCACGGACGATCGTAGCGACGGCGCCGATCGGCGGCGACACGGCCTTCACGCACCGTGTGTCGGTTGGCACAGTCCGGCCGGTGCCCGCCTCGGCCGGACCGGGCCGGTCACGGCAGGCGCGAGGTCCAGGCGAGACTGAGTCCGGCGGCGGTGAACAGCAGGACGAGCGCGATGCCGATGAACCACTGCCCGATCTCCTCGGCGATGGTGCGGTAGCCGAGCGAGGAGCCCATGTCCTCGTAGACGGCGCGCAGCTCCTCGATGGAGGCGGCCTCGTAGTAGCCGCCGCCGGTCTCCTCGGCGAGGCCGGAGAGGGCCTCGCGGTCGACCGGGACGGGCACGATCTGCTCTTCGAGCTCGATGACGCCCTCGTCGGTGCCGAAGGCGACCGTGGAGACGGGCACTTCGGCCGCGGCTGCGGCCTCGGCGGCCTCGCCGATGCTGCGACCGGCGGTGCGGTAGCCGTCGGACAGCAGCAGGACGTGGGCGGGCGCGAGCTCGTCCGAGCCGTCGTTGGGGACCTGCTGGACGGCCTGGAGCGAGGCGAAGACGGCGTCGCCGGTGGCGGTGGCCTCGGCCATCGACAGCCCTCGGATCGCGGTGGTGAGCTGGGCGCGGTCCTTGGTGGGCGGCACCACGATCGAGGCGTAGCCGGCGAAGGAGACCAGGCCGACGTTGTACTGCTCGGGCAGGTCCTCGACGAAGTCGACGGCGGCGGTCTTGGCCGCGTCGAAGCGGTTGGGCGACACGTCGGTGGCCATCATGGACAGTGAGACGTCGATGCCGAGGATGATCGTCGCCCGCTCCTGGGGTTCCTCGACGTCCACGGCCGGCCGGGTCATGCCGCCGACCAGGACGGCCAGCGCGATGACCATGAGCCCGGCGGGCAGGTGGCGCCGCCAGCCGGGGATCCTGGGGACGAGTTTGGCCAGCAGCGCGGTGTTGGCGAATCGCACGGCGGTCCGCTGGCGCGCGTACTGCGCCCAGACGTAGACGCCGGCGAGCGCGGCCACCGGGATCAGCGCCAAGAGCCATGCCGGTTCGAGCAGGCGGATCAACGGGTCTCCTTCTGATGTCTAGCGGTAGGCGGCGAGGTGGCGGCGCTCGGCGACGAACGCGGCGATGTCGCGCAGCCAGTCGGCGCCGGTGGACAGGCGCAGGTGCGAGGCGCCGGCGCCGCGGATGCCGGCGGCGATGCGCTCGCGCTGCTCGGCGGCGGCGGCCTCGTATCGGGCGCGGAAGCGGGCGTTGCCGGTCTGGACCTCGACGTGGTCGCCGGTCTCGGGGTCGATGAGGTCGAGGACGCCGACGTCGGGGAGCTTCAGCTCGGCGGGGTCGACGATCTCGACGCACAGCACCTGCTGGCGGACGCTGAGGCGGCGCAGCTCGCGGGGCCAGTCGCCTTCGTCGATGAAGTCTGAGACGACCACGGCCATGCCGCGCCGCCGGGTGTGGCGGCGGGTGGTGTCGAGCAGTTCGGGCAGGTTGCCGGGGCCGGTGCCTCTGGGGAGCTCGGTGACCGCGCGCAGCAGCGAGCGCGAGCCGGCGCGGCCGGGGCGCGGCGGGATCGTCCTCACGGCGACGCCTGCGGAGCCGTAAGTTGGCTCGGCCGGGCCGCCTTCGGTGACGACGGCGCCGACGCGGTTGCCGCCCCTGCCGGCGAGGTAGGAGAAGGCGGCGACGGCGTTGACCGCGAGCTCGCGTTTGAGCATGCCCACGGTGCCGAAGTCGAGACTGGGCGAGAGGTCGACGGCGAGCCAGGCCTCGAGTTCGCGGTCGGCGACGGTCGTGCGGACGTGCGGGAGGGTGGTGCGGGCGGTGACCGGCCAGTCCATGTGGCGCACGTCGTCGCCGGGCCGGTACTCGCGCGCCTCGCCGGGTTCGGAGCCGGGACCGGGCAGCAGGCCGAGGTAGTCGCCGTGGAGCAGCCCGTCCAGGCGGCGGGTGATGAGCAGCTGGAGCCGGTCGAGGGTGCGCAGGTCCGCGGCGTTCACTACCAGGCCCCTGGCCGCTGCGGGCTCGGCGTGGCGCGCGGGGCCGCGTCCTGGCGCGGTGTGACGGTGGGCGCGGGGACCGCGGCGAGGAGCTGGCCGACGATCTGGTCGGCGGCGATGCCGTCGGCCATGGCGTCGTAGGACAGCACGAGGCGGTGGCGCAGGACTTCGGGCGCGATGTCGTCGAGGTCCTGGGGCAGCGCGTAGTCGCGGCCGCGCAGCAGTGCGATGGCGCGGGTGGCGCGGATGAGGCCGAGCGAGGCGCGGGGGCTGGCGCCGTATTGGATGTGCTGGGCCAGGCCGCCGAGTCCGGCGGCGGCGGGGGCGCGGGTGGCCATGACGATCCGCACCGCGTAGTCGACCAGGGCGTTGTGGATGAACACGCCGTCGGCGGCCTGCTGGAGGCGGAGGATGTCGTCGGCGTCGAGGACCCGGTCGGGCACGGGGGTGTCGACGCCCATGCGGAAGACGATCTCGCGCTCTTCGGCGTCGGTGGGGTAGCCGACGTTGATCTTGAACAGGAAGCGGTCGCGCTGCGCCTCGGGCAGCGGGTAGACGCCCTCCTGCTCGATCGGGTTCTGGGTGGCCATGACCAGGAACGGTTTGGGGAGCCGATGGGTCTCGCCGCCGATGGAGATGTGCTGCTCGGCCATGACCTCGAGCATCGCGGACTGGACCTTGGCGGGGGCGCGGTTGATCTCGTCGGCGAGCACGAAGTTGGTGTAGACCGGGCCGAGCTCGACGTCGAAGGTCTCCGAGGACTGGCGGTAGATGCGGGTGCCGATGATGTCGGCGGGCACCAGGTCGGGGGTGAACTGGATGCGCTGGAACTCGGCGCCGACGACCTTGGCCATGGTCTCGACGGCGAGGGTCTTGGCCACGCCGGGGACGCCTTCGATGAGGCAGTGGCCTCGGGCGAGGAGCGCGGCGAACATCCGCTCGACCAGGCCGTCCTGCCCGACGATCACCTTCTTGATCTCGAACAGCGCCTTCTCGAGCAAGGCGGCGTTCTCCGCCGGCGTCGGACGGTCAGTCGAACGGTCGGCCTCGGGTGATCCCATGGACTGCTGCTCCCTGCTGCTTCGGACTGGTGCTGTCGATACTAATTCGCCCGTACGAGGACCGTGAGCGTGGCGGAGGATCGCCGCGCGACCCGGCGCGGGGCGTCCTCGAGCGACACGCCGGTCCGCTTTGAGTCGGCTATCCGACACTAACCGGTGGTGTCCTTGGGCCGCTTCAGGTTCGCGGAGGGTCGTGAGGAACACTTGTCCGGACCGTCGCAGATGGAAACGTGTTTTGCCCTCAAGAGTGACGCGCCGCGCCGATTCAATCCGTTGCTGCAATATGTCGGAGCGCTATGCTGTGAGCAAGCCGCACGGCTTCCCCCGTGGCCGTGCGGCTCCCCCAGTCTCTCCGTACCCTCGCCACAGCAGTCGGCACCCGCCTCCCTCGCCGCACGGAACTAGAATTCTCTTCATGCCTCGTCGTCGACAGGCCCTCCTCCTTCCCGGACGCAACTACGGAGTGCAAGGGCCGCTGCTGATGTTCGCCCACGTCGCCCTCCAATCGCGCGGCGCCCACACCTACCCGGTGGAGTGGAAGGGCGCCGACCGGCTCGCCTCCGACGAGCGGACCATGGTCGACGGCGTGTGCGACCAGGTCGAGGCCGTCCTCGACCGCGTCCACGACGACGGCCCGCCCGACCGAACCGGAGCGAACGCCGATCCCGTGCTGCTGGTCGGCAAGTCGCTGGGCACGGCCGCCGCCGTCCTGGCCGCCCACCACGGGCTCCCGGCGATCTGGTTCACCCCGATGCTCCAGCACTACTCGGTCCTCCAGGCGCTGCGCCGGGCCACCGCCCCCTACCTCATGGTCGGCGGCACCGACGACCCGTCGTGGAACCGCTCGCTCGCGCGCGAGCTGCCCGGCGAGGTCTGCGAGATCCCCGGCGCCGACACCGGCATGTTCGTGCGCGGACGGCCGCTGGTCGACTCGGTGCACGTGCTGGCCGACATCGTGGAGGCCGTCGAGACGTTCATCGACACGGCGGTGTGGCCCCGGCACGGCTAGCATCCGCTTGCCGCAGAATCGGGGGCGTGACCGAGAACGCCGAGACGCCAGTCTGCTCCTCGCGGGGCTGCCGACACACCGCCGCGTGGATGCTCAAGTGGCGCAACCCCCGCCTGCACGGCCCCGAGCGCGTCAAGCGGTGGGCCGCCTGCGACGAGCACCTGGAGGCCCTCCGGAGCTTCCTCACCTCACGCGGGTTCCCGTGCGAGACGGTGAAGCTGGATGATTGAGCCATGAGCCGACGCGATCCCCGGGGGCCCAGCCTCCCGTTCGACCACTGGCCGACCGATCTGGACTGGCAGCCGATGGCCGGCGAGCTGCGCACGGTCCGGCTCCTGGGCATGGGCGTCCGGATCCTGCTCCTGGCGGTGGTCCTGTCCGTGCCGCTGGCGCTCTGGCTGGGGCCGGTCGGTCTCCTCTACGCGTTCGGGGCCGCCGCGGCCTTCGCGGCGCTGCGCTCGTGGATCATCGTCCGCGCCGTCCGCGCCTGGGGCTTCGCCGAGCGGGAGAAGGACCTGCTGGTCAAGCACGGGCTGCTGTTCCGCGAGCTCAGCATCGTCCCCTACGGCCGGATCCAGCTGGTCGACCTCAAGGCCGGCCCGATCGAGCGGGTGTTCAGCCTGACGACCGTGCAGATCCGCACCGCCGCGCTCGGCGCGGTCACCGAGATCCCCGGGCTCGACCCGCAGGTCGCCGAGGGGCTGCGCGACCGGCTGTCGGCGCGCGCCGCCGAAGTGCGGGAGGGCCTGTGAGCGGCGGGGCTCGGCCGCCGGGCCGGGACGAGACCGGCGAGGCGCCGCCCGAGGAGTGGCCGGCGCCCTCGATCGCGCCGGTGCCGATCGGGCCGGGCATGGCCTCGGTGGCGCCGGTGGAGATCCCGGGGCGCCGCCTGCATCCGCTCACGCCGCTGCTCGAGAGCTTCCGGCTGCTCATCGCCGTCGTCCTGGCCTCGTCGTGGCAGATGTACGTGCAGGAGAACATTCGCGTCGGCGTCGTCATCGCGATTCTCGCCGGGACCTTCGGGGCGGTCAGCGGGCTGCTGTCGTGGCTGTTCACCGGCTACCGCGTCGTCGGCGGCGAACTCCAGATCAGCGAGGGCGTCCTCATCCGCAAGAGCCGCACCCTGCCGTTGGAGCGGCTCCAGGGCATTGAGGTCGCCCAGCCGCTCCGCGCCAGGATCTTCGGCCTCGCGCAGCTGCGCATCGAGGTCGCCGGGGCCTCCGAGACAGAAGCGCCGCTGTCCTATCTCAAGCTCGGCGAGGCCCGGGAGCTGCGTGAACAGCTCTTGGCGCTGTCGGGGCGGGGCGGCGCTCCGGTCGCCGAAGCGGCGGCCGAGGCGGCGCCGGAGACCGCGGAGGGGACGCCGATCGCGCGCGTCGGCGCGGCACGCCTGGCCGCCGGGACGGTCCTGGAGTCACTGCCGCCGACGCTCATCGCCGTGGCCCTGCTCGTCGGTCTCGGTGCGGTCCTGAACACGGTGCTCAACGCCTACGGGGTCGAGTCCGAGGTGTGGCAGGCCGCGGGCGTGCCGTTCCTGTTCGGCCTGCTGACCGCGGCGCTCCAGACCGGTTCGGGGATCCTGCGCAACTGGGGCTTCACGCTCTCCCGCGTCGACGGGCGGCTGCGCGTCGAGCGCGGCCTGACCGAGAAGAACAGCAACACCGTCCCGCTCGGGCGGGTCACCGCCGTCAGCGTCCAGACGCCGGTGATGTGGCGGCTCAAGGACTGGCGGCGCGTCCAGGTCTCGACCGCCTCGATCGCCCAGCAGGGCGCGGAGGGCATCGTGCACGGCAGCGCGCTGCTGCCGGTCGGCACCGTCGCCGAGGCCGAGCTCGTCGCGGGCACCGCTCTGCCGGGGATCACCTGGCCGGCGGTGACCGCGACGCTCACCAGGCCGCCGCGGCGGGCGCGGTGGCGCACGCCGCTGACGTGGCGCCTGCGCGGCGCCGGGCTCGGCGAGGACGTCTTCGCGGTCCGCTACGGGCTGGTCAAGACCGTCACCGTGGCCGTGCCGTACGCGCGCATCCAGCAGGTCGAGGTCACGCAGGGGCCGCTCCAGCGCGCGCAGCGCCTGGCGACGGTCCGCGCCAGGATCGCCGGGAGCGTCTCCCACGACCCGGTGGCGCTCCACCGGGACGCGGCCGAGGCCGTGGCGATGGCCGCCGAGCTGCGCCGGCGGGCCGACGCCGCCGCGGCGGCCGAGCAGCCGCGGCTGAGCTGAACGACCGCGTTCAAGCCGGCTCGGCCCTGAGCACCTGCCACATGGTGGGAATGCCCTCGGTGGTCCAGACGGCGACCCGGTTGCGGACCCACGCCGGGTCGGTCGCCTGGGCGAGCAGGCATGCGGCCAGGTCGTTGCGGCTGGTGTAGACGCCGTCCGCGTAGCGCTCCCGCAAGGCGTAGTCGCTCACCGCGTCGGTGTCGAACAGTCTGGAGGGGCGCAGGACGGTCCATTCGAGCCCGCTCGCCGCGAGGCGCTCCTCCATCTCCCGCATGTCGGTGTAGGTCGTCTTCCCGATCGTCCCGGTCACCAGCGGCTGGATGACGCGGTTGAGCAGGAAGCCGCCGTCGGCGTGGAGGTGCGGCTCCACGGCGCTGGAGGAGACCGCGACGATGCGGGCCACGCCGTGGGTCCGCATCCCGGCGATGATGTTGGCGACGCCGGTGCTGTAGGTGGTGATCGGCTTGCGGCTGAAGGCGACCCCGAGCGTGGAGAGCACCGCGTCGGCGCCGTCCACGGCCGCGGCGACCGCGTCGGCGTCGTAGACGTCGCCGGCGAGGACGTCGAGTCGCCGGTGGGTGATCGGGAACGCCCGGGGGCGGCGCGTCACCGCCCGCACGCGGTGCCCCGCGTCCAGCGCCTGCCGGGTGAGGTGGCGGCCGGTGCCGCCGTTCGCTCCGAAGATGACGAGTCGCATGCGCGTCGGCCTCTCTGTGGTGAGTGTGTCGTTCGACCTGTCACCGATCAGAGAGTGAACGCGCGCCTCGAATGTGCCGGGAACGTGGTGTGAGTCTCCTCACCGGCCGCATGCGCTTGCGGCGGTGGCGCGTGGGGCGCCCGCGGGGGCGGCTCCTCAGAGGCGGCAGGCGTCGATGTTGGAGGCCAGGATGCCGCGGGCGCCGAGTTCGTAGAGCGCGTCCATCACGCGGTGCAGGTCGCTTCGCTCGGTCATCGACTGGACGGCCACCCAGCCTTCCCGATGCAGCGGCGAGACCGTCGGCGACTCGATGCCGGGGGTGAGCTCGACGGCCTGCTCCAGGATCTCGGCGCGCACGTCGTAGGCGAGCATGACGTAGGAGCGGGCCACCAGCACGCCGCGCAGGCGGCGCAGCAGCTGGTCGACCGCGGCGGCGTCGCCGTTGCCGCTCTTGCGGACCAGGATGGCCTCGGAGCGCATGATCGGTTCGCCGAAGACGGCCAGTCCCGCCTGCTTGAGGGTGGTGCCGGTCTCGACGACGTCGGCGATCGCGTCGGCCACGCCGAGGGCGATGGCGTTCTCGACCGCGCCGGCGAGCTTGATGATCTCGGCCTCGACGCCGTGCGCTTCGAGGTCGCGGCGCACCACGCCCGGGTAGGAGGTGGCGATGCGGCGGCCGTCGAGCCCGGCGACCGAGTCGACGGCGCCGGAGCGGGCGGCGTAGCGGAACGTGGAGCGGCCGAAGCCGAGGGCGAGGACCTCCTCGACCTCGGCGCCGGAGTCGACGGAGAGGTCGCGGCCGGTGATGCCGAGGTCGAGGTCGCCGGAGGCGACGTAGGTGGCGATGTCGCCGGGGCGCAGGTAGAAGAACTCGACCTCGTTGTCGGCGTCGAGGACCTGGAGGTCGCGGCTGGACCGGCGCTGGCGGTAGCCCGCCTCGGTGAGCATGTCGATGGCGCCTTGGGACAGCGAGCCCTTGTTGGGCACGGCTATGCGGAGCATGTGATGGGCCTTTCGGAGACGGACTGCTTAGAGGTGCTCGTAGACGTCGTCGAGGCTGACGCCGCGGGCGATCATCATGACCTGCAAGTGGTAGAGCAGCTGGGAGATCTCCTCTGCGGCGGCGTCGTCCGACTCGTACTCGGCGGCCATCCAGACCTCGGCGGCTTCTTCCACGATCTTCTTGCCGATGGCATGGACGCCCGCGTCGAGGGCGGCGACGGTCGCCGATCCCTCGGGTCGGGTGAGTGCTTTCTCGGCGAGTTCGGCGTAGAGCTGCTCGAAGGTCTTCACGGATCGGAATTCTACGTGCCCGGCCGGGCGTGGCGACGCCGACAGTTGCGGGGACCGTCAGGCGGGACGGACAAGGGTATTGATGATCTTAACTATCGGGATATATGATGGATCGCGCAACTAGGCGTCCGATTTGTCACTTTTGTTGGACGCCAGGTCGACAGGCGGCCCGCGGGCCGCGACGAGGACGGCGGCGGAGCCGGCGCGGCGAGCGCCGCGGCACCGCCGCCCCGACAGGAAGGCAGGACGACATGCGACGCAGATCGCTCTTCACCGCCGGCGCGGCGGCCACGGTGGCCGGCGCGGCGGCGGTCGGCGCCCTCCCGGCATGGGCGCGCACCGGCGACGGCTCCGAGGCGGGGACGGCCCAGGTCTGGGAGTCCGAGGAGCAGTGGGGCCAGTGGCAGGACGGCGACTTCACGCTCTACAACAACCTGTGGGGCCAGGGCTGGGGACACCAGCGGATCTGGGCCAACTCCCACGCGAACTGGGGCGTGAACGCCGACCACCCGAACACCGGCGGGATCAAGTCCTACCCGAACGTGTCCTACACGCTCGGGCGCAACGTCTGGGAGATGGGCGACGTCCAGAGCTCGTTCCAGCTGACGGTGCCGGGAGGGGCCGACGGGCTGGCGTACAACACCGCCTACGACATCTGGGGCGACGGCCACGCGCACGAGATCATGCTGTGGGTGAACTGGTCGGGGCCGGTCGGCCCGATCGGCTCGCAGATCACGACGGTCGACGTCGGCGGGCACTCCTGGGACTACTACCAGGGTTCGAACGGGGCCAACGACGTCTACAGCTTCCTCATCCACGACCACACCTCGGCGGCGACGATCGAGCTCACGCCGATCGCGCAGTGGCTGGTGGAGCAGGGCTACATGCCTGAGGTGCGGATCGACCAGATCCAGCTGGGCTGGGAGATCACCTCGGCCGCGGGCGGCTTCGACTTCACCGTCGACGACTACTCGCTGTCCGTCTAGCGGATCGCGAACCGGCCGCGGCCCTCACGCCTTGGCGGGCGCCGCCGTGGGGGCCGCGGTCTTGCGCTTCTCCCGGAATGCCTTCTGGCGACAGGCCGCCGAGCAGTATTTGGGCGGGCGGCCGGCGCCGGCGGCCTCGATCGGATCGCCGCACTGCCGGCAGCGCCGCTCGGTTTCGTCGCCGGAAACGGTCCAGTTTTCGTTACGTTTCTCGGCAGCCGGCCAAGTTTCGTTACTGATTTCGGTGTTTCGTTCCATCGTCGGGCGCAGGCCTTCCCACAGCATGTCGGCCAGGCGGTGGGCCCGCTCAGAAGAGCCGAGCGCCGTCGCCATCGCCACGAAACCGGGCAGCAGCGCCATGACGTCCCTGTGCGTCACGTCGGCGCGGACGGCGCCGGCCCGCTGGGCGCGGGCGAGCAGCTCGGCGAACGGTGCGTCGATCACGCACTTCCCCTCCAGCTTCGACGGCTCGGTCCACTCCCCCCTGCCCGCCAGCGCCTCGCACAGCGCGCGGTTCTCCAATGCCTGGTCGGCGGCGTAGCGGAGGAAGTCGAAGAAGGCCTCGCCGGGCTCGGCGCGGCGTCCCGCGGCCCAGGCGCGCTCGCCCAGGTCGACCAGCCTCCGATCCAGGACCGTCGCCATGAGCGCGTCCTTGGTCGGGAAGTGCCGGTAGACCGTCCCGGCCCCGAGGCCCGCGGCGGCGGCGATCTCCCCCAGCGTCACCGCGGTCCCGCGCTCGGCCACCAGCCGGTCGGCCGTGTCCAGGACGTTCTGCCGGTTGCGCTGGGCATCGATGCGCTCACCGCGTTGAGTGACCGACGGCACTTTTCCACCTCCTTGGGTTCGACAATTAAGCGGGTGTAGTGTTCCGTTTAATTATCCGGGTCGCAAAACCCGATTCTATCCTGGAAGGAATCCCCCATGCACTCCACCGATCGAACCATCCTCGTCACCGGCGCCACCGGCCGCCAGGGAGGCGCCGTCGCCGCGCGACTCCTGGCCGAGGGGTGGAAGGTCCGAGCGCTCACCCGCGATCCCGAGGGGAAGCGCGCACTGCAGCTGAGCGAGGCCGGCGCCGAGGTCGTCGGCGGCGACCTCGACGACCGCGACTCGCTCGACAAGGCCGTCGAAGGGGCCTGGGGCGTCTTCGGCGTCCATGCGGGCGGCTACGAGGGCGGCCCGTACAGCCACGACCCCGACCACGAGGCCCGCACCACCGCCAAGCTCGCCGCAGCCGCCGCGGCCGCCGGCGTCCGGCACGTCGTGCACTCCTCGGGTGTGGGCACCGACACCCCGCTCGCCGCGGAGATGCCCATGCTCCAGTACAAGGCGGCGGCCGAGACGCGCTGGCGCGAGAGCGGACTGTCACTGACCGTCCTGCGCCCCACGGCGTTCATGGAGAACAATTTCGACTCCCCCCGGGAGCTGCGGGACGGCAGGCTGGTCACGGCGCTCCTGGAGGACACGTACGAGCCGCTCATCGCCGCGGCCGACATCGCCGCGTTCGCGGCGTTGGCCTTCGCCGATCCCGAACGGCACCGCGGCGAGTCCTACACGCTGGCCGGGGACAACCTGACGCAGGGCGGCAAGGCCGAGCTGATCGGCCGGGTCGTCGGACGCGAGGTGCCCTACGTCGGCATCCCGATCGAGCAGGTGCGCGAGGCCGATCCCGGATCGGCGAGGATGCTCACGGCGATCAACGAGCACGTGATCGAGGTCGACATCCCGGCACTGCGGAAGATCCACCCGGGCCTGCTCACCTTCGAGGAGTGGATGCGCGGCATCGGCAAGCCCATGGTCGACGCCTACTTCGCCCGCGTGGACGCGGCACAGGGCGCCTAGTCGCGACCGGCATCGTCCAAAATCCAGTCCGAGGGCAGGCCGCGCACGTCGGCCTGGTCGCCTTCGGCGGTGATCTGGACCTTCGCCGTGCCGAGCCGCAGTTCGGACAGGGTGAGCCGCCCCCACCGCTCGGGCAGGTGCGGCGCCAGGCGCAGGCTGCGCCCGGGCACGTGCGGCTCCAGGCCCAGGGTCGAGCGGACCAGGAGCAGCGGCGTCGCGGCGGCCCAGGCCTGCGGCGAGCACGAGGACGGGTACGGCAGCGGCGGGGCGAACTGGTTGCGCCCGAATCCGCAGAACAGCTCGGGCAGCCGGTCGCCGAAGGCGGTGGCGGCGTCGAGCAGGCCGTTGATCAGCCGGTGCGCGAGCTTGACCGCGCCGGGCAGGTGGGCGTAGCGCAGCAGCCCGGCCGTAGCGATCGCGGTGTCGTGGGGCCAGACCGAGCCGTTGTGGTAGCTCATCGGGTTGTACGAGGTCATCGCCTTCGACATGGTCCGCAGCCCGTAGCCGGTGTCCATGTCGTCGGTCGACAGGTGCGCGATCAGCGCCTCGGCGTGTGCGTCGTCGGCGATGCCGGTCCACAGCGCGTGCGCGGTGTTGCTGGTGAGCGAGTCGACCGGCCGCTTGGCGCCGTCCAGCGCCAGGGCGTACCAGCCGTGCTCGGGCAGCCAGAACCGCTCGGCGAAGGCCTCCCGCAGCTGCTCGGCCCGCGCGCGGCAGTGGCGCGCGGTCTCGGGGTCCTCGAAGGCGTCGGCCAGTTCGGCCCGCGCCGTCCAGGCCGCGTAGGCGTAGCCCTGGACCTCGCACAGCGCTATCGGCGTGTTCCCCGGGCTGCCGTCGGCGAAGCTGATCGCGTCGAAGCTGTCCTTCCAGCCCTGGTTGGCCAGGCCCTGGTCGGTGGCCCGCTGGTACTCGATGAACCCGTCGCCGTCGCGGTCGCCGTACTGCTCCATCCACTCCAGGGCCGCGTCGGCGGCGGGCAGGAGCCGGCGCACCGTCTCGGGGTCGGCGCCCCAGCGCCACGCCTCGACCAGGAGCATCACGAACAGCGGCGTGGCGTCGACGCTGCCGTAGTAGTGGTTGCCGCCGAGCGCGTGCTTGCTCTCGGGGCCGAGCCGCAGCTCGTGCAGGATCCGTCCGGGCTCCTCCTCGGTGCAGGGGTTGATCCGCTGCCCTTGGGTGGCGGCGAGGATCTCCAGCGTGCCCATCGCGAGGTTGGCGTCGAGCGGCAGCGACATCCAGGCCGTCAGCAGGCTGTCGCGGCCGAACAGGGTCATGAACCACGGCGCCCCGGCGGCCACGAACGGCGTGCCGGTGCGCTCGTCGGCTATCTGGAGCGCGCCGAGGTCGGTCTCGGTCTGGGACAGGATCGCCGCCGAGGCCGGGTCGTCGACCTCGATGGGGGTGCTCCCCTGGCGCCAGGCCCGCATCTTGCGGGCCGCGGCGCTGGAGTCGATGCGCTCGCCGCGCTCGAAGCCCGGCGTGAGCTTGCGGCCGGCCACGACCGGTTCGGCCACGATCTCCGAGCTCCAGCGCTCCCGGGGGCCCACCACGACCTCCCAGCTGAGCGCGCCCGGCGTGGCGTCGGGGTCGGCCGTGGCACTGATGCGCAGCTGGCGGCCGATGTCGGAGTGGGCGGTGAGCCACAGTTCCGAGCCGTTCGCGGCCCCGTCGGCGCCGCCGGTGGAGGCGCGGCCCTCCTTGACGGCGAACAGGTCGGCGAAGTCGGCGTCGATGAGGAGCGTGACCGAGCAGGAGGTGGCCTCGCGCCCGAGGTTCTCGATGGTGATCGTCTCGCGCAGCCCGTCGCCGACGAGGCGCTCGCGGATCACCAGGAGGGTGCTGTCGGCCTTGCCGGGCAGGGGCGGGCGGCGCAGGACGAACCTGCCCGCGAAGGCGTCCATGCCGAGCACGGTCAGCGGCTGGAGGCGGCGCCCGTCCAGGTGCAGCTGCCAGCGCGAGAGCACCCGGGCGTCGCGCACGAACAGGCCCTGCGCCGCCCCGGGGGTGACGTCGCCGTTGCGGTCCGACAGGCAGAAGGTGGCCCCCTCGACGAGGGTGACCACCTCCGTGGTCCCTTGGGTCGGCACCGGCTCGGTGGTGTTGAACGCCTGCGGCCGGGCCGACCCGGGATCGTTGCTCGGGCTCATGCGGCGCCCGCCGAGCGCGGACGTTCGGCCACGCGGCTGCTCAGCGGCGGGCGGCTGCCGCGCGCCACCGACTGGCGTTCGCGACCGTGGCGCCGGTCGAGCCCGGCCTCCAGGTCGACGTAGGCGCGGCCGCGCCGCGGCTGCGGCTCGGCGACCGGGCGCCTGGCCTGCAGGACGCGCCGGTAGACCTCTTCGTAGGCCGTGCCGAGGCCGGAGATGTCGAAGTGCTCGGCGACGCGTCTGCGGCACTGGTAGGGATCGATGCGGTCGAGGCGGCGCAGCGCGTCGGCCAGTTCGGACGGTTCATCGCAGATGTATCCCGTGCGGCCGTCGACGACGACCTCGGGGACGGCGCCGCCACGGAGTGCGACCACCGGAGTACCGCATGCCATGGCTTCGATCATAACCATGCCGAACGGCTCTTCCCACTGCACCGGGAACAGCAGGCAGCGCGCTTCGGAGAACAGCCGCCGCTTGTCCTGGGAGTCGGCCTCGCCGAAGACGATGTCCTCGGGTGTCAAGCGCGGCTTGACCTCCCGCTCGAAGTAGTCCTTTTCGATCGCTTCGGCGCACTTGCCGGCGAGGATCAGCGGCATCCCGACCGCGTGCGCCGCGTCCAGCGCCAGGTGCGGCGCCTTGTTGGGGTGGAACCGCCCCAGGAAGAGGCCGTACCGTCCCTTGTCGCGCCGGAACGGGAAGGTCTCGGTGCTGATCGCGTTGTGGACTCTGCCGGCCCAGTTGAGGCCCGGCGCGAGCTCGCGCTGCCGCTCCGAGATGGCAACGAGCTCGATCTCCTTGCCGATCGCCTGGTAGAAGGTGTGCAGGTCCTCGTCGACGGGGCCGTGCATGGTGACCACCGTGGGCAGACCCAGGGCCTGGTAGGCGATCGCGTTGAGCGGCCCGGCGCCGGTGTGCTCGTGGACGACGTCCAGGCCCGGTCCGGCGGCGAGCTCGCGGATGGCATTGCGGGCCAGCGCCGCCTGGAGGATCTCGGGCATCGGCTCGCCCAGGCGCTCGGGGATCGGGCGCGGCCAGACCGAGACGAAGTCGGCCTTCGTGCCGTTCTCGCCGACGCCGATCAGCGTCACGTGGTGGCCCCGCTTGACCAGGGCGTCGGTCAGGTCGGCGACGACGGACTCGACGCCGCCGTAACCGCCGGGCGGGACCGAGAAGTACGGCGGCACCACCATCGCCACGCGCAGCGGCCGGCCGTCGGGCTCCCCCGTCATGTGCTCGCCGGTGCCGAGCACCCCCCGTGCGCCCTCGTCGGCCGTCAGTTCGCGAATGCCTGTGAACACAGCTTCCTCCCACCTCTGAGTCGTCTTGCCGCCAGGCCGCTCATGAGTGGTGTCTCCGCTCGATCGGTCCCTGAGTTGGACTGACGCCGGCCCGGCCAGCACCCATGCACACAGAGTGAGGATTTCACTACTGCGTTCGGGGCAACTCTACAACGAGGCGACGTAGATCACACTTTTTCGGGGTTTCGGAGCAGCGCTTTCAGTGACGCGGCGTCGCACCGCCGCCGAGCGATCGCAAGTGGGCAGAAGTGACCGAAGACGGTCGCGACGGCAGCAAAAGCTCCGCAAAGGACCGATTCGGCCGGGGGTCCGGACGGCGCGGGAGAGGGGCGCGGCCGCCGTCGCGGCCACGCCCCTTCGCGAGTCGCGTCAGGACAGTGACCGGACGGCCAGGGCCGCTCCGAGAGCGGCGATCACCGCCTCGTAGCCCTTGTCCTCGGCCGAGTCCGGGTAGCCGGCCCTGGCGACGGCCTGGTCGAGGTCGTCGACGGTGAGGACTCCGTGGGCCACCGGCGTCGACTCGTCGAGCGCCACCCGGGTGAGCCCTTCGGTGACGGACTTGCACACGTATTCGAAATGGGCGGTGCCGCCGCGGACGACGACGCCGAGGGCGACCACGGCGTCGAAGCGCCTGGCCAGGGCCTGGGCGGCGATCGGCAGTTCGACCGCGCCGGCCACCCGCAGCACCACCGGTTCGGCGCATCCGGCCTCGGCCGCGGCGGCGCGGGCGCGGCCGAGCATCTGTTCGATCAGTTCGGCGTTCCATTCGGTGGCGGCGATGCCGAGGGTCAGGCCCGCCGCGTCGGGGACGCGCGCCTCGGGCGCTCCTTGTCCGGCCATGTCAGGCCGCCTCTGCGGTGGTCTGGACGGGCACGAGCGGCGGCAGGTCCTCGAGGAGGTGCCCCATGCGGTCGCGCTTGGTCGTCAGGTAGGCGAGGTTGTCGGGCGTGGCGTGGGTCGGCAGGGCGACCCGGTCGAGGACCTCGAGGCCGTGGCCTTCGATGCCGGCGCGCTTGTCCGGGTTGTTGGTGAGCAGGCGCATCGACTTGACGCCGAGGTCGGCCAGGACCTGGGCGCCGGTGGCCCAGTCGCGGGCGTCGGCGGGCAGGCCCAGTTCGAGGTTGGCGTCGACGGTGTCGCGGCCGCCGTCCTGGAGCTGGTAGGCCTGGAGCTTGTGGATCAGGCCGATGCCGCGGCCCTCGTGGCCCCGCATGTAGAGGACGACGCCGCGGCCTTCGGCCTCGACGGCGCGCAGCGCGGCCTGGAGCTGCGGGCCGCAGTCGCACCGCAGCGAGCCGAAGGCGTCGCCGGTGAGGCATTCGGAGTGGACGCGGACGAGGACGTCCAGGCCGTCGCCGATGTCGCCCTTGACGAGGGCGACGTGCTCGTCGCCCGCGACGGTGTCGCGGTAGCCGACGGCGGTGAACTCGCCGGCCTCCAGCGGCAGGCGGGCCTCGGCGAGCCGCTCGACGTGCACCTCGTGGCGCCTGCGCCAGGCGACGAGGTCGGCGACGGTGATCAGCTTGAGGTCGTGCTCGTCGGCGAAGTCGCGCAGCTCGGGCAGCCGCATCATGGAGCCGTCGTCGTTCATCATCTCGGAGATCGCGCCGACCGGCGTCTTCCCGGCGAGGCGCGTGAGGTCGACGGCGGCCTCGGTGTGGCCGCGGCGGACGAGGACGCCGCCGTCGCGGGCGCGCAGCGGGACGACGTGGCCGGGCCGGCTGAGGTCGCCCGCGGCGGTCTCGGGGTCGCCGAGCACGCGGATGGTGCGGGCGCGGTCGGCGGCCGAGATGCCGGTGGTCACGCCGGTGCGGGCGTCGACCGAGACGGTGAAGGCGGTGCCTTTGCGGTCCTGGTTGGTGTGGTGGGCCGGGGGCAGCTCGAGCCGGTCGGCGGTCGCCGCCGGCATGGCGACGCAGATGTAGCCGCCGGTGTGGCGGACGGTGAACGCCAGCAGCTCGGTGGTGGCGTCTTCGGCGGCGAAGACGATGTCGCCCTCGTTCTCGCGGTCGGCGTCGTCGGCGACGATGACGGGCCGGCCGGCCGCGATGTCGGCGACGGCGTCTTCGACCTCGTCCAGGCGGATGTCGTTCATCGCAGGCTTCCGTTCGCTTGGAGGAGTTTCTCGGCGTGCTTGGCGATCACGTCGGTCTCGAGGTGGACGCGGTCCCCGGCTTGTTTGCGGCCCAAGGTGGTCGCTTCGAGCGTGGTCGGGATGAGTCCGACGGTGAACTCGTCGCCGTCGACCGCGGCGACGGTCAGGGAGGCGCCGTCGACGGTGATCGAGCCCTTCTCGACGACGTACCTGGCCAGCCCTTCGGGCAGGCGGAAGGTGACTTCCTCCCATTCGGCGGCGGGCGCGCGCTTGACGATCTCGCCGACGCCGTCGACGTGGCCTTGGACGAGGTGGCCGCCGAGGCGGGTGGTGAGGGTGGCGGCGCGCTCCAGGTTGACCCGGTCGCCCGGTCCGAGCTCGCCGATGACGGTGCGCCGGTAGGTCTCGGCCATCACGTCGGCGGTGAAGACGTCGCCTTCGAGGGCGACGACGGTGAGGCAGACGCCGTTGACGGCGATCGAGTCGCCGAAGGCCGCGTCGGAAGTGACGAGCGGACCGCGGACGGACAGGCTGGAGACGCCTGTTTTGACGACTTCGCCGAGTTCTTCGACGATTCCCGTGAACATCGGGTGGACCCCCTACCGTTGCTGTGCTCTGTGCACGCGCAGGCGGGGCGAGGGAAAACGCGCGGACGAGCCGTGACGCGGCCCTCCGCGACGCGTCTGCTCCCATCCGGACTTTGACCGTCGGTCCTGGATTCTCACCAGGTCAACCGTCCGCTGGATGCGGACGGGTCGCGGACTCGCGGCGCTCGGGCCGCTCACCGCCGGCTCGGAATTTCACCGACCCCGCTGACGCGCGTTGTTACTCAGAATTGTGCCACGGTCGCGTTGAGCGGTCTCTATTCCGTGACAGTTGTCTCATTCGCGTCGCCGGACGGCGACTCAGCGGTCGTCGTTCCAGAAGACCGGTCGCCGTCCGCTGGCGGGCGGCTTGCCGTCGGGGAAGGCGACGTAGGTGCCGGCGTGGGATTTGGCGACGCTCTTGAGGGCGGTGGCCTCGGCGACGGCCTCGTAGGCGTCGGTGAACTGCCGGTGGGTCGACAGTGCGACGCCGATCGAGAGGGTGGGCAGGCGCGAGCGGGTGACGCGCCTGGAGCGGTCGGTGTGCTCGATGTAGCCGCGTTCGGCGTCGATCGGATCGCACAGCTGCCGGACGCGGGTGGCGAAGTGCTCGTTGAGGAACTGGGTGACCGCGCGGGCGTGCCCGGGGGTGCACAGGATCGTGAAGTCGTCGCCGCCGACGTGGCCGAGGAAGACCGGGGCGGCACCCGCGTCGCCGGCGGCCGTGTAGACGCATTCGGCCAGCCCTTTGATGAACTCGTCGCCGCGCACGAAGCCGTAGACGTCGTTGACCGCTTTGAAGTGGTCGATGTCGATGTAGCACAGGGCGAAGGGGTCGCCGCGTCTGATCCACGAGGTCAGCTCGCGCAGGATGCGGTCGTTGCCGGGCATGCCGGTCAGCGGGGAGGACTCGCGGATCTCGCGGTGGCGGCGGATCGCCGAGTCGATGCGGGCCGAGACTTCGGCGGGGTCGAAGGGTTTGGCGACGTAGTCGTCGGCGCCGGCCTTGAGGCCGGCGATCTTGTCGGCCGAGGTGGGCTGGGCGCAGACCAGGATGATCGGCAGGCTGGCCGTGGCCGGGTCGGATCGCAGCTGCCTTGTCAGGGCGAGGCCGTCGATGAACGGCAGGTCGGCCTCCAGCAGCACGATGCCCGGGCGCCGCAGTGCGATCCCGGCGAGCGCCTGGTACCCGTCGCGCGCCAGGGCGGTGTCGAAGCCGTCGGCGCGCAGCCGTCCGGCGAGGAACTCGGCGACCTCGGGGTCGGAGTCGGCTATGAGGACGAGGTCCCTGCCCGGCGGCGGGGCGGGGTCCGCTCCGTTCCTGGCGAGGGGCGGTCGGGGTGGGGACATGGCGGGCTCATCGGGCGGCGTCGGCGAGGGATCGCAGGCGGCGGCAGGCCTCGGCCGGGTCGTCGGCGCCGTAGACGGCGGTGCCGGCGACGAAGGCGTCGGCGCCGGCCTCGGCGGCCCGGGCGATGGTGTCCTCGGCGATGCCGCCGTCGACTTCGATGCGCAGTTCGAGGTGGCCGGCCTTGGCGTGGCGGCGGGCGGTGCGGACCTTGTCGAGCAGCTCGGGCATGAAGGCCTGGCCGCCGAAGCCGGCCTTGATGGTCATGATGAGCAGCGTGTCGAACTCGGGCAGCAGGTCGAGGTAGTCCTCGACGGGGGTGTCGCGGTCGATGGCGAGTCCGGCCTTGGCGCCGGCGGAGCGGAGCCGCTTGGCGAGCGTGGCGGGGTCGGCGCTCGCCTCGGCGTGGAAGGTGACGTTGTGGGCGCCGAGCTCGGCGTAGCCGAGGGCCCACCGCTCGGGGTCCTCGATCATGAGGTGGCAGTCGAGCGGGACGTCGGTGGCGGCCTTGAGCGACTTGACCACCGGCGGGCCGAGGGTGAGGTTGGGGACGAAGTGGTTGTCCATGACGTCGACGTGGAGCCAGTCGACGGCCCCCGCGACCGACTCGGCCGCCTCGGCCAGGCGGGCGAAGTCGGCCGCGAGCAGGCTCGGAGCGATGACGGTGTCGGCCTGTGCCGCTTCGATCTGTGCCACACGGACAGTCTAGGACCAACAACTGCGACACAGGCCGGACACCGGGCGTGCAGTGACCCGTGGGTCAGGCGCTGCACTCGACGGTCGGCGTGGCGCTGGAGCCGTTCGCTATGAACCCGAAGGCGTTTCGGGACTGGCCGGAGGCGATGGAGCCGTTCCAGCCGACGTCCGAAGCGGTCACCGTCTGTCCCGATTGGGAGATGTCGACGTTCCAGGAGCTGGAGACGGACTGGCCGCTCCCCCAGTTCCAGGTGAGCGTCCAGCCGTTCAGGGACGTGTCGCCGGCGGTGACGTGCACATCGCCCTGCCAGCCCGAGCCCCAGTCGCTGACCACGACGATCTCGGCGGTGCAGTCGCCGGTGGGCGGCTCGTCGGGGTCGGTGGTCGGGTCGTCGGGGTCGGTGGTGTCGTCGTCCGGGACGTCGCCGGGCCAGTCGTCTCCGGCGGCCTGGGCCATGTCGTAGGCCAGGTCGGGGATGAACTGGCCGGCGCTGCCGGCGCAGCCGTCGGCCTCGCCGGGGAGCTTGACCCACAGGTAGGCGTCGATGCCGCTCACACCGGTCGAGGTGGTCGGGTAGTCGCCGATGGCGCGGCCGGGCGGGTCGCACCAGTCGTTGGGGTTGGGCGGGTCCAGCGGTCCGTTGCCGTTGCGGCTGGTGTCGATGACCGCGCCCTTGTCGGAGCCGACGATGTTCTGGATCTGGTGGGCGTAGGAGGTCGCCTCCTGGGTGGTGCGGTAGTTGGAGACGTTGATCGCGAAGCCGTCGGCGTACTGGATGCCGGCGCCCTGGAGGCGGCTGGCCGCCTCGCCGGGTTCGAGCCAGGCGGAGTTGCCGATGTCGAGGTAGACGTGGGCCTGCGAGGAGGCGGCCTTGAGCGCCTGGACCGCGTGGATCAGCGACTGGTTGCGCTGGGAGGGGTCGGCGCAGTTGTGCGGGAGGGTGTCGGGCTCGACGATGATGTAGGCCGGACCGGACAGGCCGGCGGCGAACTGGTCGATCCAGTTGCGGTAGGACTGGTGGTCCGGGGCGCCGCCGCCGGAGTGGCCGCCGCAGTCGCGGTCGGGGATGTTGTAGACGACCATGACGGGCGCCTCGCCTTCGGCGGCGGCCTGGGAGACGACGTCGGCGACCTCGCCCTGGATCTCCGAGGGGTTGTACTGGGTGAACCAGGTGCCGGCGGGGGTCTGCGCGATGCGCTCGTCGATCAGGGCGGCCCTGGAGTCGCCCTGGTTCTCAGCGACCCATTCGGCCGCCTGGGTGTTGGGGTTGGTCCACAGGCTCTCGCCTTGGGCGGACGCGGTCGGCGCCAACAGGAGCGCGGTGGCCGCGGCCATCCCGGCGGCGCCGGCCGCCGCGGTGAGCGCCGCGAATCTCCTTCTTCGATTCATGAGTTGCCCCTTCGTGGTCTGCCCCACCGGCGCGAGCGGTGAGATTTACATTCATCGATGTCTTGATGGTAGCGCTACCACTTCGCCATGTCGACAGGGGTGTCGAATTTTTGTCGAACGAATGCTCAGGCGAGGCGGCGCAGCAGCGCCAGGAACATCGCGTCGGTGCCGTGGCGCTGGGGCCACAGCTGCGCGAAACCATCGCGCGAGGAGTCCGGCACCGCATCGGTGATCGATTGGGGCGCAACGAGTTCCACTCCCCCGCGCCGGAGGAGATCGGCGACGACGTCGACGGTCTCGGCGCGGACCGGCGAGCAGGTCACGTAGGCGACGGTGCCGCCGGGGCGGACGAGGCCGATCGCCGAGGCGAGGAGCTCGCGCTGGAGCCGGGACAGCTCCTCGACGTCGCTCGGCCGCTTGCGCCAGCGGGCCTCGGGGCGGCGGCGCAGCGCGCCGAGGCCCGAGCACGGCGCGTCGACCAGGACCCGGTCGGCGCTGCCGCTCGTGCCGAAGGAACGGCCGTCGCCGGTATGGACGGTGACCGGCAATCCCTTGGCGGCCTTGGTGACCAGCTCGGCACGGTGGGGAGCGATCTCGACGGCGTCGACGGCGGCGCCGCGCTGGGCGGCCAAGGAGCCGAGCAGGGCGGTCTTGCCGCCAGGCCCGGCGCACAGGTCGACCCAGGCGGCGTCCGGGCCGTCCATGGGAGCGTTGGCAAGCGCGGTGGCGACGAGCTGGCTGCCCTCGTCCTGGACGCTCGCGCGGCCGACGGCGACGGCCTTGATCCTGCCGGGGGCGCCGCTCGGCAGGTAGACCGCGTAGGGCGACCATCGCCCGGGCGTCCCGCCGGTCTTCGCGGCCAGGTCGTCGCGGTCGATGCGTCCGGGCTTGGCGCACAGGTGGACCGGCGGCGCGACGTTGTCGGCCGCCAGGGCGTCGGGCAGTTCGTCGGGACCGAGGATCGCGTCGAACTCCTCGACGATCCACTTCGGATGGGCGTGGCGCAGCGCGAGATCGGCGATGCGGTCGCCGGAGGCGAGGCGGGCGGTCCACTCGTCCAGGAGCTGAGCTGAACTTCCGCTTCCGCGGGCCTCAGCGGGGCCGGCGGCGACCTTGCGCAGGACGGCGTTGGTCAGGCCGGACACGCGGGGGCTGACGGCGGCCTTGACGAGGCTGACGGTGGTGGCCACGGCCGCGTGAGGGGGCACGCGCGTGTAGAGCAGCTGGTAGGCGCCGAGGCAGAGCGCGTCGACCAGGTCGGCCTGGAGCCGGTCGAGCTCGCGGCCGGAGGCGGCGGCCACGATCGCCTCCAAGGTGCCCAGGGTCCGCAGCGTGCCGTAGGTCAGCTCGGTGGCCAGGGCCGCGTCGCGCCCTTCGAGGCCGGTGGCCGCCAAGAGTTTCGGCAGGGCGATGTTGGCGTAGGCGTCCTCGGCGCTGACGGCGCGGATGGCGTCGAACGCCACATGCCGCGGATTGGGCCTGGTCATGCGAACCGCATGTCGGTGTGCTGGTGGCCGCGGCCCCAGTCGGCGGCGTCCATGCGCTTCTTGCCGGCGGGCTGGACCTCGCCGAGCCGGACCGGGTCGGTGGCGGTGCCGACGTGGACGCTGTGCTTGGACACGGCGATCTCCCCGGGTGCCAGCGCGGGGCCGTCCGTGTCGACGGCGACCGGTCCGAGGCGGAGCCTGGCGCCGTCGAACTCGGTCCAGGCGCCGGGCGCGGGGGTGACGGCGCGGACGCGCCGGTCGACGGCGAAGGCCGGGTCGCCCCAGCGGACGCGGGCGTCCTCGACGGTGATCTTGGGGGCGTAGGAGACGCCTTCTTCGGGCTGCGGCTCGGCCTGGAGCATCCCGGCGGCCAGGCCGTCGACGACGTCGACGGTGAGCCGCGCACCGGCCTCGGCGAGCCGTCCGAGGAGGTCGCCGGCGGTGTCGGCCGCGCCGACCGGCTCGGTCAGGCGCCCGTAGACCGGACCGGTGTCGAGTCCGGCCTCCAGTTGGAAGACGCACGCGCCGGTCATCTCGTCGCCGGCGAGCACCGCGTGCTGGACGGGGGCGGCGCCCCGCCAGGCGGGCAGCAGCGAGAAGTGCAGGTTGATCCAGCCCAGGCGCGGAATCTCCAGTGCCGCGGGCGGGACGAGCGCGCCGTAGGCGACCACCGGCACGACGTCGACATCGAGCTCGCGCAGCCGCTCCAGGAACTCCGGCTCCCTCGGCTTCGCCGGGGTGAGGACCTCGACGCCGCGCTCGTCGGCCCAGGCGGCCACCGGGGAGCGCGAGACCTTGCGGCCCCGCCCGGTGCGCGCGTCGGGCCGGGTCAGGACGGCGACGAGCTCGTGGTCGGACGCGTGGAGCGCCTCCAGGGTCGGCAGCGCGACCTCGGGAGTGCCGGCGAAAAGCAGTCTCATTGCTTGAAGAACACGCCCTTGCTGTCGTCTCGGTCGGTGTGGACGCTGGTCTGGTGCGCGGTGTACCAGTCCTGGCGTTCGAGGTCGGCGAGGAACTCGGCGCGGGTGTCGGCGTCGAGCCGGTCGATGAACAGCCGCCCGTCGAGGTGGTCGGTCTCGTGCTGGAGGCATCGGGCCATGAAGCCCTCGCCGCGGATCTCGATGGGCTCGCCGCGCATGTCGACGCCGCGGGCGATCGCCCGCTGCCGCCGCACCCGCGGGTAGTAGAGCCCGCCGGGCACCGACAGGCAGCCTTCGAGCTCGCCGCCGCGCTGGTTCTCCTTGTCGGGGAGCTCCAGGACGGGGTTGACCATGTGGCCTCTGCGGCCTTCGACATCGTAGACGAACACGCGCAGGCCGACTCCGATCTGCGGGGCGGCGAGCCCGGCGCCCTGCTGGTCGTCGAGGGTGTCGTGGAGGTCGTCGATCAGGCGGCGCAGCCGCTCGTCGAATTCGGTGACCTCGGCGGCGCGGGTGCGCAGGACAGGGTCGCCGTACAGTCGCACTGGCTGGATGGACAAGCTCAGGCCTTCCTAACTGAGACGCGGGTTCAGGATTTGAAGAACACGCCCTTGCTGTCGTGGGGCGAGACTTTGACTGTGACGTCGTCGTTATACCAGTCCTGGGCGCGGATCTCGGCCATGGCGGCCTTGCGGCGCTCGGGGTCGAGCCGGTCGATGAAGATGATGCCGTCGAGGTGGTCGGTCTCGTGCTGGAGGCATCGGGCCATCATGCCGGTGCCGACGATCTGGAGCGGGTCGCCGTATTCGTTGAAGCCCTTGGCGATGACGTTCTGGCGCCTGACGGTGTCGAAGTACAGGCCCGGCAGTGAGAGGCACCCTTCGCGTCCGTCCTGCTCCTCCTCGTCGGGGAATTCGAGGACCGGGTTGACGATGTGGCCGACGACGTCGTCGACGTCGAAGGTGAACACCCGCTTGCTCACGCCCAGCTGCGGGGCGGCGAGCCCGGCGCCGCCCTCGTCGCGCATGGTGTCGAGCAGGTCCTTCACCAGGCCCCGCAGTTCGCGGTCAAAGGTGTCGACTTCCTCGGCGGCGGTCCGCAGGACCGGGTCGCCGTAGATGCGGATGGGCTGGATCGACAATGTGCTGACCTCTCGACGCTTGAACTGGCCGCTCTCCAGTGTCCCATTCTCCGGAGCGGTCGTTTGAGGGGTCGGTGCGGGTTGTGGCGCGCGGCCTGCCGCCGCCGGTGGGCCCGGACACCAGGAGCAGGCCCGCGACCGCGGCGGCGGCCGCGCAGGTGCACAGCACGACCACGATCGTGATCGCGGAGGCGTCGACTCCCAGCAGGCCCATTGCTCAGGCCCGCTTCGGGTGCACCGGGGCGCCGCGCATGAGCAGCACGAAGGCGGCGGCCATCGCGGCGATGAGGGCGATTCCGGCGGCGGTCCACGCCGCGGACCACGCCGAGGAGTACTCGACCCACATGCACGCGGCGGCCAAGACCGCGGCGGCCGAGAGCAGCGCCGGCACTTGGAGGGCGTTCGGGCGCATGCGCACCTCGGCGGCGCCGAGGGCCAGGCCGACGCTGCAGTACAGCGGGGTGACCACCAGGTACCGGGCCGCCTGAGCGGCCGTCTCGCCGAGCGTGAAGGACGGGTCGGCCACGGCCGAGAGCAGTGCGTGCTCGACGAGGAGGCCGGCGGCGACGAACAGGACGGCGGCGGCGCAGAGCAGGGCGCCGAAGACGCCGAACGCGGCGGTGATCTCCCTGCGGGTGAGGCCCGTGGCGATCTGGGCCGGCAGGACCTGGTGGATCGCTATGCCGGCGCTGACGCCGACGAACCACTGGAAGACCGAGGCCGTGATGGTCCAGGCGCCGATCTCGAGGGCGTCGGAGAAGACGATCGAGATGGTGAAGGTCACCAGGGAGCCGCCGATCAGCCACCAGAGGAAGGAGCGGGCGGTGCGGGTGAACATGCGCGCGCCGAGCTGGTAGCGGCGCTGTGCGAGGGTCGCGTTCATGGTCATGCCTGTTTCGGGCGGATCGGGCTGTCGATGATGATGCGGCGGGCGATCAGGGCTCCGGTGACGATCACGACGAGGGTGACCGCGACGCCGACCCAGACGCTCCAGGTGTCGGTGGCGCCGGAGACGAACCGGACGAGCCATCCGGGCCCCCAGGGGCCGCCGGCGGTCATGGCGTCGTCGGCGAGGAGGGTGACCGGGATGACGGGGACGAGGACGAGCCAGCCGCCGTCGGAGCGGTAGATCGCGGCCCCGATCACGGCACCCGCGGTGAAGTAGAGCAGGTAGGCCAGCGGGTAGACCGCGGCGAATTCGAGGGCGTCGCCGAAGGAGCCGATCGCGAGCTGGACATCGTCGCCCTGCTGGATGGCCTGCGTCCAGTCGAGGGCGCCGTAGAGGGCCCGCTCGCCGAGGAACCCGGCGACGGCGAGCGCGCCGATCATGAGCGACCACAGCAGACCGAAGACGCCCATCGAGGTGGCGTACTCCCGGCGGGTCATCCCCTGGGCGACGGTGATCGGCAGCAGCGTGTAGATGTAGCCGCCCGCGATGATCGCCACGAGGTACTTGCCGACGTTGGCGGCGACGGCCCACGCGGAGATCTCGATCGAGTTCCACTGCGAGACGATGAACGGCACGACCACGGCGAGGACGATCGCGGCCAGGATCCAGCCGGCGAAGAACTTGACGCTCTCGGTGAACAGTCCGAGGCCGAGCGAGTAGCGGCGGCCGGCGAGGGTGGAGTTGGACATCGTCAGGCTCCCGTCCGGTCGGGGTTGGTCAGGTGGATGAAGAGGTCTTGCAGGCCGACCGGGCCGATCTCGATGCCGGCGGCCGCGGCGCGTTCGCGTGCGGAGGCGTCGAGGGCCGAGCCCACGGTGACGCTCTTGGTGCCGCCGAGCCGCTGCTCGGCGAGCACCTCGAGCCCGGCGGCGAGCGCGTCGACGGCGTCGGCCGGGCCGGTCAGGGTGGCGCCCATGCCCTGGAACGCCTCCACGTCGTCGTGGCGCAGGACGCGTCCGGAGTCGACGATGACGACCTCTTCGAGGTAGTTGGCGACCTCGTCGATCAGGTGCGTGGAGAGGATCACGGTGTGGGGCCGGTCCATGTACTCGGCGAGCAGCTCCTTGTAGAAGGCGTCGCGGGTGGGGGCGTCCATGCCGAGGTGGACCTCGTCGAACATGGTCAGCTCGGCGCGGGCGGCCAGGCCGCAGATCGCGGCCAGGACCGAGCGCTTGCCGCGGGAGAGCTGGTTGACCTTCTTGTCGAGCGGCACCTCGAAGCGCTGGGCGAGCTTGTGGGCGTACTCGAGGTCGAAGGAGGGGCGGAGCTCGCCGGTCTCGATGGTGGACTTGACAGTGTCGGTGTCGTCGAAGTCGCCGCCTTCGCGGACGAGCGCGATCCGGGAGACCACGTCGACGTTCTCCCACACCGGCCGGCCGTCGACGAGGACTTCGCCGCCGGTGGGCTTGCGGAAGGCGGCGAGGAGGCTGAGCAGGCTGGTCTTGCCGGCGCCGTTGCGGCCGAGCAGGCCGTGGATCTTGCCGGCGGCGAGGGTGAGGTCGACGTCGGAGAGGGCTTCGGTGTCGCCGTATGTCAGCGTCACGTCCCGCAGGCTGACGGAGAAGCTCATTTCAGGGCGCCTTCCTGGGCTTTGAGGTAGTCGATGATGTCGGACAGGGAGATTCCCGCTTGGCGGGCCTCGTGGATGAGCGGTTTGAGGACGTCGTCGAAGAAGCGGGCGCGGAATTCACCGGCGAGCCTGTCGCGGGCGTCGTCGGCGACGAACATGCCGACGCCGCGCTGCTTGTAGAGGACGCCTTCGTCGACCAGTTCCCGGAACGCCTTCTGCGCGGTGGCCGGGTTGATCTGGAAGAACGACGCGTATTGGTTCGTCGACATGACCTTTCCTCCCGGCTCGAGCGATCCGTTGAGGATCTCGGCCTTGATCTGGTCGGCGATCTGCCGATAGATCGGCGTGCCGTCATCGAACATCTCGCCTCCTTACTCGTTGACGGCGCCGCTGGCGGCGCCGTGCTGGTTCATTGGTCAAGGGGTTCATTACTTGACTAACTAACCATAGCACGAAGCGACCCCGGGGCGTCGAGCCCCGGGGTCTCAGGAGAACCGGATGCGCGCGCTCAGACGAGGCCGGAGTCGTAGGCGGCGATGACCGCCTGCGTGCGGTCGCGCACGCCGAGCTTGGTGTAGACGCTGCTCAGATGGGTCTTCACGGTCTCGCGGCCCAAGAACAGCCGCCCGGCGATCTCGGTGTTCGACAGCCCTTCGGCGGCGAGCCGGAGCACCTCGCGCTCGCGCTCGCTCAGATCGGCGATGCCCGGACGCGGCGCGGTCGCCCTGGCCGAGACGTCGGCCAGGCGCCGGATCGCCTCGGGGAACAGCAGCGCGTCGGTGCGCGCCACCAGCCGCACCGCCGCGAGCAGGTCCTCGACCCCGGTGCGCTTGAGCAGGAAGCCGTCGGCCCCCGCCCGCAGCGCCTGCCACACGTAGTCGTCGTTGTCGAAGGTGGTGACCACCAGGATCTTCGGTCGGGCCTTGACCTCGGCGACGATCCGCTCGGTGGCCGCGATCCCGTCCACGGTCGGCATCCGCACGTCCATGAGCATCACGTCGGCCTTGGCGGCGCGCGCGATGTTGACCGCGTCGACGCCGTCGGCGCCCTGCGCCGTCACCTCCAGGTCGGGCTCGGCGCCGATGATGGCGGCGAACCCCGAGCGGATGAGCTCCTCGTCATCGATCAGCGCTACGCGCAGTGGCGTGTCCATCCTCTGCCTTTCCAGTAGTGTCCTCCAACGGGATCGCGGCGCGGACGAGCCAGCGCCCGTCCTCGCGTCCGGTCCGCACGGTGCCGCCGACGACCGCCGCCCGCTCCCCCATGCCGATCAGCCCGCGCCCGTTCCGCTTCGAGCGCGCGGGCCTCGCCGAAGGACTGTCGACGACGATCCGCGCCAGGCCGCCGCCCACGTCGAGCTCCACGACCGCCTCCGGCCGGTCGGCGTGGCGCAGCACGTTCGTCAGCGCCTCCTGCACGATCCGGTAGGCCTCCCGGGAGGCCAGGCGGCTCAAAGCGCCGACGTCCCCCGAGACGCGCAGCTCCACCTCGACGCCGCACTCGGCGGCGAGGGACTCCAGCTCGCCCAGGTCGTGCTGCGGCACGCGCTGAGCGCCGCCGTCCTCGCGCAGCGCCCCGATGACGGTGTCCAGCTCGGCCAGCGCGCCGCGCGCGGTCTCCCCGACCGCGGCCATGGCCTTCGCCGCGAAGGCCGGATCGGCCTCGATGAGCCTGGCGGCGGCGTCGGACTGGACGACCACGACCGACAGGGCGTGGCCCACCGAGTCGTGCAGCTCGCGGGCGATGCGGTTGCGGGCGGCCAGCCGGGCGGCCTCGGCCCGCGCGCCCGCCAGGCGGTCGGCCGAGCTCTGCCCGAGCAGCACCGGGGCGAGCCGCCGCATCCCCCCCGCCGTGGCGGCCACGAGCCAGAGGAGCAGGGCCAGGAACAGCGGCCCGAACAGCAGACCCCACCGCGGCGCCAGACCCTGGGGCATCGCCTGCAACGGCTCGGAGCCGCCGACACCGGCGATGAGGAGGTAGATCGCGAACGGCACCAGCGCGAGCGTGATGCCGGACAGGACGCCGCCCACGGCGGCGTGCAGAGTGAACCAGCAGCCGGTGCGCCAGCGCGAGTTCCACGATTCGTCGTCGACCGGCGTCTCGAAGCGGGCCCCGAGCAGCCGCCGGGCCGCGGTGCGCTCGATCTCGCGGTCGGGCAGGAGCACGGAGGTGGCGGCCACCAGCGGCAGGACGGCGACGAAGACGATCGGTTCCAGGAGCCCGGCGAAACCGGAGTCGGGGTACCACCAGTTGTAGGTGACGGCGCCGACCATCATGTACGGCATCATGAGCGCCCCGCCCAGGATCGCCCAGATCCACCCGCGGTAGGTGGCCCGGGACCAGAACGGAGCGAGCAGGCGCATGAGGCCATTGTGCCAGCGGCGCACGGCCGTCACCGCCCGCGCGCCCGGCGGGGCCGCGGACGGGGCGGCGCTTCGGTTCGGGTCATGGCACCAGTCTCGGCCGCCGCGCGTCGCCCGCCCTCCCTCCGGCGGGCGGAACGGGTCCCTCTGGCGGGGGAGCGCGGATTCACCGCTTCGGGACGGGGACGTCGCGGCCGAGCCCGCGCATGAGCTCGGCGAAGCGCAGCGCATTGCGAACGGCCGCGCCACCGGGGTCGTTGTTGCAGTACACGTGGCAGTCGGCCTCGTCCGGCCACGTCTCGGCCAGGCGGCGGCACCACGAGCGCAGCGCCCGGTCGCCGTAGCTCGGCCGCGGCGCGGCGGTGCCCCGATGCAGGCGCAGGTAGCCCCAGAAGGCGGTGCGCCACGGCGGGGTCACGGGACGCCCGTCCTCGTCGGCCCAGCACAGGGCGGCGTCGCGACCGGCCAGGACGTCTCGGATCACCTCGCTGCGCCACGACGGATGCCGCGGCTCGACGGCCACGCGGACGCCGGGCGGGAAGCGGGCCAGGCAGGCGTCGAGGAGCTCGGCATCGGCGCGCAGCGTCGGCGGCAGCTGGAGCAGGACCGGCCCCAGGCGGTCGCCGAGCCCGGCGGCGGCCTCCATGAAACGGGCGACCGGCTCGGCGGGCTCGCGCAGCCGCTTCATGTGAGTGAGGAACCGGCTGGCCTTGACGGCCATGGTGAACCCCGGCGGCAGCTGGGAGCGCCACGTCTCGACCGTGGAGCGCCGCGGCAGCCGGTAGAACACGTTGTTGTTCTCGACCGTGGTGAAATGCTCGGCGTAGTGCTCCAGCCAGCGCCGCTGCGGGAGCCGCTCGGGGTAGAGCACGCCGCGCCAGTCGCGGTACTGCCAGCCTGACGTTCCTACGTGCACCGGCATACCGCCATTATGGCCCGCCGGGCCGCGAGCGGAGCCCGCTCAGGCGACGGCCCTGGGATCGATCTGGATCCGCACCGGTTCGGCCTTCGCGCCGGCGCGTTCGGCGCCCGCCCGCGCCAGGGCGCTCGCCAGGCCGGCGCCGTCGCGGCGCCGCACCCGCAGCAGGAGCCGCTCGGTGTCCTCGTCGACCGGGATCGGTCCGATGGCCTCCGCGCCGAGCTCGGGCGGCAGCTCCGCGGCGAGCTTCTCGGGCGCGCCGTTCGGGCCGGTCAGCGCGGCCATCTTCATCGCGGGCGGGAAGCCCAGTTCGGTCCGCTCGGCCAGTTCCCGCGAGGCGAACCAGCCCGGGTCCCAGCGAAGCAGCGCCTGCACCACCGCCAGTCCCCCGTCGGCGACCACGACGGCGGTCCCGTCGGGGCGGGCGAGCGCCACCGCGTTCATCCAGCGGCGCAGCGCCTCCTCGGAGGCCGTCAGCTCGGCGCGGGTGAGCAGCGCCCACGTGTCCAGCAGCAGGACCGCCCCGTAGCCGTCCGGCGCGGGCGGCTCGACGCCGGGCGTGGCGACCACGACCGAGCGCCCGGCTGGGGCGGCGTCGAGGCGGCTCGCCCCGGTGGACTCGACGACCGTGACGCCGACGAAGGCCTGCGCGAGCTCCTCGGCGGTCCGCTCGGCGCCGATGACTCTGGCGCGCACCCGGCCCGAGCCGCATTCGCGGCACCGGTGGTCCTCGGCGGTCCTGCCGCACCAGCCGCACACCGGGGCCTTCCTGACGCCGGGCAGCCGCAGCGGGCCCGAGCAGTGCGGGCACACCGCGCGGGCGCGGCAGCGCTGGCAGGACACGGCCGGGACGTAGCCCCTCCTGGGCACCTGCACCAGCACCGGCCGCTCGCGCTCGAGGGCGCCTTTGGCCGCCTCCCAGGCGACCGTGGGCAGGCGCGCGGTGCCGCCGGACGGGTCGCGGGCCATGTCGGACTCGTCGCCGACCGGCACGATGCGCGGCACGGCCGAGCGGATCTCGCGCCGGGAGGCGGTGATCGGGATGGCCCACTCGGCGTCGACGAGCAGCTGGGCCTGCGGCGTGCGGGCGTGGCCGCCCACCAGGCAGGCGGCATCGGCGAGCTCGGCCCTGGTGAGCAGGATTTCTCGGGCGTGCGGGTAGGGCGCGTGTCGATCCACATGGGATTCGTCGCCGTCGTCCCAGATCGCCGCCAGACCGAGGTCGGCGACCGGCGCGAACGCCGCGGCCCTGGCTCCGGCGACGATGCGGACCTCGCCTCTGGCGGCGCGCAGGAACGCCCGGTAGCGCTTGGTGGGGCCGAGCTGGGCCGAGAGCGTCACGTGGCGGCCGGGGCCGAGCACGGCGTCGAGGGCGGCGTCGAGCCGGTCGAGGTCGGCCTGGTCGGGCACCACGAGCACCGCGCCGCGGCCCGCCGCGGCGGTGGCTGCGGCGGCCTCGGCGAGCCGGGCGGGCCAGTCTTCGCCGGGAAGGGCGTTCCACACGGCTTTCGGGGATTTGGCGGCGCGCAACGCGCGCAGGAATGCCTCGCCTGCGATATATCTCTTCCATTGCGGCGCGGGAGGCGCGGTCAGCGGCAGCGGCTCGCCCGGCGCCTCCTCCTCCACCTTCTTGCGCCGCTCCGGCACGGCCAGGCGCAGCACGTCGGTGAGCGTGCCGGCGTAGCGGTCGGCCACGGCGCGCGCCAGGCGCGCCACCTCGGGCGTGAGGACGGGCTGGGGCGAGACGAGCTCGGAGAGCCACAGCAGCTTGCCGTCGAAGTCGGAGGTGTCCTTGAGGTCGATGACGTAGCCGCCGACCTTGCGCCGTCCGAATCGGACCCTGACGCGGCAGCCGGGGCGCACCAGGCCCCGGAGGTCTTCGGGGATGCGGTAGTCGAAGAGCCGGTCCAGCTGCGGCAGCGGCTGGTCGATGCATACCGCTGCGATAGCCGGGGACTGGGACATACAGCAGTTCTACCAGGTGCCGCCGACGGTCCGCGCCGAGACGCGCGATGTGGGCGGCACTCGTCGGGAGCCTAGTTCGCGGCTTCTTTGAGCGCCGCGGCGCGGCCGGTGGACTCCCAGGTGAACTCGGGGAGCTCGCGTCCGAAGTGACCGTACGCGGCGGTCTTGGAGTAGATCGGGCGCACCAGGTTGAGGTCGCGGATGATGGCCGCCGGGCGCAGGTCGAAGACCTCGAGCACGGCCCGCTCGATCCGGGCGGGGTCGACGGTCTCGGTGCCCTGCGGGTCCACGGCGACGCTCACCGGCTTGGCCTTGCCGATCGCGTAGGCCACCTGCACCTCGCAGCGCTCGGCGAGGCCGGCCGCGACGACGTTCTTGGCCACCCAGCGGGCGGCGTAGGTCGCCGAGCGGTCGACCTTCGAGGGGTCCTTGCCGCTGAAGGCGCCGCCGCCGTGGCGGGCGTAGCCGCCGTAGGTGTCGACGATGATCTTGCGGCCGGTCAGCCCGGCATCGCCCATCGGGCCGCCGATCTCGAAGCGCCCGGTGGGGTTGACCAGCAGCTGGTGCCCCTCGGTGTCGAGGTCGAGCCCGGAGACGACCGGCGCGATGACGTGCTCGGCCACGTCGGGCGCGAGCAGCGAGTCGAGCGAGATGTCGGGGGCGTGCTGGCTGGAGACGACCACAGTGTCCAGTCGGGCGGGACGCAGCCCGTCGTACTCGATGGTGACCTGGGTCTTGCCGTCGGGGCGCAGGTACGGGACGGTGCCGTCCTTGCGGACCTCGGTGAGGCGCTGGGAGAGCCGGTGCGCCAAGGCGATCGGCAGCGGCATCAGCTCGGGGGTCTCGCGGCAGGCGAAGCCGAACATCAGGCCCTGGTCGCCGGCGCCCTGGAGGTCGAGCTGGTCGAGGTCGGTCGCGTCCACGCGCGACTCCCAGGCCTTGTCGACGCCCTGGGCGATGTCGGGGCTCTGCCCGCCGATCGAGACGTTGACGCCGCACGAGGCGCCGTCGAAGCCCTTCTTGGAGGAGTCGTAGCCGATGCCGAGGATCGTGTCGCGCACGATGCGCGGGATGTCGGCGTACGCGGCGGTCGTCACCTCCCCGGCCACGTGGACCTGACCGGTGGTGATGAGCGTCTCGACCGCCACCCGGCTCGCGGGGTCCTGGGCCAGCAGGGCGTCCAGGATCCCATCGGAGATCTGGTCGGCGATCTTGTCCGGGTGGCCCTCGGTGACCGACTCGGAGGTGAACAGACGACGTGCCACGGCACTCCTCAACACACATCCACGCCGCTCGGCGGCGCTCTTCGACTGACTTCGCAGCTCACAAGTCTATGCGCTCACGATCATCGCACCAACTCGGCGCGCTGGCCTCAGGCGGTGTCAATCCCGTCCACCAGCCGGGAGCCGCGCTGCGACGGCGTCCCAGATGGCGTCGGCCACCGACTCCTTGCCGACGTCGGCGAGGGCGTCGACCTCGCCACGTTCGTCGAAGACCGTGACCGAGTTCTCCGCCGAGCCGAACACGGCGCCGCCGGAGACGTCGTTGAGCACCACCAGGTCGGCGCCCTTCTTCGCGCGCTTGGCCTGGGCGTGCTCCGGGCCGTCGTGGGTCTCGGCGGCGAAGACCACCAGGATCTGGCCGGGGCGCTTGGCCTTCCCGACGGCGGCGGCGATGTCGGGTGTGGAGGTCAGCGCGAGGTCGATGTCGCCGTCGCGCTTGAGTTTGCGGTCCGAGGACTCCTTCGGCCGGAAGTCGGCGGGGGCGGCGGCCAGGACGGCCGCGTCGACCTCGCGGGCGGCCTTGACCGTGGCGTCGTAGAGCTGGCCGGTCGTCGCCACCCGGTGCACCTCGATGCCCGCCGGGAGGGCGGCGTCGACGTGCGCGGCGATGAGCGTGACCTCGGCGCCGCGGGCGGCGGCCGCGGCGGCGACGGCGATGCCCTGGCGGCCCGAGGAGTGGTTGCCGATGAAGCGGACCGGGTCGATCGCCTCGCGGGTGCCGCCGGCGGTGACGAGGACGCGGCGGCCGACGAGGTCCCGCGTGAACTCGGCGTTCGCTCCCCCCCGGGCGGGGCGGGGCGGGGCGAGGAAGCCTTTGAGCAGGGCGAAGAGCGCCTCTGCCTCGGGCAGGCGGCCCGGCCCGGTGTCGGCGCCGGTCAGGCGGCCCGAGTCGGGCTCGACGACGTGGGCGCCGCGTTCGCGCAGGACTGCGACGTTCGCCTGCGTGGCCGGGTGCCGCCACATCTCGGTGTGCATCGCGGGCGCGAAGACGACCGGGCAGGTGGCGGTGAGCAGCGTGCTGGTCAGGAGGTCGTCGGCGCGGCCGGAGGCGGCGCGCGCGAGCAGGTCGGCGGTGGCGGGGACGACCGCCACGAGCTCGGCTCGGCGGCCGAGCCGCACGTGCTTGACGTCCGAGACGTCCGAGAACACGCCGGAAGCCACCGGTCGGCCCGAAAGGGCCTCCCAGGTGGCTTCACCGACGAATCTGAGCGCCGCCTCGGTGGGAACGACGGTCACGTCGTGACCGGATTCCTTCAGCAGGCGGAGCAGCGTGCATGCCTTGTAGGCGGCGATGCCGCCCGACACGCCCAAGACGATCTCCAAGGCGGGTCCTAGGCCTCGGGGTCGTCGAAGGCCTTCGTCTCGAGCAGGCCCTTGTCGAGCTCGCGCATGGCGATCGAGAGCGGCTTCTCCTCGGGCGTGGTCTCCACCAGGGGGCCGACGTACTCGAGCAGGCCCTCGCCGAGCTGGGAGTAGTAGGCGTTGATCTGGCGGGCCCGCTTGGCCGAGTAGATCACCAGCTGGTATTTCGACTGGCTCTTCTCGAGCAGGTCGTCGATCGGCGGGTTGGTGATGCCGACGGGGTCGGCGACAGTCCCTGACACGTGTTGTCCTTCGTGTGTGACTTGTGGGTCAGAAGGCTCCAGGCCTGTCGGCGGTCGGAGCAATGAGCAACTCTAGCAATTTCGCGGCGGCCTGTTCGAGCGACACGTTCGCGACTGTGTGATCGAACTCGAATTCCGCCGCAGGTTCCTCTCGCGCCGCCGCGGGGCGGCGTTCGAGGCCGGCGTCGTCCTCGGCCCCGCGGCGGCCGGTCGGCTCCCGCCGGGCCGGAGGGGCGACGACCACCTGCCTCGCCCGCGGAGCCACGCTGCGGATCCGGCGGGCGCCGTGCAGGTCGACCATCGCCAGCACCGGCACGCCCGAGCGCAGGCTCGCCTCGATAGGGCCACGGGGGGTGCCGTACAGGTTCCCCGCATGGGAGCTCCATTCGAGCAACTCCCCCGCGGCAATCATCGACTCGAATCGATCGGTCGACACGAAGTGGTAGTCGGCGCCATCGATCTCACCCGGGCGCGGGCCGCGGGTCGTGCAGCTCACTGCGAAGTGGACCCACGGGTAGTACTCCCGGACGAGGTTCCTGACGCTGCTCTTGGCCGCGCCGGATGGACCGCAGAGGACCATCAATCGCTGAGCCTGGGCAGCGTGCAGTTCGTCGATGTCCACGCGACTACTAACCGCCCAGGATCAGGCCTGGTCGCCCTTGAACTCGTCGAGGAGGGCGGCCCGCTGGTGCTCGCCCAGCCCGCGCAGGCGGCGCGAGTCGGCGATCTTGAGCTTCTCCATGATTTGCAGGGCGCGCTTGTCGCCGATGCCCGGGAGGGCCTTGAGGACGGCCGAGACCTTCATCTTTCCGGAGATGTCGTCGGTCGCGGCGGACTTGAGGACCTCCTCCAGGGTGGTCTCACCCGACTTCAGCTTCTCCTTGAGCTCGGCGCGGGCCTTACGGGCGGCGGCGGCCTTCTCGAGGGCTGCGGCGCGCTGTTCCGGTGTCAGTTTAGGGAGCGGCACGGGGTCTCCTTGCAGTCGATGGTTTCGTCCCTCTGGACCTTCACGTGCTGGTATGGCTGAAGCATACCCAGCTCGGGAAAGGTAACCCCAGCTCCCGACACACCTGCGACCGGGGGTGGGGCAATTCGGCCCGGACCGGCGGCGATCACTCGCCGGTAGCGGCCCGACACTCCTCCTGAAGCGCTTCGATCGCGCCGCGGATGCTCGCCGCAGCGGGTCCCGGCTGCGCGATTTGCCGTGAATAAGACGGTATTGCGAAGTTCACGGCGGGCCCGAGAACGCGCGGCAGGTCACTCGGGCGCCCGCCTTGCGCGCCCATGCCCGGGACCAGGATCGGGCCGTTGAACTCCGACAAATCGTGAGCAGTGTCACGCTGCTGGACCGTCGTGTGAGTGATTCCGTAAGTCGACTCACGCAGCCTGGCCTCGCCTTCGGTGGCGCAGGCGCCCACGGTGGCGCCCATGACCACGCCGAGGGAGCCCAGCGGCTCGGCGTCGCCGTTGAGGGCGGCGAGCTCGTCGATGATCCCCTGGGCCACCGACTTGCCGTCGCGGCGCTTCGCCAGCTGCACCTGCTTGCCCTCGGGGTTCGAGGTGCGGGCGAGCACGAACACGCCCTTGCCGTGGGCGGCGGCCAGGTCGAAGGCCGGCTGGAGGGAGCCGATCCCCAGGAAGGGGCTGGCGGTGATGGCGTCGACGGCCAGCGGCGAGGCCGGGTCGAGGTAGGCCTGGGCGTAGGCGGCCATGGTCGAGCCGATGTCGCCGCGCTTGACGTCGAGGATCACCAGGGCGCCCGCCCGGCGCGAATCCGCGATGACCCGCTCCAGCAGTGCGACGCCGCCCGAGCCGAACCGCTCGAAGAACGCCGACTGCGGCTTGACGAAGCCGACGCTCCCGGCGCACGCCTCGACCATCGTCAGCGCGAACCGCTCGGCTCCGGCGAGGTCGTCGTCGAGGCCCCAGTATTGGAGTACGGCGCCATGGGGGTCGATTCCGGCGCAGAGCGGACCGCGTGCGGTGAACATGTGGTGGGCTCGGGCGCCGAAATCCTTGCTTGCGGACACGGTGGCTTCCTCTCGGAGGATCGGGGTCTCAGGAACGGTGGCTGGCCTGCGGGGCGCGGTGCCCGGCGGAGCGCCGCTTGTAGCGGCGGACGCTCCGCCGCACGACGGACGGACCGCCGTAGACGAGGCCGGAGTAGATCTGGACCAGGCTGGCTCCGGCGTCGAACATGGCCTCGGCGTCGGCGGCGGTCATGACGCCGCCCGAGCCGATGATCGGCATGCGCCCGGCCGTCTCGCGGTGGACGAAGCGCACGATCTCCCGCGAGACCGCCGTCAGCGGCCTGCCCGACATGCCGCCGGGCTGGGCGGCCACGGCGCCCTCGTCGGGGTCGACGCCGTCGCGTCCCAGCGTGGTGTTGGTGGCGATCACACCCGAGACGCCGTGGGCGTGGCACACCTCGAGGAGCTGGCCGATGGCCGATTCGGTCAGGTCGGGGGCGATCTTGACGAACACCGGGTGCGGGCGCCGCCCGGCGGCGATCCGCTCGCCTTCGGCCGTCAGCGCTCCCAGCAGCTGCCCGAGCGCCTCGGCGTCCTGGAGGCGGCGCAGGCCCGGCGTGTTCGGCGAGGAGACGTTGACGGCGAGGTAGTCGGCGAAGGGGTAGAGGGTCCGCATGGAGTGCAGGTAGTCCTCCACGGCCGCCTCCAGCGGCACGTCCTTCGACTTGCCGATGCTGATGCCCAGCGGGCAGTTGACCGGCGGGGCGGCGGCGAGCCGGGCCGCGAGGGCCTGGGCGCCGTCGTTGTTGAAGCCCATCCGGTTGACGAAGGCCTCGGACTTCGGCATCCGGTACAGCCGCGGCCGGGGGTTCCCCGGCTGCGGACGCGCGGTGACGGTGCCGATCTCGGCGAAGCCGAAGCCCAGGGCCGGCCAGGCGCCGATGGCAGCGCCGTTCTTGTCCATCCCGGCGGCCAGGCCGACCGGGTTGGGGAACGGGATACCGCAGACGGTGACGGGGGCGCTCACCTGGTTGAGCTTGATGAGCGCGTTCCGCGTCTGCCGCTGCGCGGACAGCCGGGAGAGCCAGCGCAGCGTGGTCTCGTGCGCGGTCTCCGCGTCGCCCCGTCCGACTCTGAACAGGACCGGCCGCGCCAGTTTCTGGTAAAGCATCATCTTCCGGTATACACCTATTCGTCGAGTGACCGTCAACCTCGCAGCCGGCGGTGGAGCTCTTGGAGCGGTGTGACCGTCAGCTCGCCCCTGGACGCGGCCTCGATGCCCATGACGGCGGCGGCCGCGCCCTGGACGGTGGTGACGCAGGAGACGTCGGCGACGACGGCCGCCGAGCGGATCTCCCAGCCGTCGGTGCGGGGCCCGGAGGAGGCCGAGGGCGTGGTGATGACCAGGTCGACCTCGCCGGAGGCGATGAGGCCGACCGCGTCGGTCTCGGCCTCGCCGTGCTCGCCGGAGTGGCGGGCGACGGGCGTGGAGTCGATGCCGTGGCGCTTCAGGACCAGGCCGGTCCCTTTGGTGGCGTAGACGTCGAAGCCGAGGTCGACCAGGCGCCTGACGGGGAAGACGACGGCCCGCTTGTCGCGGTCGGCGACGGAGACGAAGACCTTCCCGGAGGTGGGGAGCCTGCCGTAGACGGCGAGGGTGGCCTTGGCGAAGGCGAGCCCGAAGGAGCCGTTGATGCCCATGACCTCGCCGGTGGACTTCATCTCGGGGCCGAGGAGCGCGTCGATGCCGGCGCCTTCGGTGGTGCGGAAGCGCTTGAACGGCAGGACGACCTCCTTGACGCTGATGGGCGCCTCGGGTCCGGCGTCGGAGCCGTCGCCCTCGGGGAGCAGCATGCCCTCGTCGCGCAGCTGGGTGATGGTGGCCCCCATGGCGATGCGGGCGGCGGCCTTGGCGAGCGGGACGGCGGTGGCCTTGGAGACGAACGGGACGGTGCGGGAGGCCCGCGGGTTGGCCTCCAGGACGTACAGCTGATCGTCCTTGAGGGCGTACTGGACGTTCATCAGGCCCCGCACGCCGATGCCGAAGGCGAGCTTGGCGGTGTACTCGCGGATCTGCTCGATGACGGCGCCGCCGAGGGTGATCGGCGGGAGCGCGCAGGAGGAGTCGCCGGAGTGGACGCCGGCCTCCTCGATGTGCTCCATGATGCCGCCGAGGTAGAAGTCCTCGCCGTCGCACAGGCAGTCGACGTCGATCTCGACGGCGTCGTCGAGGAAGCGGTCGACCAGGACCGGATGCTCGGGGCTGGCCTCGGTGGCGCGGGAGATGTACCCGGCGAGCGAGTCCTCGTCGTAGACGATCTCCATGCCGCGGCCGCCGAGGACGTAGGAGGGCCGCACGAGGACGGGGTAGCCGATCTGGGCGGCGACGTCCCTGGCCTCCTCGAAGGAGGTGGCGGTGCCGTTCGCGGGCGAGACGAGTCCGAGCTCGTCGAGGAGGCGCCCGAAGACACCGCGGTCCTCGGCGGCGTGGATGGCGGACGGAGAGGTGCCCACGATGGGCAGTCCGGCCTTCTCCAGGCGCGCGGCCAGGCCGAGCGGGGTCTGGCCGCCGAGCTGGACGACGACGCCGACGACGCCGGGACCGCCGCCCGCCAGGCCGGAGGCGTGCTCGGCCTCGTAGACCTCGCTGACGTCCTCGAAGGTGAGCGGCTCGAAGTAGAGGCGGTCGGCGGTGTCGTAGTCGGTGGAGACGGTCTCGGGGTTGCAGTTGACCATGATCGTCTCGTAGCCGGCCTCGCGGAGCGCCTGGACGGCGTGGACGCAGCTGTAGTCGAACTCGATGCCCTGCCCGATCCGGTTGGGCCCCGAGCCGAGGATCATGACCTTGGGGCGGGCCGAGGGCGCGACCTCGGTCTCGTCCTCATAGGCCGAGTAGTGGTAGGGCGTGTCGGCGGCGAACTCGGCGGCGCAGGTGTCGACGGTCTTGTAGACCGGGCGCAGGCCGAGGCGCAGGCGCAGGCGGCGGACGCCCTCCTCGCCGGCGAGCTCGGGCCGCAGGGCGGCGATCTGGGCGTCGGAGCAGCCGGCCCGCTTGGCCTTCCACAGGAGTGCCTCGTCGATGACGGGGGCGGCCTGGATCTCGGCGCGCAGGTCGACGAGCTGGGCGATCTGGTCGAGGAACCACGGGTCGATCTTGCAGGCGGCGTGGACCTGGTCGACGGTGGCGCCCAGGCGCATCGCCCGCTCGGCGGTGTAGAGGGTGCCGTCGTGGGCGGTCCGGAGCGCTTCGAGGGTGTTCTCGAGGGTGGCGCCCTCGGGGTCGGGCCGCGTCCAGAAGCCGGCGGCCTTGGTCTCGGTGGAGCGCAGGGCCTTCTGGAGGGCCTGCTGGAAGGTGCGGCCCAGGCTCATGGCCTCGCCGACGGACTTCATGGTGGTCGTCAGCGTCGGGTCGGCGCCGGGGAACTTCTCGAAGGTGAAGCGCGGCACCTTGACGACGACGTAGTCGAGCGTCGGCTCGAACGCGGCGGGGGTGGCCTTGGTGATGTCGTTGGCGATCTCGTCGAGGGTGTACCCGATGGCGAGCTTCGCGGCGATCTTGGCGATGGGGAAGCCGGTGGCCTTGGAGGCCAGCGCCGAGGAGCGCGAGACGCGCGGGTTCATCTCGATGACGATGATCCGGCCGTCGGCGGGGTCGATCGCGAACTGGATGTTGCAGCCGCCGGTGTCGACGCCGACCTCGCGCAGGACGGCGATGCCGACGTCCCGCATGTGCTGGTACTCGCGGTCGGTGAGGGTCATGGCGGGGGCGACGGTGACCGAGTCGCCGGTGTGGACGCCCATGGGGTCGACGTTCTCGATCGAGCAGACCACGACGACGTTGTCGCGGTGGTCCCGCATCAGCTCGAGCTCGTACTCCTTCCAGCCCAGGACGCTCTCTTCGATGAGGACCTCGGTGGTGGGCGACTCGGCCAGGCCGCCGCCCGCGATGCGGTCGACGTCCTCCCAGGTGTGGGCCATGCCGGATCCGAGGCCGCCCATGGTGAACGAGGGCCGGATGACGACCGGCAGGCCGAGGTCGGCGACGGTGGCGCGGACCTCGTCCATGGTGTGGCAGACGGCCGAGCGGGGCACTTCGCCGCCGGCCTTGATGACGACCTCCTTGAACTGCTGGCGGTCCTCGCCGCGCTGGATGGCGTCCATGTCGGCGCCGATGAGCTCGACGCCGTACTTGTCGAGGATGCCGGCCTCGGTGAGGGCGACGGCGGCGTTGAGGGCGGTCTGGCCGCCGAGGGTCGGCAGCAGCGCGTCGGGCTTCTCGCGGGCGATGACCTGCTCGATGACCTCGGTGGTGATCGGCTCGACGTAGGTGGCGTCGGCGAACTCGGGGTCGGTCATGATGGTGGCCGGGTTGGAGTTGACCAGGGTGACCCTGATGCCCTCCTCGCGGAGCACGCGGCACGCCTGGGTGCCGGAGTAGTCGAACTCGCAGGCCTGGCCGATCTGGATGGGGCCGGATCCGATGACCAGGACGTGGTGGATGTCGTCGCGTTTAGGCATTGGTGTCGGCTCCCTTGTGCTCGTCGATCATCGCGGTGAGGCGGTCGAACAGGTAGTCGGCGTCGTGCGGCCCGCCGGCGGCCTCCGGGTGGTACTGGACGGAGTAGGCGGGGACGTCCAGGCAGGTGAGCCCTTCGACGACGTCGTCGTTGAGGCAGACGTGGCTGACCTGGACGCGCCCGAACTCGGTCTCGAAGTACTCCCCCGACTCCGGCGGCGCGAGGGCGAAGCCGTGGTTGTGGGCGGTGATCTCCACCTTGTTCGTGTGGCGGTCGAGCACGGGCTGGTTGATGCCGCGGTGGCCGTACTTGAGCTTGTAGGTGCCCAGGCCGAGCGCTCGCCCGAGGATCTGGTTGCCGAAGCAGATGCCGAAGACGGGGACTTTGCGGCGCAGCAGCTCGCGCGTGAGCTCGACCTGGTGGTCGGCGGTGGCCGGGTCGCCCGGCCCGTTGGAGAGGAACACCGCATCGGGGTTGCCCGAGAGCAGGAGTTCAACCGTCGCGTAGGCCGGGTAGACGGTGGTGGTGATGCCGCGCTCGGCGAGGCGGCGCGGCGTGTTCCGCTTGATGCCCAGGTCGAGGGCGGCGACGGTGTACTTCGTCCGCTCGGCCTCGTAGGTGTAGGGCTCGGAGGCGGTGACGGCGCCGACGTGGTTGGCCCCGGCCATGTGCGGGGCGTTGCGGACCTTCGCCAGGAGCGCGGCCTCGTCGGTGTTCCTGGAGGAGATGCCGACGCGCATCGCTCCCGCCTCGCGCAGGTGGCGGGTGAGGGCGCGCGTGTCGACCCCGCAGATGCCCACGACGCCCTGGGCGGCCAGCTCGTCCTCGAGGCCGCGCTCGGCGCGCCAGTTCGAGGTGATGCGGGAGGGGTCGCGGACGACGTAGCCGGCGACCCAGATGCGGTGGGACTCGTCGTCCTCGTCGTTCCAGCCGGTGTTGCCGATCTGCGGGGCGGTCTGGGTGACGACCTGCCCGTAGTAGGACGGGTCGGTGAGGGTCTCCTGGTAGCCGGTCATGCCGGTCGCGAAGACGGCCTCGCCGAAGGTCTCCCCGACCGAGCCGTAGGCCTCGCCGCGGAAGGCGCGGCCGTCTTCGAGGACGAGGATCGCTGGGGCGCGGTTGCTGCTCATCGGGTCTCCTCCGCGGTCTCGGTCAGCTTGCCGTCGAGTACGGTGGCGCGTCCTCTCAGGAACGTCGCCTGGATCGTCACCGGGAGCTCCATCCCGGCGTAGGGGGTGTTCTGGGACAGCGACGCCAGTTCGGAGGGCACCACCGTCCAGCTCTGGGAGGGGTCGACGAGCGTGAAGTTCGCCTCGAGGCCCGGTTCGGGGTCGCGGCCGTGGGCGGCGAGGGAGGCGATGCGCGCCGGCGTGCGCGAGGTGCGCTCGGCGACGAGGTCCCAGACGACGCCGTCGGGGCCGCCGAGGGCGGCGACGGTGATCGACAGGGCCGTCTCCAGGCCGAGCATGCCCGGCCGGGCCGCGGACCACTCGCAGTCCTTGTCCTGCGGGGCGTGCGGGGCGTGGTCGGTGGCGACGGCGTCGACGACGCCCTCGGCGAGCGCGGCCCGCAGGGCCGCCACGTCGGCGTCCGAGCGCAGCGGCGGGTTGACCTTGTAGACCGGGTCGTAGGTGTGGGCCTTCGCGTCGGTCAGCAGCAGGTGGTGCGGGCAGACCTCGGCGGTGACATCGACGCCGCGGCCCTTGGCCTCGCGGATGATCTCGACCGAGCGGGCGGTCGAGATGTGGCAGAAGTGGATCCGCGCGCCGACGTGCTCGGCCAGGAGCACGTCGCGGGCGATGATCGCCTCCTCGGCGACGGCCGGCCAGCCGGGCAGGCCGAGTTCGGCGGAGACGGCGCCCTCGTTCATCTGGGCGCCTTCGGTGAGGCGCGGCTCCTCGGCGTGCTGGGCGATCAGGCCGTCGAAGGTCTTGACGTACTCCAGGGCCCGGCGCATGAGCCTGGCGTCGGAGACGCAGTGGCCGTCGTCGGAGAACATGCGGACCTTCGCGGCCGAGTAGGCCATCGCGCCGATCTCGGCGAGGCGCTCGCCGGCGAGTCCCACCGAGACCGCGCCGATGGGCTGGACGTCGGCGTAGCCGGCGGCGCGGCCGAGCGCGGCGACCTGCTCGACGACGCCGGCGGTGTCGGCGACGGGGTAGGAGTTGGCCATGGCGCACACAGCCGTGTAGCCGCCCTTGGCGGCGGCGCGGGTGCCGGTGTGGACGGTCTCGGCGTCCTCGCGGCCGGGTTCCCTCAGGTGGGTGTGGAGGTCGACCAGGCCGGGCAGGAGCACCAGGCCGTCGGCGTCGACGACGGCGGCCCCGGCCCCGCTCGGCGTGCCGATCTCGGCGACGCGGCCCTCGCGGACGAGGACGTCGGCGCGGCCTCGGCCGACGATGTCGGCGCCTTTGATGAGTGTGGACTCGGTCATCGGGTCTCTCCGTTCGTCAGCAGCAGGTAGAGCACGGCCATGCGGACCCAGACGCCGTTGGCGACCTGCTCGGTGATGGTGGCTCTCGGGGAGTCGGCGACGCGGGCGGCGATCTCCATGCCGCGGTTCATCGGCCCGGGGTGCATGACGACGGCGTGCTCGGGCATGAGGGCCAGGCGGCGCTCGTCGAGCCCGTAGAGGCGCGCGTACTCGTTGGCGGTCGGGAAGAACGCGTCGTTCATGCGCTCGCGCTGGACGCGCAGCATCATGACCGCGTCGGCGTCGCGCAGGGAGGCGTCGAGGTCGTAGGAGACCTCGACGGGCCAGGCGTCGATGTCGGTGGGCAGCAGCGTGGGCGGGCCGACCAGCCTCACGCGGGCGCCCAGTTTCGACAGCAGCCAGATGTTGGAGCGTGCGACTCTGCTGTGGAGGATGTCGCCGACGATGGCGACGGTACGGCCCTCGATGCCGCCCAGGCGCCTTCGCATCGTGTAGGCGTCGAGAAGGGCCTGCGTGGGGTGGGCGTGGGTGCCGTCCCCGGCGTTGAGGACGGCGCCGTCGACCCACTGGGTGAGCCGCTGAGGCGCACCGGAGGCGGGGTGGCGGATGACCACGGCCTCGGGGCCCATGGCCTGGAGGGTGAGCGCGGTGTCCTTGAGGCTCTCGCCCTTGTTGACGCTGGAGGTCTTGGCCGAGAAGTTCACGACGTCGGCGCTGAGGCGCTTGGCGGCGGTCTCGAAGGAGGTGCGGGTCCGGGTGGAGTCCTCGTAGAACAGGTTGACCACGGTGCGCCCGCGGAGGGTGGGGAGCTTGGGGACCTCGCGGCCGGAGACCGCCTCGGCCATCTGGCCGGTGAGGTCGAGGATGAGCTCGGCCTCATCGCGGCTGAGGTCCTTGGTCGTCAGCAGGTGCTTCACCGGCCCTCGCCTCCGGTGAGGACGACGGCGTCGGAGCCGTCGTACTCGGTGAGGCGGACCGCCACGTTCTCGTCGCGAGCGGTGGGGATGTTCTTGCCGACGTAGTCGGCGCGGATGGGCAGTTCGCGGTGGCCGCGGTCGACCAGGATCGCCAGCTGCACCTGGGCGGGGCGGCCGAGGTCGTAGAGGGCGTTGAGGGCGGCGCGGACGGTGCGGCCGGAGTAGAGGACGTCGTCGACGAGGACGACCCGCTGGTCGTCCACTCCGGACGGCGGAAGGTCGGTGGGCCCGAGCGGGCGGAGCGCGCGGCGGCGCAGGTCGTCCCGGTAGAGCGTGACGTCGAGCGTCCCGGCGGGGACCTCGATGTCGGCGAAGCGCCGGATGCGGTCGGCCAGGCGGCCGGCGAGCGCGACGCCGCGGGTGGGGATGCCGAGCAGGATCGTGTCGGGGGCGCCCTTGGTCTTCTCGAGGATCTGGTGGGCGATGCGGTCGAGGATGCGGCCGATGTCCTCGGCGGACAGGATCTGCTTGCCTCCTGGTGGCCGGTCCGGGTTCTCGGACGGCGCACGGCGGGCAGGGTGAGCCACGCGAACCTCCTTCTCCGCCTCACTGGACGGTCTGTTAAAGAACGGTTTCGTCGCGGGCCATCTTACGTCGGCCGTAACGGAGCGTGAAGGCAGACCGGACGCGAGGGCCACCGAAAGGCACCCGTATGACGGATTTAGCAAGGTTTGGAAAGCGGGCAGGCGGGCCTCACGCGACGAAGAACACTGGTTTCGGGGACCCCAACGGCCGATGGTCACCGACTGTAGTCAACAATAGGGTTCCTCCCGTACCGAAAACTTGGAGTTGATCCCACATGGCGACATCTGAATACGCCAAGGCGCTCGGCAACCGGCTGCGTGACATCCGCATGCAGCAGGGGCTGTCGTTGCAAGGCGTAGAGGACAAATCCGGCGGCAAGTGGAAGGCCGTCGTCATCGGTTCCTACGAGCGCGGCGACCGGTCCATCACCGTCAGCCGCCTCGCCGAGCTGGCCGACTTCTACCGGATCCCCGTCTCGGAACTGCTGCCGGAGGGCGTGCCGCTCCCCGTCGAGCAGCCCGAGAAGATCGTCCTCAACCTCGAGGCGCTCTACGACCACCCCGACGCGGACCTGGAGCACGTCGCCAAGCTGGCGCGCTCGATCCAGCAGCGCCGCGGCGACTACAACGGCCGGATCCTCTCCATCCGCGCCGACGACCTCTACACCCTGGCGGTCATCTACTCGACCACGCCCTCCGGTCTGATCGAGAAGCTCGAGGACTTCGGTGTCCTCGTGCACGACCTCCAAGCCTTCTTCGCGGCCGACGAGTAGCGTCGCCGCGGCGTAAAAACGATTCAGTCCCCGTGCGGCCATGCGGGTCCGCCGCGGGACGGATCCATCCGCGCTTGGAGCCCGCCGCGGACGCGGCGAGCGCCACTCGCGACCAGCCGGCCTCGTGGCCGGCGGCAGGACCGCCGACCGAGTCGGCACACGCGACACGACCGGGCCGCGATCACCGATCCCCGCGGCCGGTCGGCCGCCGCGGCTCCGCGCCGACGTCCACCGTCAGGCGGCGGTGACCCGCGCGCATACGACACGGCCGGGCCGCCCTCGCGGGCGTCCCGGCCGTCGTGCTCTCGAGCCTCAGTCCTCGGTGCCGCGCGCCTCGTCGGACTCGGCGCTCCACCAGGGACGGGCGGCCTTGTCGAGGACGGCGTTGACGAACGCCGGGTCGTCCGAGGAGCCGATCTGCTCGGCCACGCGGAGCGCCTCCTTGATGGCCACCGGCGCGTCGACGTCCTCGACGAAGCGGATCTCGTAGAGCCCGACCCGCAGCACGTTCCGGTCGACGGCGGGCATCCGCTCGATCGACCAGCCCGCCGCGGCCTCGCGCAGCGCCTCGTCGATCTCGTCGATGTGCTCGGCCACGCCGCGCACCAGCCGCTCGGCGTAGGCGGGGAGCCGGGGCGCCTCGGGGTCGGCGGCGGCGCGTCCGGCGCGCTCGGTGAGCACGGTCTCGACCGGCTCGTCGCGGCTCTCGGATTCGTAGAGGATCTCGACGGCGCGCATGCGCCATTTCGTCCGTGCGGTGAGGGGGCCCGTCTGTCGCTGCTTCTTCCCCACTGCGCCTAGGCCCGCGAGAGGTATTTGCCGTCGCGGGTGTCGACCTTGATCTTCTCGCCGTTCTCGATGAAGAGCGGCACGTTGACCTGGGCGCCGGTCTCGACCGTGGCGGGCTTGGTGCCGCCCGAGGAGCGGTCGCCCTGGAGGCCCGGCTCGGTGTAGGTGACGGTGAGCTCGACGGCGGCCGCGAGCTCGACGTACAGGGCCTTGCCCTCGTGCATGGCGACCGTGGCCTCGGAGTTCTCCAGCATCCACTTGCCGGCGTCGCCGACCAGGGCGGGGCCCAGCGGGTACTGGTCGTAGGTCTCCATGTCCATGAACACGAAGTCCTCGCCGTCCTTGTAGAGGTACTGCATGGTGCGGCGGTCGACGGTGGCGGTCTCGACCTTGGTGCCGGCGTTGAAGGTCTTGTCGACGATCTTGCCGGAGGGGATCTGCTTCAGGGTCGTGCGCACGAACGCCGGGCCTTTACCGGGCTTGACGTGCTGGAATTCCTGGACCTGCCAGAGCTGGCCCTCCAGGTTGAGCACCATGCCGTTCTTGAGGTCGTTCGTGGTTGCCACGGGCGTATGTCTCTTTCGATAGAGGGTTTGATGCGGGCCGGCGGTCAATAGTAGCGGCCGCGCTCCGCCGCCCCATGCCAAGGCCGCGGAACTGTGGCTGGAGACCCATGAACACGTCCGCTACCAGCGTCGCGGCAGAGGAGTCCGAGGGCTCCGACTGCTAGGATCTTGCGGTAAGTTCGGTATCCGAAGGGGTTCGACGCAGGGGTGAGAAGGTAACTCGATGGTCAGCAATCGGTCAATCGTCATCAACGGCGATCTCGGAAGCGGCAAGAGCACCGCCTCCGTTGAAATCGCGCGTCGATTGGGCCTGCGGAGAGTCAGCATCGGCGACCTCTACCGAAAGATCGCCGAAGAACGGGGAATGACCGCGTTGCAGCTGAACGTCCATGCCGAGCTCGACGAGGAGATCGACCGGTATGTGGACCAGCTCCAGGCCGACATCGCCGATTCGGGCGAGCAGCTGGTGGTGGACAGCCGACTGGCGTGGCATTTCTTCAAGGACGCCTTCAAAGTGCATCTGATCACCGAGCCGTCGGTGTCGGCGCGGCGAGTGCTCGGCCGCCCGGCCGACGACGTCGAGGGCTACAGTTCGCTTCAGGAGGCGATGGCGCGCCTGAAGCAGCGCAGCGACAGCGAACGGGGCCGTTTCCTGTCCCGATACGGCGTCGACAAATGCCGGCTTCGCAATTACGACATCGTCTGCGACAGCACCCGCGCCACTCCCGAGCAGATCGTGGAGGAAGTGACACGGGCCTACCGGTCCGCTCAAGAGCACCCTTCCGGACACCGGCCCGGACCCATGCTGCTGCTCGATCCGAACCGCATTTACCCGACGAAGGCGATCGGCGATTCGGAGGTCGAGGCGGACCGGGACGGTCCCCTGAAGGTCGCCTATGACGAGACCGTGTTCTACGCCGTCGAGGGCCACGCGCGGTTGAGCGCCGCCATCCGAGACGGGCTGGCACTCGTTCCGGCGACACTGCACGCCGAAGGCCACGAGACCGTGGCGGACGGCCTCGACGCGATGGAGTACCTCAGCGTCACCGCCGGTCCGCAGGTCGTGGACGCCTGGAACGAGGCCCATGGCGTGCACCTGCCGCCGCTCGAGCACCTGAAGGACATGTCCGACCAGATGTGACCGAGGCGCCCGCCCGGCTCGCGCCGGATGCGGGTGCCCTAGATCCCTTCCGCGATGTGGCGCAGGGCCGCGGTGTAGCCGTGTGCGCCCAGACCCGCGATGACGCCGACGGCGTGCGCCGAGACGTACGAGTGGTGCCGGAACGCCTCGCGCTGGTGGACGTTGGAGAGGTGGACCTCGATGAGCGGCGCGGTCAGCTGCGCGCAGGCGTCGCCGACGGCCACCGAGGTGTGCGTCCAGGCGGCGGCGTTGAGCACCACCGGGATCTGCTCGTCGGCGGCCTCGTGCAGCCATGCGAGGAGCTCGTGCTCGGCGTTGGTCTGCCGGAAGTCGACCTCCAGGCCGAGCTCGGCCCCCGTGGCGCGGCACAGCTCGGCGAGGTCGTCGAGGGTCTGCGAGCCGTATATCGCGGGCTCACGTCTGCCGAGCCGGTTCAGGTTGGGGCCGTTGAGCACATAGGTCTTCACTCGGTGAGCCTCTCATACGCCAGGCGCTGCTGCTCGGAGGTCACGTCGTCGACGACGACGGCCTCGCCGAGGGCGTCGAGCAGGACGAAGCGCTGCGTGGCGCCGATGTTCTTCTTGTCGATCTTCATGACGGCGCTGATCTCGTCCCAGCGGCCGGGCTCGTACGAGGTGGGCAGGCCGATCGCGGCGAGCACCGCCTTGGTGCGCTCGACCAGGTCGACGCGGCCGGTGATCGCGCCGAGGTGGGCGGCGTAGACCATGCCGACGGCGACGGCGTCGCCGTGCCGCCAGCGGTAGTGCTCGATCTTCTCGATCGCGTGCGCGAGCGTGTGCCCGTAGTTGAGGATCGCCCGCAGGCCGCCCTCTTTGAGGTCGGCGGCGACGACGCCGGCCTTCATGGCGACGGCGCGCTCGACCAGTTCGGCGAAGACCGGGCTCGCGGGGTCCAAGGCGGCCGCGGGGTCGCGCTCGACCAGTTCGAGGATGACCGGGTCGGCGATGAACCCGGCCTTGACGACCTCCGCCATGCCGGCGGCCAGGTCGCGTTCGGGAAGGCTCGCGAAGTGGTCGAGGTCGACCAGGACGGCGCGGGGCGGGTGGAAGGCGCCGACGAGGTTCTTCCCGGCGGCGGTGTTGACGCCGGTCTTGCCGCCGACGGCGGCGTCCACCGCGCCGAGCAGCGAGGTCGGGACGTGGACGACGCCCACACCGCGCAGCCAGCAGGCCGCGACGAAGCCGGCCAGGTCGGTCACCGCTCCCCCGCCGACGCCGACGACCAGGTCGGTGCGGGTGAAGCCCTCGGCTCCGAGGGCCTCCCAGCACTGCTCGGCGACGGCGATGGACTTGCCGTCCTCGGCGTCGGGGATCTCCATGAGGGTCGCCGCGACGCCCTCGGGCACGAGCGATCCGACCCGCTCGGCGAGCGCGGCGGTGCTGGCGGTGTGGACGACGGCGACGCGGGCGGCGCCGCCCAGGTGCTCGGGCAGCCGCTCGACGACGCCGCGTCCGATGAGGACGGGGTACGGCGTCTCGGCGTCGTCGACGGTGACGGTGCGGGTGCGGAGTTTCACGGCGATCTCCTCGGCCAGGTCCGCCACGTCCCGGCCGGTGGTGTCGACCTCGATGTCGGCGATCTCGCGGTAGAGCGGGAGGCGCTCGTCCATGAGCCTGCGGAGCGTGGCGCGCGGGTTGACGGCCAGGAGCGGCCGGCCGCGGTCGATCTCGGTGCGCTTGACGGCCTCGGCGAGGTCGACGCGGAGGTGGACGACGGGGACCTCGGTCAGGAGTTTCCTGGTGGCCTCGGCCATGACCGCTCCCCCGCCGAGGGCGAGGACGCCGTCGTGCTCGGCCACGGCGCGGCGCACGGCCTCGCGTTCGAGCGCGCGGAAGTGGTCTTCGCCGTGGTCGATGAAGATCTCGGGGATCGGCTTGCCGGCCTCGGCGGCGATGTCGGCGTCGGTGTCGCGGAAGGTCGTGCCGAGGCGCTCGGCCAGCGCGGTGCCGACGGTGGTCTTGCCCGAGCCGGGCGGGCCGACGACGATGACGATCCCCATCATTTCACCCGCAGGTGGTCGTTGTAGGACTCCATGTTGCGGCGGGCCTCGGCGACGGAGTCGCCGCCGAACTTCTCGAGCGCGGCCTCGGCGAGGACGTAGGCGACCATCGACTCGGCGACGACGCCGCCCGCGGGGACGGCGCACACGTCGGAGCGCTGGTTGATGGCCTCGGCCGCCTCGCCGGTGGCGGTGTCGACGGTGCGCAGCGGGCGGGTCAGCGACGAGATCGGCTTGAGCATCGCCGAGACGCGCACCGGCTGGCCGGTGGTGATGCCGCCTTCGAGGCCGCCGGCGCGGTCGGTGAGGCGCTCGACGCCTTCGGCGCCGGGGACGATCTCGTCGTGGGCGGACGATCCGCGGACGCTCGACTGCATGAGCCCGTCGCCGATCTCGACGGCCTTGACCGACTGGACGGACATGAGCGCGGCGGCCAGGCGGGCGTCGAGCTTGCGGTCCCACTGGACGTGGGAGCCCAGGCCGGGAGGGACGCCGTAGGCGAGGACCTCGACGACCCCGCCGAGGGTGTCGGCGTCCTTCTTGGCGGCGTCGACCTCGGCGACCATGCGGGCCGAGGCGTCGGGGTCGAGGCAGCGCATCGGGTCGGCGTCGATCGCCTCGGCGTCGGCCGGGGTGGGGACGGTGCCGTCCTTGACGCGGACCGGGCCGAGGGCCTTGACGTGGGAGACGATCGCGATGCCGAAGGCCTGTTCGAGGAAGGCCTTGGCGGCGGTGCCGCCGGCGACGCGGGCGGCGGTCTCGCGGGCGGAGGCGCGCTCGAGGATGGGCCTGGCGTCGGTGTGGTCGTACTTCTGCATCCCGGCCAGGTCGGCGTGGCCGGGCCTGGGCCGGGTGAGCGGCGCGTTGCGGGCGAGCCCTTCGAGGACGGCCTCGTCGACCGGGTCGGCGGCCATGACCTGCTCCCACTTGGGCCATTCGGTGTTGCCGACCTTGATGGCGACGGGCGAGCCGAGGGTGCGGCCGTGGCGGACGCCGCCGATGAAGCCGACCTGGTCGGCCTCGAACTTCATGCGGGCGCCGCGCCCGTAGCCGAGGCGGCGTCGGGCCAGTTCGGCGGCCACGGCGCCGGTGGTGAGCTCGATGCCCGCGGGCAGGCCGTCGAGGGTGACCACGAGTTCGGGTCCGTGTGATTCTCCAGCTGTCATCCATCGCAACACGCCTCAAGTCTGCCACCCGGGCCGCCGCGATCGGGCGTCCGGTGGGACGGGTGTCCCACTGCCCGGACGCGGCGGGGCCGGCGCGCGGCGGTCCGCCCGCGGGCGCGGCGGCGACGGACCGTGCGGAGACCAAAAGGGACGTATGCTGTGGAAGTGGTCGCAGTGTCGCCTCCGATGCGCACTAGAGCGCGATACTAGCGCGCTCTAGTGCGGCTAGAATGGCCGCGTCACGGCCCTCGGCCAAGGATTCGACCGTAGAGATCCCCATATGCCCCCACCGGAAGGATGACCCCCGATGAGCCCCCAGGACCCTCGAAACCGACCAGACCGCACCCCGGCACCGCGGTCGCGCAAGCCCACCATGGCCGACGTGGCCGCGAAGGTCGGCGTGTCCCGGGCGCTGGTGTCTTTGGTGTTCCGAGGCCAGCCGGGCGCCAGCCCGGAGACGCGCGAGCGGGTCTTCGAGGCCGCGGCCGAGCTCGGCTACCGCCCCGACATGGCCGCCCGCCTGCTGGCGCGGGGCCGCAGCAAGGTGCTCGGCGTCCTGTTCACCGCCCGCAACCCCTACCACGTCGACCTGGTCGAGGCCGTCTACCCGGCCGCCGAGGAGCTCGGCTACGACCTGGTGCTGAGCGCGGCCGTCCCCACGCGCGACGAGCACAAGGCCATCGAGGCGCTCATCGGGCACCGCAGCGAGGCGCTGCTGCTGTGCGGGCCGAACATCCCCGAAGAGGACATCACCGAGATCGCCCGGCGCATCCCCACCGTCGTGGTCGGGCGCCACCTCCGAGGCGCCCCGGTCGACGTGGTGACCTCCTACGACCGGCCCGGCGCCCGGGAGGTGGTCGACTACCTCGTCGGGCTGGGCCATGAGGACATCGTGCACGTCGACGGGGGCTCGCGGGCGGGCGCGCCCGAGCGCCGCCGCGCCTACCGCGATGCGATGCGCTCCCATGGCCTGGCCGACCGCATCCGCGTCGTCCCCGGCAACCACACCGAGGAGGGCGGCGGTGACGCGGCCCGGGCGATGCTCGCCGAGGAGGGGCCGCTGCCGACCGCCGTGTTCGCCTCGAACGACCAGTGCGCCATCGGGCTCCTCGACGTCTTCACCCGCGCGGGAGTGAAGGTCCCCGAGCAGGTCTCCGTCGTCGGCTACGACGACAGCCACATCGCCGGGCTCAGCCACATCGATCTGACGACGGTGCGCCAGGACGTGCCCCGCCTGGCGCACTTGGCGGTGCAGGCGGCCGACGAGCAGCTCCGCGGCGTCCGCGAGGCGGGCGCGGTCCTGAAGCTGGAGTCGAAACTGCTCATCCGCGGCACGAGCGGGCCACCGCTTTCCGGCGGAACCCGCCGACCCATCTATTGACATTGATCGATACAGATGACAGGATGTGCGTTGGTACCGCTCCCAATGTTGATTTGAAGGGAACACCATGCCGCGCCTGCTCCATCTACCCTCACGAAGACCACGCCGAGCCGTCCTGGCGGCGGCCACCGCCGGAGCCCTGGCGCTCTCGGTCGCCGCGGTCGCGACGGCGCAAGCCCAGGAGGAAGAACCGACCAATCTCATCATCAACGGCGACTTCGCCGCCGGCACCGACCCCTGGTGGCACACCCCCAACCTCGCCGGGGCGGTCGCCGACGGGGAATGGTGCCTCGACGTGCCGGGCGGGACGGTCAACTCCTGGGACGCCATCGTCGGCCAGAACGACATTCCCCTGACCGAGGGCGAGTCCTACGAACTGCGGTTCACCGCCCGGGCCTCGGCGCCGCTCAGCGTCCGCGCCCTCGTCCAGCGCGACGTCGACCCCTGGCCGATGCAGCTGGAGGAGTTCCCGATCCTCGACGTCGAGCCGCAGACCTTCAGCTACACCTTCACTGCCAACGACACCTGGGACGACGCCCAGCTGGCGTTCCAGATCGGCCGCAACGCCGATCCGTGGCAATTCTGCATCTCGGAGGTCGCCTTGCTCACCGACGCCGAACCGCCCGTCTACGACCCCGACACCGGCCCGCGCGTGCGTGTCAACCAGGTCGGCTACCTGCCCGACGGCCCCAAGCGCGCCACGCTGGTCACCGAGGCGACCGAGCCGGTCGCCTGGGAGCTCGCCGACGCCGCGGGCGAGGTCGTCGCCACCGGCGACACGACCGTGTACGGCGAGGACGCCACCTCGGGCTCGACGGTCCACACCATCGACTTCTCGTCGGTGACCGCGACCGGCTCGGACTTCACCCTCACCGCCGACGGCGAGACGTCCTATCCGTTCGCGATCAGCGGCGACGTCTATTCGACGCTGGCGGCCGACGCCCTCTCGTTCTACTATCCGCAGCGTTCGGGCATCGCCATCGACGATGAGATCGCCCCCGGCTACGGTCGCGAGGCCGGCCACGTCGGCGTCGAGCCCAATCAGGGCGACGTCGAGGTCCCGTGCTTCGAGGACGCCTGCGACTACGCGCTGGACGTCAGCGGCGGCTGGTACGACGCCGGCGACCACGGCAAGTACGTCGTCAACGGCGGCATCTCGGCGGCGCAGCTCATGAGCGTCTACGAGCGGGCCCTCAACGCCCCCAGCGGCGACCCGGCCCGCCTGGCCGACGGGAGCCTGCGCGTCCCCGAGTCCTCCAACGGCGTCCCCGACGTCCTGGACGAGGCCCGCTGGGAGATGGAGTTCCTGATGAGCATGATGGTCCCCGCCGGCGAGGAGCTGGCGGGGATGGCCCATCACAAGATCCACGACGAGGCGTGGACCGGGCTGCCGCTGATGCCGGCCGACGACCCGCAGCCTCGCTACCTCTACCCGCCGTCGACGGCGGCGACGCTGAACGTGGCGGCCACGGCCGCCCAGTGCGCCCGGCTGTTCGCGCCGTTCGACGCGGACTTCGCCGAGCAGTGCCGGACCGCGGCCGAGACCTCGTGGGCGGCGGCGCTGGCGAACCCGGACATCTACGCGCCGCTCACCAGCCCCGCCGGCGGCGGCCCCTACGGCGACGAGAACGTCACCGACGAGTTCTACTGGGCCGCGGCCGAGCTGTTCATCACCACCGGTGAGCAGGCGTACGCCGACTACCTGGCGGGCTCGGAGCTGCACGGGGCCGACGACGTGTTCGCCGCCCCGTTCGCATGGCCGTCGGTCGCGCAGCTGGGCAAGCTCGACCTCGCCATGGTGCCGAACGACCTGCCCGACCGCGACGTCATCGTCGAGCAGGTCGTGGCCGGGGCCGAGGGCTTCCTCGGGCAGCAGGACGGCAGCGCGTGGAACCTGCCCTACGGCAACGACGGGACCTTCGACTGGGGCTCGAACAGCCTGGTGCTCAACGCGCTGGTCGTGGTGGGCGCCGCCTACGACCTCACCGGCGACGAACGCTTCCGGACCGGGGTGCTGAGCGGGCTGGACTACATTCTGGGCCGCAACGCGATGGGCAACTCCTATGTGACCGGCTACGGCAGTCACTACTCGCAGAACCAGCACAGCCGCTGGTACGCCGCCCAGCTCGACCCGACGCTGCCGAACCCGCCGGCGGGGACGCTCGCGGGCGGGCCGAACACGATCACCTCGACGTGGGACCCGGAGGCGCAGCGTTGGCTGCCCGGCTGCGTCCCGCAGATGTGCTACATCGACGACATCGGATCGTTCGCGACCAACGAGCTCACCATCAACTGGAACGCCTCGCTGGCGCAGGTGGCGAACTTCGCGGCCGACCAGACCGCCGTGGGAGCCTCGCGGTCGTGCTCGGTGGAGTACGACGTCAACGGCTCGTGGGACGACGGCTTCAACGCCCAGGTGACGGTCGCCAACACCGGTGACGAACCGCTGGAGTCGCTGACCGTGCGCTGGGCGATGCCGACCGGGCAGACGCTCGAGCGGTCCTGGAGCGCCGAGGTGGTCCAGGAGGGCCACCTGGTGACGGCGACGAACCTCGGCGGGGGCTTCCCGCTCCAGCCGGGCCAGGAGTACACCTTCGGTTTCATCGGCGGCAAGGACGGCCGGACGGCGGTCGCGCCGTCGTCGGTGACGTGCACCGCCGGATGAGACGGGATTGACCGACAGCGCCTTATGGCGTGACGGGAAACGGGGGGCGGCCCCAGGCTCGGGCCGCCCCCCGTCGACGCATTCACGACCGGTCGGTCGCGCGTGCTAGTTGTCCTTGTGGTGGTTCCAGCCGTCCTTCTCACCGTCGACGTCCACGTCGTTCCCGTTGGCGTGGATCTCGCTGTCGGTGAACTCGCAGTTGTTGCCACCGGTCATGGTGAGCACGTCGACGTCGATCACGTCGAGGACGTCGGAGATGTCGAGGCAGAAGTTCGACAGGACGTTGACGCCGCCGAAGTCATCCGGGTCGTACTCGTAATCGGCGCCGTTCGCCATGGCGGGCGAGGCGGCACCGACGGCGAAGGCCACGGCGGCACCGGCGACCGCGGCGCCCTGAAGAGCTTTACGAAGCATGAACGCTCCCTTGAATCGATTTCGATTTCGATGTCGGTTCTGAATGAAGAACCGATCATGACTATATGCAAATTTCATCTGGTTTCAGGGGATTTGCTCAGTGTCACGTCATTTATTTTGAGAAGCATACTTAGTGAGCAATGTACACATTTGTAATTACAAGAGCGGCGGCCGCTCCGAGCAGCATCGCGGGCCCGAAAGGGAATTCGATTCGACGCAATAGGAGCATCGCAATGGCCTGCGCGCCCCCGATCACCGCGGTGGCGAGCAGCGCGGTGGCGGCGGTCTGCCAGGACGCCCAGCCGAGCACGAGGCCGAGCAGGCCCGCGAGCTTGACGTCGCCGAAACCGAGCTGGCCGAGGGCGTGCCCGCCCAGGTAGAGGACCGCGCCCGCGGCGGCGCAGCCGGCGGCGCGGAGCATGGTCTCGGCGTCGGCGGTGGCCAGCAGCGGCACGGCCACCGCCGGATACGCGGGCAGCACGAGCACGTCGGGCAGGCGGTGCTCGTAGGCGTCGACCCATCCCGCGACGATCCCGATCGCCGCCACGACGGCCAGCGCCGCCCCGTGCAGCGCGCCCTCGGCGCACCACACGATCAGCAGCGCCGAGGCGAGCGCGGCGGCGCCGATCAGCCGCGGCTCGGGGCGCCGGGCCGTGGCGAGGGCGACGCACCGGCCCAAGCCGGGACTGGCGAGGAGCGCGGCCGCGGCCGCACCGGCGATGACCATGCCGCCATTGACCATGCCGCCGATGCTCGCACGCGGCGGCGGCCGCGGCCGCGAGCGACACGTGCGGCGGTCGTCTCACCGGCGGCCTTGCGGCCCTTGGCACTGCCCCGCGAAGCGGACCCCGTGCGCCGCCTCGCGGCGGCGGGTCAGGTGTCGGTCCGCCGGCTCGGCACTCGCGCCGTCAGTCGCCGGAGCCCTTGGCCAGCAACGGCCTCAGGTACGCGCCGGTGTGGCTGGCCTCGATGTCGGCGACCTTCTCGGGCGTGCCGGCCGCGACCAGTGTGCCGCCCTTGTCGCCGCCTTCGGGCCCGAGGTCGACGATCCAGTCCGAGCACTTGATCACCTCGAGGTTGTGCTCGATGGTGATGACCGTGTTCCCCTTGTCCACCAGGCCGTCCAGCACGCCGAGGAGCTTGCGCACGTCCTCGAAGTGCAGGCCCGTGGTCGGCTCGTCGAGGATGTAGACCGTCTTCCCGGTGGAGCGCTTCTGAAGCTCCGAGGCGAGCTTGACGCGCTGCGCCTCACCGCCCGAGAGCGTCGGCGCGGGCTGCCCGAGCCGCACGTATCCCAGGCCGACGTCGACGAGGGTCTTGAGGTGGCGGTGGATCGACTGGATCGGCTCGAAGAACTCGGCGGCCTCCTCGATCGGCATGCCGAGCACGTCGGCGATCGTCTTGCCGCGGTAGTGGACCTTGAGCGTGTCGCGGTTGTACCGCGCCCCGCCGCACTCCTCGCACGGCACATAGACGTCCGGCAGGAAGTTCATCTCGATCTTCAGCGTGCCGTCGCCGCCGCACGCCTCGCAGCGGCCGCCCTTGACGTTGAAGGAGAAGCGCCCCGGCCCCCAGCCGCGGACCTTCGCCTCGGGCGTGCCCGCGAAGAGCTTGCGGACCTTGTCGAACACGCCGGTGTAGGTGGCCGGGTTGGACCGCGGGGTGCGCCCGATCGGCGACTGGTCGACGCCGACGACCTTGTCGACGCCGTCGACGCCGGTGATGGTTCGGTGCTTCCCGGCGACCAGCTTGGCGCCGTTGATCTCCGCGGCGAGCGTGTTGTAGAGGATCTCGTTGACCAGTGTGGACTTCCCCGAGCCCGACACGCCGGTGACGGCGACCATGCACCCCATGGGGAAGGCGACGTCGATGTTCTTGAGGTTGTTCTCCCTGGCTCCCTTGACGACGAGCTGGCGGTTCCGCGAGGGCGATCGGCGCACCGCCGGCACCTCGATGTGGCGGCGTCCCGCGACGTAGTCCCCGGTGATCGAGCCCGGCGCCTCGGTGAGCCCCGCGACGGGCCCGGAGTAGATGACCGAGCCGCCGTGCTCGCCGGCGCCCGGTCCGATGTCGACGATGTGGTCGGCGACGCGGATGGTGTCCTCGTCGTGCTCGACGACGATGAGCGTGTTCCCCAAATCCCGCAGCCGCTCGAGGGTGGCGATGAGCCGGTTGTTGTCCCGCTGGTGGAGCCCGATCGAGGGCTCGTCGAGGACGTAGAGGACGCCGACGAGGCCGGCGCCGATCTGGGTGGCCAGGCGGATGCGCTGGGCCTCGCCGCCCGACAGGCTCCCGGCGGCGCGCGCCAGGTTGAGGTACTCGAGGCCGACGTCGAGCAGGAACTGGAGCCTGGCGGTGACCTCCTTGACGATGGGCGCGGCGATCATGGTGTCGCGGTCGGAGAGCTTCAGGGCCGCGAAGAAGGCCGAGCACTCGTGGATGGAGAGGGTGCAGACGTCGAAGATCGACCTGCCGTCGACGGTGACGGCCAGGACCTCGGGCTTGAGGCGGGCGCCGCCGCACGCCGAGCACGGGATCTCGCGCATGAACTGCTCGTACTTCTCGCGGGTCCACTCCGAGTCGGTCTCGTGGTGGCGCCGCTCGACCCACGGCACGACGCCCTCGAAGCGGGTCTCGTAGGAGCGCCGCTGGCCGCGCTTGTTGCGGTAGGCGACCTGGAGGGTCTCGTCGTAGCCGAACAGGATCGCCTTGTGGGCGCGGTCGGGCAGATCGGCCCAGGGGGTGTCGACGTCGAAGCCGACGACCTCGCCGAGGGCGACGATCTGGTAGAGGAAGTAGTCGCCCATGCCGACCGAGGACCACGGCGCGAGCGCGCCGTCCCTGACGCTGGCCTCCTGGTCGCGGATGACCAGGTCGGGGTCGACCTCGAGGCGCTGGCCGAGGCCGTGGCAGACCGGGCAGGCGCCGAAGGGCGCGTTGAAGGAGAAGGTGCGCGGCTCGAGCTCGTCGAGTTGGAGCGGGTGGTCGTTGGGGCAGGCGAGCTTCTCGGAGAAGCGGCGGCTGCGGCCGGGGTCGTCCTCGGGCAGGTCGACGAAGTCGAGCTCGATGACGCCGTCGGCGAGCGCGAGCGCGGACTCGACGGAGTCGGTGACGCGCTGGATCGAGGAGGGCTTGACGACGAGGCGGTCGACGACGACCTCGATGTCGTGCTTCTCCTGTTTCTTGAGCTTCGGGACGTCGGCGAGGGCGTAGACCTCGCCGTCGACGCGGGCGCGGGCGTAGCCCTGCTGCTGGAGGTCGTCGAAGAGGTCGACGAACTCGCCCTTGCGGCGGCGCACGACCGGGGCCAGGACCTGGAAGCGGGTGCCCTCGGGCAGGGCCATGATCTGGTCGGTGATCTGCTGCGGGGTCTGGCTGCCGATGGGCTCGCCGCACTGCGGGCAGTGCGGGACGCCGACGCGGGCGTACAGCAGGCGCAGGTAGTCGTAGATCTCGGTGATGGTGCCGACCGTGGAGCGCGGGTTGCGCGAGGTCGACTTCTGGTCGATCGACACGGCCGGGGACAGGCCCTCGATGAAGTCGACGTCGGGCTTGTCCATCTGGCCGAGGAACTGCCGGGCGTAGGCCGAGAGCGATTCGACGTACCGGCGCTGGCCCTCGGCGAAGATGGTGTCGAAGGCGAGGGACGACTTGCCCGAGCCGGACAGGCCGGTGAAGACGATCAGGGAGTCCCGCGGGAGGTCGAGGTCGACGTCCTTGAGGTTGTGCTCGCGCGCGCCGCGCACGACGATGTTCCCTGTCGCCAGGGGGGCTGCTGTCTGTTGGGTTGCGGTTTGAAGCTGCTCGTTGGCCACGGTGGGAATCTAACCTTCGGGTACGACAGGACCGGGCGGGCCGCGCTGCGGCAGCGGCCCGCCTGTCGAGACTACCCGTTCCCCACCGAGGTCATCGGCCGCGAATGTGACGCGTTCCTCAATCGTCGTAGCGGTAGAGGTCGTACTTCTCCATGAGGCCGATGAGCTTGTCGGCGTACTCGGGGTCGGTGGCGTAGCCGGCCTGGTGGATCTCCCTGGCGAAGCGGTCGGGGTCGTCGGCGTGCTCCATGGCCGCGGCGTAGCGCGACCAGCCCGAGAGCAGCTCGCCGTGGTCGCGGTAGGAGTCGGCGACGTCGGCGTAGGCGCGGAAGGAGGCGTCCATGTCGAAGCAGCCGCCGGTGGGGCTGCATTCGAAGGTGCCGTAGTCGCGGCAGCCGATGGCGTGCGAGCCGGGCGAGCCGAAGCACTTCATCCCGAAGATGTTGTGGTCCTCGCGGGCAAGGGCGCTGTCGCCCCAGCCGGTCTCGAGGATCGCCTGGGCGAGGGTGACCGAGGCGGGGACGCCGGTGGCGCGCCGGCTCTCCTGGGCGGCGGCGGCGTGCCGGTCGATGAAGTCCTGCTCGGTGTCGCCGGGGACCGACGGCGGCGCCTGCCCGCACCACGGCAGCCACGGCTCGCCGTTGCTCCACTCGACGTAGGCGGCGGAGACGTGGCGCTCCTCGCCGACGCGGTACCAGATGTTGGTCTCATCGACCTCGCCGTCGACGGACTGGCCCCAGACCTGGCAGGCGACCTGCACGGCGGTGCCGTCGCGGTAGGTGCCGCGCTTGTCGGAGCCGGAGTCGGCGTCGAGGCGGACGTTGAGCGCGCCGCCCGCGGTGGTGACCTCGGCGTAGGTGGCCTCCTGGGTGGCCATGGAGCACCAGGGGAGGGCCGGGGCCGCGCCGGACCAGTCGACGTAGGCGTGGCTGACCCAGCGGTCCTCGCCGACGTTCAACCACGTGGAGTCCTCGCGCACGTGGCCGTCGATGTGCTCGCCGCGGGTCTTGCAGCGGATCGCCAGGGCCGAGCCGTCGTCGAGTTCGGCGACGATGTCCTGGTCGGTCGCCGGGCCCGAGCGCACGTTGAGGGGACCGCCCGGGGTGGAGACGGACGCGCCGGTGATCCCGGCGGCCGCGGGGACGGTGCCGACGAGGACCGCGCCCGCGGTGAGCGCGGTGGATGCCGCGACGCGAATGAGAATGTCGTATACGCCCATACACCGGGAGTGTACGAATTGACCTCGTTCATGTCAGTTGAAACCCGAACATGAGGTTTCTTCCCCAGGACGGGCCCGTGTCGGCCGTCACGTGGCCTGACCGCGATTCTTCGGCTCCCTTAGGAGACAATTGGCGTCGTGTCAATACGCTCTGATCTGCGAAACATCGCCATCGTCGCCCACGTCGACCACGGCAAGACCACGCTCGTCGACGCCATGCTGAAGCAGGCCGGGGCGTTCCGCGAGGGCCTCGAAGTCGACGACCGGGTCATGGACTCGATGGACCTCGAGCGCGAGAAGGGCATCACGATCCTCGCGAAGAACACCGCGGTCCACTACGCGAACCCGGCCGACGGCTCGCCGATGGTCATCAACATCATCGACACGCCGGGCCACGCCGACTTCGGCGGCGAAGTCGAGCGCGGCCTGTCCATGGTGGACGCCGTCGTCCTCCTCGTCGACGCCTCGGAGGGCCCCCTCCCGCAGACCCGCTTCGTGCTGCGCAAGGCCCTGGAGGCGCGCCTGCCGGTCATCCTGTGCATCAACAAGACCGACCGGCCCGACGCCCGCATCTCCGAGGTCGTCAACGAGACCTACGACCTGTTCCTCGACCTCGACGCCGACGAGGAGCAGATCGAGTTCCCGATCGTCTACGCCTGCGCCCGCGACGGCGTCGCCTCGCTGACCCAGCCGAAGGACGGCACCGTCCCCGAGGACTCCAACAGCCTGGGGCCGTTCTTCGACACGATCCTCGAGCACGTGCCCGCACCCGTGTTCGAGGAGGGCGCCCCGCTCCAGGCCCACGTCACCAACCTCGACGCCGACAACTTCCTCGGCCGCATCGCGCTGTGCCGCATCGCCAACGGCGAGCTGCGCAAGGGCCAGACCGTGGCCTGGATGCGGCGCGACGGCTCGGTCACGAACGTGCGCATCACCGAGCTCATGATGACCGAGGCGCTCACCCGCAAGCCCGCCGACAAGGCCGGGCCCGGCGACATCTGCGCCATCGCGGGCATCCCCGACATCACCATCGGCGAGACCCTGGCCGACCCCGAGCACCCGGTGGCGCTGCCGCTGATCACCGTCGACGAGCCGGCGATCTCGATGACCATCGGCACCAACACCTCCCCGCTGGTCGGCAAGGGCGGCAAGGGCCACAAGGTCACCGCGCGCCTGGTCAAGGACCGGCTCGACCGGGAGCTGGTCGGCAACGTCTCGCTGCGCGTCCTGCCCACCGAGCGCCCCGACGCCTGGGAGGTCCAGGGCCGCGGCGAGCTGGCCCTGGCGATCCTGGTCGAGCAGATGCGCCGCGAGGGCTTCGAGCTGACCGTCGGCAAGCCCGAGGTGGTCACCAAGGTCATCGACGGCAAGATCCACGAGCCGGTCGAGCGGATGACGATCGACTCCCCCGAGGAGCACCTGGGCGCGATCACGCAGCTCATGGCCTCCCGCAAGGGCCGCATGGAGACGATGACGAACCACGGCTCGGGCTGGATCCGCATGGAGTGGCTGGTGCCCTCCCGCGGCCTGATCGGCTTCCGCACCGAGTTCCTGACGCAGACGAGGGGCACCGGCATCGCGCACTCGATCTTCGAGTCGCACGAGCCGTGGTTCGGCGAGCTGCGCACCCGCAACAACGGCTCCCTGGTGGCCGACCGGGCCGGCGCGGTCACGGCGTTCGCGATGCTCAACCTCCAGGAGCGCGGCACCCTGTTCGTGGGGCCGACCACCGAGGTCTACGAGGGCATGATCGTCGGCGAGAACTCGCGCTCGGACGACATGGACGTGAACATCACCAAGGAGAAGAAGCTCACGAACATGCGTTCGGCCACCTCCGAGGCCACGGAGAACGTCGTGCCGCCGCGCGCGCTGTCGCTGGAGCAGTCGCTGGAGTTCTGCCGCGACGACGAGTGCGTCGAGATCACGCCCGAGACGGTGCGCATCCGCAAGGTCGTGCTCGACCAGAAGGAGCGCGGCCGGGCCGCCGCCCGCGCCAAGCACGCCGGCTAGACGAGACGCGAAAGCGGGCCCGACAGATCGTCTGTCGGGCCCGCTTCCCATTGCGGCTCATTCGTCGTCGCGTCGCCGGCGCTCCGCGAGACCGGGCTCATTCGTCATCGCGTCGCTGGCGCTCCGCGAGGCTGGGCTCATTCATCATCGCGTCGCTGGCGCTCCGCGAGGAAGTGCTCGAACGCGGCGCCGAGCTCGTCGGCGGTGGGCATGCGTCCCTCTTGGAGCATCTCGTCGGCCTCGGCGGCCTCGGTGAACGAGTCGTACTGCTCCTCAAGGGACTTGACGACGTCGGAGACCTCTTCGGACTCGGCGACCTGTTCGGCGATGTCGGCGTCGACGCGCGAGCGGTCCTCCTCGAGCGCCGAGTCGGACGGCAGGTCGAGGCCGGTGGCCTCCCTGATGCCCTCCAGCAGGCGGATCGTGGCCGCCGGGTAGGTCATCTGCATGACGTAGTGGGGCACGTGGACCGACAGCCCGACCGCGTCCCGGCCGGACTCGCCGAGCCGGTACTCCAGCAGGCCCGCGGCGTTGCCGGGCACCGTCACCTCGTTGAACACCGGCCGGTTGTCGAAGACCAGCTCGGGGCGGGTGGCGTGCACGGTCATGCCGAGCGCGCGGGTGTGCGGGACGCCCATCGGGATGCCCTGGAAACCGACGGTCAGCGGCACGTTCCAGTGGTCGATGAGGTCCTCGGTGGCGTCCACGAACCGCTCCCAGGCGAAGTCGGGCTCGGGCCCGGTCAGCAGCAGGAACGGGCGCTCGGAGCGGTCGCGCATGAGGTAGACGACCAGTTGCGGCGCCTCGAAGTCCGACCAGCGGTCGAGGGCGAAGGTCAGGCTCGGGCGGCGGGAGCGGTAGTCGATCAGCTGATCGACGTCGAATGAGGCCACCGGGGTGTGCTCGAATTCGTCGAAGAGGTAGTCGACGACGCCGCGCCCGGCCGAGCCCGCGTCCATGAATCCGTCGAGGAAGTGCAGCAGCACCGCACCCCGCGCCTCGGGAGGGTCGGCGAGGATGTCGCACAATGCCCAAGGGTCAACGTTCAAAATCGGCTCCTTTTCTAGACGCCCTAGCCTAACGCGCGACCCCGGCCTCCCATTCCCGCGAGCGCGAAAGACGGAGCGGGCTCACCCCCACACGTCGAACTCCGGCGGAGGCGTCGTGGCGGGCGGCACCCCGAAGTAGCCCAAGGTGAACTCGTTGATCTCCTTGAACGCCTCGCCGGTGTTCCCGCCGCCTCCCCCGCCGTCGGGCGTGTACACGCTGACGGCCACCACGTACTGCGGGTCCTCGGCCGGGGAGAATCCCACGAAGGAGGCCACGGTGCCCGGCGCGTACCCGCCGTCCTCGGCCAGGCCGCCGGTGCCGGTCTTCCCGGCGAGGTGGTAGTTCTCCAGCTCGGCGTTGCGGCCGGTGCCGGTCTCGTCGGTGATCGGCGCCTGGAGCAGGTACTGGAGGCTCTGCGCGGTCTCCTCGGACATGACGCGGTGCGTCTCGGGCTCGGTCTCGTCCTCGACGACCTCGCCGTCGGCGTCGAGCTTGTGCTCGACCAGCGTCGGCTGCACGTAGACGCCGTCGTTGGCGATCGCGGCGTAGGCGGCGGCCATCTGGATGATCGTGGCGGTGCTCTCGTGGCCGATCGGGATCGAGCCCGGCGAGGTGCCCGACCACAGCTCGGGCGGCTGGAGCATGCCGGGGGCCTCGCCGGCGACGCCGACGCCGGTCGGCTGGCCGAGCCCGAACAGCTGCTGGTACTCGTAGACCTTCTCGGGCCCGAGGCAGTCGGCGAGCTGGATGGTGCCGACGTTCGAGGACTGGGCGATCATCCCGGCCAGGCTCAGCATCGCGCCGCCGTGCTCGTAGGTGTCGGTGTAGTTCGTGCCGCCCAAGTTGACCGACTGGGGCACGTACATGGTGCCGTCGGGCTCGATGCAGCCCTCCTCCAGGGCGGCGGCGAAGATGACGGCCTTGTGGATGGAGCCGGGGTCGACGGTGGCCTGGGTACCGTAGTCGCGGTAGGCCTCCTCGTCGACGTCGAAGGGGTTGGCCGCGTCGTAGGTCGGCGTCGAGGCCATCGCGAGCATCTCGCCGGTGCCGACCTCCATGACCATCGCCGAGCCGAACTCGGCGTCGTGCTCGGTGACGGTCTCCTCCAGGATCCGCTGCACCTGCGACTGGAGGTTGGCGTCGATGGTCAGCTGGATGTCGTTGCCGGGCACGGCCTCTTCCTCGCGGTAGAACGCGCCGGGGATCGGCTGGCCGGACTGGCTGCGCTCGTAGGAGACCTCGCCGTCGGTGCCGCTGAGCCAGTCGTCGTAGGCGGCCTCCAGCCCCACCAGGCCCCGGCCGTCGCCTCCGCCGGTGAAGCCGAGCACGTTGGCGGCCAGGTCGTGCCCGGGCACGACGCGCCGCTCGTCGTCGCCGACGATGAGGCCGGGGTTGTCCATCTCGGCGATCGCGTCGCCGTAGGCGAGGTCGACGCCGCGCTGGAGGTAGGCGAACTGGATCGGCTCGCCCTCCGGGGTCTCCTCGGTGGCGATGAGCGGTTCGAGCTCGGAGGCCGGGCGGCCCAGCAGGGGGGCGAGCTCGGCGGCCAGCACGGCCGGGTCGCCGGTGACGCGGGTGGGGTCGACGGCGATGAAGTTCGCCTTGACCGAGTAGGCCAGCGCGTTGCCGTTGCGGTCGAGGATCGACCCGCGCTCGGCGGGGAGCGGCTCGGTGACCAGGCGCTGGTTGAACGCGTCGGCGGCGTAGGCGGCCGAGTCGGTGACCTGGAGCTGGACGAGCCTGCCGCCGGCGACGAGCAGCAGGATGAGCACCAGTGCCGCGGCGAAGCGGAGCCGCCGCCCGGAGCTGCCGATGCGGGGCAGCTCGCGGATGGGGCGGACCTTCTCGGCGCGCTCCCGGGCGGGGCGCCGCGGGCCGGGCGTGCCGGGGCGACGGGGCGCGGGGCGGCGCCCGGGCGCCTCCTGGCGGGGGCGGGGGATCTCGCGGCTCTCGCGGGTGACGGTGGCGGTCTCGCGCTGGCGGCGCTGGCGGGAGCGCGCGGCGGCCTCGCGGCGGCGCTTCGCCGCGAGGTCCTCGGCCTGCCGTTCGGCCTCGCGGCTGCGAGCACGGCGCGCGGCCTCGCGGTCGCGCGCGCCGTGCTCGCGGGCGCGGTTGTCCTCGTCCTGATCCGAAGCCGCCTCGCGGACGGTGCGTCCGCGAGGCGTGTAACGACGGGCCCTCGAGATCGAGGAGGGGTCGCGCCGTCGGCGGGGGTCGGATGGTTCCACCGGCTACTCTCCGCTCCAGGGGACCTCGAGGGTCGTGCCGTCGTTCAGGTTCAGGTGGATGACCTTCTCGGGCTCGACCATGCCGTACTCGCTCGCCTTGGCCTGCAGGTTGACCGGCGAGTTCAGGTTGCTCAGCTCGCTCTCCAGCTCCTGCTCGGCCTGGTCCAGGTCGGCGGCCTCGGTGCGGAGCTCCTGCAGGTGGTAGGCGTCCTCGTTGATGACCGTGTTCAGCATGAGCAGGCCCACGATCCCGGCGACGACCAGAGCGACGATGCCGCCGACGAAGGCCGGGCGCGGCATCTCGACCGGCTCGGGCTCGGGGGCGGGGCGCTCGGCGGTGCGGGTGCGCTCGGTCGGCTTCGGCCGGGGCAGGGGCTCGGTCCTCCGCTCGGGAGCGGGGGGCGCCTCGACGGGCACGGCCTCGGGCTGGACCGCCAGGGAGCCGTCGACGACCGGAGCCTCGCCGGCCTCGCCGACGAGGGAGCGCCGCCGCGAGGACGCGGCGCGGGCCCGGCGTCGGGCGGCCTTGATGATCTCGTCGGCGTCTGCTCGGGGCCGACGGTAGGGCGCGTTGCTCATGAGTCGCCTCCTTCTCCGGTGGATGCGGCGACCCGCTCGGCGGCGCGCAGTCGCGCGGGCGCCGATCGCGGGTTTCGGTCGAGTTCGGTCTTGGTCGGTTGCTGGGCTTTCCTTGTCAGGAGTCGAAAGGTGGGCTCGGTTCCGGGAAGGTCGACCGGCAGGCCGGCCGGGGTGGTGGAGGCGGCCCGGCGGGCCAGCTCCTGTTTCGCGATGCGGTCCTCCAGGGAGTGGTAGGACATCACCACGACGCGCCCGCCGGGCGCGAGCACGTCGAGCGCGGCCGGCAGTGCCGCCCGCCAGGTGTCGAGTTCGCCGTTGACCTCGATGCGCAGGGCCTGGAAGGTCCGCTTGGCGGGGTTGCCGCCGGTGCGGCGGGCCGCGGCCGGGATCGCGTCGCGCACGAGGTCGGCGAGCTGCCGGCTGGAGGTGATCGGCGCCTTGGCGCGGGCCGCGGCGATGGCCCTCGCGACGCGGGGCGCGAACTTCTCCTCGCCGTAGTCGCGCAGGATGCGCACGAGCTCGCCCACCTCGTAGGCGTTGACGACGGTCTCGGCGGTGAGGCGGTCGTCGGGGTTCATGCGCATGTCCAGCGGGGCGTCCCGGGCGTAGGCGAAGCCGCGCTCGGGACGGTCGAGCTGCATCGAGGAGACGCCGAGGTCGAACAGGATCACGTCGGCGCGCTCGCGGCCGTGCTCGGCGAGCACCTCGGGGATCGCGTCGTAGACGGCGCGGGCCGCGATGAAGCGGTCCCCGAAGCCGGCCAGGCGCTCGGAGGCGAGTTCGAGCGCGGTCGGGTCGCGGTCGACGCCGATGACCGTGAGGTCGGGGTGGGCTTTCAGGAGCGCCTCGGTGTGGCCGCCGGCGCCGAGGGTGGCGTCGACGGCCAGCGCGCCGGGCCGCGAAGCGGCGGGCGCGAGGTAGTCGAGCACCTCGTCGAGCATGACGGGCACGTGCGGTGCGTTCATGTCGCTCACCTCCTCTCACAGTCCTTCGGGCAGGTCGCCCTCTTCGATGTCGGCGAAGGCCTCTTCAGAGGCCTCCAGGTAGGCGTCCCAGGTCTCGGCGTTCCAGATCTCGACCCGGTTCGAGGCGCCGATGACGACCAGCTCGCGGTCGAGACCGGCGTATTCGCGCAGCCGGGGCGGGATCGTCACGCGACCCTGCCTGTCGGGGACCTCGTCGTGGGCCGAGGCGAAGAACACCCGGTTGTAGGCGCGGGCGGTCTTGCTCGACATGGGCGCGGCCTGGAGCGCGTCGGCCAGGCGGGCGAACTCCTCTTCGGGGAAGACGTAGAGGCACCGCTCCTGGCCCTTCGTGATCACCACCCCCTCCGCGAGCGCTTCCCTGAATTTCGCGGGAAGGATGACGCGGCCCTTGTCGTCCAGGCGCGGATTGTGGGTGCCGAGGAACATCGGCACCACCCCCCGTGACTCTCAGGCTGCGCGGCCTCCCATGCCGCGTCGGCGGGAGCCCCGTCCCGCCAATGCGCCCCACCATACTCCACTTCCCCCCACCGTTGGGGGTTGTTTAGTGCCGACATCTGTGATTCGGATGGTGAAGGCGCAGCTCAGTATCGGTGGAGGAGAGTGGAGTGACGGATGGGCTACAGCGGCCCCGGATGCTAGATTCATTCACTATTCACCCGGTAGGGGCACCAAGGCCCGCAAGCGAAGCGGAGAACGCGCAGTCGGACCGGCACGCTCGGCGAGCAATATGGACACGTTCGGCGACGGCGCCGCTACGGATCACGCCGCCGGGGAGCGACCACAGTGTCCTCCGACGGGACCGCGGCGGAGGGGAGGCTCGGCCGCCCGGCTCCCGAGCGCGGCGGCGCGGCCGCCTCGGGGCGAGCCGCCGGACGCCTCGCCCGGCTCCGCCGCCGGTGGCCTCCCATCCGCTCGCCGCGGTCCCCGCCGCAGCGCAACCGGCCTCACGCTCCCCTCCCGCTCGGCACGGGCGCAGGCGACCGTGTGACAAACTCTTCTGATAGTCGTCGAGTCCGATCAAGTGGAAAGCGAGCCCGCATGAGCGCGAATCTGCCACCACGCGCGAAATTCGCCACCGCACTGCTACGGACCGCGGCCGCGCTGTCGCGGGCGACCGGGAGGGGCGACGGCTCCGTCATCGGCGGGCGCGTGGGGCTGATAGTCGAGCCCAGACTCCTCGAACTGCTCGCGGACGGCCGGCACGTCGTCCTCATCTCGGGCACCAACGGCAAGACCACCACCACCCGCTTCACCACCGCGGCCCTGGAGGCCATCGGGAAGGTGGCGACGAACTCCTTCGGCGCGAACATGCCCACCGGGCACACCACCGCGCTCGCCAAAGCGCCCAAGGCCACCTACGCCGCCCTCGAATGCGACGAGCACTACCTCGGACAGCTGCTCGACGCGGCGCACCCGAAGGTGGTGGCGCTGCTCAACCTCTCGCGCGACCAGCTCGACCGGGCCATGGAGGTGACCGCTCTGGCGGCGAAGTGGCGCCAGACCCTCCAGGTCTCGGCCGGTCAGACGACCGTCGTCGCCAACGCCGACGACCCGCTCATCGTGTGGGCGGCCTCGGTCTGCGAGCGCGTCGTGTGGGTGGCGGCCGGGCAGAACTGGACGGCCGACTCGGCGATCTGCCCCAACTGCGGCTCGCACCTCGACCGCTTCGGCGAGTTCTGGCGCTGCACCAACTGCGGCCTGAACCGGCCCTCCCCGCAGTGGTCGGTGGCCCACACCGGCGAGGCCGTCGTCGGCCCCGACGGGCGCCGCTACGAGCTCAACCTCCAGCTGCCGGGCCGGGTGAACCGGGCCAACGCCGCGACCGCGCTGGCGATCGCGAGCCTGTTCGGGGTCGAGCCGGCCCAGGCCGCGCCGCGGCTCGCCGAGGTGGCCTCGGTGGCCGGGCGCTACGCGAAGGTCGAGCGCGACGGGCGGCAGCTGCGCCTGCTGCTGGCGAAGAACCCCGCCGGCTGGCTCGAGTCGTTCGACATGATCGAGAAGGATCCGCCGGTGGTGCTCTCGCTCAACGCCCGCGAGGTCGACGGCTTCGACACCTCGTGGATCTACGACGTCGACTTCACCTCGCTGGCCGGGCGCAAGGTCGTCGTCACCGGCGACCGGCGCACGGACCTGGCCGTCCGATTGGAGGTCGACCGGGTCGACTACATCGTCGTCGACGACATCAGGGCGGCGATCGCGGCCGTGGCCCCGGGCCCGGTCGAGGTCGTCGCGAACTACACGGCGTTCCAAGACATCAGGGCGGAGTTCAATCGTGTCAATTAGCACCCTGCGCATCGTCTGGCTCTACCCCGACCTCCTGTCGACCTACGGCGACCGGGGCAACCTGCTGGTGCTGGCGCACCGGGCGCGGGCCCGGGGCATCGACGTCGAGCCGATGCAGATCCGCTCGGACCAGCACGTCCCCCACGGCGCCGACCTCTACCTCATCGGCGGCGGCGAGGACGGCCCGCAGGCGGTGGCGGCCGAGCGGCTGCTCGACGACGGCGCGCTCGGCAAGGCCGCCGAGGCCGGCAAGCCGGTCCTGGCGATCTGCGCGGGCTACCAGCTGCTCGGCGAGTCGTTCTACGCCAACGGACGCTGCTATCCGGGCCTGGGGATCCTCGATCTGCGCTCGGACCGCGGCGAGAGCCGCGCGGTGGGCGAGATCGCCGGCGAGGGGGCGCCGCAGCTGGGCATCGGCCCGATCACCGGCTTCGAGAACCACGGCGGGCGCACCCACCTCGGCGAGGCCGTGCAGCCGCTGGCGCGCGTCAGCGCGGGCATCGGCAACGACGGCGCCACCGAGGGCGCCTGGGCCGGGCACGTCATCGGCACCTACATGCACGGGCCGGCGCTGGCGCGCAATCCGAGGCTGGCCGACCTGCTGCTGTCGTGGGCGGTGGGCGTCGCCCCGGCCTCGCTGCCGCCGATCGACGACACCTGGCCCGAGCGGCTGCGCTCGGAGCGGTTCGCGGCGCTCACCCCCGAATGAGCGCCCGGGGCTCACAGGCCGGGAACCGGTTGGCCGAGTCCCCTGAAGCGAGTTAGTTTTGTCAGACAACTAACTCACACCCCGCTTGTCGAGAGGACACCCTCATGCACTGGCCCAAAGGCGTCGACGGACTCTGCTACGGCGGCGACTACAACCCCGAGCAGTGGCCCGAGGAGGTGTGGGACGACGACGTGGCGCTCATGCGCGAAGCGGGGGTCAACCTCGTCAGCGTCGGCATCTTCTCGTGGTCCAGGCTCGAGCCGAAGGAGGGCGAGTACGACTTCGGCTGGCTCGACCGCGTCCTCGACAAGCTCCACGAGGGCGGCGTCGGCGTCGCCCTCGCCACCCCGACCGCGTCCCCGCCGCCGTGGTTCACCCTCGCGCACCCCGACGCGCTGAACATGCGCCCCGACGGGACGCTCCAGGTCCACGGCTCGCGCGACACCTACGACGTCCACGCCCCCGCCTACCGGGAGGCGAGCCTCAGGATCGCCAAGAAGCTCGCCGAGCGCTACGCCGATCACCCGGCCCTGGCGATGTGGCACGTGCACAACGAGTACGGCTCCACCAGCCACTCGGCGCACGCCGAGCAGGCCTTCCGCGACTGGCTCCGGCACAAGTACGGGACGCTGGAGGCCCTCAACGCGGCGTGGTGGGGCTCGTTCTGGTCCCAGGCGTACTCCGAGTGGGAGCAGATCCTCGCTCCGCGCGCCACCCAGTACCTCACCAACCCCGCCCACGAACTCGACTTCAAGCGCTTCACCTCCGACGCCCTGCTCGAGCACTTCCGTGCGCAGCGCGACCTCCTGCACGAGGCGAACCCGGAGGTCCCCGTCACCACGAACTACGTCTTCGGCCAGTGGGTCCCGGTCGACCAGTGGGCATGGTCGAAGGAGGTCGACCTCGTCGCCTTCGACTCCTATCCCGGCGACGCGGACGAGACCGCCGAGCGGCAGAGCGCCCTCCACGCCGACCTGTCCCGCTCCTGGGCGGGAGGCGAGCCGTGGCTGCTCATGGAGCAGGCCGCGGCCAGCGTCCACAGCCCCGACGGCTCGATCGCCAAGGGCCCGGGCCGCATGGCCCGCCACTCGATGATCCACATCAGCCGCGGCTCCAAGGGCGCCATGTTCTTCCAGTGGCGAAGCGGGCGCGGCGGCGCCGAGCAGTGGCATTCGGCGCTGGTCCCCCACGCCGGCAAGGACACCCGCATGTTCCGCGAGGTCGTCGAGCTCGGCAACGCGCTCCCGGGCCTCGCCGAGACCGCGGAGGCGCCCGTCGAGACCGACGTGGCGATCCTGTGGAGCCCGGAGTCCTGGTGGGCCACGGGCGGCCACGCCTCGCTGCCGGCCCGCATCGACTACTTCGAGAACGTCGCCCAGATCCACCGGGTGCTGCGCGACCGCGGCGTGACCGTCGACTTCGTCGCCCCCGAGGGCGAGCTCGGCAAGTACAGCACCGTGATCGCCCCCTCCACCTACGTGCTCAGCGGGGCCGCCGCCGAGAACCTCCGCTGGTTCACCGCCGGCGGCGGGCGCCTGGTCGCCTCCTACCTCACCGGCGCGGTCGACGAGCACTGCCAGATCTGGCTCGGGGGCTTCCTCGGCGGGCTCACCGACCTGTTCGGCATCCGCGTCCTGGAGCACCTCCCCCAGCCGGCCGGCGAGACGCGGGCGCTGTGGAACTTCGGCGCCGCCGAGCGCTTCTGCGAACTGGTCGAGCTGCGCGGCGCCCAGTGCGTCACCCAGTACGCCACCGGCGAGGTCATCGAGAACCAGCCGGCCGTCACCGTCAACCCCTTCGGGGAGGGCGAGGCCTGGTACGTCTCGTGCAAGCTCGTCGACGAGGCCTGGGACCGCCTGTTCGAGGCGCTCGAACTGAACGGGCCCGGGCTGCCCGGCGTCGACGTCGTCGACCGCGGCCCGTGGCGCTTCATCGTCAACCACACCGAGGCCGAGGCGCAGGTCGGCCACGTCATCGTCCCGGCCGGGGCGTGGACGGTCGACAAGCGGTCCGAATAGCCGTTTCGGCACCTCGGGTGCGGGACGGGTCATACGCTCGCGTCTATGGGCGGTGACACGGACCGGGCCGGGGAGGCGCTGAGCCGCCGGGAGCTGTTCACGCTCTTCGGCGCGCTCATGCTCACGATGCTGCTGGCCTCGCTGGACCAGACCATCGTGGGCACGGCCCTGCCCACGATCGTGGGCGATCTGGAGGGCATGAGCGACTACACGTGGGTCGTCACCGCCTACCTCATCGCCACCACCGCCTCGACCCCGCTGTACGGCAAGATGAGCGACCTGTACGGCAGGCGGCCGATCATCCTGCTCGCGATCACGGTGTTCCTGCTGGCCTCGGCGCTGGCCGGCCTGGCGCAGAACATGCTCCAGCTGGTCCTCTTCCGCGGTCTCCAGGGCCTGGGCGCGGGCGGGCTGATGACGCTGGCGTTCACCATCGTCTCCGACGTGCTGCCGCCCCGGGAGCGGGGGAAGTACCAGGGCCTGTTCGGCGGGGTGTTCGCGATCTCGTCGGTGGCCGGGCCGGTGCTCGGCGGGTGGCTCGCCGAGGTGGACTGGCGCTGGATCTTCTACATCAACCTCCCGACCGGTCTGGCCGCGCTCATCGCGGTCGACCTGGTGCTGCGCCGCCACCGGATTCCGACCCGCAGCCACAGGATCGACTACCTCGGCGCGGCCTGCCTCGTCCCGGCGGTGGTCTGCCTGCTGCTGGCGACCACGTGGGGCGGGCAGACGTACCCGTGGACCTCGGGCGTGATCATCGGCCTGTTCACCGCCGCGGCGACCCTGGCGGCCGTGTTCCTGTACGTGGAGACCCGCGCCGAGGAGCCGATCCTGCCGCTGCGGATGTTCCGCCACGGCACGTTCAGCCTCGCCGCGGCGATCGCGCTCGTCTTCGGTGTCGCGATGTTCTCCGGAATCGTCTACATCCCGCTGTTCTTCCAGATGGTGCGCGGCTACACGCCGACGAACTCCGGGCTGCTCATGCTGCCGATGATGGGCGGGATGCTGCTGACGTCGGTGTCGTCGGGGTTCATCATCTCGAAGCTCGGGCGCTACAAGTGGTTCCTGGTGGCCGGGTCCGTCGTCACCACGGCCGGGCTGGTCATGTTCACGCAGCTGCACCTGGACACGCCGCTGTGGCTGAGCGCGGTCTACATGCTCGTCCTCGGCGCGGGCATGGGCATGTTCATGCAGCCGCTGGTGCTCGCCATGCAGAACATCGTCTCGGTCGAGGACCTGGGCGCGGGGACCTCGACCAACAACTTCTCCCGGTCGCTCGGCGGGGCCATCGGCACCGCGCTGCTCGGGGCGGTCATGAACCACCGGCTCGGCGAGGAGTTGGAGGCGAACCTGCCGGGTGCGGTCGCCCAGCTGGATCCGGAGCAGGCGCAGCGTCTCGGCGAGTCCGATCTGTCGTCCGTGATGGAGTCGCCGACGGTGGTGCAGGGCCTGCCCGAGCCGATCAAGGAGGTCGTGCAGCTCGCCTTCACCGACGGCCTGGACCTGGTGTTCACGGTGGCCGCCTCCATCGCCGCCGTCTCGATCGTCATGACGCTGTTCCTGCCGGACCTGGAGCTGCGCGGGGCGGCGCCCGCGGAGGCCCGCGAGGACCCCGACGCGCGGGCCGCCGAGATCAAGTGCGAGACCTCGCCGTGACCGCTCACGGGCAGCCTTCGCCCCCCGGGTCGAAGACCTCCAGCGATATCGTCTCGCTCGTGTCTGCCGCCGTTCCGGCCGCCGGGTTCTGGGACACGACCTCGCACTGCTCGGGGAACGGCGAGTAGAAGTACGGGTTGGGCATCCAGTAGTCGAGGTCGTCGTAGCCGGCGGCCGCGAGTTCGGAGCGGGCGTCGCCTGAGGACTGGCCGACGACGTCGGGGACCGTGGACTGGGGCTCGTCCTCCTCGGTGGGCTGCCCGGCGTCGCCGTCATCACCGCTGTCGCCACCACCGCCGTCCTGGCCTCCGGTGTCCTCGCCGCCGCCGTCCTGGCCGCCGGTGTCCTGGCCGGTGCCGCCGCTCGCCTCGGTGGTCGCCGCGTCCTCGGGGCTCGGGGATTCGGTCGGCGAGGCCGTGTCCTCCTCCGGTTCGCTCGCCGTGGCCCCCTCGGCCGCGTCGGCGGTCGTCTCGGACCCGGCGCCGTCGGTGTCGTCACCGCGGTCCCAGGGCGCCCAGACCAGGGTCGTCATCAGCAGCACGACCACGGCCGCCGTGGCGGCGGCGAACGCGATCCTCCACGCCCACAGGCGCTGCGGGCGCTCGGGCGGCGGCTGCTCGGCGGTGGCGATCAGGTCCTGGTTCGGCGGCCTGAACGGCGGCACCGTCTGCTTCGGAGGGAGCGGAGCGGTCTCCCGGTCGCTGGGCGCCGTCCGGCACGCCTCGGCGAACGCCGTGGCGGAGGCCCAGCGGTCGGCGGGCTCCTTGGCGAGGGCCTTGAGGATCACGGCGGCGGTCTCCTCGGGAACGCCGTCGATCGGGGGCGGCTCGGTGCTCAGGTGCCCGGCGACGACGGTCTTCGGGTCGGCGGCGTCGAAGGGCGGGCGCCCGGTGAGGCACTCGTAGGCGACCGCTCCCAGCGCGTAGACGTCGGTGGCGGCGGTGACCTCGCCGGGGCCGAGCTGCTCGGGTGCGGCGTAGGTGAGGGTGCCGAGGGAGACGCCGGTGGAGGTCAGCGCGGTGGCGCCGCTGATCTGGGCGACGCCGAAGTCGACGAGTTTGACGGCGCCGTCCCCGTCGATGAGGATGTTCGCGGGTTTGATGTCGCGGTGGACGATGCCCTGCCGGTGGGCGACGTCGAGCGCGGCGGCCACCGCCGCGACGAGGTCGAGCGTCCGTCCGGCGGACAGGCTTCCTTCGCGGTCCAGGACCGCCGACAGCGATTCGCCCTCGACGAGCTCCATGACGAGGTAGGCCACGCTGTCGTCCCCGACGGTGTCCTCGCCGTGGTCGTGGACGGCGACGATGCCGGGGCCCTTCAGCTTCGCGGCGGCCCTGGCCTCGCGCTCGAACCGCGCCCGCGCGCGTGCGCCGTCCTCGAACACGGAGTTCTTGAGGAGTTTGACGGCCACCGGGCGGTCGAGGCGGGTGTCGTGGGCCCGCCACACGGCGCCCATTGCGCCGGTCGCGATGAGGCTGTCGAGTCGGTAGCGGTTCGCGATGACGGTCTCGGACACTCGGCATCCTTGCGGTCGGCACTGGAGACGGCACTGGGGCGGCGCTGAACTGGAGGGTTCCTAGCAGTTTAACGGCCCCGGTCCCGCCCCGAATCCGCCCCCGTCAGTCGGGGATGTGGACGGTGAAGCCGATCGCCCGGTGGGCCGTCGCCTGCAGGAGGGCCTGCTTCGGCTCGGCGATGTCACCGAAATGGACGGACGGCGTGAGGTGCCGCAGTCGCGGGTCGTCGAGGATCGCGTCCACCACTCCCCCGGTGACCAGGGCGTCGAGGTCGGCGTTCGCGAGCACCGCCGCCGCCGCTTCGGCGGCCCGTTTGCCCGCCGCCTTCGCCTGGCCTTCGCGGCGGCGCGCGAAGCGCTGCTGGGACTGGCCTCCGGCCTTCGTCTTGCCCTGGACGTAGGCGGTGTCGGTCTTGGAGGACTCGATGCGGCCGCCCGCGACGACGCCGACCGAGTAGGCGCCCTTGCGCGCCAGCAGGACGCCGAGGCGGCGCGGTTCGAGGGCGCGGTCGCGCAGGCGTTCGGCGGCCTTGACCGGATCGTCGTCGAGGAGCCACTCGGGGGGTATGCCGGAGGCGAGCGCCCAGCGGACGCTCGCCTCGGCTCCGTCGTTCGATTCGATCGTCCAGGCCTCGCCGTCGGCGCGGTGGGCGGCGATGCCGCCGTTGCGTTCGGCGAAGCGCTCGACCCACCGGGGAAGGCGCTCGGGTTCGACCTCGACGAGTCTGCCGCCGCCCGGCGCGGGGCGGACCTTGGTCATCGGACCGCCGTCAGACGTTGAAGCCGAGCGCGCGCAGCTGGTCGCGGCCCTCGTCGGTGATCTTGTCCGGGCCCCACGGCGGGATCCACACCCAGTTGATGCGGATGTCCGAGACCAGGCCGCCCTCGGCCCCGCCGGTGAGCGCCGAGCGGGACTGGTCCTCGATGACGTCGGTGAGCGGGCAGGCCGCCGAGGTGAGCGTCATGTCGAGCGTGGCGACGTTCTCCTCGTCCACGTGGACGCCGTAGATCAGGCCCAGGTCGACGACGTTGATGCCGAGCTCGGGGTCGACGACGTCCTTCATCGCCTCGAGGATGTCCTCCTCTTTGGCCTTCGTTGCCTCGGTCATTGCTCGCTTCCCCCTCCGGAGGTCGGTATGGCGGCTTCAGCCCGGACCAGCGCGTCCTTGAACGCCATCCAGCCCAGCAGCGCGCACTTGACGCGCATGGGGTACTTCGAGACCCCGGAGAACGCGACGGCGTCCTCGAGGGTCTCCTCGTCGCCCTCCTCTCGGCCCTTGGAGTTCATCAGCTCGGTGAACTCGCCGAGGCGCTTGAGCGCGTCCTCGACCGAGGCGCCCTTGACCAGCTCGTACAGGACCGACGCGGAGGCCTTGGAGATCGAGCAGCCCGCGTTCTCGTAGGAGACGTCGGCGACGGTGTCGCCCTCGACGTGGACACGCAGGGTGATCTCGTCGCCGCAGGTCGGGTTGACCTGGTGCGACTCGCCCTCGTAGGGCTCGCGCAGGCCCACGCCGCGGGGCCGCTTGTAGTGGTCGAGGATGACTTCCTGGTACAGCTCGTCGAGATCCATCAGGCGAACACCTTTCGTACCTGCTCCAACGCCGACACCAGGCGGTCTATTTCCTCGGTCGTCGTGTAGACGTACGCCGAGGCGCGGGTGGTGGCGGTGACGCCGAAGCGGACGCAGGTCGGTTTGGCGCAGTGGTGGCCGACGCGGACGGCGATGCCCTCGGAGTCGAGGACCTGCCCGACGTCGTGCGGGTGGACGCCGTCGAGCTCGAACGAGACCGTCGAGGCGCGGCCGATGGGGACGCGCGGGCCGATCACGGTCAGCCCGTCGACGGTCTCCAGCCGCTCGAGCATGTAGGCGGCGAGTTCCTTCTCGTGGGCGCGGACGTTGTCCATGCCGAGCGAGGAGAGGTAGTCGACGGCGGCGGCGAGGCCCACGGCCTCGGCGACCGGCGGCGTGCCGGCCTCGAACTTCGCCGGTGCCTTCGCGAAGGTGGTGCGCTCCATGGTGACGGTCTCGATCATCGAGCCGCCGGTCAGGAACGGCGGCATGGCGTCGAGCAGTTCGGCCTTCGCCCACAGGACGCCGATGCCGGTGGGGCCGAGCATCTTGTGGCCGGTGAAGACGATGAAGTCGACGCCCAGCTCGGTCACGTCGACCGGGATGTGCGGCACGGCCTGCGAGGAGTCGAGCCCGACCAGGGCGCCGACCTCCTTGGCGCGGGCGACGATCTGCGAGGTCGGGTTCACCGTGCCCAGCAGGTTCGCGACGTGGACGAAGGAGACGACCTTGGTGCGCTCGTTGACGACCTCGTCGAGGTGGGCGAGGTCGAGCCGGCCGGTGTCGGTGATGCCGATCCAGCGGAGCGTGGCGCCGGTGCGCAGGCACAGCTGCTGCCAGGGCACGAGGTTGGCGTGGTGCTCCATCTCGGTCACCACGACCTCGTCGCCCGGCCCCAGCCGGAAGCGCGGGTCGGCGCCGCGCTCGACAGTGCCGTTCTGGACGCTGGCGTTCTGGAAGGCGTAGGCGACCAGGTTGATCGACTCGGTGGAGTTCTTGGTGAAGACCACCTCGTCGTGGCTGATCGCGCCGATGAAGTTCGCGACCTTGGCCCGCGCGCCCTCGTAGGCTTCGGTGGCCTCGGAGGCGAGGGTGTGGACCGAACGTGAGATGTTCGCGTTCGAGTGGTCGGTGAACCGCCGCATCGCGTCGGTCACCTGGACGGGCTTCTGCGACGTGGCCGCCGAGTCGAGGTAGGCGAGCGGTTTGTCCCCGATCTTGCGCTGCAGGATCGGGAAGTCGGCTCGGATCGACTCGACGTCGAGCTTGCTTGCAGCCTCCACTGGGCTCCTTCTTCCTGGGCTCTAGGCGGCCTTCGCGCCGACGTAGGACTCGTAGCCCTCGGCCTCGAGCTTGTCGGCGAGTTCGGGGCCGCCCTCCTCGGCGATCCGGCCGTCGACGAAGACGTGGACGAAGTCGGGCTTCACGTACCGCAGGATGCGGGTGTAGTGCGTGATGAGCAGGACGCCGCAGTCGGTGGTCTCCTTGGCGTGGTTGATGCCCTCGGAGACGACGCGCAGGGCGTCGACGTCGAGCCCGGAGTCGGTCTCGTCGAGGATCGCCATCTTGGGCTTGAGCAGCTCCATCTGGACGATCTCGTGGCGCTTCTTCTCGCCGCCGGAGAAGCCCTCGTTGACGTTGCGGTTGATGAACGCCTCGTCCATCTTCAGCCCGCTCATGGCGCCCTTGAGGTCCTTCATCCAGGTGCGGAGCTTCGGGGCCTCGCCGTCGATGGCGGTCTTGGCGGTGCGCAGGAAGTTCGAGACGCTCACGCCGGGCACCTCGACCGGGTACTGCATGGCCAGGAACAGGCCGGCGCGGGCGCGCTCGTCGACGCTCATCTCCAGGACGTTCTCGCCGTCGAGCAGGGCGGTGCCGCCGGTGACCTCGTACTTCGGGTGCCCGGCCAGCGAGTAGGCGAGCGTGGACTTGCCCGAGCCGTTGGGGCCCATGATGGCGTGGGTCTCGCCGGAGTCGATGGTGAGGTCGACGCCGTGCAGGATCGGCTTGGCGCCTTCGTCGGTGTTGACCGAGACTTGCAGGTCGTGGATCTCGAGCTTGCTCATCAGTGGTTTCCTCTTAGGCTTCTTCGGTGGTCTTGGGTTTCAGGCTGAGGTAGACGTCGCCGTCGCGGACTTCGACGGGGTAGCTCGCCACCGGTGCGGTGGCGGGCGGCCCGGTCGGCTTGCCGGTGCGCAGGTCGAACATCGACCCGTGCAGCCAGCACTCCAGTGTGCAGTCCTCGACGTCGCCCTCCGAGAGCGCCACGGCGGCGTGGGAGCACTCGTCGTAGAGGGCGAACACCTCTTCGGCCTTGCGCACGAGCACGATCGACGTGCCGTGGATGTCGGCGGCGACGGCCTCCGACTCGGGCAGCTCGTCGAGCGCGCAGACGCGCAGGAAGTCGGCGTCGGTCATGAGGCGACCGCCTCACCGGCGTCCAACCTGGCGACGATGGTCTCGTTGAGTTCCTCGCGCAGCTCCTCGGACGGGATCTTCTGGACGATCTCGTTGAAGAAGCCCTTGACGACCAGGCGGCGGGCCTCGTCCTCGGGGATGCCCCTCGACTGGAGGTAGAACAGGTGCTCCTCGTCGAAGCGGCCGGTGGTCGAGGCGTGGCCGGCGCCGACGATCTCGCCGGTCTCGATCTCGAGGTTGGGCACCGAGTCGGCGCGGGCGCCGTCGGAGAGCACGAGGTTCCGGTTGATCTCGTAGGTGTCGGTGCCGGTGGCCGCGTCCTGGATGAGGACGTCGCCGACCCAGACGGTGTGGGCGGTCTCGCCTTGGAGGGCGCCGCGGTAGTTGACGTTCGAGCGGCAGTCGGGCACCGAGTGGTCGACCAGCTGGCGGTGCTCGATGTGCTGCCCGGTGTCGGCGAAGTACAGGCCGTAGGCGTCGACGGAGCCGCCGCGCCCGGCGTAGTCGACCGACAGGAACTGGCGGACCAGGTCGCCCCCGAGGCTGACGGCGATGTGGTCGAGCTTCGCGTCGGCGCCGAGGCGGGCCTTCTGGTGCTCGACCTGGACCGAGTCGCGGTCCCATTCGGCGACGGAGACCATGCGCAGGTGCGCGCCGTCGCCGACGGCGATCTCGATGTTGTCGCCCAGGCGCGCCGCGCCGGTGTGCCGCAGGATCACGGTGACGTCGGCGTGGTGGCCGATCTCGATGAAGGTGTGGGCCCAGGAGGCGCCGTCGAGGCCGCCGCCGGTCACGTCGATCCAGAGCGGCTCGGCGATCTCGGCCTCGGCTTCGACGGTGACGACCAGGGCCTTGCCGCTCTTCGCCCAGGCGACGGCGCTGGGCCGGTCGAAGGGCTTGAGGATCGAGCCCGGACGCGGGTCGCTCTTGTCGACCGTCTCGACTTCGACGCCGGCGGGCAGCTCGCGCGCGGTGTACTCGACGGGCCCCGCCGCGCGGGCGGTGTCGGCGTCGTCGAGGCCGGCGAGGCGCTTGATCGGCGTGAACCGCCAGTCCTCCTCACGGCCCGTCAGGGCCGGGAAGTCGGCGGGATCGAACGAGCGCAGCAGCTGCGACTTCGTCTTGGGCGGCGCCTCGCCCGCTCCGTGGGTGTGCGGGCGCGATGCGACTTCGATGCTCATCAGATCTCTTGGTTCCTTGTCCGTACGGGCCGCTTAACCGACCGCGCCTTCCATTTGCAGCTCGATCAGTCGGTTGAGCTCCAGGGCGTACTCCATCGGCAGCTCCTTGGCGATCGGCTCGATGAAGCCGCGCACGATCATGGCGGCGGCCTCGTCCTCGGTCAGGCCGCGGCTCATGAGGTAGAACATCTGGTCCTCGCCGATCTTCGAGACCGTGGCCTCGTGGCCCATGTCGACGTCGTCCTCGCGGATGTCGACGTACGGGTAGGTGTCGGAGCGGGAGATCGTGTCGACCAGGAGCGCGTCGCACTTGACCGTGGACTTGGCGTGGTGCGAGCCCTCGTCGACCTTGACCAGGCCGCGGTAGGAGGTGCGCCCGCCGCCGCGGGAGATCGACTTGGAGACGATCGTCGAGGAGGTGTGCGGCGCGGCGTGGGTCATCTTCGCGCCGGTGTCCTGGTGCTGGCCCTCGCCGGCCATCGCCACGGACAGGACCTCGCCCTTGGCGTGCTCGCCGGTCATGACCACGGCCGGGTACTTCATGGTGACCTTGGAGCCGAGGTTGCCGTCGACCCACTCCATGGTGGCGCCCTGCTCGGCGATCGCGCGCTTGGTGACCAGGTTGTAGACGTTGGACGACCAGTTCTGGATGGTCGTGTAGCGGACGCGGGCGTCCTTCTTGACGATGATCTCCACGACCGCCGAGTGCAGCGAGTCCGAGGAGTAGACCGGGGCGGTGCAGCCCTCGATGTAGTGCACGAAGGAGCCCTCGTCGGCGATGATGAGCGTGCGCTCGAACTGGCCCATGTTCTCGGTGTTGATCCGGAAGTAGGCCTGGAGCGGGATCTCGACGTGGACGCCCTTGGGCACGTAGATGAAGGACCCGCCGGACCACACGGCCGTGTTCAGGGCCGCGAACTTGTTGTCGCCGGTGGGGATGACGGTGCCGAAGTACTCCTCGAACAGCTCGGGGTGCTCCCGCAGGCCGGTGTCGGTGTCCATGAAGATGACGCCCTGCTGCTCCAGGTCCTCGCGGATGGAGTGGTAGAGCACCGTCGACTCGTACTGGGCGGCGACGCCGGAGACCAGCTGCTGGCGCTCGGCCTCGGGGATGCCCAGCTTGTCGTAGGTCTTCTTGATGTCCTCGGGCAGCTCTTCCCAGGACTCGGCCTGCTTCTCGGAGGCCTCGACGTAGTACTTGATGTTGTCGAAGTCGATGCCCGAGAGGTCCGCGCCCCAGTTCGGCATGGGCTTGCGGCCGAAGAGCTTGTGGCCCTTCAGGCGGCGTTCCAGCATCCACTCGGGCTCGTTCTTGCGCGCGGAGATGTCGCGGACGACCTCTTCGGTCAGGCCGCGCCTCGCGTTCGCGCCGGCGAGGTCCGAGTCGGCCCAGCCGTACTCGTACCGCTCCAGTGAGGCGAGGGCCTCCTCCTGGCTCAGCTGCGGAGTCTTCTGCGTGTCGGTCATCTCAAGTCTCACCTTTGACCTGTCGGTTGCTCAGTTCGGTCGGTCCGCGTTCGTCCGTCGCGGGGCGGGCAGGGGCACCGGGCCCTTCCGTCTCCCGCCGTCCGGAGTCGTCGCCGCTTCGCGGTCGCCCCTGTGGCCGGGGACGTGGGTGGTGCACACGCCGTCCCCGTTGGCGATCGTCGCCAGGCGCTGGACGTGGACGCCCAGCAGTTTGCTGATGACGCGGGTCTCCGCCTCGCACAGCTGCGGAAACTCGGCCGCCACTCCCGCCACCGGGCAATGATGCTGGCACAGCTGCCCGCCGGAGGCGATGACCGACGCCGTTGCGGCGTAGCCCTCACCCGACAGGGCGTCCGCCAGGGCCTGGGCCCTGGCCATCGGGTCGTCGGCGTCGGCCGCGTCGAGGGCGGCCCGGCAGTGGGCCTCCAGACGCGAGACCTGCTCGGCGGCGAAGGCGCCGACGGCGTCCTCGCCTTCGACTCGGCGGATCCAGCGGAGCGCCTCCATCGCGAGGTCGTCGTAGGTGTGGCCGAAGGACGCGCGGGCGGCCGACGTGAGCTGGTACTGCTTCGCCGGGCGGCCGCGCCGCGGGGTCTTGACGACACGCGTCTCGACCTGCCCCTCGGACTCCATGGCGTCGAGATGGCGGCGGATGGCGGTGGCGGTGATGCCGAGGGCGCGGGCGAGCTCGGCGGCCGTGGCGTGGCCGCCTTCGAGCAGCAGCCGGGAGACTCGACGGCGGGTCTCCCCGTCGGTCGAGTGGCTGCCGCCCACCCTCGTCACCATTTCCACAAGGAAAATGTTACTTAATTCGCTTCGGCATGTCGACAGCGCCGATCGTGAGACCGAGCACGCAGGTTTGCCTAACCTCACTCGGGCTGATGCGCGGCTCGCAGGCTCATCGCGGCCGGCGGGGCCGCCGCAGCCCACATCTCGGCACCGGGGCGGCGGCGGCCTTCGGCGGCCCGGTTACATTCGGCGCTGTGAACCTGTTCCAGAGGTGGTTCGCCCAACCGGGCGCGGTGCGCCGGTGGGCGCTGGTGAGCCTGATCGCCAACGTGGTCATCATCGTGACCGGCGGCGCGGTACGCCTGACCGAATCGGGCCTCGGATGCGCCGAATGGCCGAAATGCACCGAGCAGTCGCTGGTCGCGACCCCGGAGATGGGCGTTCACGGCGCCATCGAGTTCGGCAACCGGCTCCTGGGCGGCATCGTGGTGGCCCTCGCCGTCGCGGCGCTGCTCGCGGCCTGGAAACGCGCCCCGCGGCGAACGTCCCTGGTCAAGCTCGCCCTCTGGGTCGTGCTGCTCGCGGTCTCGCAGGCGGTGATCGGCGGGATCTCGGTCTGGACGGGCCTCAACTCGTGGATCGTCGGGCTGCACTTCGTGGTCTCGATGGTGATTCTCGTACTCGCCTTGGCGCTCTATCTGCGCTCCGGCGAGCCGGACGGGCCCGCACGGCCGCTGGTGCCGCACGCCGTGGCGCTCCTGGGCAGGGCGGTGGTCTCGGCCGCGGCGGTGGTGATCCTGCTCGGTGTGGTCGTGACCGGCTCGGGCCCGCACGCGGGCGACGAGGACACGCCTCGCAACGGCTTGGATCCCGAGCTCATGTCCCAGCTGCACGCCGACGGGGTATGGCTGCTGATCGGCCTCAGCGTCGCGCTGGTCTTCACGCTGCATGCCGTGAAGGCCTCCGAGTCCGCGCGGCGGGCGGCCCATGTGCTCGTGGCCGTGGAGCTGCTCCAGGGCCTGATCGGGTACGTGCAGTACTACACGGACCTGCCCGAGGTGCTGGTCGGCATGCACATGCTGGGCGCCTCGCTCCTGTGGATCAGCGTGATCGCGGTGGTGTTCGCGCTGCGCAGGCGAGTCCCGGCCGAGAGCCGGGAACCGCAGCGCATCGTGGTGGACCCGGGCCCGGAGGCGCCGACGAGCCCGGTTCCGGTCGACACCGAGGCGGCGGCCGAGCGCTGAGGCCGAAGCCGGCCGCTTCGCTCGCCCGAGGCCTTGCAAACGCTGTCCACATTCCCTTATGACGCCGGGTACGGACCATCCGCATAGGAGCGTCCGCCTCAGGGGAACGCGCCTCGACCGACGTTCGGGTCTCCCGGGACAACCACCTGGTCGGCTCGGGCACCCCCGACAACGCCGGCTCGGTCGATCCCGTGCCCTACGGCTACGACCTCGACGACGCCGAAGACGTCAAATCCATCGTGAGCTCGGGCGCCGGCGCGAGCTGACGCAGCGAGGCATGAACCGCGCAAGAGGGTCCGGGGTTCGTTCCCCGGACCCTCTCCGGCGCCAGCCGGGTTCATTCAGTCAGGTCAATGCCTTCCGGTGGGTCTGAGTTCGATGAAGGTCACCGAGTAGGGCTCGAACTCGTAGGTGAAGTCGTTGCCCAGGTGCCTGACCCGCTCGGTCTCCGGGGACAGGACCGGTTCCTCGCCGAGGATGTTGTCGCAGCCCGGATCGCAGGCGAGGGTGGTGACCTCGCCGGTCTTGTGGAGCTTCTGCCCCTCGAGCTCGACGTCGGTCCGCACCGGCTCGCCGGTGGCGTTCACGACCTTGAGCGTGACCGCGCCGGTCTCCTCGTCGCGGGTGACGACCTGGTACAGCGGCTCGATCCGCTGCTCGTCCACCACGCTGAACACCTGCTCGCCGTCGACGAAACCGGTGATGGTGCGCCCGCGGACCTCCAGGCGGAGGTCGTAGGTGCGGCCGGTCTCGATCACGGTGTCGTGGTTGACCAGTGTGGACTTGCCGCCGCCGCTGGCCTTCTCCAGTGCCGAGGTCGTGTTGCCCCAGCCGCCGAGGTTCCACCAGTAGTAGTCCTCGGAGCCCTCGACGCCGAACATGACCAGGAATCCCTCGTCGCCGGCGGTCTTGGTGGCCTTGACCTCCATGGTGTAGTTCGACCAGTCGGCCTCGCCGGCGACGGAGCGCGCGTCGGTGACGATCGCGCTCTGCTGGTAGGCCCCGTCGACCACTTCCCATGTGCCGGTGGGCGTGCCGCCGGGACCCGAGGGCGTCCAGGCCTCGGCTCCGGCGGAGAAGTCGTCCTCGAACAAAACAGATCCGCCGTCGGCGGCGGTGACCTTCACGTCGTCGTAGGACGCCGCGGTGTTCCACGTGGCCAGGCCGATGCCGCCGGCGATGTCGGGCTGCTCGAGCGGATCGGCCTCCAGCTCGGAGGCGAAGACCTCGTCGCCGGCGTTGGTGCCGAACAGCTTCTGCACCTCGTAGCTGGTCGAGGCCACGGCCTGGTGGTTGTCGAACCAGATCATGTCGGGCGCCCAGTCCACATAGTCGATGTTGGACAGCAGCGGCGCGTACGAGGCCATGTCGACCACGTCGCCGTTGCGCTCGATGCCGGTCAGGTAGGAGGCCTCGGACAGCGCGTTCCACCACGTGTTGCCCTGCGAGGCGTACTCGCCGAGGAACACGTGCGGTCCGTTCCGGTCGTAGGAGTCGTAGCGTTCGTTGTTGGAGAAGAACCACTCCGGGGAGTTGTAGTAGTGCTCGTCGACCAGGTCGGCGCCGTACTCGCGGGCGAGCTCCCAGCCCCGGTCGAAGATCGGGCCCTGGTCGTCCGGACCGGAGTTGGCGATGATCTCGATGTCCGGGTACGCCTCCCGGATCGCCGCGTGGAACTCCGGATAGTGCGCGGCGTAGCCGTCGGAGTTCGGCTCCTCGTTGCCGATGCCGATGGACTCCAGGCCGAACGGCTCGGGGTGGCCCATCTCGGCGCGCACCGCGCCCCACTCGGTGTCGACCTCGCCGTTGGCGAACTCGATCAGATCCAGCGCGTCCTGCACCAGGGCGTCGAGCTGTTCGGGCGTGGCGACCTCGTTCCAGCCGCAGCCGGTCACCCCGGCCTGCACCACCGGCAGCGGCTCGGCGCCGATGTCCTCGGCGAACTGGAAGTACTCGAAGTAGCCCAGCCCGTAGGACTGGTTGTAGCCCCAGGTGTTGAAGTTGGTCTTGCGCTGCTCGACCGGGCCGACGGTGTCCTTCCAGTTGTAGAAGCGCTGACGGCTGTCCGGATCGAACGAGCCGGTATTGACCAGGCAGCCGCCCGGGAAGCGAAGGAACGAGGGATCGAGGTCGGCGATCATCTGCGCCAGATCGGGACGCAGGCCGTTCTCGCGGCCCTTCCAGGTGTCCTGCGGGAACAGCGACACCATGTCGAGGTCGGCCGCGGCGTCGGTGCCGACCGCCAGCCGTCCGTCGATCGTGGAGTCGGTCGCCGTCAAGGCGGCCTCGACCTGGGTCCACTCACCGCCGCCGGCGGTGATGGCGACCGGATCGCTGACCGCGGCGCCGTCGGCGTCGAGCAGCTGGACGGTCAGCTCGGCGCCGCCGGTCCTGGCCCACACCGAGAAGTCGTACGACTTCCCGGCCTCGAAGGCCATCCCGGAGTTGTATCCGGCGTTGACGATCGTCGTGCCGGCCTCGGCGGTGAGGTAGTGGACGTTGTTCTCGTGCAAACTTGAGTTATCGCTAACACTGGCAGCGCCGTCCACGGCCCAGGCTGTCAGCGAGTCGTATGCGGCGTTGTCGGCCGGAGCGAACTCGAACGAGCGGTTCTGGACCAGCTCGGCGTACAGGCCGCCGTCGGCGGCGTGGTTGATGTCCTCATAGAACAGGCCATAGAGGCGATCGGAGATCGCGGTCGCGTCCTCCAGATCGACCTTGATCTCGGCATCGAGGTCGTCGGCGGACGCCTGGCTCGCAGTGAGAGAGGTGACCGCGATGCCCGCGGCTGCCGCCGCGGCCACTGCGGCCATGGTTCGGGGTCGTTTCAGAGGCTTCATGTGCTCCCGTCCTCTGGTTTGAAGCATGTCGATATATTGTGAATGTTATCGATCACGCAGTCAAGGCCGCGGGGCACCGAATTCCTCTGGCCCGAACGTCCCGAATACAATCCGAGAGTGACTCCTCCCCCCGACGATCGGATCCTGGGCTGCCTCATCGGAGGCGCGATCGGCGACGCGCTGGGCTACCAGGTCGAGTTCGACTCCTGGCCGCAGATCGAGCGCGAATGGGGCCCCTCGGGGGTCACCGAGCTGCGCTACGGCCGCGTCTCCGACGACACCCAGATGACGCTGTTCACCGCCGAAGGACTCCTCGAGGCCGTCGAGGGCGAGGAGTTCGCCTCGGTCCGCCGCGCCTATCTGCGCTGGTACGACACGCAGACCAAGCCCATGCCGCCCATGGGGTCCCGAGGCCTGGCCGCCGAGCCGTGGCTCTACATGCGACGCGCGCCGGGCAACGCGTGCCTGTCGGGGCTCGCGAAAGGCGCAGAGCCCGGCGTCAACCCGCAGTCCAAGGGCTGCGGGACGGTCATGCGCTCGGCGCCGTTCGGCCTCCTCGCCTCCTCCCCCGACGCGGCCTACGAGCTGGCGCGGCAATGCTCGGCGCTCACCCACGGCCACCCCACCGCGGGCGCGGCGGCGGGCGCGTTCGCGATGATGACGGCCCACCTGCTCGACGGCGAGACCGTCCAGAAGGCCGTGTCGCACACGATGCTGCACCTGCGCCAGAGCCTGGACCGCTCCGAGACCGCCGACGCCCTCCAGCGGGCCTTCGAGCTGGCCGGGAACGTCCCGCCCGGGCCGAACTCGTGCGCTCCGCTGGGCGAGGGCTGGATCGCCGAGGAGGCCCTCGCGATCGCCGTGTACTGCCTGCTGGGCACCGACGACGTCCGCCGGGCGCTGGTCGCGGCCGTCAGCCACGGCGGCGACTCGGACTCGACCGGGGCGATCCTGGGGAACCTGCTCGGCGCCGCCTACGGCTGCGCCGCGCTCCCACCGGAGTGGGCCGCCCAGGTCGAGGGCCGCGAGACCATGGCGGGCCTGGCCGAGCGGATGGCCGCGGCCAGGCCCTAGACGCTCAGGCGGTATCGGTGAGCCTGGACAGCGTGCAGAGCGGTTCGGAGGCGGTCACCGGGTCGAGACGCTCGGGCGGCGCCGCGTCGAGGAGGAGCGGGTGCGCCAGGCGGATCACGGCACGGGATCGGCGGGCACCGACCATCCCTCCGTGTCTCAGGCCGCCGCCTTCACCGCCGCTGCGACGGCCGGGGCGACGCGCGGGTCGAGCGCCGAGGGCACGATGCGGTCGGCGGCCAGGTCGTCGCCGACGCGGTCGGCGATCGCCTGCGCGGCGGCGAGTTTCATGTCCTCGGTGATGGCCTTCGCTCCGGCGTCGAGGGCGCCGCGGAAGATCCCGGGGAAGGCCAGCACGTTGTTGATCTGGTTGGGGTAGTCGCTGCGGCCGGTGGCGACGATCGCGGCGTGCTTCGCGGCGACGGCCGGGTCCACTTCGGGCCTCGGATTGGCCAGGGCGAACACGATCGCGTCGTCGGCCATGCCGGTGAGCGCCGCTTCGGGGACGAGGCCGCCGGAGACGCCGATGAGGACGTCGGCGCCGTCCAGGGCCTCGGCGACGCCGCCGGTGCGGCCGAAGCGGTTGGTGGTCTTGGCGAGCTCCTGCTTGACCGGGTTCAGCCGTTCCCTGCCGGGGTGGATGATCCCGGTCGAGTCGCAGACGATGATGTCGCCGACGCCCGCGAAGCGGAGGATCTCGGTGATGGCGACGCCCGCGGCGCCCGCTCCGACGACGGCGACGGTGACGTCGCCCGGCTCCCGGCCCTGGAGCCGCAGGGCGCCTTGCAGCGCGGCGAGGACGACGACGGCGGTACCGTGCTGGTCGTCGTGGAAGACGGGGATGTCGAGGGCGGCCTTGAGCCGCGATTCGACCTCGAAGCAGCGCGGCGCGGCGATGTCCTCGAGGTTGATGCCGCCGAAGGACGGGGCGATGGCGGTCACGGCCGCCACGATCTCGTCGGGGTCGGTGGTGTCGAGGCAGATCGGGACGGCGTCGACGTCGGCGAACCGCCGGAACAGGGCCGCCTTGCCCTCCATGACCGGCAGGGACGCCGCCGGTCCGATGTCGCCCAGGCCGAGCACGGCGGTGCCGTCGGTGACGACGGCGACCAGGTTGGACCGCCAGGTGTAGTCGCGGGCGAGCGCGGCGTCGTCGGCGATGGCCTCGCAGACGCGGGCGACGCCGGGCGTGTAGGCGATGGACAGGTCCTCGCGGCTGTCCAGTGGGACGGTGGCGGTGGTGCGCAGTTTCCCGCCCCGGTGGGCGAGGAAGACCGGGTCCTGCATGTCGATCACGTGGTTTCAAGCCTCATTGCTTCGATGACGATCGCCGACAGTCGAATCCGGGAACGGTGATGCGCCGGTTGTTCGCGTGGCTGGAGATGCTGGGTGTCGCCCAGAGACGGCTCAGTGTAGCTCGGCGGTGATGAGCGTCCGAATGGCGGCTCGGGTCCAGGCCGCGGTTCGCGCGGCGTCGTCGTCTTCGCCCAACGCTTTGGACAGTTGAACGAAATCAGTTGCGGTCCTTCGCAATCCGACGCGGCGCAGTGCGGCGGCGGCGGATTCGACGCGCTGCCGGGAGGGTTCGCGGGCCTGCCGCAGCCCGCGGTGGGCGAGGTCGGCGCAGACGCCGAGGGCCTCGTCGACGGCGGCGGCGATCGGGTCGCGTTCGACGGCGGTCGCGGCGCCGAGTCCGGCCGAGTCGTCGCCGGGAGCGAGGTCGGGGACGACGAGTCCTTCACCGGTGAGGATCGCGGTGGGCTCGACGACGAGTTCGCCGCGGTGGCGGCGCAGCGTCCCGGCGATCGCCCGCGTCCCCCGCGCGAGCGCGGTCTCGATGGCCTCGAGCGCCCCGGGCGCGGCGGCACGGTGGACGGCCCGCAGCCGCGCTCGCCCGCCGCCTGGGGCGGTGAGGACCGCTTCGAAGGTCTGCGAGGCCGGGTCGTATCCGCTCGCCTCGACGCGGTCGACGGCGACGACGCGGACGAGTTCGGCGGCGACGCGCGGGCGGATCATGCTCGGCGGCATCGCGTTCAGCTGCTCGTGGGCGGCGTCGAGGTCGGTGACCCGCAGGCTCGCGGGCAGCTCGTTCCACGCCTGGCCCAGCGGCAGCACCTGGGTCCTGGCGAGGCGTCCGGTGCCGAGCTTGAGCGCGCGGGCGGCGTTGCGGCTGGCGGCCTCGGAGACGACGTTCCCGGCGGCGAGGGCGCCGATCCGGCATCCGGCGAGGCGGCGTCCGGCGATGTCGTGGCCGGTCAGGGCCTGGTCTTCGGGGATCTCCCAGTCGCGGGCGACGGTCAGGACCACGCCGGTCTCGGGGTGGGCGAGGAAGAGTTCGGCGGTCCGGCGCTCGCCGTCGGTGCCGATCCGGCAGCCCAGTCCGGTGAGCCGCACCAGGGTCAGCGGGGTCTCGTCGACCTCGTCGCTGCCGAGGATCCGCGAGTTCGGCGTGCCCGAGGACGAGCGGGCGGCGCGCTCGCGGGCGGGCAGTTCGGCCAGGAGGGCGGCGAAGCGCTGCGGGTCGTAGGAGGCCGATCGTTCGCGGTAGCGCCGGACCTGGTCGATGAGGTCGCGCATGGCTCCGGCGGGCCAGTGCATGCGGCGCCCGGCGAGGGCGCCCGCCTCGCGGGTGAGCGCGGCGGTCAGGACGCCGTCGACGCTGTCGACGCCGCCGAGGAGGAGCCGCTCGGCCAGGGCCGTGGCCTCGGACAGTTCGGCGGCGTCGCCGCCGCCGCCGACGCTGATCGAGGCCGCCGCGGTGGATTCGGGGACGGCTTCGGCGGCGGCCTCGGCTTCGCGGAAGGCCCAGACGGCCAGGACGATGCCGAGGTCGCGGGCGGGGCCGGTGGCGTCGGTGTGGGCGTAGCCGAGCTCGCCGGGGACGAGGAAGGAGACGGTGCAGGTGGGCAGTTCGGCGACGGCGGGCCGGTCGGGTCCGGGCCAGGTGAGCCTGGCGGTGTAGCCGGCGCGGCGGGCCTTCTCGGCGGCGTTGAGGGCGTGTCTGCCGACCGCTTCGCGCAGCTGCTCGTCGGTGACGGCCGCGGGCGAGGGGACCGCCTCGGCGGGGCCGTCGGGTTCGGCGGCGTCGGCGGGCTCATGGCGCCGCTGGTAGGCGAGGACGGCGCCGATGCGGTGGCGGCACTTCGCGGCGGCCGAGCACGTGCAGGCGGCGGCCGCGAGGCCGCCTTCGGCGGGCAGGGTGGTCTCGGTGCCGTCGGGGAAGACCGCGCGGACGGCGCCGTCGTCGGCGAGGTCGAGTTCGGGGACGGTCCCGGCGTCGAGGTCCTTGGCGGCGCGTTTGACCAGGCCGCGGTTGGCCAGTGCGGCGAGGCTCTCGTGGGTGAGCGCGAGGAGGTCTTCTCTGATCATTTGCCGAGCCTTTCGGCGACGAATTCGGCGAGGTGCGCGGGCGTCATGGCGCCGATGTGGGCGCCCGCGGACGCCAGGCGCCCGGCCAGGTCCCGGTCGTAGGACGGGTTGGCGTCCTCGTCCAATGCGGCCAGTCCGAGGAACTCGGTGCCTTGCTCGCACAGCTGCTTGACGGTGTGGACGAGTCGCTGGGCGTTGCCGCCCTCGTAGAAGTCGGTGATGAGCGCGATGATGGAGCGCCGGGGGTTCTCGACGAGGCCGGCCGCGTAGTCGACGGCCCTGGAGATGTCGGTGCCGCCGCCGAGCTGCACCTTCATGAGCAGTTCGACCGGGTCGTCGACGTCGCTGGTGAGGTCGACGACGTTGGAGTCGAAGGCGACCAGGTGCGTCTTCAGTCCAGGGAGGGCGTACAGGCACGAGGCGGTGACCGCGGAGTGGATGACCGAGCCGGCCATGGACCCGGACTGGTCGACGACGAGGATCATCTGCCACTGCTCGAGCCTGCGGCTGGTGCGCGAGTGGAAGTGGGGCCGCTCGATGGCGATCCGGTTCCGCTCGGGGTCGTAGTGCTTGAGGTTGGCGTGGATGGTGCGGCGCAGGTCGAAGTCGCGGGCGCGGCGGTGGAGGCTGGGGCGGCGGGCGCGGCTGCCGGTGAAGACGGTGCGGACCTCGACCGAGAGCTTCTCGACGAGCTGGCGCACCACTTCGGCGACGATGCGGCGGGCGGCGGCCAGGACCTGCGGGTTCATCAGGTGCTTGGTGCGCAGCACGGCTTTGAGGAGCGCCGCGTTCGGCTCGACGCGCTCGAGGACCTCGGCATTGGTGACGATGTCGTCGATCTCGTAGCGTTCGATGGCGTCGCGTTCGAGCCGCTCGACGGTCTCCTTGGGGAAGAGCCGGTGGATCTGGTCGAGCCAGTCCACTGTGGTGAGGGCGGAGCCGCCGCTGCCGGCGCCGCGCACGCCGCCGCGGCGGACCTCGCGTTCGCCCAGGCCCTCCTCGCGGTTGTAGAGCCAGTCGAGGGCGGCGTCGCACGCCTCGCCCTCGGCCGACAGGCGTCCGGTGTGCTGCTCGGCGGCGGGGCCGAGGATCAGCCGCCACCGCTCCAGGTCTGCGCTCATCGCTGCTCCTCCGTTGCGGCCGTGAGGTGTTCACGGGTCAGGACCTCGTCGACGCGGGCTTCCAGGGCGTGCGCGGCGGCGACGGTCAGCGGGTCGGCGTCATGCCTGTCGAGCATGGAGTGGGCGCTCTCGCCGCCGCCTCGCAGCGCGACCAGCTGCTCGGCGATCTGTGCCCGCTCGCGCGGCGGGAAGAACGCGAACGCCTGCCGCAGCGCGGGCAGCGCCACGAGGAACTCCTGCTCGGTCATGTCGCCGACGATCTCGTCGACGGCGTGGACGACGCCGTGCTCGGCGGCCTCGGCGAGGACCTCTTCGCGGGCGACCCGGAACAGGCCGGCCAGCCAGTCCCCGAGCCGGTCCGGTTCGGACACGCCCGCGGCGGCCCCGGCGGCGTCGAGGGACGCCCCGAGCGACCAGGCCAGTCCGGCGGCCCCGCCGCGCAGGTCCGGCGGTGCGGCGCCGTCGCCGGCGATGCGGCGCGCCGTGGCCGCCACCGACGCGGCGGGCGGCGTGAGCGAGGGCGCGTGCCGGACCGCGTCCCGCACGGCCGCGAGGGTCTTCAGCCGCCCGAGGTCGGCGGGGCCGGGTCCGGCGCGCAGCCCTTCGGCGAGCCACATCGCCCGCTCGGCGCACGCGGTGATGACGGTGGCGTACAGCTCGCTGCCCGCGGTGCCGAACAGGTGGTCGTGGCGCCACAGGGCGAGCGCGACGGTGAGGGCCGCCCCGACGGCGGCGAGGTCGCCGCAGTCGGCGACGCCGTCGGCGACGGCGCGGCCGAGCCGGTCGGTCAGGTGCGCCCGTCCGCACAGCGCGGCGCCGAACAGGACGCCCGACAGGGCGTCCAGGTCGCCTCCGGCCCGGTCGATCCGGTGCTCGAGGACGGTCTGGGCGGCGTCGCCGAGGGTCGCGCCGTAGACGCCCGCCTCGATCACGGCCGGGAGGCGGCCGTCGCCGTCGCGCAGGTCCCAGTGTTCCTCGGCGGTCACGTCCGATCCGGCCGAGGGCCCGTCCTGGCGGGTGAAGCCGGGGAGCTCGAGCAGGCGCAGGCAGTGCAGCGCCCGGCTGCGTTCGAGGTCCCGCGCGTCGGTGAGGTCGAGGCGGAGCCGCCGGGTGCCGCCGAGCCCGAGCCGCTCCAGTGCGCCCTCGACGTCGGCGACGAGGGGCGGCGCGGGCGTGTCGGGGTGGAGGCGGCCCGTGCGCGAGCCGGTGAGCGCGGCGGTCATCTCGACGACGACCGGGTGCGTCCCCGCGGTGAGCGTGCCGCGCCTGGTCCACGGGAGCGGCTGCTCGAGGTCGTCGCTGATGAGCGCGCTCGCGAGGCCGTCGAGCAGGTCGGTGCGGCCGGGCCGGTCGTGGCCGCGCAGCCGCGCGAGCCCTTCGGTGAGGCCGCGGGCGCCGATGAGGTCGGCGGTGGAGACGATCTGGTGCTTGCCGCGCAGCCGCGTGGCGATGAGTTCGACGAGCGCGCCCGCGGCCGTCTCCGCGCCGTCGTCCCACAGCCGCTGGTAGTACTCGGGCGAGGGCATCCCGGACTGGTATCCGGCGAAGGCGTCGAGCCGCTTGAACGAGTAGGGCACGAGGAAGCTGCCGACGACGGCGTCCGGGGGCGGGCCGGGCACCTCCGGCCACGCGCGCGGGCCGCCCGCTTCGGCGAGGCGGCGCAGGGCGGGCGCGTGGAAGCCGCCGCAGACCACCAGGACCGGGCCGTCGTCCTCGGCGAGGGCGGCGCGGATCCACTCGGCCATGTGGCGTTCGCGGGCGCTGTCGGGCTCGGTGGCCTCGGCTTCGCCGCGCACGAGGTCGAAGTACCGGTCGAGGCGTTCGGCGAGGCCCTCGGGGTCGGCGATCTCGACGAGGTGGTCCCACAGGGCGTCGGTGTTGTCGACGGCGAACTCGCGGCACAGCCGCTCGGTGGCGTCGGCGTAGCGCCGTTCGGCGTCCGAGTAGCGGTTCTCGACCTCGGCGAAGGCGTCGTGCCAGGCGGGCAGGTCGATGAACTTCACGGCGGCGCCGGTCTCGCGGCCCTTGGTGAGGGCGAGCCACTCGGGCGAGTAGTCGCACAGCGGCGACCAGGACCGGCGCGCCGCGCCTCCGGCGGCCATATAGGAGTAGATCGCGATGGGCGGGGTGTGCGCGAGGGCGAGTTCGCCGAGGCGGTCGTTGAAGTCGGCGGGGCCCTCGATGAGGACGTGGGCGGGCCGGAGCCGGTCGACGGTGTCGGCGACGAGGCGCGCGCAGGCCGGCGAGTGGTGGCGCACGCCGATGACGTGCAGATCGTCAGGCATGGGTATCAGCCCGGCAGCAGGTTCCGCGCCTGGTGGAGGTCCTGCCAGTGTCGGCCTTTCCGCTTGGGGGCGCGCTGTTCGAGGTAGCGGCGGAGCCTGGCGAGGTCCTCGGCGTTGTCCTTGGCGGCGGCGCCGGCCATGCAGTCGACGATGTCGCCCGCGGCGGCCTCGCCGCCGCGCAGGTACCAGGCCTTGATGCCCACGGCGTGGGCGACGGAGACGGCCTCGGCGGTGGACATGACCGACTGCATCCGGTCGCCGGAGCCGTCCGCGGAGCGCAGGTCGCGGAAGACGTGGACGAGCACTTCGAGGACGTCGCGACTGGGCGGCACCGGCACGCCGGAGCGTTCCAGGGCGGCCGCGGCCTCGGCCTCGACCAGGGCCAGTTCGGTGTCGAAGTCGCCGATGGGGAAGACCGTCTCGAAGTTGAAGCGGCGCTTGAGGGCCGCGCTCATCTCGTTGACGCCCCGGTCGCGGGTGTTGGCGGTGGCGATGATGTTGAAGCCCTCGCGGGCGAAGACCATGCCGTCGGAGCCTTCGAGTTCGGGCACGGCCAGCACCCGGTCGGACAGGGGCGAGAGCAGGGAGTCCTGCACTTCGAGGGGGCAGCGGGTGATCTCCTCGAAGCGGACGACGCGGCCCTCGGCCATGCCCTGGTGCAGAGGCGCCGGCACGAGCGCGCGCCGGGTGGGGCCCTCGGAGACCAGCAGGGAGTAGTTCCAGGAGTAGGCGATCTGGTCTTCGGTGGTGGCGGCGCCGCCCTGGATGGTGAGGGTGGAGTCGCCGGAGACGGCGGCTGCGATGAGCTCGGACAGCAGTGATTTGGCGGTGCCGGGGTCGCCGACGAGCATGAGGCCGCGGTTGGTGGCGAGGGTGACCAGGGCGCGGTCGATCAGGGACGGGTCGCCGACGAACTTGCGGGCGATGCCGAGCTTGTCGTCACCGACGATGAAGGTGCGGGCGGCCTGGAGGCTCATGGCCCAGCCGGGCGGGCGCGGCGCGGTGTCGTCGGCGGTGAGCTTCGCGAGCTCGTCGGCGTAGCGCCGCTCGGCGGGGGGCCGTTGGAGCTTCGGTTCGGGGCTTGTCCGGGTCATGGCTGCTTTCCAGTGGTCGATGCGTGTGCGGTGGGGTGCCGGGCAGTCGGTCCTCTTGAGACGCAATGGGTTCGTTCATGCCCCTCCTTCGGCGGGCGAGGGCGTCCCACAGAGCATAGGGAGCCGGTGCGACACCGCCGCGTTCGAACACCGGTGGCGGTTGACAAGACGATTGGATTGATGTAATCCCTTCTGGCGCAAAGAAATCGAATGAATCGGCCGTGCACGTTTCGGGCGGATCCAGTAATCTGAGACACATCTCACGGCGGTGGGGTTCGCGTGCCTCCAGGACTCGCGTCGCACGAAAGGAAAGCCGACATGACTGAGGACTCAGCCATCGAACTGCCCCCGGACGTCGACCCGAATGTGCCGACGACCGCCCGGGTCTACGACGCGATCTTGGGCGGCACCACCAATCTCGAGGTCGACCGCGAGGCCGCCGAGGTCTTCGCCGCTCACATTCCGCAGGCGCGGGAGTGCGCCAGGCTGAACCGGAACGCACTCATCCGCGGCGTCGAGTACCTGGTGCGGGCGGCCGGGATCGACCAGATCATCGACATCGGATGCGGCCTGCCCACCGAGCAGAACACCCACGAGGCGGCCCAGGACATCGACCCCGACGCGCGGGTGGTCTACGTCGACCACGACCCGATGGTCGTCTCCCACGCGAAGGCCCTCCTCGCCGGCAACCACAACGCCATCGTGATAGGCGCCGACCTGGTCGAACCCGAACGCATCCTCACTCATCCCGAGGTCCGCTCCTTCCTGGACTTCGATCGGCCGATCGCCGTGATGATCATCGGGATGATCATGCAGATCAGCGACGAGCAGCGTCCCGACGACATCGTCGCGACGCTGATGGACGCGACGTCGTCCGGCAGCCACCTGTTCATCACCTCCTGGCCCGACACCGGCGAACCCGAGCAGCGGGCCCTGTCGCGGGCCTGCATCGAGACGCTCGGCAACGGCTGGATCCGGCCGATCGAGGCCTTGGAGCGGCATTTCCTCGGCATGGAGATGGCGCCGCCGGGTCTGGAGTACATCCCCAGGTGGTTCCCCGAGCACCCCGACCGGCCGGTCCCCGCCGTCGAGGAGCTGGAGCCCTACGAGCGCACGCAGATGGCGGGCATCGCGAAGAAGGCCTGATCGAGCGGAGCGCCCGGCGCCGTGGCGGTGTGCCGCCACGGCGCCGTGTCCGTCGTGACAGCCGTGCCCCGGTCGGAAGTCAGCCGGTTCTCGTCGCCTTCGCGAGGCCGGCCAGGATCTCGGAGGCAGGCACCGGATCGATCTTCGACAGGTCCGCGTCGTCCCCGTACCGCTCCAACCGCACCGATGTCAGCGTCTGCATCCGCCCCTGCTCGACCTCGCCTACGACGATCCCCGGATCCAGGTCGATCGACAGCACGCCCGCTCCGGGCACCACCTGGTACAGCCCCGTCCCGGTGCCGCCGCCCCACTCGGACTCGCGCTCCCAGCCCTCGTTCGTCAGCCCCAGCAGCGCGCCGGTCGAGGCCTGGCGGCCTTCGAACCTCGCCAGGCGGCCGGTGGCGACCTCCTCGTCGGTGAACGCCATCGCCGGCCTCGCCAGCTGGTCGAAGGGTTGCAGGATCTCGTAGTCGGCGAAGATCTCCGACCAGGCGTCGACCTGCTCCCCCAGCAGCACCGGGTGCGCCAGCCGGATCACCGCGTCGGCGGGCAGCGCCACCTCGTCCTCTTCGACGTCGGCGCAGCTGCGGTCCTCCGCCAGGCGGAACGCCACGCGCTTCCCGTCGAGCTCGGCCAGCCACACCAGGCGGTGGGCCAGGTGCCGCACCAGGGCGTGGTCCGCGAAGTAGCGTCGGAACTCCTCGGTCGACCATGCGCGGCCCTCGACCATGGCCCGCTTCATGCGCTTCACCTGCTTGGACGAGACGCTCCGCATCTCCTTCTTCAGCTGCGCGAACCGCTTCCTGCCCCGCTGGGCCAGCTCCTCGTCGTCCTTCACGCCCGGTTTGGGGAGGGCCTTGCGGCGCTTGCCATTGTCGTCGGTGACGAACGGCACCAGCTGCTCGTCGAAGCCGACCGTGAACCGGCGCGGCCCGTAGTCGATGAGCAGGCTCGAGGCCTCGTCGAGCCCGAAGTCGGGGACGAGCCGGTCGGCGAGCTGCTCGGTGCTCAGGCCGAGTCCTTCGGCGACGGCGTGGATCTGCGCGCTCGCCTCCGACCTGAGCGATTCGAACTCGACCTTCTCGGCGATCTCGTGGATGGCGCGCAGGGCGGACTCGGAGCCGATCGCGCCGAGGACCTCCAGACCGGTGAGGGCCCGCTTGTGGTGGCTCATGCCCGGCCATTTCCGGACGTGCGGGGCGAACTCGCGCACGGTGTCGTCGTCGGCGAAGTGGATCAGCTGCGTGAGGGCCCACTGATGGGCCAGGGGGCCGCCGAGTTCGAGCCAGTGCTCGAACACCGCCCATGAGAAGCGTGCGAGCGACTCGCGGTCGCAGTGCTCGGCGACGACGTCGACTCCCGCGTAAGGGTAGTCGGGCGTGGCGATGGACAGCACGGTGAGCAGGTGCTCGACGGCGGTCTCCGGAAGGGCCTTTTCGCGTCCCTTGAGGAGGACTTGCGGAAGGAACGCCGGGGCGAACAGCCCTGCGATCTTGGGCAGTCGCTTGCCGATCGGCTTCAGCGGCTCGCTGCCGGTCAGCTCCTCGAGCGCGGCCGCGGCTTCGCTCCCGTAGGCCCCGGCCGCCTCGCGCACGGTCTCGGGCCCGACCGTCACGGCCAGGTGGCGCAGGGCCGCTTCGGCGGCGGTCCGCTCCCGCTTCCTCCCGCCGAGCGCGTCGGGGACGAGCAGCAGGGCGGCGTCGGCGGGATGCCGCTTCAGCCACTGCGCGGCGATGGCGCGGACGGACTTGAGCCTGGCGAACCAGTCGGCGGCCAGGCGGGCGGCGTCGAGGTTCACGATCGGCAGGATCACCTCACCGCGGTAGGCGGGCTCCGCTGCGATGAGCTTCAGGACCGGTGCCGCCGCGTCGGGTCCGAAGCGGTGCAGGATCTCTTCGAGCTCCCCGCTCCAGGTGTACCGGACTTCGCCGTGCCATTGGCCGAGCCGCGGCCGGGCGATCTCGATCGACGCGAAGCAGAAGAACGTCGTGTAGTCGAAGTCGGCGGCGCCGAAGTCCCGGTCCATCTCGTCGTAGTGGCTCTGGTCGGGCGCGGTGCGCCGCCAGCTGAAATCCTCGCGTTCGGCGTCGCCCCATTCGAGGCGGTTCACCGGCGGCGGGACCAGGCCGTCGATGACGGGGCCTTTCCGCTTGCGGCCCTTCTTGGCCCAGGGCGGATCCACCAGGAGGGCGGGGAGTTCGCGCTCGGGGGCCTCGGGGGCCCGCCCGCCCGCGCCGATGAGGGCCGCGATGGTGTCCGCGGTCCCCCTGTCGAGCGTGGGAAGCGCGGTCTCGAGGAGGATCGGATCGGACCGGATGATCCCGGTCAGGCGCCTGCGCTGCCCGGGCGTGGCGTCGGCGGCACTGGCGGCGGCGAGGCGGAGCGCTCGCCGGGGGAACCGCGAGGCGGCCTCCTTCGCGAAGGTGATCGCCTGGGCGTCACCGAGGTGGTCGAGAAGGTAGGCCATCGCTTCGTCGCTCGGCAGTATCGCGATCGCTTTGAGCAGCGTCTTGCGTTCGGCCGCACTGGAGTACCAGTGCAACAGTGAGGTGAGGTGCGGCAGGGCGTCGGCCCCGGCGGCGGCCACCAGCGGTGCCGTCCAGTCGGCGCTTCTGCGGTAGCTCTGCTTGACCAGGTCGAGGGCGCCCTCGGTGTGTCCGGCCGCGCTCGTCGCCTGCAGCAGCAGGAGCGTGATGAACTCCCGGTAGTAGCCGGGGGTGTATTCGGCACAGGCCTCCCGCACCCATTCGGTCTCCTCGGGCATGAGCACGGCGGCCGCCAGGCGCCTCACGGCGCTGTCCCTGAAGGAGTCCACGAAGGACACGATCAGCGCGTATTCGGGTTCGGGGACGGCGGTCAGCAGGTCCCGGACGGCGTGGACGACTCCGCGGAAGGGCTCCCAGGTCCAGTCGAGGTCGTCCATGCCCGCCCAGTAGAACTCCACGCGGTCGCCCGAGTCGTCTCGGGCCGGGAGCAGGCTCAGGAGCTCCACGGCGGCGGCGGCCGTGATGCCGGGGCCGTGGTCGGCGAGGACCAGGTTGAAGAAGTCGAACGGCTTCACGTGCCGGAAGACGTTCACGTGCTGGACGATCTGGGCGACCACCGCCGCGCCGAAGGGGTGCGGCTCTCCTTCCGCGAAGGCCAGTCCCGCGTCTTTGCAGCCCTGGTTCGCGTCCAGTTCGAGGATCCGCACTATCTGGTCGATGTGCGCGGCGAGCTGTGAGCGGGTCCGCTCGGCGCGCGCGAAGTCGGCCTGGATCCGCCGGCGTCGTCCCTGGCCGCGCCGGAGGGGAAGGTACCGGTCCCAGTCGGCGGGGAGGTCCAATCGGTCCTCGTCCGGGAGTGGCGGCGTCGGGGCGTCAGTCATGGCCGCCAGCTTAGGAGGCCGATACGACACCGTGGTCGGATCACTGCGGGGCGTCACCGCGGCCCGGGTCCATGTTCCTCAGTGGACCCGGGTCGCGGCGTCGGGAGGTCAGGCGGTCTCGGTGATCCGGGCGAGCGCGGCGAGGACCTCGGAGGCCGTCACCGCGTCGATCTCGGTCGGGTGGTCGGGGCCGCGGTCGCGCCTGTGCCAGTAGTCGTCGACGGCCGAGAGGCGGACGGCCTCCAGGGTCTGGCTCGGCCACTCCTCGATGTACCCGACGGCGATGCCCGGGTTCAGTGCGACGACGACGAAGCCGCCGCCGGGGAGCGCGTACGAGATGCCGGGCTCGACTCCGGCGTCCTCCGGAGCGGCACGCTGCCATCCGCGCTTGACCAGGCCGAGGATCTTGCCGACGTCGACCTTGGCGCCTTCGAAGCGTTCGAGGCGGCCGGTCCGCAGCTCCTCGTCGGTGAAGGCCATGACAGGCCGTGAGAGCTGCGGGAACGGCTGGAGGATCTCGTAGTCGGCGAGGATCTCGGCCCAGGCGTCGATCGTCTCGCGGTCGAGGTGCGCCGGGTGGGCGAGGCGGACGAGCGCGTCGGCGGGGAGGTCGAGCTCGTTCTCCTCGACGTCGGTGAAGGTCTTGTCCTCGGCCAGCCGGAACACGCTCGACTCACCGCCTGACTCGGCCAGCCACACCAGGCGGCGGGCCAGGTGCCACACGAGCGGGTGGTCGACGAAGTACTCCCGGAACTCCCCCGTCGTCCACGTCCGGCCCGCGACCAGGGCGTGCTCCAGGCGCCGCACCTGGTCGGCGGCGACGGTGCGGAGGTCCTTCTTCAACTGGGCGAAGCGCTTGTAGGCGGCCTCGGCCACCGCGGCGTCGTCCTTGGCGCCCGGCTTGGGCAGGCTCTTGCGGGGCTTGCCGTCCGCGTCGGTGACGAACGGTTTGAGCTGCTCGTCGAAGCCCACTTTGAATGTTCGGGGGCCGTAGTCGAGGACGAGGCTCGTCTCGTCGTCGAGCCCGAAGTCGGGCACGAGCCGGTCGCCGAGCTGCTCGCCGCTCAAGCCCAGTCCCGCCGCGATCGCCTCGATCTGCTCGGTGGCCTTCTCCTTGAGGGCCTTGAACTTGACCTTCTGCGAGATGCCGTGGATGGCCCGCAGGGCCTCCTCGGAGCCGATCGCGCCGAGCACTTCGAGGCCGGTGACGGCACGTTTGTGCTGGCTCTGGCCGGGCCATTCCCGGATGAGCGGCGTCAGGCGCCGGACGGTCTCGTCGTCGGCGAAGTGGGCGAGCTGGGTGAGCGCCCAGCCGTCCTTGGACGGCGCGCCGACCGAGATCCACAGCTCGAACAGGGCCCAGGAGAACTCACGCAGGGAGTCGCCGTCGCAGGACTCGGCGACGACGTCGACGCCCGCGTACTCGTAGTCGGGGGTGCCGACGGCGAGGACGGTGACCAGGTGGGGCACGGACGCGTCCGGCAGCGCCGTCTCACGTCCTTTGAGGAGCACCTGCGGCAGCATCGCCGGGTTCGCCCACGGCCCCGGGTGCGGGAGCTTCACTCCCACCGGCTCCAGCGGATCGGTGTCGAGCAGCCGCTCGATCCCCTCCGCGGCCGCCGGGCCGTACGGCTCGGCGGCCGCGCGGACGGCCTCGGGGCCGTGGCGCATCGCCACGTACGAGAGCGCCGCTTCGGCGGCCGCGCGGGCCTGCTTCCCGGTTCCCAGGGCGTCGGGGACGAGCAGCCGGGCGGCCGCGGCGCCGTGCCGGTCGAGCCAGTCCCTCGCCTCGGCGCGCGCGGACTTCAGGCGCTGGAACCGGTCGGCGGTGATCCTGGCGACCTCGAGGCTCAGCACCGGCAGCAGCACCGCTTGCGAGCGCGGCTCCTTGGCGAGGTCGGCGACGATCCCTTCGACGACGGCCTCGCCGAACCTGGCGAGCAGCCGCTGATAGGTGGTCTCCCAGTACCGGCCGGGCCCGCCCTCCCAGCGCTCGAGCAGCGGGGCGGCGGTCTCGAGCGGGGCGTAGGCGAGGATCTCGGCGATCCTCCGGTTCGGGCGCGGCCCGTCGAGGTTGTCGAGCAGACGGCGGAGGTACCGCTCGTCCGTGCCGGGGCGGTAGGGGTGCGGGAGTTCGGCCCAGTGTTCGCGTTCGCCGTCGGCCCAGACCAGGCGCGGTTCGCCGATCGGCTGGAGGCCGGGGACGACGGCGGGCTTGGACCGGGCGCGTCGCTTCGTCCACGGCGGCGCGGTGAGCAGTGGCGGCAGTGTCTCGGGAGCGGCGGTCGGCACGGAGGAGCCGTCGGCGGCCAGTTCGTCGAGCACCGCCCGTTCCGATCCGGTCAGGGAGGCGCGGGCCGCTTCCATCAGGGCCGGATGGGCCGCGGCGACGCCGGCCAGTCTCAACCGTCGCCGTCCGTCGGCCCCGGCCGCGAGAGCGGCGATCGCGCGGAGCGTCCGGACCGGGAACCGCTCGGCGGCGGCTACGGCGAATTCGAACACGTGGGGTTCGTCGAGGCGGTCGAGCAGGTACGCCGTCGCCTGGTCGCTCGGAAGCATCGCGACGGCCCCGAGCAGGAGTCGGCGGTCGCCGACGTTCAGCGGTCGCCCCAGGCTCTCGGTCAGTATCGGGAGGCTCTCGGTTCCCAGCCCGTCGGACAGGGCCGCGACCGAAGCGCTGGTGATGTAGTAGTCCTTGATGCTCGAGATGCCCGCGGCGGTGACCTGGGCGATGCTCCGCGCCGAGTGGAACACGATCCTGTCGGTGTGCCCATAGGTCCGCCCCGCCGCGTAGTCCAGGCAGGCCTCGTCGCTCCATCCGCGTTCGCCTGGGAGCAGGAACATGGCGGCCACGCGCTTCACGGGACTGTCGCGGTGGGCGGCGACGGCGGCCACCACCGCCGCGTACTCCTCGTCGGCGGCGTCGGCCAGCAGCGACCGCAGGACCTCGACGCTGTCCTCGGGATCCCGAACGAGGGAGTACAGGTCGCCGACCACCGCCGGTTCGAGGATGCGGACCGCGATGCCGGGATTCCGGACGCCGCCGCCGGGCCGCCAGGCGCTGGTCGCGAGCGTCTCGATCACGGCGCACACCGCGAACGGCAGCCCGTGGTCGAGCACCCACGCGTCGAGCTCGGGCCGCAGCGGCGACCTCACCGGGCGGTGGGACGAGTAGAGCAGGAGCGCCGTGACCGCTCCGGCGCCGCGCGCGTCCGGCTCGCCCTCGATGTAGGCTTCGGCGGCGTCCGCGTAGTCGCGGTTCTCGGGGGCGGCCAGCGCTTGGAGCAGCTCCTCCCGGTGCCGGAGGATCAGGTCCCGGACGGTCTCGGGGGCCTGGGCGTCGAGCTCGACGCCGCGTCCCGGGCGCTCACCGCGCAAGGGCAGGAGCTGTCTGGCCCACGCCGCGGGCAGTTCGAGGCGGTTCTCGTCGGGAAGGGTCGCAGGGGATTCGTTCATCGCGGTCGTCCTTACACGTTTCCGGTGACACGGGCGAGGTCGCCGAGCACTTCGGCGGCGGTCAGCGCGTCGATGTCGGTCGGGTGGTCCCGGCCTTCGCCGAGGGCGCCGTAGTCCGCGGTGGCGGAGAGGTACACCCCTTGGACGGTCTGGACCTTCGAGGAGTCGGCTCTGCCGAGGTAGACCTCGACGCCCGGATCGAGCGAGACGACGACGAATCCGCCTCCGGGAAGAGGGTAGTGGACGCCCGGTTCCACCCAGAAGCCGTCGGAGGCGGGGCGCCGCCAGCCCCAGTGGGCCGCCATGCCGATGACGCTGCCGGCCTTGAGCGTCGCGCCGTCGAAGCGGGTGATCCGGCCGGTCTTCAGCTCCTCGTCGGTGAAGGCCGTGACCGGGCGCGAAAGCTGCGGGAACGGCTGGAGGATCTCGTAGTCGGCGAAGCTCTCGGCCCAGGCTTCCAGCCGGTCCTCCAGCTCGACCGGGTGGGCCAGGCGCACGAGCGCGTTCTCGGGAAGGACGAACTCGTCGTCCTCGACCCCTGAGAGGCTCTTGTCCTCGGCGAGTCGGAACGCCTCTCGGCGCCCGTCGGTGTCGGCGAGCCAGACGAGGCGGCGGGCCAGGTGCCGCATGAGCGGGTGGTCGACGAAGAGCCCCTGGAATTCGGCGGCGGTCCACGTCCGCCCCGACCGCATCGCCCGTTCCAGGCGCGTCACCTGCTCCTTGGCGACGGTGCGGAGGTCCTTCTTCAACTGCGCGAACCGCTTGTAGGCGGACTCGGCGAGCTCGGCGTCGTCCTTCGCGCCGGGTTTGGGGAGGTTCTTCAGCGACTTGCCGCTCTCATCGGCGACGAAGGGCCTCAGCTGCTCGTCGAAGCCGACCGTGAACCGGCGCGGCCCGTAGTCGAGGACGAGGCTCGCCTCGTCGTCGAGTCCGAAGTCGGGCACGAGCCGGTCGCCGAGCTGATCGGTGGTGAGGCCGAGGTTGTCGGCGATCAACTCGATCTGCTTCTTGGCCTCCTCCTTGACTCCCTTGAACTTGACCTTCCGCGCGATGTCGTGCACCGCCCGCAGGGCGGTCTGCGAGCCGATGGCGCCGAGCACTTCGAGTCCGGCGACGGCCCGCTTGTGCTGGCGTTCTCCGGGCCATGTGCGGATCATCGCGGCGAGCGCTCGGATGGTCTCCTCATCGGCGAAACGCGCGAGCTGAGTGAACGCCCACCCGTCCCTGGCCGGCGCGCCGGCGGCCGTCCACTGCTCGAACAGCTTCCAGGAGAAGCGCGTGAGCGAGACGCGGTCGCAGGTCTCGGCGACGACGTCGACCCCGGCGTACGGGAGTTCAAGACTGTCGATGGCGAGCACCGTGATCAGATGCCCGACCGATTCGATGGGCAGCGCCGCCTCCCGCCCTTCCAGGAGCACCTGCGGCAGTATGGCCGGGGCCGCCCATGCCGGCGTTTTGGGGATCTTGACGTCGAGGGGATCGAGCGGATCGGTGTCGATGAGCGAGCCGATCGCCTCGGCGGCGGCCTCGCCGTAGTCCTTCGCGGCGGCCGCCACCGTCTCGGCGCCGTGGAAGGCGATCAAGTGCCGCAGGGCGGTGTTCGCGGCGTGGCGCGCCGTTCTGTCGCCGCCGAGCGCGTCGGGGATGAGCAGGTGGGCCGCCGCGGCGGCGTGCCGGTTGAACCAGCGCTTCGCGATCGGCCCCCGGGAGCTGGACCGGGAGAGCCAGTCGGCGGCGATGCGGGCGGCCGCGAGGCTCTGGATCGGTATGAGCACCTCGCCGAAGGCGCTGCCCTTGACGATGTCGGCGATCTGGTCGGCGGCCTTGGACCCGAATCTGCCGAGGATGCGCATGAGCTCGTACCGGTGGGGGCGGTGGGCGGTGCCGTCCCACCGCTCGAGCATCGGCTCGGCGGTCTCGACGCTCGCCCAGGCGAAGAAGTGCGTCGCGTCGCTGGAATCGGAGTGCCTTTCGAAGTGCTCGAGCGCTCTCCGTTCGTCCTCGGCGTCGAGCCGGTGGTACGGGGAGTCGTCGTGGAGCGAGGCCCAGCGTCGCCGCTCTTCGTCGCCGTCCCAGACGACGCGCGTCCCGAGCGAGGGCGTGAGGCCTTCGACCACGGTCGGCGCGGCCTTGCGCCGCTTGTCCTTCCACGTCGGGGCGACCAGCAGCGGCGGGAGCGCGTCGGCCGGGGCCTCGGGGACCCGGTCCGGATCGTCGAGGAGTGCGGTGATCGCCTCGCGAGTGCGCTCGTCGGCTTCGGGCAGTGCGGCGTTCAGCGCCGGGGAGGACTTGACGATGCCCGCGAGTCGCGCCTGCGTCTCCAGGTCGGCGTCCTCGACGCGGGCGGCGACGGTGCGGAGCGTGCGGTTCGGGAACCGCTCGGCGGTCTCGAGCAGCGCGGTGAGCGCGCCGGGCCGCTCCAGCCCGTCGACCAGGCAGGCGGTGGCCTCGTCCGAGGGCAGCAGACCGATCGCGGTCAGCAGGGCGGCACGGGCGGGTTTGGACAGCTCCGCGAAGCGCCAGTCCAGTCGATTTGCCAGGAGCGGAAGAGCGGCGGTTCCCAGTCCTCCGATCAGCGGGGCGAGACTGCGTGCGTCGACGTCGGCGATGCGGAGCCTCGGGTTCCGGTCGAGATATCCGGGCTCGGCGGCGAAGGACCACCGCATCCAGTCGTCGCCGTGGCGGCTCGTGAAGTACCCGGAGATCGCTTCGACGGCCTGCTCGACCCAGGCGGCTTCCGTCGGCATCAGCAGCGCCGCACCGACGCACCGTTCCGAATCGGTGCGGTGGGCGTCGACCGCGGCGACGGCCTCCCGGTACTCCGGTTCGGAGGCCAGCGTCAGGAGTGAGCGGATGCGGTGCACCGAGCTTTGGGCGTCCTTCCATGCCTGGGCCTGGTCGCCACCGCTGTTGGAGGAGATGGGCCAGGAGAGGTAGGGGGACTCTTTGAGGCGGTAACCGTGGATCATCGCCGCCTCCAATACGGCGGCGGCGGCGAAGGCGAGCCCGTGGTCGGTGAGCCAGGCGTCGAGGTGCCTCCGTCGGCCCGCGGGATCGACCTTGCGGTAGTCGGTGCTCTCCAGCATCTGCATCAGAGCGGCGGCTCCGGCCGGGTTCGGCCGGCCTTCGAGGTGGTCCTTCACCAGGGGGATGTACTGCTTGGCGCTCCCTCCCTTGGCCATGGCCTTCTCGATGAGCGGCCGGAACTCCTCGATCCGCCGGGCCACCGCCTCGGACGCGCTCGGATCGACGGCGACGTCGAGATCGGCGCGGTTGGCGTCGTCGCGGCCGCGCCAGGGCAGCACATGCCGCCGCCAGCTCGCGGGGAGGCGGAGCCGGTCTTCATCGGGGTGACGCGCGTCGTCGTTCGTCTCAGGCTGTTTCATGTCGCGAAGCCTAGAGAAGACGACCGACAGGGGGGCATTCGCATGTTCGAACAGTGATTCCGTTGAGCGCGTAGGCGGTTCGTTACCGGTGGACGACCCTGCTGCGATTGACCCGCGCCGGACCGGCCCATTACGGTGTGGGACATGGACGATGCCCGGAAACTGCTGAACGTGGTCGACGTCGAGGCGACCTGCTGGAAAGGGCAGCCGCCGCCCGGCGCGGTGAACGAGATCATCGAGATCGGGCTGACCGTCGTCGACATCGAGGCGCGCGAGCGCGTCGCCAGGCATCGGATGCTGGTGCGGCCGCGCCGCTCGGCTGTGAGCGAGTTCTGCACCGAGCTGACCGGCCTGACGCAGGCCGAGGTGGACACGGGCGTCGAATTCGCCGAGGCGTGCCGGTGGCTCGCCGCGGAGCACGACGCGGGCACGCGGCCGTGGGCGAGCTGGGGCGACTACGACCGCAAGCAGTTCGAACACCAGTGCAAGGCCACCGAGACCGCCTACCCGTTCGGGCAGCGGCACACGAACGCGAAACAGGCGTTCGCTCTCGCACGCGGGCTGCGGCGGCGCCCTGGCATGGCCCGGGCGCTCGAGATCGCGGGGCTGCCGCTGGAGGGGCGCCATCACAGCGGTGCCGACGACGCGTGGAACATCGCCGCGCTGGTGCTCGATCTCCTCGGCCGCGGCCAATGGCCGCGGCCGTGACCGGCAGGGGACACCAATCGCCTGGAGAGAGATCCGCCTTTGCGAACGAAGATGAAGCCGAGCGATTACCTGCTCGCGATCCCACGCCAGCGGGAGTGCAAGCCTGGGCCGTATTGTTGTCGTACTCGCTGTTTACGGTGGTGAGGTGCTGCTTCGGTACCGGTATCGCATTTACCCGACTCGCCCCCAGCGCACTGCGCTGGCGCGGGCGTTCGGGTGCGCCCGCGTGGTGTTTAACGACGCCGTGGCCGCCAGGAAGCACGCATACACTCAGGGCCTGCCGTACCCGACGCAGGCGGTACTGTCCAAGGCCCTGATCACCGAGGCAAAGCGCACCGCTGAGCGAGCATGGTTGGGCGAGGTGTCGTCGGTGGTGCTCCAGCAGGCCCTGGCCGATGCCGACCGGGCTTACAAGAACTTCTTCGCCTCGTTGAGCGGGAAACGCTCCGGCCCTCGGATGGGACCGCCTCGGTTCAAGCGTCGTACAGGTACGCAGACGGTCCGCTTCACCCGCAACGCCCACTTCAAGGTCCTCGACAACGACAGGCTGCGCCTGCCGAAGATCGGCGAGGTCAAGGTCGCCTGGTCCCGCCGGCTCCCGGCCGAGCCGTCCTCGGTGACGGTGATCAAGACTCCGACCGGCAAGTACTACGCCTCGTTCGTCGTCGCCGTGGATGGGGGCACGGACCTGGCCGAGCCGATCGCCTACCACGAAGCGGAAACCGGGATCGACCTTGGTTTGAAGGACTTCGCGGTCTTGCGCGGGGGCAAGACCATCGCCTCGCCGAAGTTCTTCCGCCGGATGAAACGCAAGCTGAAAAAAGCGCAGCGGGCCCTGTCACGCAAACAGCGCGGCAGTAAGAATCGGGCCAAAGCCCGCCTCAAGGTCGCGAAGATCCACGAACGCATCAAAGTCAGTCGATCCGACTGGGTGAACAAGCAGGTGCATCGCATCGTTGCCGAGAACCAAGGCATCTATGTCGAAGACTTGCATGTTCGAGGACTCGGTCAGGGCCGGGCGGCGAAGTCGGTCCACGATGCCGCACTCGGGATGTTCCTGGCCCGCCTGGAATCGAAGGCTCACCGTGCCGGACGGACGTTTGCCAGGGTGGACCGGTTCTTCCCTTCGACGCGTCTGTGTTCAGCCTGCGGGGCCTTGACCGGCCCGAAGGGCCTGGACGGTCTCAGAACACGCCGATGGGCGTGCGGATGCGGGGTTGTCCATGATCGGGATGCCAATGCCGAGATCAACATCCGCCGCGAAGGCCAGCGCCTCGCATCCCTCGCCGCAGGACATACGGAGAGCTGAAACGCCTGCGGAGGGCTGGTAAGACCGGGGGGACCCGGCGCGGCCCGTTGAACCAGGAACCCACCCGTAGACGGGCTGCGACACGCGGACCGCAAGCCGGGAATCCCCCGCCTCCAGGCGGACGGAGGATGTCAAATAAGGAACGAGTCGACCGCCAGCGCCAGGAACAGCAGCGTGAGGTAGCTGGTCGACCAGTGGAACAGCCGCATCGGCTTGGGGTCCTCGCCGCGGTTGACGCGGCCGAGCAGCTTGTGGGCCTCCAGGACGAACAGCCCGCCGGTGATGACGGCGACCGTCAGATACAGCCAGGTCGAGCCCAGCCAGAACGGCACCACCGAGACGGCGAGGGTCAGCCAGCCGTAGACGACCGACTCGATCGCGACGCGCCTGGCGGGGGCGACGGCCGGGAGCATCGGGATGCCCGCGGCGGCGTAGTCGTCCTTGAACTTCATGGCCAGGGCGTAGAAGTGCGGCGGCTGCCACAGGAACACGATCGCGAACAGCACCCACGCCATCCACGACATGTGCCCGGTGACGGCGGCCCAGCCGATGAGGACCGGCGCGGCGCCGCAGGCGCCGCCCCACACCGTGTTGTACGGAGTGGTGCGCTTGAGCCAGATCGTGTAGACGACGTCGTAGTAGACGATCGCGCCGAAGGTGAGCGCGGCGGCGAGCGGCCCGACCACGGCCCACATGCCGGCGACGGCGACGGCGCCGATGACGAGCCCGAAGATCAGGGCGTTCTTCGGCGGGATCTGCTGCTTGGCCAGCGGGCGCCGCGAGGTGCGGCGCATGAGCTGGTCGATGTCGCGGTCGATGTAGCAGTTGATGGCGTTGGCCGAGCCGGCGGCCAGGGCGCCGCCGAGGATGGTGGCGACGACGGCCGCCAGCGAGGGCAGGCCCTGGTATTCCATGCGGGCGGCGACGAGCATCGCGGGGACGGTGGTGATGAGGAGGAGTTCGACGATGCGCGGCTTGGTCAGCGACACGTAGCCGGCGACGCGGGCTTTGAGACTCGGGCGCTCGCCGTCCTCGGGGCCGTCGGCGGGCAGGTGGATGCTGGGTCGGGCGGCGGGCTTGGGGGCAGCGGCGGCGGCTCCGGTCGGGTGCTCGTTCATCAGGGCTCACCATACGGGCCGCGAGGCTGTGACCGGGCCCCGGGGCGAGGGTCCCTACCTGCGCTTACAACGTGGGAGACTGGCTCGTGGGCGGGTTCACAAGAGTTCGAATTTCGCCCTCCGAGAGACTGCGCATAAAGTTCAGCCTGGATAGGTAGGGTCGAAAGGCAGATGTCTACGGCCCGAATACGACGAGTACCAAGGAGTATCGCAGTGGCACAGTTCGAGTGGACCGAACTCGACCAGAAAGCGGTTGACACGGCGCGGCTGCTGGCCGCCGACGCGGTCGAGAAGGCCGGCAACGGCCACCCTGGGACGGCCATGAGCCTCGCTCCCGTGGCCCACACCTTGTTCCAGAAGGTCATGCGGCACGACCCGAGCGAGCCGACCTGGGAAGGCCGCGACCGCTTCGTGCTGTCCTGCGGGCACTCCAGCCTGACCCTGTACGTCCAGCTCTACCTGTCCGGCTACGGCCTGGAGCTGGAGGACCTCAAGAGCCTGCGCCAGTGGGGTTCGCTCACCCCCGGCCACCCCGAGTACGGGCACACCGCGGGCGTTGAGACCACCACCGGCCCGCTCGGCCAGGGCCTGGCCACGGCGGTCGGCATGGCGATGGCGGCGCGGCGCGAGCGGGGCCTGTTCGACCCGACGGCCGAGGAGGGGCAGAGCCCGTTCGACCACCACGTGTACGTGCTGGCCTCCGACGGCGACATCGAGGAGGGCGTGACCCACGAGGCCTCCGCCGTCGCCGGGACCCAGCAGCTGGGCAACCTGGTCCTGATCTACGACTCCAACGAGATCTCCATCGAAGACGACACGAACATCGCCCTCTCCGAGGACGTCGCCGCCCGCTACGAGGCCTACGGCTGGCACGTGCAGACCGTCGACTGGCGGGCCGCGGCCCAGTACCGGGAGGACCCGAAGGCCCTGTTCGAGGCCCTCGAGGCCGCGAAGGCCGAGACCGGCAAGCCGAGCCTGATCGTCCTCAAGACCATCATCGGCTGGCCCGCCCCGGGCAAGCAGAACACCGGCGGCATCCACGGTTCCAAGCTCGGCGCCGAGGAGTTGGCCGCCACCAAGGAGGTCCTGGGCTTCGACCCGGCCGAGTCCTTCGCCGTGGCCGACGAGGTCATCGAGCACACCCGCGGCGCCGTCGAGCGCGGCCGGAAGGCCCGGGCGGCCTGGCAGACCGGCTTCGACGAGTGGGCCTCGGCCAACCCGTCGAACAAGGCGCTGCACGACCGCCTGTGGGCCGGCGAGTTCCCCGAGGGATTCGAGGCCGCGTTCCCCGAGTTCGAGGCCTCCGAGAAGGGCGTCGCCACCCGCGCCGCCTCCGGCAAGGTGCTCGAGGCGCTCGCGCCGGTCCTGCCCGAGCTGTGGGGCGGTTCGGCCGACCTGGCTGGCTCGAACAACACCACGATGACCGGCGAGCCCTCGTTCCTTCCCGAGGAGCGCCAGAGCAAGAAGTTCCCCGGCAACCCGTACGGCCGCACCCTCCACTTCGGTATCCGCGAGCACGCGATGGGCGCGATCCTCAACGGCATCAAGCTGCACGGCCCCACTCGCCCCTACGGCGGCACGTTCCTGGTGTTCTCCGACTACATGCGTCCGGCGGTGCGCCTGGCGGCCTTGATGAAGACGCCCGTGCTGTTCGTGTGGACGCACGACTCCATCGGCCTGGGCGAGGACGGCCCGACGCACCAGCCGGTCGAGCACCTCGCGGCGCTGCGCGCCATCCCGGGCCTGGACGTCGTCCGCCCCGGCGACGCGAACGAGACCGCCGTGGTCTGGCGGACCGTCCTGGGCAACACCGACCGCCCGGCGACGCTGGCGCTCACCCGCCAGGCCGTCCCGACCTTCGACCGCTCGAAGTACGGCTCCGCCGAGGGCGCCGCGAAGGGCGGCTACGTCCTGGCCGACACCGAGGGCACCCCGGACGTGATCCTCATCGGCACCGGCTCCGAGGTGCAGTTGGCCGTCGAGGCCGCCGAGACCCTCGCCGTCGAGGGCGTGAAGGCCCGCGTGGTCTCCATGCCGTGCCGCGAGTGGTTCGACGAGCAGGAGGAGTCCTACCGCGAGTCGGTGCTGCCGGCGGCCGTCAGGGCGCGCGTCTCGGTCGAGGCCGGGATCGCCATGCCGTGGCGCGATCTGGTGGGTGACGCAGGAGTCAGCGTCTCCTTGGAACACTTCGGGGCCTCCGCGCCGTTCGAGAGACTGTACGAGGAGTTCGGGATCACCGCCGAGGCCGTCGCCGACGCGGCCCGCTCGTCGATCAAGAAGGCACAGTAAGACAGCAGATAAGGCCACAGAGGACTATCCAGAGCAGCTGGAGGAACCAGTGAGCACCAATCAGAACCTCGCCGCCCTGTCCGACGCCGGAATCTCGGTATGGCTCGACGACATATCGCGCCAGCGGCTCGCCGGGGGCAACCTCGCCGAGCTGATCGAGTCCCGCAGCCTGGCGGGGGTGACCTCGAACCCGACGATCTTCGCCAAGGCCGTCTCCAAGGGCGGCGGCTACGACGAGCAGATCGCCGACCTCGCCCGCCGCAAGGTGAGCGTCGAAGAGGCGGTCCGCTCGATCACCACGTACGACATCCGCTGGGCCTGCGACGTGCTGCGCGGGGTCTACGACGCCCACGGCGGCGTCGACGGCCGCGTCTCGCTCGAGGTCGACCCGCGCCTGGCCCACGACACGGCGACCACGATCGCCGAGGCCAAGGCGCTGTGGTGGGCCGTCGACCGGCCGAACCTGATGATCAAGATCCCCGCGACCGAGGCGGGGCTGCCGGCGATCACGGCCGCCATCGCGGCCGGGATCAGCGTCAACGTCACGCTGATCTTCTCACTGGACCGCTACCGGGAGGTCATGGACGCGTTCCTGGCCGGCCTCGAAGGGGCCAGGGAGGCCGGGATCGACCTGAGCACCATCCAGTCCGTGGCGTCGTTCTTCGTCTCCCGTGTGGACACCGAGATCGACAAGCGCCTCGACTCGATCGGCACCGACGAGGCGAAGTCCCTCAAGGGCAAGGCCGCGATCGCGAACGCGCGCTTGGCGTACCAGGCCTACGAAGAGGTCTTCTCCGGTCCGCGCTGGGTCGGGCTCGCCTCCTTCGGCGCCCACCCGCAGCGTCCGCTGTGGGCCTCGACGTCGGTCAAGGACCCCGACTACCGGGACGTCATGTACGTCGAGGAGCTCATCGCACCCAACTGCGTCAACACGATGCCCGAGCAGACCATGGAGGACTTCGCCGACCACGGGCGGGTCGAGGCCGACACGGTCCGGCCCGGCTACGGCGAGGCCGCCGAGCTGTTCGAGCACCTGGCGCGCATCGGCGTCGACTACGACGACGTCGTCAAGGTGCTCGAGGACGAGGGCGTCGAGAAGTTCGCCGTCAGCTGGAACGAGCTGCTGGCCGAAGTGGAGTCCAAGCTCGCCGCGCACGCGGAAGACGAGAACCGAGGATAGGCGAATGATGGGGAAGATGGAAGCCGCGGGAGGCCTGGCGGTCACGACCGGCGTGGACGTGAACGCCGTGGTCGAGCGCCTGAAGGGCGAGGGGATCCCGGCGAGGCTCGCGGCCAAGGACGCGACGCTCTGGGGCCCCGACGCCGAGGCCGAGGCCTCGATCCGACTGGGCTGGATCGACACCTTCGAGAAGTCCAAGGAGCTCGTCGATCCGCTCGCGAAGCTCCGTGCCGAGTTCGGCGAACAGGGGATCGACCACGTCGCGCTGTGCGGCATGGGCGGCTCCTCCCTGGCCCCCGAGGTCATCTCGCGAACCTTGGACCTGGGGATCAGCATCCTCGACACCACCGACCCCGGCCAGATCCTGGCCGAGATCGGCGAGGAGTCGCTGCGGCGCACCGCCGTGGTCGTCTCCTCCAAGTCCGGCTCGACGGTCGAGACCGACTCCCAGCGGCGCGCCTTCGAGGCCGCGTTCAGGGGCGTCGGCATCGAGGACTTCGCGAAGCGGTTCGTGTTCGTCACCGACCCCGGCTCGCAGCTCGAGGCCCTCGCCACCGAGACCGGTGCGCACCTGTTCCTGGCCGACGCGAACGTCGGGGGGCGCTATTCGGCGCTGACCGCGTTCGGGCTCGTGCCGACCGCGCTGGCCGGTGCGAACATCGCCGAACTCATCGAGCAGGCCGAGGCCTTCGCCGCGTCCATCGCCAGTGAGGACGAGAACCCGGCGGTGGTGCTCGGGGCGGTCATCGCCGCGAAGCCGACGATCACGATCGCCGACGACGGCACCGGGATCGTCGGCCTCGGCGACTGGGCCGAGCAGCTCGTCGCCGAATCCCTCGGCAAGGACGGCAAGGGCACGCTCCCGGTCGTCCTCGAGGGCCCCGGCGCGGCGGGCGCCCGCGGCTCCGACCGGACCTACGCCACCGTCGGCGGCTCCTCGACCGGGCTGCCGAACTCCGGGTCGCAGCTGGCGATGCCGGACACGGTGGTCAACGGGCCGCTCGGCGCGCAGTTCCTGTGCTGGGAGCTCGCCACGGCCTACGCGGGGCACCTGATCGGGATCGACCCGTTCAACCAGCCGAACGTGACCGAGTCCAAGGAGAACACCAACCGAATCCTCGACGAGGGCCTGTCCGAGGAGCGCCCGCACGCCGTGGACGGCGCGATCGAGATCTACGGCAGCCATGCCGAGACCGTCGGCGGGGCGATCGGCGAGCTCCTCGTCGACGCGGACTCGGACGGGGCCTACATCGCCGTCATGGCCTACCTCGACCGGCTCGACGACGCGCCGCTCGCGCAGCTGCGCGCCGAACTCGCCGAGCGCACCGGCGCGCCGGTCACCTGGGGCTGGGGCCCGCGGTTCCTGCACTCCACCGGCCAGTTCCACAAGGGCGGCCGCCAGACCGGCGTCTTCCTCCAGATCACCGGCGCGGTGGGAGAAGACGTGGAGATCCCGGGCCGGGACTACACCTTCGGCGGGCTCCAGGCCGCGCAGGCCGCCGGGGACCGCCAGGCGCTCGAGTCCCGGGACCGGCCGCTGGTGCGCCTGCACCTGACCGACCGCAAACGGGGCGTCAACCAGCTGCTCCACGCGGTGAGGGGGTTGAGCTAGCGATGAGCGACGAAACCGCCGCTCTGATGGCGAACCCTCTGCGGGACCCGGTGGACCGGCGCCTGCCGCGGATCCCCGAGCCGTGCGCGCTGGTCATCTTCGGCGTCACCGGCGACCTGGCGCGGAAGAAGCTCATCCCGGCGATCTACGACCTGGCGAACCGGGGGCTGCTCCCGGCCTCGTTCGTGATCGTCGGCTTCGCCCGCCGCGACTGGACGCACGGCACCTTCGAGGAGATGTCGCGCGAGGCCGCGAAGTCGCACGCGCGCACGCCCTGGCGCGAGGACGTGTGGGACCGGCTGAGCGGCAACTTCAAGTTCGTGCCCGGCGCGTTCGACGACGACGACGCCTTCGACAAGCTCGACGCGACGGTCGACGAGCTGCGCGAGACGCACGGCATCCCCGGCAACGCCGCGTTCTACTTCTCGATCCCGCCGCAGGCGTTCCCGACGGTGCTCAAGCAGCTCAAGCGCACCGGCATGTCCGACAACCGCCAGGACGGCGGCGGCTGGCGCCGCGTCGTGGTCGAGAAGCCGTTCGGCTCGGACCGGGACTCCGCCCGCGAGCTCAACGGCCTGGTCGACCGGGTCTTCACCGCCCCGGACGTGTTCCGCATCGACCACTACCTCGGCAAGGAGACCGTCCAGAACATCTTCGCGCTGCGCTTCGCCAATGCGATGTTCGAGCCGATCTGGAACTCCAACTACGTCGACCACGTGCAGATCACCATGGCCGAGGACGTCGGCATCGGCACTCGGGCGGGGTTCTACGACGCCAACGGCGCCGCCCGCGACGTCCTCCAGAACCACGTGCTCCAGCTGCTGGCCCTGACCGCCATGGAGCAGCCCGTCGGCTTCGACGCCGAGGAGATCCGCATCGAGAAGCTCAAGGTCCTGCGCGCCATCAAGCTCGGCGACGACCTGGAGGCCACCGCCATCCGCGGCCAGTACACCGACGGGTGGGTCCAGGGGCGGCCGGTCGAGGGCTACCACTCCGAGGAGAACATCCCGGCCGACTCCACGACCGAGACGTACGCGGCCGTGCAGATCGGGATCCAGAACCGCCGGTGGAGCGGCGTCCCGTTCTACCTGCGCACCGGCAAGCGGCTCCCCAAGCGGGTCACCGAGATCGCGGTGGTCTTCAAGGAGGCCCCGCACATGCCGTTCGCCGACTACGACACGCAGATCCTCGGCAACAACCAGCTGGTCATCCGCGTCCAGCCCGACGAGGGCGTCACGGTCAAGTTCGGGTCCAAGGTGCCGGGCACCGGCATGGAGCTGCGCGACATCACCATGGGATTCGGCTACGGCGAGACCTTCACCGAGTCCAGCCCGGAGGCGTACGAGCGGCTCATCCTGGACGTCCTGCTCGGCGACAAGACCCTGTTCCCCGACGCGAACGAGGTGGACGCCTCGTGGGCCGTCATCGATCCGCTCGAGGAGTTCTGGGCCGGCACCAAACCGGAGGCCTACGAGTCCGGGACGTGGGGCCCGGGCGGCTCCGACCTCATGCTGCAGGCGTCCGGTCGGCGCTGGCGGCGGGCATAGGAAGGCATCGCACATGTCCGCGATCGAAGTCCCCGCCTCGGGAGGAGCCCGGCAATGCATTTGAAGGACACCACGACCGGCGAGATCATGAAGGCGCTCGCCGGGCTGCTGCACGACGTCGGCGGCACCTCGAGTCTCGCGCTCAACCTCGTGGCTCTGACCACTGAGGACGAACGCGAGCAGGTCGAGCAGGCCGCCTCGGAGGCGGCCCAGGAGCACCCGTACCGGCTGATCCTGGTCATCCCGCGCGACACCGACGCGGCCGAGCCGCGCATCGACGCCGAGGTCACCCTCGGGGAGCGCCTGGGCGCCGCCGAGGCGATCATCCTGCGCCTCGACGGGCCGGCCAAGGAGCACCTGACGTCGATCGTGCTGCCGATGCTGGCGCCGGACGTGCCGGTGGTGACCTGGTGGCTGCTCGACCCGGTGCGCTACGGCCTGGAGCAGGAGCTGCGCACCTTCGCCGACCGCCGCATCACCTACTCGGCCCGGGCCACCGACCCGGTCGAGTCGCTGTACCGCCGCTCCCGGACCTACGTCGCCGGCGACACCGACATCTGCTGGACCCGGATCACGCTGTGGCGCTCGCTCATCGCCAGCGCCTTCGACGGCGTCTCGGCCGAGGTGCAGGGCATCGACATCAAGGCCGACCGCGAGGACCCGTCGGCGCGGCTGATGGCCGCGTGGCTCCACAACCGGCTCGGGGTCGCGCCGAAGGTCGTCGACACGGACGTCGAGCGCAACTCCGAGCACCTGCCTGCGATCGCGTCGGTGGCGTTCACGATGGCGAACGGCGAGACGATGGAGGTCGAGCGCAAGGCCGACGGCGAGACCGTGCTGCGCCAGGCGGGGATGCCGAAGCGCCGCCAGCTGCTCCAGGGGCGCACGCTCGGCCAGCTGCTGGCCGAGGAGCTGCGGCACATCGACCCCGACACGGCCTACAGGCGCGTGCTGGACACGTTCCGGGCGAACCACGAGCCCGAGGCCGAGTCGTGAGCAGCGGCGCGGTGATCGTCCACGAGGACGCCGAAGTGCTCGCCGAGGCGGTGGCCTCGCGACTGGTCAACCGGCTGGCCGACGCGCAGGCGCGGCGCGGCGAGGCGTCGATCGTGCTGACCGGCGGGCGGATCGCCGCGAAGGTGTACGGGTACGTGCTGACCTCCCGCATCCGGGGCGTCGTCGACTGGTCGAAGGTCGACTTCTGGTGGGGCGACGAGCGGTTCCTGCCCTCGGGCGACGCCGAGCGCAACGAGACGCAGGCGAGGGACGCGTTCCTCGACGCGCTGCCGGTGGACCCCGAGCGGGTCCACCCGATGCCCGCCGCCGACGTCGTCGACACGCCCGAGGAGGCCGCGGAGGTCTACAGCGCCGAACTCGAGAGCGTCGCGGCCTCGTCACGGCTCGCCGGCAAGGCGCCCGACCGGATCGAGGGCGTGCCGCCGTTCGACCTGGTGCTGCTCGGCATCGGCGAGGACGGGCACGTGGCCTCGCTGTTCCCCGGGCACCCGGCGCTGGAGGCGAGCGGCGCCCCGGCGGTGGGGGTGCGGGGCGCGCCCAAGCCACCGCCCGAGCGCGTGACGTTGACGATGCCGACGATCAACGGCGCCGCCGCGGCGTGGATCATCGCCTCCGGTTCGGGCAAGGCCGAAGCGGTGGACGAGGCGCTGACGAAGGCGGAGCTGCCCGCCGGGCTGGTGCGGGCGCAGGGCCACACGCGCTGGCTGGTCGACGCCGACGCCGCGGCGAACCTGAAGCACCTGGCGTTCTAGCGGAACGACGGAGGGGCCGGGCGATCGCGATGATCGCCCGGCCCCTCTTCTCGTCTCCTTCAAGGAAAGCCGACGCTCTCGCGGCGCCTCCCACCGGTGCGCCGCCGTTCGGTTGCCTTCTTGGGCTTCTCCCACCTGGAAGCCGTCCATGGGGTGGTGGCCCCCGCCCGTGTGCGGGCCGTCGGCCACCGCTTCGCCGCCTTGCCCAACCAGCATCGGCGGCGGTTCCTTCATATCAGTCGGGGAATCAGAGAAATCGTTCGCCGCGGCTGGCGGCGCGTGCGGCGAGCGCTTCGGCGAGAAGGTCCTCGGCCTCCTCCTCGGTGCGGCGCTCGCGGACGTACGTGAGGTGTGTCTTGTACGGCTTGACGGTGCGGCGTTCCGGCGGATTGGCCTGATCGCGGCTGGCCGGCCAGCCGCAGCAGGTGCAATCCCATTCGCTCGGGACATCGACGTAGAGCGCGAAGAACCGGACGGTCTCGTGTCCGTTGGCGCACCAGTAACTCACGTTCTGCCGGGGTACCGGTTCGCCGCGTTCCGAGTGGAGTCCCGGTGTCGCGCCGATTCGGGTGCCACGGATGGCGTGTCCGTTGGACATATGTGTGATCGCTCCTCACAGATGGGGGATCTTCTGTGGATAGCGGCCATGCGAAGGCACGGCTCCGCGAACGTCACCGTGAGTCACTGGCCGGAGCGGCAGGGGAACCGCTCCAGCAAATTCTATGACGCACAGCACATATTGTAAAGCCATCGGTGACGTGCACCGGAGAAATGCCCTATCGGATTCGATCACCCGGAATACACCGAATTCGGCAATGCGATTCACTGTCCATTCGCATCTCCCAATTGGCGGCGGTGCCGCTCGAGTCCGGCGATGAGCCGCTCGTGTTCGGCGGCGTTCAGCCTCTTGAGGACCTCGTCGGCGCAGGCGCGCGCCCCGTCCGCATCGCCGTTCGAGTTCAAGGAGTTCATCAGCCAATGCGCGGCCTCGGTCGCCTGCTCCGCGAGGAACTCACCGTCCGCGGCCACTGATATGGCCTCTCGGAGCAGCGGCTCCGACTCGTCCCCGTGTTGGAGGAAACGGGCGTGCTGCATCAGCGTCTCCCCCACTTCCCGGCGGCACGCCTCGCGGTATTCGGGCGGGAGTTCCTCGTCGCCCCAGTCGGACCGGAGCTCCTCGGCCAGCGCGGCCATGGTCGCGGAGCCGGATCGCCGCTGCGGGGAGTCCTCGCCGTTCCCGGCGAGCCACACGAGGGCGCGGATCGAGTTCGCGGCGGCCGGCAGCGCGCCCAGCGCTCGCCACGCCTCCTCGGCGCGCCGGTAGCACTGGACCGCCGCCTCGTTCTCGTCGATCCGGCCGAGGAAGCGGCCGGCCAGGTGCGCCGCGCGCGCGTAGACGGTCGGGTTCGGGTGGACGAGGCCGCCGTCGATCAGGCGCAGAGCCTCCAAGGCGTGCTCGGAGCCGGCCCGGGGGTTCCGCAGCCGCTCATACGAGGCGGCGAGCAGGAAGCGCACGTCGACGAGCCGCCAGTGCTCCTGCTCGTCCATGGACGGCAGGTCGTCCAGTGCGGCGGCGAGCATGACGGCCGCCTCCTCGTGGCGGCCCTGCGAGGCCAGCGCGAGCCCCATGAGGTGCCTGGCGACGCCGGCGCAGCCGGTCTCGCGAGCGCGGTCGTAGTGGACGGCGGCCTGCATCGCATGGCGTTCGGCGGCTGACCAGCGGCCGAGGTTCACCGCGCATTCGGCGGCGGTGAGATGGAGGGCGGCCACCGGGAAGGCCGGGAGCTCCGGGACGACACTGGCGAGGCCGGTCTCGGCGACCTCCAGGCCCGCTTCGAAGCGGCCCGCCATGTTGAGCGCCGAGGCGTATTCGCCCGCGCTGAGGAAGGTCTCGTAAGAGTGGTCTCCCGACGACGCCTGCTCGAAGGCGGCCCTCATCGCCGCGGTGCGGGCCTCGGCTTCGGTCTCCATGGACGCCATGGTGAGCGTCAGGCGCGCGCGGGCCTGGCCGGCCCGCGGCTCGTCGGGCAGTTCGGCCAGTGCCGCGTCGACCTCCACGACGGCCGCGCGCAATTCCTCGTCGGGCCGCTCTCCTCGGTGGCGGCACCGCTCGATGAGCGCGATGTGGGCGAGCGCTCTGGCCCGGACGGCGTTCGCCGGGTCGGTGGCGGCGACGCGGCGCGCGTCGTCGAGGATGCGCCGCACTTCGGCGGGCACCGCTTCGGGGTCGGCCCCGACGCTCCAGACCAGGACCGAGGCGCGGTTGGCGAGGGCCCTGCCTTCGAGGCCCGCGGCGAGGAACACCTCACGGGCCCGCTCGGCCTGTTCGAGCGCGGAGTCGAGTCCGGCGTCGGGGTCGATGCGGGCGGTCAGGACTTCGGCGAGGTCGCTCGGTCCGAGTTCCACGCCGAGTCCCTGCGCGAGCCGGTCCACGCGACGCCACAGCTCGTGGGCGCTCTCGGCGAACGCGGCGGTCGCCTCGCGGGCCTCGGCCAGGGCCGTCTCGAAGCGCTCGGGCGAGGGCCGCTCGTCCTGCGGCGCGGTGCGCTTCGGCCTGCGGGCGGGCGTCAGCGTCCTGAGCCCCAGGGGGACGTGCGGGTAGGCGTCCTCGAACGCGGCCCGTGCGTCGGAGGAGCGCGACTGGGCGTCGTTGCCGTTGCGCCTGTCGTAGCGCTCGTTGATGGCGCGGCGTTCGGCGTCGGCCCAGGAGTGGAGCTCGGCGGCCCGCCAGGCGCGGTTCTCGGGGCCGGGGACCTCTGTGTCGCCCATGCCGCGGCTCATGAGGGCCGCGCAGGTCACCTGCACGCCTTCGAGCAGGTAGCGCCGCTCGCGCAGGGAGAGCCGGAGCTCGTAGAAGCGGTCGTGGGCGGCGATGATCTCGATGGCGCGGGCCTCGTTGCCGGTCAGGGCGCAGAAGCGGAGGTGCCTGGCGACGGCATAGGTCATGTCGTCCTTGTCGCGGATCATCAGGTAGCCGCGCATGTGGTTGGCGCGGGCCTGGTCGAGGCGCCCGAGCGCGACCAGCGACAGCAGCGAGCTCGCGAGCGCCGCGTGCGGTTCGTGCGCGCAGCGGAGGTTGCCCTCGAGGACCGGGCTCCACAGTTCGACGGCCCGCTCGTGCTCGCCGTCGCAGGCCGCGATCCAGCCGAGGTTGTGGCAGCGGCACGCTTTGCAGTTGCTCATCCGGTCGGGTTCGGCGGCGTTCATCGCGGTGACGGCCTTCGCCGCGCGTTCGGCGTCGCCGAGGTGATCGGCGAGCTCTTGCTCGGCTTCGTGGACGGGGTGCAGCGAGTGGCCGGCTTCGGCATAGCGGGACCGGAACCGGCTCAGCCATTCCTCCACGGATTCGAGCGGGATGTCGGGGTGCTCGATCATCTTGTAGATGACCCATTTGAACATCCAGTAGACGCGGTGCGTGGTGCTCGCGTCGAAATGCTCGGGGGCGGTGTCGTAGTTGTGCAGCAGCCTCGCGAAGGGCACGATGATGCGGGAGGCGTCCATCGAGAACTCGTAGGAGTTCACCAGGTCGGCGAGCGTCTGGTTGAGCAGGGGCTGGTCGTCGGCGGCCGAGACGGCTTCGACGTGCTGCTCCAGGGCCGCGGAGCGGGCCTCGCCATTCAGTTCCGAGTTGATGCGCAGCAGAGTTCGGCGGAGTTCCGAGGAGGAGTCAGACATGGGGGCTCTCTGGTTTTCGAGGTCGGAGATCGTTCATGTGGTGCGGTGGTACAGGTGGTGTACCAGCAGTGTGCCATGTATACCGTCCGTGTCGGCATAAGCCCAGTTCGGCAAGCCCCATGCGCGAGTGGGGTCGTCGCCGGATCGCCGCTCACGCGGTCTTCGGAACGATTCTTCCGTGAGAGCCGCGGGCCTCGTGAAGAAAGACCGGGGGTCCGGCGGAGCTTCGCTCCGCCGGACCCCCGGTTGAAGGCTGTGGGTTCTAGGCGATCGCCCGCAAGAGGAGGCCGTAGGCGAGGACGCAGGCGAACCAGATGACGCCGACACCGACGGTGATGCGCGTGAGGTTCTTCTCGGCGACCGAGGAGCCGGTGGCCACCGACGACATGCCGCCGCCGAACATGCTCGACAGGCCGCCGCCCTTGCCCTTGTGCAGCAGCACCAGCAGAATCAGCGCGGCGCTGGTCAGCAGCAGGATGACCAGAAGGGTGTAAGTCAATACCGTCATCATCGGCGATCGGGTGTCCTCTCCAACAGTTCGGCGTCCACGCGGGCGTGAATCCGGCCCGAGTCTAACTCAGGGCCGATTCCCAGCCGAACGGTGTGTCTCATGCATCGGACCGCTCTTGCCCGCGGAAGCCCTGTTCCACCCGGTATTTCGAGCGTGAACAGTCTCATGCGCGAGACGCGCGCGCAGGCAGAGCGGCTCCGAACGAGGCGCGGGGCCGCCGTACGCCCTTGTACGACGGCCCCACAGTCTCCGACTCCCGGGCGCTTCGCGCCCGCGAGCTGAGTCTTCAGTCCCTACGCACTGGCGTGCTCCGGTCGCTTCGCTCCCAGGGACTGTGCCAACCGTTCCCTACGCACTGGCGTGCTCCGGGAACCTGACGATCTTGGCGAAGTCCTCGGCGTCGAGGCTCGCGCCTCCCACCAGGGCGCCGTCGATGTCCGGCTTCGCCATGATCTGGGCGACGTTCGCCGACTTCACCGAGCCGCCGTACAGGATGCGGACCCGCTCGGCCACGCCGCCGAACTTCTCGGCCAGTGCCGCGCGCAGCGCCCCGATGACCTCCTGGGCGTCCTCCGGCGTGGCCGTGCGGCCCGTCCCGATCGCCCAGACCGGCTCGTACGCCACGACGACCTTCCCGAGCTCCTCCTCGTTCAGCCCGTCCACGGCGGCCAGCAGCTGGCTCACCGTGTGCGGCACGTGGTTCCCGGCCTCGCGGACGTCCAGGGCCTCGCCGACGCACAGGATCGGGCTGATCCCGTTGTTCAGCGCCTGGCGGACCTTCGCGGCCACCAGCTCGTCGGACTCGTCGTGGTACTGGCGGCGCTCGGAGTGCCCCACGGTCACGTACGAGCAGCCGAGCTTGGCCAGCATCGAGGCGGCGATCTCGCCGGTGTACGCGCCGGACGGGTGCGCCGACACGTCTTGGGCGCCGTAGCCGACGGTCAGCTTGTCGCCGTCGACGAGCGTCTGCACGCTGCGGATGTCGACGAACGGCGGCAGGACGACGGTCTCGACCGCTTCGAGCTGGTCGCGGTCGAGGCTGAAGGCCAGCTTCTGCACGAGCGCGATCGCTTCGAGGTGGTTGAGGTTCATCTTCCAGTTGCCGGCGATGAGCGGCTTGCGGGTCTCAGACATCTAGTCCTCCAGTGCGTCCAGGCCGGGCAGGGTCTTGCCTTCGAGGTACTCGAGGCTGGCGCCCCCGCCGGTGGAGATGTGGCCGAAGCCGTCTTCGGGCAGGCCGAGCGTGCGGACCGCGGCGGCGGAGTCGCCGCCGCCGACGACGGTGAACGCCTCGGAGTCGACCAGGGCCTGCGCGACGGTCTTGGTGCCGTTCGCGTAGTCGGGGAACTCGAAGACGCCCATCGGGCCGTTCCAGAACACGGTCTTCGCCGCGGCGATCCGCTCGGCGAACAGGGCGGCCGAGGCGGGCCCGATGTCGAGGCCCATGCGGCCTTCGGGGATCGCGTCGGCGCCCACTTCGAGCGGTTCGGCGTCGGCGGCGAATTCGGCCGCGGTGACGACGTCGGTCGGCAGCAGGAGCTCCACGCCGAGCTTCTCGGCTTCGGCGAGGTAGTTCTTGCAGGTCTCGATCTGGTCCTTCTCCAGCAGCGAGTTGCCGACCTCGTGGCCTTGGGCGGCGAGGAAGGTGAAGGCCATGCCGCCGCCGATGACGAGCGTGTCGACCTTGCCGAGCAGGTTGGAGATGACGGCGAGCTTGTCGGAGACCTTGGCGCCGCCGAGCACCACCACGTACTTGCGCTCGGGGTCGCCGGTGAGCTTGGAGAGGACGGCGACCTCGTTCGCGATGAGCCAGCCCGCGTAGTGCGGGAGGAGCTTCGCCACGTCGTAGACCGAGGCGTGCTTGCGGTGGACCGCGCCGAAGGCGTCGTCGACGTAGACGTCGCCGAAGGCGGCCAACTGGCCGGCGAACTCGGCGCGCTCGGTGTCGTCCTTGCTGGTCTCGCCCTTGTTGAAGCGCAGGTTCTCCAGCAGCAGCACGTCGCCGTCGCCTTGGGCGACGGCTTTCGTCTCGGCGTCCCCGCCGACGGTGTCGCTCGCGAAGGCGACTGCACGGCCGAGGACCTCGCCCAGCCGCTGGGCCACGGGGGCCAGCGAGAACGCCGGGTCCGGTTCGCCCTTGGGGCGGCCCAGGTGCGAGCACACCACGACGCGGGCGCCGGCCTCGGCGAGCGCCTTGACGGTGGGCGCGACGGCGCGGATGCGGCCGTCGTCGGTGATGTTCTTGCCGTCGAGAGGGACGTTGAGGTCGGCGCGCACGAGGACGCGCCGACCGTTGACGCCCTCCTTCAGGAGTTCGTCGAGTGTCTTCATCAGATTGTCAGCCGACCAGCTCGACGAGGTCCACGAGGCGGTTGGAGAAGCCCCACTCGTTGTCGTACCAGCCGAAGACCTTGACCTGGTTGCCGATGGCCTTGGTCAGCTTGCCGTCGATGATGCACGAGTGCGGGTCGGTCTCGATGTCCTTGGAGACGATCGGGTCCTCGGTGTAGGCCAGGATGCCCTTGAGCGGGCCGTCCGCGGCGGCCTTGAGGGCCTCGTTGACCTCTTCGGCGGTGACCTCGCGGGAGGCCTCGAAGGTGAGGTCGGTGATCGAGCCGGTCGGGACCGGGACGCGCAGCGAGTAGCCGTCGAGCTTGCCGTTGAGCTCGGGCAGCACCAGGCCGACGGCCTTGGCGGCGCCGGTCGTGGTGGGCACGACGTTCAGGGCTGCGGCGCGGGCGCGGCGCGGGTCCTTGTGGGGGCCGTCCTGCAGGTTCTGGTCCTGCGTGTAGGCGTGGATGGTGGTCATCAGGCCTTTTTCGATGCCGATGGCGTCGTTGATGACCTTGGCCATGGGGGCCAGGCAGTTGGTGGTGCACGAGGCGTTCGAGATGATGTTGTGCTTCTCGGCGTCGTACTTGTCCTGGTTGACGCCCATCACGATCGTGATGTCGTCATTCTTCGCCGGGGCGGAGATGATGACCTTCTTGGCGCCGCCCTTGAGGTGTGCCGCGGCCTTCGTTCCGTCGGTGAAGAAGCCGGTGGACTCGATGACGACGTCGGCGCCGACCTCGCCCCACGGGAGGGCGGCCGGGTCGCGTTCGGCGAAGGCCTTGATGGTCTTGCCGTTGACGGTGATCTCACCGGGGCCGACCTTGACCTCGTAGGGCAGGCGCCCCAGGATCGAGTCGTATTTCAGCAGGTTGGCAATGGTCTCGGTGTCGCCCAGGTCGTTGAAGGCGACCACTTCGATGTCGGCATCCGAGGCGAGAATCGCCCGGAAGAAGTTGCGGCCGATACGGCCGAAGCCGTTGACGCCAACGCGGATGGTCACGTGCCCATCTCCTCGCTAGAACAGGAATCGTATATCTGACTGAGACCTGAGACGGTCTCGGACGCGATCCATTCAGCCATAGAGCGACGGTGGAACAGATCGCTGTTCGGCCTCGTCGCCGAGCACTCTTCGACCCTACCGCCCCGGTTTTCCGCCGGGTCGCAGGCGGGACTTCCCGATCATGTCACACTCGCCACAGCGGGATGACATCGCGGTTAAGAAAGCGCTATCACCGGTGGGCACGCCGCCCTAGGCGACGAGTGCTTCCTCTTCGGCCACGGCCTCGTCCGGCCCTGGGACACCGGTCTCGGCGGCGCGTTTGGCGGCCATGTTGATGAGCCGCCGGATCCGGCCGGCGATGGCGTCCTTGGTGAGCGGCGGGTCCGCGAGGGTGCCGAGCTCCTCCAGGGAGGCCTGGCGGTGCTCCAGGCGCAGCTTGCCCGCACCGGCGAGGTGCTCGGGCACGTCGTCGCCGAGGATCTCCAGGGCGCGGGTGACCTTCGCGGCGGCGGCGACGGCGGCGCGGGCCGAGCGGCGCAGGTTCGCGTCGTCGAAGTTCGCCAGCCGGTTCGCGGTGGCGCGGACCTCGCGGCGGACGCGGCGCTCCTCCCAGGTCAGGACGGAGGAGTGGGCGCCGAGGCGGGTGAGCAGCTCCCCGATGGCGTCGCCGTCGCGGATGACGACGCGGTCGACGCCGCGCACGTCCCGGGACTTGGCGCCGATGCCGAGGCGGCGGGCCGCGCCGACCAGGGCCAGCGCGGTCTCCGGGCCGGGGCAGGTGACCTCCAGCGAGGACGAGCGGCCGGGCTCGGTGAGCGAGCCGCGCGCGAGGAAGGCGCCCCTCCAGGCGGCCTCGGCGCAGCACGGATAGGCGCCGACGACGTGCGCGGGCAGGCCCCGCACGGGGTAGCCGCGCTGGTCGGTCAGGCCGATCTGGCGGGCGAGCGCCTGGCCATCGGCCATGACGCGGACCAGGTAGTGGTTGGTGCGTCTCAGTCCGGCGGCGACGAGGACGTGGACCTCGGAGTCGTAGTTGTAGAGCTCGTTGATCATGCGCTTGGCGCGGCGGGCGACGTTGCCGGCGTCGATCTCGGCCTCGACCATGACATTGCCGCCGACCAGGTGGAGCCCGCCGGCGAACCGGAACAGCGCGCCGAGCTCGGCGCGCTGACAGCAGGACTTCGTTACCTCGATCCGGCTGAGTTCGTCCTTGACCTCCGAGGTCATCGCCATTTATGAACCACCATCTTCGACGAGCAGTCTTCCCAAAGCCGCGGCCAGTGCGGCGACGTCGTGGGTGACGACGTCCGCGGCGAGGTCCGCGGCCACCAATTCGGCCTGCAACGATTGTGCCGCAGTGTTCAACGATTCGGGATCGTCGAGGGTTCGGGTGTCGCCCGAGACGACGTAGTGAAACCGGACACCTTCGGCGTAACGCCCCAGTGCGTCGAGATGCCCGGCGAGGGTGAGGCCGTCGGTCTCCTTCTCCTCTGAGAGGTTGAGCACCACGATCCGCTTGGCCGAGGAGGCGGCGACGGCCTCGCGCAGCTCGGGCAGGAGCAGGTGCGGGATGACGCTGGTGTACCAGGAACCGGGGCCGAAGACGTGCCAGTCCGCGGCGGCGACGGCCTCGAGCGCCTCGGGGCAGGCGCGGGCGTCGGCGGGGAGGAGGCGGACGTCGGTGACCTCGCCGTCGGCGACGGCGACGTCGTGCTGGCCGACGATGGTGCGCACCCCCGGCCCTTCGGCGAGGTCGGCCTCGATGTCGAGCGGTTCGCAGGACATCGGCAGGATGCGGGCGCGGCAGCCGAGCAGGTCGGCGGCCTCGGCGATGGCGGCGACGGGGTTGTCGCGGCGCTCGAGCAGGGAGGTGAGGACGAGGTTGCCGACGGGGTGTCCGGCCAGGAAGTCCTCGCCGCCGAAGCGGTGGGAGAACAGGCTGGCCGCGTCGGCCCGGGCCGGGTCGGCGGTGGCGACCAGCGCCTTGCGCAGGTCGCCGGGCGGCAGCACCGGCCTGGACTCGCGGATCGTGCCGGAGGAGCCGCCGTCATCGGCGACGGTGACCACGGCCGTCAGGTCGATGTCGAGCCTGGTGAGCGCGCGCAGCGAGGCCGACAGGCCCCGTCCGCCGCCGAACGCGACGACGCTGGTCATCGGCCGTCACTCCGGTCGGGGGCGGGAGGTCGGCGCTCCGGCGGGTTCACCGCCGTGCGCGGCGGAGCGGTGTCGGCGCTCGGGGAGGAATTTCGACGCGCCGGACGGTGCCGCTGTGGAGTGGGTCATTCATTCCCTCGGTCACGGTGATGGGTGTTCGCGGGGAAGCCGGCCTCGTTGAGGCGGTGCGCGAGCGCTTCGGCGATGGCCACACTGCGGTGCTTGCCGCCGGTGCATCCGATCGCGATCGTCATGTAGCGCTTGCCTTCCCGCTCGAATCCCTGGGTGGTGCCGAGCAGCAGCCCTGCGTAGGCTTCGACGAACTCGGCGGCGCCTTCCTGTTCCAGGACGTAGTCCGAGACGTCCTTGTCGGCGCCGGTGAGCTCGCGCAGGCTCGGAACCCAATACGGGTTGGGAAGGAATCGTACGTCAGCCACATAGTCCGCATCGCGCGGGATGCCGTACTTGAACCCGAACGACATGCAGCTGAACTGGAGCCCCGGTGTCGAGGGCGCGAGGAAGGTCTCCTCGACCCTGGCCCTGAGCTGGTTCTCGTTCATGTGGGTGGTGTCGAACAGAGTGTCGGCCGATTGGCGCGCGGGGGCCAGGAGGCGGCGCTCGGCGGCGATCCCGTCGGCGAGGAGGCCGTCGCCTTGGAGCGGGTGGGCGCGGCGGACCTTCTCGAAGCGGCGGATGATCACGTCGTCGTCGGCGTCGACGAACACCAGGTGGGGCTTGAACCCGGCCTTGCGGAGGTCCTCGATGACGCCGACCAGGTCGGTCGTGAAGGCCCTGGAGCGCACGTCGAGCACCATCGCCGTCCGCTTCACCTCCGGGCCGCCGGCCGCGGCGAGTTCGGCGGTCTGCGCCACCAGTGATTCGGGAAGGTTGTCGACGACGTAGTAGCCGACGTTCTCCAGGGCGCGCGCCACCGTCGACCGACCCCCGCCGGAGATGCCGGTGACGACGACGAGGTCCAGGTCGCTTCGGTCCTGGAACGCGGACTGCTCAGTTGGCACGCTCATAACACAAGTATCCCCGAGTTTGATCTTGACGCCGTCGTGACACGGCTATGACGATGACCCCCGTATAGCTACCATGCGCGTGTCAATCGTCGTTGTCCTCGGGGTTGCGAAGATGTGTCCGCAAGGTCTCCGCGAGCTTCGGCCCGATGCCCGGAACCGCTTCGAGGTCTTCGAGTTCGGCCTCGCGGATGCGTTTGACCGAGCCGAAGTGCTTGAGCAGGGCCTTGCGCTTGGACTCTCCCAGGCCCGGGACGCCGTCGAGCGCGGAGAGCCGCATCCGCTTGCGCCTGCGGTTGCGGTGCAGGGAGATCGCGAAGCGGTGGGCCTCGTCGCGGACGCGCTGCATGAGGTAGAGGGCCTCTGAGGTGCGCGAGAGGATCACCGGGTACTGCTCGCCGGGCAGCCAGATCTCCTCGAGCCGCTTGGCGAGGCCGGCGAGGTTGATGGTGTCGACGCCCATCTCGGCGAAGACGGCTTCGGCGGCCGCGACCTGCGGCTGCCCGCCGTCGACGACGAGGAGCTGAGGCGGGTAGTGGAAGCCCTTGCGGGGCTCGTCGCCCTCCTCCAGGGGCGAGCCGGTCGGCTGCTCTTCCAGTTTGGACAGGCGGCGGCGCAGGGTCTCCTGGAGCGAGGAGAGGTCGTCCTTCTTCTCGCCCTTGATGACGAAGCGGCGGTATTCGCTCTTGCGCGGCAGGCCGTCTTCGAAGACGACCATGGAGGCGACGACGTCCTCGCCTTGGGACTGGGAGACGTCGTAGCACTCGATGCGCAGCGGCGCCTCGGGCAGGTCGAGGGCGTCGGCGAGCTCTTCGAGGGCCTTGGAGCGGGCGGTGAGGTCGCCGGCGCGCTTGAGCTTGTGGCGCTGGAGGGACTCGGCGGCGTTCTTCTCGACGGTCTCGGCCAGGGCGCGTTTGTCGCCGCGCCGGGGCACGCGCAGGTCGACCTTGGCGCCGCGCTGCTCGCAGAGCCACTCGGTGAGGGCGGGGGCGTCGTCGGGCAGGTCGGGGACGAGGACCTCGCGGGGCACCACTTCACCCTGCTCGCCGTAGAACTGGGTGCAGAAGCGCTCGACGATACCGGCGAGGTCGACCGGTTCGGGCTTCTCGATGACCCAGCCGCGCTGGCCGCGGATGCGGCCGCCGCGGACGTGGAAGACCTGGACGGCGGCCTGGAGTTCGTCGTCGGCGACGGCCATGACGTCGCAGTCGACGTCCTCGGCGAGGACGACGACCTGCTGTTCGAGGACCTTGTCGAGGGCGGCCAGGTCGTCGCGGAGCCGGGCGGCCTTCTCGAAGTCGAGGGTCTCGGAGGCGGCCTGCATCTCGGCGATCAGCCGCCTGCGGACCGGGGCGGTGTCCCCGGCCATGAAGGAGCAGAAGCCGTCGACCAGTTCGCGGTAGTCCTCGGCGGAGACGCGTCCGACGCACGGCGCCGAGCACTTGCCGATGTCGGCCAGGAGGTTCGGGCGGCCCATGCGGTTGCAGCGCTTGAACTCCGTGTCCGAGCAGGTGCGGATGGGGAAGACCCGCGTGAGCAGGTCGAGGGTCTGGCGGATGGCCCAGGCGCTGCCGAAGGGCCCGAAGTAGCGGACGCCTTTGCGGCGGGCGCCGCGCATGACCTGGGCGCGGGGGAACTCCTCGCCGACGGTGACGGCGAGCCAGGGGTAGGACTTGTCGTCCTTGAACATGACGTTGAAGCGGGGGTCGTACTCCTTGATCCAGGTCCATTCGAGCTGGAGGGCCTCGACCTCGGTGCCGACGACGGTCCACTCGACGCTGCGGGCGGTGTTGACCATCCGGCGGGTGCGCTCATGGAGGCGGTTCTCGTCGGCGAAGTAGGAGTTCAGGCGGTTGCGGAGGTTCTTGGCCTTGCCGACGTAGATGACCCGCCGGTCGCGGTCCCGGAAGCGGTAGACACCGGGTTGGGTGGGAATCGTGCCCGGCGCGGGACGGTAATCAACGCTCACGCGACCAGATTACTTCCCGCGCCGGACATTTCCGCTCGGCTGTCGGCGCGCACCCGGGCCCTCAGATCGTCGGCACCTGCGCGAACCCGAAGGGCGGCTCACCCCGAGCGAGAACCACTCGGGCGACGCCGAGCGGCGCGCTCGTCATGACATCCCCGCGATGGTGAGCAGCTCGTTCATGAGCTCGTCGACATCGTGTCGTTCGAGTCCTTTGGCGGTGAACCAGGAACCGAGGTTCTCGATGTCGCGGATCAGGAATTGGCCGCCTTTCGGATTCGCGTAGATGTCGACGATCTGCGGCAGGTCGAGCACCACCAGGCGGCCCTCGTGCACGACGGTGTTGTACGGCGAGAGGTCGCCGTGGGCGAAGCCCTGCTCGGTCATGAGCCTGAGGTTCTCACAGGCCTGCTCCCACAGGCTCTCGAGCTCGACCTCGTCGGGTTTGGTCTCGGCCAGGCGCGGCGCGGCGGTGCGCCCGGTCCCGATGAACTCCATGATCACCTCGGTGCCGAGGATCTGCACCGGATACGGCACGGCCACGCCGACGGCGTACAGCCGCTTGAGCGCGTCGAACTCGGCGGCGGCCCAGCGGCCCGCCGCCTGCTCGAGGCCGAACCTGGTGCGCTTCTCCATGGCGCGGCGGTCTCGCGAGCGCCTCGCCGTGCGCCCGGCGGTGTAGTCTCCGGCCCGGTTGAACTGGGTGTGCTCGGCCGAGCGGTAGCGCTTGGAGGCCATGAGCACCGCCCGATCGGTGTCCGGTACGGCGCGTTCGATGAGGAAGACGTCGGCCTCTTTGCCGGTCTTCAGGACGCCGAGCTCGTAGTCGACGGCGCCGAGGTCGGTGACGATCCACTCCGGCCACGGCTTCGGGCCGCGCTGGAGCGGCTCCGAGTCGTCCCAGATGGACCAGCGGTCGCCGACGGGCGGGCCGTCGTCGATCGGGCCCTCGTCGAAGTCCTCGGAGCGCATGGCCTCGAATCGGGCCTGCTCCTCGGGTGAGAAGATCTCGTCCTCGTCGAGCCGTTTGCGGCGACGGGTGGACTCGAAGGTAGAAGTGTTGTCGGACTTGCGTACCACTGCGGGTTGCTCCTGTGCGGGAATTCCGGCGGCACGCGGCAACAGGTCAGAGCGAGCCGACGGGAGGTGAACTGGTGATCGAGGCAAGGCGAAGGACAACGACAGCCATCAGTACACACCTCCAAACGCTCTAGGGCCCTGGGCTTTCGGATGCGCCCGGGCGACGGGAGCGACTTTAACGGATCGCGCGCGCCCGCGCAAGCCGTTATGAGGGCGCTCCCACCACCAACCGAGTCAGGCGGAGCAGTCGACGTGCACGCACGCGATCTGCGCTCGGGTCGCCGTGTCGGCCAGGCCCTTGTCACCGGTCAGCAGTAGCGCATCGAGCTCCTTGGCCAAGGCCGCATAGCAGGCGTCATAGGCCGAGAGGTTGTGGAACCAACGCACCGTCTCCAGCAGCATCCTGGTGTTCCCCAACGGAACCCGTTGCACCGGCATGGCCGCGAGCCGCGCCGCGGCCACCCGCATGTCGGCCATGGTCAGGTGTCGTCCCAGCATGCGTCCGCGGAGTGCGGAAAGCACTTCGACGTCGAGGTGGGCCGGTGCCGTGAGTTCCGGATCGCGCCGGAGGTGCTCGGCGATCGACGCTTTCGAGGGATGGCTGGTGAGGAGAGCAGTGATGACAGAGGCGTCGACGATCAGCACTTGGCATCTCCCAGCGACCGCCGGATCTCGGATTCGCGCTCGGCGCGCGCGTCGGTGACGGCCTCGGCGGCATCGAACGGCTCGCCGATGGGGTCGGCCAGGATCTCGTCGAGCCACGCGTTGACGCTGGGTCGAGCGACATCGCGCTGGATGAGATTTCGCACATAGGTGGACAAGTCCACGCCAAGCTCCGCGGCTCGGCGCTTAGCCGATTCACGAAGTCTTTCATCGACGTTCCGTACCTGAATGAACACCATGCCACGAGCATAGCATGCGATGCGCATGCTCGGTGCGTTCTAGTGGCCGGACGAGTCGTAGGCGCGCAGCCCCGCACGGAAGACCCAGACCGCGAGCGCCACGGCCGCCACCGCCGCCACCGGCGGGCCGAGCAGCCACCAGGCGGAGATCCGGCCAGTGAGGATCTGCACCGGGATGAAGCTGGCGAAGGCGAACGGCAGCCCGAAGGTCAGCAGCAGGCGCACGGCGATCGGGAACATCGACAGCGGAAAGCGCATCACCTCGCCCTGCATGTCCACCAGCATGAACGCCACCACCGGCGAGTGGCCCTTGACCCAGAAGTTCGCCGCGTTCGCCGCGGTCAGCAGCGCGATCTCGATGACCACGGCGACCACGAGCAGCCCGGCCGCGACCGGGATCATCGCGAGGCCCACTCCGGCGCCGACCCAGCCGTAGACGAGCATCGCCAGCCCGAGCGTGACCTCGCCGAAGGCCTGCATGCCGACGTGGCTGGCCCCCAGTTGGGAGGCGACCGGGGCCGGCCTGGTGACCAGGTAGTCCATGCCGCCGTTGATGACCTGCTTGCCGAGGCTCCACATGCCGTCCCAGAAGATCGCGTTCATCGCGGCCGCGATCGACAGGAAGCCGGCCAGGACCAGCATCTCGTGGTAGCCCCAGCCGCCGACCGCGTTGACGTTCGCGAACAGGATCGCCAGGAAGCCGAACTGGATGAACTGCCAGACGGTGCCGGTGCTCGCCATGACCCAGAAGTCGGCCGGGTACTCCAGCATCGAGCGGAAGTGGGCGCCGAGGGAGCGCCGGTAAACGTCGAAGGCGTGCCGCATGCTCAACCTCCATGGATCGTGACCTTCTGGATCGCGCGGCGCCAGATCAGGCGCGCGCCGAACCACATGACGACGACCCAGGCCGCCTCGGCGGCGATGAGGCCGAGCGCTTCGAGGGCGTCGACGCGGCCGAGGTAGATCGAGGCGGGCGTCGTGGTGAAGTGCGGGAACGGCAGGCACCAGGACAGGGCCTGGAGCCAGCCCGGCATGAGCGACAAAGGCACCATCATGCCCGAGAAGAACGAGACGAACCCGTCCTTGGCCCACTGGATGCCGAGGTAGCGGCGGGTCCAGAAGCACAGCAGGATCGACAGGTAGCCGATCCCGAACGCCATCGGGAAGATGAGCAGCACGCTGACGGCGGTCAGGACGGCGGCGAGCGGCGTCGCGGGGTCTTGGGGGTCGAACAGAAGCCAGGCCGCCACGGCGCCGAGGACCGCCGTCGGCACCACCGACACCGCGCCGCCGATGTACTCCGCGGCGCGGGCGCGCTGGAAGTCGACCGGTTTGGTCATGTCGATCGACACGAGGCCGTCGAGGATGCGGCCCGCCATCTGCCAGTCGGCGCTGCCCCAGGCGATCGTGGAGGTGACGAAGCCGATGACGAGGTAGGCGCGCATGGCGTCCCAGTCGTAGCCGCCCACGGAGCCGGCGCCGATGATGTTCTGCCACACCACGATGCCGACCAGCAGCTGCCAGCCGCCGAGGGTGATGGAGAACAGCCAGGTGGTCTTGTAGGCGAGTCGGCGTTTGAGCGAGATGAGCGCGAGCGCGCGGTCGGCCGCGAAACGGTGTCCCTTTGGGATGGTGAGCGCGTCGGCCACGTCAGTGCCCCGCCGAGTCGTAGGAGCGCAGGCCCGCGCGGACGACGAGGATCGCCGCGGCGGCGGTGGCCGCGGCGGCGATCGGCGGGCCGAACGCCCACCAGTCCGAGGCGCGGCCGGTGAGGACCTCGACCGGGACGAAGCTGACGAACGCGAGCGGGATGACGAACATCGCCACCAGGCGGACTGCCGCCGGGTAGATCCCGAGCGGGAAGCGCAGCACGTCCTGCTGGAGGTCGTTCACGAGGAACGCGAAGACGGACATGGTGCCCTTGACCCAGAAGTTCACCGCGCACAGGGCGGTGAGCACCGCCGTCTCGATGACGACGGCGCAGGCGAGCATGAGCAGCGCGAGCGGGATCAGCGTCGGGCTCAGGCCGGCGCCGACCCAGCCGTAGACGAGCATGACGGTCCCGAGGCTCAGCTCGCCGAAGGCCTGCATGCCGACGTGGAGCGAGGCGACCTGGACGATCACCGGCGCGGGCCGGGTGATGCGGTAGTCGATGTCGCCCTTGATGACCATGGAGCCGATGCTCCAGACCCCGTCCCAGAAGACCGCCGTGGTGGCGCCTCCCAGGGTCAGGAAGCCGACCAGGACGAGCATCTCGTGGTAGCCCCAGCCGGCGATGGCCGAGACGTTGGCGAACAGGATCGCCAGGAACGCGAACTGGAGGGTCTGCCACAGCGCCCCGGCGGAGGCCATGACCCAGAAGTCCGCCGGGTATTCCACGATGGAGCGGAAGTGGGCGGCCAGGGAGCGTCGGTAGACGGCGAAGGCGTGCCGGGCGCCGCCGGTCCGCGTCGCGATGAGCTCAGCCACCGTGCACCGTCACCTTCTTGACCGCGTGTTTGAAGACCAGTCTGCCGCCGAACCACAGCACGACCGTCCAGGCGAGCTCGGCGGCGAGGAGGCCGAGCGCGCCGGCCGTGTCGACTCTGCCGAGGTAGATGTGCGAGGGGGTGGTCGTGAAGTGCGGGAACGGCAGCGCCCAGGACAGCGCCTGGAGCGGCGCGGGCATGAGCGCCAGCGGCACGAGCATGCCCGAGAAGAAGCCGAGCAGCGCCTCGCGCGCCCACATGATGCCCAGGTAGCGCCTGGTCCAGAAGCACACGAGCACCGACAGGTAGGTGATCCCGAAGGCCAGCGGGAAGACGAACAGGACGCTTACGGCCGTCAGCAGCCCGGCCAGCGGCGACACCGGCCCCGGCGGCGAGAACAGCAGCCACGCTCCCACGACGCCGAGGACGGCGGTCGGGACGGTGGAGAGCATCGAGCCGATGAACTCGGCGGCGCGGGCGCGCTGGAAGTCGACCGGTTTGGTCAGGTCGACGGCGATGAGCCCGTCGAGGATCCGGTCGGCGATCTCCCAGTCGGAGCCGCTGAAGGCGAGCGTGGCGGTGAAGAAGCTGATGATCAGGTACGCCCGCATGGCGTCCCAGTCGTAGCCGCCGAGCGTGCCCTCGCCGATGAGGTTGTGCCACAGCGCCAGGTTGGCGAGCATGGACCCGCCGCCGAGGACGATCGCGAACACCCAGTTGGCCTTGTACGCCAGCCGCCGTTTGAGGGAGACGACCGCCAGGGCGCGGTCGACGGCCCACGTATGCGTCATGCGTTTACTCCGGTTCGGTGAAGTGAGCACAGCGAGCGGTTGGGCGGGGCGACGGGTGCGGGCGGCTCACTTGGTCAGCTCCCCCGCGTACAGCCTGCGGATGACGTCCTCGATGCTCGGCTCGGAGAGTGAGAGGTCCCGGGGGCGCAGGTGCGCGGTGACGTCGCCGAGGACTTCGGCGGTGGTGAACCGCGCCGACTCGTAGGTGACGACGACTTCGCTGGCCGCCTCCCCGGCGCTCCACTCGTAGTGGGGGAACTTCTCGGCGAGCGAGCCGACGTCGGCCGGGCCGTCGAGGACGAGGTCGACGGCCTTGGTGGTGATGTAGTGGGCCTTGAGCTGCTCGATGGGACCGTCGTAGGCGATCCTGCCCTCGTCGATGACGACGATGCGCTCGCAGACCTCTTCGATGTCGGCCAGGTCGTGGCTGGTGAGCAGCAGGGTGGTGCCGTCGTCGACGAGCTGGCGCAGGAAGGCGCGGAGCCGGTCCTTGACGGAGATGTCGAGGCCGATGGTGGGCTCGTCGAGGTAGACCATCTTCGGGTCGTGGATGAGCGCGCACGCCAGGTCGGCGCGCATGCGCTGGCCGAGTGAGAGGGTGCGGGCGAGCGCGGGCATGAACTCGCCGAGGCCGAGCAGCTCGTCGAACTTCTCGATCCGGGCCTTGTAGTCGGCCTCGGGGACGCCGTACATGTGCTTGAGGAGCTTGAGGCTCTCCTCGACCGGCAGGTCCCACCACAGCTGCGTGCGCTGCCCGAACAGGACGCCGATGTCGTGGGCGTTGGCGATGCGCTCGGTGTGCGGGTCGCGGCCCATCACCCGGACGGTGCCCTCGGTGGGTTTGAGGATCCCGGTCAGCAGCTTGACCGTGGTCGACTTCCCCGCCCCGTTGGGGCCGACGTAGGCCACCGATTCGCCGGGCTCGATCTCGAGATCGATGGCGTCGACGGCGGTGAAGTTCTTGTACTTGCGCTGCACGAGGTGTTTGAGGGCGCCTTTGAACCCCGAGGCCTTGTCGGCTCGGCGGAAGCGCTTGCTGAGGGATCGGGCCTCGAGAATCGGCATCCCCAGACGATAAGCGCACGCTCCGACATGGAGCCACTGGTTTTCTCAGCCACGGGGACGCCGCGGACCGGCCCGCTCAAGAGGGGGCGCGAGCCTCCTCGCGTTCGTCGTCGCGGCGTCGGCCGGGCATTCCGAAGCTGCGCCTGCGCAGCCGGTTCCAGCCGCGCCTGGCCAGCGCGGGCGGGTCGATCCGCTCGAGCGGCAGGAAGCAGGCCATGGCGACCATGTGCGGCAGGAAGCTGATCTCGACCGCGAGGAAGACCACGAGGTGGAAGCAGTAGAAGAACGCGACGATGCCGTAGCGCAGCCGTTTGGCCGCGACGAACAGCACGATGGGGCTGAGCAGTTCGAAGCCGACGATGCCCCACTGGGACAGGCGCAGCATCCACGGGAAGTCGAGCATCCAGTTGCTGAACTCGGTGCCGCGCCGGATGACCGCCCAGGTCATGGTGGCGGAGTTGACCCATTCGAAGCCGCCGTAGCGGAACTTGGCCCACGCGGCGAAGAAGTAGGTGCAGACCACGCCGATCTGCACGAGGTTGAAGCCCCAGCCGACGTGCTCGGAGAGGGTCCGCCTGTCGCCCCACCTGGCCTTCGGCATGGTGGGCAGGAGGAACAGCAGGAGCAGGAACGCGAACTTGCCGTGGTCGACCTTGCCGTACGACATCGCGATGATCATCCACTCGAAGTAGGCGAGCGCGACGATCCAGCCGAACAGGCGCGGGGCCTTGTTGAACATCATCGGGATCGTCGCGGCGAGGAGCACGACGAGGGTGCCGACGACGATCCAGTAGTTCGGGACCGGGAAGGGCAGGATGCGGCCGATGAACAGCGGCTGGTACAGCTCGCCGGGGACGTGGCGGTGGCCGAGGATCCACGGCATGTACCACCACCAGTCGACCATGATGAACGCGCCCGCGAGGAAGCGCATCGCGGCGACGCGGCCGAGTGGGACGGGCGAGAAGAACCACCCGGAGGTCCGCTTCATGAGCGGGCCGAGGGCGGCGCCGGGCGGCTCCGGTGCGGGCCGCGTCGTCCGGTTCGAGCTCATGCGTCGGCCCCTTCCCTGGTCCAGGTCGCTTCGACGGTCTCGTTGACCTCGCCGGTCCGCTGGCCGTCCTCGAGCCGGTAGCGGCGGACGACGATCTCGACGGACACGATCTCGGGCTTCTCGGGATTGGTGTTCTCGTAGGCCTCCGCGAGGTACTGGAGGAGGTCGGGGTCGTCCCGGAAGCGCGACATCTGCCCTTCGACCTCGGCGCGGCGGAAGCCGGTGGCGGCCTCGGTCAGGGTGAACCGCTCGCCTTCCTCGTTGACCGCCTCGACCCTGGTCGAGTTCGCCCAGCCGTCGAGTTCGTGCGAGAAGGAGTACATCTTGAACGGGGCGAAGGGGAAGTAGTCGTCGGCGCCCCAGAAGGTGGTCGCGAAGACGAGGCCGGTCACGACGAGGGTGATGGCGATGCGCACCGCCCGACCGACCGGCGAGATTTGAGAATCCTGAGTATGGTCCACAGCCACCGGAAGAGTATGGCACGGCCGTGCCAAGGCGGGAGGTGCCGGTCTGTCCGCCCGCCGGGCGTGCGGTATTTCACAACCGGCGCCGGCTCGGGGACGTTCGGTCGCGGACGGAGGACGCCGAAGCGGTGCTCCGAGCCTTCAGTGGGTCACTCTCCGGCGGCGAGGCGGTCGCGTTCGGCCTGCGGCAGCGAGCAGGCGGCGGTGCCGCCGGGCATGCGGTGGCGGTTGCGGGAGACGAGCCGGTAGATCGGCCACAGGACCCAGGAGACGGGCTTGAGGGAGGCGATCCAGCCCAGCGGCTTCCAGTACCACTGGGCGCGGCGCAGCAGCACCGCGATGGCGTCCGGTCCGGCCTTGACGAAGCCCGGTTCGATCCACTGGACGGCGTCCTCGGCGGCCTGCTGTTCGATGCCGAGCGCGTCCAGGTCGTCCCACTGCCACGGTTTGACCTCGGCTCCGGTCCTGACGCGGCGTTCGAGGAAGTCCGCGCACAGCGTGCAGAACGCGCAGTCTCCGTCGTAGAGGAAGACCGGTTTCGTCATCGCCGCCTCGCTGCCGTGTAGAGCGCCTCGCGCATCGCCGCCACCGGGGCCTCGTCGAGGCCGGTGAACAGGGTCCATTGGCGGACCGCCTGGGCCAAGAGTAGCGCCAGTCCGTCGAGGACCTTGGCGCCCTCGCGTTCGGCCGCGGCGGCGAGTGGGGTGGGCCACGGGTCGTAGAGGACGTCGAACAGGACGGCGCCCGGCCGCCAGTCGACGCGCATGCCGTCGGTGACGCCTTTGGGGACGGTGGAGACGATGAGGTCGCTGCGGCCGGCGGCGACGGCCTCATGCCAGCTGGCCGAGCGCAGTTCGAGGCCGAGGCGTTCGGCGACGGGCTCGAGTTCGGCCACGGCCTCGCGGCGGCGCGCGAAGACGGTGACGGTCTCGGCTCCGAGCTGCCGCGCGGCGCCGAGGGCGCCTCGGGCGGTGCCGCCGGCGCCGAGGACGGCGACCTCGTCGGCGGCGGTCAGGCCGATCTCGGCGAGGGCGTCGACCATGCCGGGCGCGTCGGTGTTGTCGGCCAGACGCCTGCCGTCGCGCAGGACGAGCGTGTTCGCCGCGCCGATGGCCTCGGCGACGTCGGTGACCTCGTCGGCGACGACGAGGGCGATCTCCTTGAGCGGCATGGTGAGCGAGAGCCCGGCCCAGCTGTCGTCGAGCTGGTCGACGAAGGCGGCCAGGCCCGGTTCGTCGCATTCGTGGCGGGTGTACACCCAGTCGGTGAGCCCGGCGGCGGCGAAGCCGGCGTTGTGGATCACCGGGGACAGCGAATGCTCGATCGGCTTGCCCAGGACTGCGGTTCTCACAGGTATCCGTTCTCCTCGGCGAGGGGGATGCCCTCGCTGTTGTGCTCTTCGAGGGTGTCGGAGAAGTAGGCGGTGCCGTCGGGGTAGGCGGTCACGAAGTAGAGCCAGCGCTCGTCCTCGGAGGTCGGGTTCATAGCGCCTTCGAGGGCGGCCTGGCCGGGATTGGAGATCGGCGTCGGGAAGTAGCCCTCGTTGATGCTGGCGGCCCAGCGGTCGTCCTCGTTCCACATCTCGTCGCCGGTCATCTCCGAGGAGGGGATCGGCTCAAGGCCCTGGAACTCGCGGCCGTAGTTCCAGATGGCCTCCGAGCCCATGCAGTGGCAGTTGATCTCGCCGGTGTCGTAGATCCAGTCGGCGTAGAGGCGGTTGTAGAGGACGCGGGCGATCTTCGGGTCGTCCTCGGGATGGCCGGACTCGGCCTGGATGATGGAGGCCACCTGGAGGACCATCCACGGTTCGAGGTCCATCGCCTCGGCGGCGCCCACCAGGTCGATCTCCTCGGCCACGGTGTTGAACTTGGCGACCATGGCGGAGAGCATGTCGGCAGCGGTGGCGCCCTCTTCGAACTCGTAGGTGGAGGGGAACAGGAAGCCCTCGATCGAGACGACCTGGTCGGTCTCGAAGTTCTCGAACCAGTACTCGGGGACGCCGAGCGCGACCGGGTCCTCGGCGGCGGCCTCGAAGTCCTCGACCGGGATGTCGTACTTCTCGGAGAGCTCGGCGAAGATCTCGAAGTGGGTCTTGCCTTCGACGACGGTGAAGCCGTTGACGATGCGGTTCTCGGGGTTGACCAGATGCTCCAACGCGGAGGCGGCCGACATCTCCTCCTGCAGCAGATAGGTGCCGGGCTGGATCGTGGTGCCGCTGTCGCCGTCGTCCTCGGAGGCGTTGACGAAAGCCCTCGCGGAGGCGACGACGCCCTCCTCGTGGAGGTGGTCGGCGATGTCGGCGACGAGCCAGCCCTCTTCGACCGTGATCGTGACCTCGGTGCCGTTGCCGGTGCCCTCGAAGTCCTCCGCGATGAAGAATTCCTTGATGACGTTGTTGTAGGCCCACCAGCCGCCGACGCCGAGCACTCCGAACAGGACCACGACCAGTGTCATGGCGATGAGGGAACTGCCGGACTCACGGCGGCGGTGCCGCCTGGGGGCGTCCGCGTGTTCCGCCTGTGAATCGAGATCGCCGAGCATGCGTCAAGTCCTTCGCCGCTGATCCAACCACTGCTGGAGGATCTCCACCGCGGCGGCTTGGTCGACGACGGAGCGCTTCCGCTTGCCGCGGACGCCTCCCTCATGGAGTCTTCGGGTGGCGACGGCCGTGGTGAGCCGCTCGTCGGTCATGATCACCGGTACGGGGGAGACACGGTCGGAAAGCCTTCGCACCCAGGTCCGGGTGTGTTCGGCGGCCAACCCCTCCTCACCCGAAAGGGTAACGGGTAGGCCGACGACAATCTCCACCACGTCGTAATCGGCGGCAATTTCTGCAATTTCACGAATATCGTTCGGAATATCCTCGCCGCCGGTCCTCATGTCACGACGGACAGTCGCGACTGGAGTGGCGAGGATGCCGTCCGGATCGCATACGGCGAGGCCGATTCGGGCCTTGCCGAGGTCGACGCCGAGACGGCGGCCCCGCCGCCACTCGGTGGCGGCGGGGCCGCGGTGCGCTTCGGTCACTGGGGTCCTTATTCGGTGATGGCGCGGGCGATCTCGTCGAGCAGTCCGTCGGCCTGGTCGGCGGGGACGCCGCCGCCCTGGGCGATGTCCTCGTTGCCGCCGCCGCGGCCGGACAGGGCCGCCTTGACGAGCTCGGCGGCGCTGACGTGCCGCGCCTTCGCCGCGGCGTTGACCGCGACGACGAGGCTGGCCTTGCCGCCGGCGGCCGCCACGACCGCCGCGACGCCCGGCTCGCCGTCGGGCAGGTGCGAGCGGATCTGCGTCGCCAGCTGGCGGACGTCGCCGCCCTTGGTGCCGTCGGGCGCCTTGACGCCCGCGAACTTGACCGGGCCGAGCTGCCTGGCCGCTCCGGCGTACTCGGCGGCGCGGCCGCTGGTCATCTTGGCCTGGAGGTTCGCCAGCTCGCGCTCGGCGTCCTTGGAGCGCTGGAGGAGCGCCCTGACGCGTTCGATGACGTCGCCGCGCTGCGCCCCGAGCTCCTCGGCGATCTGGGAGACCAGGTCGCGCTCGCGCGCGAGGTAGCGGTACGCCTCGATGCCGGTGGCGGCCTCGACGCGGCGCTGGCCCGAGCCGACCGAGGACTCGCCGGTGATGACCAGGGGGCCGATCTGCGAGGCGTGGGAGACGTGGGTGCCACCGCACAGCTCGCGGGACCAGGGGCCGCCGATCTCGACGACGCGGACGGTCTCGTCGTAGGTCTCGCCGAACAGCGCGAGCGCGCCGAACTCCTTGGCCTCGGGCAGCGTCATGTACTTGACGGCGACCGGCAGGTCCTCGCGGACGGCCCGGTTGGAGACGTCCTCGATCTCGCTCTTGGCCGTCTCCGAGAGCTTCGAGCGCCACGAGAAGTCGAGACGCAGGTAGCCGGGCCGGTTGAACGAGCCGGACTGGAGCGCCGAGGGGCCGAGCACCTCGCGCAGGGCCGCGTGGACCACGTGCGTGCCCGAGTGCGCCTGGCGCGCGCCGAGCCGCCACTCCGGGTCGACCCGGGCCTCGACCTGGTCGTCGAGGACGAGTTCGCCTTCGAGGACGCGGACCTGGTGGACCACGAGCTTCTTGACCGGGCGCTGGACGTCGAGGACCTCCGCGCGCACGTTCGAGCCGGTGAGGACGCCCGCGTCGGCGTGCTGGCCGCCGGACTCGGCGTAGAACGGGGTGCGGTCGAGGACGACCTCCACGATCTGGCCGGCCCCCGCGACCGGGACGGGCCGCCCTTCGGAGAGCAGGCCGACGACGCGGGACTCGGTGTCGAGCGTCTCGTAGGCGCGCCAGTCACTGGGGCCGTGCTCGCTGAGCAGGTCCCAGTAGGCGGTGAGATCGGCGTGGCTGGTCTTGCGGGCGGCGGCGTCGGCCTTGGCGCGGCGCCGCTGCTCGGCCATGAGCTGCCGGAAGCCGTCCTCGTCGACCTGGAGGCCCTGCTCGGAGGCCATCTCGAGGGTCAGGTCGATCGGGAAGCCGTACGTGTCGTGCAGCTCGAAGGCCTTCGCGCCGGACAGGGTCCTCCCGCCCTCGCGCTTGGTCTCGGTGACGGCGGTGTCGAGGATCGTCGTGCCGTGCTTGAGCGTCGACAGGAACGCCTCCTCCTCGCCGTAGGCGTAGGACGAGATGCGCTCGAAGTCCTCGGCGAGCTCGGGATAGGCCGGGGCCATGCAGTCGCGGGCGACCGGCAGCAGCTCGGGCATCGCGGGCTTGTCGTAGCCGAGCAGGCGCACGGCGCGGATCGCGCGGCGCATGATGCGGCGCAGGACGTAGCCGCGGCCCTCGTTGGAGGGCACGATGCCGTCGCCGATGAGCATCAGCGAGGAGCGGACGTGGTCGGCGATGATGCGGAAGCGCACGTCGTCCGGGTGGGACTCGGAGGCGGTGTGCGAGGTCGAGACGCCGTAGCGGCGGCCGGTCAGCTCCGAGGTCTTGTCGATCAGCGGGCGGACCTGGTCGATCTCGTACATGTTGTCGACGCCTTGGAGGAGGGCCGCGAGGCGCTCCATGCCCATGCCGGTGTCGATGTTCTTCTTCGGCAGGTCGCCGAGGATCTCGTAGTTCTCCTTGGCGGGGCCCTCGCCGCGCTCCTGCTGCATGAACACGAGGTTCCAGAACTCGAGGTAGCGGTCCTCGTCGACTTCGGGGCCGCCCTCGGGGCCGTAGTCGGGCCCGCGGTCGTAGTACAGCTCGGAGCAGGGGCCGCAGGGTCCGGGGATGCCCATGGACCACATGTTGTCGACCTGGCCGCGGCGCACGATGCGGTCGAGCGGGAGCCCGATCTGCTTGTGCCAGATGTCGATTGACTCGTCGTCGTCGAGGTAGACCGTGGCCCAGATGCGGTCGCCGTCGAGGCCGAGGCCGCCGGACTCGACCGAGCCGGTGGACAGGTCCCAGGCGAAGCGGATCGCCTGCTCCTTGAAGTAGTCCCCGAAGGAGAAGTTGCCGTTCATCTGGAAGAACGTGCCGTGGCGGGAGGTCTTGCCGACCTCGTCGATGTCGGGTGTGCGCAGGCACTTCTGGATCGAGGTGGCGCGGTTCCATGGGGGCGTCGCCTGCCCGAGGAAGTAGGGCACGAACTGGACCATGCCCGCGTTGATGAACAGCAGGTTGGGGTCCTCGATCGCGGGCAGGGGTGCGCTGGGGACCACCGTATGGCCGTTGGACTCGAAGAACTTCAGAAACCGGCGTTGGATTTCAGCGGTCTCCATGGGGCACCTCCTTCAGTGCTGCCAGCGGCCCTGCCGGGCCTCGGTGTCGTCGTCTTCGGTTTCGAGCAGCGGCGTGACGTCCTCGCCGCGCTCGATGGCTTCGAACAGTTCGGACTCCTTGGCCTGCTTCGCTTCGGAAACGTCGGCCCAGAACGATTTGAACGATGCCCTCATTTCAGCACCGGCGTCGCCCACGCGCTCTGCGACCCCGCCGGGAGTGACCGACTCGGCCGCCTTGGTGAGCTTCCTGACCACCACGACGCCGACGACCACGCCGATGCCTACCCAGATCATCCGCTTGAACACTGGTTCTCCTGTTTCGATCCTCGCCGATGTCGGCCATCAGCGCCAATGCTTATTTCGCGCGCTTGCGGGCCTTGCGGGCGGCCTTGCGCTCGCGCTTGGACTGCTTCGAGGCCTCGACCATGCGGCGCACCTGGTCCTCGTCCATCTCCTGGTTGCGCCGCTTGACCGCCGAGCGCAGGCCGAAGCCGAGCGCGGCGACCTTGACCAGCGGGGAGCCGACGGCGGCGGTGACCAGGCTGGTGATGTTGGCGACGTTCGAGGAGACGTGCGCGGCGTTGCCGGTGATGTGCCCGACCTTCTCCAGCTCGCCCTCGACCTGCGTCAGGTTGGTGTTGACGCTGGTGACCGTGGTGTTGAGGTTCTGCAGGAGCGGGCCGACCTCGCGGTCGACCTTGTCGAGGGTGCGGTTGACGCGGTTGATCGTGGCACCGAGCTTCTGAATGAGCCTGAACGTGATCCACACGCAGAATATGAAGAAGCCGACCCCTGCGAACAGGACGCCGATTTCCCACAGACTCACCGTCTCGAACTCCAACGCCAACGTCTCCTCCGGCACAGCTTCCCCCTCGACGAAGAATGGACCGCACTAAGGCGGTTATAAGGTGATTCCCGGTTCTCGCGCATGAGCAACGCAGCCCTGACCTTACCTTGCATACGGGCACAGAAAGCGCAACGGGGCGCCCCGGCGTCGGCCGTCACCCACCGCCGGGCGTCCGCCGGTCCTCGGCGAGCCGGGGCAGCGCCGCCTGCGAGGCGACCACCGCGGTCACCTCAGAGCCTACGCACAGCTCGTAGCGGTCGGCGCAGGCCACCGGCACCACCCACAGCTCCAGGAACAGCTCGTCGCGCACGTAGCAGCCGCTCTCGCCCTCGCCGCCGACGCACTGCTCCTCGTCGGCCGGGGTCCATCCGGCCTCCAGCAGGGCCAGCCAGTACTCGCGCCCGGTGTCCTCCACAGTGCCCTCGGAGGTCCAGGTGCGCACCCGCACGCGGCACTCCCCCAGGCACCAGCGGCTCCCGTAGGTCTCGTCGCCGACCTCGACGGCCGCCCACGCGGGGACGTCGATCTCGTCGACGGCCCGGCGGGTCGGGTCGAGCGTGAAGGCCCTGCCGAACCACAGCACCGCGGACACCAGCAGCACCGCCGCGCACGCGATCAGCAGGACGGTCATGCGCAGCCGTTCGATGCGCGCGCCGGTGGAGGCCAGCGCTTCGGAGAGGCGCGCGGAGGGGTGGCGGGCGGGCGGCGTGGTCCGGCCGTCAGTCATCGGGGGGCTTCCGCACGATGCGGCGCAGCTTCTCGAGCCGGTCGGCCAGCTCGCCTTCGGCGCCGTGCCTGGTGGGGCGGTAGTAGTCGCGTCCGGCGACGGCGTCGGGGGCGTAGCGCTGGGGCACCACGCCGCGCGGGTCGTCGTGCGGGTAGACGTAGGCGACGCCGTGTTCGAGCGCGGCGGCGCCCTGGTAGTGGGCGTCGCGCAGGTCGGGCGGGACGGGGCCGATCTTGCCGCCGCGGACGTCGGCGATGGCCTCGTCGACGGCGGTGATGACGGCGTTGGACTTGGGGGCGGTCGCGAGGTGCACGACGGCCTGGGCGAGGTTGATGCGGGCCTCGGGCAGGCCGATGCGCTCGACGGCGGTGGCGGCGGCCGTGGCGGTCTGGAGCGCGGTCGGGTCGGCCATGCCGACGTCCTCGGAGGCGAAGATGACCAGGCGGCGGGCGATGAAGCGGGGGTCTTCGCCCGCGACGATCATCCGCGCGAGGTAGTGCATGGCGGCGTCGACGTCGGAGCCGCGGAGGCTCTTGATGAAGGCGCTGGCGATGTCGTAGTGGCCGTCGCCGTCCCGGTCGTAGCGGACGGCGGCGGTGTCGATGGCGGCCTCGACGAGGGCGAGGGTGACCTCGGGGTTGCCTTCGGCCTCTGCTGTGGCGGCTGCCGCTTCGAGCGCGGTCAGGGCTTTGCGGGCGTCGCCGCCCGCGGTGCGGACGAGGTGGTCGCGGGCCTCGTCGGTGAGCTCGACGGCTCCGCCGAGGCCGCGCGGCGAGGCCACGGCCCGGTCGACGAGGACGCCGACGTCGGCGTCGCCCAGTTCGCGCAGCGTGAGCAGGACGCAGCGGCTGACCAGCGGGGCGACCACGGAGAAGTAGGGGTTCTCGGTGGTGGCGGCCAGCAGGGTGATGGTGCGGTCCTCGACGGCGCCGAGCAGGGAGTCCTGCTGGGTCTTGGTGAAGCGGTGGACCTCGTCGATGAAGAGGATGGTCTGCGGCCCGCCGGTGCGCCGCACCCACCTGGCCTCCTCGATGGCGGCGCGCACGTCCTTGACGCCGGAGTTGAGGGCGGACATGGCGCGGAAGCGCCGGTCGCCGGACTGGGCGACGAGGTGGGCGATGGTGGTCTTGCCAGAGCCGGGCGGCCCCCACAGGATGACCGACATCGGCTGGTGGCCCTCGACGACCTGCCGCAGCGGGGAGCCGGGCGTGAGCAGGTGGTCCTGGCCGACGAGCTCGTCGAGGCTCTGGGGCCGCATCCGCACGGCCAGGGGCTCGTCGCCGGAGGCCGAGCCGGTTCCGAGGACACCGGATCCCTGCGGCTCGGGCGGCTGAGCCAATTCGAACAACCCTGGTGCGTCCATTGAAACCAGCGTAAGCCATGTGCATGCGCAGGCCGCAGATCCATGCCCGGAACGTGGCGGGAGCGCTCCAGTCGTGGCCCGGAGGGCTTTTACGGCATTGAAGGATTGACACGCCTGTTTCGCGGGCTTTACGGTGGGAATGCCGTTGAGTAACCGTTCATGGCGAAGCTTGCGAGCCATAAATTTGCCCCGCCACAATATTTAATAGGAGGCCAGCCCATGCCTGCATTCGTACTGGCGATCACGGTTCTCGCGTTGTTCGCCTGCGGGTTCATCTACTACTCCCGTTACCTCTCCTCGAAGGTCTTCCGGCTCGATCCCGCCTACGTCACACCGGCCCACCGCTACGAGGACGGCGTCGACTTCGTCCCCACCAACAAGCACGTGCTCTTCGGGCACCACTTCACCTCGGTGGCGGGCGCGGCCCCCATCGTCGGCCCCGCCATCGCCGTCTTCTGGGGCTGGCTGCCCGCCTTGGCCTGGATCGTCATCGGCACCATCGTCGCCGCCGGCGTCCACGACATGGGTTCGCTGGTGCTGTCGGTGCGCCACCGGGCCAGGGGCATCGGCACCCTCACCAAGGACGTGATCGGCCCCAGGGCCGGCACGCTGTTCCTGGTCATCATCTTCTTCCTGCTGACGCTGGTCAACGCCGTGTTCGCGGTGGTGATCGGCAACCTCCTGGTGGCCAACCCGGGCGCGGTCATCCCGATCTTCGTGGAGATCCCGATCGCGATCGCGATCGGCTACTACGTCTACAAGAAGCGCAATGCCGCGCTGGTGCCCAGCCTGCTCGGCGTCGCCCTGCTGTACCTGCTCATCTGGGTCGGCCAGGAGTTCCCGATCGACATCACCGGCTTCGCCGACGCCATCGGCGTCGACAACCCGCGCAACGTGTGGATCGTGATCCTGTTCGTCTACACCTTCATCGCCTCGCGCATCCCGGTGTGGATGCTGCTCCAGCCCAGGGACTACATCAACTCCCACCAGCTGTACGTGGCGCTGGCGGTCGTGCTGCTCGGCGTGGGCGTCGGCTGGAACACGGTCGTCGCCCCGGCGATCAACACGGTGCCAGAGGACAGTCCGAGCATCCTGCCGTTCCTGTTCATCACGGTCGCCTGCGGCGCCATATCGGGCTTCCACTGCCTGGTGTCCTCGGGCACCACGGCCAAGCAGCTCGACAAGGAGACCGACGCCCGCTACGTCGGCTACGGCGGCGCGATCGGCGAGGGCACGCTCGCGCTGTGCTCGGTGCTCGCGGTGACCGCCGGTGTGGCCGCCACACAGGCCGACTGGGAGGCGCTCTACCCGGACTTCGCCACCGCTTCGGGCGGCGCGGTCGGCAACTTCGTCAACGGCGTGGCGGTCTTCGCCAACAACATCGGCATCCCGATGGACTACGCGGTGATCTTCGCGGCCGTCGTCGTCATCTCCTTCGCGGCCACCACGATGGACACCGGAGTCCGCTTGCAGCGCTATGTGGTCCAGGAGATCGCCGAGCTGGCCGGATGGCGCAGGCTCGCGAACAACCTGACCTTGGCCGGGATCATCGCCGTGGCGGTCCCGCTGGGTCTGGCGCTCCTGCCCGGCGGCGACGACGCCGGTTACGCCTTCGGCGTGCTGTGGCAGCTGTTCGGCACCACCAACCAGCTGCTGGCCGGCCTGGCGCTGGCGGTGATCGCGGTGTGGGTGACCAAGCGGCGGGCCAACCCGACCGTGCTGCTCGTCCCGCTGGTGTTCCTGGTGGCGATGACGACGTGGGCGCTGATCGTCAACCTGCGCAACTTCGTGGAGGCGGGCGAGTGGGTGCTCGCGCCGCTGGACGCCGTCATCTTCCTGCTGGCGCTGTGGATGATCGTCGAGGCCGCCCGGGCGCTGAGCTCGGCGTGGAAGGACCGGCGGGGACCGGCCGGTCCGGCGCCGTCGGAAGAGCTCGAAGACGAGGCGGCGAGGTAGCCCGGTCGCCCGGTCGCGGCGGCGCCGCGACCGGGCTCCGGCGCTACTGCATCGCGCCCGCGAACTCGTCGAAGGAGTGCAGGTTGTCGGTCTCGGGAGCGGCGATCGCGTAGTCGCCGCCGATCTCGGTGACCTCGCTGACCATGTGCATGACCATGCCCTCGATCTCGGGGAGGGTCATCTCCATGGTGTTGAGCAGGCCGTCGTCGTCGAGGGTGATGGTGACCTGGGTGTTCTCGGCCATCTCGACGCCGTTGGCCGTGCCGCCGGTGGCGCCGAGGAGGGTCTGCATGGACTCCGAGTCGGGGCTCAGGGTGCCGGTGTAGACGCCGTCACTGGTCTCCTCGACGTCGGCGAGGTCGTTCAGCATCATCTCGGTCTGCTCGGCCAGGTCGAAGCTGCCGAACTGCTGGTAGATGTCGCTCATCTGGCTGTCCTCGGTGAGGTCGAGGGTGAACCAGGCGTCCTCGCCGAAGTCCTCGGCCATGACGTCGAACATGCCACCGGTGAACTGCATGTAGATCATGTCGTCGACCAGGATCGCCTCGGTGTGCGTGTCGGCGAACATGCTCTCCATCATCTCGGCCATCTCGGGGTCGTCGGAGTAGTCGTCGCCCATGGCCTCGATGATGGCGCTCATGTAGAGGTCCTGGCTGGCCTGCGAGGCCTCGCCGTCGACGACGCTGGTCATGTTCATGAGGTCGAGGTCGTTGACCGTCATCGACGACTCCATGGTGTAGGACTCGCCTTCGAGCCCTTCATAGGAGGCCAGGACCATCTCGTGGGGGCCGAGCTGCGCTGCGCCGTCGTCTCCACCGGATCCGTCAGAACCGGAGCCGTCATCGGAGCTGCAGGCGAAGAGGCCGAAGGCCAGCGCCGGAATCGCTGCGGCGCCGACGAGGCGGCGGGTGGTGGCGGTAGACATCAGCGTCCTCCCGTTGTCGAGGGTAGGGTTTCCGTTTTCACAGCCTACAGGGGCGATTCCGGCGTCTTCGAACGAAGAAGCGATGAAGACCGGAGTCGTGCTCGGGCGATTGCCGCGCCGAGATCCGTGGACCATCCGTGAGCAATCCCTTGCAGGGTGTTCATATATGGACATCACCGGCAAATCATGCCTACTATGGCAATCGCATAGATAGACATCGATTTTATTGGCATTGCTTCCTGGGAGCGATACCAATACGGACAAGGAGCAGCCATGCGACGGAAGCTGATGGTCGTGGGCGCGGCGCTCGCGGCCATGACTCTGGGTATCGGGACCGCGGTGGCCCAAGAGGAACCGACGCAGCAGCAGGTCGGATTCGACTTCGAAGAGGGGCAGACGATAGCCCAGGGGCTCTCCATACCGTGGGGACTCGCATTCCTGCCCAACGGTCAGGCCCTGGTCGCCGACCGCAACAGCGGCGCCGTCATGCTCTACAAGGGTTTCGGGGCCCCCGAGGTCATCGGCGGCATCGGGGTCCCACCGCAGGAAGGGCAGTTCGACGAGCGCGGGCTGCTCGGGCTCGCCGTCTCCCCCACCTACGAAGAGGACGGCTACATCTACGCCTACCACTCGACCGAAGATGACAACCGGGTGGTGCGCTTCACCATCGAGAACTTCGAGCCCGAACCGATCATCACGGGCATCCCCACGGCGCTCAACCACAACGGCGGCAGGCTCGCCTTCGGCCCCGACGGCAAGCTCTACATCTCCACGGGAGACGCCAACGAGACCACCAATTCGCAGGACCTCGAGAGCCTGGGCGGCAAGATCCTCCGCGCCAACCCCGACGGCTCGGTGCCCGAGGACAACCCGTTCGAGGGCTCGCTGGTCTATTCGCTGGGGCACCGGAACGTCCAGGGCCTGGCGTGGGGCTCGGACGGCGAGATGTACGCCAGCGAGTTCGGCCAGAACACCTGGGACGAGTTCAACCACATCGAGGCCGGCGCGAACTACGGCTGGCCGGAGGTCGAGGGCACCGGCGGCGAACCGGAGTACGTCGACCCGCTGACCACCTGGACGACCGCGGAGGCCTCGCCTTCGGGGGTCGAGGTCGTCGACGACGTCGCCTACATCGCCGCGCTTCGCGGTGAGCGCCTGTGGACCGTGCCGGTTCTGGGAGGCGAGCTCGGCGGTGAGCCGGAAGCGGTGCTGGAAGGAGAGCTCGGCAGGATCCGCACCGTCGAGGTGGCCCCGGACGGCTGGCTGTGGGTCACGACATCGAACGGCTCGGGCGGCGACGTGCTGATGCGCTTCCCGCCGCTCGAAGGGTAGAGGAGGTCGATGCAGCCACGCCTGCGCGCGTGGCTGCTCCTCACTGGTTTCCGGCGGCTTCCGTAGTGGAGTCGCCCGGTGTCGTCGGCTCGTCGTCCGTCGTCGGCTCCTCCGTCGTCGGCTCCTCGTCCGGCGTCGTCGGCTCCTCCGTGGTCGGCTCCTCCGTGGTCGGCTCCTCCGTCGTCGGCTCCTCCGTGGTCGGCTCCTCGGTCGTGGGCTCCTCCCAGTCCTCGTCCGTTTCCGTCGGCTCCTGGTCCTCGGTGGTCACCTCTTCGGTCTCCGTGGGGCTTTCGGACTCGGCGGGCGCGGACGTCTCGCCGTTCTGGTTCACGTTCCCGTCCCTGCCCCACTCCCAAGGCTGGAAGATCAGCACCAGGATGAGGATCACCACCAGAGTGACCGCTCCGGTGATGAGCCACGGCACCGCGCTGCCCTTCTCGTCCCCGTCAGGGCCGATCATTCCGGTCGGCTGGGCCGCGGTGTTGCCGCCCCGGGAGCCCCCACCGCCGAGCATCTGCGTCGCGTCGGCGCCGATGAGCTGCGTCGTCCCCTCCGCGGCCGCGGACGGCGGCGCTACCGGGATGCCGCCGGTCACGACCCTGCCCTCGCGGGCCGAGCGGGCCATCTCCGCGGCCGAGTTGTACCGGGCGCGCGGATCCTTCTGCAGGGCCTGCAACACGACCTGCGCGACTCCCGGGGGGATGTCGCGCGAGAGCGGCGGCGGAGCCTGGGTCATGTGGCCGTTCATGACCGCCACCGGGGTGTCGGAGACGAACGGCGGCTGCCCCATCAGGGCCTCATAGGCGACGATGCCCAGTGAGTACAGGTCGGTCGCCCCGGTCAGTTCGGAGCCGTTGAGCTGCTCGGGCGAGGCGTAGGCGAGGGTGCCCATGACGGTGCCGGTCTCGGTCAGGCCGGAGGCCCCGCGGGCCGAGGCGATCCCGAAGTCGACGATCTTGACGGTGCCGTCCTCGTCGACGAGGAGGTTGGCCGGCTTGATGTCCCGGTGGATGATGTCGGCGCGGTGCGCGGTCTCGAGGGCGTCGGCCGCGGTGGCGACGATCTTCATGACCTCGGCGGGCGGCAGCGTGCCGCGGTCACGCAGGATGTCGGCCAGGGAGCGGCCCCTGACCAGCTCCATGACCAGGTACGACACGAGGCCGTCGTCGCCGGTCTCCTCGCCGTAGTCGTAGAGCGCGACGATGCCCGGCGATTGCAGGGCCGCGACGGCCCTGGCCTCGAGTTGGAAGCGGGCGCGGAATTTGTCGTTGCTCGAGAGTCCAGCGTGGAGTATTTTGATGGCGACGCTGCGGCCCAACCGGGTATCGAAGCCTTTCCAGACTTCGCCCATGCCACCGGCGGCAAGCCGATCGTCCAATCGATAGCGACCTGCCACCAAGGTCCCGCTCTGCACGTTGAACCGCTCCTCTTACTGCTGCATCGGCCGGGTGTTAGGTATATCAGTCATGTCGCCGGGCGCGACCGCAGCCCACAAGGCTCTTACCGGTTGGAAGTGCTTGAGGGGCAACCGGGCACACACTGCGCTCCAGGAAATGACGCGCGGCTCGAGCCGCAGGCTCGAGCCGCTCCCTACGCATCCTAGGACTACTCGTCCACCGCGTCTTCGTCGGTTTCGGGCACATGGTCGATGCCCGCCTCCGCGCGTTGTTCAGGCGTGATGGGCGTGGGGGCCGCGGTCAGCGGGTCGTAGCCGCCGCCGGTCTTGGGGAAGGCGATGACCTCGCGGATCGAGTCGGCCTTCGCCAGCAGGGCGCAGACGCGGTCCCAGCCGAAGGCGATACCGCCGTGCGGCGGGGCGCCGTACTTGAGGCCTTCGAGCAGGAAGCCGAACTTCTCCTGGGCCTCTTCGTGCGTGATGCCGAGGACGTCGAATACGCGGCTCTGGACCTCGCGGTCGTGGATACGGATCGAGCCGCCTGCGATCTCGTTGCCGTTGCAGACGATGTCGTAGGCGTAGGTCAGCGCGCTGCCCGGGTCGGTCTCGAACTTGTCGATCCAGTCGGGGTTGGGCGAGGTGAACGGGTGGTGGATGGCCGTCCATCCGCCCTCGTCGGTGGGCTCGAACATGGGCGCGTCGACCACCCAGCAGAACGCCCAGGCGTCCTCGTCGATGAGGCCGCAGCGGCGGCCGATCTCCAGGCGGGCGGCGCCGAGCAGTTCCTGGGCCTCGTGGCGGTCGGGCGAGGCGGCGAAGAAGACCGCGTCGCCGGCCTTGGCTCCGACGGCGTCGGCGAGCCCTGCGAGGTGCTCCTCGGAGAGGTTCTTGGCGACCGGGCCCTTGGGCTCGCCGGTCTCGGCGTTGAGGACGACGTAGGCGAGGCCCTTGGCACCGCGCGCCTTGGCCCAGTCCTGCCAGCCGTCGAGCTCCTTGCGGGTCTGGGAGGCGCCGCCGGGCATGACGACCGCGCCGACATAGCCGCCGGCGTCGATCGCGCCGGAGAAGACGCGGAAGGAGGTGCCGCGGAGGTAGTCGGTGAGCTCGGACAGCTCCTGGCCGAAGCGCAGGTCGGGTTTGTCGGAGCCGTAGCGGTCCATGGCGTCGTGCCAGGTCAGCTGCGGCAACGGGCGCGGCAGCTCGTAGTCGGCCAGCTCGCTCCAGAGGGCGGCGGTGATGCGCTCGCCGAGGTCGATGACGTCCTCTTGGGTGACGAAGGATGCCTCGATGTCGAGCTGGGTGAACTCGGGCTGGCGGTCGGCGCGGAAGTCCTCGTCGCGGTAGCAGCGGGCGATCTGGTAGTACTTCTCGAAGCCGCCGACCATGAGCAACTGCTTGAACAGCTGCGGAGACTGCGGCAGGGCGTACCAGTTGCCGGGCTGGAGGCGGACCGGGACCAGGAAGTCGCGGGCGCCCTCGGGGGTGGAGCGGGTCAGCGTCGGCGTCTCGACCTCGACGTAGCCGTCCTCGGCCAGGAGGTTGCGGGCGATGTGGTTGGCCTTGGAGCGGAGCCGGATGGCCTTGGCCGGGCCGGTGCGCCGGAGGTCGAGGTAGCGGTGGCGCAGGCGGACGTCCTCGGAGACGTCGATGTGGTCGTCGACCTGGAACGGGAGCGGCGCGGCCTCGGACAGGACGGTGAGGGACTCGGCGGTCACCTCGATCTCGCCGGTGGGGAGCTCGGGGTTCTCGTTACCGGCGGGGCGGCGGGAGACGGCGCCGGTGATCTCGATGCAGAACTCGTTGCGAAGCTCGTGGGCGACCTTGGCCGCCTCGGAGTCGCGGAAGACGACCTGGACGACGCCCGAGACGTCGCGAAGATCGATGAACTCCACCCCGCCGTGATCGCGGCGTCGGGCCACCCATCCGGCGAGGGTGACTTGCTGGTCGACGTCAGCGGCACTCAGCGTGCCGGCGAGGTGTGTCCGATACACGGGTTCAATACTCCTCGGAAGTATCAGGTAGACGATCGTTCTGGCTGGGTTGGCTCACGGCTCGCGAGCTTCGCCGTAGTGCCGGTTCACGGCTCGCGAGCTTTGCCGTGGTATCGATTCATGGCTCGCGGGTTTCGCCGCGATAGGCCATTCTCTCGAATGCCCAGCACCGGCAGCAATCGTATAACCGCGGTGTCACCTCTCCGGCAGGCGTGCCGGGCAGCATGGACCGACCCCACAACGCCGGTGTCGCCGGTCACCGAATACACGGCTTCGCGCGGAACCGGAATCGCCTGTTCGCGGATGGGGGGTCACAAGTCGGATGTCGGGTCCGGATCGAGTCGCGGACGCCTGTTCATACCCGCTGTCGTTCCCTGGGGTGGGAACCGCGGCCCGCTGACTACTCGGTTCGAGGGGTGCATGGGGAACGCCGAGTCGCGGGTGGTGGCCTCGATGCGGCCGGGGTTGGGGTCAAGCCGTGAAGGCCCGCTGTCGTCAAGGCCGGGGCGGGGTCGGTCAGCGCGTGAGGGCGTCGCCTGCGTGCTGTGCCGCATGCGGACGCGCTACTGGACTCGTTCTGCAGGGAACGAGCGCGCCGCCAAACGCACCCTTCAGCGCGCGAAGCGCTGCTGTGCCCATCCTGCAACGCGTGAGCGCACTCCTGGAGTCATCCTCCAACGCGCGAGCGCGCTTGGTCACACCCTTCAGCGCGCGAGCGCGCTCCTGGACACATCCTTCAACGCGCGAGCGCGCTGCTGGTCACACCCTTCAACGCGCAAGCGCGCTCCTGGACACATCCTTCAACGCGCAAGCGCGCTGAAGCCCAACAGGCGGATCACCACGTCCAGGAAGCGGCGGGCGTCGGCCACGAGCGCGTCGGCCTCCTCGGCCGTCACGATGTCGGGGATCCCGGCCTGTGCCAGCACCCGTTTGCGGGCCGTCCGAGAGAAGTGGGAGGCCCACTCCTCCAGTTCCGGAGCGGCGCCTGCCAGCAGTTCCCAGGTGCTCGACGGCCGTCCGGGCCGCCTGCGGCCCGCGACGTCGCCCGCTCTGACGGCGAGCACCGCCGCGGCGACGCGCAGCGCGGCCATGTGCGCCTCCGCGTAGCGCTGACCGGGACGCACCTGCTCGGCGGCATCGTCGAGGTCGGTGCGGGCGGTCGACAGCAGTTGCAGGGGCGAGCGGTTGGGTAGTTGGTTGGCAGGGATGCGCAGGCGGGCGTTTTTGACGGTCCCGGCTTGCACGAGACGGGGACCGGTTCGGGTGGCTCCGGGTCGAGAAGCTGCCATGAGGGCCTCCATTACTTTGTTCGAACTTGCGTTCGACATTTATGGAACCACACGGGTCCGACATTTTGAACCCCCATCGCTACGCGAAATCAGCAGAGCACTACGGATTGTCCCCAATCCGACAGTCGATGTCTTGCCGCACAAAGAAAAGCGTCGCGCACCGTTCGGTGCGCGACGCTGCGGTGTCATCTGCGCCACGCGGCATTCGCGCCGAAATGACGCTGTCGCAAACCACGCGCACAGCGCAGCGGCCGCGATGCCGGTCGTAACCGGCCTGGCCTGCGGCAATCAGGCGATGTGCGAACACACGTGCCCTTATTCCACCGTCAGTCGCCGGATCGCCGCTCCGCCGCTCGCGCGTTTCGCACGACGGGCGGCCCGCGGAGCGGGCCGCCGTCAGTCCTCGGTGATCTCGTCGATCAGCCGCAGGTGCGCTCTGGCCTCGTCGCGGCGTCCCAGCCGCTCCAGGGTCCGGCCCAGCAGCCGCCTGGCGTAGAAGTCGGCCGGGTTGACCTCGACCATCGCCTCGGCCAGCACCAGCGCCTTGTTCAGCTGGGCGGACTTGAAGTAGGCCCGCGCCGCCAGCTGCACCACGTCCGGGTGCCCCGGGTGGTCGCGCAGCAACGGCTCGATCAGGCGCAGCGCCCCCAAGGGATCGCGCTGCCGCAGCAGCGCCTCGGCGTGCCGCAGCCGCTGCGTCTCCTCGGGCACCGCCCGCTCCTCCTCGGCGTCGAGGAACGCCGTCAACGCCTCGGAGTCCGGGCTCTCGAGCAGCCGGTCGGCCTGCGTGAACGTCGGGACGGCCGTCACGCCGATCGCCTTCCCGCGCAGCCGCTGCTCCTCCACACCGCGCTTGCCGGCGTCGGTGCGCAGCATCGCCGCGCCCTGGGCGAAGCCCGCAGAGGCGGACAGGCGCCCGAGCACCTCGAGGTCGGTGACGTCCGCGCCCTCGCCGTAGCGGGCCGCCAGGATCGCGGCGAGCACGGTCTCTTGCAGCGCGGGTCCGCCGTCGGTGTAGGCGAGGTGGACGAGCCGCTGGGCGTCGGAGTCGTCCGACGGGTGGGGCCGCCAGACCACTTCGATCTCGGGGAGCGCCGTGGCTTCGGCACTGGAGGCGCGGCCGTCGAGGGCCGCTTTGAGCTGGTCCTTGGCCGACAGGGTCTCGGGTGCGACCGCATCGGCCCATACTTCGATGCGCATTGTCGGTCCAACGCCGCGGCGGCGCCGGTCATTCCATGCGGCCGGTCACTCGTTGCGCAGCGCCGCCGAGACGACGATGACCAGCTGGAGCAGCCCGAGCGCGGCCATGAGGAGCCAGGCCATGGCCGCGACGGTCACGGCCCCGGAGATCCAGGTGACGTACTCGGCGCCGCCCGCGAAGGCGACGACGCCGGCCACCGCGAATCCGAGGGCGACCGTCACGGTCCGCACCGACCGCTCCCCCAGCGTGGTCATGCCGAGGTCGCGCAGGCCGACCTGGCGCGCGCGGGAACGGGTCTGCACGTAGATCCAGCACAGCGCGCCGGTGACGACGACGATCCAACCGGGGGCGCCGAGGAACCACAGGGCGAGCAGCCAGGCCGCTTCGCCGAGGCGCCCGGCGAGCGGTTCGAACACGAGCACGCGCCGTGCCAGGTTGGTCGAGCGCGCGGCCAGCAGCGCATAGGAGGCGTCGCACAGGGCGGTGACGCCGATGAGCGGCAACGCGGCCAGGATGACCGGCCCGCCGGCCAGGGCGGCCACCGGCACGAGGAGGCTCGCGGTCAATCCGAGGCCGACGACGACCCCCGGTCGGAGCCGTGTCGAGAGAATGGCCCTGCCCATTAGGGAGTCGGCAGGTACACGCGTGCGCATGGGACCTGTTGTAGCAGACGGCATCAAAGGCGGTCGCGCAGCATCGGACATATTAGAGCACTCTACGTCTCCGCATCGCCACGGCAACTGTTCCGTCGCGCACCCGACACTCGCGCATCAGCCGTTGCGATGGGGCCCGGTGTTGGCGCCGTTGAGGTTCTGCCAGACGCGGCGGGTCGACCTGGAGTGGTTCAGGGTGGTGAAGTGCAGGCCCGGCGCGCCTTCGGCCAGCAGCTTCGCGCCCAGTTCGGTGGCGACCTCGACGCCGATGTCGCGGATGGCGTCGCGGTCGTCCGCGACCGCGCGCAGCCGCTCGGCGAGGTCGGCGGGGAAGACCATCCCGGTGAGGACGGCGAACCGCTCGATCTGCTTGATGTTGGTCACCGGCATGATGCCCGGCACGATCGGGATGTCGCATCCGGCGGCGGCCACCGCGTCGCGCAATCGCAGGTAGTCGTCGGCGCCGAAGAAGATCTGGGTGATGGCGAAGTCCGCTCCGGCGCGGCATTTCGCGACGAAGTGGCGCACGCCGGTCTCCCAGTCGGCGTCCCTGGGGTGGCCTTCGGGGAAGGCCGCCACGCCGACGCTGAAATCGCCGGAGGACTTGATGAGCTCGACCAGCTCGCGGGCGTGCAGCACCCCTTCGGGGTGCTTGACCCATTCGGCTCTGGGGTTCCCCGGCGGGTCGCCGCGGACGGCGAGGATGTTGCGCACCCCGACGTTGGCGAAGTGCCCGATGAGGTTGCGCAGCTCGGCCACGGAGTGGTCGACGGCAGTGCAGTGCGCCATCGTCAGCAGCGTGGTCTCGGCGTTGATCCGCTCGGTCGTCTCGACGGTCTTGACCCTGGTCGAGCCGCCCGCGCCGTAGGTCACCGACACGAAGTCGGCGCCGAGGCCCTCCAGTGCGCGGACGGTGCGCCACAGGGTCGTCTCGTCCTTCTCCGAGCGGGGCGGGAACATCTCGAATGAGAACCTCGGGGTGCCCGAACGGAGCAGGTCGCCGATCTTGGCGCTCTGCTGTGGCATCACTGAGGCGACTCCGAGGGTCATACGCCAACGGTAACGACTCGGAGACACGTGGTCTGACCTGCATGCGGCCCCACCCAATAGTTGGGATCGCACACCGGTCTCCTAGGGTTCGGGGCGTGGAGCTCAAAGACCGCATCGACGCCGCCCTGACCGCCTTCCTGGACCGGCAGGCCGCCGTGATCTGCGGTATCGACGACAGCCTCGGCGCCTACGCCGACGCCGTCCGCTCCTTCGTGCTCGGCGGCGGCAAGCGGGTCCGCCCGATGTTCGCCTACTGGGGGGCGCGCGGCGCGGGTCTGCCCGATTCCGAGGCGCTGGTCGCGTGCGTGGCCTCCCTGGAGCTGCTCCAGGCCTCGGCGCTGATGCACGACGACCTCATCGACGGCTCGGACACCCGCCGCGGCGCCCCGTCGGTCCACCGGCGCTTCGCCGCGCTGCACGAGCGCGAGCGCTGGTCGGGGCGGCCCGAGGAGTTCGGCGCCGCCGCGGCGATCCTGCTGGGCGACCTGTGCCTGGTCTGGTCGGACGAGCTGCTGTGCTCGGCGGGGATGCCGTTCGAGGCCGTGGCCGCGGCCAGGGCGGATTTCGACCTCATGCGCACCGAGGTCAGCGCCGGGCAGTACCTGGACGTGCTCTCGGAGGTGCGGCGCGACGTCTCCGAGGACACCGCCGCGAAGGTCGCCCGCTACAAGTCCGCGAAGTACACGATCGAGCGGCCGCTGCTGATCGGCGCGTCCCTGGCCGGGGCGGGCGAGGCGGTCCGCGCCAGCTATTCGGGGATCGGGCTGCCGCTGGGCGAGGCGTTCCAGCTGCGCGACGACGTCCTGGGCGTCTTCGGCGACCCGGAGCAGACGGGCAAGCCCGCCGGCGACGACCTGCGCGAGGGCAAGCACACGTTCCTGGTGGCGCGGGCCTGGGCCGCCGCCGACGCCGAGCAGCGCGCCGCGCTGGACGCGGGGCTGGGCGACCCCGGCCTCGACGAGGCGGGCGTGGAGCGGCTGCGGGCGATCCTGATGGACACCGGGGCGCTGGCCGACACCGAGCACCGGATCGAGGTGCTCGCGGCCGAGGCCGAGGCGGCGCTGGAGGCCTCGCGCGGGGACGTCGACCCGGCCGCGCTGGAGGTTTTCTCGGGGCTGCTCGTGGGCGCGGTCAAGCGCGACTTCTAGAGGGCGCCGGACAGCCCTGAACGTGTCCGTCCCGCCCCTCGCACGGGTGATGCGGGGTTACCTCTCGCCGGTCCGCTCGTTGATCACCGCAGAGACTCGAACGAACGGTGGGTGACTCCTGTGGGACTCTTCGGCGTCATCGGGCGCGAGGCCAAAGGCGCGTTTCGATCGCTCAATTACGATGTGCACCACTCGAAGCGGTTCCGGCGGCTCGGTGTGCTGGCGGTGGCCGCGGTCGCCGGCGGCGTGATGGCCGCCGGGGTGCTGGTGCGCACGCCGGTCCCCGAACTGATCGGCATGGAGACGGACGAGAGCGGATCGGGCGTCACCGACGGCTGGTCCGGCTACGACTCCGACACCCAGGAGCAGGACGCCGAGACGACCGACCCGTCGGCCGACGGCGACGCGGTGCCGACGGGGGAGGCCACCGCGCCGAGCGGCCGGGTGCAGCCGGGCGATGAGGCGGGCGGGTCCGAGACCTCGACGGAGGCGCCGGGCGGGACGCCGGGGCTGACCCCGGTCGAGCCGCCCACCAGTCCGGCCTCAGAGGAGAACGACTCGTCCAGCGCCGAGCCGAGCGAGGAGCCGACGACGGCCGAGCCGTCCCCGAGCGGGACGCCGAGCGAGCAGCCGAGCCCCACGAAGAGCCCTTCGCAGTCGCCGACGCCGAGCGGGACGCCCACCGGCTAGCGCGTCAGCCGCGCACTGCGGCGGTCTCGGCCTCTCCGGCGTCATCTGGGTCCCCGGCCTCACCGGCTACCTCGGCGAGCTCGGCGCGGATCGCGGCGATGTTGCGTTTGACGGAGGCGACGTCGGGCGCGTCGTCGACGGCGGTGGCGCGGCGCTGCTCACGGGCCAGGACCGTCGCCAACCGCACCAGTTCGCCCTGCAACTGGCCGCGCAGCTGCGCGGCGCGCTTGCCCCAGCGTCTCGCGTCCTGGTTGCGGGCCTTGCGGCGGCTGCGCAGCGACCGCATCGTCGTCAGGTCCTCGGTGGTGACGACCGTTTCGGGCTGGTCGGACATGGTGGTGACGAACCAGCGCCATTCGGCGCGCGCCGCGAAGTGGTAGAGCACGAAGAACAGGCCCAGGATGATCAGGCCCTTGCCGTAGGTCAGCGGCACCACCACCCAGCCGTCCAGGCCCGGCACCCCCGGCAGGTTCCACAGCCCGTGCATGGCCATCGCCAGGGCGAACAGCCCGAGGGCGACCAGCACACGCACCCGCATCGGCTTCCTGACCTGCGTGACGAGGTAGGCGATGCCGAGCCCGGCAGTGCCCGAGTACAGCGGGTGCGACCAGGGGCCGGCGACGAGGACGCGCGTGAACGTGACGGTCATCGACCCGGCCCAGTCCGAGTTGGGGTTGATGACGGCGAAGTTGACCGCGTAGGTGAGGTTCTCGACGACCTGGAAGCCCAGGCCGACCAGGGCGCCGTAGATGAGGCCGTCGATGGACCGGTCGAAGTGCTCGCGGACGATGAGGACGAGCATGACCACGCCGACGGCCTTGAGCCACTCCTCGTTGAGCGGCCCGGCGATCGCGGGCCCCCAGGTGCGGGCCCAGCCGGCGTCGTTGAGCTGGGCGAGGACGACCAGGGCGGCGTCGTTGGCGATCATGGAGAACGAGACGGCGGCCAGGCCGCCCCAGCACATGGCGGCGGCCCTGACGGTGACCGGTTCGCGCTCGAACAGGTCGAGGCGGGCGAGGATCCACAGGAACACGGCGGCCAGGGCGGCGTTGATGGCGATCGAGGCCCACAGCGCCCCGGCGATGTCGCTGTACTCGGGCGACAGGACCCGGCCCAGGCTGATGAGCCCGAAACTGAGGCAGGCGACGTAGACCCAGTACGCGGGGCGCCTGACGCGGATGAAGGCGCCCTGGCTCTCGACGACGACACGCTCGGTGCGGACGCTCATGCCCCGCCCAGCACGAAACTCGAGACGAAGTCGTCGGCGCTGGCGGCGCTGTCGTCGAGCTGGCCGGAGGGCACGATCGTGATGACGGTGGCGGCGGCCCCGCCGTCGGTGCCGACCACGACGATGGACCCGGCTATGTTGCGTCCGTACAGGTCGGCGCGGTAGCCCTCCAGTCCGTTGACCTGGTTGCGGTATTCGCGGACGTTGCTGGCGGCGATCCCCGGCTGGGTGGCGGTGAGGCGGTCCGCCCGGCGCTCGAGGAGCCTGGTCAGGCTGGCGACCGCGGTGTCGACCTGGACGGTGGCGCTGACCTTGCCGCGGTTGAGCTCGATCCGGTACTCCGCGAGGGTCAGTCCGGTGCTCCAGCCGCTCCCCGGCGGCAGGAACTGGAGCCGGGCGTTGTCGACCGGGTAGGAGTGGAGCGTGATCGTCTCTCCGGGCACGAGCTTCTCGGTGGTGTCGCCGACGGCGCGCTCGAGCCCGGTCCACAGCGCCATCGGCAGCACGATGGCGACGGCGGCGAGGACGGTCTGCCACACGCGGCCGCGTTCCAGGCCGAGCCGGTTCAACCGTATGGTGGCCTCGCCCAAGTCCCCTCCCCGAGTCGCCGTGCGTGAGATGCGGAGCGGCAGTTGCCTTCCGCGCGTGCACTACCAGGTTACGGGGAGGGGACCGGGGCCCGCCCGCGGTTCAGTCGATCCGCGTGGTCCACCCGTGGGTGTCCTCGGCGCGGCCGTGCTGGATGTCGAGGATGGTCTGGCGCAGCTGCATGGTGAACTTGCCGGCCTCGCCGCCCGCGACGGTGAACGCGCCGTCCCGGGTCTTGACCGTCCCGATCGGGGTGATGACGGCGGCGGTGCCGCAGGCGAACGCCTCGGTGAGCGCCCCGGACTCGGCGTCGTCCCTCCACCGGGTGAGCGCGTAGTCGGTCTCGCGGACCTCCCAGCCGGACTCGGAGGCGAGCGTGAAGATCGCGTCGCGGGTGATGCCGGGCAGGATCGTGCCGAGCTTGGGGGTGTAGACGACCTGCTCGTTCTCGTACACGAAGAACAGGTTCATCCCGCCGAGCTCGTCGACGTACTCGTAGTTGACCGCGTCCAGGAACACCACCTGGTCGCAGCCGTGCTCGATGGCCTCGGACTGGGGCAGCAGGCTGGCGGCGTAGTTGCCGCCGCACTTGGCCGCGCCGGTGCCGCCGGGCCCGGCCCGGTTGTACTCCTCGGAGACCCACAGCGTCAGCGGTTGCGGCCCGTTCTTGAAGTAGGCGGCGGCCGGCGAGGCGATGACCATGTACTGGTACTCCTTGGCCGGTCGCACCCCGAGGAACTGCTCGGAGGCGAACATGAACGGCCGCAGGTACAGGCTGGCCTCCTCCTGGCCGGGCACCCAGTCGCGGTCGACGGCGAGCAGCTCGCGGATGGAGTCGAGGAACCACTGCTCGGGCAGGTGCGGCATCGCCATCCGCTCGGCCGAGAGGTTCATGCGCCTGGCGTTGGCCTCGGCGCGGAACAGGCCGATGCCGCCGTCGGGGTAGCGGTAGGCCTTGAGCCCTTCGAAGATCTCCTGCGCGTAGTGCAGCACCGCCGCCGAAGGAGACATGGTGATCGGGCCGAAGGGCCGGATGCGGGCGTCGTGCCAGCCGCGGTCGGCGTGGTACGACATGGTGAACATGTGGTCGGTGAACAGGGACCCGAATCCGGGGTCGGCGATCAAGCGGTCCCGCTCGGCGGCGGGGGTCGGGTTCGGGTGCGGCTCGCGCCGCAGGTCGGGAAGACCTTCGGTGGTCATGGGAATTCCTTCGGTGAATGCCTGCTGTATTGGTCGTTTTGCCTAACTTACCGCTCGTTCAGGTTGTCAGGCAGGTCGTGCTCGGGTCGCGGACGACACGGAAACGCCCGGCGAGTGTCACTCGCCGGGCGTACTCAGAGCTGGATGCTCGCTAGCTCAACTGTCCGGCGATGTCGGCGGCTACTCGCTCGCCCACCTCGGCGGTGCGGATCTCGGTGCCGGAGTCGCGTCCGGCCAGTTCGCGCTCGACCGCGGCGTTCACCGCGGCGGCGGCCTCGGCGCGGCCCAGGTGCTCGAGCAGCAGCGCGGTCGAGGAGATCGCGGCGATCGGGTCGGCGAGGCCCTGCCCGGCGATGTCGGGGGCCGAGCCGTGGACGGGCTCGAATGTCGAGGGGTGCGTGTGGTCGGGGTTGACGCACCCGGAGGCGGCCAGGCCGATGCCGCCGGTGACGGCGGCGGCGATGTCGGTGAGGATGTCGCCGAACAGGTTGTCGGTGACGATCACGTCGAAGGTGTGGGGGCGGCTGACCAGGAACATGGCGGCGGCGTCGACGTGCTGGTACTCGGTGGTGATGTCCGGGTACTCCTCGGCGACGTCGGTGAAGGCGCGCTGCCACAGCCCGCCGGCGTGGACGAGGACGTTGGTCTTGTGGACGAGCGTGAGGTGCCCGCCGCGGCGCTTGGCGCGCTCGAAGGCGTCGCGGACGACCCGCTCGACGCCGTAGCGGGTGTTCAGGCTCTCCTCGGTGGCGATCTCGGCGGACGAGCCGGTGTGGAGGTTGCCGCCGGCGCCGGTGTAGAGGCCCTCGGTGCCCTCGCGGACCACCACGAAGTCGATGTCGCCGGGCTTGACGTCGGCCAGCGGCGTGGACGCGCCGGGGTAGAGGCGGCTGGGCCGCAGGTTCACGTACTGGTCGAACTCGAAGCGGAGCCTCAGCAGCAGGCCGCGCTCGAGCACGCCGGGCGGGACCGACGGGTCGCCGATGGCCCCCAGGAGGATCGCGTCGTGTTCGTCGAGTTCGGACAGCACGCTGTCGGGGAGCACCTCCCCGGTGGCGTTGTAGCGGCGCGCGCCGAGGTCGTACTCGGTGGCCTCGTAGCCGGGGAGGGCCACGTCGAGCACCTTCCGGGCCTCGGCGATGACCTCTTGCCCGATCCCGTCGCCGGGGATGACCGCGATCCTGCTCATGCTGCCTCTCTGATCTGTTGCAATCGTGCGCTGGAGCGTCCCGATCGTCGGCGCACTGGAATGGACTGGTGCGCCGCGTCTGGTTCCCGCGCCGGGCCGAGGTCCGTGACACGGCGAGTCGACTGGTCCGGAGACACGGAATGCGGGCGGGTGCGTTCACCTTAACGCACCCGTCCCGCATTCCGACGAACGGCTCTCAATAGGTGGAACTGGGCGGCGGGTCCCCGCTTCGCGGAGGTCCCGTGTCAGTCCTCGAGGGTCACCGCGTTCGCCGCCGAGGCGCCCACGGTCTCCTTGATCCGGCCGAGCACCTCGGCGGGGACCGGGGCGTCGGTGGCCATGACCATGAAGGCGTCGCCGCCGGCGGCCTTGCGGGCCACCTGCATCGCGGCGATGTTGATGCCCAGGTCTCCCAGGGCGCCGCCGATGAGGCCGACCACCCCGGGCCGGTCGGTGTAGCGCAGGAACAGCAGCGAGCCCTCGGCGTCGATGTCGATCTCGAAGCCGTCGACGTGCGTGAGCTTGCGGGCCTCGTGCGGGCCGGGGCTGATCGTTCCCGACACCGTCAGCGTGGTGCCGTCGACGAGCGCGCCGCGCAGGGTGACCAGGGTCTGGAACTCGGCGGACTCGCGCGAGGTGTACAGGCCCAGCTCGACGCCGCGCTGCTCGGCGACCAGCGGCGCGTTCACGTAGGTGACCGAGTCGGCCACCTCGGTGAACAGGCCCTTGGAGGCGGCCAGCTGGAGCACCGAGACGTCGTTGTCGACCACTTCGCCGCGGACCTCGACCGTCAGGGACTGGACGGCGCTCTCGGCCAGCGCGGTGAAGGTCTTGCCGAGGCGCTCGGCCAGCGGCAGGAGCGGGCGCACGTCCTCGGCGACGATGCCCCCGGCCTGGACGTTCGCGGCGTCGGCCACGAACTCGCCGGCCAGTGCGAGCTTGACGCTCCTGGCGACGGCCAGCCCGGCGTTGTCCTGGGCCTCGCGGGTGGAGGCGCCCAGGTGCGGGGTGGCAACGACGTTGTCGAGGCCGAACAGCGGCGAGTCGGTGCACGGCTCGGAGTCGAAGACGTCGATGCCGGCGCCGGCGACGCGGCCGTCCTGGAGGGCGGCCACGAGCGCGGCCTCGTCGACCAGGCCGCCGCGGGCGGCGTTGATGATCCGCACGTTCGGCTTGACCTTGTTGAACGCGTCCTCGCCGAGGAGCCCGACGGTCTCGGGGGTCTTCGGGAGGTGGATGGTGATGAAGTCCGCGGCGTTGAGCAGCTCGTCGAGGCTGACGAGCTTGACACCGAGCTTCGCGGCCTGCGAGGGCTGCGCGTACGGGTCGTAGGCGATGACGTCCATGTCGAAGGCCTGCATGCGGGTGGTGACGAGCTGGCCGATCTTGCCGAAGCCGATGACGCCGAGGGTCTTGCCCTGGATCTCCACGCCGGTGAACTTCTTGCGGTCCCAGCGGCCCTCGCGGAGCGAGGCGTCGGCGCGCGCGGTGTGGCGGGCGCTGGCGAGCAGCAGCGTGATGGCCTGCTCGGCGGCGGAGACGATGTTGGAGGTCGGCGCGTTGACGACCATGACGCCGCGCTGGGTGGCGGCCGGGAGGTCGACGTTGTCGAGTCCGACCCCGGCGCGCGCCACGACCTTGAGCTTGGGCGCGGCCTCGAGCGCGGCGGCGTCGATCGTGGTCGCGGAGCGGACGATGACGGCCTCGGCGTCGACGAGGGCGGAGTGGAGGGAGCCGACGTCCGTTCCGTCGATCTCCCGGACGTCGAAGTCTCCGGAGAGCACTTCGATCGCTGCGGGCGCGAGTGGGTCTGCTACCACCACGACGGGTTTCGGTTCGGTCATGGATACCTCGCAAAGGTAAGAAGAGACGGAGGACCGGGCGCGGCGCTGCGTCGTCGCGGCCAATCGTATGTCGAACGCGTTAACGGCTCCTCACCGACCGGCGGGGGTCCAGATCGTGGAACGGCGGTCCCAATTCTCGTCTCGGGTGGTTCAGGCGAAGATCCAGTCGCGGACCCGCTGCGTGACCAGCAGCGATATCGCGGCGAAGTAGAGACCGGTCCAGACGGCGCCCACCAGCAGGAGCAGGGGCTGAGACGAGAACCACATGATGCCCATGGCGAAGACGGAGACTCCGCCGGTGAGCCCGAGGGCCGCGGAGGCGGTGGTCCACGTCCACGCCCAGCGCGCGCCGCGCCCGAGCGGGCCGGGCGACATCATGGCCTGCATCGCGAGGTAGCTCAGGAGGGCGGCGGCGCCCATCATCATGGGGTCGGGGTCGGTGATGAGCCGGTAGACGGCGACGGCGTCGCCGACCATGCAGAACACCATGGCCGTCCACAGCAGTCGGCGGATGAGGTCGATCTCGCGCGGGCGCGACCGTGCCGCGGCCGGCAGCACGGCGGGCGCGGACACCGCGGGCGGCGCAGGGGCCGGAACCGGAGACGAGGGCAGCGGGCCGAGCCGGGAACCGGGTGCGGCCAGTGCGGACACCACGGCGGGCGCGGGCCGCGCGAGCGGCCCATGGGCCGGAACCGGAGACGAGGGCAGCGGGCCGAGCCGGGAACCGGGTGCGGGCGGCGCGGCGGGCGCGCACCTCGTGCAGGGCATGGGGTGCCGGTGCGGCACGCAGTAGTGCGCGTGCGGACGCCCCTGGGCGGGGACTTGGTGTGCCACGGGAATCCTCCGAACGAGAACGTCCACCCATCCTGGCACTCGGACCCCGCCTCCGCCGGACGCGACGGTGACGATTTCATCTCATTTGTTGCGGCACAAAGCAAAGCGGAACGAGTCGCCATCGGAACGGACACGTTCCGCTACTCGTAGTGGGATTCCTCGTCGAGCAGGTCCGCCGCCTCGGAATCGGCCTCGCTCAAGACCTGCTTCACCACCGGGATCGCGATCCCGGCACCGTAGCCCTTGCGGGCCAGCATCCCCACCAGTCTGCGCAGCACCACCTCCGAGGGCTGCCCCGCCAGGCCGCGGTAGCGGCGGCGCGCCAATTGCAGTGCCGCCTCCCGCTCATCCTCGTCGCTGACCGCTTCGACCGCGGCCTCCACGAACTCGGCGTCCACGCCTTTGCGGCGCAGCTCCCCCGCCAGCGCCCGTTTCGACAGGCCGCGGCCGCGGTGCCTGGAGTCGACCCAGGCCCGCGCGAACACGGCGTCGTCGATCAACCCGACCTCGGAGTAGCGCTCCAGGATGTCGGCCACGACGTCTTCGGAGAAGCCCTTGCGGCGCATGGCGTCGCCGAGCTCGGAGTGCGTCCGCGGCCGCCCCGACAGCAGTTTGAGGCAGTACTGTCGGGCGGCCTCGGGGTCGTCGGGCTTAGAAGTCGACTGCGGCTTCTTCACCTTCGGCCTCACCGGCGGCGGCGGAGTCGTCCTCGGCGCCGACGCCCAGCTTCTCCTTGATCTTCTTCTCGATCTCGAGCGCGAGGTCGGGGTTCTCCTTGAGGTTGAGCCGGACCTTCTCCTTGCCCTGGCCGAGCTGGTCGCCCTCGTAGGTGTACCAGGCACCGGACTTCTTGACGATCCCGTGCTCGACGCCCATGTCGATGAGCGAGCCCTCCTTGGAGATGCCGTGCCCGTAGAGGATGTCGAACTCGGCCTGCCTGAACGGCGAGCCGACCTTGTTCTTCACGACCTTCACGCGGGTGCGGTTGCCGACGGCCTCGCCGCCGTCCTTGAGGGTCTCGATGCGCCGGATGTCCAGCCGCACCGAGGCGTAGAACTTCAGCGCCTTGCCGCCCGAGGTGGTCTCGGGCGAGCCGAACATGACGCCGACCTTCTCGCGCAGCTGGTTGATGAAGATCATGGTGGTACCGGTGTTGTTCAGACCGCCGGTGATCTTGCGGAGCGCCTGGCTCATGAGTCGGGCCTGGAGGCCGACGTGGGAGTCGCCCATCTCGCCCTCGATCTCGGCGCGCGGCACGAGCGCCGCGACGGAGTCGATGACGATGAGGTCGACCGCGCCGGAGCGGACCAGCATGTCAGCGATCTCCAGGGCCTGCTCGCCGGTGTCGGGCTGGCTGACGAGCAGATCGTCGACGTTGACGCCGAGCGCCTCGGCGTAGATCGGGTCGAGCGCGTGCTCGGCGTCGATCATCGCCGCGATGCCTCCTTCGGCCTGCACATTCGCCATGGCGTGAAGCGCGATCGTGGTCTTGCCGCTGCTCTCCGGGCCGTAGACCTCCACGATCCGGCCCTGAGGCAGGCCGCCGACTCCGAGCGCGGCGTCAAGCGCGATCGAACCGGTCGGAATGGTCCTGATGTTCTGCTTGGGCTTCTCCCCCAGTCTCATGACCGAGCCCTTGCCGAACTGCTTGTCGATCTGGGCCAGCGCGAGGTCGAGCGCCTTGCCCTTGTCCTGCGGGTTCGTCATGCCGCCCCCTCTTGATGCTGTTTGCTTCGCCATGCCGAATACGGTAGTCCCCTCGACCGACAACCTAGGGCAACGGCTTGTTCGAACAGGGCGCATCTTGCAAAGACGAAGAAGACGCAGCTCAGCGTCGTGAGAGACCAGCGCGTTCCGGAGTCGGCGCTCCTCGGGGGCGACGGCCGGGTGATCCGCGCGTTTCGAGCTCGGGCCCTCGCCGGCGGCGTTCGGACCGTTCGGGCCGCGCGCTCCGAGGTCAGCGGACGAGTCGGGCCGGGACGCGGTCGGGCCAGGTCCGGCACACCGCGATCCACACGGCCTTGGCGTTCTCGCCTTCGGCGAGCGCCTGGTCGATGGTGCGGCCGCCGAGCATGCCGATTGAGTGGTCGGAGGCGACGCTGCGGGCGTATCCGGCGCCGAAGGTCTCGTCCATGCGCTCCCAGAAGTCACTGAGCTTCATCAGCCCCTCGCCCCCTGCCGCGCGAACTCGAGTGGATGCCGATTCATGGCCCTACGGTAGGCGACACACTGGCCCGTGGACACAGGCGGATGGCAAGATTGCCGCGTGCCTCGCGTCAGCCAAGAACACCTCGACTCGCGCCGCCAGCAGATCCTGGACGGCGCCCGCTCCTGCTTCGCCCGGTTCGGGTACGAGGGGGCCACGGTGCGGCGTCTCGAGGAGGCCACCGGGCTCTCGCGCGGCGCCATCTTCCACCACTTCCGCGACAAGGACGCCCTGTTCCTGGCCGTGGCCTCGGTCGACGCGGCCGAGATGGCCGCGACGGTCGGCGAGCGCGGCCTGGTCGGCGTCATGCAGGACCTGACCGCCGCCGCCGACAAGCCCGAGACCGCGGGCTGGCTCGGCACCCAGCTCGAGGTGGCGCGGCGCCTGCGCACCGACCCGGAGTTCGCCGAGGCGTGGGGGCGCCGCCGCGAGGCGATCGCCGAGGCCAGCAGGGAGCGCCTGGAGCACCAGCGAGAGCTGGGCGTGCTGCGCACCGACGTCGACATCGAGGTCCTGGCGGGGTTCCTGTACCTGGTGTACGACGGCTTGACGCACTACCTGGCCGCGGGCCGCGAGGACCTCGCCATCACGCGGATCCTCCAGCTCGTGGAGGACGCCGTGCGGCGGCACTAGTGCCGCGTCTCGCACCGGCCGTCCGGTGCGCCGTCAGCACGCGGGGAGCTCGCCGGTGGAGTTGAGGTCGACGCCATCGACGATCAGCCACACGAACGGCATGTACCCGTAGCGTCCGGGTCCGTGCTCCAGGCGGATCCACAGGTTCGATTGGTTCTTGCCGGGGTGGTAGTCGTGGTAGCCGTCGATCTCGTCCGAGCCTCGGGGGACGATCTCGTCGCCTTCCGTGTAGCAGACCAGGTCGAAGACCTCGCCTACGGCGGCGTAGTCCACGGCTTCGTGTCCCCGTTCGGGTTCGGGGCTGACGCCCGGTTCGCCGCCCTGCTCCTGGCAGTAGTGGAGCGTTTGAGGGCAGTCCCAGTACACGGTGCCGGTGACCGCGGTGGTCGAGTGCCTCTCGATGATCGGTGTGGACTCCGGGTCTTCGCGATCCTGCCCCGGGCCGTATATCCAGATCTCGTAGGGGCTGGAGGCGTACAGTTCCTCGAACACGATCACGGTGCAGCTGAGTTCGCTCACGAACCGGCTCTGATGCGGCCCGTCGATCGCGGCCGAGCAGCCGGTCATGCTCGGCTCGGCATTGGTGAAGACCGTGATCGATGCGGTCGTGATCTCGGTGTCCACGACCTCCGCCGAATCCCAGTCGGCGGCTTCGTCGCCTTCCGTTCCGCCGTCGGTTCCACTGTCGTCCGCGCCCGGCTCGGCGCTCTCGCCTTCTTCCGATGTGTCGGTCTCGATGCCGGTGATCGTGCCGGACGGGTTCCCGTAGGCGTAGACGGCCGCGGCGATACCGCCCAGGACGGCGAGGGCCAAGGCGATGATGCCGATGAGCAGGGCCGGTGAGCGCCGGTCGGGGGGCGGGGCCGGAGGCAGGATCTGCGTGGGAGCCGGAGGCATCGTCGGCGTCGCGGGGGACGGCGCGGGCGGCACGGACTGGTTCGGTGAGACCGCGGCGGGCATGACCTGCGTCGGCACCGGAGGCGCCACGGGCGGTGCCGGCGCCGCTCCGGCGGTCACCGCCCCTTCGCTGACCACCAGCTCGGGTTCTTCGATGAGCGTCGGCGCGACGCCGAGCTCCTGGTGCAGCATCGTCGTCGCCAGTGGCATCCGGCTCGCGCCGCCGACCATGAAGATCCCGGCCAGCCGTTCGGGCTCCAGTCCGGCTTCGCGGACGACCGCCCTCGTGATGGCCACCGCCTGCTCCAGCAGCGGACGGGCCAGCAGTTCCAGCTCCGAACGCGTCAGCAGCTCCTCGGCGGCGAAACCGGGGATCACGACGTCGGCGGTCACCGTCCTCGACAGGCGCTCCTTGGCATCCCGCACCTCGTCGTAGAGCGCGAAGCGCAGCCGCTGCCGCTCGGCCCCCGAGTGCGGGTCCATCAGCGATCGCCATCGCTCCGACAGCTCCTCGGACGCCTCGTAGCGCCCGCCGATGTACTCCACGATCGCCTGGTCGAGGTAGTGGCCGCCGATGCGGTCCGAGCCGTCGACGGCGAGGACCTCGTAGCCGGCGGCGGTCCTCGCCACGGCGCTGGCGTCGAAGGTTCCCGCGCCGAGGTCGAAGACGACCACGGACCGGCCGGGCTCGAGTTCGTGGCCGAGGACCTCGACGAAGTACCTCGCGGCGGCGACCGGTTCGGGCAGGAGCGTGAGCGCGGCGGCCCCGGTGGAGGCGGCGGCGTCCCCGATGACGTGGCGCCGGGCCGGGCCCCAGCCTGCGGGCACGGTGACGGTGACCCGCTGCGGCGGCCCGGCGACCCGCTCGCACTCGCTCAGCACGCGACCGATCACGGCAGAGACGGCCTCGCGGATGGGTATGTCCTTATCCCCCAAGAGGATCGATGGGGAGCCGATTCGGAGCTTCGGGTTGCGTTCGTAGCGGCCGGGGTGTCGGCGGCCTTCGCGGACGGCGTCGCGGCCGACGAGAAGTGATGCATCGTTGTCGATATATATCCCGGATGGCAGGAGTGGACTGCCCTCGAAGAGCAGTTGGTGGCGCCTGCCGTCGACGCGCAGGACTGTCGCGACGGTGTGGTGGGTGCCGAAGTCGACGCCGAGGGCCGCGGCGGTCCGCTGAGTGTCCATTCACAGCTTTCGGAGGGGTGTCGGGCGGGAACCTCCTCAGGATACTCGGCCGCATCGCTCGCGGCATGGTTCGCGGTAGGCCGCAAGCGAAGGGCGGCCCCGAGGAGCGATGCTCCTCGGGGCCGCCCGGTGGTCGGCTGTCGGCGCTACCAGCTGCGGCGCGGGCGGTCGTCGCGGTCGCGACGGTCGCCGTCCCAGCGGTCGCGGCGGTCCCGGTTGCCCTGGAAGCCGCGGCCCCCGCGGTCGTCGCGGTCGCCTCGGAAACCCCCGCGGTCGTCGCGGAAGCCCTGGCGGTCCCCGCGGTAGCCGCCGCGGTCGCCTCGGTCGTCACGGTCGCGCTTGAAGCCCTGCTGGCGGTCGCCGTCGCGGCCGCGGTAGCCGCCGCGGTCGTCGCGGCCGCGGAAGTCGCGGTCGCCTCGGTAGCCCTGCTGGCGGTCGCCGTCGCGGTTCCCGCGGTAGCCGCCGCGGTCACCCCTGTCGCCTCGGTCGTCGCGGCTGCCCCGGTAGCCGCCTCGGCGGTCGCCGTCGCGGCCGCCGCGGTTGTAGCCGCCGCGTCCACCGCTGCGGTAGCCCCCGCCGCGGTCGTCGCGGTCGCGCCTCGAGCCCTTGTCGCGGCGTTCGCGCTTGGCCGGGCCCTCGACGAGCTCGCGCTCGGCCTGCTCGCGCAGGCGCGCGGCCTCGGCTCGCAGCCCGTCGACGTCCTCGCGGAGCCGCTCGATCTGGCGCTCCATGCGCTTGACCTCGGCCTCGTTCCGGTCCGCCTGGTGGTCGGCGCGCGCGGCCCGCAGGTCGGTGAAGTTCCGCGCCCCGAGCAGCTCGGCCAGCTCCGGGTCGAAGTTGTCGTTCACGAAGTGGCGCTTGGCCTCGACGCCGGCGCGCTCGATGAGGCTGAACATGCTGCGGTTCTGGTGCGGCAGCACCAGGGTGGCGACGGCGCCGGACTCGCCGGCGCGGGCGGTGCGCCCGGCGCGGTGCAGGTAGTCCTTGTGGGTCTTGGGCGGGTCGACGTGGAGCACCATGTCGACGCCGTCGACGTGGATGCCGCGCGCGGCGACGTCGGTGCACACGAGCGCGTCGAGGCGGCCGTTCTTGAACCGGTCGAGGACCTTCGAGCGGTCCTGCTGCGACATGCCGCCGTGCAGGCCCTCGGCGTTGACGCCGGCCTCGCGCAGCTCGTCGGCGATGCGGTCGACGGCGAGCTGGGTGCGCACGAAGACCATGGTCAGGCCGGGGCGTCCGGCGACGGCCGCGGTCATGGTGGCCTTGTCGCGCGGGCCGATGAGCAGCAGGTGGTGGGTCATGGTGGTGACCGCGCCGGCCGACGGGTCGACCGAGTGCTCGACGGGCTCGGACAGGTACTTCTTGACGAGGACGTCGATCTCCTCCTCCAGCGTGGCCGAGAACAGCATGCGCTGGCCGTCGGGCAGCTGGTCGAACAGCTCCTCGACCTCGGGCAGGAAGCCCATGTCGGCCATCTGGTCGGCCTCGTCGAGGACGGCGACCTCGACCGAGTCGAGGGAGCACTCGCCGCGCCGGATGAGGTCGCGCAGGCGCCCGGGGGTGGCGACGAGCATGTCGACCCCGGCGCGGAGCGCGTCGATCTGGCGGGAGAACGCGGTGCCGCCGCATACGACCTTCATCTCGATGCCGACGGCGTCGCCGAAGGTCTGGAGCGAGTCGGCGACCTGGATCGCGAGTTCGCGGGTCGGGGTCAGGATGATCGCCCTCGGGTGCTTCGGCTTGGTGCGCCCGCCCGCGGCGAGGCGGGCCAGGGCCGGCAGGCCGAAGGCCAGGGTCTTGCCCGAGCCGGTCTGGGCGCGGCCGAGGACGTCGCGTCCGGCGAGCGCGTCGGGGATGGTGGCGGCCTGGATGGGGAAGGGCACCGCGATGCCCTTCTCGGCGAGCGCCGCGGTGATCTTCTCGGGGAGCCCGAGGTCCTCGAACGCCGTCTGGGTCTCGTCGGGGTTCACCACGTCGGTCTCGACGGTGAACTCCTCGGCGTGGGCCGCGGGTGCTTCGGTGGTGTTCTCGGGTGTCTCGTTCGTGGTGTCGGGCTGTTCTACGGCAGCATCCGACGGGGTCGGGTCAATGGTCATGGTTCGCCTTCCGCGAGGACATGTGCGATGCACGTTCCGCGGATGCTTTGATTCACCATAAGCCGACGGTGATGGGGGCGGGACGCGCCTGATCGGGCCACTTGACGGGCCAGCTATTGACAATAGCCGACCATGAGGTGGTCGTGCCACCGTCATGGCCGGCTTGTGGGTGGGGACACCTTCAGGCGTCGAGTCTGAGCATGAATTCCCCTGAGGCGTCGACGGTCTCGTAGCCCATCTTGACGTTGATGTCGATCATGTGGGCGTTGACGTCGGCGTTGTCGGTCCAGATGGTCTCCACGTTCGGGAACTGCTCGCGCAGCAGGCGCAGGTTGACCACCTTGACGAGCGTGCCGAGCCGGTGGCCGCGGTGGTCGGGGTCGACGATGGTGATCCACTGGAAGCCGTGCCGGAAGTCGCGGTCCTCGAACACGCCGATGACGGTGTTGGCGACGACCTCGCCGGAGGCGCGGTGGCGCGCCACGGTGGTGACCGGGATGATGCCGATGGCCTCGGTGCGGACGGCTTTGGCCTCCTTGAGCTCGGCGTCGATGGTCTCCGGTTCGAGTTCGAGCTCGCCCAAGGGGACCTCCGCCAGGATCATGGAGTCCAGGCGGCACATGGTCTCCACCAGTTCGGCCGGGGTGCGGCCGAGCCAGGAGATGACCTCGTACTCGTCGCCGGCTGCGGCGACGGCCTTGTCGAGGAGGGCCTGCTCGGCCTCAGGGCTCATCGCGTCGCTCGCGCAGCGGCGGTTGACGCAGGTCAGTGCCAGCTTGAAGCCGCGCTTCTCGAGGAACCGCCGGCCCGCTTCGCTGCGTTGGGGGCCGTCTTCCCAGGTCATGCGTGTGGTGAGGCTCAGTTCGGTGCGCTTGTCGGCGCGGGCGTAGTCGATGAACTTGTCGAGCAGTGCGGTGCCGATGCCGCGGCGGCGGTGGTCGGGGTGGACCATCAGGTCGGCCCCGGCGAAGTGCAGGTTGTCCCGTTTGGGGAGGCCGATGCTCAGCCTGCCGACGACGGCGCCGTCGTCGACGGCGACGAAGTCGACCTCGTCCTCGTCGGGAGCGGGGTGGGCGAGGGCCTTGACGAACACGCCCTCGTGGGGCGGCGGGCTCTCGGGGTCGTCGACCGCGTGGGCGGCGCACAGGACCTCGAAGGCGCCGGATACGAGGGCGCCGTCCGCTGGGTCGAGTTCGATGATCTCCATGGGATCAGTGTGGGCGGTCGGAGTCACGGCGGCAATCGAATTAACCGGTCGCTTCCAGGCGGTCGACGCTCCAATGTGAGCTTGTAGGAGACGCGAGCGTCGACGGTTTCGAAGCCGAGGCGCTCGTTGATGGCGACCATGTGGGCGTTGGTGTCCGCGTTGCCGGCCCAGATCTCCTTGACGTGCCCGAAGCGGTCGCGCAGCTGCCGCAGGTTGGCGAGTTTGACCAGCAGGCCGAGGCGGTGGCCGCGGTGCGCGGGGTCGACGATCGTGATCGCCTGGTGGGCTTGCGCGTCGTCCGCGAAGACGTGGATCGACGTGTACGCGGCCATGACGCCGCTGCCCTTGTGGAAGGCCGCGGCGCACGGGCGCGTCGCCCCGAGGGTCTCGGTGCGCTCGTCCCTGGCGCGGATGTAGTCGACGTCGATCTCTCGGCGGTGCAGGTCCACATCGCCGAGCGGGATCTCGTCGAAGATCATGGATTCGATGCGACCCAGCGGCTCCAGGTACTCCTCGGGGGTGTGTCCGGTCCACTGCACGAGCTCGTAGTCGTCGCCGGCGCCCGCCTCGGCCTCGGATCGGAGCCGCCGCTCGGTCTCGGCGTCGAGGGCGGCGACCTCCAGCCGCCGGTCGACTTCGGTGAGCGCGGCGGTGAAGCCGCGCTGCTCCAGGAACTCCGGTCCGGCGGTCGGACGCACCGGACCGTCCTCCCAGGTGACGCGGGCGAGGACGACGATTTCGGTGCGGGCCTCGGCGCGGGCGGTCGCCAGCAGGTGCTCGAGCAGCGCCGTGCCGACACCGCGGCGGCGATGCCCGGGGTGGACGGTGATCTCGGCTTCGGCGTAGTGGTCGTTGCTCTTCATCGGCAGGTAGAGGCGCAGGTAGCCGAGCGTTTCATCGCCGTCGACCGCGAGGTGGCCGCGCAGTTCGGTGTGCGGCAGGGGGTGGATGAACTCGCCGGTGAAGAAGTGTTTGGGACCCATGGGCAGCTCGGGCGTCTCGGTGCGGTTGGCGAGCTCCAGCAGCGTCCAGGCGCGGTCGACCTGGTCGGCGTCGGTCGGGTTGAGGCGATGGATCTCCATGTGCGTTCCTCAGGCTTCGAGCTTGCGCTGGTACTCGCCGTAGGCGTCGACGGTCTCGTAGCCGAGGCGCTCGTTGATGGCGATCATGTGGGCGTTGACGTCGGCGTTGTCGGTCCAGATCTCCTTGACGTGACCGAAGTGCTCGCGCAGTTGGCGGAGGTTGGCGAGCTTGGTCAGCAGGCCGAGGCGGTGGCCGCGGTGGGCGGGGTCGACGATCGTGATGCCCTGGTGCGCGGCGGTGTACGGGCCGTCGTCCACGCCGATGTCGCTCCAGGCGACGATCTCACCGGTGGCCTTGTGGACCGCGACGCTGGTGACCTTGATGTATCCCTCGGCTTCGTTGACGGCTTCGGCGGCGCGGAGTTTCTCGTCGTCGGACTCCTCGGGCTCCACGTCGAGTTCGCCGAGCGGGATCTCACTGACGATCATGGACTCCATGCGGCACAGGGAGACCACGAGATCGTCGGGGACGCGTCCGACCCACTGGCGCAGTTCGTAGTCGTCGCCCGCGGCGGCGAGCGTCTCGGCGAACATGCGGTCCTCTTCGGATGGTTCGATCGCGTCCACCATGCAGCGGCGGTTGACGCAGGTGAGCGCCCGCGAGAATCCTCGCTTCTCGAGGAAGCCCGCACCCGCCTCGGTGCGGGCCGGGCCGCCTTCCCAGAAGAGCGCGGCCTCGGTGTTGAGGGTGGTGCGACCCGCTTCGAGCGTGATCTCGACGGCCCGGTCGAGCAGCGCCGAGCCGACGCCTCTCCGGCGGTGCTCGGGATGGACGAACACGCGGAGTTGCGCGAGATGAGGATTCGAGTCGAGGTAGAAGGTGAGGTTCATGTGGCCGACGACGCGGCCGTCATGCTCGACGGCGAACCACCGCCTGCGGCGGCCGGGCCACTGATGGGTGAACGTGGTCTCGAAGAAGCGCCGCACCGGGATCGGGTTCTCCGGTGTGTCGGCGGTGTGGGCGGCGGTGAGCACGTCGAAGGATCCCGCTATCAGCCCGGGGAAGGACGCGTCGAACTCGGTTGTCTGCATGGTGTTCAGTGTGGTCGGAAATCGCGACGCCGCTCAAGCGGATTTCCGGATCGCCCGTACGGCCCGCATCGGCCGACCGTTCGGCCGATGCGCTTTCGCACCGATATGCCCGTCTGGGTGAATGAAGCAGCCCCATCGACAGAACGGAATCCGACCGTGACCGAACCGACCGCCCGATCGGGCGGGCCGCCGCTCGCCGAGTTCGAGGACTTCGTCAAGGCGAGGTCCGGAGCGTTGTGCGCTTCGGCGTTTCTGCTCACCGGTGACCGCGGACTCGCCGAGGACCTCGTCCAGGAAGCGCTGGCCCGGACGTGGCGGGCCTGGAAGCGCCTGCACCATGCCCGGAACGCCGAGGCCTACACCCGCCGCACCATGTACCACCTGCACGTGAGCCGCTGGCGCCGGACCAGGATCGCCGAGATCACGACCGAGGCCCCGCCAGAGCGGCCGGGGAGGGCCCCGGACACTGCGCTGCGGCTGGCCGTCCACGCCGCGCTCCTGTCGCTGCCGGCCACGCAGCGGGCGGCGATCGTGCTGCGCTACTTCGAAGACCTGACCGAGCCCGCCGCCGCCGAGATGCTCGGCTGCCCGGTCTCGACGCTCCGGGCCCGCGTACGGCGGGGCCTGCGGCGGTTGCGCCAGGGCTTCCCCGAACTCGAGTTCACCGAGTTCCCTTCGGCCCAGGCCGAACTCGGGTTCAACGCTTTGAAAGGAGAGTCCCATGCCTGATTCGCTTCGCGAGCTGCTGCGGCAGCGGGCGTCCGAGGCGGGCGTTCCCGCCGGGGACCTGACCGCGGGCGCGATCAAGCGGTCACGTGCCATCGGCAGGCGGCGCCTCGCCGCCGGGACGATCGGCGCCGTCGCCGGACTCGCGGTCACCGGCATGGCGGCAGCGGCGTTGTCGATGCCCGGCGAGCGAGAGGATCCCGCGCCGCCGATCGACGACCCGGTGACCGTGACGACCTCGCCTTCGCCGACGGCGTCCGAGGATCCGACCGAAGGCGCCCCCACCGAGGGCGAATCCGTCGAGGACGACGCGACCGAGGGGCCGGGTGATGAGACGAGTTCCGCTGCGGACGACGACTCGACGTCGCCCCAGGAGACCGAGGAGGCGGACATCGATCCGCGACTGGAGGCCATCGTCGGCACCTGGGAGGCGGAGTACGAGGACGTCGGCCCTCACGGCTCGAGCCTGACGATCGAGGAGGACGGCACTGCCACGCTCCGGTCGTTCGCGAACCAGCACGGCCCCTATGAGGGCGAGATCATCCTCGGTTCGCAGGATCCGCACCGGTTCGAAGGCGTCGAGAGCGAGACGCAGGACGAGATCGTCGTGGAGTTCGGTTTCGACCCCGAGGCCGACACCCTCACGCTCACCTATCCGAGCGGGGAGAGCTACGTGCACCACAGGGTGTGACCCGCGCCGGCCGTACGTGCGCGGAACGAACGGCGGGCACAATAGAAGCCGCTGTCCTTCGCGATGAAGGGCAGCGGCTTCGTGTTCTCAGAAACAGAACTAGATGGTGCGCAGGTTAGCGGCCTGCGGACCCTTCTTGCCCTGTTCGACGTCGAATTCCACCCGCTGGTTCTCTTCCAGGGAACGGTAGCCGTTTCCGCTGATAGCGGAGAAGTGGACGAAAACGTCCGGGCCGTTTCCATCGGGAGCGATGAAGCCGAAGCCCTTCTCAGAGTTGAACCACTTCACGGTGCCTTGCGCCATTACTTACTATCCTTGCGATGTTGATTTTCAGATCGACGGTCGGTCGTCTCAGGGGTTTGAAGACCTGATGGAACCTGCCGTTGTTCGATCCGAGATGTGCCGCCATTACTGGCGCTTCACCAACCCGACAGTTACCTGACCGGGGTGGCTATTGGACCCTACAGCACTTTCGCCTCCATGTAACCGGGCATCGCGAAAAAATCCTCGCATCAGGTGGGCTGAGCTGGGCTTATCCGTGTTTGCTTCCAGCTGATATGGTCCAACTCACTGAAACTGGAGTGTTTTGTGGTGATTTGCACCGCGCCCGGTTCGGCTCTCGGAGCCGAGCCCGTCTCCCTGCACGACTCGCGAACCTTCCGCCTCAGGGATGATCGGAGGGCGGAGAGGTGGCGGGAGCCCGGCCCGTCTGGCCGGCGCGCCGGCGTCGGCCGCTCAGGCCGCGCGGTCCGTCAGACGCTCGGCACCGGATCCGCTTCGCTCGGCTCGTTGCCGGGCTCTCGGCCCGCTTCGCTTCGCTCGGCACTGGATCCCCGGTCCGCTCCACTTCGCTCCGCACTGGATCCCCGGTCCGCTCCACTTCGCTCCGCACTGGATCCCCGGTCCGCTCCACTTCGCTCGGCACTGGATCCCCGGTCCGCTCCACTTCGCTCCGCACTGGGCCCCCGGTCCGCTCCACTTCGTTCCGCGAACTGCGTCCGGTAGAGCTCGGCGTAGAGGCCGCCACGTGCGACGAGGTCCTCGTGCGCGCCCATCTCGGCCACCCGGCCGTTCTCCAGCACCAGGATCTTGTCCGCCCGCCGCACCGTCGACAGCCGGTGGGCGATCACCAGGGACGTCCGGCCCTCCAGCGCCGTGTCGAGCGCGTTCTGCACGGCCGCTTCGGATTCAGAGTCCAAGTGCGCCGTCGCCTCGTCGAGGATCACGATCGGCGGGGCCTTCAGCAGCACCCTCGCGATCGCCAGGCGCTGCTTCTCGCCGCCGGAGAACCGGTAGCCCCGCTCCCCCACCACCGTGTCGAGGCCGGACTCCAGGCGCCGCACCACGTCGCCGATCTGGGCGCGGTCCAGCGCCTCCCAGATCTCGTCGTCGCTCGCCTCTGGGCTGGCGTAGCGCAGATTCTCTCGGACCGTGTCGTGGAACAGGTGCGCGTCCTGGGTGACCATCCCGATGTGCGCGGCCAGTGACGCCTGCCTGAGTTCGCGCACATCGATGCCGCCGACCTCGACCGCGCCGCCGGTGACGTCGTACAGGCGCGGCACCAGGCTCGCCGTCGTGGTCTTCCCGGACCCCGAGTGCCCGACGAGCGCCACCAGCTCCCCCGGCGCCACGGCGAACGACACCTCGTGCAGGACGGTGCGCCCGTTGTCGCTGTGGTCGGGCCGGGCCAGGTCCTCCAGGCTGGCGAGCGAGACCTCGTCGGCGCCCGGGTAGCGGAACTCCACGTCGCGGAACACGATCGACGAGGCGCCGTCCGGCAGCTCCTTGGCGTCCTCCGCCTCCTGGATCAGCGGCTTGAGGTCGAGGACCTCGAAGACCCGCTGGAAGCTCACCAGCGCGCTCATGACGTCGACGCGGACGTTCGACAGGGCCGTCAGCGGCCCGTAGAGGCGGGTGAGCAGCAGCGCGAGGGTGACGACCGTTCCGGCCGTCAGTGTGCCGCCGAAGACGAGCGAGCCGCCCAGGCCGTAGGCGAGGGCCTGGGAGAGTCCGGCGACGAGCGTGAGCGCCACGATGAAGGTGCGGGCGTACATCGCGGTGGTGATGCCGATGGAGCGCACCCGGTCGGCCTTCCGGCCGAACTCGTCGGACTCGGTCTCGGGGCGGCCGAAGAGCTTGACGAGCATCGCGCCGCCCACGTTGAACCGCTCGGTCATCTGGGTGTTCATGGCGGCGTTGAGGTCGAAGCTCTCCTTGGTGAGCGCCGCGAGCCGCCTGCCGACCCATTTGGCGGGAATGATGAACACCGGCACCAGCACCAGTGAGAGCAAGGTGATCTGCCAGGACTGGAAGAACATGACGCCCAAGGTGAGCGTGACGGCGATGCCGTTGGAGACCAGGCCCGAGAGGGTGCTGGTGAAGGCCCGCTGGGCGCCCATGACGTCGTTGTTGAGCCGGGAGACGAGCGCGCCGGTCTGGGAGCGGGTGAAGAAGGCGACCGGCATGGACTGGACGTGGTCGAACACGGCGCGGCGCAGGTCGAGGATGATGCCTTCGCCGAGTTTCGCGCCGTACCAGCGCATGATCAGCGAGATGACGCCTTCGACGACGGCCAGACCGGCGATGACGGCGGCGAGGGTCAGCACGCCGCGCTGTGTGCCGCCGGCGGCGGTGAGCTCGTTGACGATGTCGCCGGCCAGGACGGGCGTGGCGACGCCGATGGCGGCTATGGCGGTGACCAGGAGCAGGAAGACGGTGATGTCGCGGGCGTAGGGCCTGGCGAAGCGGATGATGCGGCGTTTGACGCCGCGCGTGAGCGTGACGCCCTTGATGTCGTCGCTTCGCCGGAGGGAACGCATGGCGTCCCATCCCGCTGCTCCCATCGATGCCACTGGGCCTCCCGAACGTCAGGCGCCCAAGAGTCGGCGGTGGCTGGGCTTGGGCTTCATCGTGCTGAACATGACTGAACGCTGATTATCAACGTGGGGAGGCGCGGCGTTTATTTCGGCGCGGTCGCGGGTGACGTGGGCCGGACGGGCGTGCAGGGCGGCGACGCCGGGCCCGTGCGCGGCGGGCGCGAGCGGCGGCTCGGATCGGAGGGCGGCGGCCTCGCGGGACGGCGCGGACGCGGCCGGTGCGGCCCGGGAGACGGGCGGACCCCGCGGGAGGGGCGCGGGGCGGCGTTCGCCCGGGTCCGGGCGGTGGTCAGCGCCCGCCGGCCTTGCGGGCGCCGCCGCGAGTTCTGAGCTTGACGCCACCTTCGTTGAGGAGGCGGTGCACGAAGCCGTAGGAGCGTCCTATGGTTGAAGCGATGTCCCGGATGCTCTGCCCTTTCAGGTATTCGCCGGTGACATACTCCGTCAGCTCACGGCGTTCTTCGCCGCGCACTTGCCGGTTCGGATCGGTTTTCGAGGAGCCTGAGGCAGTGCCTGAGTCGAGGGCACTGCGGGGTGCGGGAGCGTCGGGGTCCATTTGTCCTTCCTTGAGCACGGACGGTGATCAACGTGTCTTGTGAAGTTTGCCGGAGTTCCGCTGCCCGGCGGTCCTTTCTGTCGGATACCCGATAGTTTCGTGACGTGACCGCACCGCAGACTCCGTTCACCGGTTCGGTGGACACCCTGGCCGAAGGCCGGGTGCGCCCCCACCAGTGGCGCGACATCGTGATCTGGTTGGCCCTGCTGGTCATGACCTTGGCGCTGACCTCGGTGGCGGTGTCCGTCTCCGACATCGTGGGCCCGTCCACGCTCCCCTGGTGGCCCGCCCAGAACCTGTCGCTGCACGTCACGGTCGGCATGGTGGTCGCGCCGCTGACGGCCGCGGCGGTGCTGTGGGCCGCGAACCGCCCCGCGGCGGCGCGGATGCCGTGGCACAACCTGCTGGTGCTGTCCTACCTGGCATCACTGACCTGGTCCGGCGCACTGCACACCAACGTCGACCCCACCCCGACCCCCACGGACACGCCCGGCTCGATCGGCACCATCGGCCTGCTGGTCGACTACACCGGTTCACAGGCGGGCCTGGCCATCACCGTCACCGCGATCTCGTGCCTGGCGGTGCCGCTGACGCTCGTCGCGGTCAAGTCGGTGTGCGGCCCGGTCGCCGCCCGAGCGCTGGCGCCGGTGCTCGTCCTCGGCCCCTGGGCGGCCTGGACGACGCTCGGCATGGACGGCATCGCCGCCGCCGCGTGCGCCGCCGTCCTCGCCGCCGGCGCGATGGCCTCCGAGCGGCACGTCAAGGGTTTCCAGGCGTTCTGGGGCGCGGCGGCCACCGGCGGCCTGCTCGGGGTCGCGGCGCTGCTGTCCTACGGGGCGGCGTGGTTCGCCGTCTCCCTGCTGTGCCTGTACTTCGCGCGCCGCCGCCCGTGGCACATCCTCACCTCCGCCGCGGCGGCCCTGAGCGTGCTGGCGGTCGCGGCGGCGTTCGGCAGCTCGTGGCCGGCGGGGCTGGTCGACACGTACAACGCGGCGATCGGCGAGGTCGCGGCGAACCCGGGTCAGCTGTGGTGGCTGCTGCTCATGCCCGCGCTGGTGTGCACGGCGTGCGGCCCGGCGATCGTGGAGAGCCTGCGGCGCCTCGGCTCGGGTTCGGCCTGGCCGCTCATGACCGGGCCGCTCCTGGCGCTGCTGCTGGCGCCGCTGAGCGGCGCGAACCCCGAGCGGCCCGAGTACGGCTGGGTGGCGCTGTGCCCGTGGCTGGTCGTGGCGGTCACCGCCTCCTGGCCGCGGCCGGGCGCGCGGGGCGGGCGCGGGCGGTCGGTCAGGGCGCCGCTGGCGTCGGCCGCCGCCGGGGCGTGCGCCGCGATCGTCATGATGTACTCCGGCTGAGCGCGCCTCAGGCCAGTTCGACCAGTTCCATCAGGTCGTCGGACCAGAGGTCCTCGTCGCCGTCGGGCAGCAGGATCGCCCGCTCGGGCCTGAGGGCCTCCACCGCGCCCGGGTCGTGGGTGACCATGACGATCGCTCCGGTGAAGCCGTCGACGGCGTCGAGCACCTGCTGGCGGCTGGCCGGGTCGAGGTTGTTCGTCGGCTCGTCGAGCAGCAGCACGTTCGCGCCCGAGCAGACCAGGCTGGCCAGCGCGAGTCGGGTCTTCTCGCCGCCGGAGAGGACCTGCACGGGCTTGTAGACGTCCTCGCCGGGGAACAGGAACGCGCCGAGGATCTTGCGCAGCTCCGAGTCGGGCAGGTCGGCGCCGGAGGACGAGGCGGCCGACTGCATCTGCTCCAGGACGGTGCCGGTGTGGTCGAGCGTGTCGTGCTCCTGCGCGAAGTAGCCGATGCGCAGGCCGTGCCCCGGGGTCACCTCGCCGGTGTCGCTTTCGAGCGAGCCGGCCAGGATGCGCAGCAGCGTGGTCTTGCCCGCGCCGTTGAGGCCGAGGATGACCACGCGGGAGCCGCGGTCGATCGCGAGGTCGACGCCGGAGAAGACCTCCAGCGAGCCGTAGTGCTTCGACAGGCCGGAGGCGGTGAGGGGGACCTTCCCGCACGAGGCGGGCTGCGGCAGGCGCACGTCGGCGACCTTCTCCTCCAGCAGGTCCTCTTCGAGGCCGTCGATCATGGCCTCGGCGCGGCGCAGCATGTTCTTGGCGGCCCGGGCCTTGGTGGCCTTGGCGCCGAGCTTGGCGGCCTGCTTGGTGAGCGTGGCGGCCTTCTTCTCGGCATTGGACCGCTCGCGGCGGCGCCGTTCGGCGTCCTCGGCCCGCTGGCGCTGGTAGGCCGTCCAGCCGAGGTTGTAGGCGTCGATGACCGAGCGGGTCGGGTCGAGGAACCACACCTTGTTGACGACCTCGTCGAGCAGTTCGACGTCGTGCGTGATGAGCACGAGGCCGCCCTTGTGGGCGGCGAGGAAGCCGCGCAGCCAGCCCACGGAGTCGGCGTCGAGGTGGTTGGTGGGCTCGTCGAGCAGGAGGATGCCGTCGCCGTCGTCGGCGAACAGGATGCGCGCGAGCTCGACGCGGCGCCGCTGGCCGCCCGAGAGGGTCGCCAGGGCCTGGGCGAGGATGCGGTCCTCGAGCCCGAGGTTCGAGCAGATGCGGGCGGCCTCGGACTCGGCGGCGTAGCCACCGCGGGCCGCGAACTGCTCCTCGAGGCGGGAGTAGCGGCGCACGAGCTTGTCGCGCTGGGCGTCGTCGGCGGCCTCGGCGAGCTCGACCTCGGTCTTCTGGAGGTCGGCGAGCAGCTGGTCGAGGCCGCGGGCGGACAGGACGCGGTTGGAGGCGGTCTGGCCGAGGTCGGCGAAGCGCGGGTCCTGCGGCAGGTAGCCGAACGGCCCGTTGCTCTCGATGCGGCCGCTGTAGGGCTGGGCGAGACCGGCGAGGACGTTCATCGTCGTGGTCTTGCCCGCGCCGTTGCGGCCGACGAGGCCGATCCGGTCGCCGGGCCCCACTCGCAGATCGGCCCCGGACAGGAGGATGCGCGAACCGGCGCGCAGCTCGAGACCGGTGGCGGTGATCATGGCACTCCTTCAGACTGGATGGCTTGCCCGATGGGCAGACCCGTCAAGTCTAGGCGGCGGCGTGCGTCACGGTCATCCCGATATCGCCCATGCCACTGTTCGAACGTGCTCGGTCACCGAACGTGAACGCCCTCGTCCGTTCGTAGGACCGCCGCAAGACCGCGAAGTCCTAAATGCGCCGAAAGAGGACCACTTCGAGCGTTGTATCGCCTGGTCATGGGCCTGTTGTCCGGATCGGACCAGGTAGGTTTCCCCGCGCTATGGGCAAACACGATCATTCTGACAAGCACCTCGACCACGAGGGTTCGAGCCGCCGCGTTCAGGCCATCAGGCGCATGCGCCGGATCCAGCGCATGCGTCGTGAACGTCACACCCGGCGTCTCGCGACCGCGGGTCTGATCACCGCCGTCACCACCGGCGCGGTCCTGGCGGCCGTGACCGGTCAGGTCTCCGAGGCCAAGGCCGACCGGGCCACCGAATCGTTCGACCTCACCCAGGTCTCCTGGCCGGCCGACACGGTGGTCGAGGAGACCGCCGTCCAGCGCGACACGGCGCAGTCGGCGCTGGACCTCGGCGTGGACGCCGAGGCCGACAAGCAGGCGCTCGACGAGGCCCAGGCCGAAGCGCAGGCCGAGGCCGAGCGGGTGGCCGCCGAAGAGGCCGCGGCGGCCGAGGCTCAAGCCGAGGCCGAGGCGGCGAAACCGGACTGGGTCTCCCCCTCCGACGACCACATCTCCTCCACATTCGGCCAGCGCTGGGGCCGGCTCCACGCCGGGGTCGACTTCGCCAACGAGCTCGGCGAGCCGATCGTGGCCGTCGGCGACGGCACGGTCACCTATGCGGGCTGGATGGCCGGCTACGGCAACCTCGTCGTGATCGACCACGGCAACGGCGTCGAGACCGCCTACGGGCACGGCAGCGAGATCCTCGTCGACGTCGGCGAGGACACCGACCCCGGCGAGGAGGTGCTCCTGACCGGCAACACCGGCAACTCGACCGGCCCGCACCTGCACTTCGAGGTGCGCATCGACGGCGAGCAGGTCGACCCGCTTCCGTGGCTGGAGGAGCAGGGCGTCGTGCCCGCCGAGAACGACGAGGACTGAACCGCGACGACAGGACGGCGGCCCCGGAGCGTTCGCTCCGGGGCCGTCCGTTCGTCTTCACCGCACGGTGAGCTGCGGTTCGACGAGGGTCGAGTCGGGGACGTCGAAGCCGTCGAGCTTGCGCATCAGGTGGCCCACGGCGATCTCGGCGAGCCGCTCGGCGGGGACCAGCACCGAGGGCAGCCGCGGGTGGACCCGCTCCCCGACCTCGTCGGGGCCGATGACGACGACGTGGAAGTCCTCCCCCACGAGCTTCCCGGCGTCGGCGAGCGCGTGCATGACGTGCGGGACGGCCGGCTCGTTGTGGACGGCCAGACCGGTCAGCTCGGGCCGGGCGGCCAGGAGCTCCTTGACGGTGCGCTGCACCGAGACCGGGTCGTCGTCGGGGCACGGTCGCGCCTCGGCGTGGTCGCAGGCCTCCCCGCGGGCGAGGAAGCCGCCGCGGACGCGCTCGGCGAAGCCGGTGCGCCGCTCGTAGACGACCTCGGAGGCGCCCAGGAGCGCGATGTCGCGGCAGCCGCGCCCGATCAGGTAGCTCGCGCACTCTCTGCCGGCGGCGGTGAAGTCGAGGTCGACGCACGTCAGGCCGGCCGCGTCGGCGGGGAAGCCGATGAGGACGCTCGGCAGGCCGAGCCTGCGCAGGGCCTCCACGCGCGGGTCGCGGACCTCGACGTCCATGAGGATGAGTCCGTCGACGATCGAGGAGGCGGCCACGCGCGCGAGCCCGGCCGGCCCCTCGTCGGCGGTCATGAGCAGCACGTCCTGGTCGTGGCGCCGCGCCTCGGTGACCGCGCCGGAGGCGAACTGCATCAGCACCGGCAGGTGCATGCCGTCGCGCAGCGGCAGCATCATGGCGATGACGCCGGCGCGGCGGGACGCGAGCGAGCGGGCCCCGGCGTGCGGGTGGTAGCCGAGCTCGGCCACCGCGTCCATGACGCGCTGGGCGGTGGCCGGCGAGATCGACCGCTTCCCGCTCAGCACGTACGAGACGGTGCTCGCGGCCACCCCGGCCCGCGCCGCCACGTCGGCGATGGTGACGCCGCGGGAGGCGTTCATCGCTCAGCCCGCCCGAAGCGCAGCGACGCCAGGCGGACCGGGCCGCTCTCGAAGCTGACGTAGAGGTCTTTGACTCCGTCGACCCGCCCGAGCTCGACGGTGACGTCGGTGTAGTCGTAGACGCCGTTCGTGGCCGGGGTGTCGATCTTGGCGAGGACGTCGCCGTCGAGCGGGTCGTCGACGCGCAGCGTCAGCTGAGAGGACTGACCGGCGACGCGCGCGGTCACGGTCGTGTACGTGTGCTCCCTGTTGTGTCCCTGTTCGGCTCCGCCGCTGTACTTCTGTTCGGCTCCGCCGAAGTCGCAGTCGCCGAGCATGATCCAGCCGCCGGCCTCCTCGGCGGCGATGACGTCGCCGGAGACCCGGTTCTCGTCGCGCCACAGCACACCGGAGTAGGCGTCGTTGGCGGACGCGGCGAGCGGGGCCGAGAGGTCGCGGGGGCCGACGACCTCGCCGTCGATGCGGACCGAGGCAGAGAGGACGATGTCGGTGGCCGAGCGGCCGATCATGAGCCGCTGGCGGCTCTTCTCGACGATCATGCGGCCGGTGACGTTGTCCCAGTGCGCGAGGTCGTCGACGGCGACGGTGAAGGACACGGTCCTCGTCTCGCCGGCGGCCAGCCGGACCTTCTCGAAGCCGCGCAGCTGGCGCAGCGGCTGCTTGACGCGCGAGCCGCACTGGTGGGAGTAGAGCTGGACGACTTCGACGCCGTCGCGGTCGGAGACGTTGGCGACCTCGACGGTGACGGTGAGCTCGTCGCCGGCGGCGGCCAGGGCCCGGTCGACGGTCAGGTTCGCGTAGGAGAAGTCGGCGTAGGACAGGCCGTGGCCGAACGGGAACAACGGCTGGCCGAGGTAGTACATGTAGGTCGCGTCGGAGGCGATGATGTCGTAGTCGAGCATCGCCGGCAGCTCGGCGGCGTCGGTGTACCACGTCTGCGGCAGACGGCCCTCGGCGTCGCGGTCGCCGAAGAGGACGTCGGCCAGCGCGTGGCCCCACTCCTGCCCGCCGTGACCCGACCACACCACCGCGGGCGCGTGCTTGCCGGCCCAGACGGGACTGTAGGGGTAGGACGAGGACATGACCAGAATGGTATTCGGGTTCGCTTCGTGGACTCGCTGGAGGACGTGCTCCTGTGCGGCTGGCAGGTTGAGATCGGTCCGGTCCTCGGTCTCGCGGCCGTTGACCAGCGGGTGGTCGCCCAGGACCACGACGGCGATGTCGGCCTCGGCGGCGAGCGCCGCGGCGGCCTCGTGGCCCTTGGTGACGAATTCGAAGTCGAACGCGGCCGCCTCGGCGGCGTCGGCGCTGAGCGTCAGGCGGCCGTCCTGGCCGACGGCGAACCACTTGCCGGTCTCGGCGGTCTCCTCCTTGTGGATCTGGCGGAGAGCGACCTTGCCGCCCTCGACCTCGACGATCTTGAAGGTCTCGATGACGTCCCATTCGCTGGGGCCCTTGGAGTCGGCGGTGACGGTGCCGTCGGGCCGGCCGGCGATGAACTTGCCGGTGGCGGCGTTGCGGGCCGCGTAGGACCAGCCGCCCCAGTCGAAGAGGTCGAACTGGGCCGCCACTCCGGTGGTGTCGGTGATCGTCAGGGCCGAGCCGTCTTCGGCGGCAGTGACGTAGCCGCTCTTGTGGCGCAGGCGGATGCGGTCGACGCCTTCGCTGTAGCGCACTTCGGCGCGCTCGGCGAGCCCGGCGCGGGCGGTGACGGCGTAGGGCAGGGTGCCGGAGTACCAGTCCTCGAACTGGACGTCGGCGAGCGGGCCGATGACGGCGATCGTCCGGGGGCTCTTCAGCGGGAGGACGCCGTCGTTCTTGAGGACGGTGATGGACTGGGCGGCGGCCTCGCGAGCGAGGGCCCGGTGCGCCTCGGAGTCGACCGCCTCGTCGCCGATGCCCGCGTACGGGTCCTCGGAGTCGAACTCGCCGAGTCCGAAGCGGACGGTGAGGTTGCGGCTCACGGCGGCGTCGATGTCCGCCTCGTCGAGCAGGCCGCGTTCGAGGGCGGCCTGGATGTGGCCGAGGACGGCCTCGGGCTTGTCGTCGTCCTGGGTGAAGGAGTCCAGCCCGGCCCGGATCGCGTGGGCGTAGGCGGTGGGCAGGTCGTCGAAGTAGCCCTGGAGGCCGGTGAGGTTGTTCGGGGCGTAGGCGTCCGAGACGATGAGGACCTCGCCGGGAGTCCAGGTGCGCAGCTCGGTGTTCACCAGTGGGGAGACGTGCGCGGGACGGCCGTTGACGAGGTTGTACGACAGCATGACCGCCACGGCGTCGCCGCTCGCCAGTGCCGGGCGGTGGGCGGCGAACTCGTATTCGCGCAGCACGCGGGGAGGCATGTTGGACGAGGTGGTGCAGCGATCGGCCTCGTTGCCGTAGGCCAGGAAGTGCTTGACGGTGGGTGCGGTCTTCCAGACCTCGCCGCCGCCTTTGAGGCCGCGGGCGTAGGCGGCGCCCATGAGGCCGGTCATCCAGGCGTCCTCGGAGTAGCCCTCCTCGTTGCGGCCCCAGCGCGGGTCGCGCAGCGGGTTGACGGTGGGGGCCCACACGTTGCGGCCGGCCTTCGCCGGGTCGCGGTGGTGGTAGGCGATGACCTCGTCCGCGGCGGCGGCGCCGACGGCCTCCACCAGCTCGGGATTCCAGGTGGCGCCGAGGGCGACGACCTGCGGGAAGACGGTGGCCTCGCCGAGCCAGGCGAGGCCGTGGAGGGCCTCGGTGCCGGTCTTGAACGCGCCGAGCCCGAGCCGTTCGACGGGGCGGTGGTACTGGTGGAGCAGGCCGACCTTCTCGTCGAGAGTGAGGCGGTCGAGCAGGTCGGCGACGCGCTCGGAGCGCGGGAGGCCGGAGTCGCGGAACGCGGGCTGGTCAGCGGTGTGGGTCATGCTGGCTTCCTAGCTTGGACGTCGCTGTCTTGTCGAAGCGCTTCGATTGCCGGAACATCGCGCCTCGGCGCCTTTCGAAGCGCTTCGATTAAGGAATGTAAGTGTTCTACACCGCCGCCGCCTCGCCCGTCAAGGCCGAGGGCGGCCCGGAGGAGGGAGCGCGCGATCCCGGCGGCCGCCGCGAGCCCGTGAGCTGCGGCGACGGCCGATGTAACAGTTGCGAAACGAAGCGGGGTAAGGAGCCGAGCGGGGTGGGCATGAGGCCGGCGTCGATGTCGTTGAGGATGCCGGTCGCGGCGCCGAGGGCGGGGGCCTCGTGGCCGAGGGCGGAGACGACGATCTCGGCGCCTCCGGCGCCCGAGGCGTGGGTGCGCGCGGCCAGCTCGGTCTCGGCGGCGGGCACGATCCACGGGCTCAGGGCCTGGTAATGGCCGCCCAGGACGACCGCCTCGGGGTTGAGCAGGTCCACGGCCAGCGCGATGCCCGCGCCGAGGGCACGGCCGATCCGCTCGAGCGTCCCGACGACGCGGGCCTCGCCGGCGCGGGCGCGGGTGACGATGTCCTCGACCTCGGCCTCGACCTCGGTGCCGGCGATCTGCTCGGCCTCGGCGAGCTCGGCCAGGACGGTGCGGATGCTCGCGAGGTCCTCGACGCGGCCGGTGCGGCCGTCGATCTCGATGAGGAGGTTGCCGATCTCCCCGGCGAAGCCCGTGGCACCGCGCCGCAGCGCGCCGTCGACGATGAGCCCGCTCCCGAGTCCGATCTCGCCGGTCAGGTAGAGCATGTTGCCGACCCCGGCATAGGCGCCGAAGCGCTGCTCGGCGACGGCGCCGAGGTTGGCGTCGTTGTCGACCGAGACGGCGTACTTCGGGTCGCGCATGGCCGCGTGGAGGCGGACGGTGAGGTCGAAGTCGGTCCAGCCGAGCATGGGGGCGCGCTGGACGACGCCGTCGTTGTCGATCATGCCGGGCACGGCGACGGCGAGGCCGAGGATCTGGCGGCCCTCGGAGTCCATCTTGTCCACGGCGCGCTTGGCGAGGCCGGCCAGGGCCGAGACCGACTTGCCCGCGGTGGAGCCGGCGCCGTCGTGGGCGCGCCGCCAGCTGAGGAGCCGGTTGCCGCCCAGATCGACCGCGACGAGCGTCATGTAATCCACATTGACTTCAACGCCGAGGGAGGCGTAATAGCCGGTGTCCACACTCAATAGGACGGCGGGCCGTCCGATGTTGCCGATGACCGAGCCCGATTCGCGCAGGACGCGACGATCGATGAGCTCGGCGACGAGGCTGGAGACGGTGGCCTTGTTCAGCCCGGTCTTGGCCGCCAGGTCGGCGCGGGAGCACCGCCCCTCGGCGCGGACTTGGCGCAGGACGTAGCCCAGGTTGTTGGCGCGCACGTCGGTGAAGTCCGCGCGTCTGGCCCGGCCGTTGCCGGGCTCGCCGCCGCTCGGGCCGGCGGCCTTCGCCGCTATGCGCATCGCCATGTGTGTTGCCTCCTGCTGAACTTGTGGCCCTCCACGGCAACGCTCGCGAGCCGTAGATTTGCATTCTCTTCGATGGCGACAACCGGTCATCACGAGGCCCCGGCGGGCGACCCCTTTCCCGAATCGTGATCAATCCGCGATGGTTTCGCCCGACCCCTCGCTTGTAGTGATCGTCAACCGTGCGCTACTTTAGTTTATCGAGCAGCCGAACTAACTCCCGGCACTCGCACCTCTCAAACCCTCACGAATACTTGACCGAAAGGACAGCAACGTGGCTACTCCCTCCGACAGGTCGCCGTTCAAGCGCCGGTCCCTCTTCAAGGCGGCCGGTCTCGGCGCCGCGGGGGCCGCTGGACTGCCTCTCATCTCCGCTTGCAGCGACATCGAGTCCGGCGGCGGCACCTCCCAGGCCACGGAAGGCTTCGACTTCCTGCCCACGTACAAGGAATGGCCCCTGCCGTTCGAGCCCGACCTGATCGGCGAGCCCCCGAACCACCCCTCGGGATTCACCTCCTACCCCGAGCCGGTCCAGGCCGTCACCGAACTCCCCTCGGGCAGCGGCACCTATGAGATCACCATGCCGGTCTGGGGCACGGTCCCCTCCTCGGACGACCCGTACTACGCGGCCCTCCACGAGGCATGGGGCGGCACCGTGATCAACCTGCGCCAGGCCGACGGCAACACCTACGCGGAGACGTCCGCGCAGTGGCTCCAGGCGGGCGAGTTCGGCAACGGCATCTACATGTTCAGCTGGATGCTCGATGCGCAGAGCAACTTCCGCGAGACGGTCGTCAACACCTTCTACGACCTGACCGACATCCTCTCGGGCGACATCTCCGACCGCTGGCCGCTGCTGGCCGGGCGCGAGACCGCCGCTTGGGGGCAATCGGTGTGGTCCACCGACCCGGAGGACCCCGAGACCGCCCGCATCTTCGGCATCCCCGGCAGCGTCTGGGGCGGGCCCAACAACGGCCTGCTCGCCCGCACCGACCTGCTCGAGGCCGACGGTCTGGCCATGCCGACCTCGGTCGAAGAGCTCCTCGACGTCGCCCGCGCCTGGTCCGACGACGCCGGAGGCCGCTGGGCCTTCCTCGGCCTCGACTACATCTCCCCCCAGTGGTTCGGCCTCGCCAGCGGCGACGGCTGGATCTGGGACGAGGAGCAGGGCAAGCTCGTCCACAACAGCGAGCGGCCCGAGTACACCGAGTGGCTGGAGTTCCGCCGCACCGCCTGGGACGAGAAGCTCGTCCACCCCGACGCCCCCAGCGGCACGCTCGACGGCAAGGAACTGCACAAGGCCGGCACCATCCTGTTCCAGCAGGACAACATGTCGTGGTGGCAGGACTACGCCACCCAGGCCGCCGGCGGCCAGGTCGAGGGCGCGATCGCCCCGGTCGGCGCGCTCGCCGCGAACGGCCGGACCCCGCTGGTCCACGTCGGGATCGGCGTGGAGGGCTGGCTGTTCCTCAGCAAGGACCTCGAGCAGGAGCAGGTCGAGGAGATCCTCGACGTCGCCAACTGGTGCTCGGCCCCGTACGGCACCAAGGAGTACGAGATGCTGTGGTTCGGTGTCGAGGGCGAGCAGTTCGAGTACGGCGAGGACGGCGCCCCGGTCCACACCGAGGTCGGCACCGACGTCGTCCAGGCCCCGGTCAACTTCAAGACCTTCTCGGGCCAGGTGCAGACCTTCCTCACCGGCGCCCCCGACTTCGTCCAGGCGAAGTTCGACTACAACGCGTCGGTCAAGGACTACGCCGAGGTCAACATCTGGGAGGGCATGCGGGTCGAGGGCCCGGCCGACTTCAAGACCGCCGGGCAGACCCTGATCGACCAGCAGGACGACATCGCCTACGGCCGCGCCGAGCTCTCGTCGATCCCGGACATGGTCGAGACGTTCCTCAACAACGGCGGCGAGGCCGCCCGCGAGCACTACACGACCGCGTACAACACGCTCCACGGCGAGTAGGCGGCAGGCCGGGCGGTCCGCGGACCGCCCGGCCTCCGCCGTCCCAACGCATCGGACCTCACGACTGGATTCGCACAAGCAATGGCAGCACTCAAGACCTCAGCGCTCCCGGCCGCGGGTCGGGCCCCGGAGCGGCCCCGCATCGGCCGAAAGCAGACGGTGCGGCAGCGGCTTCGCCACGACTGGCCGCTGCTGGTCCTCACCCTCCCGGCGCTGGCCCAGCTCGCGGTGTTCTTCTACTGGCCCTCGTCGTGGAACATCATCGCGTTCATGGACTACAGCCCGTACCGGTCCTTCTGGGAGAACCCCTTCGTGGGCTTCGCCTGGTTCGAGCGGCTGTTCTCCGACCCGTACTTCATGCCCGCGCTGGTCAACACGCTGCAGTTCGCGTTCGCGCAACTGCTGTTCGTCTTCCCGCTGTCGATCGTCCTGGCCCTGGTCATGCACAGTGTCATCTCGACCAGGGTCCGCAGCGTCTTTCAGTCGATCGTCTACCTGCCGTACTTCTTCTCCTGGGTCCTGGTCGTCACCGTGTTCGTCCAGATGCTCGGCTCCGACGGCCTGGTCAGCAACTGGCTGCTGGGCTTCGGCGGCGACAGGATCGACGTCACCGCGGACCCCGACAGTTTCATGTTCCTGGCGTGGATGCAGTGGTCGTGGAAGGACGCCGGCTGGGGCATGATCATCTTCCTGGCCGCGCTCTCGTCGATCAACCCCAGCCTGTACGAAGCCGCCGCCGTCGACGGGGCGAGTCGCTGGCGCCGCATGTGGCACATCACCCTCCCCGGCATCAGGCCGGTCATCGTGCTGCTGCTCATCCTCCAGATCGGCACCATCCTCACCGTCGGCTTCGAGCAGTACCAGCTCCAACGTGAGGCCGTCGGCTACCAGACCACCGAAGTGCTCGACACCTTCGTCTACTACCGGAGCATCATCGGCACCGAGGGCGAGTCCTTCGGCACGGCGGCGGGCCTGTTCAAGGGCGTGATCGGCCTGGTCCTGGTTCTCGTCGCCAACAACGTCGCGCACCGCCTCGGAGAGCAAGGGATCTATCAGAAGTCATGAGCACCACCGATATCCGCTCCAGAAAGCCGCGCGTCAAGAACAGGCGCCCTTCCTGGGACGATGAACCGTCGCTCCTCGGGAAGTTGACCAAGGCCGCCTTCCTGATCTGCTACGCGGCGGCCATCATCATCCCCCTGTGGGCGGTCGTGGCCACCAGCTTCGCCAGCGAGGAGGCGCTCAACAAGGCCGGCGGGAACCTGCTGCTTCTGCCGACCGAGCTGAGCCTCCGGGCCTATGAGGAGATCTTCAGCGGCGGCGCCCTCACCGACTCGCTGATCCTGACGATCATCCTCACCGCCGGCGGCACCGCGATCAGCATGGTCCTCACCATCGGCGCGGCCTACGGGCTCTCGCGTCCCGGATCGCTGGCGCACCGTCCCCTGCTGATGCTGATCCTGTTCACCTTCCTGTTCGCCCCCGGCATGTACCCGAGCTTCCTGGTGGTGCAGAAACTCGGCCTGTTCGACAGCTACTGGTCGCTGATCCTGCCGATGGCGCTCAACGCCTTCAACCTCATCGTGCTGCGATCGTTCTTCATGAACAGCGTGCCCACCGAACTCATCGACGCGGCCAAGATGGACGGCGCCGGGGAGTTCCGGATCCTGTTCAAGCTGGTGCTGCCGATGTCGAAGGCGATCCTGGCGGTCATCGCGCTGTTCTACGCGGTCATGTACTGGAACATCTACTTCCAGGCCGTGCTCTACACGCCGGGCCTCGACACGCAGCCGATCCAGGTGGTCCTCCAGCGGATGCTCATGTCGACGCAGGGCCTGCCGGGGGCGGCCTCCAACGCCGCGCAGTACCAGTCGACCGCCGCCGCCCCCACCGCCGCCCTCAAGATGGCCGTCGTGGTCTGCACGATCGTGCCGATCGTGATCATGTACCCGTTCATCCAGAAGCACTTCACCAAGGCCGTCATCACCGGCGCCATCAAGGGCTGATTTACGGCTCGCAAGCGTCGCCATGAAGGGTTGATCCTCCGCCTTCGATCACAGGGCCGCATCCTCGACCGGGGATGCGGCCCTTTCGTCTGCGTGCAAGCCCGTGAAAGCCGCGCAAGGGGCGGTGCAAGTCCACTGCAAGACCGGTGCAAGAGGGTCGCCGCATGCTGGTCTCGTCCTAGCAAGACGAAGCAGAAAGGCATGTCATGCAACATGCGATCGAGGTCAGAGGGCTGACGAAGGCGTTCGGCAACGTCCGCGCCCTCGACGGCGTGGACCTCACCGCCCCGGCCGGCTCCGTCCTGGGGGTCCTCGGACCCAACGGAGCCGGCAAGACCACCGCGGTCCGCGTCCTGAGCACCCTCACCGTCCCCGACGGCGGCACCGCCCGCGTCCTGGGACTCGACGTGGTCGCCCAGGCCGGCGAGGTCCGCCACCGCATCGGCCTGACCGGCCAGTACGCCGGCCTGGACCACGACCTGACCGGCGAGCAGAACCTCGTGCTCCTCGCCCGCATGCTCGGCGCCTCCCGGGCCCAGGCGAAGGCGCGGGCCGCCGAGCTGCTCGAACGCTTCGACCTCGTCCACGCGGCGAGCCGGGCGGCGGGCAAGTACTCCGGCGGCATGCGCCGCCGCCTCGACCTGGCCGCGTCCATCGTCCGCCGCCCCGAGGTCCTGTTCCTCGACGAGCCGACCACAGGATTGGACCCGAAGAGCCGCAACGGGCTGTGGGACGTCGTCCGCGATCTGGTCGCCGAGGGCACCACGGTGCTGCTGACCACCCAGTACCTGGAGGAGGCCGACCAGTTGGCCGACTCCATCGCCGTCATCGACGCCGGGCGAGTCATCGCCTCCGGCGCACCGACCGAGCTCAAGCAGATGGTCGGCGGCCTGGTGCTGCGCATGCGGCCGGTGCGGCCCGAGGCCATGACGCAGCTGGCCGACCTCGCCAACTGGACCATCGGGGCCCGGGCCAAGCTCGAGGAGGGCGAGGCGATCGTGCCGGTCGCCCACGCCGGGGAGGCCACGGCGGTGATGTCGCGCGTGACGCAGGCCGGGATCGACCTGGTCTCGTTCGGGCTCGACGAGCCCACACTCGACGAGGTGTTCCTGACCCTGACCGGCCACCGGGCCGAGTCGGCGACCGAAGAGGAGGTCACGGCATGACGACTACGACTTGGACCACGAGGCGCGGCACGCTCGCGCAGTCGGCGTCGATGGCGGCGCGCTCGCTCGCCTCGATCAAGAACAACCCGGCGACGCTCATCGAGTTCTTCATGATCCCGCTGATGATCCTGCTGTCCATCACCTTCTTCATGGGCGGCCAGATGATGGGCAGCTGGCAGGACTTCCTGCAGTACGCAGGGCCGACGATCATCGTCATGGGCCTGTTCTTCGCGATCCCCTCCACCGGCCTGAGCCTGTTCGCCGACCTCAAATCCGGGGTGTTCGACCGGCTGACCGCGATGCCGGTGTCCCGCTTCGCGCTGCTGGGCGGCCGCGTGGGCGCCGACATGGTCAAGCACACCTGGGCGCTGCTCGTCGTCGGCGGCGTCGCCTTCGCCATCGGCTACCGGGCCGACGGCGGCGTCCTCGGCGTCCTCGCCGCCGTGGGCGTGGTGCTGCTGTTCATGTTCAGCGTCTCGTGGTCGATGGTGCTGGTGGGCCTGACCGCCAAGACCGAGGACCAGATCCAGACGTGGATGATCGCCCTGCTCATGCCGCTGTCGTACACGTCGACGGCGTTCATCGAGGTGGAGACGCTGCCCGGCGCGATCCAATGGCTCGCCGAGATCAACCCGCTGACGGCCCTGTCGGAGACCGTCCGGGACCTGCTCAACGGCGATGCACCGGGAGGCTACTTCCTGGCGCTGCTGGGCTGGTGCGCCGGAGCGGTGGCGGTGTTCGTGCCGCTGTCGCTGCGGGCCTACCGGCGCAAGCTCACGAACTGAACGGCCAGCCTTCGCCACGGTTCATCTCGGCGGCCCGACGCTCCAAGTCGCGGTCGCCGAGTTCGTTCGCCACCTTGGCGAGCTGCCGGTACAGCCACATCGAGACCTCGGAGAACTGGATGTACCTCGGGCGGTCGGCCGCGGCGGAGAGCAGCTCGTCACGGGCCTCCTCGAGGCGTCCCAGGCGGCGCAGGCACACGGCGGCGGAGACGCGTGCCGCCATCACGTTCTCGGAGCTCCCCGCGCGGTCCGCGCGGGCCTGCTCGCCTCGAAGGAAGGCGAGTGTGGCCTCCGGGTCGTCGCCGTGCGCCGCGTCGAGGCGCCACAGGCCCTCGGCGATGACCGAGTCGGCGAGGTCGGCGCCGAGCTCGGACTCGATCCGCAGCGCGCGGGACAGCAGGCGGCGGGCCTCGTCGTAGTCGCCGTTCCGCTCGCTGAGCCCCGCCAGGCCCTGGAGCGACATCAGGAGGCCGAAGCGCTCCCCGAGCGCCTCGAAGATGGCGTTGCACTCGGTCAGCTCGGCCGCCGAGCGGTCGAGGTCACCGGCCCGCTCGGAGAAGCCGGAGCAGAACAGCAGGGCCATGCCCCTGGCCTGGAGTTCCTCCGGGCCTTCCCCGTCGAGCCCGTCGAGGGTGCGGCGCACGGCCTCCTCGTCGCTCGCGAGGACGCCCAGCAGCGCGGGGGCCAACTTCAGCGTCGGGAAGGCCTCGAACAGGTCGTGCTCCTCGGCGAGTCTCACGGCCTCCTCCCAACCCGCGGTGATGTCGGACGGGTCGAGCTCCCCGGCCCACAGGCCCCAGGTGCCCGACATGCAGACCAGGGCCCGGTCCATGGGGTCGACCTCCCCTTCCATGGCGCGCACCTGGAACGCCAGTTCCTGGCCTTCCTTGCGGTAGCCGCGCATCCACCAGTACCAGGCGAGGGGGGCCATGATGCGGTGCGCGGCGGCGGCGTTCCCCGCGGCGATCATGCGGCGGATGGCGGCGGTCACGTTGCCGTGCTCGACGCCGAGGCGTTCGAGCCATTCGACCTGCTCGACCGCCGCGAAATGCGGTCCGGCCTCGACGGCGCGCTCGGCGTAGTGCTCGCAGTGGGCGAGGTACATCTCAGCGGTCTCCCCGGCCTCGGCGAGGCGCTCGGCGGCGTACTCGCGGACGGTCTCGAGCAGCCGGTACCGGCCGGAGGGGAGCCGCTGGACGAGCGACTTGTCGACGAGCCCGGCGACCACGTCGACCGAGGTCGAGCACACTTCGACGACCGCCGCGAGGTCCGCTCCGCCGTTGAACACCGAGAGGCGGGCCAGGACGCTTCGCTCCTCGGGCTCGAGCAGGTCCCAGCTCCAGTCGACCACGCCGCGGAGCGTGCGCTGCCTGGGGGCGGCGGTGCGGTCGCCCCTGGTGAGGAGGTTGAACCGGTCGTCGAGGCGGGCGGCGAGGTCGTCGAGCGTCATGGAGCGCAGCTGGGCGGCGGCGAGTTCGATGGCGAGCGGCAGGCCGTCGAGAGCGGCGCAGGTGCGGACGACCAGCGCGGCGTTCGCGTCGGTGAGCTCGAATGACGGGTCGGACCGGCGGGCTCGGTCGGTGAACAGACGGACCGCCGAGGACGCCTCCAGCTCCGCGGCGTCCGCCTCGGCCTCCGGAAGGGCGAGGGGGCCCAGCGGGTACACCGTCTCGCCGGTGATGCCGAGGGCCTCGCGGCTGGTGCCGAGCACGCGCAGCCCGGGGACGCGGGCCAGCAGGTGGGCGATGAGCTCGGCGACCGGCCCGATGAGGTGCTCGCAGTTATCGACGACGAGGAGCAGCTCGCGGTTGCGCAGCGCTTCGACGAGCCGGTCGCGGGCGTCGTCGGGGCGGCGGGAGAGGAGCGACTCGCCGATCCGCAGCGATTCGTAGACCAGCTCGGGGAGCTGGTGCGAGTCGCCGAGCGGCGCCAGTTCGACGAGCCGGACCGTCTCGCCGCGGTCCTCGGCCCGGTGGGCGGCCTCGAGGGCGAGCCGGGTCTTGCCCGTGCCGCCGGGGCCGGTGAGGGTGACGAGCCGACCGGATTCGATCTGCGCGAGGACGGCGGCGAGGTCGCGTTCGCGCCCGATGCAGGCGGTGAGCGGCTCGGGGAGGCGGCTCTCGTGCGGCGGGGCCGGTGCGGCGTCGACGCCGCGCAGGACGTCCAGGTGGGCGGCGGTCAGGGCGGGCGAGGGGTCGACGCCGAGCTCGTCGGCGAGGCGGGAGCGGGTCTTCTCGTACACGGCCAGCGCCTCGGCCTGGCGGCCTCCGGCGGCCAGCGCGCGCATGTAGCGTCCGGCGTCGCTCTCGGAGAGCGGGTCGGCGGCGTGACGGGCCGCGAGTTCGGCGAGGACGGACTCCGCGCCCTCGAGTTCGAGGCGGGCCTCCACGAGGATGGAGGCGACGGCCTCGCGGCGGGCGGTGAGTCTGGTGATCTCGGCGTCGGCGAAGCCGGATTCGGCGGTGTCGGTCAGCGCGGGGCCGCGCCACAGCGCGAGGGCCTGCTCGCAGTGGCGCCTGGCGGTGGCGGCGGCGCCGCTCCGGGAGGCCGCCTCGGCTTCGGCCGCGAGCCGCTCGAAGTCGGCGATGTCAGTGACGGCGCCGGTGAGGCGGTAGCCGCCGGAGTCGGAGCGGAGGCGGTCGCCGATCAGGCGCCTGAGGCGCGAGACCTGGGTCTGGAGCGCGCCGGGGGTGTTGGCGGGCGCTTCGCCCGGCCAGAGGGCGTCGGCGAGGGCGGAGGCGGCGACGAGCCGGCCGGGCTCGAGGGCGAGGCGGGTGAGCAGGGCGCGCTGTCGTCCCGCGGGCACGGCGACCTCTGCTCCTGCGTCGTCGGTGACGCGGAGGGGGCCGAGCAGGTCTACACGCATGCTCCAATCTTGCCTGAAGGGCGTTCAGCGGTAGGTCGAAGCCACCGCCGCAGTGATTCGCCGAGGACGATTCGCGGCCGTGTCGTCAATCGGACAATGAGTGAGGGGCCGAGTGCGCGCTCTGGCGGTTCGCCTCGAGTCGCCTTTCGACGAGACTGGAATGAAGCGCAAGGCGCGCAATGGTGATGACGATCATTCTCGGCACTCGCCGATGCCGAGACGCTCCCTATTGGAATCTGCTATTTGCATCGACAGGTTGCCGCAACGAATCTGCGCATAAGTGTCAATTTCCCGACTCATCGCTCATATGGACCGTTGGCGCACGTACTGTCGTCTCCAAACCCAGAGACGGTGAGGTGCGGTGTCCGCCATGGTTGTCCGACTTGATCCCCACTCCCTCGCGCCGATCGCCACGCTCGAGGAAGGAGAACCGCCGATGAGCACTGGACCGACGAACGCCCACATCGCGAGCTATTGCGCCGAGTTCAGGCTCCAGAAGACCGGCAAAGGCCCGCAGATCCTGCTCGCGTGCGACCCCGACGGCGTCGCCGCCGCCATCGCGACCATCATGGCCACCGAGCTGGCGCAGGTCCCCACCGTACTCGTGCGCGACCGGCCCGGGTACGAGCCGGGCGGCCGCCCCGACCACGGGCTCAAGATGGCCATCGACCCGGTGAAGGAGATCGGCGCCCTGGCCTACTACGGCCCCGGCGGCGAGGACTACGGGCCGGGCGCCTGGGTCTCCTACTCCTCGGTCGAGCATCACCCCGAGGTCAAGCTCTACCGCGACACGGACTCCGCCAGCGTCTTCCCTTCGGACTCCCACCTCGCCCTGAGCACGCTGGCTCGCGCGGTCGAGGACTTCCGGGCCACCGGCGGGCTGCGCCCGGCGCTCGTGGCGTGGCGGCCCAGCACGATCTGGTGACGCGGGCGGGCAGGCGTTTGCCCCGCTAAGCTTGCTCCTCATGAGCAACACCGAGGCTGTCACCGTGCGCATCGCCCGGCCCGAGGACGTGCCCGCCGTCTGCGCGATCATCAACCACTACATCGCGCACAGCACGTCGAACTTCCGGACCGAGCCGTACCGCGTCGATGAGTGGACGGCGCTGCTCGAGACCCATTCCGAGCGGTACCCGTGGCTGGTGGCCGAATCCGGCGGCGAGGTGGCCGGGCTGGCCTACGCCGGGCCGTGGAACCCGCGGGACGCCTACGCCTGGACCGCGGAGGCGACGGTGTACGTCGCCGACGGCCACCGCGGGAAACGGATCGGCTCGCTCCTCTACGACGAGCTGTTCAAGCGCCTCGAGCAGCAGGGTTTCCGCAGCGTGATGGCGCAGGTGACGCGCCCGAACCCGGGCAGTGAGGCCTTGCACGCCGCCTCCGGGTTCGAGCGGGTCGGCACCATCCGCGACGCGGGCTACAAGCACGGCGCCTGGCACGACGTGGGCATCTGGCAGCGCGAACTGGGGAGCCTCGACGACCCGCCGCGGCCGACGCTCCCGGTGGAGTGACCGACTCGCGAAGCTGAGCGCTTGCGCGCCAAAGCGTTCGCCGCCCCACCGCGACGCGATATGGAAGCGGGGCCATACCATGGCCTCCATCACCCGATCCGGAATCGCCCCGAAACCCTCACTCCCGGAGGCCCCATGCAGCCCTTGCCGCCCAACGAGCCCAGATCGGTCGGCCCCTACCGGGTCATCGCCGAGCTGGGCCGCGGCGCGATGGGGCGGGTGCTGCTCGGCATCGGCCCGGACGGGCGGCCGGTCGCCGTCAAGTTGATCCGCGAGTGGCTGACCGAGGACGACGAGTTCCGGGCCCGGTTCCGCCGCGAGGTGACCGCCTCGCAGCGGGTGTCGGGGGCCTACACCGCCGCGGTGCTCGACGCCGGCCCCGACGACCCGGTCCCCTGGCTCGCCTCCGAGTTCCTCCCCGGGCCGACCCTGCGATCGGCGGTCGACGCCGCCGGTCCGCTTCCCGAAGAGACGGTCCTGCGCCTGGCGGCCGGGCTCGCCTCGGCCCTGGCGTCCGTTCACCGTGCCGGCGTGATCCACCGGGACCTCAAGCCCGGAAACGTGATCCTGGCCGCCGACGGGCCGCGCGTCATCGACTTCGGCATCGCTCGGGCCGCCGACCGCACCGGCACCGACCTCACGCGCACCGGCGGCGTCGTCGGCACGCCGGGGTTCATGTCCCCCGAGCAGGCGGACTCCGAGCCGCTCACGGCCGCCTCGGACATGTTCTCGCTCGGCTCGGTGCTCGTCATGGCCTGCACCGGGTCCAGCCCGTTCGCGGCCGCCTCCACCCTGCGCACCTTGAACAACGTGGTCCGCGCCGAACCCGACCTGGCCGGGGTGCCCGAACGGGTCCGCCGGGTCGCGGAGCGGTGCCTGGTCCGCGAAGCCGCCGAACGGCCGAGCCCGGCCGAGGTGCTGGCGCTCATCGGGCCGGTCGCGCCGAGTTCCCGGCCGTGGCCCGAGGCCGTGTCGGCCATGGCGGACCGGCAGCACCGCGAACTCGCGAGCCTTCTGGACAGCGCCGGGGAGGACACCACCCTCATCGACACCGGCCAGACCATGGTCACCGACCCGAACCGAGCCACCTGGGTGAGCGCGCCTCCCGCGGCACCGCCGCCGACTCCGCCCGCGGGGAGTCCGGGGGACGCGGGCGGCGGGGCCCCGGGGCGGGACGCGCGGGCGGCGGGCACGGGCCCGGCCGTTCGACCGATCGCACCGCCTCCGGTGCGGCCGACCACCGCCCCCCGCTCCTCGGCCGCCACGACGGTCGCCGTCCTCATATGCCTCGGCATCATCGCGGCGATCGCGTGGCCCATGCTCAATGACGAGAGCGACCCGACGGGCACCATCGACGACCCGACGGAATCCGAGACCACTGCCGAAGAGGAGGACGCCTGGACCGAGGAGGAGACCACCGACGCATACGAGGTCGAGGAGGAGACCGAAGAGGCCGCCCCGCAGTGGAACGAGGAGCACAGCGGGCTCGGCATCGGCTTCGGGTTCTCCACCGATGACAGCGACACGTGCGAGTACAAGATGGTCGACTTCGACGACATCGACGGCGGCTCGATCTACGTGGAGCGCCCTACCAGCGAATCCATCGCGAGCTACACGGACCTGGTCTGGGACCCGTGCACCGGCACCGACATGGAGGCGCAGTCCGGCTCCACCAACTACCTGTACACCTCCCCGACCGCGTACGGCGCCTTCTACGACTCCTGGCTCACTGCCGCGGAGTGCTGGAACGAGATCGACGCCGACTACCCGGAGCTGGACTGGGGCATCGACACCTGGGCACCCGAGGAATCCTCGTTCGAGACCGGCATGGTCCTGTGCCTCTACACCGATTACGAGCAGATCGTGCTCGCCGAGGTCACCTCGGTCGAACCGGAGACCTCGTCCGACTGGTTGTGGATAGAGTTCGACGTCTCCATCTGGGCCTGGTACTAGGCAGGCGATGTCGCGATGGAGACTTCACCGGAATTTCCGAGGGTGTTCCGCGCCTTCGGGCTGGGCCCGGACTGCGAGAGCCGGTACCTCTCCGAAGGTCTGATGAACCGGAACTGGCGGATCGACACCGGCGAGGGGCCGTTCGCACTCAAGGAGCTCAGGGATGTCACCGCGGCCACGGCCCGCAGGAACCTCGCGGTCCTCGCGCCCTTGGCGGCGGCCGGTCTGCCGGTCCCCATTGCGGTCACCGCCGCCGACGGCGATCCGGTGGTCGAGCACGGCGGCCGGGCCTTCTACCTCATGCCCTGGCTCGAGGGAGCCCGCATACCCGGTACGGAGCTGACCATGGGGCAGGTCGAGGACCTGGGCGCACTGCTTGGGCGGCTTCACTTGCAGCTCAACGAGCCTTCACTCGGCTTGCCGCGGGACGAGCCCGTCTCGTTTCCGGCGGTCACCGCTTCCGAGGCCCGCGCCAAGCTCGAACGGTTCCTGGACGTGATCGAGCGCCGAGAGTCTCAAAGCGCCTTCGACGAGGCGGCGGTCGAGGCCTTGCGGCAGCGCCGCGTCCTGCTCGACGCCCACGGCGGATCGCGGCCAAACGGTGCCGTCGCGGACCGCCTTTCGGGGTGGGTCCACGGCGACTTCCACAGCACCAATCTGCTGTGGCACGGCGGTCGCGTCGCGGGCATCCTCGACTGGGACCGCCTGCAGGTGCGCCCGTTCGGTGAGGAGGTGGCCCGGGCCGCCGTCCTGCACTTCAAGTCCGACGACGGACGGATGGATTTGGAACGGGTCGCGGTGTTCATGAAGGGCTACCGCGGCGTCATCGCGATCAGTGCGAGCGCCATGGCCGATGCGGCGCACCGACTGTGGTGGCACCATCTCACCGGCTTCTGGATTTTCGGGCTGCACTACGACCGCGCGGTCTTCAACTGCGACTATCTGCTGGAGCCCCGAGAGCGCCTCATCCGCTGGTGGGCCGGGCATCTCGACGAGGTCGGATCGGCCTTCACCGCGGGCGCGTCTTGAGCCGAAGTGCGGCCCTCGGCTCTCCCATCCGGTTCCAATGAACCTCTGATGGTTTTCGCCTGGAATACAGACCCTGCGTTCGTAGTGTTCCCGTCAAGAGCGAACGAGGGCAGGCACCGGCTCGACATTCGCTCTCCAAAACTTTCTCTCTGAGGGGTGACACGAGCGAAGGGACATTGCTTCGTCTGAATGATGGGTGTGGGGTAACGGCAGGGCCCGGGACGGACCGTCCCGGGCCCTGCCGTCGGTCGAGCCGGACGGCGGCCGTGGCCGTTTAAAGCGTCAGCTACCCGACAGTCACCCGCGGCGTGTCGTCATTTTCCCTGGTGATAAGTCTGACATTCTCCTAACATGGTTCTTGTGGAAACAGACCACACAACCGAGACTCCCGAGGCCACCACCAAGCGGGTGACCATTCGAGAGCTGCAACGCCACACCAGTGACGTGCTCGAGAAAGTCGAGGCTAACGGGCAGATCTACGTCACCAAACACGGCCGCACCATCGCCCGGATCCTTCCGCCCGATCCGGCGGAGGAGCAGATCAACGCCGCCATCGCGGCAGGCGTCCTCGTCCCGCGAGCGCTCACCGAGCCCGACACCGACGCGGACATGCTCCAGGAGTTCTCGCCGGAGTCTCGCAGTACCGACGGGCCGTCGCTGACCGAGGCTCTCCTGGAACTCCGAGAAGCGGAGGACGATCGGTGATCCGCTGGACCTACATCGACACCAGCGCGGCGGTAAAGCTCTTCCGGAAAGAGGATCACTCGGTGTCCTTCGACGAATGGCTGGCCGCGCACCCCAGCGGCCGCCCGGTCACTTCCGATCTCACGCGTACTGAGCTGCGCCGAACGCTCCAGGCCGTCGAGGTCTCCGAAGACGACTGCCACCGTGCGGAGCTCTGGATCCGACCACACGGCACTGATCAGGCTCGCCCCGGGGCTGTGCGACTCGGCAGGGCGCCCCACCGCCGCGCCCAGGCTGCGTTCACTCGATGCGCCCCATCTCGCCGCCGCCCTTGAGATGTCCTCTGCGCTTGAGGCATTCGTGACCTATGACAAACGGCTGATCGAAGTGGCGGCGGCGCACGGCCTGCCGGTCGTCAGTCCCGGTTTCAGTTGAGCGCCGCTTTACGGCATGACGGCCTTGGAGCGAGCGCTCCAAGGCCGTCATGCCGTTCGATGGGACAGGTTGTCAGCGGACGCCGTAGAGGTGTTCGAGGGCGAGTTGGTCGAGCGCTTCGAAGGCCATGCCCTTGGCGGCGAGGCCGTCGATGTCGACCTCGACGTCCTTGACCTCGGCCCAGGTCTCCCCTGCGGCCAGGGTCGGGATCGCGAGCTGGTCGACCCGCGCGGCCTTCAATGCCTCCTGCACCGCCGCATCGGCCCGGAACGCCCGCACCTTCTCGCGCAGGATCAGGTAGTTGCGCATGCACGCCGCGGCCGAGACCCACACCCCTTCGTCGTCCTCGGTGCGCGGGG
>NZ_ATYW01000011.1 GCF_000427885.1 Glycomyces tenuis DSM 44171
TGGCACGGAAACGACCGACGATCAACGATGTCGCGGCGGCCTCGGGTGTCTCGCGCGGCACGGTCTCGCGCGTCCTCAACGAGAAGGGGAACGTCTCGCTGGCGGCCGAGACGGCGGTGCGCAGGGCCGTGGCCGAGACCGGCTACGTCGTCAACCGCGCCGCCCGCAGCCTCAAGACCAACCGCACCGGCTCGATCGTCATGGTCCTGTCCGAACCGCAGGAGCGGCTGTTCGAGGACCCGAACTTCAGCGTGCTCATGCGCGTGGCCACGAACCAACTGGCCGAGCGCGACATGTCGCTGGTGCTCATGGTCGCCGGCGACGACGGCGGCCGCGACCGCGTGGCCCGCTACCTGCGCGGCGGCCACGCCGACGGCGCCCTGCTCATCTCGACTCACTCCGGCGACCCGCTCCTGGAGGCCATCGAGCGCTCGGACGTGCCCGCCGTCGCCTGCGGCGCCGTGCTGGGCCGCGAATCGGTCATCCCCTACGCCGCGGCCGACGACCGCGGCGGCGCCCGCGCCATGACCGAATACCTGGTGGCGCGGGGGCGCCGCAGGATCGGCATGATCACCGGCCCGCTCGACACGCCCGGCGGCTCGCTCCGCCTCGAAGGCTTCACCAGCGTCCTGGGCCGCAGGGCCACCAAGCAGATGGTCGTCCACAGCGATTACAGCCAAGCCGGCGGCGAGGCGGCCATGCGGCGGCTGCTGGAGACCGTCCCCGACCTCGACGCGGTCTTCGTCGCCTCGGACCTCATGGCCGCCGGAGCGCTCCAGGTCCTCCACACCGCGGGCCGCCGGGTGCCCGACGACGTGGCCGTGGGCGGCTTCGACGACTCGGCCGTCGCCACCGCCACCAGGCCGATGCTGACGACGGTGCGCCAGCCGCTGGCGACGGTCGCCGAGGAGACGGTCCGGCTCCTCACCGCCCTGCTCGACGACGAGCCGGTCGAGCCCGTCGTCCTGCCGACCGAACTGATCATCCGCGAGTCCGCCTGAACAGGCGGCGCCTCCGACGATAATCGTTCACAGCCTCGCGAGAAGCCGAGGCGGAACATCTTGACTGTATATTGACGTATGGCTATACTTCATTTTAATGGGATCGTTCACAGCCGGAGCCGAACACAGCCGACGGGAAGGAAGGGCGCCGACCGGCCTCCGGACCCGCGATCCAGTGGCCCGACCGCCAGCGCCCTGAAGCCCGGCACGCGATTTCCGCGGGGCTGAGGCACAGGCGAACCCGCCGATGGGACGACACTCCCAGGCGCGTGAATGCCGCCGTCGGCCCTACAGGACGGGCGTGCGGCGCCAACGGCCACTTCGCCGCAAGCGCGGATGCGGCACCGGTCCATGCGGCTTCACGGCCGCGCGGGAGCCCCTCCGGGCTGGGATCGATTTCAAGGCTGGGACGGCCCGCCGCTCGATCCGAAGGCCACTCGACGAGTTCACCACCGTGAGCCGCCTGTCATACGAACGGTTCACACCTCTCACGTCTCTTACACAAGGAGCCACCATGTCAATGCAACGACGGACCTTCCTCGGCCTCGGTGCGGCCGGCGCGCTGGGAGTGGGCGCCTCCCTGCTCGGCGCCGGCCAGGCCCTCGCCGACCCCGCCCCAGCCGACCCCTTCGCCGTGGGCGTGCGCCGGTATGACTGGTACCGGGGCTCGCGCCCGTGCACCACCTACGTCTACTACCCGGCCACCGGATCCCCCGGCGGGAACCCGGTCACCGACGCCCCGGTCGCCGACGGCGTCTTCCCCGTCTACAACTACACCCACGGCTGGGGCAGCAGCCCCCAGAACTCCCTGTTCTTCATCCGACCACTGGCCGCGGCGGGCTTCATCGTCCCCGCCCCCCACTTCAGCTACGACGGCGCCGGCGAAGTCTACAGCGGCGAGCCGTCGAAGGACGTCTCCGAGATCATCACGCAGACCCTCGCCCTCAACGCGAGCGGACCGCTCGCCGGGCACATCGACACCGAGATCGGCGTGGGCGTCTCGGGCCACTCCCTGGGCGGCATGACCACCCACGGCCTGCTGACGGCCTGGCCCGACAGCCGCATCGTCTCGGCCAACCCGCAGTCGTGCGAGGACATGGGCACCCCCGCCACCTCGATCACGGCCAAGGTCGTGTTCGTCCACGGCGACCGCGACGACCTCACGCAGTACGACTCGGCCCGCCAGGCCTACAACGAGATCACCTGGCCCAAGGCGTTCCTCACCTTCGTCGGCGGCAGCCACACCAGCTTCTGGGGCGACGACCGCTTCCCCAACACGGTCGTGGACTGGGCGCGCTGGAGCATGTACGGCGACACCGCCGCCCGCGACCGCCTCCCGGCCGACGCCGCCGGTTCGAACACCCGATGGGAGGCCGAACTGGGCGAAGGACCATCCGAACCCACCGGCCTCTACCGCCTGACCGCCCGGCACAGCGGCAAGTACGCCGACATCGACGCGATCTCCACCGCGGCCGGGGCGGGGCTGATCCAGTGGTCACCGACCAGCCGGACCAACCAGCAGTTCGAGTTCATCGACGTCGGCGACGACCACTACCGGATCAAAGCCCGCCACTCCGGCATGGTCCTGCAGGTGGCGAGCAACACCAGCGGCGCCGACATCACCCAGCAGCCCGAATCCGACGCCGCGAGCCAGCAATGGCGCATCGTCGAGCACGGCGGCGGCACCGTCAGCCTCATCAACAGAGCCTCGGGTCTGGCCATGGACGTGTGGGAGCACTCGACCGCAGACGGCGCCCGGATCTCCCAATACACCTACACCGGCAACGACAACCAGCGCTTCACACGGCAAGCCGTCTGACCCGCGACCACGTCGCTACAACGATTCAATCCCATCCGGCGACGGCGGCGCACGGCCTCCCGGCATCCAGTGCCGACGCCGTCACGGTCGGGCGATCCATAACCCACTACGCATGGAGCGATCAATGCGCCTTTCCCCCACCCGACGGCTGCACACGCTGTCGGCCCTAGCAGCGGCCCTCGTGGTGGCCGTGACCTTCCTCTTCTTCTCACCGTTCGGCGCCTCGGCCGCCCCCGACACCACCGCCTGGTATGTCATCCAGTCGCGTTCCTCGGGCCTGGTCTTCGAGATCGAAGGCGCCTCTGCCAGCACCGGTGCCGAGCTCGTCCAGTCCGACCGCACGGACGCGCACAGCCAGCAGTTCCGGTTCCTCGACGCCGGCGGCGGCTACTACCGCATCCAGGCACGGCACTCGAACCTGGTGCTCGACGTCTGGGAGCAGAACCCCGACAACGGCGCCACCATCGCGCAGTACACCGACCAGAACGGCACCAACCAGCAATGGGAGGTCCAGGAGTCGGGCGGCTACGCCACGTTCGTGAGCCGCTTCTCCGGCAAGGCGCTCGACGTGTGGGAGAAGTCGACCACCGCGGGCACCCGGATCAGCCAGTACACGCCCAACGGCGGCACGAACCAGCAGTTCCAGCTCATCCGCGTCGACGGCGGCGACCCCACCGATCCCCCGACCACCGGCGATCCCGGCGACCCCGGTGAAGGCGGCGACGGCCGCTACGAGGCCGAGGCGCTGACGCGCGGCGTGACCGTGGTGCCTTCGGGCGAAGGCAACCTCGTCAGCTGGCGCCTGCTGGGCACCGACGATCCGGACACGGCCTTCAACGTCTACAAGGACGGTGCTCTGCTCAACGGCTCGCCGATCACCGGCGCCACCAACTACCTCGACACCGGCGGGTCCGCGGGCTCGCAGTACACCGTCCGGGCCGTCACCGACGGAAACGAAGGAGCCGAGGCGGGCACCGAGGCGCGGTTCAACTCCAGCGGCTACTTCGACGTCCCGATCCAGCGCCCCGCCGGCGGCAGCAATCCCTCGGGGTCGTACAGCTACGAGGCCAACGACACCTCCGCGGCCGACCTCGACGGCGACGGCACCTACGAGCTGATCGTCAAGTGGGACCCGACCAACGCGCACGACAACGTCCACGAGGGCTACACCGGGAACGTCTACCTCGACGCCTACCGCCTCAACGGCGAACGGCTGTGGCGCATCGACCTGGGCCGCAACATCCGGGCCGGGGCGCACTACACGCAATACCAGGTGTACGACTACGACGGCGACGGCGCCGCCGAACTCGCGGTCAAGACCGCCGACGGCACCCGCGACGCCAACGGCACGGTCATCGGCGATGCGAACGCCGACTACCGCGACTCGAACGGCCGCATCCTCGCCGGCCCGGAGTTCCTGACCATCTTCAACGGGCCCACCGGCGCCGCGATGGACACCGTGAACTACCAGCCGGCCCGCGGCAGGGTCTCGGACTGGGGCGACGACTACGGCAACCGCGTCGACCGGTTCCTCGCCGGCACGGCCTACCTCGACGGGGAGACCCCCTCGATGATCTTCGCGCGCGGCTACTACACGCGAAGCGTGATCTGGGCCGTGGACTGGAACGGCACCGACCTGACCACCCGCTGGGTCTTCGACTCCGACGACGAGGGCAGCCAGTACGAGGGCCAGGGCAATCACAATCTCTCGATCGCCGACCTGGACGGCGACGGCCGCCAGGACATCGTCTACGGCGCCATGGCCGTCGGCTCGGACGGGCAGCCGCTGTGGAACACCCGCATGGGCCACGGCGACGCGCTGCACGTGACCGACCACGTGCCCGGCAACCCCGGACAGGAGGTCTTCATGCCCGGCGAGTGGCCCAGCATGCCCTCGACCCGCCTGGTCGACGGCGACACCGGGTCGATCATCATGCAGACCCCCGTGGCCGACGACGACAACGGCCGCGGCGTGGGCGCCAACGTCTACGCGGGCAACTCGGGTTCGGAGTACTGGTCATCCCTGGTCAGCGGCCTGCGGAACGCCTCGGGCTCGAACATCGGGTCGAAGCCGAGCTCGACCAACTTCCTGTGCTGGTGGGACGGCGACGGGGAGCGCGAGCTGCTCGACGGCACCCGCATCAGCAACTACTCCCCCGCCCAGACGCTCCTGGACGGCTCGGGAGTGACCTCGAACAACGGCTCCAAGTCGACGCCGGCGCTGTCGGTCGACCTGTTCGGCGACTGGCGCGAGGAAGTCATCTGGAAGACCTCGAACTCCTCGGCCCTGCGGATCTACGCCACGCCGTACGAGACCGATCTGCGCATCCCGACGCTGATGCACGACATCCAGTACCGGGTCGCGATCGCGTGGCAGAACACCGGCTACAACCAGCCGCCGCATCCGAGCTTCTACATCGGCTCGGACGTCACCGACTACCCCTGGCCCGACATCCACACCCCATGACCACCCACAGGCCCAGGTGCATGTGCCGGTGCGCCGGGGGTCCTGCGGTGGAGCGAGGCGGAGCCGTCAGGGTCCGCCTCGCACTCCGCACTTCCGCACCGCACTCGCGGAGAAGCCCGCGACCACGACGCTGAACCGCAACCGCAGGACCGTCGACGGCACCCGGCCCCGGCTGAGGACCGCTCAAGCGGCGAGAACCAACGCCGCGCGAATCACGCATCGAGGAACAGATCGACAAGGAGGTCTACAATGGATCGAATCAGAGTCTTGCACGGGATGCTCGTCGCCGCGTTGACGGCATTGCTCGCCTTCGTCGCGGTTCCCGCGTCGGCGGCCGCTCCGTCGCTCGGACCGCCGAGCGTCACCACGCTCACCACCGACGGTCGCACGGCGTTGACGTACACCGGCTACATGAACGGCGAATCGTTCCAACAGGACGGCATCACCACATTCGACGACTGGCAGTACACGGCCTGGTGGGACCAGGACGGCTACGTCAACCTGGCCCGCCGCGCGGTCACGGCGAACTCGTGGCAGACCGTGCGCCTGACCGACTACCGGACCACCTCGACCGACTCGCACAACACGATCTCGATCGGCATCTCCGGTCAGGACGGCACGATCCACCTCTCCTTCGACATGCACAACTCGGCCTTGAAGTACCGCAAGTCGATCGCGGGGATGGCGACCTCACCGTCGACCGCGGACTGGTCGGCGGCGAGCTTCGGCGCCGTGTCGAACAGCCTTGCCGGACAGCGCCTGTCGCAGGCGACCTACCCGCGGTTCTTCCGCTCCCCGGACGGCGTGCTGCAGATGAGCATCCGCACGGGCGCCAGCGGCTCGGGCGACCTGGTGCTCTTCGAGTACCGGAACGGCGCCTGGACGTACCTGGGCGAGTTCCTCAACGGGACCGACGCCGACAACAACGCCTATCTCTTCGGCATCGAATACGACGACACCGGGCTCGACGACAGCGACCTGCTGCACGCCACCTGGACGGTGCGCGAGACGCCGAACGCCAGCACCAACCACGACATCTACTACGCCTACAGCAAGGACCAGGGCCGCACCTGGCGCGACAACGACGGCAACGTGGTGGCGACGACCGGCTCGGATCCGCTCATCGCCGACGACTCCGGACTGCGCGTCGTCGACATCGGACAGAACCGGGGGCTCATGAACCAGGAGTCGCAAGTGGTCGACAGCGCGGGCAACGTCCATGTGCTCGCCTCGCACATGCCGCCCTCGTCGTCGAACGACGGCGACTTCGACAACGCGCGGAGGAAGTCCGTGCTGGTCCACTACTGGCGCGACAAGCCCAGCAAGGAGTGGAACCGCCAAGTGCTGACGTATACGGGTGTCATGACCCGCGCCGACATCGGCGTCGACTCCGGCGACAATCTGTACATCGCCAGTGGCAACTCGGCCACCAGGAGACTGAGCGTCTACACCGCCTCGCAGTCGTCCGGTTGGACCGATTGGGCCATCCGCTACACCTCGAGCGTGGAGTACTACTCCGACCCGCTGCTCGACCACACCCGGCTCGCCGTCCACGACGTCGTCTCGGTCTTCGCCCCCCGATACGGCGGCAGCCGGATCGAGGTGCTGGACTGGGCGACAGGACAAGGCGGCGGGAGCCGGGTCTCGGACATCGCGAACCGGAATTCGGGCAGATGCATGGACGTGGTCGGCGGCTCGACCGAGAACGGGGCCGAGATCATCCAGTGGGACTGCCACGGCGGACCCAACCAGCAATGGGAGCTCCGCGACGTCGGCGGCGGCCACGTCCAGATCGTCTCCCGGCATTCCGGCAGGTGCCTCGACGTCGACGGCGCCTCGACGGCCGACGACGCCAGGGTCATCCAGTGGACGTGCAACGGCGGCACCAACCAGCAGTGGGAGCTTCGAGACGTCGGCGGCGGCCATATCCAGCTCGTGGCGCGGCACTCGGGCAAGTGCCTCGACGTGATCGACTCCTCGACCGCGAACGGCACCCGGCTGCGGCAACACGACTGCTCGAGCGGCACCAGCCAACAGTGGAGCCTGCAGACCCTCTAGAAACCGATTCCGCACTTGGAGCGATCATGCGAACATCTGGAAATCGACGGCTCACGAGCCTGACGAGCACTCCGATCAGGCACCGCGGTCGTGCGCGCAGCGCAGTGGCAGGCGCCGGATGTGGCGCTCGACCGACGGCGGCTCGTCGTGGCGGCGGGTCCGGGACTTCGCGGAGGCCGACGCCGTGGGCTTCGGCAAGGGCCATGGACGGCGCGGCCATCCGGTGGTCTGCGCCTCGGCGAAGGACGGGCCGGCCCCGCGGCCGGATGCCTTCGTCGGGCGCGGCGAGCTTGGCGGACCCGCCGCGCCGTCATGTCCCCGTGCCGTTCCGGTCCTAGTCGATCAGTAGGTGATGTCCGGTCTGGCGGGGGTGTCCATGTCATGGCCGAGGAAGTAGTCGACGTGGTGGGACTGCATGTAGCCCTTGACGGTCATGTCGTTGCGGTAGGCGGGGTTGTGCGCCAGGGTGTACAACCTGATGTCGGTCGGCCGGTCGGTGGTGAACACGATCAGCTCGTCGTACTCCCCGTTCGGCAGCACGACCTCCTCGCGCCACTCGCCGAAGACGTCGCCGCCGTCGAAGCCCCAGGCCGTCATCATGAGGTTGAAGCCGCCGTCGCCGAAGGTGACGCCGTCGGCGATCCTGACCGCGACCTCGGCGAAGCCGTCACTGTCGAAGTCGTAGACGGTGACCCCGTCGTTGTGGCCCACGTCGATCGTGGACGAGCCGCCCTCGATGTTGTTCTGGTTCGTGCTGTTGTGGCCCATGTCGACCTCCCGTAGGAATTCGCCGTCGCTCGAGTAGGCCTCGATCGACTGCGGGGAGGTCTGGCGGTCCACCACGTAGTCGTAGGCGCCGTCGCCGTCGAGGTCGCCGACCCACACGAACTGGATCGTGCCGCCGTCGCGCAACGGAATGCGGACGGCCGGAAGGCCTCGGACACGAGGACTCGCATCGCCTCGGATGACATGTACTCGATGTACCTGCCGATGGCCGTTTCACTGAACGACATGGACGAAACAGCGGCGGGCGCGATGTTGGAGAGCTCTGGGAAGATTCGACCGGTTGATCCCGGAGGCTGCGGTGAGGCGGAGGCGAATCCACCTCACCGCAGTCTCCGGTGGCGGCTAGCCGCTCGCCTGTTCGACATCGAGGTAATCGATATTGGGCAGGCCGTTCGCGGTGGTCGGGTCCAATCGGATGGTGTTGGCGCCCGCGTCCAGTTGGACGGTGACGGTCTGAGTGGTCCAGCCCGTCCACGAACCGGTGGTCGGGAGCGAGGCCGTCTCCACCGTGGATCCGTTCACGATCACGTCGGCCGGCCTCGCAGCGCTGCTGCCGTTGGCGAACCGAAGGTCCAGCGTCGCCGTCCCGGCGGCCGACGCCTGCACGGTGAACTCGGCATAGGCGTTGTCGGCGTTGTCACCGTTGCAGAACCCGCTGCCGGAGAAGCCCGCGTGGTCGGCGTCGATGGTGCCCGAGCAGACCGCCGGAGAGCTCTCGGCCTCATAGCGCGTCGAGTCCCCCGGATCGGGATCCTCTCCGCCCTGCCTGACGAGCGAGAACTGGTCGGCGGTGAGGTTGCCGCTCCCGCCGTCGACGGTGACGGTCGCGGTCCCTGCCGGCAGCTCGATGCCGGTGAGTTCGCGCTCAGTCCAGCCGCTCGAGGACGGGACGTTGAGGACGTGCGCCCGGCCGTCGGCGCCGGTGACGGTCACCTGGCCGGAGCCCTTGGTGTACAGGCCGAGTGTGTAGGTGCCCGCGGGCACCTCCATCTCCTGCCGGGCGCCGGATCCGTTGTTCACGTGCAGCGCGAACCGACTCCCGTTCGCCCCGCCCTCGACGTTGCCCACCCCGCCCGAACCGGTCCTGGACCACCCGACCACGTTCGAGACGATGATCCGGTCGGCCTGGACGTCGGGATTGAGGATGTAGTTGTTGTCGGGCCCGACGCGCCATTCACCGGTCGTGGCGTTGAACTCCCACTGGCTCACCGAGTGGAACTGCGGCCCGTCGCCCTCGTCGGTGATCGGCACCCACTGGTTGTAGCCGATGCCGTTCCATGCGAAGTCGGCCCAGCGGTCCCCGGCGTAGAGCACCGTGTCCTGCTCGGTCCCTTCGACGGTCACGAAGAACCCGGTCTGGGTCACGTGGCTGTAGTCCATCTCCGTGCCCGGCATCGTGAAGTAGTCCGAGTAGTCGCCCTGGACGCTGCCCTGAGTGGACTCGAGGCAGTAGTTGACCGAGGTGTTCCAGCCGTGCAGGTCCGAGGCGCACATGAAGTACTCGCCGTCGAGCTTGAACATGGCGTTGCCCTCGCGGCCGTCACCGTGGCGGCCGATCTCGACCGCCGGCTCCGCGTAGAGCGAGTCGGACGAGCGGAGCTTGGAGACGAACGCGCGGGAGCGGCCCTCGCGGTTGGAGAAGATCAGGTAGTCCTGGCCGTCCTCGTCGGTGAAGACGGTCTGGTCACCGGTGCCCGTCGTCGGCGAGTTCACGACCTGGCGCTGGAAGTTGCCGAAAGTGAAATCGCCGGTGGGCGAGTCGCCTTGCAGGAACAGCACGCCGTGGTCGTGCGTGGGGTGCCACATCTGCACCGGGAGGACGTACTTGCCGGTGTTCTCGTTGTACGCGACGCCGAGGCGCCCCACCCATCCGGCGGAGCCGAGGTTGCCGCCCAGGCTTCCGAGGCTCGTCGAGGTCGTGGCGACCTCGTTCTCGAACGTCCAGTTCACCAGGTCCTGTGAGGAGTAGACGGGGATCGAGACGAACCTGACGTCGCCGTCGTACTTCCGCGTCGGATTGTCCCGGTAGTACTCGGCACCGGTGTAGTGCACGCCGTACCAGTAGTAGGTGTCGCCGAACTTGAAGACCCCGCCGCCTTGCGAGTAGATGGGGTTGCCGTCGGTGTCGTTCCAGAAGGTGTCGTTGGTGATCGTCGCGAACGTCGACTGGAGCGGCTCCAACCCGGAGGCGGCGGTCTGCAGCTCGGTCTTCGCGTCCGCGACCTCGGCCTCGGTCGCCGCATCGTCCTCGGAGACGTCGGCCGCGGTGGTCAGAGCTTCGGCGAAGGGCGTCCAGGAGTCAGTGGTGTACTCCGTGGGGACACGCGTCTCGTAGTCCGAGACCATCGCCTCGAGGCCGTCGGCGATGGTCGAGTCGGCGGCGACTCGGGGCTCCGTCTGCGCCGAGTCGTCCACGGCGGCGGATCCGGGAGACGCGGGCGCGGCCAAGGCCAACGCGAACAACGCCGTGGCGACGAGTGGTCCCCATCGGCGCGGCGATCTGCGGGCGGTGAATGTCATGGTCTTGCCTCTCACTCGATGTCGCCCGGCAGCAGGGCAGGCGGAGGCAGCACTGTCACCGCCGCCGGGTTATGAACACGGACGTCCCCGGTCGCCGGGGCTCCTTTCAGGAGCACCGGTAACCGGGGACGCGCCAGTCGTTCACGATCGCAGTGCCGGGTGGGATCGTGAGGCGGTCGCGTCGTCAATCGGAGCCGTGGGATTCGGACATTTTCGGACGACTCGAATGACTTGCAGTCGACCCTACGGGCGCTTGACATGCCTGTCCATGGTCATTTCGCTGGTAGACATGGACAAAAGCTCGGTCATGGACGGCCTCGGCATGGTCCGGGACGGTTTCGCTGTGCAGCATGCCGTGGGGGAAACGGTCCCGGCGGCGGCAGGCGGCCACGCCGACCAGGGCACTCTTGCCGGTGTGCTCAGGTCCCTTGATGACCAGTGGATCGGGTTCGGGCAGCGTCATCCATTCCATGAGGTCCTCGAGCCGTTCGGCCCGGTCGGTTCAATAGGAAGGATCGCCGAACAGATCGAGTGGGACCGGTTGATGCTGCTCGATGGTGATCGTGCCCTGAAAGAGGGTCCCACCGCCGCGGATGTCGTTGTGGAACATCGGACTGTTGTTCATCGGCGCTCCCGAGCCAACTCGGTTCGGACACCGATCTTCCCACGCGGCCTCGCCTCTCGGGTGCCCCATCGTCGAGGCCCACCGGCCTAAGCTGTATACGGACTACAAGGAGGACTCGTGGACCCAGTCATCACCGCCATCGCCACCGCAGCGGCGGGGAAACTCGCCGGGGAGACCGCGGGCGGCATCGTCGCGGCCGGCAAGTACGTCAAGGACTACTTCAGCAGACGCGCCGAGCGGAAAGCGATCCTCGAGCGCGCCGAGACCAGGCCGGACACGGCCGAGGTCGAGGACCTCGCCAAGGCGATCGCCGCGGTCTGCGCCGACGACACGGCGTTCCGCGAGCAGCTCACCCGGCTCGCGGGTCAGCCGATCACGCTCACCCAGGTCAATCAGGCGCAGCAGCACGTCATGTTCCAGAACAACTTCCACGGACAGGGGCCCGGCAAGGTCTACCAGGCGGAGACGATGAACTTCCGGGAGCTTCCCGATCACGACTGACACGGCGGCATGATCGGTCCGTGTGCCGGGCCGCGGACCGATCCGACGCCAGCAGTGGGAATCCGGGTCCGCTCGGACCATTGTGTTCCATAGTGGATCTGCTTGGCGGCGGATCGCAGGCGCGGTGAGCGGGCGGGCACCGTTGCCTCCCAGCGCGGCCTCGAAAGGCGCACGGGCTCGTCGTCTTCGTCGAGGTACGGCTGCCGCACCGTTCACGGCAGGCTTTCGACGTTCGCTGTTCCGAGCGCTAGGATCGTTGCTCGACACACCGCCAGCCTCACCCGCTACGCCGCCCAACAGGAATATAATGCGCCAAGGAACCCGGAACCCGGAACCCGGAACCCGGAACCCGGAACCCGGAACCCGGAACCCGGAACCCGGAACCCGGTGNCCGGTCGACGACCGCACTTCCGCGTTCGAACGCCGGATCGTCTTCGCCGGCGGCAGCCTCCAAGCCCTCAACCGGCTCTATTACGACCTCGAACCCCTCCTCGCCGCCGACCGCCGCCTCCTGATCAGGTACGCCCTGTTCCAAACCGACCGCCAGACCGGTGGCAGGCGCTTCAGCCGCCAGCGCGACATCGACTGGCTAGGCTGGGAGACCGTCACCGCCGACCCGCCCGAGCTGCTGGTCTCCTCCGGTGCGACCCGCACTCTTCACGAGGCCCGCTGCGATGTCGCGCTGATCCCCCACGGCGCGGGCCACAACCGCCTCACTCCCCATTTCGAGGGCGTCGCCGGGCTCGCCCGCGGCCAGCTCCGCGACGAGACCGGGCGCCTGCCCGCCTATCTCGCGCTGCCCGGACCGGCCTCGGTCGAGCGGCTCCGCGTCGACTGCCCCGAGGCGCTCCCGTTCGCCGAGGTCACCGGCGACCTGTGCTTCGAGCGGCTCAGGCTCAGCGCCCGCATGCGCCGCGAGTACCGCCGCGCCCTCGGCGTCGGCCCGCGGCGGCGGCTGGTGCTGGTCTCCTCGACGTGGCGGGAGCACTCCCTGTTCGCCCACCACCCGTCGCTGCCCGAGCGGCTGCTCGCCGCGCTGCCGATGGACGACTACGCGGTGGCGTTCGTCCCCCACCCGAACATCCTCGCCGTCCACGGCGGCATGGAGAGCCTCTTCAGGCGCCAGCTGGAGAACGGCCTGATCATGGTCGACCCGGGCGAGGGCTGGCGCGCCGCCCTGCTGGCCGCGGACTGCGTCATCGGGGACCACGGCTCGCTCGGCTTCTACGGCGCCGCCCTCGGCATCCCGACCGCCGTGGCGTCCTTCGGCTTCGAGGAGATGCCGCGCGAATCCCCGCTGGCGGTCTTCGGTTCCATCGCGCCGCCGTTCGACCCCGCGGGCGATCTGCTCGGGCAGGTGGAGCGGCTGTGCGAGTCGGAGCCGCTGCTCGACGAGTGCTTCTCGCGGGCGCTGGCGGATCCGGAACCGGGCCCGGCTCAGCGGATCAGGGCCGGCCTGTATCGGACGCTGCGGCTCGACGAGCGCCCGGGCCCCGGCCCGCGCATGTTCGCCCCGCCGGTGCCGGTGCCGTATTGGCACCCGACCTCGTCCTGGCGCAGCGAGGTCGCCTTCGAGGGCGACGCGGCGACCTGCCGGCGCTTCCCGGCCGACGACGGTCGCCCGGGCCCCAGGCGCCTGGTCGCGGAGGTGCGCTGCCTGGACCCCGACGCCCGCGACCAGGCCGACATCATCGTCCGCCACCACGGGACGCTGCCCGAATCGGAGGCGTGGGAAGAGGGGCTGAAACTGCTGAAGGAGCATCCCCTGGCGTCGCTCGCGAGCGTGCGAACAACATCCGGGCTGATATGGACCTGCGCGGACGGCCGGAGGCTGCACGCCTCGTGCGCGCCGGAGTCGGCCGACGCGGCGGTGTCGGTGTGGGCGGAGGCCGGTCGGCCCGATTCGGGCGACTGGCGACTGGGCGGCGGCGCCCTCAGTGTCCGTCCGCTTCGCTGATCCCGAAAGCGATGCGAACCCGCTCCGCGCCGATCACGTCGCCGTGGGCGGTGAACAAGTGCAGCGCCAGCTTCGCCCGGTCGAGATGCGGCTCGCCCCGCTCGACGAGGACCGCCGCCACCCGCTCGTGGGTCTCGGCGACCGTCTGCCACAGACTCTCCTTGACGAGGTCTTCCAGCAGCTCGTCGACCCGGGCGAGGGCGCCTGCGTCGCCGCGGCGGAACCGGAGCATGGCGATGTCGAGCAGGGTTCCGAGGCGGTTGCGCCGGTCGCCGTCCGTCTCGAACCACGTCGCGGCGAGTTCCCAAGTCGTGACGGCGAGGTCGAGTTCGCCCCGCTCCTCGTAGATCTCCGCCACGACCCGCAGCCGGATGCCGACGGCCTTGGGCCGCCCGATCGCCTCCATGAACTCGGCAGACCGGCGGAGCGCCTCGACGGCCTCGTCGAATCGGCGCTGGTGTTTCCGCAGTCTCCCCAAGGCCTCGGTGACAAGGCCCTTGAGCGCCATGCAGGTCCGGTCCGGAACTTCGGGCGACCGCTCCGCGGCGGCCACGGCGTCCCAGCCGTCGTCCACCGCCAGCTCCGCTTCGGTTTCGTTGCCGCACTTGGTCAGGCACATCGCCAGCATCGAGTTCAGCTGCGCCCTCGCCACCGGGTCGGCCGTGATGCCGAGGACGGCTTCATACTGCTTCGCCGCTTCGTGGTCAAGGGCGGCGTTGGCATAGTACGCCCACAGCGCTTCGGCCAGTGCCCAGGCGAGGTCGGGCCAGTGCTGTTCGGTCGCCACTTTGAGAAAATCGCACAGCGCGGGGTAGAGGGTCCGGTACCACTCCATCGCCTCGGGGCGTCCGTTGAACTCCCGAGCCGTGATGTGCCCGGGCAGCGGCGGAGCGAACCGCAAAGGCGCCTCCATGACAGTGCGGTCGGCGAGCTGAGCGCGGCGCACATGCCAGATCAGGGAGTCGCGGGCTGCGCTGAACAGGTCGAGGGGCACCGGCTCGGTGGGCCCGGGCCGCTCGAACGCCTCGGTGGTCTCGATCCGGTGCCAGCCTTCCCGGTGCTCGACCACGAGCCGGGCCGTCCGCAGCTCGGTGAAGGCGCCCAGGACGCCTTCGTGGTCCCAGCCCTTCGCCCCGTGGAGGATGCCGACGACTTCCCGCTCGAACTCCCGGTTGGGAATGGCGCCGAGCAGGCGGTAGAGCCAGCGGGCGGACCTGCTGAGGCCGTTGTAGACGCCGGTGAACAGATCGCCCTCGCCCACCACCTCGCGGACCTCGACGAGTTCCACCAGCGAGCGGTGGGCGATGAGCCCGGCGAGCAGGTTGAGATCGGCGGGCTTCGACCCGAAGACCTGGACCAGGCGCGGCGGCAGGTCCTCGGCGAGGTTCGGGCAGACGTCCCGCAGGAACCCGGCCGCGTCCTCGACGGCGAGCGGCTCCAACGGGATCGACCGGTAGTCCTGATCGGGCAGCGGGACACGGCTCGCGACCACATACCCCGATGTCGGCGACGCGGGCCGGAACAGCGCCGCCTCGCGCTCTCCGACCACACCGTCGACGGCCACGAGCAACGCCTGGTCACGCGTGACCGAGTGGTACAGCGACAGGCATCCCTCCTGGCTGGACGGTATCTGCGAGGGACTGACATTGAGCCTGAGCAGGACCGACTGCAGCACCCCCTGGACCTTCTCGCCGTCGAGGACGATGTAGAGCTGCCCGCGGGGGTACCGGTCGCGGTAGCGGTCGATCGCCATGGCCGCCAAAGCGGTCTTGCCGATGCCCGCGTCACCGACGACCGCCACCGGCCGCCCTTCCGCCAGCGAGGCGCCGATGGAGGCGAGCTCGCTCTCCCGGCCTGTCCACTCAGGCCTGACCCGCGGCCCTTCGCGGGGCACGATCATCTGGGGTCCGTTGTGCACATTCACGGTGCCGCCCTGGATCACATTCCCGACCTCGCCGTCGAAGGCGTTGCGAACGGTGAACGACTCCTCGGACATCCAGACTCCCAACAGATCGGGTGCTCCGACCATGCTCCCACAGCACCCGCGAAGCGGGCAACGGCAGAGCAGGCCGGATCGTCCGCGCGGGCGCCTTCGCTCCGGCGGTGTTCACTCGAACAGGGTCGGGGCGCCCCCGGCGGTGCGGCGGTCGACCTCGCCGGGCTCGAAGAGCCGGATCGTCCCGTACTCGCCGTCATAGCCGGCCTCGCGGATCACCTTCCCCTCGCGCAGACGGGCGACGGCCTCGGCCAGGAGCGGCGAGCGGGACTCGATGTCGGCGACGGGCACCCGCTCCAGGATCGCCAGCTCCGGCCCCAGTTCGGCGGTCAGCCGGTCGACCTCGGCGCGGACCCGCTTGGTCTTCGGGCCGGTGCCGACGATCTCGCTCACGATCTGCGGCAGCGGCACCAGGTGCTCGACGTCCGCCACGGGCGCCTCCGTCCCTTCGGGGCGGTCGGCCAGGTCCTCCACGCGGCTGAGCACGCCGACGGTGAGGGGCCTGCCGCACACCGGGCACCGGCCGCCGCGCTCGCGGGTCTCCTCGGGCTCCAGGCGCACGCCGCACTTGCGGTGGCCGTCGAGGTGGTACTTGCCGCCTTCGGGGAAGAACTCGACCGAGCCCAGATGCCCTTCGCCGGTCTCCAGGGCCCCGCGGACGGCGTGGTAGTCGAGTTCGGTGTCGAACACGGTGGTCTCGCGGGCCAGCATCGGCGGGGAGTGGGCGTCGGAGTAGCTGACCATGCGGTAGCGGTCCAGAGCGGAGACCCGCCGGTTCATCTCGGGGTCGCTCGACAGGCCGGTCTCCAGGGCGAAGATGCGGTCCGACAGCTCGCCGTAGCACTCCTCCACGCTGTCGAAGCCGGACTTGGAGCCCAGCAGCCCGAACCACGGCGTCCACACGTGCGCGGGGACGAGGTAGGCGCCCTCACCGCTGTCCAGAGTGGCCTCCAGAAGGTCGCGGGCGTCCATGGAGAGGGTGGGGCGGCCGTCGGAGGAGAGGTCGGCGACGCGGCCCAGTCTGCCGTTGGACTCCGCCGCGGACTCGAAGTCGGGCATGTAGACCAGGTGGTGGATCTTGCGGGTGCGGCCGCCGCGCCTGTAGACGGTGGAGACCTCCACCGACAGCATGAACCGCACCGGCGCGGACGCCACGTTCTCGGGCAGCTCGCCGACGATGTCGGCCTCGAGGTCCTCTTGCAGCCGGAACAGGCCCGGCTCGGCCGCCACGAGCGACTCCCGGAGGCGCTCGAACCACACCGGGTGGGTGAAGTCCCCGGTGCCCATGAGCGTGACGCCCTTGCGCTTGGCCCACCGGGTCAGGTGCTCGAGATCGGCGTCCTTGCTGCACGCGCGGGAATGCTTGGAGTGGAGGTGCAGATCGGCATGGAAACGCATGCGAGGCATGTTTCCACAACCGGCCTCGGTCGGATGCGGCATCGGGGGTGAGAAAATCGTCGGGAATTTCCGCGTTCGGGTGTCGAATCGGCGCCGCCCCGATCGACTGAGGGGTGTCAGCGCACGACCACGACCGAAGGAATCGTCATGAAACTCACCGTGCACACGTTCCTCACCCTCGACGGCGTCATGCAGGCCCCCGGCGCGCCCGACGAGGACTCTGAGGGCGGCTTCGACCTCGGCGGCTGGCAGCCGCCCCTCTTCGACGAGGAGACCGGCCGGATCATCGACGGCTGGTTCGACGGAGCCGAGGCGTTCCTGCTGGGCCGCAGGACCTACGACATCTTCGCCTCCTACTGGCCCACCTCGTCCGCGCCCGAGGGCTTGATCGCCTCCAAGCTCAACGAGCTGCCCAAGTACGTCGCCTCCCGCAGCACGCCGCATCTGGAGTGGCACAACTCGCACCTGCTCGCCTCCGACACGGTCGCGGCGGTCCGCGAGCTCAAGGAGCGCCCGGGCGGCGATCTCCACGTGTGGGGCAGCTCGGAGCTGGTCCAGATGCTCCTGGGGGCCGACCTCGTCGACGAGCTGCGGCTGCTGAGCTACCCGCTGGTGCTCGGCAAGGGGCGGCGGCTGTTCGCGGAGGGCCTGAACGCCTCCTCTTGGAAACTGGTCGAGCACACCGCCACACGGTCGGGCGCCGTCTTGGGCGTCTATCGCTTCAACGGCCGGCCCGTGTTCGGCAGTTTCTCGTAGGCGGCGGAACCGGCGGGTCCCGGTCGGCGGGCGGGCGCGAGCCCGCCGCGCCGCGGCAGGCGGCGATCAGCGGTCCAGGAGCCTGACCCCTTCGGCGACGGCCTTGACCTCGGCGGTGCCTTGGCGGCCGAACGGGTCGCGGACCTCGAAGGCCAGGCGCGGCTCGATGAGCGAGGACACTTCGCGTTCGGTGCTGAAGCCGCTGTCGCCGAACGGCTCGGTGGCCCAGTCCTCGTCCTGTTCGTGGTACTCGATCAGGAAGCCGCGCATGGCGTCCTTGTCGCTCAGGCGCGCGCCGCGCATCGTCTGCACCTGGAGGTCGACGCGCCACACCCCGTCCTCGACCTCGGACTCCCACACCCGCTGGGTGAACCGCACGCCGCCCCACTCGAACTCGAAGTCCGAGGAGTCGCCGAGGCCGGCGGGCAGGTAGGTGATGGCGAGGCCGTCGATGACGGCGTCCTGCTGTCTGATGGTCATGTCGGCATTGTACGTTCCGGCACCGAACGAGTCGTTGTTCCGCGAGATCGTGTATGACCGGGAAGATCCGCATTCGCGCCGATATGCCGCTCGGGGCGCGGTCTCAGATGGAGGCCAGGCTGATCAGGGCCGTCAGCGCCGCCAGTGAGGAGGCCACGATGCCGAGGATCACGCCGGTGGTGGCGAGCCCCGAGCCCGAGACGCCGCCTCCCGCCTGCTTGATCTGGCGTTTCGCGTAGCTTCCCAGCAGCAGCGAGCCGACGCCGAGCAGTGCCGCCATCATGAAGAACGTCAGGCCCGTCCACGGGCTGAACGCGCTGAACAGCAGGCCCGGGAGCGCGCCGAGGATCCCGCCGATGCCCGCGATCAGCGAGCCGATCGCCTGCCCCGAGGGGATCGGCTTGAGCCGCGGCTGCATCAGGTAGAAGCCGTCGACCATGGCGGGCGCCGGGACCGCCACCGGCGGCCACCGGACCGAGTACGGCGGGTAGCCGGGCGCCGGCTGGTACGCGAATCCGGGATACGGGTGGAACCGGGGCCCCGCCGGGGGGTAGGGCTGCTGGGGCTGCTGCTCGGGCGGCCCGGGCGCCGGCGGCTGCATCTGGGGCTGGTACGGGTCCTGAGCGGTCACGCCCCCAGCCTATCCATTGCGCAGCGAACGTGCGACTTCTTCAAAGTAGTCGTCGACCTCGCGGGGGTCGTAGCCGCGCATGGTCATCTGGAAGCCGAGATCGATCAGCGAGTCGGGGTGCGGGGGCACGCCGGTCTCCATCGCCCGCCGGATGCGGGCGACGGCTCGGTCGACTTGGGCTCGGTCGTATCCGCGAAACCGGACAGAGAAGAAGGGGTTCTCCATGGGTCACAGTCTGCCAGGCGGGCACCACGGCCCGAGATCGGGCCGCCGATTGCGTCACCACTCGTTCACATACCGACCACTAACGGACACAAGCTATGTCAAGAAACGCCTCCACCGTCTGACACGCGTGCGGGTGAGGCGTTCGAAACCGGTCGCTATCCGCCCGGCCGCCTCGGCGTCGGCCCCGTCCACCGAGCCGGGCGCGAACGCCGCCTGGTTCACCAGGCCCGGCAGCCCGTCGATCCCGGCCTCGAGCGTCGACACCTGGGCGGCGGCCTCCTCGGCGGTGGCGTGCGGCCCGACCTTCACGCCCGCGCGGGCGGCGGCGCCGAGCACCTCGGCCCACGCCCCGGCCACCCGCTCGGCGGGCGTCCCCCGCTGGAGCCTGCGCCGCCGCCTGAGGCGACGGCGGACCTTGAGGGCCGGCGGGACGCAGGCGAGGGCGATCGCGCCGAGGACCCACCACACCCAGGCGGGAATGCCCTCGTCCGCGACGGCGGCCTCGGTGTCGAAGTCCCCGTCCTCGTTCTCCAGCGCCGGATCGTTGTAGTCCTCGGCCTCGCCCGCGCCCTGGGACTCCTCCGGCTCCTCGGTGGGCTCCTCCTCGAGCTGCTCGAGGGTCTCCTGCGGCGGGACCGGCGCGACGCCCGCGGCGGGCATCGGGTCGAACGGGACCCAGCCGACCCCTTCGAAGGCGACCTCCGGCCAGGCCCGGCCCTGGGCGGCGGTGACGGTGGAGGCCCCGCCGGGCACGTCGAAGCCGACCACGACGCGGGTCGGCAGCCCGACCAGGCGGGCGAGGACCGCGTACGCGGCGGCGAACTGCTCGCTGGTGCCGCGCTGCCCTCCGGCCTCGACGGAGGCCTCGAGGAAGAACTCGAGAGACGGGTAGTCGTGGCCCGAGGGCGCCTCGGCGTCGAAGGCGTAGTGCTGGGACAGGAAGTCGGCGAGCCCTTGGGCGCGCGCGTGAGGCGTGTCGTAGGTGGTGGTGATGTACTCGGCGATCATCGTCATGATCTCCGGTGTGCCGGGTGGAATGGCCACGCTGACCTGGTCGGACAGGTCGACGCGGGCGTTCTCGGCGCCCGCGGGGTCGACGGTGAGCGGATCGGAGCCGACGGTGTAGCGGTCGCCGGTCGCCAGGCCGTCGGGCGTCAGCAGGCACCTGGTGTCGAGGTTGACGGCGACCTGCATGTCGGTGACGGTGGCCGGGTCGGCGACGGCGGGCACGAGCTTGCCGCCCAGTTCGATGATCTCGACCTCGGCGGAGAAGCCGCCCTCGCCGGAGCCGGGCAGGACCGAGCCGGCGGTGCGGAAGTCGCCGCCGGCCTGCCAGGTGACGCCGTCGTACTCGGTGAGGACGGCCAGGCGCATCGTGGCGTCGCCGTCGAGCTCGGCGAGGAACAGCTCCTGCTCGGGGTATTTGGCCCATTCACCGATGCGGACGAGCGGGTTGAGGTCGATGTCGGTCAGCTGCGGCGGCTCGACCAGCTCCCTGGGGTCGCCGGGGCTCGTGGTGACCAGCCGCGTCGCCATCGGCGCGAGCACGGCCACCGCCACGAGCAGGACGGTCGCGCCGACCACGGAGCCGATGAGCGTCGCGCTGCGCTTGGGAACGCCGCCGTCGACCTGGGCGTCCCTGTCGGGCCGCCGGCTCGGCGGCGCCGAGGTCACCGCCAGCGCGGCCCCGGCGACGACGCAGTAGGCGACGGTGGCGGCGACCGCGGGCCCGGCGTTGGGGCCGACGAGGTAGAGCCCGGCGGCGTACAGCAGCGTCGGCGGCAGGCACCCCAGGAGGGTGCGGCCGTAGCGGATCGCGAGCTCGCAGGCGAGCCCGGCGGCCAGCCAGGTGAGGAAGACCGGGACGCCGACGGTGTCGGGCGCGGGCTCGACGGGGATGAGCGCGGTGAGGGTCCGCGGGACGGCGTTGACGATCGCGTCGACCACGACCTGCGGCAGCGGCTCGGTGCCGTCGCCGGTGAGGGCGAACGAGCCGAGCAGGTAGGCGGCCAGGCCCCAGAAGGAGACGACGGCCGAGAGCCAGGACGGCTTGTTGCGCAGCAGGAAGCCGACGGCGAAGGCCGCGACGGCGGCGCCCGCGACCAGGCCGGTGAGGATCACGCCGTGGTAGACGCGGGCGGCGACGACGCCGGCGAGGACGCACAGGGCCGTCAGGCACACGGCGACGGCGGCGACTCGGAAGCGGTAGCGGCTCAGCCTCATAGGGACGTGCCTCCGCCGTCCCAGGCCGCGGCGAACTGCTCGCCGTCGGCGGCCCTGAGGAACGGCAGGCCGCCGACGAGCGAGGCGGAGGTGGACAGGCCCGGGGCGAGGTGGACGGCGATGACGACGGGGTAGGCGCGCTTGAGGGCCGTCAGGCGCGCGGTGGGCGGCTCGGTGCCGGTGATCCACACGAGCGTGTCGCCGAAGCGGCCGGAGGTGAGGCGGGCGATGTAGGCGTCGAGGGACTCGCTCGCGTCGCAGGCGAGCTCGGCGAGCAGGTCGCCGTAGGCGTCGCGCCCGGCGCCCGAGACGGCGCCGCCGGAGGCGGGCACGAGCGCGGCGTGGTACTCGGCGCGGAAGCAGGCGGTCAGGACCGAGTAGGCGGCCTCGCAGGCCGCCTCGAAGGCGTCCGGGTCCGTCCAGCTGTCGGGGCGGTCGTCGAGGGCGATGACGACGGTCGGCAGCGAGGTGTCCACGTGCTCTTTGACCATGAGCTGGCCGATGCGCGCCGAGGTGCGCCAGTGGACGTGCCGCAGCTCGTCGCCGATGACGTACTCGCGCAGCGAGTGGAACGTCAGCGAGCCCTGCTCGACCTTGTCGGCGGTGCCCTCCAGCGACCGCGCCAGCCCGTCGGGCGTGCGGCCCAGGTTCCACAGCCGGGGGTGGACCCACAGCCGGGCGCTCGGGCCGAAGGACCCGGCGGTGGCCGCGAGCCCGAGGATGTCGCGCTTGCCGATCCCGAGCGGCCCGGCGTCGACGACGCCGCGCCGCTCGGCGGTGATCGGATAGGACGCGTTCGCGGACTTGCCGGGCCGCAGCCGCGCCAGAGGCACCGCGACGCGCCTGGTGGCGTGCGTGGGGCCGCCGTAGGTGTCGACGGCGCGGGCGTTGACCGCCCTGAAGCGCCCGGTGTTCGTCACCCGCAGCGCGACGGTGACGCTCTCCCCGACCGAGACGCGGTCGGGTTCGATGCCGCGCTCGACGTCGAGGCTCGGCCTGGCGGCGATGACGCTGGCCGCGGCGACGCAGGCGAGCGCGGCGGCGGCGCCGATCGCGACCAGTTCGGGGTAGCTCCACCGCCAGCCCGCGAACAGCAGGACCGCGGCGGCGAGGGCCAGGCCGACGCCCCGGGCGGTCACGGGGACGGCCCGGAGGAAGTCCAGCCGGTTCATGCCGCCGAGGCGGGCAGGGGCACGGGGACGGACTCGAACACCTCGGCCACGACCCCGGCGCCGGTGGCGCCGCGCATGGCCGCGTCCGGGGCCAGCTGGATGCGGTGCGAGAACACCGGCTCCGCCAGGGCCTTGACGTCCTCGGGGATGATGTAGGTGCGGCCCTGGGAGAGCGCGAACACCGCGGCGGCCCTGGTCAGCGCGATGAGCCCGCGCGGGCTGACTCCGACCGCGACCTGCGGGTGCGTGCGGGTGGCGTTCGCCAGCTGCACGAGGTAGGCGTAGAGCGGCTCGGCGATGTAGACGTACTTGGCGAGCTCGGCCATCTGCGCGACGGTGTCGGTGTCGACGACGGCCGGGATGTTCTCCGGGGAGCGCTGGTGGGTGCCGCGCAGCACCTCGATCTCGGCGGCCTCCACCGGGTAGCCGACCGACAGCTTCACCAGGAAGCGGTCGAGCTGGGCTTCGGGGAGCCGGTAGGTGCCGTCCATCTCGACCGGGTTCTGGGTGGCCACGACGATGAAGGGGGACGGGACCGGGTGCGGGTGGCCGTCGACGGTCACGCGGCCCTCCTCCATGACCTCGAGCAGCGCCGACTGGGTCTTCGGGCTGGCCCGGTTGATCTCGTCGGCGATGACGATGTTGGCGAAGACCGGGCCGGGGTGGAACTCGAATCCGCCCGAGGCCTGGTTGAAGATCGTGACGCCGGAGACGTCGGAGGGCAGAAGGTCCGGGGTGAACTGGATGCGGCGCCACTGGCCCGAGACCGCCGAGGCGATCGCGCGGGCCAGCGTCGTCTTCCCGGTGCCGGGCACGTCCTCGAGGAGGATGTGGCCCTCGGCGAACATGGCCGTCAGCGCCAGGCGCACCACTTCGGGCTTGCCGAGCACGACGGTGTCCACCGCGGCGGCGAGGCGTTCGAACGTGGCGGCGAACGCCTCGGCCTGCCCGGCGTTGAGCGTGACCTGCTGCTGCACGGCCCTGGGGACCTGCAACGGGTGGGTCTGCTCGGTGTCCATCGTTGTCGCTCCTGCTAACACTTCGGGAGGTCCCCGGTCGAGTTCTTGCCTACGCCGTCGATGTTGAACCAGGCGAAGGGGATGTACGCCTTGGAGGCGTAATCGATCTTGATCCACTTGTTCGTCGCGTTCTTGCCCTTGTGGTAATCGTGGGTGCCGTCGCCCTCCGTGCCGCGAGGGATGATCTCCTTGCCGGTGGTCCAGCAATAGGCCGCGTAGCGGTCACCGGTGTTGGTGGTGGTGAGCGCGTTCCCGCTCTGCTGAGTGTTGTCGTAGATGCCGACGCCGTCGACCGAATCGCAGTAGTCGGTGTTCATCGAGTCGCAGCCGAAGAAGACCTCGCCGTTGATCGTCTTGGTCGAGGCGGCCTTGTTGCTCGTGGTCTCCGAACCGGCGGGGTTCGTGATCTTCACTTGGAAGAAGTACTCGGTCGAGGCCATCAGGTTGGACGCGGTGAGGCTGTCGCACGAGCCCGAGGCCACCTGCCCCTTGCCGCGGTACAGCTCGCAGGTGACGTTGCCGCCGCCGTCGTCGTAGGTCATGTTGACCGTGACCGAGGTGGCCGTCGAGGAGGTGCTCTGGATCTGGACCGTCGGCGCGACCATCGTGTTCGAGGTGGTCGTGGCGGGCTCGGACTCGCCGGCCTCGTTGACCGCCGTCACCGACACGTCGACCTGCTGGCCGTTGGAGAAGCCGTCGATGCTGACGTTCGTCTTGTCGCCCGAGACCTCCTCGGTCTGGCCTCCCGCCTGCACGATGTACTGCTCGATCGGGCGACCGTTGTTGACCGGCTGGCTCCAGGTGACGTCGATGGTGCCGGCCGAGTCCGGGTTGGTCTCGGCCAACAGGTCGGTCGGCGCCTCGGGGGCCTTGAACGGCTTCACCGAGTTCGACAGCTCCGACGGCGCGGACGCCGCCGAGCCGGCCAGGGCCGTGACCGAGAAGGCGTACTGGACGTTGTTGTAGGACAGCTGGTCCTCGGCCACCACGAAGGTGGTGCCGTCGGACTGGCCGACGACCGTCCGCTCGCCGCCGCCGGTGACGGCCTCCACCTGGTAGCCGGTGATGTCGTTGCCCTCACCGTCCGCCTCGTCCCAGGTGACCTTCACGGTCCCGTCGGGCTCGGCGACGGCTTCGACGCCTCCCGGCGCGCCGGGGACCTCGGCCGAGGGCGTGATCGACGGCGAGGTGGCCGTGTCGCCCGCGCCGTGCTCGTTGTGCGCGGTCACGGTGAAGGTGTAGGCCTGGCCGTTCTCGAGCCCGTCGACCTCCAGGACCCGCTGGCCCGGGGAGATCTCCCAGCTGTCGCCGGCGCCTTCGATGACGTACTTGGTGAGCGCCGAGCCGTTGTTCGGGGCGGCGTCCCACGAGAGGTTGATCAGGCCGTCGCCGACGGTGCCGGTCAGGTTGGTGACCGCACCGGGCGGGCCGACCTCCTGGCCGCCCTCGCCGTCGCCTTCCTCGCCCTCGTCGCCGGAGGACTCGCCGTCGTCCTCGGGCGGAGCGTTGCCGCCGAGGATGTCGTCGCGGTCCTTCGGGGCGAGGCGGGCCTCGCCGTCGGAGGAGATGACCACGGCGTTGTTGGTGTTGACGGCGTTGGCGAACAGGGTGTCGCCGGTGTGGTAGAGCTCGATCGGGCCGCCGCCGGCGTCGATCTCGATCTGGTCGATCTCATTGCCGCTCAGGTCGTAGACCCACACGACCCCGGCCGCGCCGTCGGGGACGTACACGCGCTCGTGGAACTCGAGCGAGGCGCCGAGGAGCTGCGAGGAGCCCGCGGCGATGTCGAAGTGGCGGGCGTTGTCGTCGTCGACGGTGATGACCGAGGGCGGGTCGGTGACGGTCACGGCCGCGACGGTACCGGGGCTGGTGTCGGCGGTCTCGGTCGGGCCGAGCAGCTCGACCTCGGTCTCGTGCATGTTGCCGTCGCTGCGCAGCGTCGTCATCTTCTGCGCGGTGGAGTTGAGGACGGCGACGCCGTCGCCGAGGACGGTCAGCGCCAGCTCCTGGCGCGGCTCGGCGACGACCTCGGTGGCGACGGTCTTGGCGCCGACGTCGCGCGGCTCGATCTGGACGATGGTGCCCTCGCGGGGGACGCCGACCCAGAGCTTGCCATCGGAGTCGAAGGCGCCGCCGGTCAGGCCCGCCGGGAAGGACAGGGCCTCGCCGACCTGCGCGAGGGTGACGGGGTCGACCTGGCTGACCAGGCCCTGCGTCTGGTCGATGATGAACGCGCCGTCGTCGTGGAGGGCGACGCGGACGCCTTCGCCGGGGACGGTCTCGGCCGAGCCGGTGAGCGCGAGGGTGGCGAGGTCGATGGCGCTGACCTGGCCGGTGGCGACGTTCCGCAGCAGCAGGTGGGTGTCGGTCTGCTCGATCTGGACGGCGTTGCCGGCGGCGTCCTCGACTTCGAAGCGGGCGTCGGTGGCGGCGGTGAGCCCGTTGACGCGCGCGATCTCGCCGATGGGGGTGGTCCACAGCCACATGCTCGCGTCTTCGCCTTGGTTCTCGCGGCTGAAGGCGCCGGTGCCGAGGAGCGTGGCGACCAGCGCGCCGACGAGCACCACTGGGAGTCCAACCGCGATGAGGAGGCCCTTGACGTTCAATCGCCGGGCATCGGAGTTGAGAGTGGTCATTGAGGCGGTTCCTCTGTGGGATCAGCTATGGTCAGGGCGCTTGAGCGCGGGAGACGACTCCAGGGGGGTCCTGAGTGCTCCGGAGGTGTCAACACACGGAGTCGAGCCTAATTGGCCCGCGCCACCTGTACCAGGCTGACATTGTCACAAGAAGGTCTCGGTGGCGGGTCGCCCGAAGTGGGACCCGCCTTATGCGGGCGGCGCGTCGCACGCGCCGCCCTTGACAGGGTTTATGCGGCTTCGCCGACTTCGAGGACGCCGGCGCGGCGGTTCCGGCGGGCGCCGGCGAGGTGGAGCAGGGACATGGCGACCTCGGGCTGCGCGAGTTCGGCGGGCGTGTACACCGGGGCGTCCATGCCCGCGGCGGCCTCCCTGACCGCCAGGGCGGACTGGGTGAGGCGGCCGCTCGCGGCGATGACGGGCAGTCCCAGACCGCGCAGGTGGTAGGCGCCGTAGCGGGCGCCCGCGGCGTCGGCGGCGGCGAGGACGACGCCGTCGACGAGCTCGCGCAGCACCGGGTACTCCAGCAGGGCGGAGGTCTCGGTCTGGAGGATGCCGTCGGCGATCTCCATGACCACGGCGTCCACTTCGCGGGCGGCGGCGTGGTGGTACAGCGTCTGCGCCAGTTCGGCGAGCTCGGGGATCGGGACTCCGGCGGTGGTGGCGTAGCCGCCGTCGGTGAAGTCGGCGGCCACGGCGGCCCCGGAGTCGCGGAACATCCACGGGTCGCCGCCCGCGCCGGTGCCGGTGACCTTGATGCCGCCGACGCGGTGCCCCGAGCGGTTCAGGCCGCGGATGACCGAGGCGGCGGTGGTGCTCTTCCCGGCGTTCATGGAGGTGCCCACGACGGTGATCACCGGCGGGTGGGCGCCGAGGCCGAAGGGGTTGAGCACGGAGTAGCGGCGCAGGTCGAGCGGGACGCCCTCGCGGTCGGCGAGCAGCCCGATCGCCTCGAGGGCGGTCGGCGGGGCCATGTCGGCGTGGCGGCCGGTGACCTTCCCGGCGACGCCGCCCGCGGCGACCAGGTCGACGGCGGTGAGGTCGGCCGGCACCACGGCCTCGTACTGGTCGGGGGCGTAGCGCTCACCGAAGGCCAGGAGCAGTTCGTCTCCCGGGTAGATGACCGACTTGCGTCCCGATCCGAGTTCGAGCCAGTTGTGGTGCCCGATGGCGTCCACCCGGGCGGCGAGGATGTTGCCGGGGCGGGGCGCGCATCCGTCGACGAGGGTGAGCCCGGGCGCGGCCGGGTCGACGTTGCGGACGGTATAGGCGATCTTCAGTCGGTTCACCAGATCGTGGGGGAATTCGCTAATGCGCATGCACACTCCTCATAGGACTAATAGGGGTCGACTGAAGAGCCCCTGTTCATGGAAGGACACAAACGGCCGGATTTCGAGACCGTGGTGGCAGGCTGCGAGTGCAGCGCTGTTGATGAGCGAATATTACGGTCTGCGGTCGGGCTTTGTAAAGGGCGGATTCGGTGAATGTGCGAAGGCGTCCAGACCACGTCGAAGGAAAGGGCCGAAACGGCGCCGATCCGGGGCGACTACAGTTCCCGGCCGCGTCCGGCGACCGCGCCGATGACGATCACGGCCGGGTGGTGGGCCTCGCTCGAGCCGAGCTCGGCGAGCGTGCAGGCGCGCACGGTCTGGTTCTTCGTCGTCGCGTTCTCGACGACGCGGACCGGGCTGCCCGCATCGCGTCCGCCCGCGATGAGCGCCTCGGCGATCGCGGCGCGGTTCTTGACGGCCATGAGGAGCACGAGCGTGCCGTTGGACTTCGCGAGCGCGTCCCAGTTGACGCGGCTCTTCGCGTCGCCGGGCGGGACGTGCCCGGTGACGACGGTGAAGTCGTGGACGATGCCGCGCTCGGTGACGCTGATGCCCGCGGCGGCGGGCCCGGCGATCGAGGAGGACAGGCCGGGGACGACCTCGACGGGCACCCCGGCCTCGATGCAGGCGTCGAGCTCTTCGGCGCCGCGGCCGAAGACGAAGCCGTCGCCGCCCTTGAGGCGGACGACGAACCTGCCGGCGAGGGCGCGCTCGACCATGACGGCGTTGATCTGCTCCTGCGTGGTGTGGCGGCCGTACGGCAGCTTGGCGGCGTCGACGACCTCGACGTCGTCGGCCAGCAGGTCGAGCAGCGCCTGGGGGGCGAGGCGGTCGGAGACGACGACCTCGGCCTGGCGGAGCAGTTCGAGGCCGCGCAGGGTGATCAGGTCGGCGTCGCCGGGGCCGGCGCCGATGAGGGCGACGCCGGGGGCGTGCCCGCCGCGGGTGCGGGGCGCGTCGATCTCGCCCGAGCGCAGCCGCTCGGCGACGGCGTCGCGGACGGCGGCGGCGCGGCCGGGGTCCCCCGAGGCGGCGACGGCGACGCTGACGCCGTCGAAGGCGGCGCGGGCGAGCGTCCAGGCGCCGGACGCCTCGGCGTCGTCGGCGCGGACGCACCAGATGCGGTCGGCCTCGGCCTCGGCGGCGACGGCGGCGTTGACCGCCGGGTCGTCGGTGGCGGCGAGGACGAACCAGGCGCCGGCGGTGTCGCCGCTCGCCCAGGGCCGCCGTTCCCAGTGGAGTTCGCCGGCCTCGGCGTAGTCGCCGAGGGTGGTGGTGACCTCCGGGGCGACGAGCCTGACGCGCGCGCCGGCCTCGAGCAGGCGGGGGACGCGGCGGGCGGCGATGGTGCCGCCGCCGACGACGAGCACCGCCTTGCCCTCCAGTCGCAGTCCGACCTCGTAGACCGACACGTCTGCCTCCTCCGTCACGTGCAGCTGACGACAAGGGTATGCGGATTTCGTCGCGGCCATCTAACCGGCACGTTGCGAGCCTGTTACGTGATGCGAGGGATTCTCATCTGACGCGAGTGGCGGGCGCTCGCACCGCCATGCGCGCCTTCATGAAAGCGATACCGACGACCGTGAGGTTTTTCACCTTTGAGCCGCCGTTGTGACCTAGGCTTGAGAGATGCGCGATCGATTCCGCCAGCGGCACACGTCCGGCGCCGACTCCGGGGGCACCGACGGTCCGAGCACGCACGCCGAGGGAGCCTACGCCCTCCTGCGCACCAGCCTGCTGTGCGGGCTGGCGGTGGCGGCGCTCGTGTTCCCGCTGGTGGCCATGGCCGGGCTGAGCGCCAAGGCCGGCTTCGACGCGATCGACGTGCTCTCCGAAGAGGTCGCCGAGACCGACCCGCCGCTGACCTCCTACGTGTACGCCGCCGACGGCGAGACGCTCGTGAGCCTGTTCTACGACGAGTTCCGCCGCGAGGTCTCCCTCGACGAGGTCGCGCCGGTGATGCAGCAGGCGATCGTGGCGGCCGAGGACTCCCGGTTCTACGAGCACAACGGCGTCGACTACCGCGGCATCATGCGCGCCGCCGTCGCCAACCAGAGCTCCGGCGGGGTCGAGCAGGGCGCCTCGACGATCACCATGCAGTACGTCAGGGGCGCCCTCCAGCTCAACGCCGAATCGATCGACGAGGTCATCGAGGCCACCGAGCAGACCGCGACGAGGAAGCTGCGCGAGGCCAGGCTCGCGATGGCCGTCGAGGAGCAGCTGAGCAAGGACGAGATCCTCGAGCGCTACCTCAACCAGGTCTACTTCGGCCACAACGCGTACGGGATCTTCGCAGCCTCCCAGGTGTACTTCTCCAAGCATCCTTCGGAGCTGGAGGTCCACGAGGCGGCGATGCTGGCCGCGCTCGTGCAGGCGCCCTCGTCGTACGACCCGATCACCTCGGACCAGTCCGCGGCGCTGACCCGGCGCAACTGGGTGCTCGACCGGATGGTCGAGGTCGACTACCTGTCCAGAGGGGACGCCTCGGAGGTGCGGGGCCTGCCGATCGAGCTCGACACGTCCGACCCGCCGAACTCGTGCATCGGCGTCGAGGGCACCACCAGCGACTACGGCTTCTTCTGCGACTACTTCCGGCGCTGGTGGCGGGCCCAGGACGCCTTCGGCGAGACCCCGGCCGACCGGGAGAAGGAGCTGCGCCAAGGCGGCTACACCGTCATCACCTCGCTCGACCCGGACCTCCAGGAACTGGCCAACGACACGGTCAACGACGCGAAGGGCCAGGACAATCCGCTCGCGCACGGCGCGGTGGTGATGGAGCCGGGCACAGGGCGCATCCAGGCGCTCGGCTTGAACCGGACGTTCTCCTACGACCAGTCCGACAACGGCCCGCACTCCAATCCGAGCTACGACAAGAAGGGCAACTATCCGAACACGGTGAACCCGGTGCTGGGCGGCGGGCCGACCGGCGGCTACCAGGCCGGTTCGACGTTCAAGATCTTCACGATGCTCGCCGCCCTCGACGAGGGCTACACGCTCGACTACGACATATATTCGCCGAACCGGGTCGCCACGAGCTTCGTGTCCTCGACGACGGCGTGCGGCGGGCACTGGTGTCCGAAGAACGGCTCGGCGTCGATGGCGGGCAACCGCGACATGTGGTCGGGCTTCGGCATGTCGGTCAACACCTACTTCGCGCAACTGATCGACAGAGTCGGGGCGGACAAGACCGTGGAGATGGCCGAGCGGATGGGCCTCCAATGGCGCAGCGAGGGCGACGCGTACTACGCCTCGGAGGAGCGGCGCGCCGGCTGGGGGCCGTTCACGCTCGGCGTCTCCGACGTGCAGCCGATCGAGATGACGAACGTGTTCAACACGCTCGCGGCCGAAGGGGAGTATTGCGAGCCGATACCGGTGCTGCGGGTCATCGACCCGAACGGCCAGGAGCTGGACGTGGCCTCGCCGCGCTGCCACCAGGAACTGGACGAGGACATCGCGCGCGCGGCCACCGACGCGGGCCGGTGCGTGACCGAGCAGGCGCGCCGGGGCGCGCAGTGCGGCGAGTGGGGCACGTCCGCGGTGGTCGGGGAGATCGTGGACCGGCCCGTGGCCGGCAAGTCCGGTACGACCGACGGCGACCGGGCCTCGTGGTTCCTGGGCTACACGCCGCAGTTGACGGTCGGCGCGTTCATGGCCGACCCGGACTACACCTTCAACCCGGTGGGGGCGTCGAACTCGGCGGTCTCGAAGGAGACGGTCGGCACGATCCTCAAGGAGGCGCTGGAGGGCGAACCGGTGGAGGAGTTCACGCCGCCGTCGGCGGAGATCCAGGGGAATTGACATCCTCCCCCGCTTGTAGGCAGGGGATTCCCGGCTTGNGGTCCGCGTATGCGGCCCGGCTACGGGTGGGTTCCTGTTTCGACGGACCGCGCCGGGTTTCCCCGGTCTTACCGGCCCTCCACAGGCGTTTCAGGTCTCCGCATGTCCCTCGGCGACCAGCCGCTCGCCTTCGCGGCGGATGTTGATCTCGGCGTTCACGTCCCGGTCATGCTCGGCCCCGCACCCGCACGACCACTGGCGCACTCTGAGGCCGTCCAGACCCTTGGGGCCGGTCAGCGCACCACAGGCTGAGCACAACTGGGTGGACGGAAAGAACCGGTCGACCTTGACGAACGTGCGACCCGCGCGGGCCGCTTTGGATTCCAGCCGCGCCAGAAACATCCCGAACGCGGTATCGTGGACCGACTTCGCGATCCGGCCTTGAGACAGGCCCTTGACATTAAGGTCTTCGACATACACGGCTTGGTTCTCGCCGATGATTATCTTGACCTGCTTGTTGAGCCAGTCGTCCCGCTTCGCCTTGGTCTTCTCATGAATCTTCGCCACGGCGATCCGGGCTTTGGCCCGGTTAGCCGATCCCTTCCGCTTGCGCGACAGCGCCCGCTGTGCTTTCTTGAGTTTTCGCTCCATGGCGCGGAAGAACTTGGGCGAGGCGATGGTCTTGCCACCGCGCAGAACCGCGAAGCTCTTGAGCCCGAGATCGATCCCGGTCTCCGCCTCAGGGATCGCAAGCGGTTCCAGCAAGTCTGCCTCGTCATCGACGGCCACCACGAAAGAGGCGTAGTACCTACCCGCAGCAGTCTTGACGATGGTCACCGAACTGGGCTTGACCGGGAGCTCGCGAGACCAAGCGACCTTGAGGTCGCCGACCTTCGCGATAGAGAGCCGCCCGTTGCCCTTGAGTCGGAAGCCGTTGCGGGTGTACCTGGCGGTCTGGGTGTTCGAGCGGCGCTTGAACCGAGGCGGCCCCACCTTCGTGCCGTTCCGCCTACCGCGCAGCGAGTCGAAGAAGTTCTTGTAGGCGGCATGGCAGTCACGCAGAGCTTGCTGCAACGGCACCGTCGACACTTGCGCAAGCCACGACCGCTCTGGAGTCTGCTTCGCGGCGGTTATGAGCCGCTTGTCCAGCTCGGCAGTGGTCGGGTAGGGCAGGCCCTCACGGTGCGCGGACTTCCTGGCCGCTACCGCATCGTTGTAGACGGTGCGCACACACCCGAACGTCCGCGCGAGCAACTGCCGCTGCGGGCGCGTCGGGTAGACCCGGAAGGCGTACCGAAGATGCACACCAAAACCGTAAAGAACGGGTACGACAATCCTGTCCTCCCAGTCCCGCTTCGCGGGATCACGAGCAGGCAATCGCCCTGCTCCCCCGACTCTCTAAAAGGAAGGGCCCTCTCCAAGCGGGGGAGGAAGTACCTCGTCCTCGTCCGCCTCGGCGTCTTCGCGCAGTTCGCGGCGGACCAGGACGACCCAGCCGACCGGCATCATCACGGCGAACAGCGCCCACTGGACGGCGTAGGAGTAGTTCTGCCAGGCGCGGAACGAGGGCGTCTGGAGCGGCTGGAAGCCCTCGGCCGGTTCGAGCTCGGCGATCCACGCGCCCCGCAGCTCGTAGTCGAGGTGCGCGCCGATCTGCTCGAGGTTGAGGCGCCGCCCCAGCAGGTACTCGTCCTCGGTGGTGACCGCGCCGCCTGAGGGCTCGCTCTCGTAGACGCGGCCGACGACGGTGACCTCGCCCTCGGGCGCCGCGGGGTACGCGGGCACCGAACCGGAGCCGCCGACGAAGCCGCGGTTCACCAGCAGCGCGGTGCCGTCGTCGAGGATCAGGGGGCTGACGATCTCGAAGCCGTTGACGCCGTCGTTGGTGCGGGCCCGCAGGACGATCTCGTTCGCGGTGTCGTAGGTGCCGGTGACCTCGACGAGCGTCCAGCGGTCGTCCTCGTCGAGCCCGGCCCCGGCCGCCAGCACCTCGTCAAGCGGAGCCGGATCGCCGGCCGCCTCGATCCGGGCGTTGGCCTCGGCGCGCTGCTCGGCGCGGCCCCACTGCCACTGGGACAGCAGCGCGCACACCACCACCGCGCAGACCGCGGCCGCGGTGAGCCCCAGCCAGCGAGCGGAGGCCAAGAACCGAAATCGCTCCAACACGCCGCCGAGTCTAGACCCGACCTATCATTACGGCTCATGAGTGATGTCGTGAATGCGGTGCGCGCCGCGATGCCCGGCGTGCGCGCCGACCTGGAGCAGCTGGTGCGGATTCCTGCGATCGCCTTCGACGGCGTCGACCACGAGCCGGTCCGCCGGGGCGCCGACGAGGTGCAGCGGCTCCTGACCGAGGCGGGGGCCGGCGAGGTCAGGCAGATCAGCCGCCCGGGCGGGCAGCCGAGCGTGCTGGCGCACTTCCCGGCGCCGGCCGGGCAGCCGACGGTGCTGCTGTACGCCCACCAGGACGTCCAGCCGGTCGGGGACCCGGCGCTGTGGATCCAGGACGACCCGTTCGAGCCGGTCGAGCGCGACGGGCGCCTGTACGGGCGCGGCGTCGCCGACGACAAGGCGGGCGTCATGGCGCACCTCGCGGCGCTGCGGGCCTACGGCGGGGAGCCGCCGGTGGGCGTGAAGCTCCTCATCGAAGGCGAGGAGGAGTTCGGCTCCCCCACGCTGGAGGCACTGCTGCGCGAGCACCGCGCCGAGCTCGCCGCCGACGTCGTGGTCATCGCCGACTCGACGAACTGGCGCACCGAGGTCCCCGCGCTCACCACGTCCCTGCGCGGGGTGATCAACGTCTACGTGGAGACGGTGCTGCTGCGGGGCGCGGTCCACTCCGGGGTCTACGGCGGGGCGGTGCCCGACGCGCTCACCGCGCTGTGCCGCCTGCTGGCGACGCTCCACGACGAGCACGGCGACGTGGCCGTCGACGGCCTGGTCTCGGGCGAGGCCGCCGAGCTGGACTACGACGAGGTGAAGCTGCGCGCCGAGGCCGGGATGCTGGAGGGCGCCGAGTTCATCGGGACCGGGCGACTGACCGACCGGCTGTGGACGAAGCCGACCGCGACGGTGCTGGGCGTCGACTGCCCGGGCGCGGCCGAAGCGGCGAACGCGCTCCAGCCGACGGCGCGCGCGAAGGTGTCGTTCCGGCTGGCACCCGGCGACAGCGCCGCGAACGCGCTCAAAGCGGTCCGGGCCCATTTCGAGGCGCACGCGCCGTGGGGTGCCGAGGTGCGGATCGTCCCCGAGGCGGGCGTCGGCGACCCGTGCGTGATCGACTCGACCGGGCCGGTGTTCGACGCGGCCCGGGCGGCGTTCGCCGAGGCGTGGGACGGGACCGAGCCGGTCGAGATCGGCATCGGCGGCTCCATCCCGATGATCGCCACGTTCCAGGAGCTGTTCCCCGAGGCGGCGATCCTGGTGACCGGTGTGGAGGATCAGCTGTCGAACCCGCACGGGCCCAACGAGTCGCTGGATCTGGAGATGTTCGAGCGGGTCTGCGTGGCCGAGGCGCTGCTGCTGGAGCGGCTCCGGCGCTGAACGGCGAGGGCTCCGCGGGGCGCTGCGCCGCGGAGCCCGGAGCGTCGGCTCAGAAGCTGTCGCGCAGTTTGCGCAGCAGCTTGGCGAGCGGGTCGCCGGAGGTCTCGAAGACGTCCTTGTAGGACTTGGCCGCGGCCCTGGCCTCTTCGGAGATGGAGGCGTCGGCGTCGCCGTCCCGCCTCGGGTAGTTCCCGGCCAGGTAGTCGCGGTACTCGCCCTCGTCGATCCAGTGCTTGAGGGCGGCGGCGCGGGCCACCGAGAAGTCGTGGCTGCGCTGTTCGAGCAGCATGAGCTTGAGGAAGCTGTCGCGCAGGTCGCCGCCGGTCTCGAACTCCTTGGCCTGCTCCAGGAACGCGGCGGTGTCCACGTCGGACAGGTCGCCGCCGCCGGCCATCTTGGCCATGACGCGGATCGCGGCGGCGGGGTCCTGGACGGCGAGCGTGCCGGCGCGGTCGGCCGAGAGCTCGGACTTGCGGCTCCACTCGGACAGGGCGGCGGTGATGACGCGCAGGCCGACGACGCCGACGGGGATCCACGCGACCGAGGTGGTCAGGCGCAGCAGCACCATCAGCAGCGTGCGGTACAGGCCGTGCCCGGACAGGGCGTGGCCGAGCTCGTGGGCGAGCAGGAACCGCAGCTCGGTCTCGTCGAGGACGTCGAGCGACCCGGAGTTGACGACGATGATCGGCTTGTCGATGCCGATGCACATCCCGCCGAGGTCGGGGTTGCGGGTGATGTAGAGCTCGGGCAGCTCGCCTTCGGCGTCGAGCGTGGCGGCGACGCCGAGATAGGCCTCGTGGACGCGCGCGTACTGGTGGCGGTCGACGCGGATGGCCGAGCCGAGGAAGGTCAGGCGCAGGGCCCGCTCGGAGACCAGGCCGGAGAGCTTGCGGAGCACGATGTCGAAACCGCGCAGTTCGCGGAGGGCGACCAGGGCGCCCCGGTCCGCCGGGTGCTCCCAGGCCCGAGTGGAGATGCCGCGCAAGACCACCGGTTCTCGGGGCGACTCGCGTGGCTCGACTGGACCGCCGCTGGGCGTGGATGGCTGCTGGTCGGACATGCCCGCTCCTCACAGATCGTCTGAGGCCAGTGTGACACAAAGCCCCCACTCGGCGGCCCGCCGCCGCCGAGCCGCCTCACGCCTCAACCGAAGCCGTTGGCGCGAGCGGGGGTCGCGACTCCACCGGTGTGGGACGCGTTCCGGCTCGCCAAGGGCCGCAAGCGGTCGGCAAGCGGTCTCGGACGACTCCCCACTTAGGTCTTGGTAACAACTTGGCGACAACACGCGGCACGGCGCTTGACACTCGCTTGCAGGGGGACTACTCATTGACTTGGGTCAGCAATTCCGGGGCGTCGAGAAGAATCATTTGGGGTGTTCTTCCGACGCCCCGTATCCGTGTGCCTGCTACCGGCAGGTATTCTTGCGCTGGCGTGGCGTCCGAATCACGAGCCCGCCGGGCGCCAGTAGCTCAGCTGGATAGAGCACCGGACTTCTAATCCGACGGTCGCAGGTTCGAATCCTGCCTGGCGCGCCCTGTCTTCCCAGTTCAGAGGCCGTATTCTCGCCACGATGTCCGCGCTCGGCGCGCACTGACGATCAGGACGTCCGACAGGGCCGGCTGCGACCTCTTACATACGCGAATCAGACCGGCAGGTCCCCGGGGAGACCGTCGCTTCGCCGCGACGTGGAACGGCTGCCTCCGGCGTGAGATCGCCGAACGAGCGATCGACGAAGACAAAGCGGGCGGCTCGCAGGCGGTCGTCGAGGCTGAGGGCGGTGCCTGTGGCGGTGTCAGGGTCGTGACAGGGCCGCGTCAGGACCGGGGGCGAGTGTTGTCGTCATGAGCGGGGGACGTCCCCGCGACACGACGATGAAGGAAGCGAACCATGACTGCTCGTACCGCCCCCTGGACCGGCCTGATCCCGACCGAGGACACCGCCCTGGCCTGCACCGACACCGGCGGCGACGGCACCGCGATCATCTACCTCAACGGCCAGTTCGCCACCCAGGGCTACTGGCGCAAGACCATCGCCGAGCTCGGCCCGCAGTGGCGCCACATCACCTTCGACGAGCGCGGCCGCGGCCGCAAGTCCAAGACCTCCTCGGACTATTCCCTGGAGGCCGCGGTCCGCGACGTGGACGCCGTCCTCGCCGCCCGCGGCGTGGAGCGGGCCGTGGTCGTCGGCTGGTCCTACGGCGCGGTCGTCGCCGCCCACTGGACCCACCGCAACCCCGCACGCGCCATCGGCACGGTCCTGGTCGACGGCTGCTTCCCGTACGACTGGATGGACGAGGCCATGGAGCGGCGGATCCGCACGCTGTTCAAGCGGATGCGCCCGGTCATGGCGCTGCTGCGCCCGACCGGCCTGACGCCGCGCCTCAACGCCGAGGAGCAGGCCGAGAGCAACATCGAGCTCGGCTGGCGCTCCCGCGCGGACACGCTCGGCCCGGTCCTGGACGCCATCGGGGTCCCCACCCGGTACGTGGTCGCCTCGGGCACCTCGCTCGGCAGCAAGGGCGAGGAGCAGGAGCGGATCCGCACCAGCCTGGCGGGCGTGACCGCCCGCAACCCGAACATCGAGCTCGCCGCGAAGGTCCCCAGCAACCACGGCGCGATCCTCCGCAAGGACTTCCGCGCCATCGCCGACGCGACCCGCCAGGCCGCCACCGTCGGCGCGAAGCGCGGCTAGGGCGATTCGGCGGCCTCATGGACCCGCCCCGCGGGGGCGCCACCTCCAGTAGCATCGGGTGGCACCCCCGCACGGATCGAGGAGCTGCATGTTCCGCCGTAAGCGCCCCGCACTGCGCTATTACCTGTACATCTCCGACACCAAGCTCGACATGCTGTTCGACCAGATTGATCCGAGGCAGCGGCGCAGACTGAGCGCCGAGGTCGACGTCGACTTGAAGCTCGCCGGCCTGCGACTGCGCGGGGCCGACAACGCCGCACCTGCCAGGACCGCGAAGCTGCGGTTGGTCGAGCGGTTCATCGAGCGGCACCACCGGGTCGGCACCGTCGACTCCCCCGGGGCCGAGTTCTTCCGCGGCACCATCGCGGCGCGATGGGGCTGGTTCCACGACGGCGAGGACTTCGACGGGCCCACGCGAGGCCGCAACACGGTCTTCTTCCGAGGCGAGAGCGGAGGGCACGTCGTAATGCTGGCCGGTTCGCGTCGGCATGTGCTCGGGGAGCAGCCCTCACCGGAGAACACGGATCTGACCGCCCATTCGGCGACGCCGAACATCATGGCGGTCATCTCGCGGCACATGGAGGGCACTCCCGCCGCGTTCCACCGATGGAACGCCCTGCGTTCCGACCCCGGGCCAGTCGGATCCGAGGACCAGGCGGCAGCGCACGACCCGCCCGAGCACGCCCTGCGCCACGCGGCGGACCTCATCGACCCGACCGGACCGGCCGAATGGATCGAGTTCCTGGCGATCCCGCTGGTGACGGACCCCCGCCGTCCCGCGGTGCTGGCGACCCCCTTGTACGTCGCACGGGGCCGTCCCGGGGATCAGGACGCCGCAGGGCCTGCCGGCTGACGACGCTCAGAGCTCTTCGAAGGTGACGCCCACTACTCCGTCCTTCTTGGTCAGCAGGGAGGTCAGGTCGGCCACCGCTCCCCTGCCGCGCAGGGTCAGGGTGGTGCTGCGCTCGCCGTTGTCGTGGTCGCGCTCGGTGCTGATCTCGCTGACGTCGAAGCCCTGCGCGGTGCAGGTGGACAGGGCCTCGGTGAGCGCGCCGGTCGAGGTGTAGACGAGGTGCAGCTTCCCCGAGTGCTGGGCGTGCTTGGCGATGATCCGCTCGACCGGGTTGAGGCTGACGACGACGATCAGCTGCATGGCCGTCACGGCGATCGCGATGGCCGGGAGCCCTGCGGCGCAGGCGATGCCGATGGCGGTGGTCCCCCAGATGGAGGCGGCCGTGGTCATTCCCATCACGAGGTTGCGCTGGATGAAGATCACGCCCGCGCCGAGGAAGCCGACGCCGGCCACCACTTGGGCGGCGATGCGGGCCGGGTCGACGCCGGGGGTGCCCTCGGGGACCTCGGCGAAGCCGAAGCGCCCGGCGGTGACGAACAGGGCCGCGCCGACGGCGATGAGCGCGTGCGTGCGCATGCCCGCGGCCTTGCCCTGGTATTCGCGCTCGGCGCCCACCAGAATGCCCAGGAGCATGGCCAGTGCGAGCAGGCCGAGCTGTTCCCAGAAGCCCATATGTACCTTTCATGCGTCTCGGGCGGGGGTGCCCGTGTCCCTAGCGTCCGCCCGGCATCATCTCACGGGCCTTGGTCTTGGCGCCCTGGATGAACACGTGCCAGGCGTCGGGGTCGCCCTTGAGCAGGGCTTCGGTGGTCGATTTGATCTGCGAGAGGGTGGCGTGCGGCGGGATCGGCGGCACGGACGGGTCGCATCGGACGTCGACGACGACGGGCTTGTCGGCCGCGAAGGCCCGCTCCCAGGCGCCGGCGAGCTCGGCCGGGTCGTCGACGGCGATCCCTTCGAGGCCGACGGCGATCGCGAAGTCCGCGTAGGAGATCTGCGGGAGGGACTGCGACTCCTCGAACTTGGGCGCGCCGCCCATGGCCCGCAGCTCCCAGGTGACCTGGTTGAGGTCGCCGTTGTTGAACACGCACACGACCAGGCGCGGGTCGCCCCACAGCTTCCGGTAGCGGCCGGCGGTGATGAGCTCGGCGAGGCCGTTCATCTGCATGGCGCCGTCGCCGACGAGGGCGACCGCGGGCCGGTCCGGGAAGGCGAACTTGGCGCCGATCGCGTACGGCACGGCGCAGCCCATGGTGGCGAGCGTGCCGGACAGGGACCCGCGCATGGTGCCGCGCATCTTGAGGTTGCGGGCGTACCAGTTGGTCAACGAGCCCGAGTCGGCGGTGACGACGGCGTCCTCGGGGATCTTCAAGGACAGCTCGTGGACGATCCGCATCGGGTTGACCGGTTCGGCGTCGAGCATGGCCTGCTGCTCGAGGGTGTCCCACCAGTCGGCGACGTTCTTCTCGACGTCCTCCCGCCAGCGCCGCCTGGGGCGGCGGTCGAGCTTGGGCAGGAGCGCGGCGAGGGTGGACTTCGCGTCGCCGACGAGGTTGACCTCCGTCGGGTAGCGCATCCCGATCCAGGCGCCGTCGAGGTCGATCTGGACGGCCTTGGCCTGCCCGAACTCGGGCAGGAACTGGCTGTAGGGCATGTTGGAGCCGACGATGAGGAGCGTGTCGCAGTCGCGCATGAGCTCGTAGCTGGGGCGGGTGCCGAGCAGGCCGATCGAGCCGGTGACGTAGGGCAGGTCGTCGGGCAGGACGTCCTTGCCGAGCAGGGCCTTGGCGATGCCCGCGCCGGTGGCCTCGGCGAGGAGCTTGAGCTCCTCGGCGGCGCCCCTGGCTCCTTGACCTGCGAGGACGGCGATCTTCTCGCCGGCGTTGAGGATCTCGGCGGCGCGGTCGAGGTCCGCTTCGTCGGGGTTGACGCGGGCGTGCTCGTGCCCCGGTTCGGAGGAGGGCACCTGCTTGAACTCGTGCCCGGGCGGGTGGTACGGCTCTTCCTGGACGTCGGCGGGGACGATGACGGCGGTCGGGGCCCGGTGGGCCTCGGCGGTGCGGAAGGCCCGGTCGAGCGCGATGGGCAGCTGCTCGGAGACGTTGACCTCGGCGAGGTACTCGGAGGCGACGTCCTTGAACAGGGCCTGGAGGTCGACCTCCTGCTGGTAGCCGCCGCCCATGGCGCTGCGGGAGGTCTGGCCGACGATGGCGACCACGGGCACGTGGTCGAGTTTGGCGTCGTAGAGCCCGTTGAGGAGGTGGATAGCGCCGGGCCCCGAGGTGGCGACGCAGACGCCGGTGCGGCCGGAGAACTTGGCGTAGCCGACGGCCTCGAACGCGGCCATCTCCTCGTGCCGGGACTGGACGAACCTGGGCTGGTTGTCGGCTTTGCCGAAGGAGGCGATGATGCCGTTGATGCCGTCCCCCGGATAGCCGAAGACCTGTTCGACGCCCCATTCGCGGAGCCTCTGGAGGATGTAGTCGCCGACTGTCGCGGCCATGGCGGGCCTCCCTGGATCGCTGCGTGCGGGACGGTCGGTTACCCGCCCGCGGCGCGCTCAATCCTCGTTCGCCTCAGGCGAGGAGGTCGTCCTCCCAGCCGTTGGGGCCGGTGCCCGGGCCTCTCGGGCCCTTGACGAGCCGGTAGTGCTCGGCGCCCGCCGCCTCGGCGCCGAGGCGCTCGCCGAGCACGGTGAGCCAGTCGCCCTCGGCGATCTGGGTGGGGTAGGCGCGCATGGCGGCCATCTTGCGCTCGGCGGCGGCCAGGTCGCCGCTGATGCAGGCGTCGACCTCGTCGTCGGCGGCGCCGAAGGGCAGCTCCTCGACGGAGGCGGCGCCTTCGAAGGGATTGTCGGTGGATCCGGCGAAGGCCTCGAAGTGCTCGACGAGGACGCTCCTGGGCACGGTGGTCCAGTACAGCTTGCGGGCCTCGTGGGCCTCGCCGAGCTCGGGCCGCCAGGCGGGGTCGGCGGCGAGTTCGGCGGCGCGCATGGCGACGCGGTGGGCCTGGATGTGGTCGGGATGGCCGTAGAAGCCGTCGGGGTCGTAGGTGACCAGGACTTCGGGGCGCCGGTCGCGGATGACCGGGACGAGCTGCGCGGCGGCCTCGTCGACGTCGGCGCGCCAGAACGCGCGCGGGTGGTCGTTCGAGGGCAGGCCCATCATGCCCGAGTCCCTCCAGCGGCCGACGCCGCCGAGGAAGACGGTGTCGCTCACGCCGAGGGCCTCGGTGGCGTGGCGGTACTCCCAGTAGCGGAACCCGCCGAGCTGGTCGGCCTCGGCGGCGGCGAGCATGGCGAGCTCGGGGACGCGGACCTCGCCCTCCTCGCCGAGGGTGCAGGTGACGACCGTGACGCGGGCGTCGGGCCGGGCCGCGTAGTGGGCGAGGGTGCCGCCGGTGCCGACGGTCTCGTCGTCGGGGTGGGCGTGGACGAAGAGGATGCCGCGTTCGGTCATGCGCCAAGGGTAGCGGCGCGAGGCGGCATCACGAGGCCACAGGGACCACACGCGCCACAGTGAAACCCATGAACGCTACCGATCGATTGAGAAAGTTGCTCGCTATTGTGATCAACCCCATGTCCTGAGCGTCGAACTATGACGCTATCCTGCGCTGAGCGAGCACTCAAGCCCGCGCTGTCCGGTATTTCCGCGCGAAGGGGCGCCGATGACCACCACCGACGACACGTCCGTCTCCTCACCGCCGCGCGCCGCGATAGCCACGCGCACCTTCAGGACCGACAAGTGGATGCGCGTCCCGGTGCTCACCGTCCTCGGCCTCACCGCGTGGGTCGCCTACGCGACCTTCCGCGTGTTCTACCAGGGCGACTACTGGGTGGCCGACTACCACTACCTGACGCCGTTCTACTCCCCGTGCGTCTCGGAGGGCTGCGTCCCCGAATCGGCCCACTTCGGACGGTTCCTGCCGGACCACCCGCTCATCCCCTACGCGGCGCTGAGCCTGCCGTTCCTGCTGGCGTTCCGGCTGACCTGCTACTACTACCGCAAGGCCTACTACCGCTCGTTCTGGCTCTCCCCGCCCGCCTGCGCCGTCCCCGACGGCCACGCCAAGTACACCGGTGAGACCCGCTTCCCCCTCATCGGGCAGAACCTGCACCGCTACTTCTTCTACGCGGCCTTCCTGATCTCGATCATCAACACCTGGGACGCGATTCTGGCCTTCCACTCCCCCTCGGGATTCGGCTTCGGCCTGGGGAACCTGGTGCTGCTGGCCAACGTGGTCTTCCTGTGGTGCTACACCTTCGGGTGCCACTCGTGCCGCCACATCATGGGCGGGCGGCTGCGGCACTTCTCGAAGCACCCGGTGCGCTACCGGCTGTGGACGGTGGCGAGCACCCTGAACAACCGCCACATGATGTGGGCCTGGATCACCCTCGCCTCGCTGGCGCTGACCGACTTCTACGTCATGGCGGTCGCGGCCGGCTGGATCGACGACCTCCGCTTCATCAACTAGAAGACAGGCAAGCAATGAGCGAAACCGCCAACGAAGTCGAACGCCTCGCCTGCGACGTCCTCATCATCGGCGCCGGCGGCGCCGGCCTGCGGGCCGCCGTCGAGGCCCGCCTGGCGGGCAAGCGCGTCATCGTCATCTCCAAGTCGCTGTTCGGCAAGGCCCACACCGTGATGGCCGAGGGCGGCGCCGCGGCGGCGATGGGCAACGTCAACTCCCGCGACAACTGGCAGGTCCACTTCCGCGACACGCTGCGGGGCGGCAAGTTCCTCAACAACTACCGGATGGCCGAGCTGCACGCCAAGGAGGCGCCCGACCGGATCTGGGAGCTGGAGACCTACGGCGCGCTGTTCGACCGCACCCCCGACGGGAAGATCAGCCAGCGCAACTTCGGCGGCCACGAGTACCCGCGCCTCGCGCACGTGGGCGACCGGACCGGCCTGGAGCTGATCCGCACCCTCCAGCAGAAGCTCGTCTCGCTCCAGCAGGACGACGCCGCCGCGGGCGGCGGCTTCGAGGACGGGCTGCGCGTGATCGACGAGACGACGATCACCGAGCTGTTCGTCTCCGGCGGCGCGGTCCACGGCGCCTTCGGTTACCGCAGGGACACCGGGCGGTTCCTCGCGATCGCATCGCCCGCGGTCGTCCTGGCGACCGGCGGCATCGGCCGCTCCTTCAAGGTCACCTCGAACTCGTGGGAGTACACCGGGGACGGACACGCGCTCGCGCTGCGCGCGGGCGCGGCGCTCATCAACATGGAGTTCATCCAGTTCCACCCCACCGGGATGGTCTGGCCGCCGTCGGTGCGCGGCATCCTCGTCACCGAGTCGGTGCGCGGCGACGGCGGCGTCCTCACCAACTCCGAGGGCAGGCGGTTCATGTTCGACTACATCCCCGAGGTGTTCAAGGCGCAGTACGCCGACAGCGCCGAGGAGGCCGACCGCTGGTACACCGACCCCGACAACAACCGGCGACCGCCCGAGCTCCTGCCGCGCGACGAGGTGGCGCGGGCGATCAACTCGGAGGTCAAGGCCGGTCGGGGCACCGAGCACGGCGGGGTCTACCTCGACATCGCCTCCCGGCGGGACGCCGAGTACATCACCAAGAAGCTGCCGTCCATGCACCACCAGTTCAAGGAGCTCGCCGACGTCGACATCACGAGCGAGCCGATGGAGGTGGGCCCGACCTGCCACTACATCATGGGCGGGGTCGAGGTCGACGCCGACACCGCCGCCTCCGCGGTGGCCGGCCTGTTCGCCGCGGGCGAGGTCTCCGGCGGGATGCACGGCTCGAACCGCCTGGGCGGCAACTCGCTGTCGGACCTCCTCGTCTTCGGCAAGCGGGCCGGGGAGTACGCGGCCGCGCACGCCGAGCGGTCCGAGCCGGCCACGATCGGCGACGACGAGCTCGAGGCCGCCGCGGCGAACGCGCTGCGGCCCTTCGCGGGCGACGGCGAGAACCCGTACGAGCTCCAGGCCGAGCTCCAGGCGGTGAACGGGCGCCTGGTCGGGATCATCAGGCGCGCCGGGGAACTCGAGGAGGCGCTGGTCGAACTCGAGTCGCTGCGCCCCAGGATCGCGAACGTCGCCGCCACCGGCGGCCGGGCCTACAACCCCGGCTGGCATCTGGCGCTGGACCTCCAGAACATGCTGCTGTGCTCCGTGGCCACCGCGAAGGCCGCGCTGGAGCGCGACGAGTCCAGGGGCGGCCACACCCGTGAGGACGCGCCCGGCATGGACCCGCAGTGGCGCAAGACGAACCTGGTCTCCACGCTCGCGGGCGGCGAGGTGCGGCTGCGGCGCCAGGCGGTGCCCGCGATGCCGCCGGAGCTGTTGTCGCTGTTCGAGACCGGCGAGCTGGCCAAGTACATGACCCCCGAGGAATACCAGACCGCGGAGGGCGCCGAGGCGTCCGAGGCGGGCCAGGAGGACGGCGAATGAGCACGCGAACCTTCCGAGTGTGGCGCGGCGACGACGAGGGCGGCGAGCTCGCCGACTTCGACGTCGAGGTGAACGAGGGCGAGGTCGTCCTCGACGTCGTCCACCGCATCCAGGCCGAGCAGGCCCCGGACCTGGCGGTGCGGTGGAACTGCAAGGCGGGCAAGTGCGGCTCGTGCTCGGCCGAGGTGAACGGGATGCCGCGGCTGATGTGCATGACGCGGATGAACCTGTTCGAGGAGGGCGAGACGGTGACGGTGACGCCGCTGCGGACCTTCCCGGTCGTGCGGGACCTCGTGACGGACGTGTCGTTCAACTACCGGAAGGCCCGCGAGACGCCCGCGTTCGCGCCGCCGGCGGACCTGAAGCCCGGCGAGTACCGGATGCAGCAGGTCGACGTGGAGCGCAGCCAGGAGTTCAGGAAGTGCATCGAGTGCTTCCTGTGCCAGAACACCTGCCACGTGGTGCGCGACCACGAGGACAACAAGGAGCCGTTCGCCGGGCCGCGCCTGTTCATCAGGGCCGCCGAGCTGGAGATGCACCCGCTGGACGCGCGGCCGGACCGCCGCGAGCTGGCCCAGGACGAGCAGGGGCTCGGCTACTGCAACATCACCAAGTGCTGCACGGAGGTGTGCCCCGAGCACATCCGCATCACCGACAACGGGATCATCCCGATGAAGGAGCGCGTGGCGGGCGACCGCTACGACCCGCTGGTGTGGCTGGGGCGCAAGATCTTCCGCAAGGGCAGGCAGGAGCGCTGAGCCGGTCCGCGGCGGGGGCCCGCCGCGGACCGGGATAAGACGGCGCGGATCTCCAGCATCGACCAGCGGTTCGAAGTCGCGCGGATTCCTGATGTAGAGCGGCAGTCGGTTCCGGACGGCTATGGCGGCGATCATCATGCCGGCCAGGTCCTTGCGCGGCTTCCGGCCCGATTCCTGGACGAGGAGGTGGACCGAGCCGAAGGTCGGCGCCGACGCCTCGTCGAACGGCAGTGGATTGCGAAAGATCCGTTGGGCCCAGTTGAGCACCTGCCGGCGGCGGGCCTGCTCGACCGGATCGTTCCGGGCGGCATTGGGCCCGGCGTGCAGCTCGGCGAGTGCGACCGCGCCGATCGCCCGGTATTCGGGCAGCGGCGCGTCATCGATCTCCAGGTAGTCGATGACGACGGACGTGTCCAGCAGTCCGAACGCGCTATCACCCATGGAGCTCATACGGGTCGCGGAACTCACCGTCGACAGCTTCCTCCACATCCCTCCGGAAGCGCCGGAAGTCCACCTTCGGCAGCCCTGCGGCGCCGCCGCGCATGACCTCCGCGGAGACGAAGGGCGTCTCGGACTCGATCGGAGACAGGCGGGCAACCGGCGTGCCGTTCCTCGTCACGATGAAGACCTCGCCCCGCTCGGCGGCCCGCAGTATGCGTCCGCTCTCGTTTCGCAGCTCACGCTGGGTGATCGTGTTGTGCATGTCTGAATGACACTCCGTTCGTCGCGACAATGCCACGAATTGCTACAGCCGGAGCCGGGAGCCGATGTCGCGCAGGACGCCTTCGGGATCCTCGGCGACCTCGGGGCCGAAGTTGCCGCCCATGAGGAGCTCGGTGAAGCCGTGCACCAGCGACCAGGCCGCGAGCGCCGAAGCGCGGTAGACGTGCCCGTCGGCGTCGGCCCCGCCCGTGCCGCGGTAGAGCGTCGCGCGGGACCGGGCCTCGGCCCGCGCGAGCTCGGGGTCGCCCTCGTGGAGGAGCTCGGGGCGGAACATGGTCTCGAAGTAGGCCCGGTTGTCGATCGCGAAGCGCATGTAGGCCACTCCCACCTCGGCGAAGTCCCCCGTGGCCTCCCAGACCCGCTCCAGGGCGTCGGCGAAGCGGTCGTGGCCCTCGGCGGCCACGGCGGTCAGCAGGCCGGCCTTGTCGCCGAAGTGGTGGGCCGGGGCCGCGTGGGAGACCCCCGCCCGCTTGGCGACGGCCCGGAGGCTCAGCGTGCTCGGCCCGCCTTCGGCTATGGCCTCGACGGCGGCGTCGATGAGGGCCCTGCGCAGATCTCCGTGGTGGTACGACTCGTTCACGCAGTGAACCATAGCGTAAATCTTGACACTGTCAAGACATGGCGGTATCTTGACAGTGTCAATTTCTATTCGAAAGGCCCGAGCCATGCTCGAACTCAGCGACTCCTCGCGCACGATCGCCGGCATCGTGCTCCTTGCGATCGTCACCGTCGAATTCGGCGGCACCTTCCTGCTCAGGATCGTCGGCGGCAAGGTGCCCATGACCGACTTCCAGCAATCCTTCGCCCGGGCCGGGCACGCCCACGCGGGCGTGCTCGTCACCCTGGGCCTGATCTGCCTGGTCCTGGCCGACGCGAGCGGTCTGAGCGGCTTCGCCGGATGGATCGCCCGCGCGGGCGTCCCCTTCGCGGCGGTCTTCATGTCCGCCGGGTTCTTCCTGTCCTCGGCGGGCAGGGACCGCACCGAGCCGAACGGGCTCATCGCGCTGCTGTGGATCGGCGCGGCCTTCCTCGCCGCCGGGGCGCTGACCTTGGGGGTGGGCCTGCTGACCGCCTGAGAGCGCGCCTGGCCGGGCCCGGGACGCCCCCGCTAGGCTTGGACCCCGTGAAACTCAGCATCGGTATCGTCGGTCTGCCCAACGTCGGCAAGAGCACGCTGTTCAACGCGCTGACTCGCGCGGACATCCTGGCGGCGAACTACCCGTTCGCCACGATCGAGCCCAACGTCGGCGTCGTGGCCGTCCCCGACGAGCGGCTGCCGAAGCTGGCGGCGATCTACGACTCCGAGAAGGTCGTCCCGGCGACGGTGACCTTCGTCGACATCGCCGGGCTCGTCAAGGGCGCCTCCGAGGGCGCCGGCAAGGGCAACCAGTTCCTGTCCAACGTCCGCGAGTGCTCGGCGATCGCCCAGGTCGTGCGCGTCTTCGAGGACGGCAACGTCACCCACGTCGACGGCAAGGTCGCCCCCGCGGACGACATCGAGACGATCAACACCGAGCTGATCCTCGCCGACCTCCAGACCGTCGACAACGTCCTGCCGCGCCTCGAGAAGGAGGCGCGCATGGACAAGTCGAAGCAGCCGAAGGTGAAGGCCGTCCAGGAGGCGCGCGAGGTCCTCGACTCGGGCAGGACCGTCTTCGCCGCCGGGCTCGACACCGAGCTGCTCTACGACCTGCACCTGCTCACCGCCAAGCCCTTCATCTACGTGTTCAACGTGGACGAGGACCAGGTCGCCGACGCCTCGCTCGCGGCCCGGCTGCGCGAGATGGTCGCGCCCGCCCAGGCGGTCGTCCTCGACGCGAAGTTCGAGTCCGAGCTGGTGGACCTGGAGCCCGAGGAGGCGAGGGAGCTGCTCGAGTCCACCGGCCAGACCGAGCCGGGCCTCGACCGGCTCGCCAGCGTCGGCTTCGCGACGCTCGGCCTCCAGACGTACCTGACCGCCGGGCCCAAGGAGAGCCGCGCCTGGACGATCCCGCAGGGCGCCACGGCCCCCGAGGCGGCCGGGGAGATCCACACCGACTTCCAGCGCGGCTTCATCAAGGCCGAGATCGTCTCGTACGACGACCTCATGGAGGCCGGGAGCGTGCCGGCCGCCCGCGCGGCGGGCAAGGTCCGCATGGAGGGCAAGGACTACGTCATGGCCGACGGCGACGTGGTGGAGTTCCGCTTCAACGTCTGATCCGCCGGTCGGCGGCGCACACCGCACCGCTCGTGCGCGTGCGGCGCTTCCGTATCGTCGAGAGCGGCCATGCCCACATCCCGATGCACGGAGGCGAAACCCATGCGCATCAGCACACCCCTCGCAGGAGCCCTCGTCGCGGCCTTGGCGCTCGCCGGCTGCGCCGGCGAGGAGCCTCCGGACGGCGCCGAGACCACCGCGGCGGAGGCCGACGGGGCCTCCCCGACGGCGGAGCCGACCGAGTCCGAGCCGGAGGTCTTCCGGGAGTCCATGGGGCTGTTCCGCGCGACCGACCCCGCCACGGCGGAGCTCGACGCCCTCCTGAGCACCGGCCAGGAGGTCGCGCTCGACCTCACGCTGTCCATCGAGGCCGAGATCATCGAGACCACCGACGGCGCGGCGGGCGGCGTCGACCTCTGGTTCTTCTTCGACGGCGGCGAGGACGAGTTCCTGACCGTCAACGTCCCCGAAGACGCCCTGGCGCTCGGCGGCACCGAGGGGCAGGACTACTTGTCCACCCTGCGGGGAGTGTTCAGCGTCGAAGCCTCGGGCGAGGCGGGCGTCGACTACACCCTCACCTCCACAGGAGACATCGCCGAGTTCGAGGCCCGGGACGAGGAGCGCTGCGGCGAGGAGGACGAGTTCGTGGCGGACGCGGAGACCCTCGCGGACGACCCCGCGGCCTACGAGATGGTCCGCGAGCGCTGGGCCGACAGCCCACGGCTGTGGTGGGCCGTCAAATCGACGGCGCATTCGCTCGCCGAGTACGGCGACGTGGGCGACTTCATGGCCACCGCCTGCTCGATCTACTGGTGAGGCGCCGGGCGGCCCGGGTTCACTGGTTTCGGCGGCGCCAGCGGGCGAAGCGGCCCTTGGCGAGTTCGGCGTGCTCCTGGGCGGCGAGCTCGCCCGCGATGGTGATGTAGGCGCTCTCGACCCGGCCGGCGAACGTCACGTCGGTGAGGCTGACGCCGCCGTCCCGACTGAGGACGATGAGCGTGGCCTGCTCGGATCTGGTCACGTCCGGGCGGACGTTGAGCGTGTCGGCGAAGATCTTGATCTGCTCGGCGAGCGCGGCGTGCTGGGATTCGTCAAGCGGCAGCGTCCGTGCGAGACGGCCGTCGTCCGCTTCCCAACCGTTGAGCTCTCTCAGTGCGTCCAGCAGCACGTTGTCGTCTTGCTCCGTTCTCCCCATATGGCACCGTCGCCATCTGTACAGGCTGCGCGCGAGCGGCCCTGGCGTAACCGGGCGACAGCCGATCAGTAAGGTTGTGCTGATACGGCTCTGCGCGACGCGAGGGACGTTCGTGTCTGAATTGTCGCCGTATCTTTATCATTTCTGAACCGAGTGTTCCCCTTCGCTCAGCTTCTGTCCAGGGCCGCATAGACGACATATCGGGTATCGGGGACTTTTCGCCCCAGCAGAGGCCGCTTTTCGTGCCGCCGGAGACGATTCCTGACTGTTCAGTCCAGCGAACATCCCCCGAACGTATGACCGCGGCTGTGAATATCAACAGCTCACCGAGGGTGACGGCCGCCCGGAACGGCACCGCTTGTCGCCTTCGGCCCACCGCACGGTCGCACGGGGGACGCGATCGGCTCGGCCGGGGCGGCGCGCGGCACCGGGGATAGACTGCCCGGCGTGATCCAACCACAGCTCGTCGTGGGCGCCGCGATCTGCGAGGGCGAGAAGGTCCTCGCCGCCGCCCGCTCCTATCCGCCCGAGCTCGCCGGGCTCTGGGAGTTCCCCGGCGGCAAGGTCGAGCCGGGCGAGAGCGAGGCCGAGGCCCTGCGGCGCGAATGCCGCGAGGAGCTCGGCGTCGAGATCGCGATCGGCGAACGCGTCGGCGGCGACCTGGTCACCGGCGACAGCCGGTTCCTGCTGCGCGTCTACCGCGCCGCCCTGCGCGGCGGCGAGCCCGAGGCCCTCGAGCACGCGGGCCTGCGCTGGCTCGCCGCCGACGAGCTCGACGACGTGCCCTGGCTGCCCGGCAACCGGCCGGTCCTGGCGGCCCTTCGCGAACTGCTCTAGAAGAAGGTGCGCACCGCGTCCACGACGCGGCCGCCGTCGACGACCGGGATCAGGTTCCACTTGTCGAAGGCCGTGCACGGATGCGACAGTCCGAGCTCCACCACCTCGCCGACGCCGAGGGCGGCGACCTCGCCGGTCACGAACAGGTGCTGGTCGCTGATCTGGGAGCACCGGGCGCCCTCGACCCCCAGCGGCAGCGGCAGGTCCTGGTCGAAGGGCACGTCGCGCCTGCCGGCGTCGAGGATCGCCAGCCCCGGCTCGGGCCGCGACAGCACCCTGGCCCGCGCGGTCAGCGCCGGGAGGAACGACGGGCCCGCGCCGCCCCGGGCCGCCGGGGTGAGCCTGGCGTAGAAGCCGTGGTCGTGGACCACGTACGAACCCGAGCGCAGCACCACCTCCGCCCGCCCGGCCAGCGGCCCGAGGACGGCCGCGACGCGGTCGAAGTGGGCGCTGCCGCCCGCGGTGACGACCGGCCGGTCCGATTCGAACTCGAGCGACGCGAACAGCTCGGCCAGCGCCGCGAGGTAGCCGTCGACGTCGTCCACCGCGCCCTCGTAGCCGCCCACGCCCGCCAGGCGCAGGTTCGGGGCCGCGCGCACGGCCGCGGCCACCGCGGCGGCCTCCTCGGCGCTCCGGGCCCCGGCGCGCCCGCCGGCCGCGCCGAGTTCCACGACCACCTCCACGGCCGCGTCGCGGCCGCCGCCCGCCAGGACCGCGACCGCCTCGACCGAGTCGGCGAACACCGCCGCCCGCGCGCCCTCGGCGGCCCACGCCGACAGCCACGCCGCCCCGGCGGGACTGGTGATCTCGTTGGCGACCAGGACCCGCTCGACGCCGAAGGCGCGGGCGACCGCCGCCTGCGGCAGGTTGGCGACGGTGACGCCGACGGCTCCGGCCTCGAGCTGGCGGCGCCACAGCTGCGGCGCCATGGTGGCCTTGCCATGCGGGGCGAGGGCGAGGCCGCGCTCGGCGCACCAGTCGGCCATCGCCGCCAGGTTGTGCTCGAGGGCCCCGGCCGAGAGCGTCACGACCGGCGTGTCGAGCTCGCCGAGGCCGGGCTCCGAGTCCAGCCAGGACGCCAGTGTGAGCCCGTGCGCCGCAGCGGGAACGGCCTTGTGCCGCCAGTCGAGGACCTCGCCTCGCAATTCGTCCAGCCGCGAGTCGTCCACCGCACGCCCCCTCAAATAGGAATGTATCTTTACTATATGACTGCGAAGACCGCCATCCACACCGCCGCCGCACCGGCCCCCGCCCATGCCTTCCCGCAGGGCGTCCGCAAGGGCCCGCTCCTCCAGGTCTCCGGGCAGGGCCCGGTCGACCCCGACACCGGGGAGTACCTCCACCGCGGCAACGTCAAAGCCCAGACGCTGCGCACCCTCGAGAACGTCGAAGCGATCCTCACCGCCGGAGGCGCGAGCTTCGACGACGTGATCATGCTGCGCGTCTACCTCGCCGACCGCGAGGACTTCACGGCCATGAACGAGGCCTACGCCGAGTTCCTCGCCTCCCGCGTCGGCGAGGGGATACCGTTGCCGTGCCGCACCACCGTCATCTGCGGGCTCCCCAGAGAGGAAATGCTGGTGGAGATCGACGCGCTGGCGAGCGTGGCCTGACCGAACGCACCCGAACGAAGGGCCACGCATGGCCGAGCCGGACCTCGTCATCCGCGGCGCCGAGATCGTCGACGGCACCGGCGCCGACCGGTTCCGCGCCGACGTCGCCGTCAAGGGCGGCCGCATCGCCGCCATCGGCGACCGCCTGGACGGGCGGCGGCGCATCGACGCGGGCGGCCTGGTGTGCGCGCCCGGCTTCATCGACATGCACGCCCACTCCGAGCTGGCGATCCTGTCCGACCACGACCACCTCGCCAAGCTCGGCCAGGGCTGCACCCTGGAGGTGCTCGGACAGGACGGGCTCAGCTACGCGCCGGTCGACGAGACGACCGCGCCGCAGATGTGGGAGGCCATCGCCGCCTGGAACGGCCGCCCGGACGACGTGGACTTCACCTGGCGCTCGGTCGGCGAGTACCTCGACCGGATCGACGAGGGGACCCCGACGAACGCCGCCTACCTCGTCCCCCACGGCACCGTCCGGATGCTCGCCATGGGCTGGGACGACCGCCCGCCCACCGCGGCCGAGCTCGAGACCATGCGCTCGCTCGTGGCGGACGGCCTCGAAGCGGGCGCGGTGGGCCTGTCGGCGGGCCTGAGCTACACGCCCGGCATGTACGCCGACACCGCCGAGCTGATCGCACTGTGCGAAGTGGTCGCCCGATACGGCGGCTTCTTCGGGCCGCACCAGCGCAGCTACGGCGCCGGGGCGCTCGAGGGCTACGCCGAGATGATCGCGATCGCCCGCGGCTCGGGCTGCGCCCTGCACCTGGCGCACGCCACCATGAACTACGAGGTGAACGCCGGGCGGGGCGCGGAACTGCTGAAGCTCGTCGACGAGGGCCTGGACGAGGGCCTCGACATCGGCCTGGACACCTACCCGTACCTGCCGGGCATGACGATGCTGGCCGCGCTCCTGCCGAGCTGGTCGGTCGCGGGCGGCTACGGCGCGCTCGCCGAGCGCCTCGCCGACGCGCCGGTGCGCGCCAGGATCGTCCGCGAGCTCGACGAGCTCGGCACCGACGGCGCCAACGGCGTGCCCGTCGACTGGTCGCGGATCGAGATCGCCGGGGTCGCCGAGCCGCGGCTGCGGCACCTGGTCGGCGCCACGGTCGCCGACGCGGCGCGGGCGGCGGGCGCCGAGCCCGCCGAGTTCTATCTGGGCCTGCTGGTCGAGGACGACTTCGCCACCGGCTGCCTGATGCACGTGGGCAACGAGGAGAACGTGCGGCTGATCATGCGCCACCGCACGCACACCGGCTCGACCGACGGCGTCCTGCACGGCGACCGCATCCACCCGCGGGCCTGGGGCGGCTTCGCGCGCTACCTCGGCCACTACTGCCGCGAGCTCGGCCTGTTCTCGCTCGAGGAGTGCGTCGCCCACCTGACCGGCCGCCCGGCGGCCCGGCTCGGCCTGGCCGACCGCGGGATCGTCGCCGAAGGCGCCGCCGCCGACCTGGTGCTGTTCGACCCCGACGCGGTCAAGGCGCGCTCCACCTTCGCCGAACCGCGCCGCCAGGCCGCCGGCATCCCCTACGTGCTCGTCAACGGGCACGTCGCGATCGACGACGGCGAGCGGACCGAGGCGCTCGCCGGGAGGTCGGTGCGCCGCCGCGGGCGGTGACGGACCGAGGAGGGGCCCGCGCCGTGCGGCGCGGGCCCCTCCCGTCTGTTCGGGATCGTCGAGGCTCAGCCGAGGACGATGTCGGCGCCGGTGACGGCGTCGGCCGCGACCTCGACGTCGACGGCCGCGTCGGCGTGGCCCTCAGCCGAGGCCGCGAGCGTGGCCGCCCCGGCGTCGGCGAGCAGCACGTACCGGCCGTCCTCGCCGGTGACGGCCTCGGCGCCGCTCGCCTCGTCGGCCACGACGGCGCCGTCGACCGGCGCGCCGTCCGCGCCGGTGACGACGCCGGTCACCAGGCCGCCGTCCAGGTCCTCGCAGCCGATGGCGACGCTGTCGACCTGCCAGAAGAAGGCCCACATGCCGTGGTCGACGTAGTGGAACCTCAACTGGACGGCGGTCTCCTCGGCCCAGGCGGACAGGTCGACGGACTCGACGCCGCCGCGCTCGGGCTCATCGGTGCGCCAGACCTCTTCCCAGGTCACGCCGCCGTCGACCGAGACCGCGAGGTCGGCCTCGGCGCCGATCTCCTCGTCGAGGAAGTGGCTCGCGAAGCGCAGCGTCGGATCCGGCGCGGCGCTCAGGTCGAACGGCGCGGTGATCATGTCGGTGTCCACCAGCGCCTCGGGCGGGGAGGCGTCCGAGTTGGCCTGCGCGAAGCCGCCCGAGCCGGGCGTGGCGTTGCCGTAGCCGTAGGGGTCGTCGAACACCCACGGCTCGCCGTCGCCGTTGTTGACGACCTCCCAGCCCTCCGGCATCGCCATGGAGTCGAAGTCCTCGTCGAGGACCTCCGAGCCGTAGCCGGGGGCGGCGCAGCTCTCGTCGGTCGCGAGCGCCACCTGCGCCGCGTCGTCGGGATCGACCACTTCGGCCGCGTAACCGGGGTAGAGCGAGGCGACGGTGAGCGGCCACTCCCCCTCCTCGGGGATGGTGAGGCTGAACTCGCCGGTGAGCGGGTCGGTGGCCGCGGACGCCTCACCGCCCGCGGTCGAGACGGCCGCGGCCAGCGGCCAGCCCTGGCCGGAGCCGTCCACGACGGTCCCCTCCACGGTCCGGGCCGGGACGGCGGGCAGCGCGGCGTCGAGCACCGCGTCGCGGTCCCGCTTGACCCTGACGGTGTCGGTCACGGTCTCGTAGAGAAACCGCGAGACGGTGACGTCGTAGGTGCCGGTCGGCATGCGCTCGAAGGCGTAGGCGCCCGCCGCGTCGGTGAAGACCACGCGGTCCACCGGGCCCTCGAACACGAGCTCGGCGCGGGCGATCGGCTCGCCGTCGTCGCCGGTGACGACGCCCGAGAGCGTCCCGAACCTGCCGTCGGGGGCGTCGTGGGCCGCCTCGTAGGCGTCGACGCGGCCCTGGCCGTAGACGTTGTTGGCCTCGCGGTCGCCGTGGCACGAGTCGTCGTCGACTTCGACGGCGTTGTCGGTCAGGTACTCGTAGACGTCCCCGTAGTTCCCCTCGAGCTTCGGCGAGGCCGACATCATGAGCGCGACGACCCCCGCGACGTGCGGTGAGGCCATCGAGGTGCCCGACATCTCGGCGTACTCGTCGCCGGGGACCGAGGAGACGATCGCGTCGCCGGGGGCGACCACGTCGGGCTTGACGAGGCCGTCCATGCCCGGTCCCTTGGAGGACCAGGGGGTGACGTCGCCGTCCGAGTCGGTGGCGCCGACGGCGATGACGTTCTCGTAGACGCCGGGGCTGCCGACGGTCAGGCAGCCGTTCTCGCCGTCGTTGCCCGCGGAGAACACCGGGATGATCCCGGCGGCGTGCCACAGCGCGATGACGTCGGCGTAGAACGGGTCGTAGCCGCCGAAGAAACCCCAGGAGTTGTTGACCACGTGCGGGGCCATCGCCGGGTCGGGGTTGTTCCCGGCCGCGTCGGTGGGGGCGGCGATCCACTGCCCGGAGGACAGGAAGGTCTCCAGGGTCGGGGAGGCGCCGGCGGAGGCGGAGATCCACGTCGCGCCGGGCGCGACGCCGATCTGGTTGCCCGCGCCGTCGTCGCCGACCATGGTGCCCATGGTGTGGGTGCCGTGGCCGAGGTTGTCGCAGGGGTCGCCGTCGCAGTCGGCCGCGGCGTCGAAGAAGTTGTAGTCGTGGGTGAAGGTCCCGTCGCCGTTGTTGCCGCGGTACTGCTCGACGAGCGCGGGGTGGTCGTACTGGACGCCGGAGTCGATCGAGGCGACGACGATGCCCTCGCCGTCGACGCCCTCGGCCCACAGCTCGGGGGCGCGGACGTCCTCGAGGTGCCACGCGGGCCCCTCCTGGCTCGGCTCGGCCTCCTCGGCCCAGAGCGAGCCGGCCTTGCCCTCGCCGTCGGGCGCGACCGGTTCGATGTAGTCGTATTCGGGCGCCTCGACGACGGCCTCGACCTCGTCGAACGCGACGAGCTCCTCCAGGAGGGCGGCGTCGGCGGCGACCTTGACGGTCGCCGAGCCCCAGAACGTCTCGTATTCGGCGCCCGCCGCTTCGAGCGCGTCGACGACGTCGGCCTGGCGCTCCTCGGCGTAGGCGACGGCGGCCTCGACGGCGGCCTCGCCCTTCTCCTCCTTCTCGTCGGCGGCGAGGGCGTCGCTCCAGTCGGGTGCGCCGGTGAAGCGGAGCCACAGCTCGGCCTCGCCGGACCGGTCGATCTGTTCGAGGACTTCGGTGTCGGTCTTCTGCTCGAGGAGCGCTCCGATGTCGGAGCCGGTCTCCTCGGCCCAGGCGCCCGCGGCGGCCGCGGACGGGATGAGCGCGCCCGCGAACGCGGACGCGAGTATGCGGCGGAGCCGCGGTGAAGAGGTCAAGAGGTCTCCTAATAGGGGGATGGCTTCGCGCAGTCGGGGCGGGAAGCGTCAGGGATTGTCGCTGAGATGGCGGTTTGGCGCCAGTGACATGATCTCAGGGACCGCACGGCTTTGCGGCCCCTATATGAGTAGACGCCGCATACGTACCCACCGGTTGCGACTGGACCGCAATTGTCCGCATACGGCACCGGGCTCCCACGGCACCGGGCCCCGGCCGTTCGGCCGGGGCCCGGTGCCGCCTGCGCCGCTCAGCAGTCGAGCCGCGCCAGTGTGAAGGCGAGCTCGTTGGTGGTGCCGCCCTCCACTTCGACCATGTCGAAGTCGGCCGCGTACCCGTCCTTCGAGACGATCACCGTGTAGGTGCCGTCGTCGAGCCAGTACGAGTAGGCGCCGTCCTCATCGGTCACCAGGTGCAGGGTGTCGCCGCCGTACTCGCGGATCTGGACCTGCACCGACTCCAGCGGCGCCTCCTCGCCTTCGCAGTCGGCGCTCGCGACGGTGCCGGAGAGCTCGCCCTGCTCTTGCCGCGGGACGACCAGCATGGACACGTCGACGCTCGGTTGCCCGTGCGGGCTCACCACGTTCAGCGAGAGCGTGGCGGTGTACGTGCCCGGCTGGTCGACGCCGAACTCCTCGCCGGCGGTGGTCGTGACGTTCACCGTCACGGTCTCGCCCGCCGGCACGACCACCGACTCGGCGCCGACGGCCAGCCATGAGGTGTCCGAGGGGTCCTCGTAGCCCATGATGCTGAAGCCGCCCTCGCCGATCTCGAAGGTGACGGTGCCGTCGGCGGTGCCCGAGTTGGTGATCTTCAGCTTGTGCGTCCACGAACTGCCTTGCTGCACATAGGAGTTCAGGGCGGTGGAGCTGACGGAGATCTCGGCGGTGCCGATCGCGAAGTCCGCTGTGGTCACAGCGTCGGGGACGACCTCGACCGTCTCGGCGGCGGTGCCGAAGCCGTCCATGACGGCTTCGAACTCGGACTCGCCCGCGCCGGAGGCGAAGGTCCAGTAGGAGCCGTCCGCGCCGGAGACGCCCGAGTAGCCCGAGGCGGTCTGGGTGACGCGGGCGGCTTCGAGCGGCTCGCCGGTGGACAGGTCGGCGACCGTCCCGCGCACCAGGCCGCCCTCGATCGGGCCGCATTCGGCGGCGTCGCCGACGAGGACGTTGTCGATCTGCCACCACCAGGCCCAGTCCTCGTTGTCGGTGTAGTGGAACTTCAGGCGGGCCTCGGTGGCGTCGGCCCACTCGGACAGGTCGACCGAGATCGCGGTGCCGCGGGCGTCCCCGTCGGACGCCCACGCCTCGGTCCAGGTCTCGCCGCCGTCGGTCGAGACGGCGACGTCCGCGCTGGTCTCGTAGGAGCCCTGGCGGTAGTCGGTGTCGAACGTCAGCGTCGGGTCGTCCACGCCGGACAGGTCGAAGGCCGGCGAGATGAGGTCGGTGTCCATGAGCTTGCCGCCCGAACCCTGCGCGTCGGAGTTCGCGGTCGCGAAGCCGCCCGAGCCGGGCGTCTGGTTTCCTTCGTCGCCGAAGTCGTCGAAGCGCCACGGCTCGACGCCGCGGTTGACGACGGACCAGCCCGGCGGGGCCGCCTCGGACTCGAAGCCGGTGCCGATCGGGCCCAGGGCGTAGCCGGGGGCGATGCATCCTTCGGCGATCGGCACCTCGATCAGCGTGTCGGCCGCGGCGACGACGTCGACGGCGACCTCCTGGTAGCCGGGGTACTCGGCGTCGACGAGGAGCTCCCATTCGCCTTCGGGGAGGGTGATCGCGAAGTCGCCGGTGAGCGGGTCGGTGGCGGCCGAGGTCTCGCCGCCCGCGGTCGAGACGGTCGCGGCCAGCGGCCAGCCGTGCCCGGAGCCGTCGACGACGGTGCCGGTGACCGTGGTGGACGGCAGCGCGGTCAGCGTCGGGTCGAAGGCGGTGGTCTCGTCGGCGGCCACCGTCACCGAGCCGGTGGCGGTCTCGTAGCCGAACTTCGAGACGGTCGCCTCGTAGGTGCCCACCGGCAGGCGCGGCACGCTGTAGGCGCCGTCGGCGCCGGTGGTGGCGGTGCGGGTGAACTCGCCGGCGAAGACGAGCGCGGCGTCCTCGACCGGCGCTCCGGCGGCGTCGGTGACGGTGCCCTCGACGGTCCCGGTGTCGCCGATCGGCGAGGCCAGGACCGCTTCGAGCGCGTCGAGCCGGCCGTGGCCGTAGACGTTGTTCAGCTCATCGGTGCCGCCGCACTCGTCGTCGGGGGTGGCGATCGCCGTGGAGGTGAGCAGCTCGTAGACGGCGTCGTAGTCGCCTTCGAGCGCGGGCGCGGCCGACAGCATGAGCGCGACGGTGCCGGCCACGTGCGGTGCGGCCATGGAGGTGCCGTCGCCGAGGGCGTAGCCGCCGCCGGGGTAGGCGGAGCGGACGTCCACGCCGGGGGCGGTCAGGTCGGGCTTGACCTGGCCGTCGCGGCCGGGGCCGCGGGCGGAGGTGGGGCTGATGACGTCGTCGATGTCGTGGGAGCCGACGCCGATGACGTTCGGATAGAGGCCGGGCGAGCCGGCGCTCTCGCAGCCGAGCTGGCCGTTGTTGCCCAGCGCGGCGACCGGGATGATCCCGGCGGCGTGCCACAGGGCGACGACGTCCTCGTAGAACGGGTCGTCGACCGCGGCGGTGGTGCCCCAGGAGTTGTTGACGATGTCGGGCGCCTTGGACGGGTCGGGGTCGTTCCCCTCCGCGTCGGTGGGCGCGGCGATCCACTCGCCGGCCGCCAGGAGCGTCTCGGCGTCGGGGCAGCAGGCGTTGACGGCGATCCACTCGGCGCCGGGGGCGACGCCGATCTGGTTGCCCGCGCCGTCGTCGCCGACCATGGTGCCCATGGTGTGGGTGCCGTGGCCGTCGTAGTCGCACGGCTCGCCTTCGCACAGGCCTTGGATGTCGTAGAAGTTGTAGTCGTGGGTGAAGGTGCCGTCGCCGTTGTTGCCGCGGTACTGCTCGACCAGGGTCGGGTGGTCGTACTGGACGCCGGTGTCGATGTTCGCGACGACGACGCCGGTGCCGTCGAAGCCCATGTCCCACACGCCGGGGGCTTCGACGTTCTCCAGGTTCCACTCGGTGGCGGCGGGCGCGGCCTCCATCGAGACGGGTTCGACCAGTTCGTATTCGGGCGCCTCGACGACGGCCTCGACCTCGTCGAAGGCGACGATGTCGGCGAGGAGCCCGGCGTCGCCGGTGACCTTGACGGTGGAGGAGGCCCAGAAGGACTCGTAGTCGGCTCCGGCCTCCTCGAGGGCGGCGATCACGTCGGCCTGGGACTCCTCGGCGAAGTCCTTGGCCGCCTCGACGGCGGCGGCTCCCTTGTCCGTCTTGGCCTCGGCGCCGAAGGCGGGCTGGTAGTCGGGGGATCCGCCGAACCGCAGCCAGAGTTCGGCTTCGCCTTCGGCGTCGAGGTGGGAGAGGAGGTCGGCGTCGACCTTCTGTTCGATCAGTTCGTCGACGTCGGACGCGGGCTGGGCCCAGGCGGCGGTGCCGGCGAAGGCCGATACCAGCGCGCCCGCGGAGGCGACCGCAAGCGTGTGACGCCATCGTTGTGACTGTGCCACGACGGCTCCTGTTCTGTTGGGGGGCTTCGGCGCGGGGGTTGCCGGCACCGACGCTTCGGGTGTGGCGGGGAACACGTTGGCCCCCGCGAGCCACCGTGCCAGTCCACACGAGAATGCACAAGACCCCACTTTGCACACATGCGGGGAAGTCCGGGTGCAAGGGAGGTAACGGACACGCGATCGAAACGGCACACGCCGCTCGAAATATTAAGGAGGTTGTCGATATATCGACGTCTCCTAGCTCGCGCCATTACCATCCGTAGTGGATAAAAGGGACTCGCTCCACCGAGCGGACACATTGGACCTTTGCATCGCCGATCGGGCATTGAATGTGACAAACATCACAAAAAAGAGCGGCTCGGCGGCAGTGCCGCCGAGCCGAGGCCATAAGGGACGTCAGAAGTCGAATCCGCCGAAGTCGCCCCCGACGTCACCGCCCCCGAAATCGCCACCGGCGTCGCCGCCGTCGCCTCCGGAGTCGCCGCCGCCGTCACCACCGCCGCCGTCGCCTCCGGTGTCGGCCGAGGCGCCCTCGACCGCCCCGGCGGCGTAGGCCGGCGCCAGCATCGCGTTGAAGACCATCATGCCGACCAGGGCGCCGCCGACACCGGCGAGCGCCGGCTGCCACCACGGCGTGTTGTACCAGCCGGCCGGGACGGGACGACCGTCCACGCGCCCGCCCGGGTAGTAGTGGCGGTTCTCGTCGTCGGGCGTGGGCGAGCCGGTGTAGGAGCGGCCCTCGACCTCGGCCGACACCGGCTCGGTCAGGGAGCCGGCGCCGCGCTGGCCCGGCAGCGCGGGCACCTCGGGGCCGGGGTCCATGCCCATGGCCTCGCGCGCGGCGCGGATGTAGTGAAGCCCCTCGACGGAGGTCTCGCAGGCCAGCCGGTACTGGCGGATGGTGGAGGCCGACTCGAGCTGCGAGCCGGCGGCGGTGTAGCGCTCCCCGGCGTCGGCCAGCGCCTGGCCGGCCGCGGGGTTGTCACCCGGCGCGGTGAGGTTCATGGTCTGGCCGCCGAGCCGCTCGTACAGGCGCCTGGCCTCGGCTTCGGCGTCGGCCAGCTCCCGCTCGGCGCGCCGCTTGTTGGAGTAGACCACGAAGGCGATGACCGCGATCGCGATCACGAGCAAGGTCAACCACAGTCCCATGTTCAGATCCTACTCGCGTCCGGGCTTCTAGACTGGCCGCTATGACGTGGGTCCTATTGGCAGTGGTGTGCCTGGCCGCGGGCGCGGTCGGAGGGTGGTTCGCCGGGCGTTCCAGGCAGGCGTCCGAGCTGGCGGCGGCGACGGCCCGGCTCGAGGCGGCCGCGGACAACGAGGAGCGCCTGGAGGCCAAGCTGAAGGCCGCGGCCTACGAGGCGACGGACCACTCGCGGCACGCCGTCGGCGAGGTGCTCGCGCCGATCGCGGAGACCTTGGCGCGCTACGAGACGCGCCTGGGCGACGTGGAGCGGGCGAGGCTCGACGCGTACGCGCAGCTGCGGATCCAGCTCTCGGGCGTCGCCGACATCTCAGAGGCCCTGCGGGACCAGACCGGGCGACTGCTGGGCGCGCTGCGCTCGCCGCAGGTGCGGGGGCAGTGGGGCGAGGTGCAGCTGCGGCGCCTGGTCGAGGCGGCCGGGATGGTCGAGCACTGCGACTTCGCAGAGCAGGTGTCCTCGTCCGTGGACGGGCGGGCGGTGCGCCCCGACCTGGTGGTGCGGCTGTCGGGCGGGCGGTGCGTCGTCGTCGACGCGAAAGCCCCGCTCCAGGCGTACCTGGAGGCGCTCGAGGCCGACGACGAGGAACTGCGCGAGGAGTCGCTGCGCACCCACGCCAAGCACCTGCGGCGGCACGTGGAGACCTTGGCGGCCAAGGAGTACTGGCGGGCGTTCGACGACTCACCGGAGCTGGTGGTGCTGTTCGTGCCCGCCGACGCCTTCCTCGACGGGGCGCTCAAGTCCGATCCGGCGCTGCTCGAAGACGCCTTCGCGCGCAACGTGGTCGTGGCGTCCCCGGCGACCTTGATGGTGCTGCTGCGCACCGTGGCGCACACCTGGCGCCAGGAGGCCCTCGCCGCGCACGCCAAGGAGGTCCACCAGCTCGGCCGCGAGCTCCACGAGCGGCTGGCGACGGTCTCGGGCCATTTCGCGCGGCTCGGGACGTCACTGGAGTCGGCGGTGGGCTCGTACAACGCGGCGGTGGCGAGCGTCGAGTCGCGGCTGATGGTGACGGCGCGGCGCTTCAGCGAACTGGAGGTGGCCGCGGCGCCGCCCGAGCCGCTCGCGCCGGTGGTGACGCCGCCGCGCAGGCCGGCCTGGGAGACGACGCAGGGCGCCCTCGGCGAGACCGACTGACGGCCCGCCCTCAGACCGAGCCGTTGGCCTTCAGGTCGCGGACGAGTTCGCGCGGGAGCTGGAAGGTGATCTTCTCCCTGACCGGCTCGACCTCCTCGACCTCGCCGAAGCCGCGCTCGGCGAGGTGCGCCAGCACCTCCCGCACGAGGTTGTCCGGCACGGAGGCCCCGGAGGAGACGCCGACCGTCGCGGCGCCGTCCAGCCAGGACTCCTCGATCTCGTGGGCGAAGTCGACCAGGTGCCCGGCGCGGGCGCCGTGCTGGACGGCGACCTCCACGAGCCGTTTGGAGTTCGACGAGTTCTGCGAGCCGACGACGATCACGACGTCGCAGTCGGCGGCGATGTCCTTGATGACCTGCTGGCGGTTCTGCGTGGCGTAGCAGATGTCGTCGCTGGGCGGGTCCTGGAGCATCGGCAGCCGCTTCTTGAGCCGGTCGACGGTCTCCATGGTCTCGTCGACCGACAGCGTCGTCTGCGAGAGCCACACGACCTTCTCGGGGTCGCGGACCTCGACCGCGTCGACCGAGTCGGGGCCGTCGACGAGCCGGATGTGCGCGGGGGCCTCCCCGGAGGTGCCGACGACCTCCTCGTGGCCCTCGTGGCCGATGAGCAGGATGTCGTAGTCGTCGCGGGCGAAGCGGCGGGCCTCCTGGTGGACCTTGGTGACCAGCGGGCAGGTGGCGTCGATGGCCTTGAGGTTCCGCTCCCGGGCCTGCTCGTGGACCTCGGGAGCGACGCCGTGCGCCGAGAACACGACGACCGAGCCGGGCGGCACCTCCTCGTTCTCCTCGACGAAGACCGCGCCCCGGGCCTGGAGGGTCTCCACGACGTGGCGGTTGTGCACGATCTCCTTGCGGACGTACACGGGAGCGCCGTAGAGCTCCAGCGCCTTCTCGACGGTCTCCACGGCCCGGTCCACGCCCGCGCAGTAACCGCGGGGCTTGGCCAGCAACACTCGCTTCTTGGGGTCTGCCACGCTCCGATGGTAACCGGAGACCCGGTTCTGTCCCAGGCGACGGATAGGCTGACCGCGTGACCGAAGCCGCGCCACGCACCGGACCGAACGCGCCGATGAGCGCGGAGAACCCTTGGCCGCTGCGGGTGGTCTCCAAGAAGATCGGGGACTGGATCGCACGCCTGGGCGAGGTGTGGACCGAGGGGCAGATCACGGAGATCAGCCACCGGGGCCGCACCGTCTACCTGACGCTGCGCGACCCGTCGGCGGAGGTGTCGATGCGGGTCGTCGACTTCACCGGCGCCGCCGCGGCGGTCGAGCCGCCGCTGCGGGACGGCGCCCAGGTCGTCGTCCGCGCCCAGGCGCAGTGGTGGGACAAGAACGGCTCGCTCTCGCTGCACCTGCGGGAGATCCGCCAGGTCGGCCTCGGCGAGCTGCTGGCGCGCCTGGAGCGGCTCAAGAAGCTCCTGGCCGCCGAGGGCCTGTTCGCGGCCGAGCGCAAGCAGACGCTGCCGTTCCTGCCCTACCGGATCGGGCTCATCACGGGCCGGGCCTCCGACGCGATGCGCGACGTGCTGAAGAACGCCCGCGCCCGCCTGCCCTCGGCCGATTTCGAGGTCCGGGAGGTCGCCGTCCAGGGGCCGAGGGCGGTCACCGAGGTGTGCGCGGCGCTCGCCGAGCTCGACCGCGACCCGGACGTCGAGGTCATCGTCATCGCCCGCGGCGGCGGCTCGATGGAGGACCTGCTGCCGTTCTCGGACGAGACGCTGTGCCGCGCCGTCGCCGACGCCGCCACACCGGTGGTCTCCGCGATCGGGCACGAACCGGACACGCCGCTGCTCGACTACGTGGCCGACTGGCGCGCCTCGACGCCCACCGAGGCCGGCAAGAAGGTCGTCCCCGACCTCGCCGAGGAGCAGCGCGGCCTCAACATCAGCCGCACCCGGCTGCGCCAGAGCCTGAACGCGCTGCTGACGCGCGAGGAGGACGGGCTCGCCGCGATGCGGGCCCGGCCGGTCCTGGCCCGGCCCGAGACGATGCTCGAATCGCGCGCCGAGGCGGTCGAGCAGCTCGTCCACCGCATGCGCGCCCGCGTCGACTCCCGCCTGGAGCGCTCGGTGGACGACCTGGGGCATCTGCGGGCGCGGCTGCGCTCGCTCTCCCCGCAGTCCACACTCGACCGCGGCTATGCGATAGTCGCCGATTCAGGCAGCGGCGCGATCCTGCGCGCCGCCGCCGACGCGGGCGAGCACATCAGCGTCCGCCTCGCCGCTGGCAGCCTGCGAGCGGCCGTCACCGAGAAGGAAGAGGGCCCATGACCGACAGCGAGAACCCCCGGGAGCAGCTCACCTACGAGGAGGCAAGGGCCGAGCTCATCGCCACCGTCGAGCGGCTCGAGGCCGGCGGCGCCACCCTCGAGGAGTCGCTGCGGCTGTGGGAGCGGGGCGAGACCCTCGCGGACCTGTGCCAGGCCCACCTCGAGGGCGCCCGCGAGCGGCTCGCGGCCCNCGCCNAACCGAACGGCGACGACTGAGCGGACGGCCGCTCACTCCGGCAGGCCGGCGGCGACGCCTTCGGCCAGCTCGGGCAGTTCACCGACGCCGTCCTGCTCGGCGGTGATGACCACCGTCGAGGCGTCGAGCACGGTCACCCACGCCTCGCCTTCGGGGATGTCGTACGCGGCCCACGACACGCCGCCGGCCTCGACCGGCTCGCCGGACCCGCTCAAGCCCTCGTGAACGTCGTCGACCGGGCCGGTGGTCTGCACCAGCTGCAGGCCGAAGCCGTCCGGCGAGTACCAGCCGGTGCGCAGCGTCACCGCCTCGCCCTCCGCGGCCAGCGCGCTCGAGATCGGCTTCCACTCCTGCGAGAGCTCGGGGCGCACGGCCTCCATGCCGAGCCCCTCGGCCGCCTGGCGGTCCTGGCTCGTGTCGACGACGCTGACCTCGCGGTCCTCGGCCGCCCAGTCCCACGCCCAGTAGAAGATCCCCAACGGGACGAGCAGTACCGCGAGGGACAGCGCCATGTCGCGCATCCGGCGCTGCTTCGGTCGGCGCGCGGGCTTCGCCGACTCGGCCGGTCCGGCCGCGGCCTTGGCGTCATCGCTGGACATGCCCCCATGGTGACCGACCGGTCCGCGGCGGGCCACACCGCCCCGCCGGCGGGTGGCGCGGTCGACGCCCCGCCCGGGCACCGGCCGCGCCCACTTGTCCACAGGCCGCGCCGGACGGTGCCGAAATGTGTTGGAATACCCTCACCATCACCGAAACTCCATATGCCCGCCCTTGACGAAAGGAGCCCCCTTGATCCTCGTGGCAGGCGAGAACGTGATCGACCTCGTGCCCGCGCCGGGAGGCCAGCTGCGCCCCGTCTGCGGGGGCGGACCCGCGAACACGGCGGTGGCACTGGCCCGGCGCGGGGTGCCGACGGCACTGGTCGGCTCGGTCGGCGGCGACCACTTCGGGCGGCAGGTGTGGCGGCGGCACATCGCCGCCGGAGTGCGGCGCGACTACCTGGAGCGGACCGACCAGCCCTCGACGCTGGCGCTGGCGATCGTCGACGAGGACGGGAAGGCCGACTACGACTTCTGGACCATCGGGACGGCCGACTTCGACTGGACGGGGCGGGAGCTGCCGCGGCCGGACCCCGCCCGCGTCGACCTCGTCCACTTCGGCTCGCTCGCGGCCTACCTCGAACCCTCGGCGCAGGTGATCGAGCACTGGGTGAACCGGGCCAGGGCCTCGGTGCCGGTCTCGTTCGACCCGAACCTCCAACTGTCGGCGATGGGCTCGCCCGAGCACGTGCGCAGGCGCACCGAGCGGCTCGTCGGCCTGTCGAACCTGGTGCGCGTCTCCGAGCGGGACCTGTCCCGGATCTACCCGGACACCGACATCGACAAGATCGCCGACGAATGGCTCGCGCTGGGCCCGGACCTGGTGGTGGTGACCCTCGGCGACGCCGGATCGGTGGCGTTCCACCGCAACCACACGACGGAGGCCCCGGCGGTGCCGGTGGACGTCGTCGACACGATCGGCGCGGGCGACGCGTTCACCTCGGGTCTCCTGGGCTGGCTGACCTCGGCCGGCTGGATGCGCCTGGACCGGATGGCGGCGTGGGGCAACCGGACGGTCGTGGCCGCGGCGCTGCGCTACGCCGGGCGGCTCGCGGCGCACGCCTGCACGGTGCCCGGCGCGCCGTGATCAGTGCGTCGGCCGCGACGGCGGCATAGGATCAGAGGGTGGCAGAACCAGAACTGCGAGTGTGCCTCGACGAGGACGACCTGGACGCGGCTCTGCGTTTCGAGGCCCGGTACGGCCTGACGTCCAGCCCGAAGCGCCTGCCGATGCGGCTGCACTACGACGGCCGCGGCGCGGCCCTGTTCGGCGAGCTGACCCGCCAGCCGGAGTACTACCCGACCCGCTGCGAGCGGCGGATCCTGGACTCGCACGCCGACGCGATCGCCGACGTCCTGGCGACCGAGTTCGGCACCGGCGGCTTCGAGAGCCCGATGGGCGCGCCGGTGTCGGTGATCGAGCTGGGCGCCGGCGCCGCCGAGAAGATCCGGGTGGTGCTGGACGCGCTGCACCGGGACGGCCTGCTCGCCTCGTTCTGGCCGTTCGACGTCGACGCGGGCTCGGTGCGGGACGTGCTCGCCGAGCTGGCCCCGGCCTACCCCGACGCCAGGCTGGGCGGCATCGTCGGCGACTTCACGATCCACCTGCGGCACCTGCCCGAGGACCACCACAACAGGCTGGTGGCGTTCCTGGGCGGCACGTTCGGGAACTTCACCGGGCCCGAGAGGGAGCAGTTCCTGCGGGACCTGCGGGAGGCACTGCACCCGGGCGACTGGTTCATGCTCGGGGCCGACCTGGTGAAGGACCCGGATACCATCCTGGCCGCCTACAACGACGCCGCCGGCGTCACCGCCGAGTTCAACCGCAACGTCCTGCACGTCCTCAACCACCGCCTCGGCGCCGACTTCGAACCCGAGCACTTCGAGCACGTCGCGACCTGGGACGGCGACGCCCAGACCGTCGAACTGCGGCTGCGGGCGCTGAAGCCGATGGCGGTGGCCCTGCCCGCGATCGGACTGGACGTCGCCTTCGACACGGGCGAGGAGATCCACACCGGCATCTCTGTGAAATTCCGCCCCGCCGAACTCGAGGACCAGTTGCGGGCGGCGGATTTCAGGCCGGAGCACCGCTGGAGCGACCCCGACGGCGCCTTCGCGGTCTTCCTCGCGCGGGTCGGGTGAGCGAACCGGCGCCGGCGACCCCTTAGGGTGGTCGGCATGGGAGAAATCGTGCTGATCCGCCACGGGGAGACGACCTGGTCGGCCTCCGGCCGACACACCTCGGTCACCGACCTCGACCTCACCGAGAACGGTGTGGCCCAAGCGAAAGCCCTCGCTCCGCTGCTGCGGCGCCGGGACTTCGCCGCGGTCTGGACGAGCCCCCGCAAGCGGGCCGTGCGGACCGCCGAGCTCATCGGCCTGCCCGCCGCCGAGGTCAAGGCCGACCTGGCCGAGTGGGCGTACGGCGACTACGAGGGCCTGACGCGCGAGCAGATCAACGAGACCGACCCCCAGTGGACGATCTGGACGGACGGCGGCAAAGGCGAGGGAGGCGAGACGGCCGCGCAGGTCGAGGCGCGGCTCGACCGGGCCCTCGCTGAGGCCGGGAGGCTGCTCGGCGAGGGCGACGTCGCGTTCGTCGCCCACGGCCACAGCCTCAGGGTGGCCGCGGCGCGCTGGCTGGGCCGCCCCGCCGTCGACGGCCGCGACTTCACCATCGACACGGCCTCGATCGGGGCGCTCGGCTTCGAGCACGGCCGCCCGGCCGTCACCTGCTGGAACCTGACCGCCGCCCTCGCCGAGCCGGACGGCGGCCCAGCGGCCTCGTGAACCGCGCCCGCGGTGCGGGGCGACTACGCTGGAAAACGGCAGGAGATCGGAAGGACCAAATGGAAGCGATCCTGATCTCGGTCGCCGCCGCGGCGGCCGGCAAGGCGAGCGAAGCGGTGGTGAAGGGCGGCGCGGTGGCCGTCAGGAAGGCCGCCGAGCTGGTGCGCGCGCGGTTCGCGGGCACGCCCGAACTGGAGCGGGCCGAGCGCGGGGACATCGCGGTCGAGGACCTCGCCGCGGCGATCCAGGCCGCCTGCGCGAGCGACGAGGCGTTCCGCCGGAGCCTGAGCCAGGCGGTCGGCCGGCCGATCGGGGCCGCGACGTTCCACAACGAGTTCCACGGCAGCGTCAAGAACGTCTTCCAGGCCCGGACCGTCAACGAACTCCACCTGAACTGAGCCCGCCTCGCGAACCCCCGCTCGGGGCTGATCGGCTCTGGTACGCTTCGGCAGCCATGAGCCCACTCCTCACGCTGGTCCGGTCCGCGGCCGCGCGCTGCCCCGCGCCCGTGTGGCTGGCCGCCTTCGCACTCGCGCTCGCCGCCGACCTGGCGGCGATCACGCTCGGCGCCGACGGCGCCCGATGGGTCACCAAGCCCGCCCTGATGCTCTCGCTGCTGGGCTTCCTGACGGTGTCGGCGCCGCCGGGGAACGCCGCGGCGCGCCTGCTCGGCGCCGGACTGGCCCTCGCCTGGGCGGCCGATGCGGCACTGCTCGTGGACGGCACCGAGGCGTTCCTGACCGGTATGGCGCTGTTCGGCCTGATGCAGCTGTGCTACCTGGCGGTCTTCGTCCGGGCCGGGGCCGTGGAGCGCCTGCGCCGCCGCTGGCCGGTGCCCGCGGCCTACCTGCTCTTCTGGGCCGCGGCGATCGCCGTGCTGTGGCCGCGCCTCGGCGCATTGGCGGCGCCGATCGCGGTGTACGGCCTGCTGCTGGTGGCGATGGGCGCCGCGGCCTCGGGCCTGGGCCGCTCGGCGGCGGCGGGCGGCGCGCTGTTCGTGGTCTCGGACCTCATGCTCGGCGCAGGGGTCGCCGGCCTGGACTTCCCGCTGCGCGAGCAGGCGGTCATGGCGAGCTACGGCGCGGCGCAGCTGCTGATCGTCCTCGGCTGCCTCAGGAACGCCGCCTTCGCCCCGGCGGTGGTGACGCGCCGGGCGCGGATCGAACCGGTCTAGTCCTCCTGGACCAGGCGGGCGATGCTGCGGCGCAGGAACGCGTCCCGCATCACCGAGATGAACGCGCCCTCACCCGGAGGGGCGAGCTCGCGGAGCCCGACGCCCTCGGCGAGCCGGCCGGCGTCGCCGCCGCGCCTGAGATAGTCGGTCGCCAGCGCCAGCCCGAACTCGGAGTCGAGGACCTCGGCGGGACGGCGGAGCACATCGCGGCGGGTCCGGACGATCAGCAGAGTCGTCTCGTTCAGCACGAGCATGGCCATGACCATCCAGGCGAGCATCACCTCCGGCAGATCGGCCGCGACCGCCACGGTGACCGGGACACCGAGCACGAGCAGCAGGAACACCGCCGCGACACCGAAAAGGTTCGCGAGGCCGGGCTCCTCGCCGTCCCGCCGGGCCCGGCGTCGGGCCTGGCCGACGCCGCTGACCGCCCGGACGACGCCGGCGGCGTCGACGGTGAACGAACCCATGCTGAACACCCCCAGGCGCTTCACGACCGGCCTGACGGCCAGGTAGACGGCCACCGCGCCGACGTCGGCCACCAGGCCGACCACCGGTCCGGCCAGCGTGAACGGCATCACCAGCGTGGTCACCAGGCAGCCGACGCAGAACAGGAGCAGCAGCACCAGACCGGCGCCCAGCTCGCCGCGCATCCTCCCGCGGGGCAGCGCCGCGGCCAGCATCCGCGGATCCGAGCGGGCCCGCAGCAGCCGCCGCATCCCCTCGTGGTCCGACTCGGGCTCCTCCAGGCGCTGCATCTCCATCACGAACCGCAGGTCCTGCCGGCTCATCCCCTCGGCCAGCTCGCGGGCCTTCGCCTCCGGCAGGCCGTCGGAGCGGGCCATCGAGAGGTATTCGGCCATCGTCGCCTCGTCAGGCGGATCGCCTCGCGCCATCGCCGCGCCTCCGTTCCCCTCCTGCAGCCGAAAGACCGTAGGCTCTCAGTGTATGAAACGCATTCTGTGGGGCCTGGCGTTCGTGGTGGGCGGCTACTTCGTCGTGCGGGCCCTGCTGGAGCCGTTCGTGATCGACTTCTCGGACCCCTCCAGCTACGAGGACGACTGGGGCGGCCCGAGCCTCATCGGCGTCCTGGCAGTCCACATGGGCCCCGGCGTCATCGCCGCGGCCCTGTTCGTCCACTGGCTCCTCAAATCCGACCGCAGAAAACCCACCGGCTCGACCGCTCCGGAATGATCCCCCGTGGCCCCCTCGACGATCCTGATCGACATCGCCGCCGTCGCGGTCTTCGCGTTGCTCGTCGCGGGCGTGGTCGGGGCGGCCCTGTGGCTGTTCCTGGGCCGCGACGCCGAGACGGCGCCGAACCGCCCCGCACCAAGACCGACGTTGCAGCGGCGGTTGCTCGGCTTCGCCAAGCTCGCACTCGCCCTGGCGGCGATCATGTTCGCTCACGCCGCCCAAGCGGCGTTCGGCGCTCCGGTGGGCGAGCGGAGCTCGCCGGTCCTCGAGGTGGTCGAGGCCCGCGAATGCGACCGCCCACTGACGGGATTCGGCCTGATCCGAACATGCGAACTGCAGGTCTACCGCTCGACCGAGGCGATCGAATACCCTGGCCGCCCGGGCACGGTCGTCGGCGACACCCCGGTCGAGCCGGGCGACCGCGTGGCCGAGTACTCCTCGTCGGGTTGGGTGCGGTGGATCCAGGTCTTCGGCGACGACCCGCAGTGGCGGTCGCTGGACGATGCCCGAAAACCGAATCTGGACTGGCTCCCGGCCGCGGCGCTCCTCGGCGCGGCGATCGTCCTGTCTGGGGCGGGACGGCGTGTCCGCCGCCGTCCCGCCCCCGAGGAGGCCGTCAGGTGATGTCGATCCTCGTCAGGCGCTGCGTGGACCGGGTCAGCACCACGTAGGCGACACCGGGGCCGTGGTGCTTCGCGATGCCGTCCAGGTCGGCGGCGATGACCGCGTCCCACTCCAGGCCCTTCGACTCCAGCGGGCCGACGAGCGTCACCCGGTCGTCGTGGACGACGCCGGCCAGCTCGCCGTGGCGGGCGTACGGCGCGATGATCCCCACCGTCCCCTCGACCGCTTCGAGCGCCTCGGCGACCGCGCCGGCGACCTCCGGCAGGAGCGCGTCGGCCGCCACCGCCCGCTCCTCGACGTCCACGCCGGTCTCGCGGACCGCCTCGGGCAGGTCGATGTTCTTCAGCCGCGGCTTCGCCCACTCGGCGGCGTAGTCGAAGACCTCTTTGGAGTTGCGGTAGTTCTTCGTCAGGTGGAACTCGTGGATCCGGCCCCTCGGCACGGCCCGGCGCCTGGCGTCGGCGCTCTCCTTCGGCCTCGGCCAGCTCGACTGGGCCTCGTCGCCGACGATCGTCCAACCGGCGCTGCGGCCGCGGCGGCCGAGCATCCGCCACTGCATCGGCGACAGGTCCTGCGCCTCGTCGACGATGACGTGGGCGTAATCCTCGTAGAAGGCGTCGCGGGCCTGGCGCTCGCCCCGGTCGTAATAGCGGTCCTGCGCCGTCGAGACCTCCTCGACGCCGCTCCAGGAGCGGATGCGGTCCCGGTCGCGCGGCTCGGGTTTGACGCCGAGGAGCAGCCGCAGCTCGTCGAGCAGGGCCACGTCCTGGATCGAGAAGTCCGAGGCCCGGAACGAGTCGGCGACGCCCTCGATCGAGGGGCGCTTCAGGTGGCCTTCGGCGGCCGAGGCGAGGCGGCGCTCCTCGCCGGCCCAGCCGAGGACCTGGGCCGGGTCGAGATCGGGCCACCAGTGGTCGAGGAAGGTCAGGAACTCGCCCCGGGAGCCGACGTCGCGGGAGAACTTCGCGGGCTCCGCGTCAGGAATCACCGGCTTGACCTTGCGCCACAAGGCGACCAGCAGCGCCCGGCCCGCCTCGGTCTTCGCGAGGTTCGGGCGCTGCTCCTTCTCGAAGACGCGGGCGCGGGCGGCGCCGAGCTCGGCGGCGTCGAGCCGGAACACCTCCCCGCGGTAGACGATGCGCAGCTCTGAGGGGGCGCCCGGCGGGGTCTGGCGGACCAGGCGGCGCAGGATCGGCAGCATCACGGTGCCGCCCTTGACCGAGGCGACCTCGGGCCGGTCCTGCCTGGTGGCCTCGACGCCGGCGTACAGCTCCCCGAGCGAGTACAGGGCGGCGGTCTCCTCGCCGAGGCTGGGCAGCACGCGGCCGATGTACCGCATGAACACCGCCGACGGGCCGACGACGAGGATCCCGGCGGCCTCGTAGCGGCTGCGGTCCTGGTAGAGCAGGTATGCGGCGCGGTGGAGGGCGACGACGGTCTTGCCGGTGCCGGGGCCGCCGGTGATGAGGGTGGCGCCGCGGCCGGGCGCGCGGATCGCGGCGTCCTGCTCGGACTGGATGGTGGCGACGATGTCCCGCATGCGCCCGGTCCGCTTGCGACCCAGGGCGGCCATGAGCGCGCCGTCGCCGATGACGGGCAAGCGGTCGGCGGCGTCCTCGTTGAGCAGGTCGTCGCTGATCTCCTCGACGTCGCGGCCGAAGGAGCGGATGACGCGGCGGCGGGCCACCTCTTGGCGGTCGACGGCGGTGGCGCGGTAGAACGGCGCGGCGGCGGGCGCGCGCCAGTCCACCAGGAGCGGCCGGTACTCGGCGTCGCGGACGCCGAGGCGGCCGACGTGGCGGACGCGGCCGTCGTCGAAGTCGAGGCGCCCGAACACGAGGCCCTCGTGCTGCGAGTCGAGGTCGGCGATGCGGCGGGCGGCGCGGTAGACGAACACGTCGCGTTCGAACTGGGCGCCGGGCACGGTCGCGTCGCGGTGGGCGTAGCCGGCCTCGCGGTGGCCTTCGGCGTCGGCGCGGAGCACGTCGACCCGATCGTAGACGCGGTCGACGAACGCCTGCTCGACGGCGATCTCCTCCTGCGGGGTGTTGGACGGGTTCGGGGTGGGGACGGCGTGGGACGTGTCGGCATCCTGTTGGCGTCGGGCGTCGACTGAGTCTGGTTTCTGGGACACAGCGCTCCTCGCTCGAATTCGGGAACGCACCAGCCTAGCGCGTCCGAGCGCCGGTCGTCCGCCAATCGCGGCCTATGTGCGGCCGGGCCAGCGCTTGGCCATCCACGTGGAGGAGTCGTCGTCGACCTCGGCGAAGTCGAAGCGCCGGTAGAACTCTTCGGCGCCTTGGGTGGCGAGGAGGACCCGCCGCAGCCCCATCCGGTCGAGGTCGTCGAGGACGTGGGCGACCAGCCGTTTGCCGATGCCGTCGCCGCGCGCTTCGGGGTCGATGTAGACGTCGCACAGCCAGGCGAACGTGACGCGGTCGGTCACCACTCTCGCGATCCCCAGCTGCCGCCCCGAACTGTGGTAGACGCCGTAGCACAGGGAATGCTCGATCGCCCGATCGCTGCGTTCCCGCGAGCGCCCTTCGGCCCAGTAGGTGTCGGTGGAGATGACCTTGTGGATCCATGCAAGGTCGAGTCGCTCGGGGTCGCCGCTGATGACGTATGGGGGCTCGCCCATGTCGTCCCTCCGGTTCCGTCAGCTGGTCAGGCCACCCTACCAGCCTGCTTGCGCCGCAGGTGGATCTCGATGAACAGCCAGTTGAAGACGACGGACGAGACGGCCGCGGCGGTGTAGGCGACGGCGAAGAGCGACTCGAACTCGCCGCCGTAGGCCGACTCCAGGAACGGGATCTGGAGGCCGATGAACAGGCCGAGGTAGAGCCGCAGGGTGACCGCGGCGAAGGTGAAGGCCATGTTGCGCAGCATCCAGCGTTCGTGCTCGGCGAAGTCGCGGGCGCGGACGGCCTTGTACGCGCGGTAGGCGGAGTAGAACCAGACGACGTCGAGGGTGATGAACGTGACTACCGCGATCGGCCCGGAAACGCTCAGCGCCGCCACGACGATGCCGGTGAGGCTGCTGGGAAGGACACCGCCGAGCAGGTAGGTGCGGCCGATGATCCGGTGGACCTTCGGGTGGCGGCGGCGGATGCTCGCGAAGAACTGGAAGGGCCCGAGCAGGAGCGCGATGCCGCCGGTGGCGGCGTGGACGATCAGGAACGGCAGGTGGATCGCGACGTCGTCGCGGACGCCGACCCGCGGTTCGACGTCCCCGGGGACGAGGTAGGCGGGCACGGCGTAGAGGACGATGCCGACGCTGAGCGCGGCGACGACGGCGACTGCGATGCGGCCGCGGCGGCGGGCGGGCGCGGGCCTGGGGGGCGTGGAGAGCGAGACCATGGGGTGGCTCCTTATCGTGAGTGATACTATCGATAGTGAAGGTATCACTAATTCGAAGCCGGATCAAACGAGGAGTCGGGTAAGAAAGACCAATGCGAATCGGAGAGCTCAGCGTCAGAACGGGCGTGCCGGTGGCCACGATCAAGTACTACGTGCGGGAAGGGATCCTGGCCGGCGGGGAGCGGACCGGCTACAACCAGGTCAGCTACGGCGAGGAGCACGTCCGACGGCTCCGCCTGGTGCGCGCGCTCGTGGAGACCGGGTCGCTGCCGATCGCGAAGGTCCGCGAGATCCTGGACAAGGCGAGCGACCCGGAGCGCGACGTCGACAGCGCGCTCGGGGTGGTCTCCCGCGCGATGGACAAGACGCGCGAGGTGGCCGAGCCCGCGCGGGACGACCTGGCGGAGGCCTACGCGATCGCCGAACGGCACGGCTGGAAGAGGGCACTGCCCCAGCGCGAGCGGGTGAAGGTGCTCGCGGACGTCATCGGGACACTGCGACTGCTCGGCATGGACGAACTGATCGAACGCGCCGACGACTACGCGCGGGCGGCGCAGATGGTGGCCGAGACCGACATCGAGATGCTGTCGGCACAGAGCGACCGGGACGAGATCCTCGAGTCGATGATCATCGGCACGGTGCTCGGCGACGCCTTCTTCTCGGCGATGCGGCGCCTCGCGCACATCGAAGTGTCGGGAAGACGATTCAAAGCACCCAGAGAAGCGCGGGACGACACCGACCGCGAGTAATCCTCAAGGGACACATCCCATACGGCCCGCAGACCGACCACATGCGCGAATGGCAATGTCTGCACCTGTCGGGTTTTTGACTTCGCAAGGCGATTGTGCCGCTGTACGGTATTTCCATATCGCTCCGTGATGGGCAGGCTACGGCAAGGTCACTGCTCGACAAGAGACATTGCCTCCATCACCAGGAGGCCGCTCGGCGAAAGTGGGGTAGACCGAGCGGCCCGCGGCGGGACTCCGATTACCTGGCCCGGAGTCCCGCCGCTCAAATCCGCTGGGATTTGCGTGGTGGGACTCCGGGCCAGGTAATCAAAGCAGCAGGGCACCTGGCCCGGAGTCTGCTGCGCAGCAGCGGTGCGAAGCGCCGCGGCTCGAAAATCCGTCGCCACATGTTCGGGCGTAAGCGGCCGGGCTTGGCAGGCCCGGCCGCTTCCGCCCCCGCGGGCGTCTGGTGGAGGTGCCGCGGCGCGGGTGCCATCCCGCGTCGCGATCTTTCGGCGGTCCGCGCGGCCCCCATCAACCGCCTACCTACACCAAAACTGAGCGCAGCGTTTCATAGGAAGTCAAGACCTTCAAGGAAAAGTTTTTGCCCTGTGGATAACTTCCGATGAGGGTGGTGGCGTTGCGGTTCGGAGGCGTGGGATTGGATTCCGGCGGGCTCGGTCCCTACGATGGAGGCCGACCACCGATCTATCCCAGGAGTGCGATACCCGTGTCACTCAACTCGAACATGGTGCCGCTCGGCACGCCCGCGCCGGACTTCACGCTGCCGGACCTCGAGGGCGTCGAGCGTTCGCTCGCCGATTTCGACGCGCCGGCCCTGCTGGTCGTGTTCGCCTGCAACCACTGCCCCTATGTCAAGCACATCGAGCAGGCCTTCGGGTCGTTCGCGGCCGGGCAGGCCGATCTCGATGTCGTCGCCATCTGCTCCAACGACGCCGAGAACTACCCCGACGACGCCCCCGCGGGCCTCGCCGAGCAGATCGCCCGCGCCGCTTGGACGTTCCCGTACCTGGTGGACGAGTCGCAGGAGGTCGCCCGCGCCTACAAGGCCGCCTGCACGCCCGACTTCTTCCTCTACGGCCCCGACCGCACCCTCGCCTACCGGGGCGCGTTCGACGGTTCGACGCCGGGCAACGGCGTCGCGGTGACCGGCGAGTACCTCGCCGCCGCCGTCGAATCCGTCCGCAAGGGCGAGCCGGTTCCCGAGCCGCACTACCCGTCGACGGGCTGCGGCATCAAATGGCGCGATTAGCGATGCCGGCCGCGCGGGCTCCGGCCCGCGCGGTCAGGACCGCCACAGGTCGGTCAGGGCGATCTCGAGTTCGCCGAGCATGCCGCGCAGCAAGGGCATCGAGAGGCCGATGACGGTGCCCGGGTCGCCTTCGATGCGGTCGATGAACGCCGATCCGTAGCCGTCGAGTGTGAACGAGCCGGCGACGTGGAGCGGCTCACCGGTGGCGACGTACGCGGCGATCTCCGCGTCCGAGACCTCCGCGAAGTGGACGACGGTCCCCGAGGCGCGGATGATGCGCCTGTCGGCGGCGGCGTCGATCAGGCAGTGGCCGGTGTGCAGGGTGCCCGAGCGTCCGCGCATTCGCTTCCAGCGGGAGCTCGCCTCTTCGGGGCCGTCGGGTTTGCCGAGGATCTCGCCGTCGAAGTCCAGCACGGAGTCGCAGCCGAGGACGAGCGATTCGCGGCTGACGAGGTTGAGGACGGCCTGGGCTTTGAGTTCGGCGAGGGTGGAGGCCAGTTCGGCGGCGTCGTGGCCGATGACTCGGCTCTCGTCGACGCCGGAGACGATCACCTCGGGGGTGAGGCCCGCGGCGTCGAGCAGTGCCCGTCTGGCGGGTGACTGGGAGGCCAGGACGAGGGGGCGGGTCAACGGTCCGTCCCCCGGCGGGCGGGGACGGCGGTGTCGCGCCAGGAGCGGCGCACTCGCAGCCGCAGGCCCGGGTCGGTCCAGGAGGCGCGGCGGCGGGCGGCGTCGTCGGCGGGTTCCTCCTCGCGCGGCAGTGCGGTGAGGACGCCGACGAGGGCGGCGAGTTCCTCTGCGGTGGGGTTGCCGTTCAGGACCTTGACTTCAAGGCTCATCGCTGTGCTCACTCCTCGATGTCGAATTCGCGGTGGACCCTCTCCCAGAATCCGTCGCGGACCCAGATTCTGGCTTCGGGGTGGTCGCGTAGAGAGTAGCCGAGTTCTTTCTCGGCCTCGACGAGCAGCTCCTTGTCGATGACGGTGGGGAGCTGGGGGCCGGGGAGGAGGTCGGCGATGTTGTCGGCGCCGCGGGTGAGGAGCCATTTGTGCCCCACGTACTCCCCTACCGAGCGGACGGTCTCGGGGTCGAGTTTTTCACCTGTCTGGGTGGTGCGGACGAATTTGGGCCGGGCCGATTCGGCCTGGGCGAGGGCGTCGGCGGCGTTCATGGTGACGGCGACGGACTGGCGTTGCCCGAAGACGGCGGCCGGGCTGGGCACGACCGGTTCGGGTTCGGCCATGGGGGCGCCGACCATGCCGCGGGTGGCGGCGGCGGCGGTGCCGCTTTTGGCGAAGTAGGGTTTGAGTTCTTCGGCGTCGATGGTCTCGACGGTGTCGGATTCCCAGACGAGTCGTTCGGCCTGGTTGGTGCCGTACGGCGGTTCGACGCCCCATAGGTGTATGCGGACGCCGTAGGCTTGGGCGACCTCGACGGCGGGGACCATGTCCTCGTCGCCGGCGAGGAGGATCGCGTCGTGGATGGCGCGGTGGCGGGCGAGCAGTTCGAGGTCGGATCGGATCTGGGCGTCGACGCCTTTCTGCTGGCCGCGTGAGTTGAGGTTGCCGAGTCTGACTTTGACGAATTCCATGTTGGCGATGACGCGCTGGTCGACGGTGGGGACGCGGTCGCGGGCGGCGTCGAACCAGTACAGGCGCAGCAGTTCGCCGTCGGGGAGGTGGTGGCCGGCGCGTTCCATGAGGGTGCCGATGAGCTTCTCGGCGTCGACGCGGTAGTCCTTGCGCGATGTGGCGTCCAGGAGGAGTTCGGCGGCCGCCGCGTAGAGGTAGCCGACGTCGATCAACATGGCGTATCGCCTGGTCAGCAGCCCAGGAAGCATCCCTACAGTCTGTGTCATGGCCCACTCCCAATCTCGGGCGGGACGAAATGTCCCGCTTCCCCCGGCTCTCTAAGACGGTACCCGGATCGGGCTCTTGAGGTGGGAGTGGTGGGGTCGGCCGCGCGTGCCGCGACTGGTCGGCGGGGTGGGGCGCCGGGCCCCGGGCGGGTGGCCGGGGCCCGGTGTCGGGCCGGTCAGAGGGGGATGTTGCCGTGCTTCTTGGCGGGTAGTTCGTCGCGCTTGGAGGCGGTCATGCGCAGGGCTCGGGCGAGTTGGGCGCGGGTCTGGCGGGGTTGGATGACCGCGTCGATGTAGCCGAGTTCGGCGGCGATGTACGGGTTGTTGAGCTTCTCCTCGTAGTCGGCCATGAGTTCGGCGCGTTTGGCCTGTTCGTCGTCGGCTTTGGCGAGGTCGCGCCGGTAGAGGATGTTGACCGCGCCTTGGGAGCCCATGACGGCGATCTCGGCGGTGGGCCAGGCGAGGTTGAGGTCGGCGCCGACGTGTTTGGAGCCCATGACGCAGTAGGCGCCGCCGTAGTTCTTGCGGCAGACGACGGTGAGTTTGGGGACGGTGGCCTCGGCGTAGGCGTAGATGAGTTTGGCGCCGCGGCGGATGATGCCGTCGTGTTCCTGGGAGGTGCCGGGCAGGAAGCCGGGGACGTCGACGAAGGAGATGACGGGGATGTTGAACGCGTCGCAGAAGCGGATGAAGCGGGCGGCCTTCTCGGAGGCGTCGATGTCGAGGCAGCCGGCGAAGTGCATGGGCTGGTTGGCGACGACACCGACGGGGCGGCCGTCGAGGCGGCCGAAGCCGGTGATGATGTTCTTGGCGAACAGTTCTTGGGTCTCGCAGAATTCGCCGTCGTCGAGGACGGCTTCGATGACCGTGTGCATGTCGTAGGGCTGGTTCGCCGAGTCGGGGATGAGGGTGTCGAGTTCGATGTCGGTGGCGGTGAGGTCGAGTTCGGCGTCTTTGCTCTCGTAGATCGGCGGTTCGTCGAGGTTGTTGGAGGGGAAGTACGACAGGAGCTGTTTGACGTATTCGAGGGCGTCGTCTTCGTCGCTGGCGAGGTAGTGGGCGTTGCCGGCGACGGCGTTGTGGGTGCGGCCGCCGCCGAGTTCTTCCATGCCGACGTCTTCGCCGGTGACGGCGCGGACGACGTCGGGTCCGGTGATGAACATGTGGCTGGTCTGGTCGACCATGACGGTGAAGTCGGTGATGGCCGGGGAGTAGACGGCGCCGCCGGCGCATGGGCCCATGATGAGGGAGATCTGGGGGATGACGCCGGAGGCGCGGACGTTGCGGAAGAAGATGTCGCCGTAGCCGCCGAGGCTGGCGACGCCTTCTTGGATGCGGGCGCCGCCGGAGTCGGAGATGCCGATGATGGGGCGGCCGGTGCGCAGGGCGAGGTCTTGGATCTTGGTGATCTTCTCGCCGGAGACTTGGCCGAGGGAGCCGCCGAGGACGGTGAAGTCCTGGGCGAAGACGCATACTTCGCGGCCTTCGATGGTGCCGTAGCCGGTGACGACGCCGTCGCCGTAGGGCCGGTTGGCCTCCATGCCGAAGTTGGTGGAGCGGTGGCGCGCCAGGGCGTCGAGTTCGACGAACGACCCCTCGTCGAGCAGCGCCTCCAGGCGCTCGCGTGCGGTGCGCTTGCCCTTCTCATGCTGCTTTTCGATGGCGCGGGGGTTGCCGGTGGCGGCCTCGTCGAGGCGCTCGGCGTGATCGGTGAGCTTCCCGGCCGTCGTGTGGATGTCGATGTCGGTCACGCTTCGGATCGTATCCGTCCCGTCTGTGGCTACGCTGGGTGCGTGAGCACACCGATGAGGACGCCACTGGACCGGGCCCGGCTGCGGTCCTTGTTGTCGGAGAAGTCCGACTTCTGGACCGAAGTGGATGTGGTCGAGGTCACTGGTTCGACGAATGCGGATCTGGTGGGGGTCGCGCGGCGCGGCGGCGGGGAGGGGCGGGTCCTCATCGCCGAGCAGCAGACGGCGGGGCGGGGCCGCCTGGACCGGCGGTGGACGTGCCCGGTGGGGGCGGGGCTGATGATGTCGGTGCTGCTGCGGCCGGGCCGTCCGCGGCGGGAGTGGGGGACGTTGAGTCTGGCGGCGGCGGTGGCGTTGGAGGAGACGCTGCGGGCGGTCGCGGGTGTGGCGGCGAGGCTGAAGTGGCCCAACGACGTGCTCATCGGCGGGCGCAAGGTGTGCGGGATCCTCGCGACGGGCGGCGCGGAGGACGGCTCGGTCGTGCTCGGGCTGGGGCTCAACGTGTCGCTGACCGAATCGGAGCTGCCGGTGCCGGAGGCGACCTCGCTGCTGCTGGCGGGGGCCGCGACGCTCGAGCGGGAGGTGATCGCCGCGGAGTTCCTGGCGCATTTCGCGGCCGTCTACCGCACGTGGGGCGAGTCCGGTCCGGCGCACGTCGTCGAGCGGTGGCGCGAGTATTCGGCGACGCTCGGACGCAACGTTGAGGTATCTTTCCCGAACGGCCGCAAGGTGGCGGGCGTGGCGACCGACATCGCCGCGGACGGCCGGCTGGTCGTGGCGGGACGCGACGGGGAGGGACGCGAGGAGGTGGTGACGGTCGCCGCGGGCGATGTGGTCCACCTCCGGCGAGGCGACTGAGGAGTGGCGTATTGACCGAGGACGTGCGGGCGGAGCCCGAGGACACCGCCACCGGGCTGGGAGCCGACTCCGAGCGGCTCTACCGGGTGCTGCTGTCCAAGGCCGACGCGTCGGTGGCGCAGCTGGCCGCCGAGAGCGGCTTGTCGGCGTCGGACGTGCACCGGCTGCTCGGCGAGCTCGTCGACGCCGGTTTCGCCACCATGACCGCCGATTCGCGCTATCGCGCCGTCGCGCCGGACCTCGTCTTGGGCGGGCGGCTCGCCTCGCGTCTGGATGCGGTCCGTTTCGGCTACGAGGCGCTGCGCGAGCTGCTGGAGATCCACCGCACCGGGCCGGGTCGGGGCGGGCGGGACGACCGGGGCCGCTGGGAGCAGGTGACCGGCGCCGTCGCCATCCAGTCGCGCCTGACGCAGCTGCGCGACACCGCCGAGCGGTGCGTCCGCACCTTCGTCAAGCCGCCGATGGTGCTGCCGCTGCCCGACGGCGCCCAGCATCGCGAGCTCCAGGCGCGGGGGGTGGGGTACCGGCTGCTGTTCGACCGCTCCGTCCTCGACGCCGACGGTGAGGGCGCCTATCTGCGTCAGCATCTGGACTGGAGCGATGAGATCCGTTTCGCCAAGCGTTTGCCGCTCAAGCTGCTCGTCATCGACGACCGCGCCACGATCATCGAGGACCCCGGCTCGGACAAGCCGCGGGCGCTCATCACCGCGAACGAGTCCATCGTACGGCTGACCGCGGAGCTGTTCGAGCAGTTGTGGGAGACGGCCATCCCGTCCCGGTCGGGGCCGCGCGAGCGGGCGGGCGCGGGTCTGGACGACGATGACGCGCTGCTGCTGAGTCTGCTCATCGCCGGGCTGACCGACCAGTCCATCGCCTCCAAGCTGGGGATCGGGCTGCGCACGGTGCAGCGCCGCGTCCGCGATCTGATGGATCTCGCCGAGGTGGACACGCGCATCCAGTTGGGCTGGCACGCCGCCAAGCGGGGATGGGTGTCCTAACAGGTCGGTTCGGTGGGCCGGGGCCGGCGGGCCTCGAATCTGGCGGACCCGTGTGCGGACGCGGTGTTGTACTGTGCAGGAGCAACGATTACCGCCCTTTCATCACGGCGACGCTCGCGAGCCGCGCATCGGCGCAGCGGTGGCATTCGCGGACCGCACAGCGGTGCGGCTCGCGGGGCCGCGGCCCGGTGCGGCGACGGCGCCTGCGGACCGTGCATGAATACCGCCCGTCACGCTCACTCCTGGAGGTCACGCAGTGGGGTATCCCGACGATCAGCTTGCCCGCGGCGAGCAGGTCAAGCTTCATTCGCACCCGCACTGGAAGGAGGCCGTCGGGCCCGTCCTCTGGTTCGTCGTCTTCCTCCTCATCGGCGCCATCGCCGTCTACTACACCGCCGGCACCGACTGGTCGGTCAAGACGTGGCTCATCCTCACCGAGGTCGTCGCCACCATCGGCCTGCTCGTGTGGCTCTCGGTCATTCCCTGGATCAAGTGGCAGACCACGCATTACGTCATCACCGACCAGCGCGTCATGTGGCGGACCGGCATGGTGACGCGCGAGAGCCGCCACATCCCGCTGGTCCGCGTCAACACCGTCTCCTACACGCAGTCGATCTCCGAGCGCATCTTCGGCTACGGGGACCTGAAGATCGACTCGGCCACCGACGACGGCGAGATCGAGCTCACCGACGTTCCCAAGGTGGACAAGGTGAAGGCCGTCATCTACCAGCTCGCCGAGGACGACCGCAACCGCCGCGCCCAGGCCGGCGACGGCACCTGACGGCGGGGCCGACGCACGCGGAACGGCGGGCCTTCCGGGGCATGGTCTCCCGGAGGGGCCGCCGTTTCGCGTTGCGGCTCAGCGGTGCTCGGAGCGCCGGAAGACCCAGGTGCGGTAGGCGTAGAAGCGGAACGTCGAGGCCAGGCCGACGCCGACGAGGTTCGCGGCGATGTTCTTCGCGAGCACCGTGTCGAAGTACTGCGGCCAGACCTCGGCGAGGCCGTTGTTGGCCCACAGGCAGGCCAGCGAGATGAGCAGGCCGATCCCGTTGAAGAAGAAGTACAGCAGGTACTGGCGGTGGGCGGCGCTCGAGCCGAGGCGTTCGCGCCACGTCCAGTGCCGGTTGCCGAAGAACGCGAACGTCGTCGCGATCACGGTGGCGACGGTCTTCGCGGCCCAGTCGGGCCAGTCCAGGCCGAGCAGCAGCAGGTTGAACAGGCCGACGTCGAGGACGTAGGCGGTGCCGCCGACGCCGACGAAGCGGGACAGCTCGCCGCGGTGCCGCATCAGCAGGCGCCAGCCGCGCGCGATCGGGTTGCGCGGCCCTGAGCGGGAAGGCGTCTCAGGCGAGGTATCGGTGGAGGTGCTCGGCACCGTCTCAGCGTAGCGTGCGGCGGCCCTCACCCGCTCGGTGCCGCGACGGCCACGGCCCCGACGATGAAGGGGTCGCCGCCGCGTTCGAAGCGGATCACGCCGTCCTCGGCGGGCTCGGCCGAGTGCACGGCGACGTCGACGCCGAAGGTGTACCAGTCGGGGTTGTTCAGCGCGCCGTTCGCGTGGCACCGCGCCGGCTCCCCCATGGCGGCGCCGCCGATCGCCAGGCCGTCGCCGCCGCTGTAGGCCGAGCCGCCCCACAGGGTGTGGGCGACGGTGACCTCGCCGCCGCCGCGGACCTCGATCGCGGTGTCGGCCGCTCTCGCGCCGTCGTAGACGGCGGCCTCCCGGGGCTCGGCGCCCGGTTCGGCGTAGACGACCGCCAGGGACCACCCGGCCCAGTGCGGCTCGAGGCAGTGGGCGTCGCCGTGCGGCGGCCAGTGCTCGCACTCCGAGGCGGGCAGGGCGTGGTTGTCGACGGCCACCCAGTACTCGCCGGGGCCCCGCACCAGCTCGGTGACGTCCGCGAAGGCCTGCTCGCCGGGTTCGGTGTCGGTGACGGCGGCGGCGCTCAGCTCGGTCCAGGAGCCGCCCGGCCCGGCCAGCGCCACCTGTTCGGGCAGGTCGTCGTGGACGCCCGCCCAGTACAGGCCCGCCCACAGGATCTCGGCGTCGGCCGGGACGTCGAGGGCGGCGCCGCTGGCGGTCTCGCCGTCCTTCCCGGCGGGCGGCTGCGGGTGGCCCGGGGAGGGTTTGTAGGGCCGCATCGGGTAGCGGTCGCCGAGGCCGGCGCCGGTGGTCTCGCGGCAGGCGATGACGTCGCAGGTGAGCCAGGTGTTGCCGGCGGCGGTGACGCCGGTGGCGTCGAGGTCGGCGTAGGCGACCGCCGAGCCGGCGGGGGCGACGGGGACGCGCAGCTCGGTGGTGCCGGAGAAGCCCGGGCCGCGGGCGGTGACGGTGAAGGTCTGGTAGCCGCTGACGTCGTCGGCGATGGCGATGCGGACTTCGGCGACGGCCGGGTCGGGCAGTTCGCGGATGGTGCACCGGGCGAGGGGGCCGTCGCCCTCGCAGCGCCAGCCGGGCGCGGCCGTCTCGGAGGCGAGGGTGATGCCGGCGGGGAGGGTGATCTCGATGGCGACGCCGCCGTCGGCCGCCTGCCCCCACGCAGCCGGGCGCGCGGGCGCGGATTCGGGGGTCCGGTCGCCGTGGCGGGCGGCGGGCGCGTATCCGCCGCCGGAGCGGCCCGGGTCCAGGCGGATCGGCAGGACGCTCTCGCCTCCGGCGACGAGGCCGGAGCTGCCGAGGCCGTGCTCGATGCCGTAGGCGGCGGGTTCGGCCTCGGCGGGCTCGTCTTCCTCGTCGGGGGCCGGTTCGGCCGGCTCGTCCGGGTCGGGCTCGGGGTCGTCCGGTTCGGGCTCGGGTTCGGCGGGCTCGTCCTCGTCGTCGGGCGGCGGGGCCTCCTCCTGGGCCTCGGCGGCGGGCGGCTCGGGTGCGGCCTGCGGTTCGGTCTCGTCGCCGGAGGTGAGCACGAAGACGGCGACGGCGGCGGCCACGGCCGCGGCGGTGCCGCCGGCGATCGAGCCCTTGGTGCCGATCTGCTGGACGATGCGCCTGATCCAGTTGCCGAAGGCGATGAACGGGGAGAGGAGGACGCCGAGGACGCCGCCCGCGGCGATGCCGGCGGCGGAGGCGGCTCCGGCGAGGTAGGGGCCGGCGGCGGTGCCGAGGATGACCGGGCCGAGGATGAGGCGCAGGCCGGAGTTGAGCTCGGTGAGCTCGGCGAACAGCAGGTTGCAGGAGACGCAGCCTTCGAGGTGGGCGTCGACGCGGTCGGCGTCGCGGGCGCCGAGTTTGCCGCGGACGCGCGCGCCGAGCCGGTCGACGGTCCAGCGGCACTCCTCGGGCGGGGAGTCGGCGGCGTGCTCGGTGAGGTAGTTCTGGCGCAGCTTCTCGCGGGCGCGGTAGGCGAGGGCGGAGACCCCGCCCGCGGTCATGCCGAGCATGGTGGCGATCTGGGCCGGGGAGTCCTCTTCGACCTCGGTGTGCCACAGGACCATGCGCCAGCGTTCGGGGAGTTTGCCGAAGGCGAGGGCGGCGTAGCGGCGTTCGGCGCCTTCGACGGCGCTGTCGACGGTGGGGTCGGTGTGGATCTCGCCGGTGTCGAGGGCGGAGAGGTCGTCGGTGAACTCGACGCGCTGGTCGCGTCGGAGGCGGTCGTAGAAGGTGTTGCGGAGGGTGCGGAGCATGTAGGGGCGGAAGGCGAGGTCGGGGCCGCGGCCTTCGCGGAGGGTGTGGAGGAGTTTCGCGAAGGTCTCGGAGACGAGGTCGTCGGCGCCGGCGGCGTCGTTGGACAGGACGCGGGAGAGGCGGCGGGCGGCGTGGACGTGGCGTTCGTACAGGACCGCGTAGGCGGCGGTGTCGCCGCCGCGGGTGGCGGCGAGCAGTTCGGGGTCGGACAGGGCGTCGGGCTCGGTGGTGTCGACGCTGCGGGGATCGCCGGCGGGCGGGTCGTCGGGCATGGTTCGCCGGGGCTCCTTCCTCATGGCGCCGAGCTCGTAGGATTCGGGGGCTCGGGTCGTGCTCGTGTGCGTCGATGCCGAACGGGGCCGTGAGCGGTGTTCGTCACCGTCATCGGGTTAACGAGTGACTACGGTTCGGGTTGTGCCTAGAGATTAGGCGAAATCTCAACACCCACAAATAAGACATAACACGCATTTTACCATAAATAGCCATCATTATCGTGAATCGTGATTCGATTGTGACCATCCGTGACGGTATCGGTCATGCTCAGCGACGTTCCAGCCAACTGTCGGAAATCTGTCAGGCTATTGCGTACCGTTGGGAAACGCACGGATCTCGCGAACGACCCCGGGAGGTGAGCAATGCCCGCTTCGGTCCTATTGGCCCTGCTGGTCGCCACCAGCCTGCTCGCGTTGACCCCGGCGCTGGTGCGCCGCTACGACCCCGACGAGCGCATGATCGCCGACCGCGCCGCCTCCGACGCCCGCGTCCTCACCCGCGAGGCGCGCAAGCCCGGGCCGCACCGCGGCGAAGGCGCCGACGACCAGGGCGAAGCGCCCCCCGAGGAGCCGTCCGCGTCCCCGACGTGGGAGCGGCGCGGCAGAGGCCGCGGCGAGTCGGTACGGTTGGAAGCCGACCAGTCGGTGACCGGCGAGGACCCCGAGATGCGTGAGACGGCCAGGCTTCGAGCAATGCGGGCGGAATGGTGGCGGCGGCGCCACCGCCGCATCCTCTACGTCCTCATCGCCTTGACACTGCTCGAACTGCTCGGCGTCGTCCTCGCCGGGCCCGGCTTCTGGATCGGCGCCGGACTCGCGCTCGCGCTCCTCGGCGCCTACGTGTACTTCCTGCGCGCCCGCGCCAAGCGGCTGCCGCGCGGCAAGGCCGCCCGCGCGGCGCGCGCCATGCTCACCGCCGAGCCCGAGCACGCCGAGGAGGGCCCGCCGACGTACGTGCCCGAGCAGCCCGGCGGCGAGGAGGGCTACGAGGAGGACGAGGAGCGGCGCGAGTCGTTCCTGTTCGAGAACGGCACGCTCGGCGAGGACGAGGACCCGCCGCCACCGCGGCCCGAGGCGCGCCGCCCGGACTCCACCGGCGGCATCAGGGGCCGCTCCTATGAGTCCCCCGCTAAGCTCGAAGGGTTATGCCTGAGCAGACCGAGCACCGCCACATCCTGACGTTCAACTTCCGCCAGGGCCGCAACAAGCCGCGCCACGACGAGGCCATGGCGCGGCTGTGGCCGCGCTACGGCGTGGAGTGGGACGCGGCGGACGGCCCGATCGACTTCCGCGAGCTGTTCGGGCGCACCGCCCCGGTGATCCTGGAGATCGGCTCGGGCAACGGCGAGGCCGCCGCCGCGATGGCCGAGGCCGAGCCGGGGCGGGACCTGCTGGCCGTCGAGGTCTACCCGCAGGGCGTCGCCGACCTCATGGCCCGCGCCGAGCAGCGCGGCCTGGGCAACGTGCGCGTCTACTCCGGCGACGCGCTGCCGCTGCTGTGGCACGGGATCGAGCCGGGCTCGCTCGACGAGATCCGCGTGTACTTCCCCGACCCGTGGCCCAAGCAGCGCCACCACAAGCGGCGGATCATCCAGGAATCGCACGTGGCGTCGATGCGCCGCCTCCTGCGCGGCGGCGGCGTCCTCCACTGCGCCACCGACATCGCCGACTACGCCGAGCAGATGCTCGAGGTCCTCACGGCCGACGAGGGCCTGGAGAACACCGCCGAGGGCTACGCGCCCAGGCCCGAGCACCGCCCGGTGACGAAGTTCGAGCGCCGCGGCACCGCCGCGGGCAGGGACATCTTCGACCTGGTCTTCCGCAAAGCCTGAGTCCCGGCAGCGAACACATCAAGACGGGGCGATGCGCCTATGACACTGCGGTCACCGATATCGGGGGGAACATGTCCGTCACGCAGATCGACCTCGACGACGAGGTGCTCGGCAAGGCGATGAGCCTCATGGGGACCACGACCAGCAGGACACCGTCAACACGGCCCTACGCGAGTACGTGAAGCACATAGAGCGGCTGGAGGCGGCCGAGCGCCTTCACGAACAGGGCCGGCGCGGCGAGCCTGGCTGAGCCGCAGCGGTATCCCCAGCGATCGAGTCGCCCCCGAGAGACAGCTGCGAACAACGGCACCGCCCATTCAGCCGGAGCGGTCGGGGCCGAACCATTCGAGCGGCTGTCCGGTGACGGCCGCGATGCATTCGAAGTCGCGGTCTCTGTGGAGCAGCGACAGATCATGCAGTTCCGCCGTGGCCGCCACAAGGAGGTCGACCGGACCGGCGCTGCGGTGCTGTCCCCTGCGGGTGAGCGCCTGTTGCACCTCAACGGCTCGCCGGAACATGCGATCGTCCATCGGGACCCATCCGAACAAGCCTATGAAGACTTCTTCGAGACGCTGCCGGTCGGCCCACGAGCGGGCACCGTACAAGTACTCGAGCTCGACTACGGAGCAGAGCGCGATCAGACCCGCTTCCGCCGCCCGGTCCCAGCCGTGCTCTTCCGAACTCTTCAACAGCAACCTCGAAAGCGCGCTGGTGTCGATGAGGTACCGAGCTGGACTCATCGACGATAATTCCTCTTGTCCTCGAAGATCGACGTGTCGATCGCACCATCGGCGACCATGGCACGGAGCCTGGTCAGCGCCATCGCGCGCCGCCTGGTCTCCAGGACCTCCTTCAGCGCCGAGTTGACGGTGTCCTTCTTGGTCGAGGTGCCGAGGGCCTTGCTCACTTCAGCGAGCAGGTCGTCGTCGAGATCGATCACAGTACGGCTCATGACCGCACCTCCTTTGATATCACTCATGCCACCGAAGCTATCGGCAAGTATATCCAGATTCGGGCGGGACACACCGACGCGAAGAGCTTTTCTCAATGCCCCTGATCGGCGGACGGTCCGGGACGTCCGCCGGGGACCGAGCCGCCCGAATACACGTTTCGTTCTCCTCGGGCTGGAAAACCCAGGGGTCCGGGCCGAGCGGCTCCGGGGTGGGGGGACGTGCCATGGACACTCACTTCGAGCGCGGCGTCCTCGCCATGCTCGTCAGCCTGCTGGACGCGAGCCACCTGGTCGCCTTCAACGACATCCCGCAGGAGGTGAACCGGTGCGCGGCCATGGCCGACCTGGAGGACGTGGCGATCTACCTGGTCGACATCCAGCAGGAAGTGCTGCGGGAGATGACCGGCGTCGGCCTCGACGCCAAGCTGGACGCGCACGAGTGCGCCGTCGAGGGCACGCTGGCGGGCCGCGCCTTCCAGTACGGGCAGCCCGTCTTCGGGACGGAGGGCGAGCAAGGCCGCCCCCAGTGCTGGGTGCCGCTGATCAAGGGCACCGAACGCCTGGGCGTGCTGCGGGCGGACGTCGCGGACGACAGCCCGGAGACGCAGCGGAAGGTGGAGCGCTTCGCCTCGATGGTCGCGCTGGTGCTGCTGGCCCGGCGCCGCTCCAGCGACGCCTACCCGCGCCTGCTGCGGACCAAGCGGATGGGGATCGCGGCCGAGCAGGAGTGGCAGCTCATGCCGCCGCGGACGTACGCGGACACCCACGTGGTGATCAGCGGCGTCATGGAGCCCGCCTACGAGGTCGGGGGCGACGCCTTCGACTACGCCATGGCCGGCGAGGTGGCCCACCTGGCGGTGTTCGACTCCATGGGGCACGACACGGCCGCCGGGATCGCGGCCAACCTGGCCGTGGCCACCTACCGGAACCGGCGGCGCCGGGACTTCGGCCTCGCCGAGACCAGCGTGGAGATCGAGCGCGTCCTCATCGAGCAGTTCGGCGGGGACCAGTACGTCACCGGCGTCCTCGCCGCCCTGGACACGCGCGACGGCGTGCTGACCTGGGTCAACCGCGGCCATCCGCCACCGATCGTCATCCGAGGCCAGCGCTGGTCGACCGTGCTGGAATGCCCCCCGGCCCACCCGATGGGCACCGACCTGGGCCTGGAGCCCGTGGTGTGCGACGAGCAGCTCGAGCCGGGCGACCGCGTCGTGCTCTACACCGACGGCATCATCGAGGCCCGCAACCACAGCGGTGAGGAGTTCGGGCTGGACCAGTTCACCGACTTCCTCATCCGGCGCCACACCGACCGGCTGTCGACGCCCGAGACGCTGCGTCGGCTCGTCCGCAGCATCCTGCACCACCACGGCGGGAAGCTGACCGACGACGCGACCGTGCTCCTGGCCGAGCGGATCGACTCCGAGGCGATCGGCCGGCGCCGGCTCGAACGGCTCGCCGGCCTGCCGCAGCTGTGAGCGCCGCCTCAGGCGGTCGAGAGCCCGGCGTGCCAGGCGGTCGCCGAGGCGTCGGTCAGGGACGCCACCTGGTCGATCACGACGCGCAGGCGCTCGGCGTCGTCGCCGGCCGAGCGCCAGGCGGCGGCGAACATCGGCTCCATCGCCTCGGGGCCGCGCTCGCCGAGCAGGGCGACGAGCTCGGTGAGGATCTCCCGCTGGCGCGCGTAGTAGGGCTCGGCCGTCCTCGGCCGCATCACATAGCGCCAGGCGATGCCCTTGAGGAGGGCGCACTGGATCCGCTCGCGTTCGGGGACGACAAGCCTCGCGTCGTAGCGGCGCAGCGGCGCCTCGCCGTAGCGTTCGCGGGTCGCCGCCACCGCGGCGTTCACGAAGCGGCCCACCATGGTCGAGGTGAAGGACTTCAGGGCCACCATCGCCGCGAAGGAGCCGTCGTAGTCGTGGAGGCCCCGCATCACCGGATCGCGCAGCAGCTCCCCCAGCGCCTCGGCGAGGGTCGCCTCGGACTCCTCGGCGTAGCGTCCGGCCGCGTCGGCGCACACCCCGGCCTGCTCGTCCGCGTCGTCCATCAGCGTCGCCAGGTCGATATAGCCGCCGTGGAGGCCGTCCTCGAGGTCGTGGACCGAGTAGGCGACGTCGTCCGACCAGTCCATCACCTGCGCTTCGAGGCACTGCTCCCCCGCCGGCGCCCCGGCGCGGAACCAGTCGAAGACCGGGCGGTCGTCCGCGTAGACGCCGAACTTGCGCGTCCCGGGCCGGGCCTCCCACGGGTACTTGCAGGCCGCGTCCAGGGAGGCGCGCGTCAGGTTGAGGCCCACCGAGGCGCCGCCGGCGTCGAGGACCTTCGCCTCCAGGCGGGTCAGGACCCGCAGCGTCTGGGCGTTGCCCTCGAAGCCGCCGCACGGGCCCGAGACCGCGTGCAGCGCGTCCTCGCCGTTGTGGCCGAACGGCGGGTGCCCCAGGTCGTGCGCCAGACCCGCGACGTCCACCACGTCCGGGTCGCAGCCGAGCTTGTCGCCGGTCTCGCGGGCGATCTGGGCGACCTCGAGGGAGTGCGTCAGGCGCGTGCGGAGGAAGTCGTCCGTGCCCGCGGTGTGCACCTGCGTCTTGGACGCCAGGCGGCGGAAGCCCGCCGAGTGCAGGACTCTCGCCCGGTCCCGCTGGAACGGCGAGCGCACCGACGCCGCCTCGCGCACACGGCGCTCCTCGGCGGGTCCGAGGCGGGACGCGCGAAGCACGGGATCGGTCACGCCGTCGAGCCTAGCGTGACCGATCCCGTGCTTCGAGGCGTTACTTCAGGTAGAGGCGGGCCAGGCCGGTGCCGTCGCCGTCGACCGAGCCCTGGGCCCAGGCGAAGGCCGACAGCGGCTCGGCGCCGCTGAACTCCTCGTACGAGGAGACGTCGGCCAGGTCGACCCACACGCCGAAGGCGGCGCTGTCGGGCGCGGCGTCGGCGAAGGCGCTGAAGCGCTCGTCGTCGGCGAGGGTGCCGTCGGCGACGCCGCCGCCCTCGTAGGACAGTGACGAGCCGTCGACCTCGACGCCCTCGGGGAGGGCCTCGCCGCCGCTCATCTCCTCGATCATCGTGTTGAGCTCCTCGGCGCGGTCCTCGGACAGGACCACGGAGGCGAACAGCGTCTCGGGGTCGAACTCCCCGCCTTCGGCGGGGAAGTCGGCCGCGATGGACAGCTGGGCGCCGGAGAGCAGGTCGATGAACTCCTCAGCCTCGCCGAGGGCGTCCTCGTAGTCCGAGCCGGTGTCGTAGTCGGTCTCGACGGGGTCGTCCTCGGTGCCGTAGGTCCAGTAGCGCTGCTCGAGTTCGTAGTAGCGCTCCTCGTCCTCGGGGGCGAGGGTGTCGTCCCACCACTGCTGGTCGAGTTCCTGGTATTCGGCGTACTCCTCGTCGGTGAGCGGGCCGCTGTCGGTGGTCTCGGAGCCGCCGTCGGTCTCGCCGGAGAGCCCTTCGAGCTCGCTCGTCCACTCCTCGGTGATCTCGGCGAGGTTCTCGGGGACGTCGGCGGTCACGGCGATGTCCGAGGCGGGCATCTCGCCCATGTCGGCGAGCAGCTCCTCCGAGCCGGTCCACGGGTTGTCCTCCTCGCCGAAGTGGCGGTAGGACAGCTCGAAGCCCTCGTCGAAGGCCGAGAAGCCGGCGATGAAGTGGCCCGAGAACGTCGAGCCGAGCGCGGTGACCGTGCCCTCGTCGCCCATCATCCCGACCGTCTCGGTGAAGGCCTCGACGTCGAACCAGTAGACGGCGAGCTGGTCGCCGTCGAGCCAGGAGCGGGCCTCCTCGTAGGAGTCCGAGCCCGACAGCGGCGAGGAGCCGGCCTCGGACTCGGCGGCCTCGAGCGCCGCGGCGGCGCCCGAGTCGCCGGCGACCATCAGGACGGAGTCGTCGCCGACGGTGTAGGCCCACTGGTCCTCGCTGACGCCGGAGGACTCGCGGATCTTCTCCAGGCCGGCCTCGGCGGCCTCGGCGTCGGTGCTGGCGAGGTTGACCACGGCGTACGGCTGCTCGTCGTGGGACCACATGGCCATGCCGTGGCGGCGGCCGAGCCAGGAGGCGATGTCCTCGTCGGCGTCGACGTCCTCCATGCCGGCCTCTTCGAGCACGTCGGCGAGGATGTCGTTGGTGTCGTCGTAGTCGAGCCCCTCGAACTTGTTCAGGTGGTCGATGAGCTTCGGCGTCTGGTCGAACGACGGGTCGAGGTTGACCTCGAGGTACATGGACGCCGAGGACGGGAACCGCTCGGCCGGGTCGGGGCCGGAGGTCCAGAAGAAGTTGAAGAACACGAACGCCCCGATGGCGGCCACGAGCGCGACCGACAGCACTGAGGCGAGGATGACGGGCCCGCGGCGGCGGCGCGGCGCCGGGCCGGGCGGCATCGGGGCGTAGCCGCCCGGCGGCTGGAACGGCGGCTGCCCGCCGTAGGCGCCCGGCGCGCCCGGCGGGGGCGGGGGCTGCTCGGCGTAACCGGGCGGCGGAGGCTGCATCTGCGGCTGCGGCTGGTACTGCGGTGAGGGCTGCCCTCCCGCCGCGGCGGGCCCGGGACCGGGCTCGACGTTGTACTGCTGCGGGTTGTTGAAGCTCGACATCCTTCGACGCTAGGCCGTCAGTGCAACACGAACATCCCGGGATTGTGCCAAGCGGGTATCAAAACTCGTAGACCTGTCCCGGCCTGACCACTTCGACGGGGCCGGTGTAGGCGCCTCGGGCCTCGGCGAGGGTCGCCTCGCGCGAGCCCCACGGCTCCACCAGGTGGGTGAGGAGGAGGCGTCCGGCGCCGGCCTTGGTGGCGTAGTCGCCGGCCTCCTTGCCGGTGAGGTGGACGTCCTTCGGGTTCTCGCGGCCTTCCAGGTAGGACGCCTCGGCGAGGAGCACGTCGCAATGGGCGGCGAGGGATTCGAACGCCTCGCACGGGCCGGTGTCGGAGGAGTACGCCAGGGAGGACCCGGCGTGCTCGACGCGGACGCCGAAAGTCTCGACCGGGTGTGCGACGCGGTCGACGGTGATCGACAGCGGCCCCGATTCGAAGGCGCCGGGCTGCAGTTCGCGGAAGTCGTAGACGTCGCGCATCGACGGGTGGCACAGCTCGCCCTGGCCGCCGTAGGCGGCGACGATGCGCTCGGCGACGCCCGCGGGCCCGTACAGCGGGATCGGGTGCTTCGGCGCGGCGGGCGCGTAGCGGCGCATGACCGCGTAGGCGCAGCTGTCGAAGAAGTGGTCGGCGTGGAGGTGGGTGATGATGACCGCGTCGAGCAGGTGCGGGTCGAGGTGCTTCTGGAGCTCGCCGAGCGAGCCGGTGCCGAAGTCGATCAGCAGGCGGTGCCCGCCGGCCTCCACCAGGTAGGCCGAGCAGGGCGTGTCGGGTGCCGGGAAGGAGCCGGCGCATCCGATCACAGTGAGTTTCATGGCAGATCACACCTCGTCCAGTGCTGCCGCCGCGGCGTTCGGGAACAGGTTGCCCAGGAAGCGGCGTGCGGTGCGGGTGAAGGCCTCCGGGTCGCCGGTGGCGTAGAACGCGTGCTGGGCGGGCTCCTCGCGTTCGGCGAGGAGTTCGCGCTCGGTGAGCACGCGGTACAGTTCGCGGGCGCTCTCGTCCGCGGACGACACCAGCGTCACGTCCTCTCCCATCACCAGTCCTATGAGCCCCGACAACAGCGGGTAGTGGGTGCAGCCCAGGACGACCGTGTCGACGCCGGACTGCTGTAGCGGCTCAAGGTACCCCTGGGCCAGGCCCAGGAGCTGTCGGCCGGTTGTCACTCCCCGTTCCACGAAGTCGACGAACGCCGGGCAGGCCGCCGCGCTCACCTCCACGTCCGGCACGGCGTTGAAGGCGTCGAGGTAGGCCCCCGAGGCGATCGTCGACCGCGTCCCGATCACTCCGATCCGGCCGGTCCTCGTGGTCGCGAGCGCGCGGCGGACCGCGGGCCGGATGACCTCGACGACCGGGATGTCGTAGCGGTCCCGGATGTCGGCCAGGCTGGCCGCCGACGCCGAGTTGCAGGCGATCACCAACGCTTTGACCTCCTGTTGGACCAGGTGGTCGCAGATGTCGAGGGTGAGCTTCCTGACTTCGGCGATCGGTCTGGGGCCGTACGGGACGTGCTCGGTGTCGCCGACGTAGACCAGCCGTTCGGCGGGCAGCTGCTCTGCGACCGCTCGGGCGACGGTCAGGCCCCCGACACCGGAGTCGAAGATCCCGATGGGCGCATTATTCATCTACGCTTCCGCATGCGTCATCGTGGGCGTTCATGGGCTCCGAGCGTACGTCCGGAAAGGCCGACGGCGCCGCCCCTCGGCACGGGATTGTCGCCAAAATGACATGGTGGCGCTCGCCACAGAAAAAGGTGTCGCGGCCCTGCCGCGGCGGGGCCGGTCAGGCCATCGAGAGCATCGCGAAAGCGGCCAGCAGCGTCACGGACGCGGCGCCCATGAACATCCACGGCACGCCCTTGAAGCGCAGCGTCGCGAACGCCATCATCGTCAGCAGCATCCCGACCACGCCGGTGGTGATGAACGCCGGGGTGAACCAGCCGGGGCCGTCGCCGAAGATGTGGAACAGGCCCACGATCGCCGAGGCCGAGCCGGCCAGGACCAGCGCGAGCGCCCACACGGCGACGCCGGCCAGGCGCCGCAGCCGCACCCGCTGCGGCTCGGCCGCGGCGGTGCCGGACCCGGCGGACGCCGCGCCGTCACCGCCGCCGAGCGGCGAGGCGCCCTGGCGGGGGATGTCCACGGCGCTCCCCGAGAGGAACGTGCTCGTCTGCTCGGTGGAACTCATGCGGCCAGGCTAGCAAGCTGGGCGCTCAAGCCCATACCTGGCCGTCCAAGGTGTCCACGGCGGCGTCGAGGCCCGCGGAGTAGGCGCCGGTCGACAGGTACTTCCAGCCGCCGTCGGCCACCAGCAGCGCGATGTCGGCGGCGCGGCCGGCGCGTTCGGCCTCGCGGGCGAGCGCGAGCCCGGCGTGGAGGACCGCGCCGGTCGACAGGCCCACGAACAGGCCTTCGGCGGCGAGGACCTCCCGGGTGCGGGCCAGCGCGTCCTCGGTGCCGACGGACAGCCGCCTGGTGAGGACCTTCTCGTCGTACAGCTCGGGCACGAAGCCCTCGTCGAGGTTCCGCAGGCCGTAGACGAGCTCGCCGTAGCGGGGCTCGGCGGCGACGATCTGGACGTCCCGGACGCGCTCGGTGAGGTAGCGGCCGACGCCCATGAGGGTCGCGGTGGTGCCGAGCCCGGCGACGAAGTGCGTGATGCCCGGCAGGTCGCGCAGCAGCTCGGGGCCGGTGCCCTCGTAGTGGGCGGCCTCGTTGGCCGGGTTCGCGTACTGGTTGAGCATGACCCAGTCGGGGCGCTCGGCGGCCATCTGGCGGGCCTTGGCGACGGCGGCGTTGGAGCCGCCGGCGGCCGGTGAGAACACGATCTCGGCGCCGAAGGCCGTCAGAAGCTGGCGGCGCTCGGCCGAGGTGTTCTCCGGCATGACGCACACCAGGCGGTAGCCCTTGCGGCGCGCGAGCATGGCGACGGCGATGCCGGTGTTGCCCGAGGTGGGCTCCAGGATGGTGCTGCCCTCGGTGAGGCGGCCCTCGTCCTCGGCGGCCTCGATCATCTTGGCGGCCACGCGGTCCTTGACCGAGCCGGTGGGGTTGGCTCCTTCGAGCTTGGCCCACAGCCGGACCTCGGGGGACGGGGAGAGCCTCGGCAGGCCGACCAGCGGCGTGTCGCCGAGGGTGGCGGTGATGTCGGCGAAGCGGGTCACGGTGCTCACGCCCCTTCAGGGCGAGTCGTCGGGCGCGGGCCCACGACGGCTCGCCCTCACATGCCGCCCGCGACGGCGGGCAGGATCGTGACCGAGTCGCCGTCGGACAGCTTCGCCTCGAGGCCGCCGATGAAGCGGACGTCCTCGTCGTTGACGTAGACGTTGACGAAGCGGTGCAGGTGCCCCTCGTCGGTGACGATGCGGGCCTTGAGGCCGGTGTGGGCGGCGTCGAGGTTCTCGAACAGCTCGGCGAGGGTGTCGCCGGAGCCGGAGACGACCTTCTGGCCGCCGGTGTGGCTGCGCAGGATGGTGGGTACGCGGACTTCAACGGACATGGAGATTCCTTCTTCGATCATGGGAAAACGGCGGACTCGTCTCGCCGCCCGGGGCGGCGGCGGTTCAGTGACAGTCGTAGACGGTCGAGTCGGGGCTGTGCGCGAACTTGTACGTCTGCACCGCGTCGGCGCCGCCGACCGCCTCGATGGGCTCCTCGGCGGCCTCGCCGTCGGCGATGCGGAACGACCGGACCTCGGCGATGTCGGGGTCGCGGGTGGTCACGAGCACGTAGTGCGCCTGCGGGAGGCCCATCTCGGAGGCGATCCCGATGTCGGAGCGCGAGGGGCGGGCCTCGGTGGCGGTGTGGGAGTGGTAGGCGACGACGACTTCCTCGTCCCTGTCCCACATCTCGTCGTAGACGCGTTTCCACTCTTCGGCGTCGAACTCGTAGAAGGTCGTGGAGCGGGCGGCGTTGGTCATCGGGACGTGCCGTCTCGGCTCTCCCGTGCCCTCGGGGCCGACGATGAGTCCGCACGCCTCGTCCGGGTGGTCGGCCCGGGCGTGGGCGACCACCGCCTCGACCAGTTCATGCGCTATCCGCAACACGCCGACAAGCGTACACGCGGCGGCGGCCTCGTCGCCGCCGTCGCTCAGGTGGTGAGACGCGACTGCGCTTCATGATGAGCGCGGGGCAGCGGGGCGGTGAGCGCGCCCACCATGACCGCGAGCGGGACGAGCGCGGACAGCCACAGCACCAGGGAGAACGAGCCGGTCCAGGCGTAGAACAGCGAGTAGAGCAGGGGCGCGAAGGAGCTGCACGTGATGGTGACGCCGGAGACGACGCCGCGGATGGCGCCGATGTGGGCGGTGCCGAACAGCTGCGGGGTGATGCCGTTCTCGATGGCGCGCAAGGCGTTGCCGCAGGCGCCGAAGACGACGCCGAAGCCGACGGCCGACCAGCCGGGTTCGGCGACGGTGCCCCAGGCGAAGGCGGCGGCGAAGGCGAGCATGGAGACGGCGATGACCAGCCGGGGGCTGGCCCGGTCGATCACGGAGCCGACCAGGAGGGTGGCGGCGGTCCCGGCGATCGCCTGCGGCAGGAAGTTCGCGGCGGCCTCGGTGGCCGACAGGCCGCGCTCGCCGAGCAGGGCGATGAGGTGGAAGCCGATGGCGGCGTTGAAGAACCCGGCGGTGGCGAAGACGCCCACCAGGACCCAGAAGAACGGCTGGCGGACCGCCTCGGCGCGGGTGGCGCCCCATTCGGCGCGCGAGCCGCGGCCGTTGGCCGGGTCCCCGTCGACGAACTGGCCGAGGTCGGCGGGGCGGCTACGGGCCCAGATCAGGGCCAGGGGCAGCAGGACGCCCACGACGACGGCGCCTTCGACGAGCATCGCGGTGCGCCAGTCGGAGGCGGCGATGATCCGCTCGAGCGGGACCGGGGAGAGGGCGATGATGCCGCCGCCGACGGCGATCTGGACGCTGAGCACGCGGCCGCGCCGCTTGGCGTACCAGCGGGCGACGAGCGTGGCCGCGCACAGGCCGAGCGCGCCCTGGCCGAGCATGCGGACGCCGATGAAGCCGAAGGCGAGGCCGACGAGGTTCTGCGCGAAGGACAGGCCGACGCAGGCCGAGCCGAAGGCGACCACGACGACGGACATGACGCGGCGCACGCCGTACCGGTCGACCGCGCGGCCCACCCACGGCAGGGCGAAGGCGCCCGCGAGCGTGCCGATCATGTAGGCGCCGGAGACGGCGGTGCGGCCGAGGCCGAGGTCGGCGATCATCGGGTCGATGAAGACCGAGATGGAGGCGGTCTGGCCGGGCGCGGTCAGGCCCATGGCGAGGGTCGCGATGACGACCATGCGCGGGCCGGAGAACTTCCGTTCGGCGGTGCGGGCGATCACGGGGCGCTCCTTGGGGGGAGTCGGCTACTGGCCGACCGGCTAGGCAAGCCTTTTCCAGCGTAGGCCCCGCGACGCCCGACCCCGCCGCCGGGAAGCCCGAAGGCAAGCCGGAGTGCGAATCGTGCTCGTGCATTAGGCTCGTCGCATGTCCGTCACGCTCCCGCGCACGCCCCTGTACACCGACCACTACGAGTACACGATGCTCGAGGCCTCGCTGCGCGACGGCACCGCCGACCGCCCATGCGTGTTCGAGGTGTTCGGCCGCCGCCTGCCGACCGGCCGCCGCTACGGCGTGGTCGCCGGGATCGGGCGCCTCGGCGAGGCGATCGGCCGCTTCCGCTTCGACGAGGCGATCCTCACCGACCTCACCGCCAACCGGGTCATCAGCGACGACACGGCCTCCTGGCTGGCCGACTACCGCTTCTCCGGCGACATCGACGTCTACGCCGAGGGCGAGCTGTACTTCCCCGGCTCCCCGATCGTGACCGTCACGGGCACCTTCGCCGAAGGGATCCTGCTGGAGACGCTGACGCTGTCGATCCTCAACCACGACTCGGCCGTGGCCTCGGCGGCGGCCCGCATGGTCACCGCCGCGCGGGGGCGCCCGATCCTGGAGATGGGCTCGCGGCGCACCCACGAGGCCGCCGCCATCGCCTCCTCGAGGGCGGCCTACCTCGCCGGATTCGCCGCGACGTCCAATCTGGAGGCCGGGCGCCGCTACGGGGTGCCCACGGCGGGCACCAGCGCGCACGCCTTCACGCTCCTGCACTCCTCCGAGACGGCCGCGTTCGAGGCGCAGATCGCCGCGTTCGGCACCGAGACGACGCTCTTGGTCGACACCTACGACATCACCCAGGGCATCCGCAACGCCATCGAGGTCGCCGGCCCCAGACTCCGCTCGATCCGGATCGACTCGGGCGACCTGGACGTCATGGCGACCGGCGCCCGGGAGCTGCTCGACGAGCTGGGCGCGACGGACACCAAGATCGTCGTCTCCGGCGACCTCGACGAGTACTCGATCGCGGCGCTGGCCGCCGCGCCGGTGGACATGTACGGGGCCGGGACGGCGGTGGTGATCGGCTCGGGCGCGCCGACGGCGCAACTGGTGTACAAACTGGTCGAAGTGGAGGGACGACCGGTCGCCAAGCGCTCGGAGCACAAGGGCACCACGGGAGGACGCAAGACCGCGGTCAGGCGGCACAAGCCGACCGGCACCGCCGTCGAGGAGGTCGTGGTCTCCCAAGGGGAGCCCGAGTCGGCGCCCGGGGACAAGCGCCTCCAGACACCGCTGCTGCGCGGCGGGGAGCTCGTCCCGCAGCCGAGTCTCGACGAATCGCGCGAGCTGCTCCGCCAGCGGCTGATCTCGATCCCTTGGGAGGGACTGAAACTCTCCCCGGGCGATCCCGCCGTGCCGGTAGTGATGCGCTCTGCCAGCTAGCACGATACGATTCAGTCACCCGATTGAGCAACTCCCCCAAGATCCTCCCGGAAAGGACTCACCCCAGTGGTGTTCAACATTGTCAAGTCGGTCTTCGGTGTCGGAATCTCCGTCGACACCACTTTGACCAGCACCCACATCACTCCCGGTGGGACGCTCCCGGGCTCGGTGTCGTTCACCGGCGGTGAAGTGCCCGGAAAGGTCGAGGGCATCGAGATCGAGTACACCGCCGTCGTCGAGGACGACTCCAAGGGAGAGGAGAAGACGTTCACGACCGACTTCTTCTCCGCTCAGGTCTCCGGCCCGTTCAACCTCGCGCCCGGGACCGGCCACTCCATCGACTTCGAGGCCGCCGTCCCGTGGGAGACGCCGCTGAGCACCGTCGCGGGGCGCCCGCTGCCGGGCATGAAGCTCGGCGTGGCCACCAAGCTCGCGCTCGACAACGCCTTCGACAAGGGCGATCTGGACGAGCTGACGATCGAGCCGCTGCCGGTCCAGGCCGCGGTGATGGACGCCCTCGAGGGGCTGGGCTTCGTCTTCCAGTCCGCCGACCTCGAGAAGGGCACGATCGCGGGCTCGCACATGCCGTTCTACCAGGAGGTCGAGTACTGGGCCACCGGTGAGTTCGCCGACAAGCTCAAGGAGGTCGAGGTGACGTTCGTGGCGAGCCAGTCGAACACCGACGTGATCTTCCAGACCGACAACCCCGGCGGCCTGCTCACCCCCGACCACAACCGCTTCGTGCGCTTCGGCATCGCCACCGACGAGGCCGGCGACATCACCGAGACGGTGCGCGCCCAGCTCGAGCAGCTCATCCAGCGCAAGGGCATCTGACACCGGAAGCCCGTACGACACAGCTTGACGACGGCCGGCCCGGCCACCGCGCGACGCGGTGGCCGGGCCGGCCTTCTCCATCGGGCGCGGCGGCAGGGCGCGGCGGGAGGCGGCCTTCGGATCGGCCCGAGCGGAGCGCCGCCTCCGCGCGACGATGCGCTCGCCGCTCGCCGGGTGCCGCACAGCGCCGCCGCGCAGCGCTCGCGGACACCCCGGAAGTTCTCCGGAAGTTTCAGTACTGAAGGCCCGATTCTCGGCCTTGTCGTCGCGTCGCTCATCGTTCTGTTCCGAGTTTCGCGGTTTTTCGATGGCGGTACGCAGGCATGACGCTACTCCGCGGAGCAAACCGACCAAATTGGATTATCGAGAAATTTCCGGAAATTATTGACAAACCGGCGGAGCCGGACAATACTGTTGCTGTCGGCGGCATCGACGACTGTCGATCCGAGTCGCCTCGTGCGGCCCGATCCTCCAGTCGTCGGCCGCACGACGACCGACCAGAACTCACTGCGTCGCGCGATGCCGGCGGGCGGCCTCGTCCACCGGGGCCCTCAGGTCGCGCCGCGCCGGCCGGCCTCCCGCCGGCCCGCACAAGGAGGAAGCATGTCCATCGACAAACCCAACCCGCTCAGGCGCAGAAGCCTCCTGCTCGGCGGCGCGGGCGCCCTGGCGCTGGGCGGCTCCGCGCTGCTGGCGAAGGGCACCGCGAGCGCCCAGGACACCATCACCACCAACCAGGAGGGCACGCACAACGGCTACTACTACTCGTTCTGGACCGACAGCCAGGGCTCGGTGTCCATGACCCTGGGCCCCGGCGGGAACTACACCTCCCAGTGGAACGGCACCAACAACTGGGTCGGCGGCAAGGGCTGGGCCAACGGCGGGCGCCGCACCGTCACCTACGACGGCTGGGTCAACCACGGCAGCAACGGCTACCTCGCGCTCTACGGCTGGACCTCCAACCCGCTGGTGGAGTACTACATCGTCGAATCCCACGGCCCGTACAACCCCAGCAGCGGCGCCGAGCAGCGCGGCACGCTCAACACCTCCAGCGGCACGTACACCCTCCTCCACTCCATGCGGTACAACGCCCCGTCGGTGGAGGGCACCCAGACCTTCCCGCAGTACTGGAGCGTCCGCCAGAGCCTCCGCAGCTCCGGCACCATCAACACCGGCGAGCACTTCGACGCCTGGGCCCAGGCCGGGATGAACCTCGGCAGCTTCAGCTACTACATGATCATGGCGACCGAGGGCTACCAGAGCTCCGGCAGCTCCGACATCACGGTGAGCTGACGACCGCCTCCCGGCGGGCGTCCCGCTCCCCGACCGCACCTGTGGCGCGGTGGCCTAGGCCACCGCGCCACTGGCATGTCCGGGGCTTGCGGAAGGCATACGTATACGTATATGATATACGTATACTCATAACCGAGCCGCCGAGGAGGTTAAGATGCCGCCATGCCCAACAAGACGATCTACGTTTCCGACAAGGACCTGCCGCTCTACGACCGGGCGCAGGAGCTCGCGGGCGGCAACCTGTCCAAGGCCATCGCGAAGGCCTTGCGCAAGTACGTCGAGGCCGAGGAGGGGCGCCTGGCGGGCTATGACGAGATCACCGTGAAGGTCGGCTACGGCCCGGCCCGCAAGCGCCGCCGCCAGCGCTTCGTCGGCGTCAAGCTCGGCGAATGGGGCCGGGGCGACAGCAAGCGCGCCGAGATCTGCCGGGTCTACCGCTCGCGCACCGGCAAGTACGTGATCCACACCGAGCGCACGCCGGACGTCAAGCACGACAAGAGCGAGACCGGCTGGAGGGGCGCGCTCGGCATGGGCGAGCAGACGTGGGCGATCGGCCCCGAGGAGGGCACCCTCGAAGTCGTCGACACCCTTGAGGAGCTCAAGGAGAAGGTCCCCGCCGAACTCTACGAGATGGTCGCCGCCGCCGGAGAGGCCCCGCCGGTCGAAGACCTCGACATCTGACACCCGCGCGGCACCCGCCGCGCCGCACCGGCCCGCCCGCTGAGCGCCCGGGCCGTCCCCGACCATGCGCCGCAAGGCCCCCGGGGGCGGAGCCTGCGCTCGAAATCAGTCTACAAAGCACAGTCAAACCGGGACGCATTCCCCGTCCCGCTCTCGAAACGAGGCATCATGTCCACCGCGAAACCACTGGCCATCGAGGCCCGCGGCCTCCGCAAGTCATACGGCGACAGCACCGTCCTCGACGGCGTCGACCTCGCCGTGCCCGAAGGGACGATCTTCTCCCTGCTGGGCCCCAACGGAGCCGGCAAGACCACCACCGTCAACATCCTGTCCACGCTCATCGGCGCCGACGGCGGCGAGGCCTTCGTCGGCGGCCGCGACGTGGCCCGCGACGCCGACCGCGTCCGCGAGGCCATCGGCGTCACCGGCCAGTTCGCCGCCGTCGACAAGCTGCTCACCGGCGCCGAGAACCTGCACCTGATGGGCCGCCTGCACCACCTGGGGCGCAGGGAGACCCGCCGCCGTGCCGCCGAACTCCTCGAGCAGTTCGACCTGGTCGGCGCCGCCGGGCGGCTCCCGTCCACCTACTCCGGCGGCATGAAGCGCCGCCTGGACCTGGCGATGAGCCTCATGGGCGAGCCGCGCGTCATCTTCCTCGACGAGCCCACCACCGGCCTCGACCCGCGCACCCGCCGCACCATGTGGACGATCATCCGCGAGCTGGTGGCGGGCGGCGTCACCATCTTCCTGACCACCCAGTACCTGGAGGAGGCCGACCAGCTGGCCGACCGGATCGCCGTCCTCGACGGCGGCCGGATCGTCGCCGAAGGCAGCGCCGAGGAGCTCAAGCGGCTCGTCCCCGGCGGCCACGTCAGCCTGCGGCTGCACCGCCTCGACCAGCTCGAGAAGGCCGCGAACCTCCTGGGGGCCACCGCCTCCGACCCCGAGCAGCTCACCGTCCAGGTGCCCGGCGACGGCTCCGTCGCCTCGCTGCGATCCCTGATCGAGGCCCTCGACGGCGAGTCCATCGAGGTCGAGGACCTGACGATCCGCACCCCCGACCTCGACGACGTCTTCCTCGCCCTGACCGGGCGGCCCGAACACCGCAAGGAGTCCACGCGATGAGCACCGTGAACCACGCCCTCAACGACACCGCGACCATGTTCCGCCGACAGCTCCGGCACATGGCCCGCTACCCGTCCCTGACCGGGATGGTCATCGGGATGCCGGTGGTCTTCCTGCTGCTGTTCGTCTACGTCTTCGGCGGCACGCTCGGCGACGGCCTCGGCGGGCCGGGCGGCGGCAGGGACGCCTACCTGGCGTACGTGACGCCGGGGATCCTGATGATCGCGATCGCCGGGGCCGTGCAGGGGACGTCGATCGGCGTCGCGATGGACATGACCGAGGGGATCGTCGACCGCTTCCGCACCATGGCCATCGCGAGGGTCTCGGTCCTGACCGGGCACGTGCTCGCCAGCATGGTCCAGATCCTCCTGGGGCTGGCGGTGGTGCTGGGCATCGCCGTCGCGATCGGCTACCGGCCCGAGGCGGGCCCGGGCGACTGGCTCGCGCTGCTCGGCGTGCTCGCCTTGATCGCGTTCGCGCTCACCTGGATCACGGTGGCGGCCGGCATGACCGCCAAGAGCGTCGAGACCGCCAGCAACACGCCGATGCCGCTGCTGCTGCTGCCGTTCATGGGCTCGGCCTTCGTGCCGACGGAGTCGATGCCGGGCGCGATGCGGTGGTTCGCCGAGTACCAGCCGTTCACGCCGTGGATCGAGGTCACGCGCGGCCTGCTCGACGGCACCGGCGTCGCGGGAGGCGATCTGGCGCTGACCGTCGCGTGGGCGGCGGCGATCGGCCTGTTCGGCTACCTGGTCTCCAGGGCCAGGTTCAACCGGCGGTAGGCCGGGGGGCGGGCCCGCGGGCCCGCCTCAGTCGTCGCCGAGGAAGCGCAGGTCCGGCGGGACGAGGGTGCGGGAGTGGAGCAGCTCGACGATCAGGTTGTGGTTGAGCATGTTGCCGACCGGTTCGCCGACCTCGTCGCGGGTCAGGCCGGGCACGCCTCCTTTGGACAGGCGGCGGCGGACCGCGGCGACGACGCGCTCGACCTTCTTGTGGGTCCAGCCGGCGTCGGGCTGGAGCTCCCCCAGCCGGTCGGCGGCCTGCCGCCAGGCGAGCGGCTGCGGATAGGCCTCGTGGAGCAGGTACCGCTGCGCCAGGGCCACCAGCGCCAGCCGCTCGACGTCGCTGAGCTTCCAGGGCTTGTCCTTCAGGGTGGAGGCTTCGGGCGCGGGACTGGGCAGGCGGCCGTCGTCGCCGGTCACGTACAGCTCCATCAGGTGGCGTCTGCGGGAGGTGCCGCTGATGAAGACCGGCGTGTAACCGGTGCCGAGCGGGAACGGCTCGTCCTCGGGGAACAGCATCCGCGACCCGGGCAGCTGCAAGGGCAGGTGCCCGACGTTGTGCAGCCACCAGTGATCGCCGCGGCGGGCGACGCGGCCCTGGCTGCGGCTGACGCGCCGGTCGTCCTCGCCGACGCACACGTGCACCTCGGGCCGGTTTCGTCCGAAGAGGACGAACCGGTCCTCCTTGGGGCGGAAGCGGACGCCTCCCGAGACCGAGAGCGCGTAGATGGTGCCGGGCGTGGTCTCGGCGACGCCGAACGCGAGGCTGGCGTGCTGCGGCGGCAGTGGTTCCAGTCCCTCGACCTGAAGGATGTCACTCATGTCGACCTCCATGTGTCTCCTGGCCGCCAGCGTGCCACGGTCCGGCGGGGAGCCCTCCCGGACAGTGTCGGATATAAACGGGACCGGCGGCAACTCTGCGAGCCGAGGAGGCACCATGACCCGCACCGTCTCCTTCCTCGCCCTGCCCGCGGCGGCCATGCTTGCTCTGGCCGGATGCGGTGCGGGCGAGGAAGGTTCCATATCCGATGCCGAGACCGCCGAGGCGCCGGACCCCGAGGAGCCGGTGCCGACAGTGGTGCCGACCGACGGCACGCCCGAGGAGGCGGCCGACGGCACCGACTACGAGGCCTGCTACGACGGCTCGTGCGAGGTCGTCGTCACCGAAGGCGTCGAGATCGCCTTCGCCCCGGAGTTCCGCACCGACGTGCTCGTGGTGACGGGCATCGACGAGGAGAACATCTCGCTGGCGTCCGAGTTCGTCGCGATGAGCGCGAGCCCGGGCGGGTGCGGGTCGGTCAACGACCTCGGGCTCACCGTGGGCTCGGTCAGCGGCGGCGAGGCGGTCGTCACCTTCTATCCCGCCGTCGACTGCTTCTAGACCGGAGGCAGCGCGGCGGCCAGCGGCTCGGCGAGCAGCATGGCCTGATCGCACAGCGCGTCCACGGGGTCGTCGCCTTGGACCTGGAGGCGCACCACCTCGGCGGTGGTCGTGCGGTCGGGGTCCGGACTGGGCCGTTCGAGGTGGACGATGCTCACCAGGCACGAGTCGTCACTCCAGCGGTCGTGCTGGAGGAAGACCTGGCGGCCGGCGATCGTCAGCTCCTCGCCGTCGTCGGCGGTGAGGGGCCTGATCCGCTCGAACAGCACCCGCAGGTCCTGGTCGCTGGTCGTCGAGTGCCAGGTGCAGTCCCAGCCGCCGAAGGTGGTGACGGGATGGGTGGCGTCGACGCCGGGGAACAGCTCCAGGGCCTCGTTGTCGAGCAGAGCGCAGGCGTCGGCGTGGATCAGCGAGTTCGCGTCGGGCTCGCTCGCGAGTCTGGGGATCTGGCCCTCGTTCATCACCGACACCGCCGTGCCGACGGCGATCTCGGCGATGCCGCACAGGTCGGCCTCGCCGTCCCGGGACTGCTCGGCGTCCACTGAGATGTAGTGCTCGCCGTCGGGGAGCGCCAGCGTCCGCTCGCACTCCTCGGGCTGGGGCTCGTGGCGGATGACGGCGATGCGTCCCTCCTGCTCGATCTCGCCCAGCTCGGGTTCGTCGCCGGTGCGGTATACCAGCAGCTCGATCTCGACCTCGCTGCCGCTGTGGACGGTCACGATCGCGCCGCAGCGGACGAAGGAGCCGCGGTCGGCGGCGAGCCAGGCCTCGCCGACCTCGTCGAAGGCCTCGGCGTCGAGCAGCGCGCACGGGTCGAGCGTGGCGGGGTCGCCGAGGATGTCCCCTTCGGCCGTGTCCGATCCGGAGGCGCCGGGCGAGCCGAAGGTGGCGTCCGCGGGGCCCAGGTACCGCCAGGCGCCGAGCGCGGCGACGGCGAGCACCAGGACTGCGGCGACGGCGGAGACGACCCAGGCGGCGGTGCGCAGCCGGTTCGTCTCCGCGGCGGCGCCGACGGGCGTCTCGCCGCTCATGGCGCCCAATTCGAGGCGCAGCCGCTCGGGGCGGGGGCGCCGCCGCGGGTCGTTGTCCAGCATCCGCTCGAGCACCGGGGCGAGCGCGCCGGCGTTCCTCGGCGCGATCCGCTCGTGCCGCGAGGTCCGCAGGATCAGTGCGTGCGGGTTGTCGTTCCCGAACGGGGAGGTGCCCTCGACGGCGTGGAACAGGGTGGCGCCCAGGGAGAAGACGTCGGACTCGGCGGTGGAGGGGCCGCCGTGGACCACTTCGGGGGCGACGTAGCCGGGCGTCCCGGTGACCATGCCGGTGCCGGTCAGCGTCGCGTCGGCGTGGACGTTGCGGGAGATCCCGAAGTCGGCGAGCTTCGCGAGGCCGTGGTCGGTGACCATGACGTTGGCGGGCTTGATATCCCGGTGGAGGACGCCCTTGGCGTGCACCGCCTCGAGTCCGGCGGCGAGCTGGGCGCCGTACCGGGCGGCCTCGGCGACGGAGGCGGGGGGCCGGTCGGCGAGGGAGGCGCCGCGCACGTACTCCATGACGATCCACGCGTCGCCGTCCTCGGCGACGGAGTCGTGCACCGTGACCACGTTGGGGTGGTTGATGTTCGCGAGGATGCGGGCCTCGCGGCCGAGCTTCGCCGCGGCGGCCGGGTCGCCGCCCAGGAGCGCCCGTTTCATCGCGACGGGGCGGTCGAGCTCCAGGTCGCCGGCGCGCCACACCTCCCCGTGGGCGCCTGAGCCCAATCGCTCCTCAAGCCGATACCGTCCACCAACGATCTGCCCGGCGCGCAACGCTGTCTCCGCTCCGTAGAAGCCTTGAACCGTACCCCGTGTGATCGAGACCAACTTTAGTGCAACGGTCCGAAGCTGTCTCATGCGGCGAATCGGCAGCGCCCGGACGACGCGTCCGAGTGAACCGGCGGCGCGGAACGGCGGGCAAACCGCTTGCCACGCCGATTAAGGTCGGGGCATGGACTGGGTCGACGACTTCTACTCCCGCACCGGACACTGGTGGGGCCGAGCCGAATCCGGCATCGGCGAGCGCGATCGCGGACGGGTCGAGCAGGCGCACCGCCTGCGCGGCGCCGAGCCGGGACGCGTCCTCGAACTCGGCTGCGGCTACGGCAACACCGCCGCGGCCTTCGCCGAGGCCGGGCACCGGGTGGTCGGCGTCGAGCTCACCGACCGGGCCGACCGCGCCGCCGTCCACACCGACCGTCTCGGCGCGGAGGCGCTGCGAGTGATCCGGGGCGACTTCTACACCGTGGAGCTGGACGGCCGCTTCGACGTCGTCGCCTACTGGAACGGCTTCGGCATCGGCACTGACGCCGAGCAGCGCCGTCTCCTGCGGCGCATCGGCGACGAATGGCTGGCCCCGGACGGGGTCGCGCTCGTCGACGTGTTCAACCCGCTGGTGTGGGCGAGCTGGGACGGCGAGGAGGACCACCTCACGCCGAACCCGGAGCGCGGCTACGAGCACGAGCTGATGCAGCGCCTCAGCTTCGACCCGGTCTCCTCCACCGCCGTCGACACCTGGTGGGACGCGGCCGAACCCGAGCGGAAGATCACGCAGCGCCTCCGCTGCTACGGTCCGGCCGATCTGCGGCTGCTGCTGGAGGGCACCGGCCTGGCGCTCGATGCGGTCATCGCCGGCGGCGAGCCGGTCGACCTCGGCGGCGACCACGCCGGACACGCCGCCATGCTGCGCGAGCGCCACGAGTACCTGGCCGTGCTGCGGCACGAGCCGCTCAGCGGCTGAACGGTCCGGCCGCCGGGAAGGCGACCGAGACGCGCAGGCCGCCGCCGCTCCTGGGGGCCGCCTCGAGCTCCGCGCCGTGGGCACGGGCCACCGACGCCACGATCGACAGGCCGAGCCCGACGCCGCCGGAGGAGTCGACGCGGTCGCGGCCCTGGCCGCGCCGGAACGGCTCGAACAGGGCGTCGACCTCGTAGGGCGGCACCACCGGGCCGGTGTTGGACACGCTCAGGACCGCCTTCCCGTCGCGGACGGCGGTCACGGCCGTGACCTGGCCGCCGGCGTGGTTGTGCCTGATCGCGTTGGCGATCAGGTTCTCGACCAGGCGCTCCAGGAGGGTCGCGTCGCCCGCGGTCACCGCCTCGGCGGCGTCGAGGCGCACCACGACCTCGGCGTCGGCGGCCTCCCGGGCGAGCCCGTCTGCCGCATGCGACACCACGTCGGCCAGGTCGACCGGCACGGGCTCGGGCGAGGCGTGCTCGGTGCGCGCCAGCGTCAGGAGGCCGTCGATGAGCCGCTCGTGGCGGGCGTTGACGGCGAGGAGGTTCTCGGCGAGGGTCTTCAAGCGCTGGTCGGCGCCTGGCCCGGCCGCGGCCACCTCGATGAGGGTGCGATTGATGGCGAGGGGCGTGCGCAGCTCGTGGGAGGCGTTGGCGACGAACCGCCGCTGCCCTTCGAAGGCCCGGTCGAGCCGGGCGAGCATCTCGTCGAAGGTGTCGGCGAGGCGTTTGAGCTCGTCGTTCGGCCCCTGCAAGGTGATGCGCTCGTGCAGGCTGCGGTCGGCCACGCGCCGGGCGGTGCTCGTGATCGCGTCGATCGGGCGCAGGGCGCGGCCCGCGAGGAGCCAGCCGACGGCGAGGGCGAGCAGGCCGACGGCCAGGAGCGCGATCGCCGACCAGGTCAGCAGGGCCTCGAGGGTCTCGGTGTTGACCGTCTCCTGGCGCCGGGTCATCTCCTCGGCGAGGGCCAGCCGCTCGTCGGTGTCGGCCTCGGTGAGCTCGCGGACCTCGATCTCCCCGCCGGCCCCTCCGAGCAGCACGTTCATCTCCCCGCCGCTTCGCAGCCGCTCGCTGACGAGCAGGTAGACCACGGTGATCAGAACCGCGCCGGCGGCGAAGAACGCCCCCGAGTACCACAGGGTCAGCCTCGTGCGCAGCCTCATGGTGCGGGCTCCTCTCTGACGGCGTAGCCCGAGCCGGGCACGGTGACGATCACCGGCGGGTCGCCGAGCTTGCGCCGCAACGTCATCATCGTCACTCGCACCACGTTCGTGGCCGGGTCGATGTGCTCGTCCCAGGCCTTCTCCAGCAGCCGCTCCGATGAGACCACGGCGCCGTCGGCGCGGAGCAGCTCCACGAGCACCCCGAACTCCTTCTTGGACAGCGACAGGTAGCGTCCGTCGCGGAACACCTGGCGGCGGGCGGTGTCGACGCTGATGCCGTCGAATTCGAGCACCGGCGGCACGGCCGGGGCCGAGCGCCTGGCCAGGGCGCGGACGCGGGCGACGAGCTCGGCGAACGCGAAGGGCTTGCCGAGGTAGTCGTCGGCGCCGAGCGAGAGGCCCTCGACGCGGTCGCCGACCTCGGCGGCGGCGGTCAGCATGAGGACGCGGGTGCCGTGCGGGCCCTCGACGACCTTCCGGCACAGCTCGTCGCCGCCGACGCGCGGCAGGTCCCGGTCCAGGATCGCCACGTCGTAGTCGTAGACGGCCAGGCGCAGCCGCGCCGAGTCGCCGTCGTAGCAGACGTCGACGGCCATCGCCTCGGCGCGCAGGCCCTCGGCTATGCCGTCGGCGAGCATCCGCTCGTCCTCCACCACCAGTACGCGCATACCCCATCCTCTCGCCCGGTCCGTCGGCAAGTGTGCCGGGCGGCGCATAAAGCCGGTGTAAGCGCGAACGCTGACGCCGGCCACATGCGCCGCCGGATTCACTGGGTCGCTCCAGAGCACTCCACAGATGGGAGCTATGACGATGAGACGACTACTGCTCGTCGCGGGCGCGGTCTCGGCGCTGATGCCGGCCGCCGCGTGCGGCGAGGACGCCGCAGAGGACGACTCGGTGGCGAGCGTCGACGGCGGCGCCACGCAGTCGGAGACCGCCGAAGAAGAAGAGGTGAGCCGCGAGGAGGCCCTGCAGAACTACGTCGAATGCATGCGGGACAACGGGGTCGAGGCCATGCCCGACCCCTCCCCGAACGGCGGTATGCAGCTCACCCCCGAGGTCGGCGAGGACCCCGAGTTCGAGGCGGCCCAGGAGGCCTGCCAGGAAGAGCTCCCCGACGGGGGGCCGGGCGGCGGTGGCGGACCCGACCCGGAGCTGGTCCTCGAGTTCGTCGAGTGCATGCGGGACAACGGCGTCGAGGACATGCCCGACCCGCAGAGCGGCGGCGGCATCATGATGGGCCCCGAGACCGCCGAGGACCCCGACTTCGAAGCGGCCATGGCGGCCTGCGAGGACGTCCTCCAGGAGCTGCGCGGATGAGGTCGGTCAAGCGGATCCTGCTGCCCGCCGGCGCGGTGGTGGCGGCCGCGGCGGTCGCCGTCGCGGCCACCGCCTTCGACGGCGACGAGGCCCCTGCCGGGGGCGATGAGACGGCCGGCGCGACCGCGGAGGTCGTGCGCCGGGACCTGGCCCGCTCCGAGGAGGTCGACGGGACCCTCTCGTACGGGGAGGTCCAGACGATGACCGGCGCGCTGCCGGGCACGATCACGTGGCTGCCCGAGGTCGGATCCACGATCGGGGCCGGGGATGCGGTCTGGAACGTGGACGACCGGCCGGTGACGGCCATGGACGGCGTGCTGCCGATGTGGCGGCCCATGGGGGCGGGCACCGAGGGAGCCGATGTGGCCCAGTTGGAGGAGAACCTCTCGGCGCTGGGCTACGGCGGCTTCACCGTCGACGACGAGTACACCGGCGCCACCGCCGAGGCCGTCGAGCAGTGGCAGGAGGACCTCGGCGCGCCCGGGACGGGGACGGTCGCGCTCGGCGAGGTCGTGTTCCTGCCCTCGGCGGTGCGCGTGGCCGGGCACGCCGCCGACGTCGGCTCGGCCGGGAAGGGGCCGGTGCTCGGGTACACCGGCCACGAGCAGCACGTCACCGTGGACCTCGAGGCCGCCAAGCAGGACTTGGCGGTGGAGGGCCAGGCCGTGACGGTGACGCTGCCGGACGGGACCGAGCTCGGCGGCGAGGTCGCCGAGGTGTCCGCGACCGTGGCCTCGGCCCCCGCCGAGGACGGCGGCGGCCAGGAGGACGAGGCGGAGAGCACGGTCGAGGTGACCGTGGCCGTCGACGACCCCGAGGCCGTGGCCGGACTGGAGTCGGCTCCGGTGAAGGTCGAGCTGGTCGCCGAGACGCGCGAGGACGTGCTGGTCGTGCCCGTCGAGGCGCTGCTGGCGCTCCGCGAGGGCGGCTACGCGGTGGAACTCGTCGAGGGCGACTCGGTCGAACTGGTGCCGGTCGAGACCGGGATGTTCGCCGGCGGGCTCGTCGAGGTCTCCGGCGAGGGCCTCGCCGAGGGCGCGCTGGTGGGGGTGCCCGAATGAGCGGCCCCCAGCGGAGCGTCGTGACGCTGGAGTCGGTGAGCAAGACCTATCCGGGGGTGACGGCCCTGTCGGACGTGTCGCTGGTGATCGACGCCGGCGAGCTGGTGGCGATCGTCGGGCCTTCGGGCTCGGGCAAGTCGACACTGCTGAACCTGGCCGGGACGCTCGACCGGCCCACGTCGGGGCTGGTACGCGTCGCGGGCCGGGAGGTGGCCGCGCTCTCCGACCGGGAGGTGTCGCGGCTGCGCTCGACCGAGCTCGGATTCGTGTTCCAGCAGTTCCACCTCGCTCCGGGCGTGCCGATTCTGGACAATGTGGCGGACGGGCTGCTGTACGCGCGGGCGCCCAGGTCGCGGCGGCGCGAGCGGGCCGCCGCCGCGCTCGAGCGCGTGGGCCTGGGCGAGCGGGTCTCCCACCGGCCGCACGAGCTGTCCGGCGGGCAGCGCCAGCGGGTGGCGATCGCCAGGGCGATCGTCGGCGAGCCGACGCTGCTGCTGGCCGACGAGCCGACCGGGAACCTCGACACCGCCTCGGGCGAGACGGTCATGGCGCTGCTGCGCGGTCTCAACGAGGCCGGGACGACGGTCGTGATCATCACGCACGACAGAGAGATCGCGGCGAGCCTGCCCCGGCGCATCGAGATGCGCGACGGGAGGGTGGTGAGCGATGCGGTGGGCTGACGTCTGGCGGGTCGGCGCCTACGGGCTGCGGTCCAGGCCGCTGCGCGTCACGCTCTCGGCGATCGGCATCGCCATCGGGATCGCCGCGATGGTGGCGGTCGTCGGCATCTCGGCCTCCAGCTCGGAGGACCTGAACCGGCGTCTGGACGCGCTCGGGACCAACCTGCTGACGACCGCGCCCGGCCAGTCGGTGTTCGGGGAGGCCTCGCAGCTGCCGCTGGAGGCCGAGCCGATGATCGAGCGGATCGGGCCGGTGCTGGACACCTCGGCGACGGGCGTCGTGCCCGAGGCGTCGGTGTACCGCAACGACCATGTCCCCGAGATCGAGTCGGGCGGCATCACCGTCCAGGCCGCCAGGCTCGACCTCCTCGAGGTCGTCGGCGGCGAGGTGGCCGAGGGGCAGTGGCTGACGGAGGCGACCGCGGCCTTCCCGTCGGTGGTCCTGGGCGCCGACGCCGCCGAGCGGCTCGGCGTCCCGGCGGACCCGGACGTGCAGGTGTGGCTCGGCGGCCAGTGGTTCACCGTCGTCGGGGTCCTGGAACCGGCGGCGCTGGCCCCCGAGCTGGACAGCGCGGCGCTCGTCGGCTGGGAGGCCGCCGAGGCGTACCTGGACTTCGATGCGCACGCGACGACGGTCTACACGCGGGCGGCCGAGGCGGCGGTGACCGACGTGCAGTCGGTGCTCGGCGCGACGGCCTACCCCGAGCACCCCGACGAGGTCGAGGTCTCGCGCCCTTCGGACGCGCTCGTGGCGGCCGAGGCCGCCGAGGAGACCTTCACCGGACTGCTGTTGGGCCTGGGCGCGGTGGCGCTCCTCGTCGGCGGCGTCGGCGTGGCGAACACGATGGTCATCTCGGTGCTGGAGCGGCGCGGGGAGATCGGCCTGCGGCGGTCGCTGGGGGCGACGAAGGCGGACGTGCGGGGCCAGTTCCTCGCCGAGTCGCTGCTGCTGTCGCTCCTGGGCGGCGTCGGCGGGGTGGTGCTCGGCGCCGCCATCACCGCCGCGTACGCGGCCTGGCAGGGCTGGCCGCCGACGGTGCCGCCGTGGGTGCTGGGCGGGGGCGTCGCCGCGACCTCGGCGATCGGCGCGATCGCCGGGCTGTACCCGGCCGTCAAGGCCGCGCGCCTGTCCCCCACCGAGGCGCTCACCGCGCCGTGAGGCGGCGGGCCCGGCCCGAGCGGGCCGGGCCCGCCGTGGCACGATCGCGGGCATGACGCCGAGCCTCCAGATCGGATCCGCCACGGTCATCGCCCTCACCGACGGCGAGGGGCCGTTCTTCGCCGAGCGGTCCGAGGCCTTTCCGAACGCCACGGCCGAGCAGTGGGACGCGGCCGACCGCTTCGACCCCGGTTCGGTGACCGGCGACGGCCGCTGGTGGCTCCAGTTCCGGGCCTTCGCGATCCGCGACGACACCGGGATCACCGTGGTGGACGCCGGGATCGGCCCCGCCGACGGCCCGGCCGCCTCGTGGGCGCCGGTGCCGGGGCGCCTCCCGGCGGAGCTGGCCGCCGCGGGCATCGATCCGGCCGATGTGGACACCGTGGTGCTCACGCACCTGCACACCGACCACGTCGGCTGGGCGGTGGTCGCCGACGGGCCGGAGCGGCGCCCGTTCTTCGCGAACGCGCGGTACGTCTTGCAGCGCAGGGAAGTCGACGCCGTCGAGGAGTTGAACCCGCAGCTGCGCGAGATCCTGATCGAGCCGCTGCGCGAGGCCGGGCGGCTCGCGGCCGTCGACGGCGAGCACGCGCTGACGCGGCGCTCGCGCGTGGTCCCGACGCCGGGGCACACCCCGGGGCACCAGAGCGTCCTGGTCGAGTCCGGCGGCGGGCTCGTCGCGGTCACCGGCGACGTCCTCGTCCACGCCGTCCAGCTGCTGCACCCCGAGGTGGCGTACGAGCTGGAGTCCGATCGGCGGACCGCCCGCGAGAGCCGCGAGGCGCTGCTGCGGCGCGTCGCCGAGGCGGGCGGCTCGATCGCCACGCCGCACCTGACCGAGCCGTTCGCCGCGGCGGGGCGCCGGGGCCCGGGAGGAAGCGCGGTCCCGCCGGGTGGCGGCTCCTCTTGACAACGGCGACTGTAACGGTAAAGTGACCGCAGCTGTATCGATAAAGAAGCGGTGCGGTTCCCACATCTCCCCCAGAAGGACGCTCCCATGCCTCACAACGTCGTACCGGCGGTCGTCAACGTGGACCTGGAAGGCCCGCGGATCAGCCGGCACGTGTACGGCCACTTCGCCGAGCACCTCGGACGGTGCATCTACGGCGGCTTCTACGTCGGGCCCGACTCCGACATCCCGAACGAGGGCGGCATCCGCCTCGACGTGGTCGAGGCGCTGCGGGCCCTGGACATCCCGAACCTGCGCTGGCCGGGCGGGTGCTTCGCCGACGAGTACCACTGGAAGGACGGCATCGGCCCCAAGGAGGACCGGGCCGTCATGGTCAACACGCACTGGGGCGGGGTCGAGGAGAACAACCACTTCGGCACCCACGAGTTCATGGCCCTGTGCGAGCTGCTCGGGGCCGAGCCGTACATCTCGGGGAACGTCGGCTCGGGCACCGTGCGGGAGATGAGCGAGTGGGTCGAGTACCTCACCCGCGAGGGCGACTCGCCGATGGTGCGCCTGCGCAAGGCCAACGGCCGCGAGGAGCCGTGGAAGGTCGAGTACTGGGGCCTGGGCAACGAGACGTGGGGCTGCGGGGGCAACATGTCCGCCGAGCAGTACGCCCTCGAAGCGCGCAAGTACGCCACCTACTGCCGCAGCTACGGCGAGAACAAGCTGTACAAGATCGCCGCCGGCGCCGCCGACTTCGACTACGGCTGGACCGAGACGCTCATGAAGCAACTGGGCCACCTCGGCTGCCAGCGGGTCAACAACTCGATGTACCACGCCGTCTCGGTGCACTACTACACGATGGCGGGGACCTGGGCCGACAAGGGCTCGGCGACCGAGTTCACCGAGGAGGAGTACTACACGACGATGGCGAAGGCCGCCCGCGTCGACGAGCTGCTCACCGGGCACGCGAACGTCATGGACTGCTACGACCCGGGCAAGGAGGTCGGCCTGGTCCTGGACGAGTGGGGCACCTGGTGGACCGTGGAGCCGGGCACGAATCCCGGGTTCCTGTACCAGCAGAACACGATGCGCGACGCCCTCGTCGCCGGCGTCCACTTCGACGTCTTCCACCGGCACGCCGACCGCCTGGTCATGGCGAACATCGCCCAGACGGTGAACGTGCTCCAGGCGATGGTCCTGACCGACCCCGACTCCGGGGCCCTGGTGCTCACCCCGACCTACCACGTGTTCGAGATGAACAAGGGCCACCAGGACGCCGCGTCGCTGCGGGTCGACACCCCGGCCGGGCTCCCGAGCCGCGAGGTCGAGGGGCGGGAGCTGTCCACCGTCTCGGTCTCGGCCTCCCGCAAGGACGGGCGCCTGCTCGTCTCCCTGTCCAACCTGGATGCGGAAGGGGCGGCCGACGTCGAGCTCGACCTGCGCGGCGGTACCGTGGGCGAGGTGACCTCCCGCATCCTGACCGCCGGGGCGCTCCAGGCGCACAACACGCCCGAGACGCCCGACGCCGTCGCGCCCCGCGCGCACGAGGGCGTCACCGCCACCGACAAGGGACTGCGCGTCCACCTCCCGGCCCACTCCTTCGTCACCGTGGAGGGCCGCATCGCATGACGGCGGGGCAGGGCACGGTGACCATGGGCGACGTCGCGCGCCTGGCCGGGGTGTCGAAGATGACCGTCTCCAACGTCATCAACAACCGGCCGGGCGTCTCGGAGCCGGTGCGCCGCCGTGTCCTGGAGGTCGTGCGCGAGTCCGGCTACCGCATCAACGTCTCCGCCCGGACCCTCCGGTCCGGGCGGACCGGCGTGCTCGGCCTGGCCGTGCCGCACGTCAACAGCGCCTACTTCGGGCTCCTCGCCGAGCACGTCATCGAGGAGGCCGCCGGCCGCGGCTTCCACATCGCGATCGAGCAGACCGGCGCCGCCGCCGAGGGCGAGTTCGAGGTGATCGCCCAGTCGCACAAGCTCCAGTTCGACGGCCTCATCCTCTCCGCCTCCGGGCTCGACCCGGCCGACCAGCGCCTGGTCGGCGGCGGCATCCCGATGGTGATGCTCGGCGAGCGGGACTTCGCGGCGAGCTTCGACCACGTCGCGATGCCGAACGAGGAGGGCACGAAGGCCGCCGCCGAGCACCTCGCCGACCGCGGGTGCAGGCGGATCGCGATCGTCACCGGCGCCCTCGGCGACGGCGACGTCAACGTCGTGACCCGCCGCCACCGCGGCTACCTGGCCGCGCTGCTGGAGCGGGGCCTGGCGGCCGAGCCGGAGCTGCTGGTGGCGCTCGACGAGATGAACGCCCGGGGCGGGAGGCGGGCCGCCCACCGCATGGTCGACTCCGGACTCGGGTTCGACGGCGCGGTGGCGGTGACCGACGGCGTCGCCCAGGGGCTCCTGCGCGGCTTCGCCGACCGGGGCGTCCGCGTTCCCGACGACGTGCGGCTCATCGGCTTCGACGACGTCCCCGACGCCGAGATCATGGTGCCGTCGCTGTCGACGGTCTCGCCCGACCACCGCTGGATGGCCGCGAAGGCCGTCGAGCTGGTCACCGCCCGCATCGAGGACCCCGAGCGCCCGGCCACCGAGCACACCGCGCCGTTCACGATCGCCGAGCGCGAGTCCACCCGCTGAGGCCGGAGCCGCTCGCGAAGGGGGCCTTGCGATCATGGCGCCCCCTGCGGCATACTCATTGAAGTTCTTGTATATATACGGAACTCGGCAGTCGCCCCCCTCATAGCGCGACCGGGGTTTTCGCCCTTCGAGCTCGTCGACACGGATAGACACCCGTCGGCCGACGACGCTCGACCCTCATCGGGCGCATCGGCCCCACACTCCCTGAGGAGGGCACGATGTCCGGCATCCGCCGCAGACGTCCACTCACCACCGTCCTGGCAGCAGCCGTCGCGACGCTCGGAGCAGTCATGGCGTTCACGATCCCCCAGACCGACTCGCACGCGGCCGCCTGCGACGGCTACGTGGCGCTCACCTACGACGACGGCCCCAACCCGAACACCACGCAGCGGCTCATCGGCGCGCTCCAGGCCGCCGGGGCGCGGGCGACGTTCTTCAACACCGGGCAGAACGCCCAGACCCACCCGTCGCTGGTGCAGGCCCAGCAGAACGCCGGGATGTGGACCGCCAACCACTCCTGGAGCCACCCGCACATGACGCAGCTCAGCGCCGCCGAGATGGCCTCCGAGATCTCCCGGACCCAGCAGGCGATCCAGCAGGCCATCGGGACCGCCCCGACCCTGTTCCGCCCGCCGTACGGCGAGACCAACGCGACGCTCAAGTCCGTCGAGGCGCAGTACGGCCTCACCGAGGTCATCTGGGACGTCGACTCGCGCGACTGGGCCGGGGCGTCCACCGCCGAGATCGTCCAGGCCGCGCGCGGCCTCCAGAACGGCGGCGTGATCCTGATGCACGACAACTACCAGACCACCATCGACGCCGTGCCCCAGATCGTCGCCGATCTGGAGAGCCGCGGGCTGTGCACGGGCATGATCTCCCCGTCCACCGGCCGGGCCGTGGCACCCGCCTGACGACCGCACCGGGCCGCCGCCGCGCCGCGCGGCGGCGGCCCCGCTGTACGGTGAAGCGCACTCGAATCGACGGGCGCCGCCGCTCGGGCGCCCGCGCAGAACGCGCTGGAGGCGATATGGGCATGTTCGACCGGCTCGCGGACCGGTGGCGGTCGCGCCCGACCGGGCCCGAGGACGGCCGGGGGCACCGGCAGAGCGGCAAGCAGATGGGCAGGGCCGTCAAGGACTCCCTGGCGTCGCTGCGCCCCCGCCACTCGGGCGGGCGCCCCGCGTCCGAAGCCGCCGAGCGCCGGCCGGCGGTCCCGCCGCCGTCGGAGGAGTCGGTGGTCGACAACGCCGTCTACGCCGACGGCGCGCGCCTCGAACCGGAGTCGCTCGAGCAGACCTACGAGCTCGTGCGCGAGCACCGCGGCATGGGCTGGATCGGCCTCTACCGGCCCGACAAGGCCGCCATCGACTCGATCGCCGCCGAGTTCGGGCTCCACGAGCTCGCCGTCGAGGACGCCCTCGAAGCCCACCAGCGGCCCAAACTCGAACGCTACGGCGAGACCCTGTTCATCGTGCTCAGGCCGGCCCGCTACGTCGACCCGATCGAAGTGGTCGAGGTCGGCGAGCTGCACGTCTTCGTGGGACCGGACTTCGTGGTCACCATCCGCCACTCCGAGACGCCCGACCTGCGGCCGGTGCGCCGCCGCCTCGAATCGCAGCCGGAGCTGCTGCGCCTGGGCCCCGAGGCGGTGCTGTACGCGATCCTCGACAAGATCGTCGACGACTACTCGCCGGTGCTGCGCGGCCTCGCGAACGACCTCGACGAGATCGAGACGCAGGTCTTCGACGGCGACGTCGAGGTCTCGCGGCGGATCTACCAGCTCGGCCGCGAGGTCATCGAGTTCCGGCGCGCCGTCGAGCCGCTGCTCGACCTGTTCTCCTCGCTGCGTTCGGGCTTCGGCAAGTACGACGTCGACCTCGAACTCCAGCGGCACCTGAGGGACGTCGAGGACCACACCGTGCGGGTGGCCGAGCGGCTCGACTCCTTCCGGGAGCTGCTGAGCACCATGCTGACCTTGAACGCCGCGGTGGTCGGCCAGCGCCAGAACGAGGAGATGCGGCGCCTCAGCGAGGCGAGCCTGACCCAGAACGAAGAGGTCAAGAAGATCTCGGCGTGGGCGGCGATCCTGTTCGCGCCCACGCTGGTCGGCACCGTGTACGGCATGAACTTCGACGACATGCCCGAGCTGCACTGGGCGCTGGGCTACCCCTTCGCGCTGGCCTTGATGGTCATGGTCTCGCTGACGCTGTACGGGGTCATGAAGTGGCGCCGCTGGATGTGAGGCCGCGCCGCATCCGGCGGACGGCGAGCTCGGCGAGCAGCGCGGCGCCGTCGGCGAGCACACTGTCGTCGAAGGCGGCGCGCGGCGAGTGGTTCGCCGCCGCGAGCGTGTGGTCGTCCCCGGCGCAGGCGCCGAGGAAGAGGTAGCTGCCCGGCACCGCCTGGAGCACCCGCGAGAAGTCCTCCGAACCCATGTTCGGCTCGGGCATCTCGAGGTAGCGCTCGGCGCCGAACAGCTCCCGCACGGTCTCGGCGACGAAGTCCGCCTCCTCGGCGCGGTTGACCGTGGCCGGGTACTCGCCGTCGTAGCGGACCTCGGCGGTGAGGCCGTGCGCGGCGGCGATGCCCTCGCACAGCCGCACGGCCTGCTCGGCGACCCGCTCGGCGGTGTCCTGGGAGAAGGTGCGGACGGTGGCCTCGAAGACCGCGTCGTCGGGGATGATGTTGCGCTTGGTGCCCGCGTGGAGGCTGCCGACGGTGACCACCACGGGTTCGAAGGTGCTGAAGCGGCGCGTGACCAGCGTCTGGAGGGCGGTGACCATCTCGCAGGCGGCCGGGACGGGGTCGAGCGCCTTGTGCGGGCGCGAGCCGTGCCCGCCGGCGCCGACGACGCGCACGAACAGGCCGGCGGAGGCGGACATCATCGGGCCGGGCCGGGTGGTGAAGACGCCGCGCGGCACCATGTCGGAGACGACGTGGAGGCCGTAGGCGGCGTCGGCGGGCCGCCCGGCGGCCTCCAGGACGCCTTCGGCGATCATGTGCCCGGCGCCGTCGAAGCCCTCCTCGCCGGGCTGGAACATGAAGACGACGTCGCCCGCGAGCTCGGCGCGGTGGGCGCTCAGGAGGCGGGCGGCGCCGACGAGTCCGGCGGTGTGCAGGTCGTGGCCGCAGGCGTGCATGACGCCGTCGTGGCCCGAGACGTAGTCCGCGTCGGATTCCTCGGCGACGGGGAGGGCGTCCATGTCGCCGCGCAGCAGCACCACCGGCCCCGGGCCGCCGCCGTGCAGGACGGCCGTGACCGAGGACAGGCCCTCGCCGGTGGTGATCTCGAGCGGCAGCCCGTCGAGGGCGGCCAGGACCGCGGCCTGGGTCTTCGGCAGCTCGAGCCCGATCTCGGGGATGCGGTGCAGCTCGCGCCGCAGGGCGATCAGCTCGTCTTCGATGGCCGCGGCCTCTTCCCGGAGGTTCATGCGCGCTCCCTGGGGTCGGTGGGTCGTCCGCGGCAATACTGTCACGGCTGCTCGGGCGTGGCCTGCCCGGCCGGGTGGCCCGGCTTGCGGGCCGCGGGCGAGCACAGCATCGCCACGGCGACCAGGACGAGGACGACGATGAACGCGTTGCGCAGGCCCACCTCGTCGCCGAGGAGGCCCAGCAGCGGCGGCCCGATGAGGAACGCCGTGTAGCCGATGGTCGCCACCGCCGCGACGTTCGCCGTGGCCCGCTCCGGGTCGTCGGCGGCGGCCGACATGCCGACCGGGAAGCCGAGCGAGGCGCCCAGCCCCCACAGGACGATCCCGGCGATCGCCATCGCCGCGGTCGGGCCGATGATCACCAGCAGCAGCCCGGCGATCGCCATCGCCGCCGAGCCGGCCAGCACCGGCACCCGGCCGAAGCGGTCGAGGACCATGCCGCCGCACAGGCGCCCGGCGGTCATCGCCGTGACGAACACCGCGAAGGCCGCGGCGCCGCCGGCGTTCGAGAAGTCGTAGCCGTCGACCATCGCCAGGCCGAGCCAGTCGTTGGCGGTGCCCTCGGTGAAGGCCATGCCGAGGATGATCAGGCCGATGAGCAGGATGCGCGGGTCCTTCCAGGGCGCCAGGCGCGATCGCCAGCCGGCGTGCCCGCCCGCCTCGTCCGCCGTGCTCGGCTCCTCGGCGGGCTGGAGGAAGCGGACGGTGACCAGGCCGACCGCGATCGCGACGGCCCCGGTGGCGACCAGGTGGGCGCCGACGGGGACGTCGAGCTTCTCGGTGAGCGCGCCGAGCCCGGCGCCGAGGATCGTGCCGATGCTGAACGCGGCGTGGAACAGCGGCATGAGGGTGCGCCCGACCCGGCGCTCGTTGGCGGCGCCGGAGAGGTTCATGGCGACGTCGAGCACCGAGTTGCCCGCGCCGAGCACCATGAGCGCGGCGAACAGGGCCCAGTAGTTCGGCGTGAGGTCGGCGATGGCGCCCACGGCGATCAGGCCGACGGCGGCCAGGGTGAGGAACCAGCGGATCGCGGCGCTGGCCCCGAGGCGGGTGATGACGTGGCTGGAGGCGATGAGGCCGAGGATCGCGCCGATCGACATGCCGACGATGAGGACGCCCATCTCGCCGGTGGTGGCGCCGAGGACGTCGCGGACGTTGGGGATGCGGGCGGCCCAGTTCGCGAAGACGAAGCCGGAGAGGGCGAAGATCACGAGGACGGCGTTGCGCCAGCGGGCCAGCTCGGGCTCGAGGCGGGCGGGGGCGGTCGCCTGCACGGCGGCATCGGTCACGGCGGTCCAATCGAACGGTGGTTCCGGAGTGCTCGGCTGTTTGTTCGAGCCTCGAACAAGGATGCATCCGCGGGTGAGCGCCTGCCAAGCGGTTTCCCGGGAATGGAGACCTACGCGACTCCCGCCTTGGAGCGGAAGGCCCGCGCGGTGAACAGGCCGACGCCGAGCGCCGCGGCGGCCAGCAGGAGCAGCCCGATCGCGTAGGCGCCGGTCAGCTGGAAGACGACGCCCATCACCAGCGGCGGGAAGTAGCCGCCGAGGCCTCCGGCCGCGCCGACCACGCCGGTGACGGTGCCGACCCGGGAGGGCTCGATCAGCTTGGCGACGAGCGCGAAGACGCCGCCCGAGCCGAGCCCGAGCGCGGCCGCCATGAGCACGAAGGAGACGCCCGCCGGGATCTCCGCGGGCGGGTGGAGGGCCAGCACGACGGCCATCGCGGCGGCGGCGAAGAACGAGGCCAGGCACACCTTGACCGGCCCGATCCGGTCGGACAGGGCGCCGCCGAGCGGGCGGGCGACCACGGCGGCGAGGGAGAAGCCGGCGGTGCGCATCCCGGCCTCGGTCTGCGCGAAGTCGTAGGCGGTGGTCAGCATCGTCGGCAGGTAGGTGGAGAACGCGACGAAGCCGCCGAACGCCAGGGCGTACAGCATGGACAGCTGCCAGGTGGCCTTGAGCTTCAGGGCCGCGGTGAAGCGCGGCAGGGCGGGCTCGCGGTTCGGCCGCCAGCCGGGGGCGTCGCGCATGGCCGTCCAGGAGACGACGGCCGCGACCACCAGCGCCGCGCACATGACCAGGTGGGTCCGCAGCAGCCCGAAGGACTCGACCAGCGGGGGCGTCAGCCACGCCGACAGGGCCGTGCCGCCCATGCCCGCGCCGAAGACGCCGGTGGCGAAGCCGCGGCGTTCGGGCCGGTACCAGGCGTTCGCGAAGGGGACGCCGACCGCGAAGGAGGTCCCGGCGACGCCGAGGAGGAAACCCGAGACGAGCAGGGCCGCATAGGAGTCGCTCGAGAAGCCGACCATGGCGGTCGGGACGACGGTGACGAGGCAGATCGCGGTGAACATGCGCCGCCCGCCGTAGCGGTCGGTCAGGACGCCCACCGGGATGCGGCCCACCGCGCCGACCAGGACCGGGAAGGCCACCAGGAGCGCCGTCTGCGTCGGGCCGAGGCCGAGGCGCTCGGAGTAGGTCTTCGACAGCGGGCCGATCAGGTTCCACGCCCAGAACGTCAGCGCGAACACGGCCGTCGCCAGCGCCAGGTTGGCGCCCGCCCCGGTGCGCTCCGCCGCCTTCGGCTCGTCGATGCCGGTGCTCATCGGCCGTCCTCCTCGGGGCCCGCCGCATCGGGACGGGCCCGGGCACAGTATGGCCAATGCACCGGTCTCAAGGGACGAAAGTCTCTAAAGTGATCGGCATGCTCGCCGTGCACCGGACCTGAGAGGGGGTCGACGTGGCCCAGCCCGACGGCGCCGCAGGCGCGGCCGACCTGCTGCTGCGCACGGGCGTGTTCCTCACCCGCGCCCGAAGCACCGGCGATCTGCGCGCGGTGTTCAAAGAGGGCGGTCGCGAGGGCGACGTGTTCTACCGGGACCGGTGGAGCCACGACAAGGTGGTGCGCTCGACGCACGGGGTCAACTGCACCGGCTCGTGCTCGTGGAACGTCTACGTCAAGGACGGGATCATCACCTGGGAGACGCAGGCGACCGACTACCCGTCGGTGGGGCCCGACCGCCCCGAGTACGAGCCGCGCGGCTGCCCGAGGGGCGCGGCGTTCTCCTGGTACACCTACTCCCCCACTCGGGTGCGGTACCCGTACGGGCGCGGCGTCCTGGTCGAGATGTACCGGGAGGCGAAGGCGAGGCTCGGCGACCCGGTGCTGGCGTGGTCGGAGATCACCGAGGACCCGCTCAAGCGCCTGCGATACCAGTCGGCGCGCGGCAAGGGCGGGCTGGTGCGCATCACCTGGGACGAGGCGGTGGAGATCGCCGCGGCGGCGCACGTGTACACGATCGCGCGGTACGGGCCCGACCGGATCGCCGGGTTCAGTCCGATCCCGGCGATGTCGCAGGTCTCGCACGGGGTCGGCGCGCGGTTCGTGAACCTCATCGGCGGCTCGATGCTGTCGTTCTACGACTGGTACGCCGACCTGCCGGTGGCCAGCCCGCAGGTGTTCGGCGATCAGACCGACGTGCCGGAGTCCGGGGACTGGTGGGACGCGGCGTACCTGGTGCTGTGGGGCTCGAACGTGCCGGTCACGCGCACGCCGGACGCGCACTGGATGGCCGAGGCCCGCTACCGGGGCCAGAAGGTCGTGGTGGTCTCCCCCGACTACTCGGACGCGACGAAGTTCGCCGACGAGTGGCTGGCCCCGCGGCCGGGCACCGACGGCGCGCTGGCGATGGCGATGGGGCACGTGATCCTCAGCGAGTGCTTCGTGCGGGGCCGTCGGGAGCGCTTCGAGGCGTACGTCCGCAAGTTCACCGACCTGCCGTTCCTCGTAGAACTGGACGAGCAGGACGGCCGTCCGGTGCCGGGGAAGTTCTTGACGGCGGCGGCGCTGCCCGGCGAGGAGCCGTACGGCGAGTGGAAGCCGGTGTTCGTCGACGAGGCCACCGGCGAGGCGGTGGCGCCGGCCGGGACGCTCGGGCACCGCTGGGACCCCGACCGCCCGGGGCGGTGGAACCTGGACCTCGAAGGGCGGGTGCCGCGCTTGAGCATGTACGGCCTCGACGCCGAGATCGCCGAGGTCCGCCTGCCGCGCTTCGACGGCGAGGGCGGGCGCATGACGCGGGGCGTGCCGGCCCGGCGCGTCGCGGGCCGACTGGTGACCACCGTGTTCGACCTGCTGCTGGCCCAGTACGGGGTGGCCCGGCCGGGGCTGCCCGGCGAGTGGCCGAGCGGCTACGACGACGCGGCGCAGCCGTACACGCCCGCCTGGCAGGAGGCGGTCACCGGGGTCAAGGCCGAGCGGGCCACCCGCATCGCCCGCGAGTTCGCCGACACCGCCGAGGCGAGCGGCGGGCGGGCCATGATCATCCTCGGGGCGGGCACCAACCAGTGGTTCCACGGCGACACCATGTACCGCGCGTTCCTCACGCTGCTGCTGCTGACCGGCTGCCAGGGCGTCAACGGCGGCGGCTGGGCGCACTACGTGGGGCAGGAGAAGTGCCGGACCCTCGCGGGCTGGACCGCGTACGCCTCGGCGAACGACTGGACGCGCCCGCCGCGGTTCATGGCCGCGACCCCGTACTGGTACCTGCACACCGACCAGTGGCGCTACGACACGTACGGCGCGGACGCGCTGCTCTCCGAAACAGGGCCGCGCACCCTGGCCGGGCGGCACACCGCCGACCTCGTGGCCGCCTCGGCGCGCATGGGCTGGATGCCGTCCTATCCGACCTTCGACCGCAACCCGCTCACGCTCGGCCGCGAAGCGGCCGAATCGGGCCAGAGCCCCGGCGAGTACATAGCCGCGTGCCTCGCCGCCGGGAGCCTGCGCTTCGCCTGCGAGGATCCCGACGCGCCCGAGAACTGGCCGCGGGTGCTGACGGTGTGGCGGTCCAATCTGCTCGGTTCCTCGGCGAAGGGCGACGAGTACTTCCTGCGGCACCTGCTCGGCACGGACTCCGCGATCCAGGGCGCCGAGGCCGGGCCGGAGCACCGCCCGAGCGAGGTGGCCTGGCGCGAGTCGGCCCCCGAGGGCAAGCTCGATCTGCTGCTGTCGCTGGACTTCCGCATGACGAGCACCACCGTCATGTCCGACATCGTGCTCCCGGCCGCCACCTGGTACGAGAAGCACGACCTGTCCACCACGGACATGCACCCGTTCGTCCACGCCTTCTCCCCCGCGATCGACCCGCCGTGGCAGGCCCGCACCGACTTCGAGGCCTTCCACGCGATCGCGAGGCGGTTCTCCGAGCTCGCCGCGACGCGCCTGGGCACCGTCACCGACCTCGTCGCCGTGCCGCACCAGCACGACACGCCCGGCGAGATGGCGCAGCCGGGCGGCACCGCGCCCGATTGGGGGCGCGACGGAGCGGCGCCGGTGCCGGGCCGGACGATGCCGGGCATCGTCGCCGTCGAACGCGACTACGCCGCCGTGGCCGCGAAGATGGCCGCGCTCGGGCCGCTGGCCGAGACCGCCGGGCTGCCGGTCAAGGGCCTCGCGTTCACCCCCGACGCCGAGGTCCGCTGGCTCGGCGAGCGGGGCGGCCGCGTCGCCGAGGGGCCCGCCGCGGGCAGGCCGAGCCTCGACACCGACGTCAAGGCGTGCGAGATGATCCTCGCGCTCTCGGGCACCAGCAACGGGCGGCTCGCCGCGCAGGGCTTCCGGCGTCTCGCCGAGCGGACCGGCACCGACATGGCCGAGCTCGTCCACGCCTCGGCCGAGCGGCGGGTCGTCTTCACCGACGCCCAGCGGGGCCCGACCCCGGTGGGCTCGAGCCCGGAGTGGTCCGGCAAGGAGGCCCACGACCGGCGCTACTCGCCGTTCACGATCAACGTCGAGCACGACAAGCCGTGGCACACCCTCACCGGCCGCCAGCACTTCTACATGGACCACGACTGGATGCACGAGTTCGGCGAGGCGCTGCCGGTCTACCGGCCGCCCTTGAACATGGCGGAACTGTTCGGAGAGCCTGCGATCCGAACCGAGCGGCACAGCGGAGAGCCTGCGATCCGAACCGAGCGGCACAGCGGAGAGCCGGAGGCGGGTCCGACGGGGCGGCGGGAGGTGGCCGTCAGGTACCTGACGCCGCACTCGAAGTGGTCCATCCACTCCGAGTACCAGGACAACCTGCTGATGCTCACCCTCTCGCGGGGCGGGCCGACGATCTGGATGAGCCCGGGCGACGCCGAGGCCATCGGCGCGGCCGACAACGACTGGGTCGAGGCGGTCAACCGCAACGGCGTCGTCGCCGCCCGGCTCGTCGTCTCCCACCGCATGCCCGAAGGGACCGTCTACATGTACCACGCGCAGGAGCGCCTGATCGACGTCCCGAAGACCGAGACCACCGGCCGGCGGGGCGGCATCCACAACTCGCTCACGCGCCTGTTGGTCAAGCCGACGCACCTCATCGGCGGCTACGCGCAGTTCAGCTACGGCTTCAACTACATCGGGCCCACCGGCAACCAGAGAGACGAGGTCACGGTCGTGCGCAAGCGGACGCAGGAGGTGCGCTACTGATGGGCGAGCGGATCGGGAAGGTCATGGCCCACGTGGCCATGGTGATGAACCTCGACAAGTGCATCGGGTGCCACACCTGCTCGGTGACGTGCAAGCAGGCGTGGACGAACCGCTCGGGCGTGGAGTACGTGTGGTTCAACAACGTCGAGACCCGGCCCGGCCAGGGCTACCCGAGGCGCTACGAGGACCAGGAGCGCTGGCAGGGCGGCTGGAAGCGCACCGCCGCGGGGCGGCTCAAGCCGCGCGCGGGCGGGCGGCTCAAGAAGCTCGCGACGATCTTCGCCAACCCGAAGATGCCGTCCATCCAGGACTACTACGAGCCGTGGACGTACGACTACGAGCACCTCCTCACCGCCCCGCTGGGCGACGACGTCCCCGTCGCCAGGCCGCGCTCGCTCATCTCCGGCGAGCCGATGGACATCTCCTGGAGCGCGAACTGGGACGACGACCTCGGCGGCGGCGAGGAGCTCGGCTCGGCCGACCCCGTCGTGCAGAAGATCGGCGACAAGGTGAAGTTCTCCTTCGAAGAGGCGTTCATGTTCTACCTGCCGCGCATCTGCGAGCACTGCCTCAACCCCTCGTGCGTCGCCGCGTGCCCTTCGGGCGCGATGTACAAGCGCAGCGAGGACGGCATCGTGCTGGTCGACCAGGACAAGTGCCGCGGCTGGCGGATGTGCGTCACCGGCTGCCCCTACAAGAAGGTGTACTTCAACCACAAGACCGGCAAGGCCGAGAAGTGCACGCTCTGCTACCCGCGCGTCGAGGTCGGCCTGCCGACGGTCTGCTCGGAGACGTGCGTCGGGCGCCTGCGCTACCTCGGCGTCGTCCTCTACGACGTCGAACGCGTCGGCACCGCCGCCGCCGTCAAGGACGAGCGGGACCTCTACGAGGCGCAGCTGGACGTGTTCCTCGACCCCGACGACCCGGAGGTGCAGGCCGCGGCCCGCCGCGACGGCATCCCCGAGCGCTGGATCGAATCGGCGCGGCGCAGCCCGGTCTACCTGCTGGCCAAGCGCTTCGGCGTGGCGCTGCCGCTGCACCCGGAGTACCGGACGATGCCGATGGTCTGGTACATCCCGCCGCTGTCGCCGGTGGTCGACGCGCTCGCCGAGACCGGCCACGACGGCGAGGACGCCCAGAACCTGTTCGGCGCCATCGAGACGCTGCGCATCCCCGTCGAGTACCTCGCCGAGCTGTTCACCGCGGGCGACCCCGCGCCCGTGGAGCGGACGCTGCGGCGCCTGGCCGCGATGCGCTCGTACATGAGGCGCGTCAACCTCGGCGAGGCGGCCGACGAGTCGATCGCCGAGGCCGTCGGCATGAGCGGCGGCGACATCGAGCGGATGTACCGGCTGCTGGCGCTGGCGAAGTACGACGAGCGCTACGTCATCCCCACCGCGTACGGCGTGGACGAGGCCGACCGGGGCGTCATCGACGAGATCGGCTGCGGGCTCGACTTCGAGGGCGGGCCGGGCATGGGCGGCATGGGCGGCCCGGTGCCGTTCGGGGAGGCCTCGGGGCAGCCGCAACCGGCCACGGTGGAGAACTTCCACGCGCTGCGGAGCCGCCAGACCAGCGAGGGCCGCACGAGGCCGCCGCGGCGGTTCAACCTGCTCAACTGGGACGGCAACGGCCACCCGGCGGGGCTGTTCCCCTCGCGGCGCGAAGCGGACGGCGGCGCGCCCGAGAACGAGGAGGCGCGGTGACCACTGCGGACGATCGGGCCGTCGCCAGGCAGGCCGCCGCGATGCTCCTGTGCTACCCGGACGAGGCGTGCCTCGGCAGGCTCGGCCTGGTGCGCCGGGCCGTCGCCGGACTGCCCGAGGCCGCTGGGCGGCCGCTGGAGCGGTTCTGCGAGCACGCCGCGGCCGCACCGGGACTCGAGCTGGCCGCGCACTACGTGCGGACCTTCGATCTGAAGCGGCGCCGCGCGCTGCACATGACGTACTACACCGACGGCGACACGCGCCGCAGAGGCCACGCGCTCGCCCGCGTCAAGGAGATCTACCGCGGCTGCGGTTGGCTGCTCGACGGCGCCGAGCTCCCCGACCACCTGGCCGTGGTCCTCGAGTTCGCCGCGCGCGGCGACCGCGGCTGGGGCGAGCGGCTCCTCGTCTCGTTCCAGCCCGGCATCGAACTGCTGCGCGGCGCCCTGCACGAGTGCGGCACGCCGTACGCCGACGTCCTCGACGCGGTGGCCGCGACGCTCCCGGCGCCGAGCGAGGAGACGCGGCGGCGGGCGCTCCGGCTCGCCGAGGCCGGGCCGCCGACCGAGGGCGTCGGCCTGGAGCCGTACGGCGGGACGGCCGCGCCGGGCGATGACGGCGCCGTCGCGCCGGGCGGTCGCGGCGCCGTCGCGCTGGGCATGCCGTCCAGGACCGGGGGGCCGCGGTGAACCCCGGCTCGCTCGACTACCTGCTGTGGGGCGCTTTGCCGTACGTCGTGATCGCCGTGCTGGTGGGCGGCACGGTCTGGCGCTACCGCTACGACCGCTTCGGCTGGACCACCCGCTCCTCGCAGCTGTACGAGTCGCGGCTGCTGCGCATCGCCAGCCCCATGTTCCACTTCGGAATACTGGTGGTGATCGTCGGGCACGTCGTCGGCCTGCTCATCCCCGAGCCGTGGACGAGCGCCGTCGGCGTCACCGGCGGGGCGTACCACGCGACGGCCCTCTCGCTCGGCCTGCTCGCCGGGGTGACGACCCTCGGCGGCATCGCGCTGCTGATCTGGCGGCGGCGCACCACCGGGCCGGTGTTCAGCGCCACCACCGTCAACGACAAGACGATGTACCTGGTGCTCGCCTCCGCCATCGTCTCCGGGGTGGCCGTGACGATGCTGTCGGCCTACACGGGGCTGACCGGCGGCCACGAGAACGACTACCGCGAGACCGTCTCGGTGTGGTTCCGCAGCGTCTGGGTGCTGCGGCCGGACGTGGCGGCCATGTCGGCGGCCGGGACGGGCTTCAAGGTCCACGCGCTGATCGGCCTGGCGCTGTTCGCGCTGTTCCCGTTCAGCCGCCTCGTCCACGCCTTCAGCGCTCCAGTCGGATATCTGTTCCGGCCGTACGTGGTCTACCGCTCACGGGGCCGCGAGGCCGCCGGGGCGACGCGCCCGGCCCGCCGCGGCTGGAGCTGAGCTTCCCTCACTGCCCGACGCTGGCCTGCTCCAGGGCGGCGACCAGCGGCCTGAGCTCGGGGTCGGCGCCCGCCTCGTCGAGGGCCTCGCGGAGCGCGGCGTCGTTCGTGGGCCGGGCCCGCTCGAGCAGGGCCGCCCCGGCCTCGGTGACGTCGGTGTAGATGCCGCGGCGGTCGTCGGCGCAGATGGTGCGCTCGAGCAGGCCCCGGTCCTCCAGACGGGTGACCAGGCGGGTCGTGGCGCTCTGGCTGAGCACGACCGCCTCGGCGACCTCGCGCATCTGGAGGTGGCCGTCCCGCTGGCGGCTGAGCACGTTCAGCAGGGAGAACTCGCGGACGCTCAGCCCGTGCTCGGCTTGGAGGCGGCGCTCGACGCGGGCCGCGATGCGCTCGTGCAGGGCGGACAGCGCGCACCAGTTCTGCGCCAGGGCGGTGCGAGACTTGGGGGCAGTGGCCACGGATCCTCCTACGGTGACGGCGGCCCCTCCGATGGTACCGCGCGCCGACATGGCGAGCACGACAATTACGACCGCTTGCAATATACCGCGCTTGCAAGTATCGTCGGACCGGCACACCTCGTGATCCCTACTCAACGATTAGGAACACCGCCTTGTCCACCTCGCTCTTCGACCCCGTCCGCCTGCGCGACCTCGACATCCCCAACCGGGTGTGGATGGCGCCGATGTGCCAGTACAGCGCCGACGCCGACGGCCTCGCCGTCGGCGCCCCGAACGACTGGCACTTCCAGCACTACGTCTCCCGCGCCGTCGGCGGAGCGGGCCTGATCCTGTTCGAGGCCACCGGCGTCTCCGCCGAAGGCCGCATCAGCCCGAACGACCTGGGGCTGTGGAACGAGACGCAGGCCGAGGCCTTCGCCCGCGTCGTCGAGCAGGTCCGCTCCTACGGCGCCGTCGCGGGCCTCCAGCTCGCCCACGCGGGCCGCAAGGGCGGCACCGACGCGCCGTGGCGCGGCGAAGGGCCGCTGACGGCCGAGGAGGGCGGCTGGACGCCGCTGGGGCCCAGCCCGGTCCCCTTCGACGAGCGCCACGCCGTGCCGCACGAGCTGAGCCGCGAGGAGCTGCGCGACGTCGTCGCCGAGTTCGCCGCCTCGGCGAAGCTGGCGCTCGAGGCGGGCTTCGAGGTCGTCGAGGTCCACGGCGCGCACGGCTACCTCCTGTCGAGCTTCCTCTCGCCGTACGCCAACCGCCGCGAGGACGAGTACGGCGGCTCCTTCGAGAACCGGGTCCGCTTCCCGCTCGAGGTCGTGGACGCGGTGCGCGAGGTCTGGCCGGAGCGGCTGCCGGTGCTCTTCCGGATCTCCGCCACCGACTGGATCGACGAGGGCGGCTGGACGCTCGACGACACGGTGCGCTTCGCGCCGCTGCTCGCCGCCCACGGCGTGGACCTGCTCGACCTCTCCAGCGGCGGCAACGTCGCCGGGGCGCGGGTGGCGAGCGGGCCGGGCTACCAGGTGCCGTTCGCCTCGCGCGTCAAGCGCGAGACTGGATTGGCGACCGGTGCCGTAGGCCTGATCACCGAGCCGGCCCAGGCGGCGAAGATCCTCGCCGACGGCGAGGCCGACGTCGTCCTGCTCGGCCGCGAGCTGCTGCGCGACCCGTACTGGCCGAGGCGCGCGGCACGCGAGCTCGGCGTCGAGGCCGTCACGCGGCCGCTCGCCGCTCCGCCGCAGTACGCCCGCAGCTGACGGCTCCGAGCTAAGGTCGGCCTCAGTAGCTTCAGTGGAAGGCCTGCCGAAGGAGCACGATGCCAGAGCCCAGTGGACAGCCCCGCGGACGACGGAGCCCGCGCCTCGTCACCGCCGAAGTGCTGCGGACCGAGCGGCTCACACCGCGCATGACCCGCGTGGTGCTCGGCGGGCCGGGCCTGGACGGCTTCGGCGCCGACGAGTTCACCGACCACTACCTCAAGCTCCAGTTCCCCCGGCCGGGCGTGGAGTACCCCGAGTCGTTCGACCTCGGGCGGATCCGCGAGGAGCTGCCGCGCGAGCAGTGGCCCCTCACCCGCACCTACACGGTGCGCCGCTGGGACGCGGGCGAGCGGGAGCTGTGGGTGGACTTCGTCGTCCACGGCGACGAGGGCGTGGCCGGGCCGTGGGCGGCGAACGTCAAGCCGGGCGAGCCGCTGCGCTTCGCCGGACCCGGCGGCGCGTACGCCCCCGCGGCGGACGCCGAATGGCACCTGCTGGCCGGCGACGAGAGCGCGCTGCCGGCGATCGCGGCGGCCTTGGAGCGGCTCCCGGCCGGCGCCAGGGCCCGCGCCTTCGTCGAGGTCGCCGGGCCCGAGGAGGAGCAGAAGCTCGAGACGGCCGGGGACGTCGAGCTGACCTGGCTGCACCGGGGAGGCGCGCGCGTCGGCGAGCGGCTGCTCGCCGCGGTCCGCGGGCTCGACCTGGGCGGCGACGTCCAGGCCTTCGTGCACGGCGAGGCGGGCTTCGTGAAGGAGCTGCGGCGGCTGCTGGTGCGCGAGCGGGGCCTGCCGAAGGGCCGGACCTCGATCTCCGGGTACTGGCGGCTCGGCTGCAACGAGGACGCCTGGCAGGCCGTCAAGCGCGAGTTCGACCCTCCGACGTAGGCCGCCTCAGCCCTTGATCGCGCCGGTGAGGACCCCTTTCGTGAAGTACCGCTGGAGGAAGGGGTACACCAGCAGGATCGGCACGGTGGCGAGCACGATCACGGCCATCTGGAGGGTGACGCCCGGCGGTGGCGGCGGCTGGTCGGCCACGGGGAGCGATCCGGGGATCGTCACGCCCGCGAGCACGTACTGCTGGAGCACCACCTGGATCGGCCACTGCTCCGAGTCGTTGATGTACAGCAGCGCGTTGAAGTACGTGTTCCAGTAGCCGACGGCGTAGAACAGGGCCATCACCGCCAGCACGGGCTTGGACAGCGGCAGGACGATCCGCAGGAAGATCCGCCACTCCCCGGCGCCGTCGATGCGGGCGGCCTCGATGAGCTCTCCCGGCAGGTTCATGAAGAAGTTGCGGATGACGATCATGTTGAACGCCGAGATCAGGCCGGGGACGATCAGCGACCACAGCGAGTCGAGCAGGCCGAGGGCCTTGACGAGCAGGAAGTTCGGGATGATGCCAGCGCTGAAGAACATGGTGGCCAGCACCATGATCAGCACGGCCTTCGCCCCCGGCACCTGCCTGGTGCGGGCCAGGCCCCAGGCGAGCGTCGAGGTGAACGCCAGCGACAGGGCGGTGCCGACCACGGTCAGCCACAGCGAGTTCCGCAGCCCGGTGGTGACCGTCCCGCCCTCGAAGATGACGCGGTAGGCGTCGAGCGAGAACTCCGTCGGGAAGACGACCCCGGCCCTGGCCTGCTCCGGCGCGGCGAAGCTCATCGCGATCACGTAGATCAGCGGGTAGGCCATCGTCAGGACGATCAGGACGATCGCGAGGGCCTTGAGCGCCCGCACCCACGGCGGCGGGGGGTTCATCCACGGCGGCAGTCCCGCCGCCTTGCGGCGCCGCACCTCCCTCGGCAGCGGCTTGCCGCTGACGGTCGACGACGACATCAGAAGATCCCCTCTCCGCCGAGGCGCTTGGCGAACTTGTTGGCGGCCAGCACGAGCACGGTGCCGATGACGCCCTTGAACAGGCCGGCGGCGGTCGCGATGCCCCATTCGCCGCCGAGCACGCCGCGGAAGTACACGAAGGTGTCGAGCACTTCGGCCGCCTCCATGCCGACCATGGGCTGCTGGAGCAGCAGCTGCTCGAAGCCGACGGTGAGGATGGAGCCGATGTTGAGGATGAGCAGCAGCGTCGCCACGGGCACGAGGCCGGGCAGGGTCACGTGCCGCATCCGCTGCCAGGCGCCGGCGCCGTCGATCGCGGCCGCTTCGTAGCGGTCCTGCGGGATGCCGGCGATCGCGGCGAAGAAGATGATCGTGCCCCAGCCGCAGTCCTTCCAGACGGCCTGCGCGACCACCAGGAGTTTGAAGGTGTCGGCGTTCGTCATGATGTCGAAGCCGTCGATCACCGCCGAGACGAGCCCGCCGCCGCCGAAGACCTGCTGCCACACCGAGATGACGATGACCCAGGACAGGAAGTGCGGGAGGTAGACGACGGTCTGCACCATCCGCCTGACCCGGCTCGACATGAGCGAGTCGAGCAGCAGGGCGAGGGCGATCGGCGCGGGGAAGGCGAGGACCAGCTGGAGCGCGGCGATGATCAGCGTGTTGCGCAGCGCGATCAGCAGCTCGGGGTCGGAGAACAGCGCGTTGAAGTTCGCCAGGCCGACCCACGGCGAGCCGCCGAAGCCGCGGAACGGCGTGTAGTCCTGGAAGGCGACGACGTTGCCGAGCATCGGCACGTAGGCGAAGACCAGGAAGAACAGCGCGCCCGGGATGATGAACGTGTAGGTCCAGCGTTCGCGCCAGATCCGTTGGCGCAGCGTGAGCCGACGCCGCGGCGGCGCCGGCCTCGCCGCGTCCTCGACCCTGGTGTCGGTGGCGGTCGGCGTGCTCACTGCTCGCGTTCTCCGAGGAGGCGCTCGTATTCGCTTCGGACCTGCTCGCCGCCCTGGCCCATGTAGTTCTCGACGAAGGCGTCGAGGTCGTCGACGCTCTCGCGGCCGGTGACGACGCCGCGCTCGAAGTCGTCCCACAGCTGCTTGAGCTGGGCGCCCTTGGTGATGAAGGTGTTCGACTCGGTTTCGAGCCCTTCGAGCGGGCGGACGATCGAGTGCTGCGCCATGTTCTCCATGACCCGCGAGAAGCTCTCGCCCCAGCGGGCGTTCTCCGGGTGGCCGTAGTAGTCGTTCGCGCCGCTGGTGACGCCGACGTACTGCACGCCGAGCTCGGTGGTGTGCTCGTTGGTGCTGGTCGGGACGCCGTGCTCGTCGAATTCGAAGTGGCGGCCCTCGATGCCCGAGCCGATGAACAGGGCCTCTTCGGAGCCGTAGGGCGCGGAGAGGTAGTCGAGCACGTTGAGGATCTCGACCAGGCGGTCCTCGTCCTCGGCCGCCGCGGCCGAGACGCAGGTGGAGCGTCCGTAGGGGACGTTCCGGGTGATGACGGGGGCGGTGCCGTCGTAGCCGGGGACGTCGAAGAAGTCCATCTTCGCGCCGGGGGTGTCCATCTCGTTCTGCGTGAACCCGAGGGCGGTGAACGAGTCGGTCACGGAGCGGTACTGGAGGCCGGAGCCGGAGACGATGTCGGCCGGGTTGGCGGTCATCGCGACAGGATCGAAGACGCCCTCGTCCCAGGCGTTCGCGAGCCAGGTGAGCATCTGCCGGTACTCCTCGGTCTGCGCCACGAAGACGAGCCCGCCGTCGTCGCCGAGCCGCCAGTCCGGGCCGGTCTTGAAGATCCAGCGCCACATGGGCGGGTCGTACTTGCTGACGCCGTAGACCGGCTGGCCGCCGGGCCCGGTGCCGAGCGCGGTGACTTCTCTGAGGACGGTCAGGAGCTGGTCGGCGTCGGTCGGGGCGGTGCCGATGCCGGTCTGCTCCAGCAGGTCGGTGCGCATCGCGATGAGGCTCGTGATGGCCCAGACGGTCGACGGGACCTGGTAGATCCGGCCGTCCTTGAGGCTGGCCCGCCAGATCTCCTCCTTGCGGGCGGCCAGGTTCGGCCACTCGAGGATGTTGTCGCCCGCGAGGACGTCGCTGAGGTCGGCGAAGGCGCCGTCGCGGATGCCCTGGAGGTTGACGGCGCTCTGGTCGTTGACGAAGACGAGGTCGGGGACCTCGCCGGAGGCCAGCATCGTGGAGAACTTCTGGTCGAAGGTCGGCTGCGGCACGAAGGTCGGTTCGAAGCTGACGCCGAGGCGCTCGTTGAGCTCCTGCCAGTACTGGTTCTCCTCCAGCGGGTCGGAGGGCTCGCCCCAGGTGAGCTGGAAGCTGGTGACGGTGCCGCCGGAGCCGGGCTCGCGGTCGACGGACTTGAAGAACGTCGTGACCTGCTCGGTGTAGACGTTCTGCATGCCGGGGGTGTCGCTGGTGTGGAACGGCTCGATCTCGAGTTCGGGGGCGGCTTGGAAGGTGGGCATCGCGAAGTCGGTGCCGGACTCTCCGGCGGTTCCGGAGCCGGTGCAGCCGGCGAGCGTCCCGCCGGCGGCGAGGCCTCCTGCGCCGACGCCGATGGCGCCCAGGAAGTTGCGGCGCGTGATCTCGACCATGAAGGGGTCCTCCTAGCGACGATGAGGGATCGGAGTCTGATGCGGAAGGGTCGGACGGCGTCTCGGAGCGGGCGTGCCGGAGCGGGCGCCATCGTGGGGAGAACGTTATCATCGAGTTCGACACCGGTCAATGCCTCACCCGGATGAGCGATAACATTTCCGTATCGGAAGGGATATAGGCTGTTCATGGCCTCGTCATGGAAGGCCGCTTGGACCCTCGCGGTAGGAAAACGACTATCTTCCGCCGGGTCTGATGACCGCGTCCGACCGGGCGCCTCGTATCCTCATGACCATGACCGCCTCGAAGCCGTACCGCGCCCCAGTCCTCGCCGACGTCGCCAAGGCCGCGAAGGTGTCGGTGCCGACCGTCTCGCGCGTCCTCAACGGCTCCAAGTACGTCGCCCCCGAGCTCTCGCAGCGGGTGCACGAGGCGGTGCGGGCCCTCGGGTACCGGCCCAACAGCGCGGCGCGCTCGCTGCGCTCGAGCAGGCGCACGCTCGTGTCGGTGCTCGCGGGCGCCACCGCGAACTACGGCTACGCGCGCACGCTCCAGGGCATCGAGACGGCCGCGCGGCACGCCGGGATGTCGGTCTCGATCACCGTCGTGGAGTCGGCCGACGACGCGCAGCGGCAGCGGGCGATCGACCTCGCGCTGTCCCAGCCGACGGCGGGCGCGATCGTGCTCGAGTTCGACCGCGCCGGGATCCAGGCCTCGCGGTCCCTGCCCGAAGGGCTGCCGTTCGTCGCCGCCGGGGGCGGCTCGCGGCGAGGCGGATCGGCCCCGGCGGCGCTCATCGACGAGCGGGCCGCGGGCCGCCAGGCCACCGAGTACCTGCTGCGCCTGGGGCACCGGACCGTGCACCACATCGCGGGCCCCACCGAGGGCAAGCACTCGGGGCGCACCGAAGGCTGGCGGGCGGCCCTCCAGGCCGCGGGCGCGGAGGTGCCGCAGGTCATGAGCGCCGAATGGGACGCGCAGTCGGGCTACCGCTGGGGCGAGCGGATCGCCGGACGGGACGACGTCACCGCGGTCTTCTGCGGCAACGACGAGATCGCGCTCGGCGCGATGCGGGCATTGACCGACCGCGGCGTCGCGGTGCCCGAGGACATCTCGGTGGTCGGCTTCGACGACCAGCCGCTGGTCGCGCTGTGGCGGCCGTCCTTGACCACGGTGGACCAGGACTTCGAGGATCTCGGGGAGCGCGCCTTCGGTCTGCTGTCGCGGCTGATCGACGGCGAGAAGGACGTGCGGACCTCGGTGGCGGTGCCGCAGCTGGTGGTGCGCGAGTCCACCGCGCCGCCGCGGCGTTAGCGGCGCGGTGGCCCCGGGTCAGAGCGGCTGGAGGTCGTCGGGGATGTCGTTCCAGTGCAGCCGCACGTGGGCGAGGGTCCCGAAGCCGAGGGTGTCGAAGCCGCCGGAGTTGAGCCCGTAGTCGCCCCCGCCGCCTTCGGGGCTGTGCTGCCCGGCCATCGCGGCGACGTTCGGCATCGCGTAGCCCCGGCGCTGGGTGTAGTGGCCGTAGACCATCTCCCACACCGGCCGGACCTGGCCTCTGCCGCCCGCGCCCATCACCGTCTGCTCGCGATAGGCGCAGTTCTGGCCCGTGCCCCACGAGTAGGTGGTGAACGGCAGGTCGTCGTGGCCGAGGTTGTAGCGGGCGACGTACTCGGCGGCTTTGGCGAAGGCGTTGTCCCTGGCCGAGTAGAGGTCGAGGCCCTGGTTCCAGGCCATCTCCATGATGGAGGCCATCAGTCCGATGCCCATGATGGAGTGCCCCTGGTCCCGGCCGGACTCCTGCCACTGCGCCAGGCCGTCGTAGACGAACGGGATCGCGTTCTGGATCGAGCCGTTGCCCTCGCCGTTCCAGAAGTAGTCCACGGCGTAGTCGTACATGGCCTGGTCGTCGGTGAGGATCCCGATGGCCATGATGGACGCCATGTTGCACAGGTCCCAGTTCGCCCAGTAGTTGGTGATGCACGCGTCGTTGTGGTTCACCAGGAACCAGTCGTTGAGCGGGTAGAAGACGTCCACCATCATCTGCTGGAAGCGGCCGAGGTCGAAGCCGGGCGCGTCCCGGACGATCTCGGCGGCGTTGCAGAACTGGTAGCCGTAGATCCCTGCGGCCAGGAAGCGGTCGGCGTTGCCGGTGACGGTCCGGAGCGTGGCCGACCAGGCGTTGAGGATCTCGACGGCCTTGTCGCGGTGGGCGGCGTCGCCGGAGACCTTCCAGCGCAGGGCGTTCTGGTAGGCGGCGTGGATGTCGCGGTACAGCTGCGGGTAGTTCTGGCCGTCGCCGCCGCGGATGATCGTCTCGGTCGGGCGCGGCGCCCAACCGGTCTGCGAGTGGCCGTTCGCGACCAGCTTGTCCCAGCCCCAGGTCCACGGTTCGGTGCCCGCGGCGACCTTGGCGGCCATGCGGTCGAAGTCGGCCTGGGTGTGGAGCATGCCGGGGTGGCCGAAGGCCTGGGCCTCGGCCCGGTCGCCCGGTGCGGCCGTCTCGGCGGTGGCGGCGCGGAGGCCGGCGAGGCCGGTGGCCGCGAGCGCTCCGGCCGCGGCGGTCGTGCCGATGAGTTTCCGTCTGGTGATCGTTGACATTGCTGAGCTCCGTTGCTCTCGAGGTGAGCGGCGCCTTGGGACGCGTGCCGGGTGGAGCATCGGGCGGCGCCGCCGTTGCGGTGCCCGGCGGGCGCCGGGCGTTCCGGGCCGGCGGCGGGGGCGGCTTCCGCTCCGCCGCCGGCCCGGTGGCTCATTCGACGGCGACGGTGCCGAACAGGCGCAGTTCGGCGACGCCGATGATGTTCCCGTTGCTGACGCGCAGGTACCGGTAGCCGGTCTCGCCGGACGAGTCGAGGTTCTGCCAGTCGTGCTCGGCGGCGGTCGGGCCGGTCAGCGTCGTCCAGGTGCTCAGGTCGTTCGAGCCCTGGATGACCTGGTCGTCCATGCGGGTGAGGCCGTTGTTGTCCTGGCGGGCCAGGAAGTCGGCGCGGTCGAGCGCGACGGCGGCGCCTTCGCCGAAGTCCCAGACGAGGTGGTACTCGCCGCTCTCGGCGCCGATGTCGCTGTGCGTGGCCGGGTCGCCGTCGAGCATGAGCGCGGCCTGCTCGGCCTTCACCGGGTCGCTCTCGCCGCCCGAGTCGACGACGTCGGCGGCGGCGAGGTCGAGGAGGTTCCGCTCGTCGGAGGCGTACAGCTGCGAGCCGTCGGTGGTGCCGAGGATCGTCTCGGCCGGTTCGCCGTCGTCCGTGGTGTAGTCGACGGTGATCGGCAGCGGCCCGCCGCCGGTCACCTCGCCGAGTTCGGCGGTGGCCGTCCACGACAGTCCGTCCTCGCTGGCGGCCTCGGCCGCCGCTCCGCCGATGGTGACGGCGACGTCGTCGATCGGCGTCGGGCCGGAGAACTCCAGAGCGACGGTGTCGCCGGTGGTCACGCGTTCGCGCAGCGCGTCGTCGGAGGCGAGCGAGACGTCGGTGACCGTGCCCGCCACTTCGCTGCGCTCGCCGTCGATCCGGAACTCGCCGATGGACCAGATGCCCGGGTAGGCCGGGTCGATCGGGATGCCCGGCTCGTCGACCTGGAGTCTCAGGTAGCGGAAGGCCTTGCCGCGGTGCTCTTCGGCGACGGGGAGGGTCTCCATGTCGTTGGTCTCGGTGCTCGGGTGCTCGGTCAGGAGCGTCCAGGTGGTCCCGTCGTCGGAGCCGTAGACGTTGGTGCCCTGCGAGCGCATCGGGAACGCGAAGCGGGCCTGGAGGCCGAACTCCTCGGCCGTGACGCGGTACCTCGTTCCGAAGTCGAGGACGAAGGACGCGACGCGCAGGTCGCCCGCGTGGCTGGTGTTGTCGCCGTCGGTGAGGGCGGCGACGGCGTCGGCGCCGATCACCGTCGGGGCGACCATGCCGGAGTAGTCGAGCGTCCCGTCCGCCAGGGCCGGGTTGAGCGCCTCGAGGCCGTCCATCGCCGCGAGCAGCGACGCGAAGGCGGCCCGGAAGTCCTCGTCGGAGCCGTGCCGGGCGGCGTCCTCGGCTTCGGCCAGGGCGGTCTCGAAGTGCTCGCGGCTGGCGGTCGTGTAGACCTCGTCCTCGTCGTGGCCGTCGTCGACGGCGGCGCGGACCGTCTTCTTCTCGTCCTTGGAGACGACCAGTTCGAAGGTCCGCGCGGTGACCGTCTCGCCGTCGTCGGCGACGATCTGGACCTCGTAGCGGCCGCGGTCGCCCTTCGACGGCTCCCACGTCAGGGTCCCGGTCTCGGGGTCGAGCGAGGCGTCGGCCGGCAGGCCGCTCGCCGCATAGGCGACCTGCCCGCCGTCGTCGGCCGCGGACAGGTCGATCGCGAATCCGGCTCCGGCCCACAGGTAGTGGCGGTCCTCGGTCTGCTCGAAGCGCGGCGCGGTGAGCTCGGTGTCCGCCTCGAGCGTGACGGTGTCGAGGTCGACCGTGGTGCCCTCGGCGCCGGTCAGGCGGTAGAAGTGGGTGTACACCCCGCCCGAGGGGTAGGTGACGTACCGCCACTCGCCGCCGGTGTCGGGGATCTCCACGGTGGCGAGCGCATCCGGCTCGGTCTCGTTCTCGTTCAGCTCCGAGGGCTCCTCCTTGTCGAGGACCTCCAGCACCGCGGGGCCGTCGGTGCGCACGAGCAGGCCGATCCGGCTGTCGGAGAACATCATGCGGCTGACGACGCTGGTGGTGCCCTGTTCGTCGAGGTGCGCTCTGGCGAAGGTGCGGCCGTCCTCTGTCACCAGTTCGGTGCCCTCGTCGAGCGGGAGGCCGTGGCGTCCGAAGCTCAGGGCGGTGTCCTCGGCCGGTCGCGGTTCGGTGCCGGCGAGGTCGGCGGGGAAGGCCACCCAGTACTCGGGGCTCTTGTCGCCGGGCGCCCAGAAGTTCGCCGTGCCGGAGCCGTAGTGGTAGTAGGGGCCGTCCATGCGGGAGTGGAGTTCGGCGACCCACGGCGCCTCGGTCGCGACGTCGACGCCGCTCTCGTAGGTGTACTGGTAGTACAGCTCGGAGAGGGGATTGAAGACGCGGCCGCGGTAGGCCTGGGAGATCGTGCCGTCCCAGCCTTCGCCGCGTTCGTCGACCCACGGGGTCGGCGCGCCCATCATGAAGCCGTAGAAGGCGTCGGCGCCTTCCAGAAGGCGGTGGTCGAGGAAGTCGTAGGCGCTGACGGCGTCCGGCGCGGTCGAGACGGTCCCGGCGGCCGGGTCGACCTTGGTGTCCTGGACGTCGAGGAAGCGGGCCAGGGCGGTGTAGTTGTCGATGTTGGTCTCGGCGTGGGCCTGGTCGCGGCCCATCTCGCGGACCTGTGTGAAGCCGTGCCCGTAGGGGTTGGCCGGGTCGTCGGCCTCGATGTACGGCATCTGCGGGGCCATGGCGCCGTTGTCGTAGCCATCGTAGGAGGCGTTGACGGTGAGCCATTCGACGCCGGTGGCGTACGCCTCGGGGTCGTCGTCGTAGATCGCGGTGGCGATGCGGCCGTAGAGCCCGAAGTTGTGCTGGTTCATCCAGTGCTCGTTGGAGTGCAGGAAGGTCTCCACGATCGGCTCGGCGAAGTTGCCGAGCAGTTTCTCGTCGTCCGCCTCGCTCCAGACGACGTCGTAGCCGTCGTGCTCGCCGGGGGTGTCGTCGCCGACCGGGTCGGTGGCGCGGATGATCTCGGCGGCCATGAGGAACTGGGAGAGCGGCTTGCCGGTGTGGATGTGCGCGTCGGGGAAGTAGACGTAGCCGTCGGGGTCCATGTTCGACCAGGTTCTGAGGGCCTGGATCGCGTTCTTGCGGTAGACCTCGTCGCCGGTCATGACCCACATGAGGGACTGCGTCAGCGCGCCGAAGGAGTCGTTCCTCTCGCGGCCGCGCAGGCCGCCGTGGTCGAACCGGTCGTCGGCGGGCCGGTCGGGTTCGGCGGCCGAGACCGAGTTGGAGGCGCGGTACGTCGTCGAGGCGAAGTCGGTCTCGGTCATCGCCGCGAAGTAGGAGGCCCACGGTTCGACGCCGGAGCGCACCTGCTCTTGGGCGAGGCGCAGGTCCTCGGCGCTGAGTCCGACGCCGGGGTGGACGAAGCCCGCGTCGCTGACCGTCTCGTGGATCGCCACGACGTGGTCGGTGAGCAGGTCGGCGTCGGTCTCGGCTCGGGCCGGAGTCGCCGCCAGCGTCCCCGCCGCCACCGCCGCGGCGGCGAGCAGCGGGGTGAGCCGCGGCCGTCTGCGTTCCTCGACTTGCCTCATTGCACAGTCCTTTCCAGGGGTTCGTCGCGGCCGGGCGAGGGGCTCGGGCCGCGTTCGGTCGTCGGGTGTCGACGAAGCGGGATATCGTTATCTGTCTATCGGCACCATAGCCGGTAAGCGTGTTCTTAGCAAGGGGTGCATGGCTGCGAAACGCCGAGGATATGGTTTTCCAACGTTGGCTCAGCCGAGAGGCACCTCGAAGAGCCGCGCCGAGTGCCCGGCGACGGTTCGCAGCTCCAGGCCGCCCGCGCCCGCCTCGACGGCCCACGGTTCGAGCCGCGAGGGGAAGAGCTCGACGGCCCGGCCGCCGAGGCCGGGGACGGTGATCCGGGACGGCTCGGCATGGCGGTCCCAGACGACGAGCAGCGCCCGGCCGTCACCGGTGTCGAGGCCGAGGCACAGGGCCGCATCGTCCCAGCCGGGCAGGCCGAGCGGCCAGAACGGCACCGCGCGCGGCAGGCGCTCGCGGATTCGCTTGTGGACTTCGACGGCCTCGCGGACGAGCGCGGCCTGCGCCGGGCGCAGCTCGTGGAGGAAGCCCGAGAGGTAGAGGCGCCCGGCGAGGCCGGTGGCGAGGGTGAAGGCGGTCTCCTCGTCGCTCATGTCGGCGTGCGGGTAGGCCCAGTTCCCGCACTGCTCGGGCAGGATGGTCGCGGGCGCGGCGGCGGCGACCGGCGGGTAGAGGCGGAAGTCCTGCTGGTCGCTGGTCGACTGGAGGTGCGTCGCCGACAACAGCGAGTAGTCCGCGCGCATCGCGCCCGAGCTGCAGTTCTCGATCAGCAGGCGCGGGTGGCGGGCCTGGACCCCGACCAGCCAGTCGCGGAAGGCGCGGGCGTGGGCGAGCAGGCCGTCGCCGGGCGCCGTCGCGCGCCACTCGGTCCCGGCTCCGGGGTTGATGTTGTAGTCGAGCTTGAGGTAGGAGATGCCGTAGTCGGCCACGAGGTGGTCCACTGTGTCGTCGAGGTGGGCCCTGGCCGCCGGGTGGCGGAAGTCGAGGTGGTACCGCTCGTGCTCCTGGACGCGGCGGCCGAAGCGGCGGAAGAACGCCTCCTCGGGCAGGGTCTGGGCCGCCGGGCTGCGCGCGCCGACGACCTCGGGTTCGAGCCAGAGGCCGCTGCGCATGCCGCGCGCGTGGATGTGGTCGACCACCGCTTTCAGGCCGCCGGAGAAGCGGCCCGGCGCCTCGCGCCATTCGCCGACGGTCGACCACCAGTCGCCGATCGCCGGGTCGGCGAACCAGCCGGCGTCGATGCAGAAGCATTCGGCGCCCGCGTCGGCCGCGGCGTCGACGAGCGGCTTGAGGGCCTCGGTGGACGGCTGGCCCATGAGGGTGTTCATGAAGTCGTTGTAGACCACCGGGAGCGCGCGGTCGGCCTCGCGCGGTTCGCGGATGCGGCGCCGGTAGCGCGTCAGCTCGGCGATCGCGCCGTCCCGCCCCCGGCCCGAGACGGCCAGGGCCACGGGGACGGTGGTGAACTCCTCGCCGGGGGCGAGCTCGTGCGCGAAGTGGTGTTCGAGGTCGGCCGGGCCCAGGAGGCTGAGGACGCCGCCGGTCCGAGTCTGGGCGATGTCGCAGTGCCAGGGGGCGCCGGCCTCCACCTGCCAGGCGAGGGCCTCGCCGCTCGCCGAGTCCGCGAGGACCCCGGCGGCCAGGTGCTCGCCGGTGGACCAGGCGCCGTGGCTGCCGAATCCGACGTGGCCGCGGCCGTCCTGGCCGTGGAGTTCGAGGTCGATCCGCGGGAGCCCGGCCCGCAGCGGCTCGGTGCGCCAGCGGTTCTCGGCGAGCCACTCGCTCTGGGCGCGGGCGAGCGTGAAGCCGTCGAGGTCGGCTTCGGTGCGGCCGAAGCCGATCGTCGCGGTGGTGACGGCGGTGAGCAGCACCGGCGAGGGGCCGGTGTTCCCGATCGCGCTCTGGATCCGCACGGCCCGCGCGCCGCTCGGCCGCGTGATGGTGGTGCGGACGAGCAGCCCGGTGCGCTCGTCGCGCTGCGCCACGACGACGCCCTCGCTCGCCGGTCCGTCGACGCGCCGGTGCTCGACGTGCCGCAGTCGGGCGCCGAGGGCGGAGCGGAAGTACGCCTGGCTGGTGCGTCCGCGCTGCTCCTCGGCGGTGAAGACCTCGACGAGCGGGACGCCGGGGGCGCCGAAGGCGGCCGAGCCGCCGATGCCGACGAGCGATACGGGCCGGTCGGCGCCCCAGTCGAGGTCGATGAACGGCGAGGGCCGCGCGGACGGGCGGGCGGCTTCGAGTCCGGTGGCGATGGCTGGCTCCTTGCTCGGGTGTTCGCGGCCGGTGCGACCTGCTGAGGATATCGTTATCCCCACGATACACACCTTCCCCATCCGGCACGCGAAGCCATCGCCGTGTCAGCTCCGCCCGCGGGACCACAGCCGCCAGGAGCGGGCGTAGAGGCCGTCGGCCGCCACGAGCTCGCCGTGCGTGCCCTCCTCGACGATGCGGCCCCGCTCCATGACGACGACGCGGTCGGCGCTCGCGGCCTGGTCGAGCCGGTGCGCGACCAGCAGCCCCGCCCGGCCGTCGAGGACCGCGGCCGAGGCCCGGTCCATGGCCGCCGAGTCGGCGCTCCCGGCCTCGGCGGTGGCCTCGTCGAGCACCGCGAGCGGTGGGTCGATCAGGAGCACGCGCGCCAGCGCCAGCATCTGCGCCTGCGCCGGGCTCAGCTCGAGGCCGCGCGCGCCGACCACGGTGTCGAGGCCGTCGGGGCCGTCGATCAGGGACGCCGCGCCGACGCGCTCGAGCGCCTCGGCGAGCTCGGCGTCGGAGGCCCCCGGCCTGGCCAGGTCCAGGTTCTCGCGCAGCGTCCCGTCGAAGACGTGGACCTCCTGGGTCACCAGGGCCACCGCTCCCCCGGCCACGGCCACGGTGCCCTTGTCGGCGTCCAGGACCCCGGCGACCAGGGCCGCGAGGGTGGTCTTCCCGGCGCCGGAGGAGCCGACGAGGGCGACCGTCTCGCCCGCCGCGATCCGCAGGTCCACGCCGTCGAGCACGGGGTGGCCCGGCGCGTAGGCGAAGGAGACGTCGGCGACCTCGGCCGCCGCGTCCGTCCGGGGCCGCGGCCGGGCGGGCGAGGCGAAGTCCCCGGCGCGGATCACGCCGACGATCCGCCGCATCGAGGCGAGCGCCGACTGGAGGTCGTCGACGACGATCATCAGGCGGTTGATCGGGTCGAACAGGCGCAGGAAGAACAGCATCGCCGTCGTCGCGGCGCCGACGCTGCCCTCGCCCTCGCGGACGAGCCAGAAGCCGACGACCAGGATGGAGCCCATGCCGAGGAACTCGGCGAAGTTGAGCCTGCCGAAGAAGCCGTTCTGGACCGTGCGGGCCCGGATCGCCCAGCGCGCCACCTCCCAGGAGGCGCGGGCGATGCGGTCGCCGTGGGGGCGCGCGAGGTTGAAGGCGTGGACGGTCTCGATGCCGCGCAGCGACGCCAGGAGGTGGTGGGCGCGCTCGGCCATGGCGGCGCGCTCGGCGGCGTAGACGTGCGGGGCCGCCCGGCGGTGCCAGCGGAGGGTGAGCACGTGGACGGGGGCGACGAGGGCGACCGCGGCGACGGCGAAGCGCCAGTCCAGCACGGCCATGCCGACGACGGTCAGCGCGATGGTGAACGCCGACCCGGTGACGGCGGGCACCACCAGCGGGGCCGCTTCGGAGACGACGGCGACGTCGTCGCCGGCGCGGCTGACGAGGTCGCCGGCCCCCGCCCGTTCGAGGGCGGCGCGCGGCAGGGCCAGGCCCTTGGCGACCATGCGCTCGCGCGAGGAGGCCAGGATCCGCTCGACGAGGCGGGTGGCGCCGACCTGGCCGAGCCCGTCGGCCGCCGCGGCGGCGAGGGCTCCGGCGGCGATCGCCGCCGCCAGCCACCAGATCCTTTCGGGGCCTTCGCCGTCGGCGACGGCGTCGACCAGTCCGCCGAGCGCCGCCGGGGTGATCAGGCCCGCGGCGGCGCCCGCGGTGAGCAGCAGGGCCACTCCGGCGACCTTCCATCCGCCGCCGCGCAGGGCGAGGCGGACCTCGGCTCGCACCTGCGCCGCGTCGGCGATCGGCAGCGCCTGGCGCGTCTCGGTCTCACTCATCGCGTTCTCCCGCTTCGACGACGCGGTCGCACACCGCGAGCAGCGCGGGCGCGTCGGTGATCAGCAGCGTCGAGTGCGGCTCGCGGGCCCGGCGCAGCCGTTCGGCGATGCGCGCCTCGGTGACCGAGTCGACGGCGGTGGTCGGTTCGTGGAGCACCAGCAGCGGCGGGTGCTGCGCGAGGGCCCTGGCGAGGGCGATGCGCTGGCGCTGGCCGCCCGACAGCCGCAGGCCGTCGTCGCCGACCTGCGTGTCGACGCCCTCGGGCGCGGCGTCGAGGATCTCGGCGCAGTCGGCGGCCGCGAGGGCGGCGGCGGTGTCCGAGGCGGTGCCGAGACCGACGTTCTCGCGGATGGTGCCGTCGAACAGGGCCGCGTGGTGCGGCATGACGAGGATCGAGGCGCGCAGCGCCTCCAGCTCGTATTCGCCCAGTGGTCGGCCCTGCCAGGCGGCGTCGCCGGATTCGGGGGCGGCGCGGCCGGACAGCAGATCGGTGAGCGCGGAGGCGGCGGCCGGGGAGGCGCGGACGCCGACGCATTCGCCGGGGGCGAGGTCGAGGTCGATGTCGAGCCGCCCGGCGCGGACCGAGGCGAGGCGCAGCCTGCCCGCGCCCGGTTCGGCTCGGGCCCCGCCGGTCTCGGCGACGCGGGGCGGGAGGGTCAGGACGCCGAGGACGCGCTCGGCGGAGGCCAGGGCGGTCGCCCAGATGGCGCCGAAGTTGGTGGCGAAGGCGCTGAGGGGCCCGAGGATGATCTGGGCGAGGCCGACGACGGTGATGAGCTGGCCGACGGTGAGGTCGCCGGACCAGGCGCGCAGTCCGGCGACGAGGGCGATCCCGGCGACGAACAGTCCTGAGGCGAGGTTCATCGAGCCGACGTAGAGGCCTTGGGCGCCGGCGGCGTGGAGGCTCCCGTCGAGGGCCTCGCGGCTGGCGGTGCGGTAGCGCCCGGCCGCGGCGTCCTGGGCGCCGAGGCCGGAGAGCACCCGGTACCCGGCGAGGAGGTCGGCGGCCTTGCCTGAGGCCTCGGCCGCGAGCGCGGCCTGGCGTCTGCTGCGGCGGCGCAGCGGCCCGCCGGCGCGGTCCATGAGCACCAGCAGCAGGGGCACGCCGAGGAGCACGATGAGGCCCAGCTGCCAGGAGATGACCATGAGGACGGTGGCGCACAGCAGGATCGCGGCGAACTCACCGGCCGGGTAGACGCCGATGGCGACGGCTCTGGCGAGGACGCTGACGTCGGAGGCGGCGATGGACAGCGAGACGCCGGGGAGCCCGGCGCGTCCCGCGACGCCCGCCGGGGCGAGCAGCCGGTCGGCGACGAGCGTCCTGAGGTGGTGCTGGACCGCCTGCATGCCGAGCAGGCCGATCCTGGAGCCGAAGCGGTAGCAGAAGGACAGCATCGCGAAGTCGAGGGCGAGCAGCCCGAGGCACAGGGCGAGCCGCACCGGGTCGCCGGTGGCGACGGCCTGGTCGATCGCGAAGCCCATGATGACCGGGACGAGCACCTCGCCGACCTGGTGCCCGACGGTCAGCAGCGCGGCGGGCACGGTGTACCGGGGGGCGCCGAGGATGGTCCGGACGGTCAACTGCCTGGGCGTGGTGCCGGCGTCGACGCGGATCGGCCGGACCGCGATCGGCTCGGCCGGCGCCTGGAACAAGCGGGGCAGTTTCAGGGGGAGTGACATGGGTTCCCGTCTGGGACTGGATGGGCGACGCACAACATCTGACGCCCAGCATCTTAGGCAAGCCTTGCCTCATCCGTCACGGAAGCCCTTGCCCGGCGAGTGCTCCGCCACTGCGGCCCGAAGCACGGGCCGGCGGCGAGAGCGCCGTGTCAAGACCGCCGAGCCGTCGGACGGTGCTGGCAGACTGAGCGGTGTGAGAACTCAAGTCACCTTCGACTGCGCCGACCCGCACTCCCAGGCCGCGTTCTGGGCCCAGGTCTTCCACATCGACGTCGAGGACCACTCGGCGCTGGTGGACCGGTTGGTCGCCGACGGCCGCATGCCCGCCGGGGACCGCGTCACGGTGAACGGCCGCTCGGCGTTCCGGGACCTCGCGGCCTGCCGGGACGCCGACGGCGTCGAGCCGCGGCTGCTCTTCCAGCGCGTCCCCGAGCCCAAGACCGCCAAGAACCGGGTGCACCTGGACGTCCACGTCGACGAGGACCGGAAGCGGGCCGAAGTCGAGCGGCTGGTCGGGCTCGGCGCCGAGTTCGTCGAGACGCACTCCGACCGCGGGGCGGTGACCCACGTGATGCGCGACCCCGAAGGCAACGAGTTCTGCCTCCACTGACGCCGCCCGCACGGGCCCGCCTCATCGGCCGAGCCCGTCCCGCACCCGGGCGGCGCGGTGCAGGTATTCCCGCTCGGGCAGCAGCACAGGGCGGTCGGGGTCGCCGAGATACGGCCGACCCGGCGCCGGATCGCCCCAGTACCGGGGAACGACGTGGCTGTGCGTGTGCGGCACGGAGTTGCCGAGTATCTGGTAGTTCATCTTGTCCGCCTTGAAGACGCGCTGCACCGCCGCCCCGACCCGCATCACCTCGGCGAGGAACAGCTCCCGCTCGCCGTCCGGCAGGTCGTGCGGCTCGGCGACGTGCGGTTTGCACACTACGACGCAGTACCCCTCGGCGAACTGGTCCCGGCCCAGCTTGACCACCGACATCTCCAGTTCGGCGACGGTGTACCCGATCGCGTCCGCGGCGTCCGCCTCCGTCGAACCGGGCGCCTCGAGCGACTCGCACAGCCGGCACGCCTCGCCGGCCACCAGACTGTCCCACGCCCGTCTCGACATCCAAGCGGCCACGTCCGCCCCCTCCCCGGCCGCCGAAGCGGTCGGCTCCTCGTCGCACGCGGTCCACGCTAATCCCACCGAGCAATGCCGCGCCGGCGGCCGCGGGTAGGGTGCTGGGCATGCGTTTGGTTGTCGCTCAATGCTCGGTCGACTACACGGGGCGACTCTCCGCCCACCTGCCCATGGCCCCGCGCCTGATCATGATGAAGGCGGACGGGAGCGTGCTGATCCATGCCGACGGGGGCTCGTACAAGCCGTTGAACTGGATGACGCCGCCGTGCACGGTGGCCGAGACCGACTCGGTGTGGACCGTGACGTCGAAGAAGTCCGGCGACCAGCTGAAGATCACCGTCGCCGAGGTCCTGCACGACTCCTCGCACGAGCTCGGCGTCGACCCCGGCCTCCAGAAGGACGGCGTCGAGGCGCACCTGCAGGAGCTGCTCGCGGCCGACACGGGCCCGCTCGGCAAGGGGTGGTCGCTGGTGCGGCGCGAGTTCCCGACCGCGATCGGGCCGGTCGACCTCATGTGCCGCGACTCGGACGGCAGGCATGTCGCCGTCGAGATCAAGCGCCGCGGCGAGATCGACGGCGTCGAGCAGCTGACGAGGTACCTGGAGCTGCTCAACCGCGATCCGCTGCTGGCGCCGGTCGACGGCGTGTTCGCGGCGCAGGCCATCAAGCCGCAGGCCAGGGTCCTCGCCGAGGACCGGGGCATCCGCTGCGTCGTCCTGGACTACGACGACATGCGCGGGGCCGTGGACGAGTCGCAGCCGAGGCTGTTCTAGCGGACGCGGAAGGGCCGCAGCTGCGCTGCGGCCCTTGTCGCGTGAGCGGCTACTCGCCGAGGATCTCGTCCTCGGTGTCCTCGTAGATCTGGTCGCACTCGTCCTCAGAGAGGCCCTGCGACTGGCAGTCCTCCATGTAGTCGTCGTAGAGCTCGTCCCTGTTGTCTTCGAAGAAGTCGATGATCCACACGTTCACCGCGATCGCGGCCGCGATGGCGAGCAGGCCGAGCACCAGGCCCCAGCCGCCGGTGCCCTTGCCCTTGCCGCCGCGGCTGCCGGCCTTGGCCAGCGCGACGATGCCGAAGATGACGGCGAGGACGGCGAGGGGGATCGCGGTGAAGATGTTGACGCCCGGAATCCAGGAGAAGACGATCAGGCCGATCAGGCCGAGCACGAGAGCGGTGACGCCGAAACCGTTGCCCTGCTTTGGCGCGGGCTGCATGGGTTGGGGGGCGGGGGCGGGCGGGTAAGCCACTGAGGGACTCCTCATTCGTCGTTGATCGTGTCGGGCGGAACCCCGGTGAGTCTAGGGCAGCCCCGCAAGCGCTGAGCTGCCCGGACACCCCTAAGACGAGAGATGCTCCTCACGGACCGCGCAGTGACCGCCCCTATGCGCTCCGTCGCAGCCGCAGGATCGCCGAATCCCAGTCGGCGCCCGCCCACCGCAGCGGCAGACCGTGCGCGAGCAGGCTTGCGCCCCAATACGTCTCGCCGGTGTCCTCGTCGATCCAGCGCTCGTCGGCCGCGATCGCCGCGGGCCGCAGCGGCGCCTGCGGCCGGTTGAAGCGGGACGGCGTCTTGAAGGCCAGCACCGCGATCCGGTCGCCGCGCACGTACTGCACGCCGGTCAGGTGCTCGCGCTCCGGGTCGCCCAGGCGGTACTGGACGCCGTGCTGCACGACCGGGCGGATGTCCTTGTAGACGGCGATGTGCCCGGCGGCCTCGTCGAGTTCGGCCTCGCTCCACTCGGACAGGTCGCCGCCCACGGCGAGCACCCCGGCGCTGGCGACCTGGAAGCGGAACCGCAGCGAGGTGCTGCGGCGGTTGAGCCCGGTGGGCTCGTCGGTCACCCACGCGCCCATCGCCCGCGCCGGATAGGCCTGGCCGAAGCCGTGCTGGATCGCCACGCGGTCCCCCGCGTCGGTGTTGTCCGAGGTCCACACCTGGTCGACGTACGGCATGATGCCGAGGTCGACGCGGGCGCCGCCGCCCGCGCAGCCCTCGATGCGCACGCGCGGGTGCGCCCGGCGCAGGCGGCGTTTGATGTCGTAGAGGGCCCTGACGTGGTCGATGTGGACGCGGTCGGGGTCGGCCCCGCCGGGCTGGCCCACCTCGGTGAAGGGCCGGTTGTGGTCCCACTTGACGAAGTCGACGTCGTTGTCGCTCAGGAGCCGGTCGAGCGTCGCGAAGGCCCACTCGGCCACCTCGGGCCGGGAGTAGTCGAGCACCAGCTGGTTGCGCAGTTCGGTGCGGTCCCGCCCGGACTGGTGCATCACCCAGTCGGGGTGGGCGCGGTACAGATCGGAGTCGGGGTTGACCATCTCGGGCTCCACCCACAGCCCGAACCGCATGCCGCGCTCGTGCACGGCGTCGATGAGCGGCTTCAGGCCGTTCGGGAATCGCTCGGGGTTGGGCCACCAGTCCCCCAGCCCCGCCCGGTCGGAGGTGCGGGCGCCGAACCAGGCGTCGTCGACGACGAACTGCTCGCAGCCGATGCGGGTGGCCAGCTCGACCAGCGGCAGCTGCTTCTCCTCGGAGACGTCGAAGGTGACCGCCTCCCAGGAGTTGAACAGCACCGCCGCGTCCTCCTCCGCAGTAGGCATGACGTGGCGCCGCAGGTGCTCGTGCCAGGCGCGGGAGGCCCCGCCGAAGCCGCCCGCGGTGTAGAGCCCGGAGGCGACGGGCGTCTCCCACCGCTCGCCGGCGGCGAGGTTCCAGCGCAGGCCCTCCTGTCCGGCGCCCGCGGTGAGGGTGAGGCGGCCCTGCGTGGAGCGGTTGAGTTGGACGCGCCACGAGCCCGACCAGGCGAGCTGCGTGGAGTAGACCTCGCCGGCGGTCTCGGTGGCGGTGCCGTCGTCGACGGCGCACCACGGGTTGGCCTGGTGGCTGGTGTTGCCGCGCCGCGAGCCGAGGACGGTCTCGCCGACGGGCAGTTCGACGCGCCGCAGCTGCCATTCGGCCGCCCACTCGCCGGACAGGTGGGAGAGCCGGTAGCCGCTCCAGTGCGGCAGGGTCCACGCCGCCGAGTCGAAGCGGCCGATCTCCACCGGCGCGGCCGCCTCGAGGACGGCCCAGCGGTCGATGACGCCGGTGTCCCAGGCGCGGTAGTGCAGCGTCAATGTCAGGTCCCGGTCGGTGAAGGCGATCGCGAGGTGGTCGCCGTCGACGCTGTGACCGCTGTAGTGCCAGGCGAAGCCCTTGGCGCCGTCGGGGTGCCGCAGCTGGAGCGAGGGGGTCGCGAACTGGGGCCCGAGCTCTCCGAGGAGCTCGACGCCGGTGTGGACGCTGTCGTCGACGGGGTAGCCCCGGCTGCGGCCGCCGCCGAGGGCGGCGACGGCGCCGTCGGGGATCGGCGGGCCCCAGTAGCACTGGCGCGGCATGCCCCGGTCGCAGAGCTCGACGACATAGGAGTAGCCGGGCCCTGAGAGGTGCCAGGCGCGGGCGGCTTCGTCGAAGCTGATGGTCATGGTCACTCCTTGCTGATCTGAACCGGTTCAGTGTGGCATCGAAAGCGCTATCGTCACCAGGGTGTCCCACCGGGTGAACCGGCATGTGGGCACGGCATGCAAGACTATTGGCATGCTTCACGCGGTGGTCCCCGCAGGCGGCTCCGGAACCAGGCTCTGGCCCCTGTCTCGCGCGCAACGGCCCAAGTTCCTGCTGCCTTTGGGCGGCTCGGGCGAGTCCCTCCTCCAGTCCACGGTCGAACGGGTCCGCCTCCTCTCGGCCCCCGGGCAGGTCTACGTCGTCACCGGCACCGCCCACGCCGTCGACGTCGCCAGGCAGCTGCCCGACATCCCCGGCGACAACATCCTCGTCGAGCCCTCCCCGAGGGACTCGGCCGCCGCGATCAGCCTGGCCGCCGCCGTCATCGCCGAGCGCGAGCCGACCGCGATCATGGGCGCCTTCGCCGCCGACCACCTCGTCCCCGACGCCAAGGCCTTCGCCGAGACCGTCGAGCGCGCCATGGAGCTGGCCGACACCGGCCTGCTCATGACCATCGGCATCACCCCGGCCGGGCCCGAGACCGGCTACGGGTACCTGCGGCTGGGACCGGCGGTCGGCCCCGGCTTCAAGCTCGCCGCGTTCGTCGAGAAGCCCGACCAGGTCTCGGCGGTCGAGTACGTCTCCTCGGGCAACTACCTGTGGAACGCGGGCATGTTCGTCTGGCGCGTGGACGTGTTCCTCGACGAGCTCGCCCGCCACCGCCCCGCCCTCCACGACGCCGTGCGCACCCTCGCCGCGGCCTGGGACACCACCGGCCGCGACGCCCTGTTCGCGAAGCTGTGGCCCACCTTGGAGAAGATCTCGGTCGACTACGCGGTCATGGAGCCGGCCGCCGCCTCCGGCAAGGTGGGCGTCGTGCCCGGCGACTTCGACTGGCACGACGTGGGCGACTACGACACCCTCGGCCAGGTCCTCAAGGCCGCCGACCGGGTCGGCAACGTCGTCGTCCGGCCCTCGGGCCCCGGCGAGGTGCTGCTGACCGAGTCGAAGCGCAACGTCGTCGTCCCCGCCGCCGGGCGCCTCGTCGTCGCCGTCGGCGTCGACGACCTCATCATCGTCGACACCCCCGACGCGATGCTGGTCTGCCCCAGGGACCGCGCCCAGGAGGTCAAGGGCGTGGTGGAGGAACTGAAGCAGGCGTCCCGAACCGATCTGGTGTAATACCGGCCATGCCGTCAACGCACCGTTCCCGCCCCGCCGTCGCCGCCGTCCTGATCGCCTGCGCCGCAGTGTTCATCGCCGTCACGCTCTCGCAGTGGCTCTTCGGCGCCGGCGTCGACCCCCGCGACGACTACGGCTCGCGGGCCGCCGGGATCGGCTTCGCCGACGTCGCCCGCCAGACGCTGTTCTCGATCGTGCCGGTGGCGGCCCCCGCCGCGGCGGCCTGGCTGCACCCCGGACGGGTGATTCGACGGCTCGCCCAAGTCGTTTACGGCTGCTACATCGTTACCGGTGTGCTGCTGGCGTTGTCGGCGGCGATGTACGGATACGACACCGCGACCCAGCTCGCCTCGCAGGGCGAGGTCTGGATCGACTCCCGCACCGCGACGGAGCGGCTGCTCCTCGATGGAGTGTGGCTGGTCCTGGCCGTGGTGGGCGTGGTGTTCGTGCGGTGGAGCCGGACACGCGAGCAGTTCTCCATATTGCTCATGGACGATTCGGCGTCCCCGAAGGAGTGAGTCTGAGGGGTCCTTCCATCGCTTGGATCACTGTGCGCTATCGTCTGACATCGAACCGTTATCGAATAAGCGATGAACACTCGTCGTCCATCGAGATGAGTTAGGCGGCGCGGCCCCAATCCACAGGCCGCCCGCGGGCACCAGGACCTCGATCGCATGCGGCCGGCCGGCGGCGCCGCATTGGCGGGTCGTACGCGCGACAGGGGAGGGAGCGCGTTCGATCCTCGGGTCTGACACCCGGTGCTGTGCAAGGAATTGCAAGGGGGGAGCACCGGCCTGGCCGGTGCGCACACGAGGAGGCGGACGTATATGGACGGCCGTGACTACCTGGCCGACCTATTGGGTAACGTTCCGGAGTGGCAGGCTCGCGCATTGTGCGCGCAGACCGACCCGGAGGCGTTCTTCCCCGAAAAAGGGGGCTCAACGCGCGATGCGAAACGCATCTGCGCGCGATGCGAGGTCAAAGAGAACTGTCTGCAATACGCACTCGAACACGATGAGCGCTTCGGCATCTGGGGGGGATTGTCGGAGCGGGAGCGCCGCAAGATCAAGCGGCAGGCTCGCGAGGCCGCCCGGCGGCGCGCCGAACGCCCCATGCCGGTGGTGGTGTGCGTGCCGAGCCCGATGATCAACCCCGAGCTGGAGCCGGCGCTCGCCGAGATCGGCGAGCCGGCGATCGGAGCAGGCGCGCTCGGCGCCGAGCCGGTGCCCGTGGGCTCGGTCCTGGTCGAGCAGCGGGCGGAGCCCGAACGCGAACGCGTTCCGGTGGCGGCCTGAGGAAAGGCATCGGGCCGGCCGCGACAGAGCACGCGAGGGGTGGGACGACGACGTCCCACCCCCGCGCCGTCGTATGCGCCGGAGCCCGCGGCGGCGCCGAGGCCCGCCCTCCGTCAGGGTTCGAGCGTCTCGGGCGGCAGGTTCAACAGTGCCCCCAACTGCTCGGTCAGGACGCTGGTCACCAGCGTCCCCAGGTCCGCGTCGTCGGCCCTCAGCTCGATGGGGCGCCGGTAGAGCACGATCCGCGGCGCGGCCGCGGCGGTCCCCGGCCGCGCCGGGTAGAGCTTGGACAGCGCCACCCCGTGCGACTCCACGATGTCCACCTCGTAGGCCCGCATCGGCGGCGGCACCTCCTCGACGGCGAACTCGACGCCCCGCAGATGCGAGTTCGGCCCCATCGTCTCGATCATGTGCCGCTCGATGGCGTTCACCGACTGCAGGACCAGCGTGTTGAACTCCTCCACGGGTGTGCGCCGCATCGGCAGCGCGCTCGGCGCGAGCGGCCCCCTCATGCCCCGCCCGTGACGATCTCTCCGCATGCGCCCCACCTTAGCGTCCGGCAGGGCCGAAACGCCCCATGGCGGAACCGAGTCGCCGCCCCGGCCCGCCCTGTCCCATAAATCGGTTCTGCACCACTGCTCAGCGCCACAGAGTTCACCTCCACGAGTGGTAGTTTCGTGGGGTGAGGTCGGATCGGCGTTGCTCCCGGAACGGCTGCCGCCAACCAGCGGTGGCCACATTGACATATATCTACTCGGATTCCACGGCGGTGGTTGGCCCGCTCGCGACGACACGCGAGCCCCACAGTTATGACCTGTGCGATGCCCACGCACGGCGTCTCACCGTGCCCCACGGCTGGGAACTGGTCCGCCACCAAGGCGACTACACCGCGCCCATGCCCACCGACGACGACCTGGTCGCCCTGGCCAACGCCGTCCGCGAGGCCGCCGTGCACGAACGCCCCGAACCGGACCCGACGGCGCTCACCGGCAGCCGCCTGGACGAGCCGACGCAGGCCGAACCCGCGCCGCGCCAAGGCATCCGCCCGCCCGGACCGGCGATGGGTGCCCGGCGTCACCTCCGGGTGGTGTCGGGCGACGACGACGCAAGCCGATAGTCTCGGGGTAGGAACCGGCCCCGCGCACCACGTTCGAAAGGCGGACACACACCCGTGGCTCCACAGCTCAGCGAATTCGTGAAGGCCTACGACGTCCGAGGGCTCGTCGGCTCCCAGCTGACACCCGAGGTCATGGAGGCGATCGGCGCGGCCGCCGTCGCCGTGACCGGCGAGACGGCCTGGGCCGTCGGCCACGACATGCGCGATTCGGGGCCGGGTTTCGCCGCCGCGTTCGCGCGCGGCGCCACCGCCGCCGGCGCCGACGTCGTCGAGGCCGGGCTGTGCTCGACCGACATGCTCTACTACATCGCCGGCGCGCGCGACGTGGCCGGGGCGATGTTCACCGCCAGCCACAACCCGGCCGAGTACAACGGCCTCAAGATGTGCCTGCCCGCCGCCCGCCCCATCGGCCTCGACACCGGCCTGGCCGACATCCGCGACAGGGCCCAGGCGATCCTCGACGGCGAGCGGTCCCCGGACGCGGCCGACAAACCGGGCACCGTCACCACCGAGGGCTTCCTCGGCGCCTACGCCGCCTACATGCGGGGCCTGGTCGACCTCTCGGGGATCCGCCCCTTGAAGATCGTCGTCGACGCCGGCAACGGCATGGGCGGCCACACCGTCCCGGCCGTCCTCGGCGACCAGCTGCTCGACGCGCTCCCGATCGAGATCGACCCGCTGTACTTCGAGCTCGACGGGACCTTCCCCAACCACGATGCCAACCCGCTGGAGCCGGCGAACATCGTCGACCTCCAGGCCCGCGTCAAGGCCACCGACGCCGACCTCGGCCTGGCCTTCGACGGCGACGCCGACCGCTGCTTCGTCGTCGACGCCGACGGCGAACCGGTCACGCCCTCGGCGATCACCGCGCTCATCGCCACCCGCGAGCTCGAGAAGCACCCCGGCAGCGTCATCTGCCACAACCTCATCTGCTCCAAGGCGGTCCCCGAGATCGTCGCCGAGCACGGCGGCCGACCCGTCCGCACCCGCGTCGGCCACTCTTACATCAAGGCCGTCATGGCCGAGGAGCAGGCCGTCTTCGGCGGCGAGCACTCGGCCCACTACTACTTCAGGGACTTCTGGTTCGCCGACACCGGCATGCTCGCCGCGATGCACGTCCTGGCGGCCGTCGGCGGGTCCGACAAGTCCCTGTCCGACCTGGCCGACGAGTTCGTCCGCTACGTCCCGTCCGGGGAGATCAACTCGAAGGTCGCCGACGCACACGCCAAGATCGACGAGGTCGCCGCCCACTACGAGTCCGGCGCCCGGACGGACCGCTTGGACGGCCTCACCGTCGAGCTCGAGGACGGCTCCTGGGCGAACCTGCGCCCCTCGAACACCGAACCGCTGCTGCGTCTCAACGTCGAAGGCCCCGACCGGGCCTCGATGGAGCGGCTCCGCGACGAGATCCTCCACATCGTTAGGAACTAGACACCGATGCCCGCCTATCCCGCCCCCGTCCTGCTGGAACTGCTGCGCTGCCCGGACCCCCACCACGCGCCACTGGCCTACGACCGCGAGGCGAACTGCCTCACCTGCTCTGAGTGCGACAAGGTGTTCCGAGTCGAGGACGGCATCCCCGTCATGCTCCTCGACTCCGTCAAGGAGGAATAGCGATGGGTCCAGACGACGACGGCGTCGCCGGCATCACCGGCGACCGCCTGCCCGACGAGCGACGCATCGAAGGCGAACTGACCGACCACACCAACCCGGGCGGGGCCCTGTGGGCGCTCGCCTCGGCCGGTCCCCAACTGCGCGAGTCGGCCGCGCTCGCGGCCGACGCCGGGCTCGGCGTCCTCGCCGACGAGGGCCGCCCCCGCGCGCTCGTCGTCGCGGGCGTCGGCACCGCCGCCCGCACCGGCGACATCCTCGCCACCGTGGCCGGGCCGCGCTGCCCCGTCCCGGTCCTCGGCCACCGCTCGGCGGGCGTCCCCGGCTGGGTCGGCGCCGCCGACGTCGTCCTCGCCGTCTCCGCCTCCGGGCGCAGCCCCGAGGCGCTCGCCGCCGCCGAGGCCGCCGCCCGCCGCGGCGCCCGCCTCGTCGCCATCGGCGCCCCCGACTCCGAACTCCAGGCCGTCGCCGAACGCGCCCGCGCCCCCTACGTCGCCGTCCCCCGCCGCGCCCCGGCGCGGCTCAGCCTGTGGGCCTTGACGATCCCGGTGCTCATGGCCGGACGCGAGCTCGGGCTCGTGCCGCTCGCCGAGGCCGACATCGCCGAGACCGCCAAGCGCCTCGACGAGGACGCCGAGCGCTGCCGCGTCGGCGCCGACTCGTACGTCAACCCCGCCAAGGAGCTCGCGCTCAACATCGCCGGGTCGATCCCGGTGGTGTGGGGCTCCAGCCCGCTCGCGGGCGTCGCCGCCCGCCGCTTCGGCGACATGCTCGCCGCGAACGCCCGCTACCCGGTCGTCTCCGGTGAGCTCGGCGAGGTCGGGCGCGGCCGCGTCGGCCTCCTCGACGGCGTCTTCGGCTCGCTCGCCGAGGGCAGGCGGGACATCTTCGCCGACGAGGACGAGGACGCCCTGACGCGGCTGCGGGTCGTCCTCATGAGGGACGACGGCCTCGACGGCGACGACACCGCGCCCAAGCCCGACACCAGGCGCGCCGACGCGGTGGCCAAGATCGCCGAGCGGCGCGGCGTGCGCTTCGACGTCGTCCCCGCCGAAGGCGGCTGCGCCCTCGAGCGCCTCGCCTCCCTCATCGCCGTCGCCGACTTCGCCTCGGTGTACCTCGCGCTCGCCCACGGCCTCGACCCGATGCGGGTCCCGGCCGTGTCCGAGATGAAGGACGAGGCCGTCGGCGGCGAGTAGACGCCTGAGGCGAACCGATACAGTTGTTCTTCGAACACGAACAGAAGTGAGGAGCGGCTGTGCAGGGGCTCGACGGTGTCATCCGGAACTACGCATGGGGCTCGCAGGTCGACATCGCCAGGCTCCAGGGGCGTGCGCATCCGGCGGAGCTGCCCGAGGCCGAGAACTGGTTCGGCGCCCACCCGACGGCGCCCTCGATCCTCGCCGACGGGCGCCCCCTGGACGACGCGATCGCCTCCGAGCCGGCGCCGCTGCTCGGGCGGCGCGCCCTCGACCGCTTCGGCCCGCGGCTGCCGTTCCTGCTGAAGCTCCTCGCCGCCGACAAGCCGCTCTCCCTTCAGGCGCACCCGAACTCGCGCCAGGCCCACTCGGGGTACCAGCGCGAGCGGCGCATCGGCATCGACGCGGCCTTCCGCAACTACGTCGACGGCAACCACAAGCCCGAGCTGCTCGTCGCCCTCACCGACTTCCGGGCGCTGTGCGGCTTCCGCGACCCGCTGGCGACCGCCGACGACATCGAGGCGCTCGGCGTCCCCGCCCTCGAAGGGCTGGTGCGGACACTGCGCGACGAGCGGGCGGGGCTGCGGCGCGCCGTCACCGACCTGCTCGGCCTCGGCCGCGACGAGTGCCGCGAGATCATCGACCAGGCCGCGAAGGCCGCCACCGCCGACGGGCGCGAGCCGCGGGACGGCGCCGCCGTCCTGGTCGAACTGGCCCGCCACTACCCCGACGACCCCGGCGTCCTGGTGGGCATGCTGCTCAACCACGTCTCGCTGCGGCCCGGCGAGGCCGTCTACATGCCCGCGGGGAACCTGCACGCCTACCTCAAGGGCTTCGGCGTGGAGATCATGGCCGCCAGCGACAACGTGCTGCGCGGCGGGCTCACCGGCAAGCGCGTCGACGTGCCTGAGCTGCTGCGGGTCCTGGACTTCCGGGCGATGGACGAGCCGCGCTCGGCCTCGCGCGACGAGGGGCCGGTGCGGACCTGGCCGGTCCCGATCGACGACTTCACGCTGCGCCGCGTCGAGGTCGGCGCCGAACCGCTGTCCTTCGACATCGACGGGCCCAGGATCTGCCTGTGCACCGGCGGGGCCGTGACGGTGGCCGACGACGGCGGCGAGGTCGCGCTCGCCCCCGGCCGCGCCGCGTTCTCGGCGGGCGCGGCGGGGGCGCTCCGGGTCTCGGGCGAGGGCGAGCTGTTCATCGCCTCCGCCTGAGGCGGTCAGATCTTCTTCTGCACGTCGATGTCGCGGCACACGGGCCGGTAGCCGATCGCCTCGTTGATGCTGATCATGTGGTCGTTGACCTCGGCGTTCCAGGTGTGGACGTAGCGGATCATCGGCCGGTACCGGCGCAGCAGCCGCTGGTTGTCGATCTTGAGGATCACGCCGAGCCGCCTGCCGCGGTGCTCGGGGCTCACGATCGTGTCGCCCTGCCAGGCGTGCTCCTCGTCGCCGGGGTTGACCGCGATGCTGGTGAACCCGACGACCTCGCCGCTCTCGACGTGGCGGGCGGCCGTGCCGATCTGGAGCTGGCCGCGCTCGGCCATCGTGCGTTCGATGTCGCGGATCCGCGCGGTGTCCCACTCGGCGGGGCGGATGTCCATCTCCTCGCCCTGCGGCGGGTCGGTGTACATGCGCTCGTTCAGGCGGGCCAGGCCGTCGAGGAGGTCCTCGGGCGCCTCGGAGACCCACCGCACCAGCTCGTAGCCGGCGGCCCGGTTCCAGGCGTCGGCGCGGAGGCGGTCCAGTCCGTCCTCGTCGATGAACGCGAGGTCGTTGCGGCGGTGGATCTCGTTGTCGACCTCGGCGTAGCCGACGGCCTTGGCGAAGTGCTGCCCGGAGTGGTCGAAGCGCGGCGCGCCTTCGAGGGAGTCGACGACGCCGGTCAGGAGCGTGTCGCGGCCGTTCTCGGCGGCGCGGCGCTCGGCGAACTCGGCCAGGCGGGTGCCGATGCCGCGGCGGCGGTGCTCGGGGTGGACCTCGAGCTCGAGCTCGACCAGGTGCTGGTTGTCCTGCGTCGGCATGACCAGTGTGGTGGAGCCGACCACGGTGGTGCCGATGCGGGCGGCCCAGCGCTCGACCTTGATGGACTCGGGTTGGAGCAGGAGTCGCAGCCGCTGGAGGCCGGGGAGCGGCAGGTCCATGCCCGGCAGGTCGTGCCGGCGGACGGCGGTCTGCATGTCGATCCAGGACCGGACGAGCGCGTCGTCGGTGACCTCGATCGGAACGATGTCGATGTCAGGGTTGCTCACATGGCGACCATTCCGCAAAGCGGGGCGGGGCGCAATCGATTTAGGAGAAGTGGCGGGGCACGCCGAAGCAGGTAGTCCAAGGGGGACCCCTAGGCGAAAGTGTACTGGCGGGGTCCGACAAAACCCGGCTGCGTGTTCCAGCGGCCGAGTGGTTCGGCGAGGAGCACCGACGCGGAGGGCGGGAATCGAGGCTCATCGAGATGGCCGCGAGTCGCGGGCCCGGGGACGCCATGCGTGAGGAAAGGGTCCGGACACAAAAATGTGCCGGGCGGCCACCCCAGACCGCCCGGCACTCCCCCCGGTTTGGTTCCCCCGCGCGTCACTGGCGACGTTTCACGTCCCTGTGGGCCGTCCCGCCGCTGTGACGCTGCGTATCTGCAATATTACCCAGAGCCCCACGAGTGTCAAGCAGAAACGGCGGTTGACAAAGATATTTTTTGCGTGTCTCCCGCCACCACGGCGTTCGACGGCCCACACACCCCCGACGCGTACCATTCCACCCATGACGAACACGCTGCGAGCCGACGACTACAAGGTTGCCGACCTCAAGCTGGCCGACTTCGGCCGCCACGAGATCCGCCTCGCCGAGCACGAGATGCCCGGCCTCATGGCACTGCGCGAGCGATACGGCGAGGCCAAGCCTCTGGAGGGCGCCCGCATCACCGGGTCGCTCCACATGACCATCCAGACCGCCGTGCTCATCGAGACGCTCACCGAGCTCGGCGCCCGCGTCCGCTGGGCCTCGTGCAACATCTACTCGACCCAGGACCACGCCGCCGCCGCGATCGTGGTCGGCTCCGGCACCGCCGACGAGCCGGCCGGCGTCCCGGTCTTCGCCTGGAAGGGCGAGACGCTCGAGGAGTACTGGTGGTGCACCGACCGCGCCTTCGACTGGGGCGACGAGGAGCCGAACATGATCCTCGACGACGGCGGCGACGCCACCCTGCTGGTCGTGCAGGGCGCGAAGTTCGAGGCCGCGGGCGCCGTCCCCGACGTCTCGAGCGCCGCCAGCGAGGAGGAGGGCGTGGTGCTCGCGCTGCTGGCCAAGTCGCTCGAGGAGGACGCGAACCGCTTCACCCGCAAGGCGCGGTCGATCCAGGGCGTCACCGAGGAGACCACCACCGGCGTGCACCGCCTCTACGAGATGGAGCGCGAGGGCCGCCTGCCGTTCCCGGCCATCAACGTGAACGACTCGGTGACCAAGTCGAAGTTCGACAACAAGTACGGCGTGCGGCACTCGCTGCCAGACGGCATCAACCGGGCCACCGACGTGCTCATCGGCGGCAAGACCGCCGTGGTCTGCGGCTACGGCGACGTCGGCAAGGGCTCGGCGGAGGCGCTGCGCGGCCAGGGCGCGCGCGTCATCGTCACCGAGATCGACCCGATCTGCGCGCTCCAGGCGGCGATGGACGGCTTCCAGGTGCTCACCCTCGACGACGTCGTGGAGAGCGCCGACATCTTCATCACCACCACCGGCAACCGGGACATCATCTCGGTCGACCACATGCGGCGCATGAAGCACCAGGCGATCGTCGGCAACATCGGGCACTTCGACAACGAGATCGACATGGCCGGGCTGGCGGCCGAACCGGGCATCAAGAAGCTCGAGGTGAAGCCGCAGGTCCACGAGTGGCAGTTCCCGAAGGGAACCAAGGGGCACGGCGCTGACGGGCACTCGATCATCGTGCTGAGCGAGGGCCGGCTGCTCAACCTCGGCAACGCCACGGGGCACCCGAGCTTCGTGATGAGCAACAGCTTCACCAACCAGGTGCTGGCGCAGATCGAGCTGCACACGAAGCGGGAGCTCTACCCCGTCGGCGTCTACACGCTGCCGAAGCAGCTCGACGAAGAGGTCGCCCGCCTGCACCTCGACGCCCTCGGCGTCAAGCTGACGAAGCTGACCAAGGCGCAGGCCGACTACATCGGCGTCGACGTGGAAGGCCCCTACAAGAGCGATCACTACAGGTACTGAGCGAAGCGAAGGGACTGTAGCAGCAGCACAGCAGGTACTGAGCGAAGCGAAGGAACTGCAGCAGCAGCGCAGTCGGCACTGAGCGGAGCGAACGGCCCGGCCATCAGGCCGGGCCGTTTCGTCATGCCTCGTCGATCACCGCTCTGGTGATGCGCGCTATCTCCTCGACGATCGGGACGCCTTCCGTGTCGTCGACGGCCTTGCTGGTCAGGACCGCCATCTTGATCGGGTCGTCGCCGTCGCCGCCGAGGACGCCGACCGAGTTGACCACCCACAACCCGCCCAGCTGCGACTCGACGTCCCAGCCGTTCTTGAGCCACACCGACTCGCCCTCCGCGGCGGCGGCCGAGACGCCCCAGTCCTGCGAGTCGATGACGCTGCCCATGAGCTCGCGGCCGTAGTCGACCTGCTCGGCGTCGAGGACGCCCTCGAAGAGGTTGAGGTCGGCGATGATCAGCTGGTCGGCGGCGATGGTCTCGGCCAGGCCCCAGCGCCCGTCGGGGTCGGAGACCGTGTTCGCCAGGCCGTAGCGCTCGTGCGCGGCGTCGAGGGCCTCCTTGCCGCCGAGGAAGTCGAACAGCTCGGTCGTGGAGTCGTTGTGGGACTCGGTGATCATGAGCCGCATCAGTTCCCGCTGGTCGTCGGGGACCGCGTCCACCGATCCCCAGTGCTCTTGGACCATCGCGAGGATCTCCATCTTGACGATGGAGGCGGTGATGTGGAGCTGGTCGCCGTTGTACTCCAGGTGCGTGTCGCCGCGCTCGACGGCGACGGAGGCCTCCACCAGGGTGCCGGTCGAGGCGAGGTAGTCCTCGATCCTGGCGGCCAGTTCGTCCTGCAGCTCGTCGGCGGAGCGCCCGAAGACGCCGTCGAGCGCGGTCTCGGCGGCGTTCGCGGTCACGGTGGCGAAGGCTCCGGCGCCCACCGCGACGGCCGCCGCAGGCACGCCGAAGCGGAGCAGGTTGCGTCGGTTGATGCGGGAGTGCCTGCGTTCGTCGTTTCCGGTCCGAATCATTGAGCAAGGCTATGAAACCGCTGCAATCGGAGTCAACGGCGCAGAGCTGGGAATTCTCTCAGAAACGGCGCCAAACACTCCATATCACCCCGAGACGACGCACGGTGACGAAGAGGCGTACGGCCGTTCGGCCGTACGCCTCTTGGTCGTGCGTGGTGCTCAGTAGGCGGGCAGGCTCGGGTCGACCTGGTTGACCCAGCCGAGGACCCCGCCCTGGACGTGGACGGCGTTGCTCAGACCGGCGGCCTTCGCGGCGGCCAGCGCCTCGGCCGAGCGGATGCCGGACTTGCAGTAGAACACCGCCTGCCTCTCGGTCGGCAGCTCGGACAGCGCCGCGCCGGAGACGATCTCGCCCTTGGGGATCAGGCGCGAGCCGGGGATGCGGACGATCTCGTACTCGGCGGGCTCGCGGACGTCGATCAGGTCGATGTCGCGGCCCTCCTTGATCCACGTCTCCAGTTCGCGGGCGGTGATCGTGGAGCCGACGACGGCCTGGGCGGCCTCGTCGGTGACCGAGCCGCAGAAGTCGTCGTAGTCGATCAGCTCGGTGACGGTCGGGTTCTCGCCGCAGACCGCGCAGTTCGGGTCCTTGCGGACCTTGATCTTGCGGTAGGTCATCTCGAGGGCGTCGTAGACCATGAGCGAGCCGACCAGGGGCTCGCCGATCCCGGTGATGAGCTTGATGGCCTCGTTGACCTGGATGGAGCCGATCGAGGAGCACAGGACGCCGAGGACGCCGCCCTCGGCGCAGCTGGGCACCATGCCCGGCGGCGGCGGCTCGGGGTAGAGGCACCGGTAGCAGGGGCCCTGCTCGGCCCAGAAGACCGAGGCCTGGCCGTCGAAGCGGTAGATCGAGCCCCACACGTAGGGCTTGCCGAGCAGCACGGCCGCGTCGTTGACCATGTAGCGGGTGGCGAAGTTGTCGGTGCCGTCGACGATGAGGTCGTAGCCCGAGAAGATGTCCATGACGTTGTCGTTGTCCAGCGCGGTGTTGTGGATGACGACGTCGACGTTCGGGTTGACCTCGCGGATGGAGGCGGCGGCGGATTCGGCCTTGGGGCGGCCGATGTCGGACTGGCCGTGGATGATCTGGCGCTGGAGGTTCGACTCGTCGACGGTGTCGAAGTCGATGATCCCCAGGGTGCCGACTCCGGCGGCGGCGAGGTACAGGAGGGCGGGCGAACCGAGTCCGCCGGCGCCGACGCAGAGCACGCGGGCGTTCTTGAGACGTTTCTGGCCGTCCATCCCGACATCTGGGATGATGAGGTGGCGGGAGTACCGCCGTACCTCGTCGACGGAGAGGTCGGCGGCTGGCTCGACTAGTGGCGGCAAACTCATATAACCAGTAATGCATATCCACTCTGTGGTTATTCCACCGGGAAGGGCGTTGTGCTGGGATTCACGCGTCGGCGTAGTCGTCGGGCGGCAGTTCGGGCCCCTCGTAGGAGCCGGGCGGGCCCTCCAGGTAGGTCTCGCCGTCGGGGTAGGGCCAGGCGTTGCCGATGCATCCCGCCAGTTGGAAGGTCTGCTGGGCCATCACCGGCGACAGCTCGCCCCGCTCGGGGCAGACCTCGTGCGGGTGGCCGAGGCGGTGGCCCACCTCGTGGTTGATGACGTATTCGCGGTAGGTCTCGAGGGTGCCGTCCCAGTGGTCGACGCCGGCGATCCACCGCGCGGAGTTGATGACGACGCTGTCGCCGTTGCGGCAGGAGACGGTGGTGTTCGGGTGGCTGCACAGGATCGAGCGCTGCTCGGGGCTGGCCAGGTAGATCGTGAAGTCCGCGCCGGACTCGCCGACCTGCTGGAAGCGCCAGCCGCCGCCGGCGGTCCACGAGCGCTCGTCGGAGAGGGTGGCGGCGACGAAGTCGCTGAACTCCTGGGCGTCGAGTTCGATGCCGTCTTCGACGGCGATGTTGTACTCGAGCAGCGTGCCCGCCTCGCCGAACGCGGTTGCCGCGGCCGCGCTCGGGGTGGCGTACGTCCACGTGCCGGTGCCGGAGTAGTACAGCGGCGGAGGCGGCGCCTCGGTCTCCGCCCCGGCCTCGGGCTCGGGGACCTCCGGGGAGGGGGCCGCGTTCGTGTCGGTCAGCGCGGGCGGCTCGGTGTCCAGCGCCTGCGGCGCCGGCTCGTCGGAGGAGTTGACGACGAAGTACATTCCCAAGCCCGCCATGAGCATGAGGACCGCCAGCAATACGGCGCGGCGACGCCTCCGGAGACGGCGCCGGCGAGCCAATCGTCCCTCGGTCACACTGCCGAGTCTAGGTCAGCCGGGGCCCTCAGCGTGCGAGGCCCGTGGGTTTCGCGGGCTTCGTCGAACATCGCGACCATCGCCCGGGCGACCGCCGCCGGCTCCTCCATCATCGCGACGTGGCCGACCCGGTCGAGGATCAGCAGCCGCGAGTCGGGGATGGCCGCGCCGGTGCCGGGCGCCTGCCTGACGTCGATGACACGGTCCTGTTTGCCCCACACGACCAGCGTCGGGACCGGGATGCGGCGGGCCAGGCGCCACAGTGAGTGCGTGCCGGGCACGATCGACTGGAGGAACGAGGCCATCAGGCCCCGGTAGGTCCGGATGTAGGCGGTGGAGTTCCACGGCACCGCCAGGCGGCGCCTGGCCTCGGCGACGGCCTCGCGGCGGCGCTGCGGGTGGACGCGGCTCGGGTCGGCCCAGGTGCCGAGGTAGATGTCGTCGACGACCTGCTGCGGGGTGCGCGAGCGCAGGGCCCGGTCGGCGATCCAGGCCATGCGGGGCACGATCAGCATCGGCAGGAACCGCGACTGGTGCGACCGCCTCGGGTTGCCGAAGGGCATCGCCGGGGAGACGAGCGTGAGGGTGCGGACCAGGTGGGGGCGGGTGGCGGCCAGGTAGACCGAGACCGCCCCGCCCAGGGAGTGCCCGGCGAGGTGGACCGGCCCGCGCCCGGACTCGATGATCCAGGCGGCGACGTCCTGGGCGAGGGACGGGATGGTGACGGCGTGCCGGGACGGGGCCGAGTGCCCGAAGCCGGGCAGGTCGATCGCGTCAGCGGCGAGGTGGTCGGCGAGGGCGTCGGCCAGGTCCGTCCAGTTCTGGGCGGAGCCGCCGAGCCCGTGCACGAACACCGCCGGCTCGGCGTCGGGGTTCGTGCCCGGGGTGTGGCGGATGAACAGGTGGCTGCGGTTCAGCCGGTGCTCGATGCCGGGCCACGGCGGGTGGGGGCGGGTCGGGACGCGGACCCTGTCCGCCCCGACCAACCGTGCCCGCCTCATGCTCCTATAGTGCCACTTCCGTTGCGAGTGCGGACAACGTCGCCGAAACCACCGCTCTGGACCGTTCGGAGGTGACCACGGCGGCCCCGGCGAGGCGGCGCACCGCCTGGCCGTCGAGCCACAGCACGACGACGACGGCGGTCTTGACCGGGCCGGTGGCGACGATCGAGGCGTGCTCGACTTCGATCCTGGCGTCGCCGTCGCCGAAGTGCGGGCGCAGCGCCTCCACGGTGGCCGCGGCGGCGGCGTGCTGCACGTGCCAGTCGATCGGCGGGACGGTGACCGCCCCGGACGACTCGTAGTCGCCGACGGCGAGCGTCACGCTCACTTCGGCGTCGAGCCCGGCCGAGTCGATCTCGACGCGGCGCAGTTCCACGGCGCCGACGCGCGGGAGCTCGGCCTCGGCGGGCACGGCGGATTCGGGCTCGGCCTGGGCGTCCTCGTCGGGTTCGTCGACCGTCTGCGGGCCGGGCGAGGAGCCGCGCTGCTCGGCGACGACGGCCGACACGGCCGCCTGCACCTCGTCGGGGTCGACGCCGTCCTCGAGCTCCAGCCGCAGGCTCGGGCTGCCGTCGGGCGAGGTCACGTGGAAGGCGTCGCGGACGCCCGGGACCTGCCGCACCCATGCGAGCAGCTGCTCGGAGTCGGGGTCGACGACGTCGTCGTCGGGGGTCGCCGGCGGGGTCGGTTCGAGCGGCGGCTGGCGCGAGGCCGGCGGGGTGCGCGGCGGCACCTGCTCGGTGACCGGGCCGTGGACCGGCGGGGACGGCAGCGCGGGGGCGCTCGGGGTCGGGTTCGGGGCCGTCTCGTGCACCGGGCCGGGGAGCGGGGTCTGCTCGGTGTTCTCGGGGGGCGGCGGGGTCGGGTGGTTCGCCGGAGCGGGCGGCGCGGGCGGGGTGGCGCCTTGCGGGGCGCTCGGGGCGTGGGGGCTGGGCGGCGCGCTGAACTGCTGCGCCGGGCCGGGGCCGTACTCGGGGTTCGCGCCGGGAGGCTGGGCGCCGTAGTCGGGGTTCGCGCCGGGTGGGGCGCTGTACTCGCCGTTCATGCCGGGAGAAGGGGTGCTGCGGTCATGGTTCGCGCCAGGCGGGGTGCTCCGGTCGTGGTTCGCACCCGGTGCGCCGTATTCGGGGTTCGCACCCGGCGGCGCGCTGAGCCCTTGGTTCGCACCCGGCGGCGCGAACGGGGACTCGGGCTGCGGCGCCTGCTGGTGCTGCGGGGCGGGCGGGATCGGCTCGAACTGCTGCTGCTCCCCCGGTGAAGGACGCCGCGTGGCGGGCACCATCGGCCCGGTCTCGGCGATCTCCACCGGCATGCCCGGCGTCTGCCCGGAGGGGTCCTCTGAGTAGCGGTGGCGCCTGCCGCGGTCCGGATCGAAACGGTACGGCTCCTGCTGCTGTCCGACCGGCTGCGGCGTGCCCTCCTCGGCCTCGGCCGCCGGCTCCTCCGCGGGCCCCCAGGACCGGCCTATGCGTCGGCGAGCCGGCCTGTCGTCTCCGGGAGGACGCTGTGGCTCTTCCGGTCGGTTCTGGTCATACACCACTGAAATTCTCCTTCATCTTCCCGTCTCGAAGGTACCGTGGCGCCACTAGTCCTGTGAACGCGCGTTTGCCCGCCCCGTACGCTGGGAAGCTGGATTCCACCTTCCGTAAACTTCGTTGTGATCGCAAGATCCGGCGACTGACGGATGAGCGACACGACCGAGAAGAGGTGCCGGGGTGAACAGCGGCGGAGACGGCAGAATCCGACTGCCCAGGAGCGAGCGGCGGGCGCAGCTGCTGCAAGCGGCGCAAGAGGTGTTCGTCTCCCGCGGGTACCACGCCACCTCCATGGACGACATCGCCGACCGCGCCGGCGTCTCCAAACCCGTGCTTTACCAGCATTTCACCTCGAAGCTTGAGCTGTACCTGGCGCTGCTCGACGGGCGCGCCACCGAACTGGTCGAGCGCATCCGGGAGGCGATGGACCGCTCCGAGGACAACAAGGAGCGCGTCGACCAGGCCATGCGCGCCTACTTCGACTTCGTCGACGCCCAAGGCGAGGCGTTCCGGCTGGTGTTCGAGTCCGACCAGCGCAACGACCCGGCCGTCGCCGAGCGGGTGCTGCGCATGGAGGGCGAGTGCGTGACGGCCCTGGCCGACACGATCATGGCCGACACCCAGGTCGACAAGGCCCGCGCCGAGCTGCTCGCCACCGGCCTGGTGGGGGCCGCCGAGGTCGCCGCCCGCAAGTGGATCGCCTCGGGCCGCGTGGTGCCCAAGGACGAGGCCGTCGCCCTCATGAGCACCCTCGCCTGGCGCGGCATCTCGCACTTCCCACTGGGAGAGGACGAGCAGCGCCCCTCGGAGGGCGAGCGGGAGTGAGCGGGGCCCGGCGCGGCCCGTTCGCTGTCGGCGCACTCGCGGTGACGCCGGGGCCCGTCCCGCGCTAGTAATGTTGCATCGTCTGCGGACGTCAGAGCCAATCGTTTGAGGAGGGCCCGTGGAGGTCAAGATCGGTATCCAGTACGCCCCGCGCGAACTGGTGCTCGAGAGCAAGCTGTCGTCGAAGGACCTGAGCGAGGCGATCGACCAGGCCATCAACGAGGGCGGCGTGCTGCGGCTCGAGGACGAGAAGGGCCGCCAGGTGATCGTCCCGGCCGAGAAGATCGCCTACGTCGAGGTCGCCGCGCAGTCGGCGCGGCCGGTCGGCTTCACCGTCGACAACTGAGCGGGAGTCGACCCCGACTCGCACGGCCCGGACGCTCGCGTCCGGGCCTTTTCGCTACTCGGGGACGGTGAACGGGGCCGATCCCTGGACGATCTGGCCGTCGCTGTCCTCGATCGGCTGGAGGTTGCTGCTGTAGGCCCGGTACAGGTCGGTGCCGATCACGACGACGGTCGGCTCGCCCCGGTTCTGGTCGGGGGCGACCGGGTCGGCGGGCTTGGCCGCGATCTCCTCGGCGAGCGGCAGTCCCGAGGTGCCCGACTGGCTCTCGGTCTCGGCGTTGTCGATGGACACCCGGAACAGCTTGTCGTCGGAGCCGCCGCGCGCGCCCGCGATCCACACGAAGTCCTCCGAGGCCCAGGCGACGCCCGTGACGCCGGTGATGTCGAGCCCGAGGCGCTGGGACTGGCCGAACTGGAGGTTCCCGTCGGCGTCGTGGCTCAGCGGCGCGACCGAGGCGCGGCCGTCCTCGACGTAGACGATGCGGTGGCCGTCGGGGGCGACCGACAGGGACCGCACCGTCTCCCCCGCCAGCGGCTCGACGGCGCCGCTGGCGGCGTCGACCACGGTGAGGACGCCGTCGTCGATGAGCATGACGGTGCCCTCGGTCAGCCACTGCGGGTCGCTCAGGGTGCCGCCGAGGCCCTGGACGGTCGACATGTCCCCTTCGCCGCGGCCGATCTGGAGCTCGAAGCCGGACTCCGTGGCGACGACGGCCGCGATCTGCTCGTCGGAGGCGATGTCGACCTGTTCGAGGCCGGGCGTGCTGAAGCCGACCCACGGGTGGTCGGCGGAGGCGTCGGTGACCGCGCCGTTCTCGAGCTGCCAGACGGTGTCCTCGGCGATGAAGTAGCCGATCTCGTCGTCGCCGGAGGGGATCGCGTTCCAGTCGCGCCAGTCCGCCAGGGTGCCCTCGGCGACCTGCTCGCCTTCGATCAGCAGCTCGAACTCGCCGCTCAGCCCCAGGCTCCAGACGATCTGGGCGGCGATCGCGTCGGTGGTGTCGCTGTCGAGGGCGGCGGCGGCCTCGCCGAGCGTCAGGTTGATCCGGATGACGCCGTCCTCGTCGCTGAACTCCGGGGTGGTGCCCGCCGGGATGACCGACCTGGCGGACCGGGACACCAGATCGGAGGGGCCCTGCACGACGAGCCAGCGGAGCCGGAGCTGGTTGTCGACGGTCTCGTCGAGGTTCCGGTAGACCCAGCGCAGGTCGGGCACGAGCAGGTCGTTCCGACCGGTGGCCTGGAAGTACAGCGGGGCCTGCTCGTAGGCGCCCTCGAACTGGTCGCGGAGCATCATGACCTGCGAGGGCGGGTCGCTGATGCTCCAGGTGTCCGTGAACTCCTCGCGTTCGAGGGCGAAGCGCTCCTCGTATTCGCGGGGCGGGACGTTCATGCGGACCTGCCCGTCGGGCAGGTAGGTGCCGATGACCGTGCCGGTGACGGTGACGGAGGTGGCGTTGAGGTCGTCGGTGCCGTCGCCGAGGTCGATCTGGACGTCGTCGAGCAGGCCGATGCCGTCGACGGCGTCGGAGAACTCGCGGGCCTCGTCGGTGAACTCGTGGAGGCGCTCGTCGCGGCCGGTCGGGTCGCCCGAGGCGGCCCGCAGGAAGTGGTCGACGGTGGTGGTCGCGTCCGTGGTCGGCAGGAACGCCTCGACCTCGATCGAGGAGGACTGGTCGAAGTCGGTGGGGGCCGCTTCGAGGGCCTCGGGCGCGGAGGAGGAGGGGACGCCGCAGGAGACGAGCGCCGGGGCGGCCACGCAGGAGGCGGCGACGACCGCGCAGGCCAGGGTCCTAGTGCGCATCGGATGCCTCCTCGTCGAGTCGGAGCGGGATCGGTGAGGTGATGACGCGGTTGCCGGCCTGGAGGGGCAGGGTGAGCACGAACAGGGTGCCGCGGCCGGTCTCGCCGACGGTCTGGAGGGTGCCCGAGTGCAGTTTGGCGTCCTCGAGGCTGATGGCCAGGCCGAGGCCGGTGCCGCCGGTCCTGCGGGTGCGGGAGGGGTCGGCGCGCCAGAAGCGGTCGAAGACGCGGTCGGCGTGGCCGGCTTTGAGGCCGACGCCGTGGTCGCGGACGGCGACGGCCACGGCGGTCTCGGATTCGGCCACGGTGACCTCGACGGGCTTGCCCTCGGCGTGCTCGATGGCGTTGGAGACGAGGTTGCGCACGATGCGCTGGAGGCGGCGGGAGTCGACCTCGGCGACGACGCGGCGGGCGGGCCGGTGGACGGTGACGGTGACGCCGCATTCGTCGGCGAGGGCCGAGTGCTGGGCGACGACGTCCTCGACGATGGGGTTGACGTCGACGGCGTCGACTTCGAGGGCCGCGAAGCCGGAGTCGAAGCGGGAGATCTCCAGCAGCTCCTGGAGGAGGTCCTCGAAGCGGTCGATCTCGTGCTGGAGCAGCTCGGTGGAGCGCTTCGTGGTGGCGTCGAAGTCGTCGCGGGTGTCGTAGAGCAGGTCGGCGGCCATGCGGATCGTCGCCAGCGGGGTGCGCAGCTCGTGGGAGACGTCGGAGGTGAAGCGGCGCTGCATCATGGACATCTCCTCGAGGCGCCGGATCTGGCTCTGGAGATTCTCGGCCATGAGGTTGAACGAGCCGGCCAGGCGCGCCAGGTCGTCGGCGCCGCGGACCTCCATACGTTCGTGGAGGAGCCCGGCGGCGAGCCGCTGGGAGGTGCGGGCGGCCTCGCGGACGGGGGTGACGACGAGGCGCGTGACCAGGGCGGCGATGACGCCGAGGAGGAGCACGAGGGCGATGCCGGCGAGCGCGAGGTTGGTGCGCAGGAGGCTGATGGCGTCCTGCTCGGAGTCGAGCGGGTAGAACGCGTACAGCTCGTAGTCGACGGTCAGCGCGATCGGCGCGCCGACGATCAGGTACGGCATCTGCGGGGCGTCGGCGAAGTCGAAGGTGGCGTACTGGCTGGCGACGTTGCCGGCGCGGACCAGGTCGCGCAGTTCGCCCGAAGGGAGGTCGATGTCGCTGACGGGGTTGGACTTGACGACGTCGCCCTCGGAGGTGGTCAGCAGGATGTAGGGCGCGAAGACCGGGTCCTCGGCGAGTTCGTTGACGACGCGCTGCATGGTCTGGGAGAGGACGGGGTCGGTCGGGGTGTTGTACTGGCCGAGCTGCTCGGCGGCGCGTTCGACGGCGTTGACGGTCTCGTCGACGGCGGTGGTCTGCCGGTCGGTGAGCAGCCCGGAGGTCACCGAGCCGGCGACGACGAAGCTGAAGGTGAGGACCAGGATCGTGGAGGCGATCAGGGTGGAGGAGACGACCCGCAGCTGGAGCGAGGCGCGGAAGCGGTTGATGATCGGGTTCGCCGCGCGGCCGGCGGCGTCGAGCAGGCGGCGTCCGAGCCGCCGCGGCCATGCCGGTCCGCGCCGCCGTGGTGCTGCGGGGTGCGGGCCTGCCACTATCCCAATCCGGCTTTGTACCCGACGCCGCGGACGGTCTGGATGAGCTGCGGACGCTCGGGGTCGGGCTCGATCTTGGCCCGGAGGCGCTGGACGTGGACGTTGACCAGGCGCGTGTCGGCCGAGTGCCGGTAGCCCCAGACCTGCTCCAGGAGCACCTGGCGGGTGAAGACCTGGCGGGGCTTGCGGGCGAGCGCCACCAGCAGGTCGAACTCGAGCGGCGTGAGCTTGACTTCGGCGCCGTTGAGGGTCACCTGGTGGGCGGGCACGTCGATCTGGACCTGGAGGCCGGGCTTGCCGATCTCGAGGCGCTCGGGCGTGACGTCGTCGCCGCGCCTCAGGCGGGCGCGGATGCGGGCGACGAGCTCCTTGGGCTTGAACGGTTTGACGATGTAGTCGTCGGCGCCCGATTCGAGGCCGAGGACGACGTCGACCGTGTCAGACTTGGCGGTGAGCATGACGATCGGCACGCCGGACTCGCCGCGGATGGCCTTGGCGACGTCGATGCCGCTCATGCCGGGCAGCATGAGGTCGAGCAGGACGATGTCGGGGCGGTGCTCCTTGAACGCGGCCAGGGCCTTCTCGCCGTCGGTGACGAACGTGGGGGTGAAGCCTTCGGTCCGCAGGATGATGCCGAGCATCTCCGCCAACGCCGGGTCGTCGTCGACGACGAGTACACGTGCTCTCATGGACACCAGTTTTCCACCTCACAAAAGCCGAGAGCACCACGGGTGGTCACCCGTGGTGCTCCAACTGTATCGGCTATGAGCTCGACTTCCCGGCCCGAGCGGGGTCGGAACCGGCGGCGATGGCCTCGAACGGTTCGCGCCCGAGGCTGATTTCGCCGAGTTGCACCATTTCGCGCTTGGTGAAGAAACCGACGATCCAGTCGGCGAGGATGCGGCCCTTGCGGCCGACACCGGGCACCCGCGAGAGGTGGTAGCCGCGGTGCATGAGCCAGGCGAGCAGGCCCTTGGCCTTGAAGCCGTACGTGTTGGCGACGCCCTTGTACAGGCCGAGGCCGGCCACCGAGCCGATGTACTTGTGCTCGTACGGCTTGAGGGCGGCGCCGACGTGCTTGGCGTGGATGTTGTCGGCCAGGACCTGGGCCTGGCGGACCGCGTGCTGGGCGCTGGGCGCGCAGTACGGCATCGGGAAGTCGGAGGTGTCGGGCACCTGGGCCGAGTCGCCGGCGCCCCAGGCGCCGTCGACGACCTCGCCGATCTCGGCGGTGCCGGCCTCGACGCCCGTGGCGACCTGGAGGCGCGTGTTGCACTCGAGATGGCCCTTGGGGCCGATCGGCAGGTCGGTCTGCTTCAGCAGCGGGTTGGGCATGACGCCGGCGGTCCAGATGACGGTGTCGGAGTCGAACTCCTCGCCGTCGGTGAGGACCACGTGGCCGCCCTCGCAGGACTTCAGGGTGGTGCCGAGGCGGACGTCGACGCGGCGCTTGGTGAGCTCGCGGGCCGCGTAGACGCCCATCTGCGGGCCGACCTCGGGCAGGATCTTGTCGGCGTACTCCACGAGGTACCACTTGACCTCGGCGGGGTCGATCTCGGGGTAGTTGTCGACGACGGTGGCCGTCAGGTCCTCGAGCTCGCCGAGGGTCTCGGCGCCGGCGAAGCCGCCGCCGACGGCGACGAAGGTGAGGGCCTTGCGGCGGACGTCGGGGTCGGTGGTGGTGGCGGCGACGTCGAAGCGCTGGAGGACGTGGTTGCGCAGCCAGATGGCCTCGCCCATGGTCTTGATGCCGATGGCGACGTCGGCCAGGCCGGGGATGGGCAGGGGGCGGGAGACCGAGCCGGGGGCGATGACGATCTCGTCGTACTCGATCTCGCGGACGGGGCCGGCGATCGGCTGCATGACGAGCTTGCGGGAGGCGTGGTCGATCTCGGTGACGCCGCCGGTGAGGATGGTGCAGCGCTTGAGCGCCTGGCGCAGGGGCACCACGCCGTGGCGCGGGGAGATGTTGCCGGCGGCCGCCTCGGGGAGGAACGGCTGGTAGGTCATGTGCTGGTTGGGGTCGATGACCATCAGTTCAACTTGACCGCGCTTGATGTCGCTCTTCAGCTTCTTGCTCAAGCGTTCGGCAACGTAAAAACCGACGTGACCGGCACCTATCACGACTATACGTTTCACATGTTCAATTCTGACTACCGCGAGCTCGGGTTGTGTAGGGAACGCGCGAGGACGTAGATCACGGTGACGGCCGCCACGAGGCCGATACCCACCGCTACGGCCGGGGGGATTGCGGCGAAATACGCGGTGAACAGGGCCAGCAGACCGGCGAAGGCCAATGTCGACGCCGAGACGATCCCCAGGTGGCGGGCCCAGGTGTGGACGATCTCACTGTCCACAGCGGTAGTGGTACGGAAACGCTGGGCGACGGCGGCGGTCGAGTGCCCGGCGTAGAGCAGGACCGCCACCGCCGCGGGGATCCACAGGCCGCCGTGGTCCTCGTACAGGCTCGAGGTGATCAGCCAGGAGGCGATGACGACGCCGGAGGCGGCCAGCGGCGCGATCCCGGCGGGCGCGAGCGCGGAGCACAGCGCGAGGGCGGCGGCGAGGATGAGGTACGCCGCCGAGGCGCCCCACTGGGCGGGCACGGCGATTTCGGCGGCGATGAAGTAGGACAGGCCGACGGTCAGACGCAGCAGCACGGCCGCCGGGGCGAGGCGCCGCGCCCACGAGGCGACGCGGCGGCGCCCGCCGGTGGCGCGCAGGCGGGTGCCGTCCCTGAGCGCCTCGAACAGTCCCCGCTGGACGTCGCTCACCGGTACCGCCTCCTGACCAGCTGGGCGATGACGTCGTCGAGCGAGGCCGCGCCCGTCCACGGCTCGACGGCGACGCCGAGGTCGCGCAGTTCCATGATCGTGTTGGCCCGGTCGAGCCGCCACAGCCGCTCGGCGTAGGGCGTCCAATGCGAGCGGGGCGGCGGGACGACGTGGTCAGGCAGCGTGTCGATGCACAGCACGGGCCGGCCGGCGCGGGCCAGCGAGGCGACCAGGTTGAGGGAGCGCTCGTTCAGCAGCGGCGTGAACAGCACGTGCATGCTGCGGTGGTTGCCGAGCTGGCGGCGGAGCATCGCGACCGAGGGCGGGAGCGCGTCGATCGGGATGTGGATCGAGGCGAGCCAGCGCAGCAGCGCGAGGTTGTGGCGCCGCCCGGTCCCGGCCCGCAGCCGCCTGCCTCGGGCGCCGAACTCGATGCAGCCGACCCGGTCGCCTTGCAGGGCGTAGTGGGCGGCGACGGCCCCGGCGGCGCGGACGGTGAGGTCGGCGACCGAGGCGGCTCCGTCGATGCCGCCGGAGTCGCCGGCCTCGACCTGGAGGTCGAGGATCAGGTTGACGTCGGTGTCCCTTTCGGACAGGGTCGCGTTGACGTACAGCTCCTGGGAGCGCGCCGAGGTGCGCCAGTCGATGCGGCGGAGCCGGTCGCCGGGCTGGTAGAGCCGGACTTCGGCGAGTTCCCCGGAGTCGCCGAGGCGCCGGGAGCGGTGGACGCCGGCGACGCCGTCGGCGAAGGGCAGGGACTCGGCGGACTCGAACCAGTGCGGGACCGGCAGGACCCACACCCGCGAGCCGGGCAGGCGCTGGACGGTCGTCTCGAGGAGCCCGCCGCAGGCGTGCGACTGGACGTGGACGGGGCCGAGATGGTGGCCGCCCCAGCGCCTGGCGCGCCCGGCGACGGCCATCTCGCGGGCCGTGGACGGGTGGAGGCGCTCGGCGAAGTCGCCTCTGCCGGTGTGCAGGTCGATCCAGTGGTCGGCGGCGGCGGTGACGACGGTCGAGACCGGGACGGGCTCGGGGTTGGCGACGTGGAGGACGGCCGAGGCGGTGCCGCCTTCGGCGCAGACCCCCTCGCCGACGTCGAGCCTGGCCTCGGGGGTGCGGTGGGGCCGGTCGCGCAGCAGCAGGGCGGTGCCGACGGCGAAGGGCGCGGCGATGAGCGCGAGGTCGACGCGCCCGAAGACGACCGCCGCGATGAGGCAGCACGCCGCGACGGCGACGGCCCGCGTCAGGGCGGGGGTGCGGCGCCATTCGACGGGTTTCTCCGGCGCGTGCCGCTCCGGCGCCCGGGCGTTGTCGGGGCGCAGGCGCAGGACGGGGTCGACGGCGAGGCTCATCGCTCCTGTGCCAATTTACGGCTTGCAAGCTGCGCCGTGGCTGGGATCTGGCCGTACGAGGGCGTCTGGGCGCTCTGGGGCGCCTCGACGCCGCGGCAGATGTCGGCGACGACGGTGGCGGGGTCGATGCGGCGCATCCACAGCTCGGGACGCAGGGTGATGCGGTGGGCGAGCGCGGAGCCGGCGACGCCCTTGACGTCGTCGGGGGTGACGAAGTCGCGCCCGTCGAGGACGGCGAGGGCCCGCGAGGCGAGCAGCAGGGCGAGCGAGCCGCGCGGGGAGGCGCCGACCTGGAGCTGGGAGTGGGTGCGGGTGGCGGCGACGATGGCGACCATGTAGCGGCCGACGGAGTCCTCGACGGTGACGTGCTCGAGGGCGGCCTGCATCTTGACGAGGGTCTCGGCGTCGATGACCGGGGAGAGCTCGACGTCCTCGGTCCGGCGTCCGAGGCGGCGCTGGAGGACCTCCCACTCCTCGTTCTCGGTGGGGTAGCCGAAGGAGACGCGCAGCAGGAAGCGGTCGAGCTGCGCCTCGGGCAGCTGGTAGGTGCCCTCGAACTCGACGGGGTTGGAGGTGGCCAGGACCGTGAAGGGCCTGGGCAGCCGGTAGGTCTCCCCTTCGACCGAGACCTGGCGCTCCTGCATGGCCTCCAGGAGCGCCGACTGCGTCTTCGGCGGGGTCCGGTTGATCTCGTCGGCCAGCAGCAGGTTCGTGTGGACCGGGCCTTTGCGGTAGACGAACTCGGCGGTCTTCTGGTTGTACAGGAACGAGCCCGTGACGTCGGCCGGCAGCAGGTCGGGGGTGAACTGGAGCCGCCGGAAGTCGAGGCCGAGGCTCTGCGCGAAGCACCGCGCGGTGAGCGTCTTGCCGAGACCGGGAAGATCCTCCAAGAGGATATGGCCGCCGGCGAGGATCCCGGCCAGCACCAGTCGCAGCGACTCGTCCTTGCCGACGATGACGGACTGGACGGACTTGAGGACCGCCTGGGAGTGCCTGGCGACCTCGTCGAGGCCGATCGGCGGTGCTTGCTCGTTCATCGGTGTTCACTCCTGGTGCTGGCGAGGCCCATCAGACGGCCTCGATCCTGGTGAGGTGTTCGCCGAGCTCCCACTCGGTGGGGCAGTCGTGGACAGGCTCGGTGAGGAAGGCGTAGGTGCGATCGCCGAGGATTTCGCGGCACTGCTCGGCGTCGCCGTGCAGGGACAGGCCGCGGCGCAGCCGCAGCCGCTCCTCGGTGAGCTGGACGAGCCGCTGCTTGACCTTGCCGTCTTCGAAGGGGCCGCGGCGGGCCTCGGCGAAGATCAGCTGGTCCTCCCAGCGGTTGACCTCGATGAACGGCCGCCATGTGGGGCTGTTGACGCTCTGGGTGGTGAGCTCGGGGCCCGGCTCGGTGTCGGGGCGCAGCGCGGAGAGCATCGCGCCGACGGTCAGGGCGGCGAGGGCGAGGAGCGCGAGCTGCCACAGCAGCAGGTCGACGCCGGAGATGCGCGCCAGGCCCCACAGCGCGACGGCGGCGGCGAGGACGCCGACGGCCGGCCAGAACCGCAGCCGCCCGAACGGGGCGAAGAAGTCGTTCACCGCGCCTCCTTGACGCCGAGCTGGTGTTGCAGCTCGAGCAGGGCCGAGCGCGCCCGGTCCCGGTCGTCCTCGCCGACCTCGTGCGGGGAGTAGCGGGCCCGCAGGTACGTCCTGGAGAGCCGGGTGAGCGAGGCGCCTTCCAGCTCGTGGCGTTCGAGGAGCCTGCGCACCAGGTCCGCCGGCGTGTCGGAGGCTTCCTTCTGGATGCCGACCCGTTCGGCGGCGCTCTCGAAGTGGACCCAGCAGGCGATGATGGCGCTGCGCGGGTCGGTGCCGAGGTCGATCTCGGCGAGCCCGGCCGCGAGGGCCTCTTCGACGAGGGCCACGTCGCGGTGGAGGTACTGGGGGTCGGCTTCCCGGCGGCGCTCGACGGCCCGCGCGTCGACCAGCCACCGGACGAGCTGCCGCGCCAGCAGCGCCAGGATGAGCGCGACGGGGGCGCCGACGAGGATCCCGAGGATCAGCCACGAGACCCACGACGGCAGCGAGGGCTCGCCGGTCTCCTCGACCACCTGCTCGCTGGTCATCGTCTCCTCCGGCATCGTCTCAAACGCCGGCGGGGAGACGGTGCCCTCGGTGTCGAGCAGGACCTCGCCCTCGCGCCATTGCACGCCGGTGCCCTGGGCGGCGATCCCGACCACGACGAGCGCGGCGACGGCCACGACGACGGGCAGCCAGCGGCGCATCAGCGAGCGCCCGATCTCGCCGTGTCCGGCGGTGCGGCGTGCGTCATGGGTGACCTCGTGGGGGTGACTCGAACTCATGTTGCGTGACGCCCACCATAACGCCAGAAGCGAGCAAACGCCCACCGAGGCCTGCCGAACCCCTCGCCGGAAGCTCGCCCGCCGTCGTCCCGACCTCGCTTGCAGGCGAACGGGCGACGAGCGCCGCCGAGCCGAGCGATCGATCAAGAGCCGGGAGGCGACAACGTCGTTGTTCCGAATCCCGCACAACGCGAACATGTTGATCGAACTCGCTCACGAACACCGAACTGTCGGACCAGATCGCTACCGTTCGTCACATGAGCAACACGACAACAGGTCCGAAAGCCCATCCGCGCCGACGCCTGCCGCTCGAAGGGGTCGGCTTGACGGAACTCGTCCATTGCGCCGATCCCAGAGAACCCGAAGCTGAACTGCACCTTGAGGACGGTCGCGTGATCAAGCTGGCGATCGGAGACCTCGAACTCGTCTCGGAGGTCGGCGTACGCGTGACGATGCGCTACAACGATGATTCCTCTTATATCGCACGGTACACCTGCGAGAAATCGACGCTGGAGAGCGTGGAGATCGGCTTCGACGACCCCGGCTGGCAGCACGAGTTCAACAGCGAGGTGGACCAATGGGTGGCAAGCGGCTACGCGGATGAGCTTCACTGTGTCGTCGACGCCAGGATCGCGATTCGAGCGGTCTGAAGGCGTGGTGGCGAGCTCCGGTGAAGCGCTCGGAATCGGCCGGCGAGGTCAAGCGCCCCAGCACCGATGAGAGCCTCCCGGACCGGTGCTCATCGGCGTCGATGCCGGGAAGCGAGATATTCGTCGACGGCTTCCCGGCTGCTCAACGTGCGCGCTTCAGCCTTCGCAGAGGCGGAGGTGGGCCGCCCATGTCCGGCGGGCGGCGTCGATGAGGTCGGCGCTGTTGGTGCCGTGCCTGACCCAGTCGAGGTGGACCGGTTCGCACATCCACAGTTCGGCGGCCGTGAAGCCGTCGAGCCCGCAGACCGAGCCGATCGCGGCCGGGTCGATCGCCTCGAACGACAGGCGCAACCTGGGCCGGTTCGGGACGTGGGCGAACCGGACGACGCGGCCGCCGACGGTCTCGCGGGCCAGGATCGGCAGGCCGGTGTACTCGAAATCGCCGCGCGAGTTCGTCAGGATCGGCTCCGGGGCGAAGCCGACGAGGAATCGGCGCCGACGGGTGCGGTGGAGCATCGGGTTCACAGCGCTACTCCCCCGATCGCCGGGTGGCAGGTGTCGAAATGCCGCTCCCACTGGAGCTCGACCGCCGCGCCCATAGCCGTCTCGCTGACGCTCACCTGCGCGGCGGGCCTCATGGCGTCAACTTCCACACCCTGCGCGGCGCATTCGACCCCATGTGGTGGATCCCCGACCTGTGGCTGCTCGGATGCCGCGGCCGCCTCGGCAGACGACCACCTGAGCCGCTTATGATGTCGGTGGCCGCCCGGGCCTGTGCGCACACGAAAAGGGGTCCATGACATGAGCATCCCCGACTCGACTCCCGCCCCAGCCGACGGAGCCCCGGTTCTCGACACCAAGGTCCGCCGGAAACGCCTCTACGCCGATCCGCGGGTCATCGCCTTCGGCAGGAAGTCGATGGCGCTCGCCGAAGTCGAATGGGTGGGCTATTCGGCGATCCACACCACCACGCACCGGCTCCTCACCCCCGCGAGCCACGACGGCCAATGGGATTTCGTGGTCGGCAAGTACCCCTACTACGGCGGGCCGCAGGTGATCGTCCACTTCTACGAGCCGGGCCGCAGCAGCGCCCCGCCTCCGGAATGGGTGTTCCTGATGAACCTGGCCGCGCAGTATGTGGAGCCGCGGCTGCTCGCCGAGCTCATCGACCAGGTGCGGCGCGGCGAGACCGTCACGGTCGGCGGCAGCGTCAAAGTCGACAAGAGCGGCATATCGTGCCCCAAGCCGCGGATGTCCCTGCCGTGGGGATCGGTCGGCGGTGCGCGGCCGTACAACGGCATGGTGTGGATCTACCAGACCGGCGTCGAGAAGCCGGTGCTGTCGGTGCCGCTGAGCCACCCGAACGCAGGGCTGATCCCCGACCTCTTCGCCGCGTTCACCTCGTGACGGTCCTCGGGCCGACCGCTGCGGGGAATATCGGTTGCCGCCGCGAAGCCGACCCGTCAGGATGCGGCTCATGCATGAGGAGACGCGCATGGCGAACGGACAGGCCGACGAGACGACCGAGCGCCCGCTCGCGCTGGTCACCGGCGCGGGCCGGTCGGTCGGCATCGCGGCGACGGTGGTGCTGGGCCTGGCCCGGGCCGGCTGGGACGTCGCCTTCACGTACTGGACCCCGTACGACGAGCGGATGCCGTGGGGCATCGAGGCGGAGGCGCCCGCGGCGCTGCGGGAGCAGGTGACCGCCCTGGGAGCGAGAACCGTCGGCATCGAAGCGGACTTGAACGACACGGCGGCCCCCGGGCGGCTGTTCGACCGCGTGGAACGCGAACTGGGCGGCGTCACCGCACTGGTGATGTGCCACTGCGAGTCGGTCGATTCCAGCATTATGGACACCACTGTGGAGAGTTTCGACCGGCACTTCGCGGTGAACGCCCGGGCGACGTGGCTGCTGGTCCGCGAGTTCGGCCTGCGATTCCGCGGCCCGCACGGCAGCGGCCGGATCATCGGCTTCACCAGCGACCACACCGTCGGGAATCTGCCTTATGGAGCGAGCAAGGGGGCGATGGACCGGATCGTGCTGGCCGCCGCGCACGAGCTCTCCGAGCTGGGCGTGACCGCCAACGTGATCAACCCGGGGGCAATCGATACCGGTTGGATGAGGGAGGACCAGAAGGCGGACGGGGTCCGCTACACGCCGCTCGGACGACTCGGCGTGCCGCAGGACTGCGCGAACCTGGTCTCGTTCCTGTGCTCGCCCGAAGGCGGATGGATCAACGGCCAGCTCCTCAAGAGCAACGGCGGCATCGCGTAGCCGAGCCCACGCGAGGCTGCCGAACACATTCTGACGCCCCTTCAAGCCAACGACACGCAGCCCAAGGTGCCCATTTCAAGCCGAGTGGTGTTCGTAGCTGTTGAGGGCTTGGACAGCTTTGGCGATGCGGGTGACCGGGTGCGGGTCGCAGCGGACTTCGTCGAATACGCCCCAGCTCTTGAGTTGGGCGAACATACGCTCGCCGGGTCCGCGGAGCCGGGCGTGGAGACGGTTGTATTCCTTTTGCCACTCGGGTTTGTTCTTGCCCTTGATCGGCGTGGCCGCCAGGCCTGCGCCGAGCCTGTCGTCGCCTTTGTCGCCGAGCGCGAACAGGCCGCGCTCTGCCAGCAGGCGCGGGATGAGGGGGGGTTCGTCCCTGCGGGCGGCGGTATCGTGGATCGAGCCGCGGATCACCCCCGAGATCCACAGCAGGTTCTCTCGCGTCGGCGATGGCCTGCAAGTTCATGCTGCGCCGTTTGTGTTTGCCGGAGCAGCAGGGCCGGTCGATGGCGTTGCGGTTGATGCCGACGAGAGCGCCCGAGGATCACGAATGCGGCGCCGGCCCGCTCGGCGTGGCCCTCCCCGGGCAGGGCATCGACCGCGGCGAACAGCTCAGGACGGTTGTCCTTGCAGCACAGCAGATAGTCGATACCTCGGTCGAGCACCACCTGAGCGGTCTCGACACAGCAGTGCACCGCGTCGGCGCTGACCAGCGTTGAGGCCAGATCCAGCGTGTCGATCAGACGCCTGGTGGCAGCGTTCTCGTCGTCATCGGTGGCCAGCAGGGTCTTACCCAAGGCACGATCGCCCGAGTCGTGCGCGGCCACCAGCAGCGGTTTGACCTTGCCCGCAGCCGCTTGCCGTCGATGCGGACCTGATCGTCAGGGGCGAAGGCCAGCTGCCGGCCCCGTGGGCAGGGCGGCAACGCCTTCGGGATCGCCTAGCCCAGTAGCCTGCGGAAGGTGTCGTATCCGGGAGCGGTGAAACGGACGCCCAGCGGTCCGGCCAGGGTTCGGGCGCCCGTCGCTTCCAGGCACCGTGGCCAGGCGCAAGTCTCCCGCACAGGGCCTATCCCGTCAGCTGCACAGCAGAGAGCAGTCGTCTGCATCAGCAATCCTCTTGGGTGACACGGGAACGAGGTCTGGTGTCTGGACAAGAGCTGAAACCCAAGGCATCGTCCGACCCGTTGGCCCGAATCTGTCGCATAGGAGTCTATTTTCCTACTGTCGACAATGTCGCCCCTTGATCTTCCGCAGAGGGAATCTCTTTCATATTTCTCAACGGAGTCAAGACCAGTGGAATAAAACCGGCGCACAACATCACCCCCGCGATCCAAAGCGAGGTGCGCACACCATAAATCTCACCTATCAGCCCACCGACAAAGGAGCCTATCGGCAGGGCACCCAAACCGAGAAACCTCAGGGTTGCGTTGACCCGGCCCAGCAGCGCATCTGGAGTTACCGCTTGGCGATAGCTCAATTGTGTCACGTTGAAGATGATCACACCAAAGGCAAAAATAGCCTGTCCGAGCATCGCGAATATAATTCGCCAATCTGGCTCCGCAAGTGGGATCATGATCGCCGCAGGACCCGCAAGCGCGAGGGAGACCCAGGTAGCCGGTCCGAATCCGATCAGTTTCGAGACATGTTTCACAGCCATGGCCCCTAGGATTCCTCCTACCCCCGAGCTAGCCAGGATCACACCGATCGTGACCTCAGGAAGTGACAGGTCTCGCGCCAAGAACAATATGACCATGGCTTGCAGGACGCCTGCCGACAAATTCCCCCAAGCGGCGGAAATCGCGATTGCACGTAGGATTGGATCCTTGAATACGAATCTCATTCCCTCGTTTATTTCGCGTCGCAGGTTGAGCTTGCGGAACACTCGCTCACTGGCCTCGGGCCGTTGTATCCTCACAACCCATCCCACTGATGCACCCATGGACAGTGCCGCGATCAATATCGCGAGAGGACCGCTCAGTATTGCGACAAGTGGGCCTGAAATCGTAGGACCACCAAGCCTGGAAACATTGCGCACAACTTCAAGATTTGCATTTGCGCGGGTTAGATTGTCGCTTCCAACCAGACTTGGAATATAACTTGTATAAGCGACATCGAAAAATACGGTAGCTATCCCAACTAGGAAAACTATGGCATAAAGCTGCCAAATTGAGAGGATTCCCATAAAAGCAGCTATTGGAATGGTCATAAGAAAAAAGGCTCGCGCAAGATCAGTGACAATCAGTACCTTGCGCCGCGACAATCGATCAACCCATACGCCCGCCGGCAATCCGACTACAAGAAGTGCAAGAGATCCAAATGCACTGAGCAGTCCAACTTGAAATTCATTTGCGTCGAGAACGAGAATGGCTACGAGCGGGACAACTACAATCGTTATGTTGACACTGATCTGACTTACAGTCGTTGAATAATACAAGCGTCGAAAGTTGCGATCTCGGAAGAGACTTGGGGATGTGTCTCGAACCACGGATCCTCGCTAAAGATACTAGTCAGTGATGATCTGCTGGATTCACAGAGTGGTGCTCCCAAGGAATGAAAAAGTTTGTTTGGCGGTGAGGCAGTCACCTCCCCGCCAAACAAACAGACTCGTGCTTATGGTTTGGTGGGGTACCCGTCCTCATCGTGAGGCTTAGGACGGAACCCACTAATACTAGGGCTGGACTTCATCATGCTTCTCCTTTCAGTAACTTGCGGAAACGGCTAGGGCTTGACGGGATGCCCGTCCTCATCATGAGGCTTGGGACGAAACCCACTAACGCTAGGACTGGTTTTCATGAGCGCCTTCCTTTCAAAGGGTCGCGGGAACAGTTACGGTTTGACTGGATAACCGTCCTCATCATGAGGCCTAGGACGGAATCCGCTGATGCCAGGCGTCTGACGCATTTATCCCTCCGTTCACTTTGGTCTAAGCTCTACTTACTGGGTCGTTTCGTGGGATACCCGTCCGCATCATGAGGCTTAGGGCGAAATTCAGTAATGCCAGGAGTGCTTCTCATTATGACTCCCTTCCTGGGATTTGAAGTAGAAACTTTAGGGTCGGGTCCTACTCAATACCTGAGCAGCTCCACGTTGTGAACCGCCCAGGTGCAGTCTGTTCGCCAACAGACCTTCGGTCTCAAACCTTGCAGCCTCAAGCGTTTTCAACACTTGCGAATCTTTGGGATTTCCTACCCATTCCACTCGCTCTAGAAGTAGTTCGTCGAAAGCAAAATCAATTAGTCTCTCTACAGCACTAGAATAGATATGCCCTTGATTGTCATCAAGCTCACCATACAATTTGATTTCCGCTATTGCATTATCTCGTTGATCAATCCACAATCCCAACGTCACGTCAATAATCTCACCATTCAAGTACAGGCAATAGTTCACCGCTGTGCCATGATCGAATTCTCGCTGCGCCTTAGATCTTCTGATGCTAGGTACTGTTCCAAGATTATTCGGGTCCGCGAGTGGCCTAAGTGTCAAACCTGAAATCCCTGCGGAAACCTCCTGCGGTTTCCTGGTGAAGAAACTGGCTTGCCTCCTGATACGCTCGAAATTGGGTGGGAGGTCGTTATCCTCACGAAGTTCACTGGGGAAAAGAGAACCTCGCCACTGGTCCCGCCGAACACCTCGCTGGTTCGCCCCCTTCCTAGCGACTCCTTCGATCTCGAAACCGACTTTCAAAGCGACCAGTCGTGAGTAATGGTTACCGACAACGGCTTCCCATGTCAGGCGTTCGACACCTAGTTTCTCAAACGCGAACCTCGCTGCCTCACGGCAAGCCGTGGTCGCAATGCCATGGCCTCGAGCCTGCGCCGCGACGAAGTACATGACGGATGCTTCTCCTGGAACCATCATTGTGACACCGATACCTCCCAGCAGGAGGTCAGTGCGAGGGTCCGCAATAGCCCATCGAGGATTCCCCGCTTCCCACGCATCATGAGTTCTTTGGATATAGCCAGCCCGCTGCTCATCGCCCCAGGCCGTCGGAAGCATCAGGAATCGAACCACCTCGGAATCCTGGTAGATCTTCGACAACTCGTCGAGATCCTTGTCCATCCAAGGCCTGAGGCGAACTGTGTCGACATCGATCGATGAGGGGTCCAAGGTTCCATCCTTATGATCCGGGGGTCACCGACTATTTCAGAGGTCCTGCACGATCAACGTTCGAGGCGTGAACAAAAGTCTACAATGACTGGAAAATTCCTGTTCATGGCCACCTGGCCTACAACCGCACATAGAGTAGCATAGATCACCTTGCTGTATATGTGATTTATACCACTATAGTGATTGCTCCGCTCTCTTCTGCACAGCAAAGCATGTGCCTGAGACATTCCAGCAAGGAAGGCCTCGCTTACACAGCGAAGCCCCTGCATCCGCATATCAGCAGGCTGCAAAGACCATGGTCGGTCGTCCAAGTCGACTCCCGCTGGCGTGGTGCCCAGCCTCGGCGATGCGGCGAAGCATCAAAAGACTCTCCGACGGCCGACGATCGAAGGGCTCAACCTGGCCGGACTCATTCGTCACAACAATACCGAGGAGCCCGATGCCGAGCCGATGCTTGTCGACATCGAAGGTCGAACTATCTGTTGGCGGTCTCGGAACCCTCGCCGCAAGCAGGCTGCTCGTTGTCATAGCGCTGACTTGCAACGGCAGCTGCCGTGCCACAGGGAGCCTCCGATAGAGGCCTGATATCAGTGCGCACCGCGATCATCTACAGAAATCCAAGTCGGTAGTCAGCAAATAGAAGCACCGAGGCGACAGGCTGAGTAAACAGTCGTCGACCACCATGTCCCAGAGATAACGCCCCGAAGCAGACGAAAGGGTGCCAGGGTCGGTGCTCCCCCACCGCGGCGAGGGCCTCGGCGGGGGTTGCGCCTGCGGCACAGCGGCGGTGATAGTCGATCATCATCTCGGCGGCAAGGTCGTCGGGGACGCGGCCGAGGCTGGAGACGACGGTGGAGGTCCCGGCGTGCAGGAGCGCCGCGGTGAACCCGAGCGTCTCGTTGCCGACAGCGACCGTGGATCGGCCGAGGTCGCACGAGGAGAGCACGACATGGCCGGGGGGTTGGTCGAGCCCGAGGAGTTCGTAGGCGTTGAGAGGCCCTTGGCCGAAGTCGAGGCGGGAGAACAGCACGTTGTCGGGCTCGTGGTGCCCATGCGCGGCAAGGTGAGCGACCGAGGCGCCGTCGAGGGCCTTGAGAACCAGTTCGGGATCGGAGTCCTCGGCGTGCATGAGGTGTGCTCCAGGGTAGAGGTCGGCGATCGCATCGATCTCTGTCCGAGCGGTAAGCAGCGCTGGTCCGGCGGCGACGAGCGCGGCACCGGTCGCGCGGGGGCGGTTGGCGGCTCGGAACCAGGCCTCCGCGGAAGGGGCGACCGTGACTGGACGTCCGCGTAGCGGAGGAAGCAGAGGCCAAGGTACCCAAGCGATCTTACTGTGGGGAACGATGACGACCTGCCGGTCGCCGACGAACTCAGCGATGGGGTCCCAGATTTCCTCGGCGAGTGTGGCGGCATTGCGCCGCATAGATGTTTCGATACTGGCCTGGAGCCGAGGGGGGAGCCGGTAGGGTGTTCCGAGCGCATCGAGGTCGGCCCCGAGCCGGCGCCCTATCTCAGCGGCGCGGTCGAGCCTCATGAGCTGGGTGTGTCGGAGCGTGCCGTTGCCGACGAGCACAGCACGCAGGTATCCACCGACCTCGAACAGGTTGACCACCAAGGTGCTCCGACGCTCGGCAAGGTCATGAATCGCTTCAGGGGCGATACGCTCAGCTTGCCGCCGGGGCCCCGGAGTAGATCGGTCGTGGGCACGGATCTCGTCTTCGAGTTCCCGGATGCGAGCGAGGACCGCAGTCGTGTCCTTGTTCTCCACTTGGAGGTCCCAGAGCCGCTGACGCGCTTGTCGGAGACGCCCGAGCACTTCCCGCACCTCAGGATCGGAGCTGGACTTGACCGGTGGCACGCGGAGCGCCTGGGCACGGCACCGCTCAGCCCAAGCGAGCATCTCGGCCGGATCACCACCAGTGGTGACATTGGACAGGCCTTTGCTGGCGAGTTGGAAACCGAGCGCAGACACTCCTGACTGGAACTCGACGGACCCGAACTCCATCCGATAGTCGTCGAGCAGGTTGAGCCCGCTGCTCAGCTCCGGCATCGGGTCCCTGCCACAAGCAAGCGCGAGTTCGGCTTTCGCAAGATGACGTGCCAAGCTCTCGGCAAGCGCCTCGTAACCGGACCTCCCCCATTCCTCATTAAGGAGCTCCTCGACACCGTCCAGGTCACCGGCCCTGATGCGTGCCCTCGCCTCCAGGATCTTCGCTTGGTTCAGTCTCAACGTCCACCCACGGCTTTCCAGCGCTTTGCACAGCCTGGATACCTTGTCTGCGAAGTCAAGGCCTTCGTTATGCGAGTCGAACTGCCCTTGAAGCACCAGAAGCTGAGCCAGAAATGCCATAGGCTCATTGCCCTGTCGGTACAGCGAGTTCATGGCCTGCTTTGCCCACTCACTGGCTACTTCAAATTGGTGATATTCGAAACCGGCCACGGCGCGCCAGAACTCAAGAACCGCCGCAGTACGCTCATCGCCTGACAATCGCAGTCCTGCAATGGCTTCACCCCAATGCTCGGCGGCTTGCCGATACATTCCCACATACAGCAATGCATCCGCATAAGAGCCGAGGACGAACGCCTCGAGTTCAGGCGCGTGTTGTCGATACTGGGCGCGGACCTCATCGAAAGCACGAAGTGCCCTGGTCACATCGCCAAGGTCAAGCCACAACAACGCCTCCGCATGCTGGGCCTTTGCCTGATGAACAGGGATGTCAAGGTTTGCGTACAAGCTTATTGCGCGCTGGATACTCTCCAATCCCTTGTGCATCTCGCCGAGGTCTCTCCATACCGCGGCTCGGTTATGGAATAGCGCCGCATACATCCAATCCGGCCCGTTAACCTCCAGTAGAGGTTCAGCCGATTCAAACCACCTGAGAGCATCATTCAGACGGCCGTTCTGCCAGAGAATAAACGCACGCTGATGCAACAGCATCCCTTGCTCACTGGGATCGACAAATTTGTCGGCGTGGTCGAGAAGGCGTAGCCCCATGGCCGAGTTGCCGAGATGGGCCAAGTTCACCGAGCGGACTGTGAGGATCCGTGCGATGAGCCGTGCGCGCGCGGTACCCGGCTTCGGTGGGTCTTCAGGATTCCATTCAGCAAGCGTAAGCGCCTCTTCGAGGGTTTCAGCCGCTTCCATCATGCGACCGCGCCGGTGCAGACGCTGGCCGCGCGAGAACAAGCGCCACACATGAGAAAGCATTCTTTACATGCTACAGCCGCACCGCTGGCGTCACGACGACCGCTGGCAGGCCCTCTCGTTGAAGAGCCTCATCGGGGCGGATCACCAGCTGGAACATTTCTCCGTGCGGAAGGCCCTCCAAGACAAAGCGCCCGCTCTCATCGGTTGTCGCTCTCCTCGTGCCCTCGGGGCTCCGGATTTCGACGACATACCCCCCCTCAGGCCCGATCCAACCATCGAGCCTCAATTCCTGCACGGCAACCGGGCGGGGTGTCACCATCACGGTGACAGCCTCGCAATCGAACGTAATCGATGCCGGATCTCCCTGCCCCACTGTGAGTTCGGTATCCCCTCGCACAAGGGTGAACCCTGCGGGACGAGATATGCCGGCTACACGGGCATCAAGCTCAGCCTCGAGTTCAAGGGCGAAGAGCACACGTTCGTTGAGATCGTCTGGTATCGGATCGTCGCGGTCATGCAGTTCGTCGATCACTGCCAGGATCCGCCGGTCGCAGGAGTCCAACGGCTCGGTTTCACCCTGGCTTTCCAGTTCAGGTCGCGTCATCGTCCCGCTCCTCACCTCTGCTCCAGCCGGGTTCGGCCAAGAGCGTCTTCCTCAGTTTGTTCAAGCAGCGGCCTCTGGTAGGGCCGATGCTTCCCCTCTTCATCCCCAATGCTTCAGAGATGTAGTCATAGTCGGGCCGGTCGACCGCTGCCACATAAGCGAGCAGTCGCCGGCACCGTTCGGGCTGGGCAAGGAAGGCGCGTCGCACGGCCTCGTGCTCGGTGTCACGGACAAGCCTGTCCTCGACACCCTCGATGACCGGTTCCTGGATGTCGATCGGATCGGCGACGACCTCGCGGCGCGCACCGCCTATCAGCCTCCACGCCTCACGCCTGACTGTGGTAAGCAGCCATTTCGTCAACGCACGAGGATGCTCCAGCTCAGTTCCCGGGCGCCACAGACGAAGCCACGCAGTCTGGACAGCATCAGCCGCGCTCTCACGGTCAAGGCCCGCCCTGCGGGCGGCCCTCCAGAGCAATACATTGAGTTCTTCGACCAGAATCCGTTGAGCTTTCTTGTCCCCGGCGCGCGCAGCGATGTACAACTGCGCGCGCCGGTCATAATCCACAGCTGCCACGGATTGAGCTGAAGTCGCGTTCATTACTTCAGGCTAGCGGTTCTTCAACCGCTTGAGGGCCCCGTGAGCCCACGCTGCCATCTGCGCTGAATCGTCCACTTCGGGTATGCCCCCCTCGGCCATTTCGTTCACCAGGAACGCGGCGGCTAGTGGAGCGGCGAACGAGGTGCCTCCCCAGACGGCGTAACCGGCGGAGAAGTCATCCGGGTCGTGGCTTTCCCTGTGGCGGTCAGCGAATGAAGCCCGAGCTCGGCGATCAGGCATCAGCGACCCTTTGGCTTCGGAGGGGAACGTGCTGACCAGACCGGCTCCGGTCGCGAAGCAGGAGACCCACGGGCCGTCATTTGAGAACATCGCGACATTTCGGTTGGGGTTCAACGCCCCTACGCTTAGCACGGGTGCCGACGTCTCGGGCCGCGGGTGGGCGGCGAAGGCCGCCGGATAGAACGGTCGGTCCGACGATTGGTTGCCGGCTGCGGCCACCACGGTGACACCGAGACCGGTCAGCCGCTCAATGGCGTCACTGATCCAACCACCTGGCGGATCCTCGGGATTCTCATCGACGTACCCCATCGCCAAGACGACCACATCGACTCCGATGGCCTCAGCGTCGCCACCTCGAGCGGATTCGACCTGATCGGCAAGGTGGTTGAGAGCACCGACCACCTCATGCTCATAAGCCAGACCGTCGTTGTGAACCACTCGAAGCGAGTAGACCTGGGCGTCTGGGGAAAGCTGACGGATCAGACCCGTCATGAACGTGCCATGCCCAAAGTGGCTCGCCNCTTCGCCGAGCAAAGTGGGCTCGTGAACGGGACCATCCCACGGCGTGTCGAGTGGCAGAGCAGGTGAGTCGGCCTGCTCTCCTAGGCGACGCTGGAACTCTTCGTCGACCACGACAAACGTGTCCTCTCCCGCTGAGCGGTCGGAGACGTCGAACGCTGGATGCGACTCGGGGACACCGGTGTCGAGTATCGCTACTCGGATACGCCTGCCCATGTTGCGGCGCACAGGCATGGGGTTCACCATGTCGACGGGTATGCGTCCCAACGGACGAAGATGCGCCTCTGCCATGGGAGGTTCGGCACCACTGATGCCAGGTGTTCCCTTCGAGCAGACCATCAGGTGCTCCAAGCGCACCTTGTCACCGACTTCGTCAGGGAGACGGCCTTCGCTCATGGCGGTCCTGAACCGCTGGATCAGTGCCCACGCGTCGACGGCGGCCGGATCTCCATGGCCGCCAAGCGAAACAGGCACACGGTGCGATCCCTGACCGCTCACGATCGTGGTAGCGGACTGGCAGTCGAGCCGCAACCCGATCGGCTTCACGGCGCCTTCGAGTCGCGTGCGCACCGCGTCGTCGAGAATGATCGACTCGTCGATCAGGAGGCGGTCGTACCGGTAGATCGTGCCGACGGGCATCGGAGTGCCGGGGGCCTGCACCACTTGGCCAGGACGCAGGATGCGCCCGCTGTGCCGGTCCAGAGTGGTCGCGGAGATTTGAGGTACACCGCTCATGCGGTCGCGCCTCGGGTTCGGCTCCAGATGTGGTTCTTCCTCGGCGAAGATCAGACGCATGGGAGCTCCTCTCGTTTCGGGGGGTGTTATGCGGTTGTGTGGTTGAGGAGAATCTCCTCTCGGTCGATTCTCCTCAACTTCTGCCGGGATGTGGGTCCCGGTGCTATTGAATTTGTCGGGAGGCACTCAAGCCCGGAACGCGGTTGTCGTCACGGGCTGGACGGGTTTCTCCGCGTTCACCGTAGTAAGAGTCCATCATCAGAGCCCAGATACACGGCGCTCGGGAATTTCTCCGGCACGGGAACGCCGGCCCGTCATTCAGTGGACCGTAGCCTCTGGGCTGGTGAGCGGGTATGGCAGCGCCCCGGGCCGCTTCTCGAAGGTGCGGGCCGGGGCGGCGGGTGTTGGGTCAGCTGTCCTTGTCGTCTTCGACGACCTCGACGATCGGCTCGTTCTCCCAGCTCGCGATGTCGAACTCACCGTCCTTCACGCCGCCGACGAAGGCCTCCCACTCCGTGGGGGTGTAGATCAGGATGTCGCCGTCGGGCTCCTCGGCCATCCGCAGTGCCACCAGGCCGTTGTCGGCGTAGCCGATCTCCAAGGCCGCGGGCGTCCCGTCCTCGCGCGTCGTGCGCTCCCAGCGGGCCGCCGCCGTGTCGAACTCCCCTTTGAGCGGATGCTCACGCTTAGTCATCGACCAAGCATAAACGGGCTCGGACCGATCGGTCCGAGCCCCCTATATCGGCCGAAAACAGCCGCTCCGCCAAGGAGAACGGCGCGAGTCGAGCAGTCCTCGGCGATGTCAGCCCTGGTGCGGGTAGCGGTAGTCCGTCGGCGGGACGAAGTTCTCCTTGATCGAGCGCGGGCTCACCCAGCGGACGAGGTTCTGCCACGAGCCGGCCTTGTCGTTGGTGCCCGAGCCCTTCGAGCCGCCGAACGGCTGCTGGTTCACCACCGCGCCGGTCGGCTTGTCGTTGATGTAGTAGTTGCCCGCCGCGTACCGCAGCTCCTCGCTGGCCCAAGCGATCGCGCGGCGGTCGGTGGCGAACAGCGCGCCGGTCAGCGCGTACGGCGCGATGTCCGACGCCTGCTTGACGACGGTCTCGAAGTCGCCGTCGTCGTAGACGTAGACGGCGTGAATCGGCCCGAAGTACTCCTCGGTGAACAGCTCGTGCGTCGGGTCGGTCGCCTCGATCAAGGTCGGCTTGACGAAGTAGCCCTCCGAGTCGTCGGCCGATCCGCCGGTCAGGACGGTGGCCTTGTCGTCGCTGCGGATCCGGTCGAACAGCGCCACGTGCTTGGCGAAGGCCCGGTCGTCGATCACCGCGCCGCCGAAGTTCGAGAAGTCGGCGACGTCGCCGTAGGTGAGCTCCTCGGTCATGCCGAGCACGATGTCCTTGAGGCCGCCGCGCCACAGCGACGCCGGCATGTACGTCCGCGACAGCGCCGAGCACTTCTGGCCCTGGTACTCGTAGGCGCCGCGCACCATCGCCACCGCCAGCTGCTGCGGCTGCGCGCTCGGGTGGGCGATGATGAAGTCCTTGCCGCCGGTCTCGCCGACGATGCGCGGGTAGGCGTGGTAGCCGGTGATGTTGTCCCCCACCGTCTTCCACAGGTGCTGGAAGGTCTTGGTGGAGCCGGTGAAGTGGATCCCGGCGAGGTCGGGGTCCCTCAGCGCCACGTTGGAGACCGCTTCGCCGTAGCCGGTGACCATGTTGATGACGCCCGGCGGCAGGCCGGCTTCGAGGAGGATCCGCATCAGGAAGTGCGCGGCGAACTGCTGGGTCGGCGAGGGCTTCCAGACCACCGTGTTGCCCATGATCGCCGGGGCCGTGGGCAGGTTGCCCGAGATCGCGGTGAAGTTGAACGGCGTGATCGCCAGGACGAAGCCGTCGAGGGGCCGGTGGTCCATGCGGTTCCACACGCCCCGCGAGGACTGCGGCTGCATCCGGTAGATGCCCTCGGCGAAGCCGACGTTGAAGCGCAGGAAGTCGATGAGCTCGCACGCGGAGTCGATCTCGGCCTGCGCGGCGGTCTTGGACTGGCCGAGCATGGTCGCGCCGTTGAGGGTGTCGCGGTAGGGACCGGCGATGAGCTCGGCGGCCCGCAGGAAGACCGCGGCCCGGTCGGCGAAGGGCGTCCTCTGCCAGTCGCGCCGGGCGGCCTTGGCGGCGGCCACCGCGTCGGCGACCTCGGAGTCGGTGGCCTCGCGGGCGACGCCGAGGACGTGGGCGCGCTTGTGGGGCTGGACCACCTTGATCTCGGCGCCGGTGCCGGTGCGCCATTCGCCGGAGATGTTCATGTCCAACTCGAGCTGGGTGCCGGCGAGCTCGGCGAGCTTCTTCTGGAGGCTCTCGCGCTCGGCCGTGCCCGGTGCGTAGCTTTTGACCGGTTCGTTCTCCGGGGTTGGGACGGTAAACAAGGCATCCATCGCACTCTCCCATGGATTCGATGGTTCTTACAGGATTATCTCTGTGATAATGAGGCTATCGCACGGCCCCTCCTATGGCCATCCTCGCACAGTTCCGGACCGGTGACACGGCGCGACGCCGAACCGGCGCTTCGCGGGCCGGTGTGACGCAGGCACCTGGGAGTGCGTCCGTACTCTGGGCACGTGACCGATACACAGGATTCACCGGCCGAAGCCGACGAGGCCGCCGCCGAAGCCGTCCCCGAGCCGCCGCGCGAGGGCAGGGCCGCCGCGATCGTGCTCGCGGTCGGCGCGCTCGCCTCGCTGGTCGGCGTGCTCGCCTCCCTGTACTCCCTGACCGGCATGGCCGAAGGCCTCGACGAGACCGGCGTCGTGCTCCTGGCGCTGAGCCTGTTCAGCCCCATCGTCATCACGATGTTCGCCGGAGCCGTCGGCGGCGTCCTCGCCTCCCGGCTCGCGGCCCCCCGCCGCGCGCTGGCCGCCGCCGGGTCCGCCGTCGTCGGCCTCGCGGTCGGCGCCACCGCCTACGGGCTGTTCAGCGTCGACGCCTCGATCGCGCTCGCCCTGGGCCTGATCCTGTTCGGCTCGGCGCTGGTCGGCGGCCTGTTCGCGCTGCCGCGCCACCGCGTCCCGGTCGTCGCCGGGCTCCTCGCCACCGTGCTACTGCTGGTCGTCATGTTCGCGCGCGGCCTGATCGAGTCGTTCTCGGTCACGCTGTTCAACGACCCGCTCGACCAGTTCGGCACGCTCGCCAGGACCGTCCCGTTCGCCGCCGGGCTCGCGTGCGGCATGCTGGCCTTCCTGCTGCTGCGCCGCGCGAAGAGCGGCGCGAAGCTGCCCGGGCACCTGATCGCCGGGGCGATCCCGGGCCTGTTCTGGCTGCTGTCGACGGTCGTCGCCCAGATCGGCGTCGAGACCCTCCTCGCCGTCGGCCTCGACGAGCTCGCCGTGGCCGACGTCGCCAACTTCGCGCTGAGCTTCCAGTCGCAGTACAACGGCGCGATGACCGCGCTGTTCGCCGGCGCGCTGTGCTCGGTGCTCGCCTACGGCTTCCTGCTGCCGAGGCCCGCCAAGAGGTCCTGAAGCTCCGAGGGCGCGTACCAGTCGAGGACGTGGGCCTCGATCGCGGCCAGGTCCGCCTCGCCCGGCGAGGCCAGCGTCCGGGCGATCTCGGCCGCGGCGTCGGCGTCGTCGACGTGGACGGCGGCCACCTTCCCCAGCTTGACGGTGCCGCGGAAGTCCGCGGCTGTGCCGTCCGCGTGCTCGGCCAAGCGCTCGCCCGGCACGTCCGCCGAAACCACGACCCGCCTGGGCACGCCTGCGGCAAGGAGCCCCAACGAGGCCAGGGCGGCGTCGGCGAACGCCGTGTACTCCAGGTCCTCGACGTCGGCGTTCGGGTGCGCCTCGCGCAGCGCCCGCGTCACCATGTGGACCGGCCCGGCGGGCTCGAGCTCACCGGTGTCGGCGAGCGTGCGCAGCATCGCGGCCTCGGCGGGTAGGTAGATCCTCGGCATGCCCGTCATTGTGCCTTCGGTTCCCGCCCCTCAGTCCTGGTTCGCACCGCCGGGGGCGCCGTGGCACCGCTTGTACTTCTTGCCCGAGCCGCAGTAGCACGGGGCGTTGCGGCTCGGCTCGGACGAGGCCTGGCGCTGGTTCGGGTTGGCCTGCTTGGCCGGCGGCGCGGTGGTGGCGCTGCGCGGCCCGGACGACCTGGCGGCCTTGGAGGCGACCTTGGCGCTGCCCTTGGTGCCCGCTCCGGCCGTGCGCTTGACGTCGCGCTTCTTGCCCTGGAGCGCCTTCGGCGGGCGCACGGCGCTCTCCCCGGCGGCGTCGGTCTCGCGCACGACCGTGGCGCCGGTCCCGGCGGCCCCGTCGATGGACGGGGCGCTCTGGAGCAGGCGCTCGGGCTGCTTGAGCGGCTCCAGGCCGCGGATCTGCGCCTCGGGCTCGCCCGGCTTGCCGCCCTCGCCCTCGGCCGTGCGGGGCTTGAGCTCGGCGTTCATGAGGAACCGGACGGTGTCCTCCTTGATGCCGTCGAGCATCGTCTGGAACATCTCGTACGCCTCGCGCTGGTACTCGATGACCGGGTCCTTCTGCGCGTAGGCCCGCAGGCTGATGCCCTGCTTGAGGTAGTCGACCTCGTAGAGGTGCTCGCGCCACTTGCGGTCGATGGTCTGGAGCATGACGCGGCGCTCGAGCTTGCGCAGCGTCTCCGAGCCGAACGCCTCCTCGCGGCTCGCGTAGTAGGCGTGGGCGTCCTCGCGGACGGCCTCGAGCAGCTTGTCCGGTTCAAGGTCGTCGATACCGCCGACGCGGTCGAGCAGCTCCTTCTGGGTGATCTGGATCGGGTAGAGCTGCTTGAAGGCGCTCCACAGCTCGTCGAGGTCCCAGTCGTCGGCGTAGCCGTCGGCGGTGGCGCCGGCGACGTAGGCCTCGACGACGTCGTCGATCATGTGCTCGACCTGGTCGGAGACGTCGTCGCCGCGCAGGACCTTGCGCCGCTCGTCGTAGATGACGGTGCGCTGGTTGTTCATGACCTCGTCGTACTTGAGGACGTTCTTGCGGATCTCGGCGTTGTGGCCCTCGATCTGGGACTGCGCGGACTCGATCTGGCGGGTGACGAGCTTCGACTCGATCGGGACGTCGTCGGGCACGCGCAGGCGGTTCATCATGGCGCGCACCGCGTCGGCGTTGAACCGCTTCATCAGGTCGTCGGAGAGCGAGAGGTAGAAGCGGGACTCGCCGGGGTCGCCCTGGCGGCCGGCGCGGCCGCGCAGCTGGTTGTCGATGCGCCGCGACTCGTGCCGCTCGGTGCCCAGGACGTAGAGCCCGCCCGCGTCCTTGACCTCCTCGGCCTCGGCGGCGCAGATCTCCTCGAACTTCTTGAGGGTGGTCTCCCACTCGGCCGCGTAGGTCTCCTCGTCGGCCTCGTCGACGCCGCGGGAGCGCAGCTCGGCGGCGGCCAGGTACTCGGGGTTGCCGCCGAGCATGATGTCGGTGCCGCGGCCGGCCATGTTGGTGGCGACGGTGACCGCGGCCCGCTGCCCGGCCTGGGCGATGATGTCGGCCTCTCTGGCGTGGTTCTTCGCGTTGAGCACGTTGTGCTTGACGCCGCGCTTCTTCAGCGCCTGCGACAGCAGCTCGGACTTCTCGACCGAGACGGTGCCGACCAGGACCGGCTGGCCGGTCTCGTGGCGTTCGACGATGTCGTCGACGACGGCGTTGAACTTGGCCTCTTCGGTCTTGTAGATGACGTCGGCGCGGTCGTTGCGGATCATCGGCTTGTTGGTGGGCACCGGGATGACGCCGACGCCGTAGACGCTGTTGAACTCGGCGGCCTCGGTCTGGGCGGTGCCGGTGATGCCCGCGAGCTTGTCGTACATGCGGAAGTAGTTCTGGAGGGTGGTGGTGGCGAAGGTCTGGTTCTCCTGCTTGATCTCCACCCCCTCCTTCGCCTCGATGGCCTGGTGGATGCCCTCGTTGAAGCGCCGGCCCGGCAGCACGCGGCCGGTGAACTCGTCGACGATGAGGACCTCTTCGGAATCCGAGACGATGTACTCGCGGTTGCGCTCGAACAGCTCGGCGGCCTTGATCGCGTTGTTGAGGTAGCCGACCAGGGGCGTGTTGACCGAGTCGTAGAGGTTCTCGATGCCGAGCCGGTCCTCGACGCGGGCGACGCCGGCCTCGGTGATGGCGATGGTGCGCTTGCCTTCGTCGACCTCGTAGTGCTCGTCGCGCCGCATGGAGTTCACGATCCTCGCGAACTCGGTGTACCAGCGCTTGTTGTGCTCGGCGGGCCCGGAGATGATGATCGGCGTGCGGGCCTCGTCGACCAGGATCGAGTCGACCTCGTCGACGAGCGCGAAGTTGTGGCCGCGCTGCACGAGGTTGTCGATCGAGGAGGTCATGTTGTCGCGCAGGTAGTCGAACGCGAGCTCGTTGTTCGTGGCGTAGGTGACGTCGGCCTTGTAGGCCTCGCGGTGCTTCTCGGAGCCCTCGCCGGGCAGGACCGTGCCCACGGTCAGGCCGAGGAAGCGGTGGATGTCGCCCATCCACTCCGCGTCGCGCCTGGCGAGGTAGTCGTTGACGGTGACCTGGTGGACGCCGTTGCCTTCGAGGGCGTTGAGGTAGACCGGGAGCGTGGAGACGAGCGTCTTGCCCTCACCGGTCTTCATCTCGGCGATGTTGCCCTGGTGGAGCGCGGCGCCGCCCATGATCTGCACGTGGTAGTGGCGCATGCCGCGCACCCGCTTGGCCGCCTCGCGGACCGTCGCGAACGCCTCGGGCAGCAGGTCGTCGAGGGTCTCGTCGTCGGCGAGCCGTTTCTTGTACTCATCGGTCAGGGCGCGAAGCTCGGCGTCCGTCATCGACTCGTACTCGTCCTCCAGCGAGTCGACGGCGTCGGCAATGGCGTTGAGGCGCTTGAGCGCACGGCCCTCGCCGGCGCGCAGCACCCTCTCGAACAGCGACACGGAAAGTCAGCTCCCAGCAAGGTCTCGGCCACGGATTCACGGGTAGATATCGCGTCAATAGTACGCGTCGCAACCTGGTTCCCCTTCCGGCGGCGTCTGCGGCACAATCGAGGCTTATGGAACCCGTCACCCTCGAAGCCGAAGGCCTGCGTCTGGTCCCCTGGGAGCAGGATCATCTCCCCGATCTCCAGCTCATTTACGACGACCCGCTCATCGAGCGGTTCATGGTGATGCCGCTGCCGTGGTCGCGCCAGTACCGGGAGCGGTACCTGGAGATGTGCGCGCGGCACTGGCGCGCGGACAACCCGCGCTGGGCGGTGGTCGACGCCGCCGGGAAGCTCCAGGGCTCGATGGCGCTGACGCACTCGTTCTCCAGGGAGGCCTCGATCACCTACCTGACCGCGCCGTGGGCGCGGGGCGCGGGCGTGGCGCAGCGCTCGATCCGCGCCGCGATCCGGTTCGCGTTCGACGGCTTGCAGATGCACCGGGTCGCCTGGGACGCGATCGTCGGCAACCACGCCTCCCGGCTGGCCGCGATCCGCGCCGGCTTCACCGTCGAGGGGGTCGCCCGCAACGGCGTCAACCAGCGCGGCGTCTCCCGGGACTGCTGGGTGGGCGGGGTCCTCCCCGGGGAGGTGCGCGAGGCCGACGATCCGCCGCCGGACTACGGCGTCATCAAGCGCCAGGCCGCGTTCTTCATGGCCGAGCAGCCGGTCCTGGAGACCGAGGTGGCCGGGCTGCGGCTGCGGCGGCTGGAGGAGAAGGACCTCGACGACCTGGCCGCGAGCTGCGCCGACGCCGAGACGCAGCGGTGGGTGAACCTGCCGAGCCCGTACCGGCGCGAGCACGCCGAAGGCTGGCTGAAACGCACCCGCGGCACGTGGGACCGCGGCGAGACGGTCCTGTACGTCCTGGCCGACGCCGAGGACCGCTACTGCGGCTCGGTCGAGCTCACGCTCGGCGCCCCAGGCGAGGCCGAGCTGGGGTACTTCTGCTCACCGTGGGCGCGCGGCCGGGGCTGGACGACCGCCGCGGCGCAGCGCCTGTGCCGCCTCGGCTTCGAGGAGCTGGCGCTGGAGCGCATCGACTGGCGGGCGGTGGTCGGCAACGAGGCCTCGCGGCGCGTCGCGGAGAAGGTCGGCTTCGCCATCGAGGGCACGAAGCGGCAATTCCTGCACGGACCGGGCGAAAGGCTTGACTCGTGGATAGGGTCCCTGCTTGGCTGATGGCGTGTATCTCATCGAGCCTGTCACCACCTCGGCGTTCACGCTGCAAGCGGCGCCCGACGACCTGAAGCTCGAGTGCGGCTTCTCCCCCGACGCGGTGGCGCTCGGCCCCGACGGGGNCGAGCCGTGGGGCGCGATCGGCTGGAGCGAGGCCGACGGCGTCGTGTCGGTCCGGTACTGGGTGGCGCCCGAGCGGCGCGGCCGCAAGCTCGCGGCGGCGATGCTCCGGACCATCGCCGAGCCGGTGTTCGCCTCCGGCGCGCGGCGCCTGGAGGTCCGCCCGCCGGTGCGGGACCTGCCCGCGATCCGCGCGGCGATGCGCGCGGGCTTCAGGCCCGACGGGGTGCTGCGGCGCGGGGCGGCCGACGGGACCGACGCGCTCGCGCTGGGGCTGCTCCCCGACGACGGGCGCGGGCCGGCCCCCAGGACGCTGCCGGACCTGCCGGGCGGGGAGCTCACCGACGGGACGGTCTCGCTGCGGCCGCTGCGCCCGGACGACGCCGAGGCGCACATGCGCCACCGCTCGAGCCCCGACGTGTACCAGGGCGCCGCGCTGCAGCTGCCGCCGAGCGTCGGGGAGGTCGCCGAGATCTGCGAGTGGCGGGCCGCGGTCGACTGGCTCAGGGGCCGCGCGGCGCTGATGGTCATCGACGACGGCGGCGGCTACCGCGGCACCATCGGTCTCTACGAGGTCTCGCGGCTGGTGGGGACGGCGATGATCGGCTACGATCTGAGCGCCGACGCCCGCGGCAAGGGGTATGCGACACGCGCGGTGCTGCTGGTGCGGCGTTGGGCGTTCGAGGAGGTCGGCGTCGATAGGGTGTGGGCGGGGACCGACGTGCACAACGCCGCTTCCCAGGCGGTGCTGCGGCGCGCCGGATTCAGACTCGAGGGGGTCGAGCGGGGCGGTCTGCCGTCGATCGACGGCACCAGGCGCGACACGCTGCTGTGGGCCGCACTTTCCTGTGATTAGAAGTGCAACCTTCACCTCAGCGCCGAGCGTCGAATATATAGTGAACACCAGTCGCTTCGCAATGTGGAGGAACCCCTTTGAAGTTCTTGCCCGTCCGTGTGCTCGCAGTGGCGTCGTTGCTGCTGTTGGGGGCTTGCGGCGCTCCCGAGCAGGGGGCGTTCACGCCGGCTCCGATCGTCCCGGAGATCACGCTCGAAGTCGGTGAGGCCCACGATCCCACCGAGCCGTTCACCGTCGCGGCGGTCGACGGCATCCTCGAGGCGGTCAACGTCACCTCCGACCGCGCCACGACCATCGACGGCGTCTTCAGCGAGGACCTCACCACCTGGACCTCCGAAGGCGTCATGGACGCCGGGGCGACCCACACGGTCACGGCGATGGCCGTCAGCACCGACGGCACGGTCACCGAGTTCGAGCAGCAGTTCACCACCGAGGGCCGCGAGGGCTCCGGGTTCGCCATCGCCGACGTGACGCCGGTGGTCGAGGGCGAGACCGTCGGCGTGGGGGCGCCGATCATCGTCACCTTCACCGAGGCGGCGCCCGACCGGAAGACGGTCGAGCAGAACCTCCAGGTCGAGTCCGAGAAGGGCCACGAGGGCGCCTGGCGCTGGATCAGCGACACGCAGGTCATCTACCGGACCAAGGAGTACTGGGACGCCCACCAGACGGTGACGTTCACCGCCGCGCTCGACGGTGTCTACCTGGGCGGGGACGTCTGGGGCGAGGAGGACTACAGCGCGGAGATGGTGATCGGGCCCGCCAACATCTCCTACGTCGACCTGGAGACCCACTACATGACCGTCGAGATCGACGGCGAGGTCGCCAAGGAGATCCCGATCAGCGGCGGCTCGGGCGCGGAGTGGGAGTACTACACGGCCACGGGCGTCCACCTGGTGATGGAGAAGTTCGAGCACAAGGTGATGGTCTCGCCGGGCAAGGAAGAGGGCGACGAGGGCTACTACGAGACCCCCGTCAACTGGGCGACCCGCATCAACGCCTCGGGCGAGTTCGTCCACGGCGCGCCGTGGTCGGTGGGTTCCCAGGGCAACGCGAACGTCTCCCACGGCTGCGTCAACGCCAGCGACGAGAACGCCAAGTGGTTCTACGAGATATCGCAGCGCGGCGACCCGGTCGACGTGGTCGGCTCCCCGCGCGCGATGCCGTGGGACAACGGCTGGGGCTACTGGGTCCTGTCCTTCGACGAGTGGAAGGAGGGCTCGGCCCTCGGCTGAGCCGCGGGCGGTCCTCGAACATCGACGGCGGCCCCGAGCGTTCGCTCGGGGCCGCCGGTTCCTCTGGGTGCCCCACCTCCCTCCTTCGAGGAGTCGGGTGTCGGCTCCGGCCGGGAGCCTCGCTCACATGTCGAGCCGGAGCAGGCCGTAGTCGTAGGCCCGGCGGCGGTAGACGACCGACGGCTTGCCGGTCTCCTTGTCGTGGAACAGGTAGAAGTCGTGCCCCACGAGCTCCATGTTCTGGAGGGCGTCGTCGACGGTCATCGGCTCGCCGGGGTGGAGCTTCTCGCGGGCGATCCTGCCCGGCAGGTGTTCGTCGACGAGCCCGTCGAAGTGGTCGACGTCCTCGGAGACGAAATGCGCGAGGCCGTGGGCCTCCTCCGGCGCGTCGGCCAGCGACTCGGGCAGCCTGCCCCCTTCGACCCGTACCGCGGTGGCCTCGGCGACCGACATCGGCCGCGCCTTCCCGCCGCGGTGCACCCGCTTGCGATCGGAGTTCTTCCGCATCTGGTTGCCGAGCTTGGTGACCGCGAGCTCGAACGCCGAGCGGAAGTCGCCGGCGCACGCCTCGGCCCTCATGACCGTTCCCTTGGGGCGGCACGTGATCTCGACGCGCTGGGCGTGATCGTTCTGACGGGGATTGGGCTCGTGGTACAGCTCTACGTCGATGGCGATCGCGTCGCCGTCGTACCTGGCAAGGTACTTGGCGATCTTGGATTCGATCTTCTCCTCGACGAGCTCCCTGTAATGGTCGGGAACCTCCACGTTACGGCCCTTGACGACGATTTCCACCTCGGAACCTCCCAGGTGCACCCCGCTTCGCGCGGGAATGCGGACGAAGTTGCTCATGCTGGGTCCGGAGCCGGCAATCCGGTACGGCGGGTCGAGGGACCTCCTCTCACGGGGACCACCACAGGGCGGCGACGCCCTTGTACTGCGGGCGTTCACCTTTCGTCAAGTGGAAGTCCACCTGTTCCCGGTCGTGTCGTTACCGTTCTGAGATTTTGAGACTATCCCGTGGAGCGGCGAAAGTCGACCCCTTGCATATGGGAATTCTCCGTCCGTCGGGGCGCGTGCGCTCGGATTTCAGCGGACTGATCATAACTATTCGCAATCATGTGCGAACTGAGCGCGACCGTCCGGGAGGCTCGGCGGTCACGGGACGGCGGCGACCGCGGCCGCCGCCGCGACCGTCACTCCGGCCCGGCTGAGCGCCGCCGCGGCGGCGCTCAGCGTCGCCCCGGTGGTCACGATGTCGTCGACGAGGATGGCCGGCCGCCCCGAGGCCGCCAGCGGGGCGGCCCGGCGCGGCACCGCGGCCAGGCTCGAGCGGGCCGCCCGCCGCCGCTGGGCCGCCGTCAGCCCCACCGAGTCGGGCCTCGGCCGGGCGATGAGGCACCGGTGCGTCCGGCCCAGCGGCGCGCACAGGGCCGCCACGTGGTCGAAGCCGCGGGCGCGCCTGGCGGCCCGCGTCGGCGGGATCGGCACCAGCACGGCCCCGGGCGCCTCCTCGGCGAGGACGCCGAGCGCCCGGTCCAGGAGCGCGGCGAGGACGGGCGCGAGCTCGCGCCGCCCGCGCTCCTTGTACTCGTTGAGGGCCTCGGCCAGGGAGCCCTCGTAGGCGCCCGCGACGACGACCGGCGGCGTCCCGGGGGCGCGGGTGGTCGCCAGTGCGAGCGGGCCGCCCGCGCCCAGCTCCAGGGCGCACTCGCCGCACAGGCCGCCGCCGAGCGCGTGGGCCCGGCGGCAGGAGGCGCACGCGGCGGGCAGGAACAGTTCGCACAGGGCCTCGACGAGTCTCACGCCGGGCCTAACGATCGGCGGGCCTTCAGGTGACCGGGATCGGGCCGCGGTCAGTTGTTGAGGCCGACCGCTTTCATCCGCTCCTGGTGGGCGCGGGTGAGCCGGCGCAGGAGCTCGTCGACCGAGCCGCCCCCGCCGCTGATGAGCCCGGTGAGCCGCTCGTTCGCGGCGGCCACCCCTTGGGCGCGGTTGATGGCCTCGCCGACCAGGCGCCGCGCCCACAGCGACAGCCGCCCGGCGGCCTGCGGGTCGTCCTCGACGGCCGCGCGGATCTCGGCGGCGGCGAACTCGGCGGCCGAGCCGGTCTCCAGGACCCGCTCGATCAGCGCGCGGTCGTCGTCGTCGAGCTCGGCGGCCACGTGGCGGAAGAAGTCGTCGCCGACCGCGTCACCGACGTAAACCTTGACGAGCGCCTCCAGGAAGTCCCTGGGCGCGGTCGAGGCGTCGTAGGCGCGGAACGCCTCCATGAACGGGGTCATCGCCTCGGCCGGGTCGGCGCCCAGCGCCTCCAGGCGGTCGGCCAGCAGCCGGTAGTTGCGGATCTCGCCGACGGCCGCCTCGGACATGCGGGCCCGGCGCGTCAGATCGGGGCTGAGGCGGGCGTCGACGGCCATCCGCTCGAACGCCAGCAGCTCGCCGAGGGCGAGCAGGCCGAGCAGGTCGACGACCGCCTCGCGGCCGGGGGGCCGGTCGCCGGGCTCGGCCACCGCCGCCGCGGGCTCTGTTGGTTCGGACACGACGGCAGGTTACCACCGGGCCCGGCGGCCGTTTCCCGGCGAAGCCGCGGATCCGAGGCCTTCGGAGCGGCTCGGATGAGCGCATTCACGGTGAATCCGCCCACTTCGGGCGACTCGCACGAACGGCGCAGCGAGACGGCCGGGCCGGAACCGCGTACGATGGTGAGGAGCGACTGCGGCCCTCATGCGGCTTTTCCCTGACAGCGCAGTCCTCGAAGCGCCGACGACGCGACCGTCGCGGCGCATTTGCGAAGCGGCGACTCACCGGATCCGGCGGTCGTCGCCGCTGTGTAGACAAGAAAGAATGTGGCGCCGAGTTCCCCGGATCTCTTGAGACAGTCCTCCGCCACGAGGTGACAGAGTGAACGAAGTGAACAATGACCGGCTCGAGAACAACGGGCCGACCTTCTCCGAACTCGGAGTTCGCGAAGAGACCGTGGAAGCGCTCGCGGCGCTCGGCATCGAACGGGCCTTCGCCATCCAGGAATACGCGATCCCGATCGGCCTGCGCGGCTCCGACATCGTCGGACGCGCGCCCACCGGGACCGGCAAGACCTTCGGGTTCGGTCTTCCCATCATCGACAAGATCACGTCCGTCGACGAAGGCGCCGACGGCCGCCCCCAGGCGCTGATCCTCGTCCCCACCCGCGAGCTGGGCCTCCAGGTCGCGCGGGACCTCGAGGACGCCGGCAAGACCCGCTCGATCCGGGTCCTGCCGATCTACGGCGGACGCGCCTACGAACCGCAGATCGAGTCGCTGCGCTCGGGCGTCGACATCATCGTCGGCACCCCCGGACGCCTGCTCGACCTCTACAAGTCCAAGCACCTCAAGCTCGACCGGATCGCCCACTGCGTCCTGGACGAGGCCGACCGGATGCTCGACCTCGGCTTCGCCGAGGACGTCGAGCGGATCCTGAAGCTGCTGCCCGAACAGCGCCAGACGATGCTGTTCAGCGCCACCATGCCCGACACGATCATGGCGCTCTCGCGCAGGCACATGAACCGGCCCGTCACCGTGCACGCCGATGTGACCGGCCCCGACGACGAGGCCGCGTCCCGCACTCGGCAGCTGGTGTACCTGACGCACGCGCTCAACAAGATCGAAGTGGTCGCCCGCATCCTGCAGGCGCGGGAGCGCGGCCTGACGCTCCTGTTCTGCCGCACCAAGCGGGCCGCCCAGAAGCTCGCCGACGAGCTCGACTTCCGCGGTTTCGCGGTCGGCTCCGTCCACGGCGACCTGGGGCAGAACGCCCGCGAGCGGGCCCTGCGGGCCTTCCGCTCGGGCAAGATCGACGTGCTCGTGGCCACCGACGTCGCCGCGCGCGGCATCGACGTCCCCGAGATCACGCACGTCATCAACTACGACTCGCCCGAAGAGGCCGAGACGTACGTCCACCGGATCGGCCGCACCGGCCGCGCGGGCGCCACCGGCATCGCGATCACCTTCCTGACCTGGGAAGACATGCCGCGCTGGAAGATCATCGTCAAGGCCAACGGCCTCGACCTGGGCGACCCGGTGGAGACCTACCACACCTCCGAGCACCTCTACACCGACCTCGACATCCCCGAGGGCGCCCCGCCGGCCCTGCCGAGCGAGCAGCGCAGCCGGGACGGCCTGAGCGCCGAACGCGAGGACGACGTCGAGGGCGGGTCCCGCTCGAAGGGCCGCGGCCGGCGCCGCGGCGCCGGAGGCGGCGGTGGCGGCCAGCGCCGCCAGTCGGAGGGGCCGACGAAGCGCGAAGGCGGGGACTCGGGGCGCCGTCGCCGCCGCACGCGCGGCGGCTCGGACCGGCCGGGCGCCGCCGAGCGCGCCCCGCGGGCGAAGACCGAGGACGCCCCGCAGTCGAAGGCGAAGGCCGACGGCGCGGCGGCGAACGGCGAGGCTCCGGCCCGGCGTCGCCGCAGGCGCCGCCGCTCCGGCGGCTCGGACACCGCCTCGGCCGACTAAGCTGCGGTCATGAGCAGCAGCGGGACGCCGGACGACGCCACGGTTCGCGAGGGCGGCTACGACGGCCCGCCGGTGAACGTCCCGCCGCCCCCCGGGTGGCGGGTCGAGTCGGTGGCCCTGCCGAGCGAGCCGAGGCGGATGCCGAGGCAGGACCACGGCGCGATCGACGCCGCCGAGCAGCGGGCCAAGCTGTTCACCCACTGGACCGCGCTGCTCGCGGTGGTGCTGATGTTCACCGTGGTCATCATCGGGATCGTCAGAGGCTGATGAAAAGCGGCCGCCCGCGCGGGCGGCCGCTCGACGCTTGCCGGAGGCCGTCAGACGCTGCCTTCCCACACCATCGACGCGCCGGTGTCGCCGGACTGGAACACCGTCCAGGCGGCCAGGCCCAGCAGCGCCAGCGCGACGATCCCGAGGACGACCATGACGACCGTGCGCCCGCGGGCCGCCGGGTCGTCCGATCCGGCGGAGGCGCCGTCCTCGCCGACGGCGGCCGGGGCGTCGCCGCCGCGGGCCGCGGCGGACCTGCGCCCCCGTTCGAGCGCGGCGAACAGCCACCACACCGGGATGAGCCCGATGAGGATCCACAGCAGGCGGAAGCCGAGGTCGTGGTGCTCTTGAACGGCCTCGGGCCAGCCGTCGGGGTAGAGGTGGTCGGCGAACTGCTCGCCGCTCCAGGTGGCGCCGAAGACGGCGGCCGGCGCGACGAGCGTCAGCGCGGCGACGACCCAGCCGACGCGGCGCCGCAGCGGCGGCACGAGCAGGTACACCAGTCCGAACAGGACCAGCAGCGGCACGAGCACGACGGGAGCGTGCACGGCGAGAGGGTGTACGGGCAGATCCAGAATCGTGGTCATGGGTTAATTGAACCGTACATTGACCTCCTCCCCATCCTTCGGGATGGGGATTCCCGGCTTGGGCACCGTTGGCACGATACCGCTACGGTCGGGTTCCTGTTTCAAATGGGTCGTGCCGGGCTTCACCGGTCTTACCAACCCTCCGCAGGCGTTTTACGTGTCCGGTAGCCCCTCGGCCACGAGGCGCCGACCTTCGCGCCTGATGTTGATCTCGGCATTCCGATCCCGGTCATGGACCGCGCCGCACCCGCACACCCGCTGCCGCACCGACAGGCCCTCCAGGCCCTTTGGGCCGGTCAGGGCGCCGCACGCCGAGCACAGACGCGTGGAAGGGAAGAGCCGGTCAACGCGCACAAACGTGCGACCGGCGCGGTGTGCTTTGGACTCTAGGCGGCCCAAGAACATGCCCAGCGCGGCATCATGCACCGACTTGGCCACCCGACCCCGACTGAGCCCCGTGACGCACAGATCCTCCACATAGACCGCTTGGTTCTCACGGACGATACGGTGGATCTGCTTGTCGACCCAGTCGGCACGGGTGTGCCTGACCTTCTCATGGATCTTCGCGACCCGCACACGTGCCTTGGCTCGATTCGAGCTGCCTTGCTGCTTGCGCGACAGGGCACGCTGTGCCTTCCTCAGTTTCCGTTCAAGGCGACGGAAGAATCTCGGGTTCTCGATGACTTTGCCGCCGCGCAGCACCGCGAAGGCTTTCAGCCCGAGGTCGATTCCGGTCTCCGCCTCGGGGTCGGTGATCGGCTCGGCCAACTCCGCGCCGTCGTCGACGGCCACGACGAAGCTGGCGTAGTACTTGCCGGTCGCGGTCTTGATGACCGTCACGCTCGACGGGACCGAGGGCAGGGCCCGCGACCAGGCCACACGGAGGTCACCGACCTTCGCCACATACAGACGACCACTCGCTTTGAGGGCGAAGGCGTTTCGGTTGAACCGGGCGGACTGCCGCTCGGTGCGCTTCTTGAAGCGTGGCGGCCCGACCCTCGGTCCGGGTCGCCGACCTGAGACCGAGGCGAAGAAGTTCGTGTAAGCAGTCGCCAGGTCACGCAGCGCCTGCTGCAACGGCACCGCCGACACCTCGCCCAGCCAGGCCCGCTCGGCGGTCCGCTTAGCGTCGGTGGTGACCGCCTTCGCCACCGCACCCATCGACGGCCGAACGCTCCCGGCACGCCAAGCGTCCTGGAAAATCTTGAGTGCGTCGTTGTACACGGTCCGCACGCACCCGAACGTCCGCGCCAGCATCTGCCGCTGCGGAGCCGTCGGGTAGATCCGGTATTGATACCGAAGCGCGGTCATTACTCAATGCTAGAGCGGGGGTGCGACACCGCTGCCCCACCAGTCTTCGACCAGTCCCGCTGGCGCGGGACGTCGAGCGGGCAACCGATCCGGATCCCTTCCCCGGAAGCTTCAGTGATCACCCGTGGGGATACGGCTCAGGAGTTCTGGAAGACCTCGACGAAGCCCATGACCGCGTCGGCGATGAGCTGCACCGCGATCGCGGCCAGCAGCACGCCCGCGATGCGGGTGAGGACCTCGATGCCACCGCGCCTGAGGATCTTCACCAGCACCCCGGAGTAGCGCATCACCAGGTAGATGACGACGTGTATGAGGACGATCGCGATCGCCACCCACAGGTAGTCGATGCGGCTGGGCGCCTGCTGCACGTAGAGGATGACGGCGACGATCGCGCCCGGCCCGGCCAGCAGCGGCGTGCCCAGCGGCACCAGCGCGATGTTCGAGGTGGCCTGGCTCGACGGGTCGTCGGCCTCTCCGGTGAGGAGCTGGAGGCTGACCAGCAGCAACAGCAGCCCTCCGGCGCCCTGGAGCGCGGCGAGGTCGATGTGGAGGTAGTTGATGATCTGCTGCCCCAGCAGCGCGAACAGGGTGATGACGCCGAGCGAGAGGGCGGTCGCCTGGAGCGCGGCGCGGTTGCGTTCGCGCTGATCCATCGCCCCGGTCAGGGCGAGGTAGATCGGCACGATCCCCGGCGGGTCCATGATGACGAACAGCGTCACCCCGACCGTCAGCACGTACTCCAGTTCACCCACGCAGCGAGTATGTCAAGGCCCGCACGTCACGCCCGCGGTTTCGCGCGCCGGTGTTAGTTGTGGCTCACCACCGGCATGAGGGCCCCTTCGGGCGGCCGCAGTTGGGAGACGCTCGCCTCCTCGCCGGTGGTGTCGAGCAGCGCCCACGTCACGTCTTGGGGGCCGAACGCGATCTGCCAGCGCCCGAGCGGGTCGACGAACTGGTGCTCCGATTCGAGCAGCTGCTCCTCGGCCTGCGCGTCGCCGATGATCTCGGTCTCCAGGCCGTCCTCGAAGAAGGTGTCGCTGACCTCCGTCACCAGCCCGGGGGCGGCCTCGTCGACGCTGGCGAAGGTGATCAGCTCATCGGTGTCCCCCTCGCCGAGGTAGCCGCACTCCTCCGATTCGGCGAGCTCGACGCCGGGCTGGAGGTCGGCGACGCAGACGTAGCGCGGATCGGAGGTGTCGGCGACGACCACGGATTCGTAGCCGGCCACGGCGGCCGTCTCCAGGCCCCAGTCGTACTCGACGTTGAAGTGGTGGGTGCCGATGTCGCCGCCGGTGACGTCGATGAGGCTGCCGGAGAGGACCATGACGCTGTCGCTCCAGTCCTCGAGCATGAGCTCGGGGGCCAGCTCCAGGATGGGCGTGTGCCCGGTGCCCCGGGCGTCGCCGGGGAACAGGGTGTACACGGTGCGCCCGGAGTCCATGTCGTAGTAGTTGGCCGCGAACGCCTCGGCGTCGCTGCGGACCACGGTCGTGAACTCGTCGGCGGGCAGCTCGTACCCGACCGACTCGCTGCCGTCGAGCGCGGTGATCTCGACCCACCGCTGCGAGCTCGCCACATAGGAGGCCTGGAGCCGCTGGACGTAGGTGGGGCGCTGCGGGGAGCCCAGCGGGATGTACTCGTCGTCGGCGGTCACCACGCCGTAGGCGCCGTCGCGTTCGACGGCGAACTCGATGTCGAGCCCGCTCTGGGCCTCTTCGACGGTGGTGGCCGCCGGCGGCGGCTCGGTGAGCCCGTCGCCGCTCCACGGCAGCCACACGGCCGCGGCGGCGCCGAAGACGATCAGGCCGAGTCCTCCGGCGGCGGCGCCGAGGCGGCGGCGCTTGACGCGCCCGGCCCCGGCGATGGCGGCATCGGCCAGGTCGTCGCGATGGGACAGCGGCGCGGACTCGGCGCGCCCGGCGAACTCGGTGCGCAGCAGGTCCTCGATGTCCTCGCTCACTTCGCCTCCTCCGAGCGGCCGCCCAGGCCGAGGGCCGAGGCGGGGGTGCCGAGGCGTTTGCGCAGACCGGCGAGGGCGCGGGAGGCCTGGCTCTTGACGGTGCCGGTGGAGATCCCGAGGATCTCGGCGATCTGGGCGTCGGTGCGGTGCTCGTAGTAGCGCAGGACGAGGACGGCCCGCTGGCGTTTGGGGAGGCCGGTGATGTGGCGCCACATGGCGTCGCGCATGGCGCCCTGCTCGGCGAAGTCGCGGGAGGGGTCGGGGCGGTCGTCGACGAAGTCGGCGGGCTTCTCGTGGTTGGAGCGCTTGCGCCACCAGGAGGCGTTGGTGTTGTAGAGGATGCGCCTGGCGTAGGCGTCCACCGAGTCGGTGGCCCGGATCCTCCCCCACGCCAGGTAGGTCTTCGTCAAGGTCGTCTGCACCAAGTCCTCCGCTGTCGACCGGTTCCCCGTCAGGAGGTACGCCGCACGGTGCAGCGCGGCCGAGCGCGCCGCCACGTATTCGCGGAACTCCTCGTCCTGAGACGATTTGGCCTCGCTCACGCGTCTCCCTCGAGGGGTCGAACAACAGACGACTCGCCCTCGGTGGAAGGTTGCTTCGCAGAGGTGAATTCTGCCAAATGGATGGGTACGCGACACAACCGAGGGCTACTCGCAGGAGTATACCCAGTAGCCGCCCTCACAAGGCGGCTGCGTCTGCTCAGGCGTCGCCGCCGACGCGGGCGTCCTTGCTCTGCGGCATCTCCTCGGGGATGAGGTCCTCTTCCTCTTCGGCCTCGCGCTCGTCGACGGCCTCGGGCTCGTACATCTCCTCGCACATCTGGAGGTAGAGCTCGTTGGGGTTCGGCAGGTGCGGGACGTTCCGCAGCGCCTGGTCCTGGCCGGCCGACTCGATGATGAACTCGCCGTAGTTGAGCATCCGGCCCATCGGCGTCTGGGCGTACTTCATGTCGGTGACGCGGCCGAGCGGCATCATCGCGACCGAGCGGGTGATGACGCCCTGGATGAGCATGATCCGCTTGTTGGTCAGGATGAACCGGTCCATGTACCAGTCGAGGAGCTTCCAGCCGACGAAGCCGAGGATCAGCAGCCAGGCGATGATGGTGATCGTCAGGCCGGTGTCCCGGGACGGGGAGTCCCATTTCATGAGCAGCCCGGAGGCGAAGCCCATGATGAAGGTCGCGAGGGTGCCGACGATGTACCAGGGCATGAGGTGCACCCAGTGCCGCCGCCATTCGCCGCGGTACTTCTCGGTGGGGAAGAGGTACCGGGCGGAGATCGGCGAGGGGACGTCCGGCACGGCCAGGGGGCGTCCGCCGGTGAGGAAGCCGCCCGCGGGGCTGTCGTCGAACCTGACGCCGTCGATGTCGCTCGCGGCGGCGGCCGGGGCCGCGCCGGCGGGGAACTCGCGCGTGGGATCGTCCGCGCCGGGAGCGGGGCTGTCCGCGGGGGCGCGCGGAGTGGGCGGTTCTAGCGGCTCGGTGTCCTTTTTGTCCGCCGAGCCGCCCGCACCGGTGTCGGTCATCGCGAGCTCATCCTCAGGTCACCAGACCGGTGATGAATGACGCGAAGCCGTTGCCCACGTCGCCGATCGCGCCGGCGATCGAACTGACCACGCCCCCGGCCTCGTCGGGCCTGTAGGCGATAAAGAACACCAGGAACGCCAGTCCGCCCCAGGTTAGAATCTTCTTCAACATTCTCACCCTCCCATCAAGGGACCTGGCCAAACGTCTGTCCCGCGCAGGCTCGTCCAGTTTAACGTACGAATATGTCTCGGCCTTGTGCTTCCATCGCCCGGTTCGGTGCGAACCGGGCGAGTCGGCCTCGCGCATCAGCGTAGCGCCTTCGCCCCACTTCAGCAGCACTCCGCCGTCTAGCTGCGGAGCAACGTATTCGCTTCATCCCACCGGCGAGACTACCTCAAGTCACACTCCATTGGCTCAATGTAGGCACATCGGCCGACGGCCTCCAGGAAAGCGTCAGGTATCCGACACCGGCTGTCCGATCCGGGCACTCGAAGCCCTGTGGAGGTCACTCTGGCGTGCGTTGTTCGAACACGTGCTCGCGGATCCAGGCGTGCATGGCGATGCCGCTGGCGACGCCCGCGTTGATCGAGCGCGTGGAGCCGAACTGCGTGATGGAGCAGATCATCGAGCACACGTCCCGGACCGGCTCGGACAGGCCGGGGCCCTCCTGGCCGAACACCAGGACCGCCCGCCGCGGCAGCGAGGCCGTCTCGATGGGGACCGAGCCGGGGAGGTTGTCGACGCCGACGACGGCGAGGCCCTCGGCGGCGGCCCAGGCGACGAATTCCTCCACAGTCGAGTGGTGCTCGACGTGCTGGTAGCGGTCGGTGACCATCGCGCCGCGGCGGTTCCAGCGGCGCTTGCCGATGATGTGGACGGCCTTGGCAGCGAAGGCGTTGGCGTTGCGGACGACGGTGCCGATGTTGAAGTCGTGGCGCCAGTTCTCGATCGCGACGTGGAAGTCGTGGCGGCGCTCGTCGAGGTCGGCCACGATCGCCTCGCGGCGCCAGTAGCGGTAGGCGTCGACGACGTTGCGCCGGTCGCCGAGCTCGAGCAGCTCGGGGTCGAGGCGGGGGTCGTCGGGCCAGGGCCCGGGCCACGGCCCGACGCCGACTTCGGCGGCGTCCGGCTCGGTCTCCTCGTCAGTCACGCCGACCATTGGAGCACAGCCTCCGGCACGGGGGCCGGGCTCGGCCTCGGGAGCGGGCCGGCGTCTCACGGAAGCCGCTCCGAGACCGTTTGCCGGCCTCGCCGAGCAGGCAGGGCGCCGCCCCGGCGGCTACGGGGGAAACCTGCCGGGGCGACACGAGACATACTAACTACCGGGCCTGTGCGATCGTGCACACACCTATTTGAATCCCCTTGCACTGTAAGGAAAGTGGGCCCCTCTGCTCCCCTCGTCCAACGCTGCTGCACAGCCTTCACACCCACCACATCAGTCAGGTGCGGGAAGGCCGCCGAGCAGCGCCGTCAATCGGCGCGCGAGACGGCGGTGAAGGACCGCAGCCGCTGCGAGTTGGCCACCACCGAGACGCTCGAGAACGCCATCGCCAGCCCGGCGACCATCGGGTTCAGCAGCCCGAAGGCGGCCAAGGGGATCGCCGCGACGTTGTACCCGAAGGCCCACACCAGGTTCTGCCTGATGGTGCGCAGCGTGCGCCGGGCCAGGCGGATCGCGTCCACGGCCACCAGCAGGTCCCCGCGCACCAGCGTCATGTCGCTGGCGGCGATCGCCACGTCGGTGCCGGTGCCCATCGCGATGCCCAGGTCGGCCGCGGCGAGCGCGGCGGCGTCGTTGACGCCGTCGCCGACCATCGCCACGACCCTGCCCTCGGACTGGAGCCGCCCGATGTGCGCGAGCTTGTCCTCCGGCATGGTCTCCGCGATGACCTCGTCGATGCCGACCTCGGCCGCGACGGCCTCGGCGACGGCCTTCGCGTCGCCGGTCAGCAGGACCGGCGTCAGACCGAGGCGGCGCAGCTCGGCGACGGCGCGCGCACTGGTGGGCTTGACGGTGTCGGCGACGGCGACGGTCCCGGCGACCGAGCCGTCCACGACGACCTCGACGACGGTGGCGGTGTCCGCGGCGGCGCTCGACCGGCCGACCTCGACGGCGCGGCCCTCGACGACGCCCGCGACGCCGACGCCCGGCCGGTTCACGAAGTCGGTCACCGGCGGCAGCTCGCCGAGCCGCTCGCGCGCCTCGGCGGCGATGGCGCGGGCGATCGGGTGCTCCGAGGCGTCCTCGACGGCGCCCGCGTACCGCAGGGTCTCCTCGGAGGAGTAGTCGACGACGCTCATCGCGCCGGAGGTGACGGTGCCGGTCTTGTCGAGGACGATCGTGTCGATCCGCTTGGTCGACTCGAGGACCTCCGGACCGGAGATCAGGATGCCCTCCTTGGCGGCGCGGCCGGTGCCGATCATGAGCGCCATCGGGGTGGCCAGGCCGAGCGCGCAGGGGCAGGCGATGACCAGGACGGCGACGGCTGCGGTGACGGCCGTGCCGGGGGCTCCGGCGAGGGCCCAGGCGATGAGGACGGCGAGGGCGAGGCCGATGACGATCGGCACGAACACCGAGGAGATGCGGTCGGCCAGGCGCTGGACGGCGGCCTTGGAGGCCTGCGCGTCCTCGACCATGCGGGCCATCTGGGCGAGCTGGGTGTCGGCGCCGACGCGGGTGGCGCGCACGACGAGGCGCCCGGAGGCGTTGACGGTGGCGCCGGTGACCGTGTCGCCGACGGTGGCCTCGACGGGCACCGACTCGCCGGTGAGCATCGACTCGTCGACGGCCGAGGCGCCGGAGACCACCGTGCCGTCGGTGGCGATCTTCTCGCCGGGGCGGACGACGAACTCGTCGCCGACGGCGAGCTCGCCGACCGGGACGCGGACCTCGCGGCCGTCCTTGAGGACGGCGACGTCCTTGGCGCCGAGCTCCATCAGGGCCCGCAGGGCGGCCCCGGCCTGGCGCTTGGAGCGGTGCTCCAGGAAGCGGCCGAGCAGCACGAAGGCGGTGACGCCGGCGGCGGCCTCGAGGTAGGTGTTGGAGGAGGCCTCCTCGGCCGAGCCGGTGAGCGAGAAGCCTTCGGACATGCCGGCCGCGCCCGCGTCGCCGAAGAACAGGGCCCACAGCGACCAGCCGAAGGCGGCGAGGGTGCCCATCGAGACGAGCGTGTCCATGTTCGCGGCCCGGTGGCGCAGGTTGATCGCGGCGACGCGGTGGAACGGCCAGCCGCCCCAGACGACCACGGGCGCGGCGAGGGTGAGCGTGAGCCACTGCCAGTTGTCGAACTGGAGCGCGGGGATCATCGACAGGGCGATGACGGGGGCGGCGAGGACGAGCGAGCCGACGGTGCGCTGGCGCAGGGAGCGGAGCTCGGCGTCGTCGGTCTCGGGTTCCGCTTCCGCTTCGGGCGCCTCGGAGGCGACGGGGGCGGCGCCGTAGCCGGTCCGCTCCACGACGGCGACGAGGTCGGCGGCGGTGACGCCGTCGGGGACGGAGACGCGGGCGCGTTCGGTCGCGAAGTTGACGGTGGCCTCGGCCCCCTCGACCCGGTTGAGCTTCTTCTCGATCCGGGCCGCGCACGAGGAGCACGTCATCCCGGTGATGTCGAGGTCGATGATGTCAGCCATGACGGAATCATACCCCCTAGGGGTATCAATCGTCAAGGCGTCGGCCGTGGCGTGGTCCGCGCCGCCGCCCGGCGAGGCCCCGGCCGCGAACGCCTGGACCGGGCGGACGGGGACGCCGAATCGGGGCCCGAACCGAAGTCCGGGCCCCGGGCGTCGGTAACAGGTCGGCCCCCGAAGCCGCCTCGGCGGCGGCGCGGGGGCCGGGGAACCGGAACCGCTCGCCGCGGTTCAGATGAAGGCTCGCAGGGCCTCCGGGTTGGCCAGCGCGTCGGTGGAGATCGCCTCGTCGGGCGCCACGCCCTTGAGGATCTTCTTGACCGGGATCTCGACCTTCTTGCCGCTCAGCGTCCTGGGGACCGCCGGGATCTGCCGGACCGCGTCGGGGACGTGCCTGGGCGAGAGCTGCTCGCGCAGCGCCCGCTTGAGGCGCTGACGCAGCGCCTCGTCCAGCTCGACCCCGTCCTTGCAGGCCACGAACAGCAGCAGCTGGTCCTCCTTCTCGTCGTCCAGGTGCACCACGAGCGAGTCCGCGACGCCCTCGATGGACTCGACCACCGAGTAGAACTCGGCCGTGCCCATCCGGACGCCGCCGCGGTTGAGCGTGGCGTCGCTGCGCCCCGAGATGACCGCCGAGCCGCGCTCGGTGATGGTGATCCAGTCGCCGTGGCGCCACACGCCGGGGAAGTCCATGAGATAGGTGTCGCGGTAGCGCTGCCGCAGCGGGTCGCCCCACAGGCCGACCGGCATCGACGGCATCGGCGAGACGATCACCAGTTCGCCCTCGCGCCCGATCGCGTGCTCGCCGTCGGGGTCGAAGGAGCGCACGTCCGCGCCCAGGCACCGGCACGAGAGCTCGCCGCGCCACACCGGGACGGTCGGCGCGCCGCCGAGGAATCCGGTGCACAGGTCGGTCCCGCCCGACAGCGACTGGAGCTGCGCGGTCTCGCTGATCTCGCCGTAGACGTAGTCGAAGCCGGACGCCGGGAGCGGCGCGCCGGTCGAGCCGATCCCGCGCACCTTCGACAGGTTCGCCTCGCGCGCGGGCTTGACGCCCCTGGCTCGGCAGGCCATGAGGAACGGCGCGGAGGTGCCGAAGAACGTCGTCCCGGACTCCTCGGCCAGCCGCCACATGCCCACCGGGTCGGGCGCGCCGTCGAACAGGACGATCCCGGCGCCCACGATCGGGGCCGAGACCAGGTAGTTCCACATCATCCAGCCGGTGGTGGAGTACCAGAAGAAGCGGTCGCCGACGCCCAGGTCGTGGTGCAGCGAGTGCATCTTGGCGTGCTCGATCGCCATGCCGCCATGCGAGTGCACGATCGCCTTCGGCAGGCCGGTCGTGCCCGAGGAGTACAGGACGTAGAGCGGGTGGTCGAAGGTGACCGGCTCGAACTCGACGCCGTCGTCGTAGGCGCAGAACCGGTCCCAGGTCTCGCCTTCGGGGTCGGAGGCGCCCAGGTACTGGAGCGTGACGACGCGGGCCAGGCCGGGCAGCGCGGCGGCGACCTCCCGGACCTCGGCGGTGCGGTCGATCTCCTTGGCGCCGTAGCGGTAGCCGTCGACGGCGACGAGGACCTTCGGTTCGATCTGGGAGAAGCGGTCGAGGACGGCGCGCGAGCCGAACTCGGGGGCGCAGCTGGAGAAGACCGCGCCGATGCTGGCGGCGGCGAGCATGAGCGCGAAGGTCTCGGGGATGTTGGGCATCCAGGCCGCGACGCGGTCGCCGCGCCGCACCCCGTGGCCGATGAGCCCGGCCCTGGCGCGGGCGACGGCCTCCCGCAGGTCGGTGAGGGTCCACTCGACGGGGGCCCGGGTGTCGGAGTAGGCGCGCACGATGACCTCGTCGTCGCCGACGCCGGGGGCGGTCAGGACCGCGCGGGCGTAGTTGAAGGTCTCGTCGGGGAACCAGACGGTCTCCGGCATCGTCTCGTCGGCCAGGACGCGGTGCTCGGGCACGGTCTTGCCGAGGCCGAAGTACTCCCAGACCGATCCCCAGAAGGGGCGCAGGTGCTCGACGGAGTACTGCCACAGCGCCGGATAAGAGGTGAGATCGCGCTCCTCGCGGCGCGACAGCCACTGGCCGAACCGTCCGATGTTCGTCGACTCCACCGCGTCGGGCCGCGGCAGCCACAGCACCTCGTTCCTCACGGTCGCCTCCCAACCTCCACGCCAGTGTGGTCTACGGCACTATCGTGGCACGCGGGCGCAAGCGGACCGCTATCGGGGGCTGGTTTGGGGCAGTTCATCCTCAATGTAACGGTCGCGGGTGATGTAGACCCCGGCCACGATGTGGATCCCCATGAGGACGTAGACGAGCGCGAACGGCAGCGTCCAGGCGTGCGTCAGGCCGTGCAGCCAGCCGACGGCGAACGGCCCGACGCCGGCCAGGAGGTAGCCGCCGGACTGGGCGAAGGAGGACAGCGCCGCCGTCCCGGCCGAGGTGCGGGCCCGCAGCGCGAACAGGGTCAGGATCAGCGGGAAGACCGACATCGCGATCGCCAGGAACACCATCCACAGCCACGTCGAGGGCCCGCCGCCGAACATCCAGGTCCCGGTCACGCCGATCGGGTAGCACGAGGCGAGCGCGAAGAACACGGGCCGCTGGCGGCCGGGCCGGGCCACGACCACCGGGACGAGCATGAACACCGGGATCTGGACGAGGGTGAACAGGCCGAGCATGAACGCCGCGGTGGCCGCGTCCATGCCCTGGGCGCGCAGGAACGCCGTCAGCCAGCCCATGAAGATGTAGGCCATCGCCGACTGGGTGCCGAAGGCGAGCAGCATCATCCAGGCGAGCCGGGAGCGGTGCACGCCGTGCAGGCGGTGGCCGTTCCCCGCGTCGGGGTGCTCGGCGGGCGGGCGCCACAGCAGCCACGGGACGATGGCGAGCAGCGCCGGGGCGGCCCAGGCCGCGAGCGCGAAGCGCCAGTCGCCGGACCAGCGTTCGAGCGGGACGGTCGCGAAGGCGCCGACGCTGGTGCCGATGGCGAGCATCGCCGAGTAGGCGGTGGTCATGCGGCCGACGGCGCGCGGGAAGTACTCCTTGACGATGACCGGGACGGCGACGTTGCCGATGGCGCCGGCGGCCAGCGCGAGGAGGCTGAACAGCAGGAACACGACGGTGTGGCCGCCGTAGGCGCGGATGACGAGGCCGGCGCTCATGCCCAGCAGCGCGAAGGTGATGACGGCGCGGGCGCCGAAGCGGCGGGTCAGGCGCGGCGCGAGGGCGCCGAGGGCCGCGAAGGCGACCACCGGGAGGGTGGTGAGCAGGCCCGCGACGGTCTCGGACATGCCGAGTCCGTCCTGGAGTTCGGACAGGAGCGCGCCGACGCTGGTGACGGCGGTGCGGAAGTTGAACGCGGCGAGGACGACGCCGGCGACGAGCATCCACGCGCCGAGGAGCGGAGCGCGGGTCGCGTTCGCTCGTTCGACGTCGGCGGCGGTCGTCACGCGGGTCGCCTCCATCTGTCGGGAACCGGTTTGGGCAAGCGTTCTCTTCCACTGGCGGCGGCGTTCCCCGACCCTGATCGAGGCACCGCGAAAGCGAGGATGACCAGGCGGGACACCGCCCGCCGATACATGGGATGAATGAACGGCCAGTCAACGATATCGCGGCCCCCGTCTGCTTTAATCCTTCTAGTGTTGGGAAACACGCCACCCCTTCCGGAGAGGTCAGGTCCGCCAGTGGCATTGCAGTCGACCCGCAAGTCCGCGCTCGTCGATCAGGTGATCGAGCAGCTGCGTCGGCAGATCAGCGACGGCGAGTGGGACCTCGGCTCGCGCATCCCCACCGAGAGCGAACTGGCCGAGCTGCTCGGCGTCGGCCGCAACACCATCCGCGAGGGCGTCCGCGCCCTCGCCCACGCCGGGCTCCTCGAGATCCGCCAAGGCGCCGGCACCTTCGTCGTCGGCCGCTCCGAGGTCACCGCCGCCGTGCGCCGCCGCATCGCCGCCAGCACCGCCGCCGACACCATGGAGGTCCGCCGCGGCCTGGAGATCGAGGCCGCCCGGCTCGCCGCCGCGCGCCGCGACGACGCCGACATCAAGAAGCTCCGCATCCTCCTGGCCGAACGCGAGGCCACCTTCGAGGTCAGGGACGCCGAGGCGTTCATCGACGCCGACCTCGCGCTCCACCAGGCCGTCGCCGAGGCCAGCCACAACCGACTCCTCCACGAGCTGTACGTCGACCTGTCCGACTCGCTGCGCGAGATCGTCAAGGCCGGCGTCGGCGACAGGCTCGGCGAGGACCCGCACATCGACCACACCCGCGCCGTCGAGGCGATCATCGCCGGCGACCCCGAGCTGGCCGCCGCCGAGACCGCCGCGTACCTGCGTGAGCTCATCGAGGACTGAGCGGGCCGGCGGCCGCGGAGATACAGTCATAACGCGCCCCGCATCCGGCGGCGCGACATTCGAGAGGAGCACCGATGCGCTTGTCCGCCCGCGTCGACTACGCACTGAGAGCGGCCGTGTCGCTCGCCGGCTACGGCGACCAGTGGGTGTCGGCCGAGCAGATCGCCGAGGACCAGGCCATACCCCGCAAGTTCCTCGAGTCGATCCTGCTCCAGCTGCGGCGCGGCGGCATCGCCGTCTCCAAGCGCGGCCCCGAGGGCGGCCACCGGCTCGCCAGGCCGGGCGAGCAGATCAGCCTCGCCGACGTCATCCGGGCCGTCGACGGCCCGCTCGTGGGCGTGCGGGGAGAGCGGCCCGAAGAGGTCACCTACCCCGGCTCGGCCAGGGCCCTGACGAACGTGTGGGTGGCCCTGCGCGTGAACGAGCGCAACATCCTCGAGTCGGTCTCCCTCACCGAGGTCGCCACCGACCGGCTCCCGAACGCCGTCACCAAGCTCCTCGAAGACCCCGACGCATGGGTCGTCCGCGGCCCCTGAACCGCTGAAGCCGGTCAGGAACCCGAGTCCGTGGGCAGGATCCGGAAATGCCCGAAGTCCCGTGAACCGTCCGCAAGCGGCCTCAGTCGACGGAAGTCGCCCTCGTCCAAGGTGAAGATCTGGTTCGTGCCCCAATCTCGGGCGAGCGCCACGGCGAAGCAGTCCGCCAGATCCAGTTCCATGTCGTCATGCTTCTCACGGATCTCTCGCACCGCGAGATGGTCGTCGACCGACAACTGTCCGACGTAGTCGGTCGCCTCGGGACCGGTGACGCGTTCGAGCAGGTCTACATAGGCCTGTTTGGCGGCCTGGTAGTGGACCCGGCGGCGGATCAGGTGGTCCAGTTCGGCGAAGACCAGCGGTGAGTACACGAACCCGCCGGTGGTGTTGAACATCGCGCTGCAACGCCCGTGGTCGGGGTCCCGAGGATTGAACACCGCGAGCAGGGCGGACGTGTCGGCGACGATGATCACCGGCGGTCGGCCCGGCGCTCATAGGCCTCGCCGATGATGCGGCGCCGTTCGTCCGGGTCGACCGGCCCGCCGAAATCGAAGGTCGAGACCCGCCGGGGGCGCGCTGTGCGGGTGCGGAGGAAATCGGTGATGAGGTCGTGGATCATTGCAGCGCGTGACAGTCCACGCGCTTTCGCGTGCCTGTCGAGCTCGATCAGCTCTTCGGCGGTGAGATACGTCGACGCCTGTTTCATAGTATGTATGGTATCAACTAGACGCCGTGGCCGCACCTGCCGACGCGGCCGGCTCGGTTTTGACAGAATCGGTGCGTGAAGTTCCCTGACCTGGGGGCATGGTGGGACGGTGTCGTGCTCTCGGCACGTCGGCGCTGGCGCTTCGTCGACCACGCCCTGCGCGCCTCCGACCGCTTCGGCGACGTCCACGGCGGCCAGCTGGCCGCCGCGATCTCCTACTACGCCTTCTTCGCGGTGTTCTCGATGTCCCTCCTGGCCCTGGCGATCTTCGGATACCTGCTCAACTCCCCCGACATCTACGCGACCGTCGAGCAGTGGCTGGAGACGAACCTGCCGGTGATCGACATCGGCGTGCTGGAGGACTCGCGCCAGTCGGTCACGATCTTCGCCGGGATCGCGCTGGTGGTCGCCGGGGTCGCGTGGGTGCAGTCGGTGCGGGCGGCCATCCGGCTGGTGTGGGACCTGGACGCCCAGCCGGGCAACCCGATCCTGCGCTGGATCATCGACCTCATGGTCCTCATCGGACTGTCTATCCTGCTGCTCATCACGATCAGCGCCACCGCCGGCGCCGAGGCCGTCCTCGCCTTCCTCGACCTCGACCGGCTCGAAGGCAACATGGCGCTGCTGATCCGCGGCGTCTCCGTCCTCGTCGGACTCATCGCGAACGCGCTGCTCGCGGCCGTGCTGCTCCAGGCGCTCCCCCGCCTGGCGCTGCCGGTCCGGCGCGTGCTCGGGGCCGCCGTGTCCGTCGCGATCGGACTCGAGATCCTCAAGACCGCCGGGCGCGTCTACGTCCTCAACGTCTCCGACCGGCCCGCCTACCAGGCGGTGACGACCGCGGTCGGCCTGCTGGTCTTCCTGTACCTGTTCAACGTGATGCTCATGGTGGCCGCGGCATGGACGGCGACCTCCCAGCGCGGCAAGGTCATCGACCTCTATCGGCAGGCCGCCATCACCGACGGCCGCGGCGGGAAGGGCCCCACGCCGACCCTGTGAGCGGCTGCGCGCCGCGCGCCGTCACCGCTTCGACGAAGGCCGTCCCAAACCCCCACCCACCCGAACAGGGGGAATAGTAGGTCCGAGCTTCGCGCGGGGGTCCGACAGGAAAGGCGGGCGTGGCGGCGGCGTTCACCCGGTCGGGCGAGTCGGGACGGCGGGCCGGGGCGGGTGGGCCCGGACAGGCAGGTCAGGACGGGAGGAGCGGGGCGAGCCGTTCGGCGGCGGCGGTGAGGTCGAGGCCCTGCTCCGCGACCCATTCGTCGTTGAAGTAGGTGGTGGCGTAGCGCTGCCCCGAGTCGCACAGGAGCGTCACCACGCTTCCGGTGCGCCCGGCCTCCCGCATCTCGGCGATGAGCGCGAGCGCCGCGACGAGGTTGGTGCCGGTCGAGCCGCCGAGGGGCCGCCCGAGGCGCTCCGTGGCCCAGCGCAGGCACGCGATCGAGTCGGCGTCGTCCACCTTGATCATTCGGTCCACCAGCTCGGGCATGAACGAGGCCGCCCAGTACGGCCGCCCCACGCCCTCGATGCGCGAGCCGCGCTCCGCCTTCGCGGCCGGATCGCCGTCGCGCCAGCCGGAGAAGTACGCGGAGTGCTCGGGGTCGGCCACGCACAGCCGCGTGTCGTAGCAGCGGTACCGCGTGTACCGGCCGATGGTGGCCGAGGTCCCGCCGGTGCCGGCGCCGACGACGACCCACGCGGGGATCGGGTGCGGCTCCAGGCGCATCTGCTCGAAGATCGACTCCGCGATGTTGTTGTTCCCCCGCCAGTCGGTGGCCCGCTCGGCGTAGGTGAACTGGTCCATGAAGTGCCCGCCGGTCTCCTCGGCGAGGCGCCTGGCCTCGGCGGTGGCGGCGGCCGGGTCGGCGGCCAGGTGGGCCTTGCCGCCGTAGAACTCGATCTGGGCGATCTTCGAGCGGCTCGTCGAGGCGGGCATGACGGCGATGAACGGCAGCCCGAGGATGCGGGCGAAGTAGGCCTCGCTGACGGCCGTGGACCCGCTGGAGGCCTCGATGACGGTGGTGCCCTCGCCGATCCAGCCGTTGCAGATCGCGTACAGGAACAGCGAGCGGGCCAGGCGGTGCTTGAGCGAGCCGGTCGGGTGCGCCGACTCGTCCTTCAGGTAGAGGTCGACGCCCCATTCGGGCGGCAGCGGGAAGGGCAGCAGGTGGGTGTCGGCGCTGCGGTTGGCGTCGGCCTCGACGGCGGTGATGGCCCAGTGCGCCCAGGCGCGGTCCGCGCTCCGGTCAATCGATTCCACGGCCGTCCTCCGCCCCGACGGGCTGGGGCCGGTCCTCCCATTTCGTCGACAAGGTGATGGTGGTGCGGGTCTGCGCGACGCCGGGGATGCCGCCGAGGCGGTGGATGAGCCGCTCGAGGTCGGCCATCTTGGGGACGCGGACCTTGAGCTGGTAGCACTCGACGCCGGCGAGGAAGTAGCACGACTCGATCTCCGTCATGGCGCGCAGCCTGTCGCAGATCTCGATGTGGTCGGCGCTCGAATCGGGGATGATGCCTATGAGCGCGGTGATGCCCAGGCCGACGGCCTCGGGGTCGACGACGGCCTGGTAGCCGGTGATGACGCCGTTCTTCTCGAGCTTGGTCACCCGGTCCTGCACGGAGGGGGCGGTGAGACCGACTCGGCGCGCCAGCTCGGCGTATGAGGTCCGCCCGTCGGCGCGCAGCAGGTTCACGATGGTCCGGTCGATCTCGTCCACCAGTCGAGAATAGTCGAAGGCTTTCCTCCGGGACTGTCCCCGGCTGATACCACAAGCCGTCCAGAGGGCTGAAAAGAGCCCTGAGAGCCAGGGCCTTACGCCTGGTACTTTCAGGCAAAACCTACCGACCGAAAGTATGTGCAAGAACTCATGGCAGGTTTGACTGAATAGTGATGTAATGGGTTTAACCGCACGAAGTGAGTATTCATCACGGGGAGGATGGAATCATGGAGACCGAGGACCGCCTACTCACGCCCGGCGAAGTGGCCTCGCTGTTCCGCGTCGATCCCAAGACGGTGACGCGCTGGGCCGCGGCCGGTCGGATCGGCAGCATCCGCACACCCGGTGGTCACCGGCGGTTCCGGGAGTCCGAGGTCCGCGCCCTGCTCGAAGGCGAGAACGGCGCTCAGGGCTTCGATTCCGGGCCGGGCGCCTAGGCGCTCGGACACCACCGAACGCGGGGCCACAGCCTCGCGGTCACCAGACTTGGCAAGTTGAAGGCACGCCGGTGCCGCGCAGCTCCCCGGGGCACACCCGGGACGAAGCGCGCGGCGACCGGCGTTTTTCGTGCCCCGCGACCGCCGCGTCGGTGTAAAAATCCTTTTTAGAATGAATTAACTCCTATATGGGCAAATGTCCACGCTTTGAAGCCGGATGAACACCCTGAGTGCCCACAGATGCCGCCAATCGGAAATTTGTTGGAAATATGGGAGCGAGCCCCTTGACATCACAGTGATACATCGGCAAACTTCGATGTAGCAGTTGGGAGCGCTTCCCTCACGTCCGGTCGAGTCCGGCGGACCTGGGCCGCTCCCGGCAACGGCAAACCCGGACAGAATCAGGGATTCACATGACAGTACGTCGAAGCAAGAAGAGGCGAATAGCGCTCAGCGCGCTCGCCGCAAGTGCGCTCGTCGCCGGTTCGATCGCGGCCGCGACGGCGAGCAGCGCCGGCGCCGAGGAGAACCCAGGAGACGTCGACGCCGCGCAGGGGAAGGTCGACAACCCGTACGAGGGCGCCCAGGTCTACGTCAACCCGCAGTGGGCCGAGCAGGCCGCCGCCGAGCCGGGCGGCGAGGCCATCGCCGACCAGCCGACCGGCGTGTGGATGGACTCCACTCCCACCGTCCACGGCGACGGCGACCCGGGTTCGACCGGCGGCTGGGGCCTTCAGGAGCACCTCGACGAGGCCGTCGCCCAGGGCGCCGACCTCATCCAGGTCGTCATCTACAACCTGCCGGGCCGCGACTGCGCCGCCCTGGCCTCCAACGGCCAGCTCGGACCGGACGAGATCGACGCGTACAAGACCGAGTACATCGACGAGATCGTCAGCATCATGAGCGACCCGGCCTATGCCGACCTCAGGATCGTCAACGTGATCGAGATCGACTCGCTGCCGAACCTCGTCACGAACGTCTCGCCGCGCGAGACGGCGACCGAGAAGTGCGACGAGATGCTCGCCAACGGCAACTACCAGGACGGCATCTCCTACGCCGCCGCGGAGCTCGGTGCGCTGCCGAACACCTACAACTACATCGACGCCGGCCACCACGGCTGGATCGGCTGGGGGGACGAGAACCCCGAGTACGACAACTTCCACGCCTCGGCGGAGATGTTCGGCTCGCTCATCGGCATGAACGGCATGACCGCGGACGACATCCACGGCTTCATCTCGAACACCGCGAACTACTCGGTGCTGGAGGAGCCCCACTGGGCAGTGGACGAGAACGTCGGCGGCACCCCGCTGAACCAGAACCCCGATGTCAAGTGGGTCGACTGGAACGACTTCAACAACGAGAAGGACTTCACGCAGGCCCTTCGCGAGGAGTTGATCGCCAACGGCTTCAACGAGAACATCGGCATGCTGATCGACACCAGCCGCAACGGCTGGGGCGGCGACTACCGGCCGAGCGGACCGTCCAGCTCCACGGACCCGGCGACCTTCGTCGACGAGTCCAGGATCGACCAGCGCATCCAGAAGGGCAACTGGTGCAACCAGGCCGGAGCCGGCCTCGGCGAGCGTCCCCAGGCCTCGCCCGAGGCGTGGATCGACGCCTACGTGTGGATCAAGCCTCCGGGCGAGTCCGACGGCGCTTCTGAAGAAATTCCGAACGACGAGGGCAAGGGCTTCGACGAGATGTGCGACCCGGACTACCAGGGCAACCCCCGCAACGGGAACAACCCCTCGGGCGCCAGGGACAACATGCCCCTGTCGGGCCACTGGTCCTCCGAGCAGTTCGCCGAGCTCCTCGCGAACGCCTACCCGCCGCTCTAGTCCGGCCTTCGACGCCGCGACCTGCTGACCCGGGATCCGCAGCGACGGCCGGGTGAGGCGCAACGGCAGCGCCTCGATCCACAACGGTGGGAGCCGCATCAGCGGTTCCCACCGTTTTCCTTGCGTCCGAACGGCGCCTCGGAGGGCGCCGGAGCCCGGTGGAATTTCCAGTCCGAGCGGCGATCCGAATTCCCTTGCGCGGGAGCGGTTTCACGGTGTCAAGCGCTTGCCAACGGAAACCTTCCTGAAATATTGCCGCGAAAACCTTGACAGCCCATCCAAACATCGGAGATTATCGATACATCGCTTGGGAGCGCTTCCCTAGCTGCAACCGAACCCTCACACGATTTCGCACTAGCCATAACCCAACGGGACCCCCGTTCAAGCCGCACCCGCGGCAGGGACCCCGAACACGAAGGACATCGAATTATGCAAGTACATCGAAGGCGTAGAAGGCTGGCGGTCACCGCCGCGGCCGTCGCCGCGCTCGGTGCCGGCGCCTTGACCATCGCCTCGGCGAACCAGGCGTCCGCCGAAGCGGGATGCGAGGTCGACTACAACGTCATCAGCAGCTGGGGCGGGGGTTTCCAGGCCAACATCGTCGTCACCGCCGACGAGCCGATCAACGGCTGGGAGATCGCCTGGGACTTCCCCTCCGGCACCTCCGTCCAGAGCGCCTGGAACGTCGACTGGAGCCAGAGCGGCTCGACCTTCACCGGCTCCGACGTCGGATGGAACGGCTCCATCGCCTCCGGCCAGAGCCGCGAGGTCTTCGGCTTCGTCGGCTCGGGCAGCTCGACCGCGCCCGGCCAGTTCACCATCAACGGCGACGTCTGCAACAACCAGGACGACCCCGA